>JBJXGE010000035.1:0-106791 GCA_046154185.1 Planctomycetota bacterium
CGCCGCATCGAGGATCACTCGCTCGTCGATTTGTAAATCCTGCCCTGCTCGCAGCCCAAAATACTCGTCGCGTGCGTGCAACCCAGGCGCTTCGTATGCGTGTGCGCGTATATATATAGGAAAGCACGCCGCGTGCCAGTGAGCCGTGTTCCGGGTTCGGTTTGCGGCAAGTCGCGACGGGGGCGTCGTCAGCGAGAGTCGACGATCGAGGGCGGGATTCACTGACCGGTCGCGAACGACGCCGCGAATTCGCGCGCCTCATGCCGAGCCTCCGCGCCAGCACGACGGCCGATGCGGCGATATACAGGTTTGGTGAAATGTAGTCGGCAATTCGGCGAAGGCGTAGACCAGCTCGCGAGTCAGGCGAGACAAGCGGGTTGCATGGGTATGTGGTCACCGTGGTGTCGGGAGCAGCCCGACCGTTGGTTGTTCGACGGATGCGGTCGTCTCTGAGGCCAAGGCTCCCTTGCCGCGCCCGAAGGGACTCGTTCTGTGCAGGCTCGACCGAGTAGAATCTGTTCCATGAGAGCAAGAACATACGTAGACACATCCGTGATCGGCGGCTGCGAGGACGAGGAGTGGCGAGCGCACTCGAATCGCCTCATCGAGGCATTCGCGCGCGGAGAACGCGTGATGGTCATCTCGGATGTCACGCTGGATGAACTCTCCACCGCGCCGGCGCAAGTCCGTGCACATCTCGCTCGTGTCCCCGCTGCCAGCATCGAGGCGGTGAAGCTGGGCACGGAGGCCATCGACCTGGCTGACGCCTACATTTCGACGGGTGTCGTCGTTCCTAAGTTGCGTCCAGACGCTCAACACATCGCGATCGCAACGGTCGCGCGCGTCGACGTGCTAGTGAGCTGGAACTTCCGCCACATCGTGAATCTGGAGCGAATCCATGGCTACAACTCCGTGAACTTGAGGCTCGGTTATCCGCTGCTGGAGATCCGAACCCCCCGAGAGGTGCTTGGCGATGACTAGGGAGAAGCGGTTCGACGCGGTCAAGTTGATGAGATTGCTCCGTGACAAGGTCGCGGCAGAGATCGAAACGCTGTCCCCCGACGAACAGCTGGCTCGACTCAATCGCCCTCTTGCGGACCCACTTCTCGAAAGGATTCGCCAGATGGCTGTCCAAGCCGCCGATGCAGCGGGCACGGCTCCGCGTCGCAGATGATCGGCAGGGACGTCGGGAGGTCAACGCGACCCACTTCGTAGGTTGACCAAAGGGAGAACCTCACGAAGTATCAGCGACTTCAGGTCGCCGACGTTGTCCGTCACATAGATGACGCCACACTCGGCCTGCTGTGCGGCGCTTTATCGACTACCCGGCCTACTCGATTCGCTCGTGCAACCGTTGCCGGTAAATCGCGAGAGCATCCTCTACGCGATGGTGGACGATCGGATGATTCGCGAGTGCGACGCCGGTCATCGTGTCTAAGCCACAAGCAAACGAGCCTCAATTCAACGGCAGCGCGCTCGAGCCGCGTGCGTCTTGTCGCGTGTCATCGGAGTCGTTAGAGTTCGGAGGCGTGAAGATCGCGTAACGAGCAGGAGCTGGCGGCATGTTTTTCTTTCGAAGCACGCATAGACACTCGCTTCGCCGTCGAGTTGCACGACACTTCGAGCCGGTGGCGCTCGAAACCCTGGTCGCGACGAAACGCCGGTTTCCGCGCGCGTGCCGCGTCGATCTTCAAGCGTCGCTCGAGTCCATGCTGCGCGAGAAATATCCCGCGGAGCCCTGCGGCTTCAGCGAGTTCCAGGAAATGAACCCGCCCACATTCACGGCAATCTTGACGAACCAGTTTCCCCCCACACTCATTGCGCCGCTCAACTACGAGGAGATCGACATCGGAGATATGGCGCCGGCGCGGTGTCTCAAGCACGCTTTGTGGCTTGCAGAAGCCGGCGACTTGCGGTTTGCCCTGCTGCTCACGCTGACCGGTCGCTTCGAGGCGCGCGAGGGCGTCAACGTCGAAATGCTCGTGCCGCCGGGCGAAGCCGCCGCGCGATTCTGCGAGGAGTTTCTTCGGGAGCTGGAGAGACGAGTGCACGGGGCCGGCACGCTGCGCGGAAAGGTGTTGTCATTCGAGGCGACGGATGACTATCGCGGGCTACACAGCGAGATCAAATTTCATCGACTTCATCCCGTGCGCCGCGATGAGGTGATATTGCCCGCACCGACGCTCGCACTCCTCGAGCGAAACGTGCACGGTTTCTTGCGCAACCGCCCAGGTCTTCGAGCTTGCGGGTTGCCGGCTAAGAAGGGGCTGCTGCTCTACGGGCCTCCGGGCACGGGGAAAACTCACACGATTCGCTACTTGGCGAGCGAGCTTCGCGACCATACAACTCTGCTCGTGACATCGGAGCAGGTTGCTCTTCTCGACCAGTACTTTCAGATGGCGCGCTTCCTCCAACCTGCGATCCTCGTGATCGAGGATGTCGACCTGATCGCGCGCGCCCGCACTCAGATGCGCGGCGCCTGCGAAGAGAGTCTTCTCAACAAGTTGCTCAATGAGATGGATGGGCTCCGCGAAGATGCGGAAGTGCTCTTCATACTGACCACGAATCGTCCGGACCAAATCGAGGCGGCGCTCGCCGGTCGTCCCGGCCGCATCGATCAAGCGATCGAGTTTCCTTTGCCGGACGATGCTGGGCGACGAGCGCTCGTGGGACTCTACGCACGCGGCATGAGCGTGCCTGCGCCGGTGGTCGAGCGCATCGTCGCTCGAACCGACCGGGTGAGCGCAGCCTTCATCAAAGAACTCATGCGGCGTTCGGCGCAGTTCGCGTTGGAGGCGAACGGCGGACCGGCGCTCACTCTGAGCGCCGCGCACGTCGAGTTCGCGCTCGAAGAGATGCTCCTGAGCGGCGGCAGCTTGAACGCCCGGCTTTTGGGTGGGGCCGAAGCGTTGCCATCCACGGCGGATGCCATTCATGACGCGCTTCCAAAATTGCGCGCATGACAGAGTATTGCGCTGGCGAGGCGAGCGCAGCGATGACTTTAATCTCTCCACTCCACCGCTCGCAGAGTTCTGGATCGACGATCCACACTTTGGAATGAGTTGAGCCCAGCTCCGGCGACGCACACGCACGAAATCGCTTTCGGGCTCGCGGTCGACGATGGGATGACGGTCTTGCGGCCTTCGTCTGCCAACCGCGCGGCCAACTGCGGCTCGGACTGGCCGGTGCCGATGGCGTCGTAGCGTTTGGACACTGTGGTGTCTCCCTTATCCGCAAGCGGGCGAGAGAACACAACTGAACGGACTGCTCGCCGGCGCACACGCGGGAAAAGGAGACGCCGGCACCGGTCCCATGCCGTTGATGTAGAGGAGCAGATAGAGGGCGTCCGCCAGGTCGAGTGCGCTATCGCTATTGGCATCCGTCGCCGCGAGGCACACGGATGGTCCGCCGACAAACAAGTAACTGAGAAGGTAAATGGGATCGGCGATGTCGATCGCGCCGCTTGCGTTAGTGTCGCCGCGCCGAAAGACCGGCGGCTCGACTTCCACCGTCGCGCAGTCGGTCACTGGGATGATCGAGGCGCCGACTACGATCACAGCGGTCACGCTGGGAGGTGAACCCACGTAATCAACGAAACAAATCTCATAGCTCGATGCGGCGGTTGCCTCGACGTCGTAGATCATGTGCACGACATCGTGCACTCCAGGGCCTAGCGTTTCCGTGCCCAAGAAGCTGAATACGGTTCCGCAGTAGAAACCCATGATGCCGCCCGGAACTGGAACGAATCCGTTGCCGAAGAAGTCTGGGCCAAGACCGCCGTTCATGCTCTGAAGCGCCGCGCCGAAGAACACGTCGATCGGGTCGATGAGTGGCGTGTCGGCAACAAGCCCAAAAGAGAATCCCTGCACAGCGCCGCCCGTATTGGTGAGCGTGATGGCTATCTCCACCCGGGTCAAGGTCGTCGCCGTCACATCGAGCGCCGTGAAGACGTAGTTCGGATCTTGGCCGACGAGGTCGCTGCTTACCTCAAGCGCCATCACCAGCGCACAAAACTGCGAAATCCTCGCGCGCATGATGGCCTCCTCTCAACTCTCGACAGTCGGTACCGCCCTGCGCCGTGCCCGCCCGGGCTGGCGCCATATTCTCACTCCGCTTTGGACGCGAGTCCATCAGGTTTTCAACGAGCGCGCCGGCGAAGTGCGGCAACTCGCACCAACCGACACGACGGGCGCGTGCTGAGTCTTCGCAAAAGGAGTAGCATGTCTCGCGGTAGTCGCCGAGCGTGCGCTCTACCGGCGTTCGGTCTCCCGCGCGCGCCGCGTCGAGCGCAGTGAGATCCGGCTCAGGCGTCGAGTCGTCGATCATTCGGGTCGTTGCGTTGCGATTCCCGCGATCGAATCAAGTCGCGATGTCACTGCGTCGTCAACGAGAGTCGACGATCGAGCGCGGAATTTTCACTGACCGGTCGCGGACGGCGGCGCGAGTTCGCGCGCGGCACGCTCGCGTTCGCGCGCCTCCTGCAGATCTTCTGCGCCAGCGCTCGTCGACGTGAGGGCGACCGCGAGTGCGTCGCCACCGAGGACGGCGAGTCCATGTTCGAGATCGATGTGCAGTGCGATGTCAATCGTTTGAAACAAGAGATCGGTGAAGTCGGATGCCATGGCGATGCGATCCGCGTCGCGAAGATGACCGGCGGCGCCGAGCCGCGTGAAAGCTGCTGTCAGCAATCGTTGACCCTTGTGCGACGGGCTCGTGAGGAGCAGGTCGCGCGCCGGCGCGGTTACGTCCGAGCGCCGCACCACCTCGGCAACACGATCGATGGCGTAGTCCCAGTGTGGGTCGTCGGCCGGCTGCATACCATCATCGCCGACGGCGCTCACGATGTGACGCAGTCGATCGAGTGACGCGAGCAGTCGCCGACGCTCGGTCTCGCAGTTCGCCCGCCCGGCAAGGCGCTGGTAAATCTCGACCCGCAAATTCAACGCGTCGGGCTCGTCGCGCTGAAGTAAAGCTTCGACCAGCTCGTTCGCCGACGCGGTGTCGACGGCGGCGCGAATCGCTGCGAGCGAGTCGAGCGTGACCGGCGTCGGTCGCTCGGGCGACGATGCGTCGAGCGACGGACTCGCAGCGGCAGCGCGTTCGCGTTCCGCTCGAGTCGGGCTCGGCGAACTCGCGGGCAAGCCAAGAGCGAGTGCGATGGCAAGGAGCAGCAGAGCCGCGCCGATCGTCGCGTGCATCAACATGGGCGTATTCCCTTTCCCGACGCGGAGTGGCGGCTGCCGCGCATGCGACAGCCGCGCCGGAAATTACTCTTTGTCGTTTGGATTGTTGAAGAGCGGGGTCAAATCGATGCTGCCGTGACCGCGCTGCGGGTAGTCCGGAGTCGCGGGATTCCCCGGACTCAAATTCGACGCGGTGTCGGGTGGCCCGAAGATCACGAGGCTCTGCAAGAATTCGATGACCCAGTTTTGTATGAAGTTCGGCGCGTTGGCGAACGAGTTGCGCGCTGATTGCGCCTCGCCGCCGTGTCGCAAGATGACTTCTCGCAGGTTGACGCTGCGACCGTCGTGACCGTACGGGCCCGTCGTGCCAACGCCCCAAAGCGGCTCAGTCATGAACTCCTTCTGCAGCGTGCCATCGAAGTTGCGCTCCCAGAACTTTGGCCCGAGGTCGTGGCGTTTGAGGTCCGCAAAGAAGTTTCGCACGAGGAACGAGCCGCCCGCTGGCGCCTTGAGCGTTGGAAAGCCGCTAAAGTCGTTCTCTTCGACGAAGAGCGGCATCGCGGTCGCGAACAAATTGTTGAACACGCCATTTACGGGATCGTAGACGGTTTCGACGTCGGCGACGCGCCGATCGTTGTCGATCAGCAGGTTGGGAATGTGACAGGTGGCGCAACCGAACTGCTGAAACTTGAGCCGGCCGAGCACCGTCGTGAGATCCTGCCGATACGTGGCTGGTTTGAAGTAATTGAGCAAGTAAAACTCCACGAAGTCGACGAGCGCGGGATCGATCTCGTTCACGACTCCATCGTTGTCGTTGTCGTGCACAGGGCTCTGCGCCGGGATGCCTTCGATGGTGTCGAGGCTGCCGTCGAGGGTCATGCCGGATGGCGTCACGATCGAGCCGCCCGCGGTCGCGGCCGCGAGCAGCGGATCCGGCGACTCGAGGCCCATCTCGGCGTTGAACGCGCCGACGACGAACTCGCGAATCGAGATCGTCTTGCCCTCGGCGAAGAACGGGCGCACGCGCAGGTCGTGATCGACGCCTTGAACCGCGGAAGTGTCGACACTGCCGTCTGGATGCGCGGTGATCGACCCGTAATTGATTCCCTTGCTGATCAACGCGCGAGTTTTCGTGACCCCAGTCGCCGCGGCGTCCGCGATCGCTTGTTGGCGAATCGCGCGCAGCGCCTGCGTGATCTCGTCAGCGAGCATCTCTTGAAGTCCGAGGCCGAAGAGGTGCGGCGCGTCGCGACTGTCGGGACGCGTGAAGACATCACCGCCGAAGCCGGCGGCGCCGCGGGGCCGGCCATGGCAAGCGGCGCAGCTGTCCCCAAATCCTGCACCCAAGGAACCGTCGGCCTCGATGTCGCCGACGCCATCGTCGGTGCGCGGGCCGAGTCCTTGCTCGAACTGAAACTTGCGCTGAAAGAGCTGGCGGCCGCGCGAGATCGCGCGAAATGGATCGCGTTGAATGATGAAGATCGACGAGTCGGGCAGCAGGACATCCCCTTGGCCGGCGCCAACTTGCCCGGCGAGCGACTTCTTGATTCCCTCGTTTTCAGTATTCGGAGTCTGCGTAATATCGTTGAGCTGCGCGTCGACGATGCTCGACATCAGTGCGACGCAAATCAGCGTCACGGTCCAAACTTCATGCTGTCGACATTTCCGCCACATGGGCCCCTCTTTCGTTTACGGTTCGTCGAAGTGTCGGCGAGGCCAGAATCCAACGCGGCTAACGCTCACGCTGCATACTCGCCCAGTCCACTCCGATCACAGTCATCCGCAAAAACTCCGGACAATCCGCCAACGAATCTCCGGATCGGCGCCAAGTGTGTCCGGTTTCTGCATATGTGCTCTCACCGACTTGCACGATGACCACTCTCAACCTGAACGTTGGAGAAGATTACAGCCAGGCGTTAGCCGGCCCTGCGGCCTACCCCGGGTGATTTCAGAGGACGGCCCTGCCCTGGAGGGGCGGGGGAAAACTCAGCGCGCAAACGGACGCCGAGATCAGCTCGCCGCGCAACGCGCGATTCGTGAGCTGCGACCGACCCAAACTGGACTCTTCACTTGGTCCACCGATAGCGTTCGCCAAGGTCTTTGCCGTTGTACGGATTTCTCAGGTCCACGTCACCGGCAGCATCGATCCCATCTTCTCCGACGGAATAGATGACTTTTGTCCCGACGTTCCACCGCAGCGGCGCGGTCGAAAAACTGTCGAGTGGCACCTCGGCGAAGAATTCTGGCACGAGATCGTTGAGAGAATCCGGAAGTCGACCGTGCGTGAGTTCGTAGCGACGCAGGGCGAGTTGGCAAACGGAAATCCGGTGCCGCGCGGTGTGTTGGTAATACCGCCGGCTCAAACCGCTCGAAGAAAAGCTGGCCACGTTGACGAGTTGCTCGCCAATGAGATTGCCACGCAAGAAGGCGAGGAGCGAGTTGATTTCGACGTGCAAGCGCGCTTCGTTGCGCTCGCAGATCTGTCGCGTCGACGCCCACGGAATGTTGGGGTTGGTGACCATCGGGGGCATGAGTTCCAAGTACATTTTCAGTGTGGCGTTTGGCTTGAACAGAAAGCCGTCTAAAGACGACACCGAGTTTTTGAAACTCAAGTACTCCACTCGGAGTGCAAAGGCCCAGGTCTCGGCGGTAAGCTCACTTGTCGTGAGCGCTGCTTGCCATGCGGCCAGTTGCTCGAGTGTCGCTGCTGGCTGCGACGCGACTTCGAGCAGGCTCTTCGTTCCGACCGCGGCGACCATGTTCGAGACCAGCCACAGAATGCAATTTCCTTCTGCTGCAGAGAGCCCACGTCCGAGTCGCAGGATGGCGAGCGCGTCCCGCGATGCTTCGTCGAGTTGCCCGGCCGCGGCTTTCTCCTTTGCACTGGCCGCAAGCAGTACGCTGATAGCTCTCAGGTAGTGAATCGGCGAAGCCGGCGGAGTCGTCGAGTCGGCAAGTCGGTCCCCCTCACGCCATTTCCAACTCGTCGAGTTTGTCGCGAGCAGGCTTTCGACGCGCGCCGCAACTTCCGGAAAACGCGGGTTCGCGTCAACCCAATTCTGAAACTGCGCGAGCGGATTCTGCGGATCGAGCGGCAGCGTCCAGTTCGGGATCGCGTGACGATCATCGGGCGGCTCGATGTCGCGCAGCCACAGGAACGCGACGAGCGTGAGCGCGCCGATGGCTGCGCCGCTCCACAAACAAATTTTGCGCCCGCGGCGGCGGCGTGTGCTTTGAATGGGAATTGCATCTTTGAGTGCGGCGTTCACTGTTGCATTCCGATCGAGACTCCCGTCCGCGTCCCGACACACTGTTCGCCGCGCGTCGCGCTTGTCAAGTGTCGAGTTGTCTGACGGGGTGCGACCAAAATTTTTCGCATCGCGACTCCCTCTTGCGGGCCGAGTCGGAGGCCGAGTAGAAATGGCGGCGGGGAATGTTCCGAGTCCGAGGTGATGCAAAGTCGCTTTCGACATTCGTCACCAAGGAACGCGAACCGCGCAACAGGTGGTACCGCCTGGTGACGGTGCGCGCGCAGAGTGGCAGGCTGCCGATGACGGCGGCCTGTCTGTTTTTTAGGGGTGCTTTTTTAGGGGTGCTGTCCGCGGCACCCCTCGCCGTTTCGGGCGGACCCGATGCGGCTCACCTGCGCGTCGCGGTTCGACCGCGATCGTCCGCGAAAAAAAAAATATGGACAGCCACCCTCGGGCCAAGTTCGAGGGCGGCTATCCAGGCGGAGGAGTGGGCGAGTCAGCGGCGCGTGTGCCCCGCTAACCGTGCCGTGGGGTAACAGCACGGCGATCAATCAGCAAATCGTGCGCCGCACTGGCGCGCGCGACGGTCGCGCTCCAAGTGCTTGTCATCGAAAGAATTCAATCGACGACATCCGCGAGCGCTGCGGCGTCGATCGTGCGCTCTTGACCCAATCGGCCGCGCGAGGTTGCAAGGCGGCCATTGCGTCCGCGCAAGGCGCCATGGCGTCCGCGCAAGGCGGCGAATGCGTCCGCGCTCGGGCCGACCGGCGATCATTCAATAATTGACGCTTCAATAACCGATCCTTAGTTAGCGGTTTTGCTTTGATCTAAGGAAGGAACGCGTCGCATGAACGCCAAGATGCACATCATCGGATTCGGTTGCTCGCTCTTGGTTGCTGCGAGTCTGTCGTTTCTCTTACGCGCGCCCGCGCCGGTCGCCCATGCGGAGGCGCACGATGGCGATCCGCTCAAGAAACTCGTCGAAG
The DNA here is from genome assembly GCA_046154185.1 of Planctomycetota bacterium. GTDB lineage: Bacteria > Planctomycetota > UBA8108 > UBA1146 > JAJFFE01 > JBJXGE01. Next base: position 9,421 of record JBJXGE010000035.1, read on the forward strand.
GGAATCAGCGCTTCGTCGCCGGTCACGCGCAGCGACCGAACCAAGATGCGGCGCGGCGCGCCGAGACCGCCGAGAAACAGCACCCGTTCGCCGCGATCGTTTGCTGCGCCGACTCCCGGGTCGCGCCCGAACTCGTCTTCGATCAAGGAATCGGCGACCTCTTCGTGGTTCGCGTCGCCGGCAATGTGCTCGACGATCACTTGCTCGGCAGTCTCGAATACGCGGTCGAGCATTTGCACGTCGGCTTGATCGTCGTCGTGGGACACGAACGGTGCGGCGCGGTCGCCGCAACTCTCGCCGGTGGTCACGCGCCGGGACACATTGAAAGTCTCGTGGCAGCGATTGGTCCCGCGGTCGCCGGCACCGCCGGCGAAGCGAGCGAGAAACTCGACGCCGCCGTGCGGGCGAATGTCGCCCACGTGGTCGAACAACTCATCGCGACCGAGCCAATCCTGAGCGAGCACATTGCGCATCACAAATTGCGTGTCGTCGGCGCGCGCTATGACCTCGATACCGGCGCCGTCGAGCTATTGCCCGCGCGGGCACCGGCCAAGAGCATGAGCACGCGCGCGCCGAGTCCTAAGCCCGCGGCGCATTAGCGGCGTTTCGGCGCATTCCACGACTCCGCTCGCCCGCCATCTATAGCGCATTCTCAACTCATCATCGACAATGCGCGGCCACCCCAGCTACGTGAGCCGCCGCTGATCTTCGCGCAGGCTCTCAGCACAGACGAAGGAGCTCGAGCGATGTTGTTTTCGTCTCGCATCGGTTTGATCGGAATTGGTTTTGTTCTCTATGCACTCGTGAGCGCCATCGCGGCGCCGCCGCCGACACCGGCGCGTCCGGTCGAGGACACCGTGCATGGCGTGAAAATGAGCGACGCGTTTCGCTGGCTCGAAGGTGACGCAGAAGGCAACGTCACCGACGAAGTCGCGAGTTGGACCGACGCTCAGAACGGCTACACGCGACAAGTGCTCGACAATCTGCCGGGTCGCGCCGCACTCGAGGCGCGCTTGCGCCAACTCATGGAAGTCGGCAGCGTCTCGGCGCCGGTGATGCGCGGGGATCGCTACTTCTATCGCGAGCGCAAAGGCACGCAGAATCAATCGGTCGTCTACATGCGCGTGGGCGCGCGCGGCGAGCCGAAATTGCTGCTCGATCCGAACACGCTCGACGCGCGCGGTCTCGTCACCGTCGCGTGGGTCGAGCCGAGCGAGAACGGCAAGTTGCTCGCGTTTGGCATGTATCGCGCCGGCGACGAGAACGCGACGCTTTACTTGCTCGACATCGACACGGGTACCTGGCTCGCAGACGAGATTCCCGGCAAGGTCGGCACGGTTTCTTGGTTGCCGGACTCGAGCGGTTTCTATTACTCCCGCCTTGCCGACGTGAAAAATCCTTACTCGCGGCAGATCAAGTTTCACAAAATCGGCACGCATCACCGGCAAGATCCACTTCTCTTCCGTCAGTACACGAAGGAAGAGAATGAAAAACTCGCCACTACCTGGGGGCCGTTTTTCGGCGCGAGCAAAGACGGTCGCTGGGGCATGCTCGGCTACTACACTTCAACCAAAGACAATGATCTGTGGGTGATCGACCTCGAGCGCTGGACGAAGACGCGCGAGTTCGTGCGCACGGAAATCCTCGTTGGCCAGACCGGGACGGCGCAAGGACTGTTCGTCGGCGACACGATGTTTTTGCAGACGACTTTCGAAGCTCCAAACGGGCGCGTGGTCGCGGTCGATTTGCGGAAGCCGGAGCGCAAGAACTGGAAAGTGATCATCCCGGAGCGCAAAGACGCCGTGCTGCAAGGGCTCGATCTCGCCAAGGGACAGCTCGTCGCGACCTACCTCGCGAGCGCGTATTCACAAATCGAGTTGTTCGCTTTCGACGGCAAGTCGCTCGGAAAAGTCGCGCTGCCCGGCATCGGCACGGGGAGCATCTCGACCGAGGACGATCGCACGGAGGCGTTTCTTTCCTACGCGTCCTTCAACGAGCCGAGTTCCATTTACCAAATCGAGCTCGGCACGCCGAAGAGTGAGCTGTGGGAGCGGCCCGAAGTGCCGGTCGATCCCTCGATCGCCGAAGTGAAGCAAGTTTTCTACACGTCGAAAGACGGCACGCGCGTCAGCATGTTCGTCGTGCACAAAAAGGGGCTCGTGCTCAACGGTGATAACCCGACGTTGTTGAACGGCTACGGCGGTTTCAACAACAGCGAAACGCCGCGCTTCATGCCGGTCTTGTTTCCGTGGTTCGAAGCGGGTGGCGTCTTTGCGCTGCCGAACCTGCGCGGCGGCGGCGAGTACGGCGATACGTGGCACGAAGCTGGCATGCTCGAACACAAACAGAATGTGTTCGACGATTTCATCGCGGCGGCGGAGTGGCTGATCGCCAACAAGTACACGCGTTCGGAACGGCTCGCGATCAGTGGCGGTTCGAATGGCGGACTCTTGACCGGCGCGTTTCTGACGCAACGTCCCGAGTTGTGCAAAGCCGTGATCTGCGCGGTGCCGCTCCTCGACATGCTGCGCTACCAGAATTTTCTGATGGCGCGCTACTGGGTGCCTGAGTACGGGACTGCGGAAGACCCGGTGCAGTTCGCGTTCCTCAAGGAATACTCACCGTATCACTGCGTGAAAGCGGGCGTGAAGTACCCAGCGACTCTGCTGACGGCCGGCGAGAATGACACGCGCGTCCATCCGCTGCACGCGCGCAAGATGGCGGCGCTCCTGCAGTCTTCGACCACCGCCAATCCGACGACCGAGCCCGTCTTGTTGTGGGTCGATCGCGAAGCCGGCCACGGACAAGGGAAGCCGCTCCACTTACGCATTCGCGATGCCGCCGATCAGCGGATGTTCTTGATGTGGCAACTCGGCATGTTGCCCGGCGGTTCGTAACGAGGGGGCGCAAAACGCGTGAGCGATGCGTTGTTCGCGTCGCTCACGCGCTTTGCCAACGCATGCGCATCGAAGACGTCACTGATTATTTTCGTTTGCGTCGCCTCGCCGCGAACCCGTGGGCGGTGTTGCGCTTTCGCAAGCGACACGCGCTCGGGAGTGCGCTTCAAGTCGAGCTGCGCGCCGGTCCGCGTCTCAATTTGCGCGGCGGCTTTCCCGACTTCCACATGTTTCACCGCATTTTCCTGCGCGACGAATATCGGATCGCCGCGCATTGCTCGGGGCCGCTCGAGTGCGTCGTCGACCTCGGCGCGAACGTCGGTATCTTCGCGGCGTTTGCGGCAGCGCGGGCGCGACGAGTGGTCGCGTGCGAGCCCATGCCGAATAATTTTCGCGAGCTCACGGCAAATCTCGCCGGGCTCAACAACGTCGCACTCGTGCGCGCGGCAATCGCCGCGACGCCCGGCACGCTCCGGCTCTATCGCCCGCGACTCGAAATGCTCACTGGAACTTACTCGGCCCATCCGGATCCGACGCGCTACGTGATCGAAGACCCGGAACAGGTGCCGGCTCTGACGCTCGATCAACTGTTTGTAGAGCAATCGATCACACGTTGTGACTTGCTGAAGATCGACATCGAGGGTCACGAGTACGAGGTGCTGCACGCGACGAGTTCGGCGACGCTCGCGAAGATCCAACGCATCCACGGCGAGTACCACGATGTGCGACCGGAAGACCCGCGCACGCGCATCGATCATTTCCGCGAGTTCCTGACGCGTTGCGGCTATCGCGTGGAACTGCTACCACATCGGCGAAAGCCAAACCACGGGATGTTCTTTGCGGGTCGACCGAGTGGCGAGGGGCAATGATGTCGGCGCGAGCGCCGCGGTTCGTGTTTCTACTCAGTTTGTTCGTGCTTTTCATTGCGCCGGCACGCGGCGACGAGCCGTTTCCGTACGCGCTTGGTGTGCGGGCCGGCAATAGCTTTGGATTGGACGTCAAATACGTGAGCGAGTACGAGCTGTTCGCCGAGCGCGTGTTGCCGTGGCGCTGGGAGTTTTCGTCCGGCATTTGCATCGGCACCAAACTCGACGGACTCGTCGGCGTGGTGCACGGCGAACGCAAGCCGCGCAACACGAGTCTGCTGTTCGGCCTGGGGCCGGGCGTCAGCATCTCGACGGCGCGCCGCCGTTTCGCGCTCGAATTCGGCTTCAAACCGGCTTACTTGCGCGAGCACGACTTTGGACGCCACGACTACGGTGGAAGCCTTCAGTTCATAAGCCATGCGGGAGTACGCGTTCGCCTCGGCGACCGCTATCAACTCGGTTACCGCTTTCAGCATCTTTCGAACTCCAGCGCTGCGAGCACGAACCCAGGATACAACTCGCACATGCTCGAGTTCGTTGTCCTGTTTTAGGGTCCGCGCAAAATTAACTTTAGATTGGGAGGTCGAGATCTGACGTAGGTCCGTTCGCGGCGATTGAGCCCGATCTGCGCAAGAACTCGGCGCAGGCGTAGCCTAGCTACGTTGAGGATTACGCGATTGAGACGCGAGCGGAGATATGTTAGAGATCGGCCTCCCAATGCGAAGATAATTTTGCGCGGACCCATAGTCAGCCGTGCGAAGACACGCTGCGCGCACCGGTCGCGGCTACCGGCGCGCCCGCCGGGATCTTGGTCGGATTGATCACCACCTGCCGGCCGCCGAGTCGCTCGACTTCGCGCGCGAAGTGCGCGGTGCCGCCGGGACTGTCGCCACCGTCGATTTCGTCCCACACCAAGAGCGCATAAATCTCGCCCCAATTGGCCTCGATGCGCGCCATGTTGCGCATCCACGCGTTATGCCGGCGATACGCATTCAAATTTTCGGGCGCGGGTCCGAGACACTCGGCCTGCCGCACAATTTTTGCGCGTTTTGCCGCGGCAAAGAATCTGTTCTCCCAATCGCTGTCTTTGAGACGGACCGAGCGCGTGAGGAACTCCGCTTCGTCGGTCGGCAGGCATATGCGCAGTTCGGCGCCGCGTTCGAGACAGAGTTCCGCGAATAGTAAGTCCGCGCCCCGCGCCCCGCCGCAGATCGCGAGATCACCGTCACCCACTTTCCAGTCGTCGAGGTGTTGCTGCAACCGGGCGCGCACCGGCAACTCCTTCGACGCCGGAAACCGTGGCGTGGCGCGCTCTGGCCGATCGATCATGTGGCCGGAGCAGAGGAAGACGCGCCGCAGCGTCTTGACGATCGGCATGAAAGAGGACGTATTGTTGATCGCCTCCGTGACGCGCGTGGCGACACTGGTCTGAAAATCGAGCAACTCGCAGATCTTGAGATGGAGTCGGATCGACTCGAGTTGAAACCGAGTGAGGGAAGGCGAGCATGCCGCCCGCGAGTAATAGCGCTCCGCTTCATCGCCATCCCCGCGCAGCAGCGCCAGCGCGCCGAGCGACACGATGCTCCAGACGAGCGCGTTACCATCGTTCGTGACTTCGGCGCGACGCGCCGCTTCGCGGGCGGCGATGCGCACGGCCGCGGCAGTCTCAAGATAGTCGGTTGCGAGCCGCTCGGCGGGCGTTCGACCGGTCGCTTTTTCAAGATGCTCGAGCAGTGTCGCCAACCCGACGAGACTGACACCGCTGATGAACGAATTGAGATCGTGAAGATAGTCGCGTTCGAAACTGCGAATCGCGCTGATGGCTAAGCCAGAATTCGTCATCGCTTGCGTTTGCCGCTCGCTGAGGGAGTCGCACTTTTTCCAGCGTTCGATCCACAGATCCTGATAGACGCGACCGAGCACGCGCTGAACTTCGAGATCCCGTGGATTCTTGGCGGCGTGCGCTTCGAGCATAGTGCGCGCTTCCTGCGGTCGACCCGTGAGATTTTTGAGTAGACCGAATTGCGCGATGGCGCCGACATGCTCAGGATCCGCGCGCTGAATTTCTTCGAACACGCTCTTTGCGGCCATGAAACTCAGCGACGAGATCAACGCTTTGCCGGCGGCGAACAAGAGCCGCTTTTGATGGTAGGGGGTCGGCATGTCTTCGGCGAGCGTCAGGAGATCGGCGAGACGTCCCTCGGCGTTCGCGTTACGCATGCGCTGCTCCCAGTCGACCACGACGCCGTGAAAGTACTTCGCGCGCGCATTGCGGACATCGGCCCAATCGACAGGGCGAAGTCCCGGTAGCTCTTTGTAGACCGGACTCGAGACTGAGCGATCCTGCCCCTCGACCGCGCGTCGGATGACTTTGCCGAGCCGTTCGGCTTCCAGCTCCACCGTTTTGCGCCGTTCTTCCGGATCCATGGAATTGCTCGCCAGCCAGAGCTTGCCCTGGTACGCAAATATACGGTCCGGCGCGATGTTGAACGGACGCTGACTGAAGCCACCCGAGACCAAGAGCGCGCCGATCGGCGACGCGCCGTGGCGGACGCCGAGCTCATAGAAAACGTTGGGATTCGGGAGCGAGACGTCGATGAGTACGAGGTCCGCGGTCACGAGTTCGAAATACATGTCGGTGCGAATGTCATTCGAAGTTTCGCCTTGGTCCGCGCGAAACGGCTCGAATTCGGCAATACACAGTGCGGGCTCGAACAGCTCCGCGTACACGCGATCAAAATCGATCGTGTGAGCGCTTCCCGCCGCTTCCTCGACCGGCTTGACGCCGTAGGGCATGACGACAAACGCACGACGCCTCATCACTCGACCTCCTGGTAGCCGGAAACGCGAGGGCGCAAAACGGCGGCGGCGCTGAGCGCGCGTTTCTCGGTGCGGGCCGCTCAGCGTAGTCGAGCGCCGGGGCTATGACCAGCGCGGGTCGTGCGTCTCGCGACGCTGCCACACGAATTAGATAAAAAAAAGCAGCGGGGCGGACTCTAGAGTCCGCCCCGCTGCTCTGCTGCGAAAATCTCCTGCGGCGTATTACGGCCCAAGCACGCGCACGCCGACGACCTCCTTGTTCACTTCGGGCATGAGGTTGTTGACCAAACCCCCGCTTGCGAACAGGTCATTCGAATAATAAACGCGCAGGTCATCATTTACGACCAGCGTGATCGTCGCACTGTCGAGACTCACTTCGCCACCGGATTGCACGCTGTCCTCGCCGAAGAGCGAGCCGACGATGGTCGCGTCGCCGCCGGCACGGACCCTGATGGTGGGCGCCCAGCCGGCGACGATCACCAGGCCGGTCCACTTGAATATGCCATCCACTGTCAAGGAAGCTCTGGTCGCCGGAGTGTTGTTCGTGTCGGTGTTTGGGTCGAAGTTGTCGCGAATCACCAGAATGCCAGCGCCCTGAAACGTGCGGCCGGCGGGCACCGTGAGCTGACCGGTCACGAACGTGACTTTCGGAGTCGTCATGTTGCCATACGTTCCAGAGTTGTTGCCATTCGCGAGCTTCGGCGACGCCGGGTCACTCATATACGTCGACCACAAGTCCCACGTGAACGATTGCACATCCGTCACATGTGGATCGATCGGGTACGGGTAATTCGGCGAGTTCTTGTTGCTCGTATCGAAGTATGTCGAAGTCGGCGCGGGTGTGACTCTGGTCTCTGGGTCGACACCGGTGCCACCCGAATTATTGAACCACGCCTCGATGTTCATTTGGCCAATAGGGTTCTGCGTGGTCCAAATCGGGTAAGGATGGCTACCAGCGACAGCCGCATCCGGCGAGCCTCCGTTGTAGATGTAGTCCGCTGGGTAATTGAGCGCGCTCGCTTGAAACGGCAAGGAGCTGGCCTGATACGACGCCGGCGAGGACGTGATCGTGCCCCACGTGGTGGGATCGAGCGGATCGGACCCGCCGGTCCAAGCGAAACCGCCCATCGGCATCTCGACACCCCCGTTGCCGAAATACACGGGGCCGTTCGGAATGTACTTGGTCGCTTTGATCGTGATTTCGACCCCCTCCAGCTCCCAGCCATCGCCATTCCACGCCACGTCGTCTGGCGCAAGCATGCAAGACGAAGGCGAGGTTTCGTACGCGACGCGTCCCCAGGCGCGGACGGTGCTGACCGACGACGACTCGTCGAAGTCCGTATAGTAGAACAGCTGCCCATCGGAAAAATCGACCCAGGCCGGGGCGGTCCCGGTGCCCGACCAAGGTTCGACGAATCCCGCTTCTTTGATGCGAGCGAAAGCCTGGGCGGCCGCGGATTGGGCAATCTCACGCGCCATGAGCACTTCGCGCTGCGTGCGTACCGTCAGACTCTGCGCGCGGCTGAGTTCGAAAGACACGAGCGTAATGCTGAGCAATCCGATGGCGAGTATCAGCACCAGAACGAGTGCCGATCCCCGATTGGACTGTGTCATCGGTCCTCCGTTTCTTTACTCAAAATGAAGTTTGCGCGATGAGCCGATGAAACGTCATGCTGCGGGCGGCTGAACCCGCTCCGAACGTGACAGTCAAGGTCATAGGCACGATCTTGAGATCTGTGCCCGCCGACAAATTCCCAAGGTCGTCGAGCGCGTCGCCATCGAAGTTCAGGTCTTGGGGACCACCCAGTTCCGCAGGAACAGTCGTCTCGTTGGGATGACACGTGACCGCAATGTTCGCGGAGTTGAGCGTAGTGACCGAGACACTCTGCGCTGTGTAGCGCCCAAAGATCGCGCCGATTCCCTCGCCGTTCAGCAGGTCCTGCGGCAGATTCGCGACGTCTTGCATTTCCGCGACCAAGTCGCGCACTGCGCTCATAGCCTGATACGACTGAAAGCACTCCCGCCGCTGGTTCATGCCAGCGAGAATCGTGCCGCCGGATGTCATCAGAATGAGCGCGAGCACCGTCAATGCAACGGTGACCTCGATCAATGACAAGCCCGCGCAGCGCAGGTTGGAATCGCATTTTTTCAGCACGGCTGCCTCACTGGTAAAGTGCGACGCGCTCGGTAATGACGATGTCAGTGTTGAAGACAAAGTCGCCTCCTCTGCTGCGACGGGCGTTGAGACGCAGAGTAAAAGTCAGTAGTCGGCCCACGGGCGCTGGCGACACCGTGACGGTAAACATTTCGCCGGTGCGCGGTGCGAATTCGTCGGTAAGCAGCACTTCCACCGCGGGCACGCCGCCGAACAGCGTCGCGCTGGTTACGTCGTCGCTGGTGCCAAGCTCGGCGTCGCCACCGGCCGCGGCGTTGAAGATCTGTGTTTGATCGGGCCCGCGACCGATGACTAAACCCGAGCAGACCGGCGGACCCGCGTCGGGCCCCCAAATGAAGACCCGCAAGTCATCGTCGTAGACCGGTGTGCCGCCAGCCGCGCTCTCGATGATCCGAAACTGCAGGCAGTGCGAGTTGATGCCGGTGGTCGGAAATAAGGGCGAAAACTGGGGGTCAATGCTCAGCGCTTGACCGGCCATCTGCGAGATGCGATCCATTGCGTTTTGCGCTCGCAACGTGACTCGTGACGCGAGTTCGTTCTCGAGGTACGCGAATTGCGATCCTTGAATGGCGTATACGACGCCCCCCAACACGACGCTGACCAACGCGATCGTGACCACGCATTCGAGCAACGTGAGTCCGGCGTGTGTAGCGCGAATCTCAGTGGCGGGCTCGGCGAGCCGCGGCACCGTCGTGGTATGACTCATCGGCTTCGCTCCAAGAACTCCGACTCGCGCATCGCGGCCGACGCCGGAACGCTGCCCTGCGATTGCTGCGCTCGCAGCGCGTCGCACGCCTCGTTTAGTTTGCGACAGAGACTTTGAAACTCGTCGCGTTGTCGAATGCGACACGCGCCTGGATTCTTGCCGGCGATGATTTCGTCGAGGTGCTTCTCCATACGGTAGGCGGGGCCGGCAACGCGAAAGGTCACCAACACGCCGACGACGACCGTCACCGGGATGAGAACGACCAGCGTGCCGACGAAGTTTTGCAGCAGGGCTTGGCGCGCGAAGTCGGCTTGTTCGAACGACAACGCCGTTGTGAGGCGCATCGTCGTTACCGCCGAAAGCCAACCAAAGGTCGCGAGCCCCGCGAGGGAAAGGGCGAGGAAGACGCACACCATCTTGAGTTGCAACGGTGGATTGATCAGCTTCTTGCGGCGCCACGCCTTTGGTCGCTGGGGTGCTGCTGTGGATAGCTCGCGATGCTCCATAGTGTGGTCCACCTCAAATGAGTTCCTGGGGCCTCTCGAAGATGACCTAAAAGTCTACGATGGCTGAAATACCTCGCCATCCCAGCGGACGCTCGCAGGCGGATAGAACTTGAAACTGAAATCCCTGTTCTGACCCAAAGCGTGGCGGATCAGTGAGCTGTAGAAGATCGCGACCTCAAGGCGCCGGGCAGAGCGGATAACCAGCGCACGTGAGCGCGTCCGGCGTGGGATCGATTCCGCACGCGGGAAACGGCGTGGGCGGTGGGGCGCCACCTGCGAAGTAATAGTTGATCAGCCAAATGGCGTCTGCGATGTCGATGCCGCCATCGTCGTTCGCGTCTGCCGCTTTGCGGCAAGGGGGCGCGGCGCCGCCTTGGAAGACGTAACTGATGACCCAAATCGCGTCGCCGATGTTGAGAGCCGTATCGGCGTTCGCATCGCCGCGGCGATAACGCGTGCCAACTGGCGTCGGCTCGACCCCGACGATTCCCGGATGCACGACGGGCAGCGACGGGCCCCCGCCGCCGGCGCGCGTGAACGAGATCGGCACGACCGGGTCGCCCAACGTTCCACAAAAACTCAACTCCGTATCGCTCGCCCCGAGCAACGCGTATTGCGCGATGTAGAGTTCAAGATCGAGTCCCGCGGATAGCGTCGTGTCGGCCGCGAAGCCGAGCAGCGTCGCGGCCGTCCAGCCGCCGGGGACAATGTTGCGGACTTCGAAGTCTGGGCTCAGCGCGTCGATGGTCGCACCACGGCTGACGCTCGTGACATCGGCCGCGGCGATGTCGTGACACACTCCGAATGACCAACCGCTCAAACCGGCGCCCGTGCTGTCGAACAACACGCGGACTTCAGCCGCGGTGCCGAGCGGATTCGTGGTGCTAACGAAACTGAGTTCATAGGCCGGATCGAGCGGCAGCACTGCGGCGCCCGAGCAATTGTCGTAGGTGAGACAGTTGAGCGAGTCGGCGGTCGGATCGAGTCCACAGTTGGGATGGGGCGGTGGAATCGGCGGCGCACCGACGACGAAACCGCTGTTGAGGAGCAATAACATATCCGCGAGATCGAAGCTGCCGTCGTCGGTCACGTCGGCCGCGTCGAAGCAAGGCGGCGGCGGTCCGCCGCCAAACAACGCTTCGGAGAAATACACCGCGTCGGCGACGTAGTCGATGTTGCCGTCGCCGTCGATGTCGCCGCGACGAAACGGCATCTGCGCAAGCGCGGAGTCGCGCGCGAACAAGGCGAAAGACAGCGCGAGCGCGGTCATAACAATTGGGCGAAACGCGACGCGTCGTGCAATGAGTTGCAGCATGGTGACAAGTTTTCCGTGCAGTGGTTCGAGCCCTATTATCTCGACGCCAGACCCGAGCGCCGAAACTCTGCGCCGCCGGCGGCGCACTCAAGTTGGGTTAGGAGCGGCTAAGGATAGTGCCTGGAATCGAGTCGGGGAAGTGGCCGATTCGTCGACGACAAGCGCGTCGTCGCGACGGTGTTCGTTCGACGTCGTTGAGTAAGCGGCGAATGCGTGTTAGGAACTCCGTACCTCACACATCACCGTAGGCTGCCGTCCCACTCCGGCGCGATTGGCGTCGCGATTGTCACCGGCTTCGTCGCTGCGCCGCGCCCGCGGAGCGCGCGATAGCAGCGCACGAGCGGCGATTGAGCAATGGCGGCGGCGTTCAGTAGACCGCGGAACGCGCTGCGGCGGACGAGTTCGCCGCACAAGATGAGCTGGCCGAGCGCACGACCGCCTTTGAGACGGCTGAGGCCGACGGCGTCGCAGATCGGTCGACCCGAGTCGGAGAGTTGCGGGATGAGATCCCAGCGCCCGGCGCGCAGGAGCGCGCGCACCCAGTCGCGCAGCATGATGTGATTCGCATTCTGCGCGGAGTGCGGATACGTGTAGTGGCGGAAAAGTTTGATGTCGGCGTAACGAAAATCGGCGCCGCAACTGATGAGGCGCGTGAGCATGTCGACATCGACGGCGCGAAAGCTGATATCGAAGACCCCGACGCGCGCGAGGACTTTGCGCGTCAGAATCAGACCGAGGCCGCACGCCGTGTGCTCTAGGATGTTCTCGATTCCGTCCGCGAGCCGGAGCCCGACGGGCAACTGCACGTTGCTGTGAAAAGTTTGTTCACCGCTCGCGGGGTTTAGCTGCCATCGTTCGCCGCCGCAGTAGAGCGCGTCAATTTCTGGATGACCTTCGAGCAGCGCGATAGCGGCCCGCATGCCTTCTGGAAACGTATAGTCATCGTCCGTGATCAACTTGAAGTAGCGGCCGCGCGCCGCGAGCAGCCCTTTGTTGTAGCCGTGCGCCTCGCCGTGATCGGGCTCCGAGGTGAAGCTGGTGACGATCGTACGGAAGCGCTCGACGACCGCGGCGGTGTGGTCGGTCGAGCCGCCATCCATGATCAGCAGCTCATCGTCGGGAGTGATGATCTCGGCGAGATTCTCCAGCGTGCGCGCGAGGTACTCGGCGCGGTTACGCGTGGAGATGAGATAGCTCACGCGGACGTTGGTCGTGGTGGCCATACTAAGGCGCAAACGCGGGATCGGGCGTCGTCGCGACTGCCGACTCGCCGGCCGCTTCGCTCGAGTACGGATAGATCGACTCGTAGTAACGCAGCGTCGCGGCGATGCCGGTGCCAAACTCCGTGAACCGAAACTGCGGAAACACCGAACGAAAGCGCGTCCGCTCCATCACCTTGTGCGGCGCGCCATCGGGTTTGGTCGAGTCCCAGGCGATGCGACCGCGGTAACCGCTTTCCGCGACGATGCGCGTCACGAGGTCGCGCACGCTCCAGCCATCTTGTTGCGCGATGTTGAGTGGCCGTGCGAATTCGGGACCTTCGAGCCGCGGTAACGCGAGTAACACGACGCGCGCGAAGTCCGGGGCGTAGAGCCATTCGCGCACCGCGCTACCCGTGCCCCAAACCTCGAGCTCCGGCGCGTTTTCGGCGCGCGCGCGCACGATTTTGCTGACGAGCGCATTCAGCGCGTGCGCCTTGTTCGGATCAGTCGAGTCGTAAGGGCCATACATGTTCGGAACGAAGAAGTTGATGCTCCGGACGCCGAACTGCGCGCGATAGCAATCGCTCAGCACAATCATCATGCGCCGCGTGCTACCGTACGAGTAGACCGAAGAGTGAAGCTCGCCCAACCATAGCTCATCTTCCCGAAACAGATGCGACTGACCGGGAAACGCGCAGTTCGCGACGGGATTGATGACTGTGGTGCGGGGACAAGTCTCCGCGACGGCGCGGAAAATATTGAGCAGCATCCGCAGATTGAGATCCGCCACCACCGCCGCATGCTCACTCACGAAGTTGAGGCTGCCGACGTGCGCGGCGCAATTCAGAATCACCTCCGGAGCGAAGGAACGCAAGGCGCGGCGCGTCGCATCGAAGTCCGTGAGATCGAGTCCCGTTCGGCGCGAGGCGGACAGGATTTCGTGACCTGCGCTCGACAGCAGCTCGACCGCGTTTTGGCCGACAAAGCCCGTTCCGCCGGTGACTAGGATGCGCATGGGTGGTTTGCGTGCTCCTCTGCGAGAAAGAATTCGTGCCTAGTCATAGATCGGCTGTGGGCGAATCCGGCTTTACCAGCCGCGGCGAATTGTCTCGATGATGTGACCGAGGTCGTCACTCGAGAGTTGCTCGTGCACGGGAATCGCGACTTGCTCTTTGTTGAAGAGCGCCATGCCCGGTAGATCCTCGCGCACGCCGCCGAACACGCGATTGCGGTCGATGCGGAGGTGCACGACGGACGCTGGTATTCCGGACTCCGCGAGCTTGCGGATGAAATCGGCGCGCCGCTCGACGCGCATAGTGAAGAGCCAGTATGCGCTTTCGCGATCACCGTCATCGCGTAAGAGGCGCAGCCCCGCGACATGCGCGAGTTCCCGCGTATAGAGCGCGGCAATCTCGCGCCGACGCACGAGGCGGCGCGGAAAGTCGGCGAGGTTGCCGATGCCGACCGCGGCGGCGAGATCATTCATGTGGTACTTGTAGCCGACGTGATCGAGATCGTAGACGCGCTCGCCGAGGAGGTCCGGTTGGTGGCGCACACGGTCGATGCCGAACCACCGGCGCGTGAATGCGAGCTCACTGTCGCGCGCGTCGAGGCAGGCGAGCGCACCGCCGTCGCCGGTCGTCACATGCTTGATCGCCTGAAACGAGAAACACGTGAAGCGCGAGATCGCGCCGATCGGCCGGCCCCGGTAGGTCGCGCCGAGCGCGTGCGCGGCGTCTTCTATCACGGCGATGTCGCGCTCGCGCGCGAGTGCATTCAACTCATCGAGATCACATGGATAGCCGCTCCAGTGAACGGGGATCAGCGCGCGCGTGCGCGCAGTGATGCGGCGGCGCACGTCCGCCGGATCGAGATTGCCAGTCTCCGGGTCGATGTCGGCAAACACTGGTTTCGCGCCCTGCATCAACACGACGTGTCCGGTCGCGATGAAAGTCTGGGGCGGCAGGATCACTTCATCGCCTGGTCCGACGCCGACGACATCGAGCGCGAGGTGGAGCGCCGACGTGCCGCTATTGAGCGCGGCCGGATTCATGAGACCGAGCCGACTCGCGAGCGCTGCCTCGAATTCCTTCACGCGTTTCCCTTCGCTGACAAAGGTCGAGCGAAGCGTTTGCGCGGCGAGTTCGACGGCTGCGGCTGACATGCTGGTGATGAAAAAATCCACGCGTTCACGCCTTCCCGCGCCGGGTTCCGGCGCCGACGCTCCGAGTTTTCGCGTCCTTTCATTTATCGGCTGAACCTCACCCGTCAAACAGCCGATAGCCCAGGAAGGTAGTTTTTCAACTCCGGGAGGGGCGCGATGACATCGAAGATGAAAACGAATTTGTTCTACACACGCGAGGAGCTGCTCGACTTCGGCTTCAGCTCCGTCGGCGAGAACGTGCAAGTCAGCACGCGCGCGAGCGTCTACGCGATCAGCGGCACGATCGGCAGCAACGTGCGGGTCGACGACTTTTGCATTCTCAAGGGACACGTCGAAATCGGCAGTTACGTGCACATTTGCGCTTACTGCTCCGTGAGCGGGGTGCGCGGCGCCGTGCGGCTCGGCGATTTCTCGACGCTCGCGAATCGCGTGAGCATTTACACGGGTTCCGACGATTACTCGGCGAGCGCGCTCTCGAGCTCGGTCGTGCCGCAAGACACGGTCGTCACCATGACGGGAGATGTGACGCTCGAGCACGCCGCACTCGTCGGCGCGCACACCGTGATTCTGCCGGGCGTGACAATCGGCGAGGGCGCATCAGTCGGCGCGATGTGCGTGATCAACAAGAACGTGGCGCCGGCGGAAGTGTTGGTGCGGATGCCGCCCGGCGTGGTGCGCCGCGGATTGCGTGATCTCGGGAGCATTCGCGCGCTCGCGGGGCGCGTGCGTGAGCGCGAACAACACGGCAGCGAGCCGATGGAAGTGCAGTGGGTGAGTCCACTCTTGGAACCGTGGGATGCATGAATGCCGAGCGCGCCGTGATCGCTGCGCGCGGACTCGGAAAACGCTACGAGATCGGCGCGCGGGGGCCGGCCGGACGCAGTCTGCGCGCGGCGCTGACGGATTTCACCCAGCGCGGCTGGCGGCGCCTCATGCGCCCGCGCGAGCGCGCCGCGCACTGGGCGCTCCGCGGCGTCGACTTTTCCATCAACGAAGGCGAAGTTGTCGGGATCGTCGGGCGGAACGGCGCCGGCAAGTCGACGATTCTTAAGTTGCTCGCGCGCATCACGGAGCCGAGTGAAGGTGAAGTGCGACTACGCGGTCGCGTCGGCTCGCTGCTCGAAGTCGGCGCCGGGTTTCACTCGGAACTCACCGGTCGCGAGAATATCTTCTTGAGCGGCTCGATCCTCGGCATGCGGCGCCAAGAGATTGTGCGACGCTTCGCCGACATCGTGGCATTCGCGGGCATCGAGCAATTCATCGACACTCCGGTGAAGCACTACTCGAGCGGCATGTACATGCGGCTAGCGTTCGCGGTGGCGGCGCATCTCGACACCGAGATCTTGCTCGTCGATGAAGTCTTAGCGGTCGGGGACGTGCAATTCCAAAAGCGTTGCCTCCTCAAGATGGAAGAAGTCGGTCGCCACGGCCGCACGGTGCTGTTCGTTTCACACAGCATGCCGATCATCGTGCGCCTCTGCACGCGCGCGTTGCTCCTAGAAGACGGGCACATCACGCGCGACGGAGCACCGGGCGACGTCGTGTACGAATACACGCACCAGGGTAAGGGGCTCATCGCGGAGTGCGAGTGGCGCGAACGCGCGCCAGCCGACGATTGCGTGCGTCTCAATGCGGTGCGCGTTCTCAATACCGCGGCCGGGCCGTGCGCGAGTTTCGATGTGCGCGATGAGGTCGTCGTGGAATTTTGCTACGAGGTGCTCGCGGCCGGTGCGAGCTATAACGCCGCGTTCATTTGTCACAATCAAGACGGCGTCGTGCTGTTCTCATCCGCCGACAACGCGCCCGCGGCCGTCGCGCGCGAGGACGCGACCCGCGCCGGCGTGCGCACCGCGCGATGCCGCATCCCCGGCGATTTGTTGACCGAGGGCTATTACAGTATCACGGCAATTATTTCGAGTACGACCGGTGGGTGCTCGACGCACCTGCGGCAGGACGAGTGTCTGCGCTTCCTCGTCACCGACGCGGCCGCCGGCGATTCCGCCCGCGGCACCTTCGGCGGCGAGATGCCCGGCGTGATCCGGCCGAAGCTGACGTGGGACGCGCGCGGCTGACGCGCGCGTCGTGATCTTCGCGCGACTCCGACTCGTTGGCTCTCTCTTTAGAGACACGGCGCGGGCGAGCATCCAAGTCCGTCGGCGGTCGAATCGGAACCGCAATCAGGATGCGGCGCGACCGGCGGGGGACTTCCCGGTGAGAAGAGCGCGCTAAGTGAATAAACGGCATCTGCGATATTCACCAGTCCATCATCGTTCACGTCACACGCATCAGGACAGCCTGGACCGACGGTGCCGGCAACGAAGAGCGCGCCGAGAAGTGCGATTGGGTCAGCGACGTCGAAAAGCGCATCGGCGTTGCAGTCGCCGCGACGAAAGCGGATGGCAGTAAGCGTCACCGAGCCGTCAGTCGTCATCGCCGCGATTGCGGTTCCGGCCGTGAGCACGGCCCCCGTCGAGTCGCCGGGCGACATCGTCCATGTCAGCGCCGCTTCGGCGCCATCGATGTCTCCGACCAAGCTCGCGGGCACAGTGTTGTACGTGACGATCGCCAGCTCCTGCTGGATTTCGTACGTGAAATCTTCTGCGCCGATGTAACTATAGACACAGCCAACCGTGAACCCGCCGGCCACCAGTGTCGGCTGGAAGAAGTCGGGTCCAAACGATTGGAGATGCGCGCCGGGCTCGACGCTGGCCACCGTCAGAAACGACACATCGTGCGACAGCGCAAGCGAGAAACCTTGCACCGTGACTGGAACAACCCCCGGGCTTAGATTCTGTACGAGGTCGATGCCCACTGACCCAGAGCCGGTGCCGATCGACGGCTCGTACGCGATGGCCGCGGGCTCGAGAATCATGTTGAAACCATAGGAACCCCCCTGGCCTAAAACGGGCGTCACGACGAGGATTGCTGCGATTGCAACTAGAGCGATTGAGTATCTCATGATCCTCCACTTCCATTGCTGCAACGCCAAGAAAGCCGACATAGCGGCTCAGAAATTTGGACGTCGGCGCAATTTTCCTCTCGGCGGTCGGAAAGTAAAGGAGGAGACTTCTTCGCGACTCGTAGCATGAGCCCGCAGACCCTCCCATGGACTTCGGGAGCCGAGCACGCAGTGATCGCGCAAGACTTCGGGTCTCTAGCCTATTAGAGTACTCTTCGACGCCGCGCACGACCGGATCGTCGAGCGCCCTCGAAGTCCATTCCGACGCAACCGAGGGGATCATTGGACCCCGCACGACCACCAGCCGCGCCTTGTCGTCGGTTGCGACGGTGTCGTCACGATGAATTCAGTGCGGGGAATCCAATGACGGAAAAACTCGGCACGTCAGCCCCTTGCCTATCTGTCTAAATGCTGCTATTAAGTGTGGCAAAATGACACCATACCGCGACCGCGCCATTAGCTCTTTGGTTCGCGACGCCCTCGCCGACTTGCCGGTCGTCGCTGTAACGGGATTGCGACAAGCGGGAAAGACGACCTTTCTTCAACACGACCCAAGTGTCGGCGCGCGGCGTTACGTGAGTCTCGACGACTTCGCCCAACTGACCGCCGCGCGGAGCGATCCCGAGAGTTTTGTCGAATCGGCCGAGCCGCTCACGATCGATGAAGCGCAAAAGTTCCCTGAACTCCTCACGGCGATCAAGCGATCGATCGACAAGGACCGCCGGCCCGGGCGTTTTCTCTTGTCTGGCTCGGCAAACTTCGCGTTGCTGCGCGGCCTCAGCGAGACACTGGCGGGTCGAGCCCTCTACGTCACTCTGCATCCCTTCAGCCGGCGTGAGATTCAAGGGCGACTTGGCGTTCCGGCTTTCCTTCGCGCTTTCTTTGCTAGCGGCGAGCCGCCGCCGTCGACGAACTCGACTGCGCTCCACCCACACGAGATTTTGCGAGGCGGACTACCGCCTGTGTGCCTGAAGAAAGTGAAACGCGCCGAACTCTGGTTCAAGGGTTACGAGCAAACCTATCTCGAGCGCGATGTGCGCGAGCTAGCACGAATCGGCGATCTCGTCGCGTTTCGCGGGCTGCTGCGCTTGGCGGCGCTGCGCTCCGGCCAAGTGCTTTCGGTGAGCAATCTCGCGCGCGACGCCAAACTAAACGCCGCAACTACAACGCGTCACTTGAGCCTATTGGAAGCGTCGTTTGTCATGACGCGACTTGCCCCTTACTTGGGGAACAAAGCGAGTCGTCTCATAAAGTCCCCAAAGGTCTACATCGCGGATGCAGGACTTGGAGCGTTTCTCGCTGACGTCGACGAAACATCGATCGAGCGCGGTGACCCGCTGTGGGGCTCGTTGCTGGAGACCTATGTCGCGCAGAATCTCGTAGCGCTGATCGAATCCGACTGGCCGAAGGCGCGCTTGTACTACTGGCACGTGCAGGGACGGCATGAAGTCGATTTCGTGATCGAGCAAAAGCGCGAGACCTTGGCGATAGAGGTCAAGGCCGGAACTCGGTGGGACGAACGCGATCTCGCCGGCTTGCGCGCGTTCTTGGCTAGCACTCCCCGATGTCGAGCGGCCATACTCGCGTACAACGGCAAAGACTCCGTGAAGCTCGGCGACAAGTTGTGGGCAATTCCACTGGGGTTGCTGCTTTCGTGAATCATGAACCGGTCGTCCTTACGACCAAGCCGCATGCATCATTGGATCCGCACGACCACCAGCCGCGCCGTGTCACCGGTCGCGGACGTGTCGATCACGACGAACTGGTTGCGCGGAATAGCCTGACAGAAGTCGAGAGATGTGACGCTCACGTCGGGCAACGTGATATTCAGCTTCTTCAACACGCGCGTTCGATGGACGACGCCATTCGTCTCGACGTTCTTGTGCGTTGGAAAATGGATCGTGCGCGGGCGCATCGGCAGGCTGGCACACACGACGCCCTCCAGCCGCAGTTCGACCGTGCTCGGCCGTAAAGCGTCGACGAGCACGCTGGCGGCGAGATCGATTCCTTCATAAACATCGCGGATGACAGGATCGTGCACTTCGACGACTCGGCCGTCTTGCCGTCCGCCACTCACGCATTGGGCGCGTTCGATGTGAGCTTGCTTGCGCACGCTCGCCAGCGCGAGCGGCGCACCGCCGACGCCTGCCAAGAAGTTCTCCTCGATCACAACTCCCTGGTATCGCGCGAGTACTTCGCGCCAGGTGCTCACGAGTTGGGACGAGTTTGTGTCGGTGTCGAAGAGCGCGGTCAGCGCCGCGCGTGGTGCGGCGATTGTGTAAACCTCGAGGCGGAGACTCGGCAGCTGTCGCTCGTGGACTTCGATGAGTTTCTGTTCGATTGTCGCGAAACGACTCGGGTCGCCGACGAGCGTGAGCTTTGCGTCCGCGGCGTGCGCAACCATCGGATCGCCCGTCAAACCGAGCGCCGCGAGAATAGTCACCGTCTGCGATTCCTCGAGCGGATCTGAGTCATTCGTCGCGATTCGGTCGACTATGCTCACGTGGCGATGGGAATCCCATTCGTCTTCGCCATAGTGGGGTAGCACGAGCGGAACCTGCGAGTGAGGCGAGCCGCGCGTGAGTGGAGTGAGATCATAGATGCGCCACGGGAAAAGATCGGCGAACCGCTCACTCGGCGCCGTGCTCACCCGCACGACGAGCGTGCCGCCGACGTTGCCCGCGACGTGCCCGATGACGACGTAGCGCTCGTACGGCACCCGAACCCGTGTCGCGATGAGCGCCTCATCGACCGTCGGCAGATCGAGCGGTCCGTAGTCGTCGCCGACCGGCGTTTCCGACGTCACGACAGCGGATCGGCGGCAGGAGATATCGAGTGTCACGAGCGGATCACTTGCAATCGGGTAGGCCGATATTTTCACGCGAAGTCCGAAGAGATCCGAGGTAATCGCCGGCACCATCATCGGCGTTGGGGTTGACTGGTTGACTAAGTAATCCGCGACGAACGAGATTTCGCGCTCGCGCGCGAGCACGAGCGGCTGGTCGCGCGGTCCGCTGCCGCTGAGCCACACGACCGCGGGCGCCGCCAACAACTCGCGAATCTTTGTGTCGCTTGGATCGGCGAGGGCGGGATGCTCGCGCAGTTCGTGGGGCACGAAGACGCATTCGAATTTCAGTTCCCGCGTCCCTGCGCGCTGCAGGTTTCTCAGCGTGGCCTCGACAATTTGCAGGCGTGCGGCCGGAGCACGACAAATGAGCCAGCCGTCCTCGCAGGTCGCAGTGCTCTTTCTTGCACGCGAGTCGTGAACGAAGGCGCGCGAAAGGACGATGGAAAAGACTGCTTCAACGGAGAGGTATCGCGTGATCGCCGATCCAGTCCGCGCAAAGCCGAAGGGACTCGCATCGTCGGCGGAACTCGTCGCGACCGTTCGACGCAAATTGTAGGTGCGCGTCTCGAATTCGTCCCCGCCGGCAGCCGCTAGCGTCGCGAGCGCGACGCTAGCGAGCGACACCCGCAGGAGGAACGCGAGAGCGCGGCCGCGCGCGCGCCGAATTTTCATGGCGCTTCCTCGACTCGCACGATCGTGACATAAGCAGAATCCGCTTCGATTGCCGCCTCGATAATCACGTCGCGGCCGAGTAGCACCGTGCGTGTGTCGTTCCAAGTTGTGAGCCGCGCGCTCGCGAGTTCGATCTGCACCGGTTTCTTCATTTCCACGCTGAAATCGTTTCCATCCGCGGCGATCAAGATTGGAAACTCGAGCACTCGCGGGCGAATCACCACGTCTTCGCGCGCCGCGCCAAGTAGGCGCAGATCGACGCAGTCCGGCCGAGCCGGGTTGACGAGCAAGCTGGCCTCGAGGAGTACTCCACCCTGAAGCGGCGCGACGACCGGATCGCCCAAGGGTGAAGCGACCATGCATCCACCCGCTACTTCGAAATCGCGGACGTAGAAGTGCGTGCGGCCGTGACGGAGTCCAAAAGCTGTTTCAGCAAAAGTGAGGACGCTGTACTCCTCGAGTCCCACGTTTTTGTGTTGAGCGATGGTCTGTCGCCACGAAGAGTCGAGGACGCCCGGCTCCTTGAGGAGTTCTGGTAAGACCGCGCGCGGAACTGCGAGACGCGTGAACGTCACACTGAAGTTCCAGAATTTGCGATCGTAGTACGATTGGAGCCCCTTTTGCACTTTGCTGTGCTCCGCGGCCGTTCCGTGCACGATCAGTCGCGACTCGCTCCACCACAGGGTCGGGCCGGCCTTCGAACTTAGATCCGAAATGCGGCTTGCTTCAAACACGCGCTTTCGGGATTCCTCGACGAGTTCCTCTGCAAGCCCCACGCCTTCGAAGTTGCGCGGCGGCGCGAACACACCGACTCCGAGTGGATCTCTCGCCGGCCAAATGCGCTCAGCAAGTGGAAATAGCGGCGCGAGCGTGTAGCTCCAGCAGCGCGTGTCGGCGAGGGGAGCGACCGTTGGCGCCGTGGCGCGCGCGATGAAGACGCCACCATCGGCGCCACCGACCCGCGCGACGACGGCGTATTGCCCAATCGGTAGGCGCACGCGAGTGGAGACAACGGCCTCGTCGATGATCGGCAACTCGAGGGCGCTGTACTCTTCCCCGATGGCCGCTTTTCGGAACGCAACCGTGCTCGCGCGCCCCGCGAACTCGAGCACGACCGAGCGGGCGTTGGGGAGCAAATAAGGTACGACTTGAAATCGAACGCCGGCGGCGAACTCGGTGATGGTTGGGTTTGTCACAGGCGACGGACCCGTTATATGGACTTCAAAGTTGTCGTGGGCGGAGACCCGTCGCTCCTGCGAAAGCGCGACCGCGACACCATCGAGTGTGAGACGGTTCAGATACGTCACGCCCGAGAGCGCCATCAGCTCATCTCCGCGCGCGACGACGTCCGCGAGTACCGCGTGCGTGGCGAGCGCCGTTGGAACGAACAGGCACTCGATCGTGATCGGGCGCGGCAGCGCGGACTCGAGATCGTGGATGGTCGACTCGATGATCGCGAGCTGTTCCGGCTGCGCCGTGCATTCGAGGCGACCCTCGAGGATGCGCCACGACTCTATACCTGGAACGCGTGATTCGAGGATCACGAGTAGATCGTGCGGAGAAAGAAAACGCGTGTCGTCGTCGAGAAAGACACGCGACTCTTCCATCGCCGCAGGTTCAACGATCATTCGATGACGCACGTGCGAGCCAACGAGTCTCCGTACATCAAAAATCTGCGTCATTGGTTCGCCCAGGGCGAATAAACCCGTGTTCAAGAACGTGACGAGCAGCGCCGGCAACAGATAACGTGTCCCCATTTGGGATCCATTCTTATTAAGGCGCGCCGGCGGGTTGCGGTGCGCGTGAGATTACCAAATCCGCACGACAATGACGCGCGCCGTTTCACCCGCGGCAGCCGTATCGATCACAACAAACTTGTCGCGCGGAATGGTCTGGTTGAAATCGAGCCGGCTCACACTCACGTTGGGCAAAGAGATGTGACAGCTCTTGCGCACGCGAGTGCGTCGCACGACGCCATCCGTTATGACGTTTTCGTGCGACGGAAAGTGGATCGTGCGCGAGCGCTGCGGACCGGCACCGCACACAACGCCCGTCAATCGGAGCGCGACCAGGTCAGGCCGCGACGCATCCGTCAGGACGCTCGCGGTGAGGTCTATTCCAGCAAAGACTTCGCTCACGACCGGATCGCACGCTTCGACAACTCGCCCACCGTCTGACGATGCGCCGCTGAGGCATGCGGTGGTCGCGACGTACGCCTCCTTGCGGACACTCGAGAGCGTGAGCGGCTGATCACCCGCGCCCCCGATGGAGTTCTCCGCAATCGTCGCATGGACTTGTTGCTGCGCGAGCAAATCGCGCCAGCCGTCGACGAGCGTCGACGGCGCCGTGCTCGTGTCGAAAAGACTCGCAAGCGCTGCGCGTGGAAGAGTGAGTTCGAGCACATCGAGACGAAATCGCGGGAGGCGCACATCGCAAACTTTTGCAAGCGCGTCGAGTAGAGCCTGGTTTGTGAATAGAGAGAGCTTTGCAAAGGCGAGCGACCAATCAGCGGAGTTGAGTTTCGAAATTCCGAGTTCCTGAAGAAGCGCAGTCACCTGCAGCGATTCGAGTGCGCCTGGGTCGCGCACTCCGCCGAACTCCGACTTGTCCGCATCGAGATCAGCAAATCGTCCCCACTCGTCTACCGAGTCAGAGTCAGGACATTGTCGAGGTTGCGATCGTTCGTTCGGGTGCGTGAGCGGTGAAATGTCAAACACCTTGAACCAAGCGCCTGCATCCGGCGCACGTGCCGGGTCGACGCGCAGAAGGAGCGCTCCGCCGGCGCCGCCGCCGACGCGGCCGATTCGCTCGTACTTTCCCAACGGCACCCGCACTCGCGTCGAGAGCACGGCCTCGTCTATCGTCGGCAGATCAACCGCGCCATAGCCATCGCCGACGGGCGCGCTCGTCGTCGTCATGAGCGAATGCCGACAAGCGATGTCGACGACCGCAGTCGTTTCGTCAGCGAGCGGAAACACCGACAGTTCGACGCGAAATCCGAGAGTCTCCGTCGCGATGACAGGCGACATGGTCGGCAAGGTCGAAGTCTGCGCACTCTCGTAATCCGCAAGAAACGAGACTTCGCGTTCGCGGGTGAGAACGAGCAACTGGTCGCGCGGCGCGCACCCCAAGAGCCAAGCGACCTGCGGATTCGCAAGCAGTTCGCGCACGTTGGCGTCTCTCGGGTCGTCGACGGCGGGATGCCTCGCAAGCGCGTCGGGGACGAACACGCACTCGACTTGAAACTCGCGGGACGCGACGCGGAGAAGCTCAGCGAGCGTGATTTCTACTTTCTTGAAATCGAAGGGCGGTGAACTGCACACGAGCCAGCCGTCCTCGTACGTCACGTAGTCTTCGGCGACCACAGTCGAATCCGCATCGACGGCGCGTTGTGCGACAAGCGCGCGAAGCGCCTCAACGGTAATGACGCCTGAGCGGGCGACTCTTGGCGCGGCAAGCGAGTTGAACGACTTCTCTGTCGCCACGAGCCGCTGCACATCGTAACGGCGCGTTTCGAGTTCTTGTGCGTTGGTGGTGATTGGAGCCATCAGCACGACGGTGGCAAGGGCAAGGCATCGCCGCGAGCGAAACAACTGAGCGAGAACTCGATAGGAAATCACAACGCCTCCTCGACGCGCGCGATCAGCACACGAACGGTTTCGCCAGCGGTTACCACTTCGACGACGACGTCCCGGCCGAGCGGCAATGACCGCGTGAAATCAAACTTTTCGAAGCTGGCGCTCGCCAACTCGATTTCCACTCGCATCGAGGAGGTTGCCGAGAAGTCGAAGTCGGTGGAATCGCCGACGGCTAAGAGAATCGGATACTCGAGAGCCTGCCGCTGTAGAGCCACGTGCTCGCGCACGACGCCGCGGCACCTGAAATCAACGACATCTGGTCTCGTGCGGTCATAGCCGAGTATCGCCGTGAGGGTAATCCCACCTTCGATCGTCTCCACGACTGGATCGTCAGCCGGATAAGCGCGGATCGCGCCGCCGTGCGACTGAAAATCGCTGACGTAATAGTGTGTGAGACCGCTGCGAATGCCAAACCGTGCGTGCGCAAGCGTCCGCACAGTGTGCTCCTCGAGCGCAACATCTTCGCGACTCGCGATCATGTCTCGCCATGCAAGTTTCAACTCACGCGCGGCGCCCCGTTCGCCGAGAATCTCCCACATAGCACTGCGCGGAAGCACCATGCGAGAGATCGAAACTTGATAGCTCTTGAACTGGACTTCGCAAAATTGCTGCAGCCGGGATTCGAGGCGTGCGTGTTGCTCGGGCTTGCCGTGCAGAATCAGTCGTGACTCGTCGGTCCACCAAATTGACGGGAACTTGCTGGCATTTGCGTCTTCGAGGCCGAAATTGACTCGCAAGTTGCGGTGCATGTCAGCGACCGGATCATCCGCACTTCCGGCGAGTTCGAGTTCAAGGCCCGGTGGCCAACAGCGTACATCACTCGGAACGAGCGAAGCCAACGCGTAGCTGCGGCAGCGGGACTCGCGGGACGTCGCCGCCCGCGCGTCGATGCGCGCGATGACGATTCCGCCTGCGGCGCCACCGACGCGAGCGATCACCGTGTATCGCCCCGTCGGAATCCGCACTCGCGTCGAGACAACCGCTTCGTCAATGCGCGGCAACTCGAGCGGACTGAAGTCTTCACCGACCACCATTTCCCGCAGCTCACATGTCGAAGCACGGCCGGCGAACTCGAGCACGACGGAGCGGGAATCAGGCAGCAAATACGGAATCGCGCTGAACCGCACTCCCACCTCGTGCTCGGAGACTATTGGACTGAGACGATGCACGCCCCCTTGCTCCACTGTAAAGTCGCTGTGCGCCGAAACCCGGCGCTCCTCGGAGAGCGAGATCGGGACTCCATCCTCGGCGAGTCGTCTCAAGTACGTCACGCCCGCGAGCGACATGAGCTCGTGTCCGCGCGCGCTCAAGTCCGAAAGCGCCGGGTGAGTCGCGAGCCGCGCCGGAACAATGAGGCATTCGATGCTGAGTTGGCGCGGAAGCGCTGATTCGAGATCGTGAAGCGTCGACGCTATGACAGCGACTTGGTCTGGTCGCGCGGTGCATTCGACGCGACCTTCGATGAAGCGCAGAGGGCGAATCTCATCGACACGCTCCACGAAGATCTCGGAGAGTCGTTTGGGCGACAAGAAGCGCGCTCGAGCGCCGCGCTCGGTCCGCGCGCCGTAGTACGCCGCCGGTGCAATGTTCAACTCGAGGGGCGAGCCCAACTCCACGAGCCGTCGGACGTCGAAGCTCCGCGTCTCGAGTTCTTCGGTTGCAAATAGCCCACTTGACCCAACCGCGAGCAGCAAGATCACTAGTAGGTAGCGATTTCCCAAAGGAAATGAACTCTCACTCCTGCGCAAAGAAGGGTTGCGAGGCACGAGAGCATATCGACCTGAGTGGCCGGCGCCTAGCCGCCGAAATTTGGCTGGGTAGTAATTAGTTACTCGAAGATTTTTGCACGTTCCTTGCTACGATCGCGGCCACGAATTCTCCGGATGCCGACGAAGACGCCGTATCCCCACAGCACAACCAAGACGAGGGACCACCACCACGGATATCTTGGCGGCTTTTCCGCGTACGTATACGAGTAGGCGATCCACCAGAGAATTCTGAGGGAAACCAACACCAACACGATCCCCCAGACTATCTCGAGTATTCTCTTCACCGACGGCGCCTCATTCTTCACTGCTCCACGCCGTGCCGAACCGCCGCGAAGAACGCCTCTAACTTCGACGCGTCGAGATGGCCGTCGGTGCGCACGCTACTACATAAGTCGAGTCCGAACGGGTTCACGGCGGCGATGGCTTTAGCGGCGTTGCGTGAGCCGATGCCGCCGGCGAGAAAGACCGGGACGTGAACCGAGTCGCGAATACGCCGACTCAACGTCCAATCGTGGGTGCGGCCGGTTCCGCCGAGTTCCTTGATCGCGAGCGCCTGGTTGCCCGAATCAAGGAGCAGTGCGTCGACGTACGGCGCGACGGCTTGCGCTTCCTCGACGGATTCCGACCCGGTGACGTGAATGACTTGCACCAGCTTGATTCCCGGGAGCGTAGCGCGCAGCGCGCGCAGGTGCTCAGGAGTCACGCGATCCACGAGCTGCAGCACGGAAGTGCGGCAGAAAAGATGGTGCTCGATGATCTGTTCCGCGCGCTGCCGCGAAGTGAGCAGAAACGTGGCGATCGGCGGCGGCACGACCGCGGCGATCTCGGCGATCAATTCGTCGGCGATCACGCCGGGGCCGCTCGGCATCGCGGACACGAGGCCGAGCGCGGACGCGCCAGCGGAGATCGCGAGTCGCGCCTCGTCGACGCTGGCGATGCAACAAATCTTCACGAACGGGAGTTGTGCGATGCGCATGGCTGTGGCGCTCTTCGTTTCGAGTCAAGGGCGAGTTCGGCGATGCTGGGAAGATGGGACTCGCACTGCGAGGCGTCAACAGAACACGCGCTGCGCCACCGAGGACCGGCGACGCAGCGCACATCGTGTGAAACGTGAGACTTGACCGACTTAAACTACGGACAACTCGAGCTTACGCAGCCGAGCGGGTCGATGTCGGTGTCGAGTCCGCAGAAGATCGGCGCCGGTGGCGATCCGGTCGAGGAGCCCGAGCAGTTCGTGAGGTAACACAGAAGGAAGATGGCGTCGCCGATGTCGACGGCGCCGCTGTTATCGGCGTCGGCGGCATCCACGCACGCGAGCGTGAGCGGCGGCGAGCCGGGCGGCGGGAACAAGTAGGTCAGCAAGTAGATCGGGTCGGCGATGTCGACCGGGCCGAGCGGGCCCGAAAGTTGGTTGACGTCGCCGCGCGTGAAATTCCGCTCGCCGCCCGCGAGCACCGGATGATGATCGAGGTAGTCGTCGTCGACGAGCGACGCACGATACTCGACGCCACCGATGGTCGGGCTCGGGAGCCAGGTCGCGAGGCGGCTCGGGTTCGACGGTGTCGTCACCGTGCGCATGAGATGCAGCGTGCCAAGCGTTTGCCAAGTCAGTCCGCCGCCGGGAAGAAACATGCTTGCTGGCAACAACTGGCCGCAAGTCGGTTCCTGAATCAAAATCGCGACTTCGTTGGTGATGATTCGCAGACCGACGCTCGCCGTGGCGGACGCCGAAACCGTAAAAGGCACCGTGGCCAACGAGATTCCGGGCTCGAGACGCAGGGCGAACTGCGCGCCACGAATCGGCGTTGTGCAGCGCACGCCAACGATCACATCGATGCTGCTCTGCGTCGTCGTGATCGGTGTGACGATCACCGCCGAGGCTGTCAGCTGGTAACCGGTATCGATCACGCCGAAACCGCGCGCTGAGTCATCGGCGTCGACCCCACAATTGCCGCTGAAGACAAACGACGTGCCACCGCAAAACAGGTTGTCGTTGATGACCATTGAATCAGCGATCGTGATGTGCTCATTGTCGTTGACGTCGGCCGACTCGGTCGACGTGCAGACACTGCCGAGCGGAGTTCCGAGGGCGAGATGGCTTAGGATCGCGATGGCGTCGGAAAAATTATAAGCGCCATCACCGTTCGAGTCGCCACGTCGCAGGAAGTCGAAAGTCTGCGTTTGAAAACTCGGGTGGTGATCCTGGAACTGTTCGTCGATGACTGTTGCGCGGTGATAGATCACTCCCGTGAAGTCCGGCTGCCATCCCAAGGTCGGCACGACTCCACCGACAAGGTCGAAATCCAGATGACCGAGAAACGAGAATCCCGCCGGGATCGGTTGATCCAGCGCGGGATTGGCGAAGCCGATGCGCGCGATACTCGGCGCGGCGACGCTCGCCTGACCGGTGCCAGTGAACGTTGGATTGCTCAGCGTCGCCACGGGATAGTTGAAGTACACCTCGTAGCCCATGAGCGTCACGGGCGTGTCGACGAACAGCGGATAGCGAGCTCGCGCGCCGCCCGCGATGGCGATTCCCGTGCCGAGCACGATATCAAAGGCCGGGTCGGTGACGTTGAAACCGCCCGTCGTCGTGGTCGAATCGATGCCGCACGCCGTGGTCGGCGGTGGGATCGGAATTCCGGGTACGAGCCACAACGACCCGGCGAGATGCAACGCATCGGCGATCGTGAGGTATTCATTATCATTCACGTCGACCGCGTCGTAGGTGACCGCGCCGCACGCATTCCCCGGCAAGGCGGCGCCCGGTATCTCCCAGAAGAAGTTCAGCATGCCGACGACGTCCGCCGAGTTGAGCGCGGTGTCGCCGTTGAAGTCGCCGCGCCGAAAACTCTGCGCATGCGTCGGCGTCACCCAAATCCCGCCGAGCAGCATGCTGACAACGCAGACGCGCTGTATGGAGGAAACCGTCATGACACGCTCCTTTCGTTACTGGCCGCGATGTGTGTTCCTGATGCTGTATTGCGGATAGGAGCGTCGCGCGGACATCTTGCGCAGGGATTTCGCGAGGGGAGGCTAAGTAGGTGTAGAGGATTCGTCGCGGATCACTCGCGCCAGGCGAATTCGCCGCCGTCGACGGTCCAGTCGGCGCCGAAGTACCCCGCGACGACGAGACCGTCCGCGCCCTCGAGCAAGAGGCGCGGTTCAAACACGGTGAAATCCGGATAGGCCACGCCCGACACGAAATAGGGCAGTCGATCGCACGCGCGCATCGCGGCGACAGTCGTTCCGCCGACGACTCCGACGAGCGCCGCGTCGCTCTTCGGCCGTGGTCGAATAAAGAGCGCCGCAAAATCGCCGTCGAGCTGACGCACTCCGATTCTGAAAGCGCCCGCGCCGATGTGAACCGGTGTGTCTTCGCCGATCAGCGTCGCCCATGCGCCGTTAGTCGCCGCATTGCCGTAGAGAACGACATTGCGCTCGACCTCCGCTGCCGGATCGAATCGCGTATCCGGCACCACCTCGAATGCGCCGTTCCCGCGATACCAAAAAGTTTCACCGTCGTATCGCGCCTTCGCGAGCGCCCACGCGTTTTCGGCGGCGCTACCGCGTGTGCCGTAGACGAGGATCGCGCGCCGCTGAAAGACATGCTTGAACGGACCGTAACGATGCGGCCCCTTGTCGCTGAGCGGCGCCGCGCTGGAGACGGCCCATCGCCCTTCGCGAGTTCGACCGAGCTGAACGCGGCCCGGCGGCTCGCACCATTGCACTGCGGAGAGCAGTTCGCCATCCATCTCGATGTCAAACGGCGCGCTTCCGTCGAGTGCTTCGAGGCTAATGCTCATGCGCGCGACGTTGTTCGTCGTTCCAGTGATGCGTCGCTGCGCAGTCTCCAATCGCAGCGCGACGCTCGCGACATCGTTGTGCTTTTGCTGCGCCTCGATCGTGAGCCAGTGGCACTGCGATGAGTGCGCCGGGTTCGCCGTCGCGAACTCGATCGCACGCACTTTCGACCGCAGTGGAAGCTGACGTCGTGCGAACATTTCGAACATCGGTGGCCAGTCGACACAGCTCGCGCCCGGCGCCTCCGACGCATCCCACCAATGTCCGGCGTCCGCTTGCTCGTGGAGTACGTGATCCTTGTGCCAGCCCGCAAGCTCTGCCGTCATTGTGCGCGCCTGCGCAACCGGCACGTTGTCGTCGGCCGTTCCGTGCAGGATATAGACGGACTGCTCGAGCAGATTGCGCTTGAGTAGTAACGTGTCGCTCGGCGCCGCCGCGCGTCGCACGAGCGCGTCGACGGCATTCTGACCGACGCGACTTCCCGCGCCCGAGTACGACCAAAAACTGACCCACCCGGCGCTCGGGGCGATGGCGGCGAAGCGATCGGGATACGTCACGCCGAGATGCCACGTGCCGTGACCGCCCATCGAATGCCCAGTGAGATAAACGCGGCGCGGGTCGTGCGCGTAGCGAAGCGCGGCGTGCTCGAGCACCTCCAACGCGTCGAGCCGCCCCCAATCCTCCCAATCGAACCCGAACGGTCGACGATTCGTCGGCGCCACGATGTGACACCAATCCTTGGGGCCGTAGGCGCCGGCTTGACTCGACGCTTCGACGCTCGCGCCATGGAGCGACAGCACGAGCCCGGGTAGCGACGCGTCCGCTGTTGTCGGCGACGCCAACGGCTGAGCGGGATTCACGGCGTAGTACTGCACGCTGCCGTCGATGGCGCTCTCGAACGTGCGTCGATGCGGTTCAGCCGCAGTCCGCGCCGTGAGTGTCACCGCGCACTCCGCAAGCGCGGCGCCTGTAGGATCCCCGTAGAGCTTGAAGCGCAGATCGCGGCTCGCCTCCGGCCGTGGCACTGGCGGTGGCGCTGGCGGCATTCGAACGAGCGCCTTTCGCACCGAGAGTGGAGGAATCTCCGCGAGGAATGTCGTACGACTGATCAACCCTCGCCCAGTGTTGATCGACAATCCCCTGAGCGTCGCGGTCGTCGCGTTCACGATGAGGAGCCCAACCGGGTCCTGATTTCCCGCGTCAACGAGATCGTCAGGCAGCGTCGCGTCCGTCAACGTCATGGCGACCGGCGTCTCGACCGGCACGAGCCGCGCGCGAAACTGTCCGCGTGGCACATGAAACAGAAATTCGTTTTGGCCGGCGCGCAGCTCGATCGGCAATTGCACGGAACCGAGACTGTACAGATCGCCGACGCGCGGCTCACCATTGACATAGACCATGCCGTGTCCGGCCGCGTCGAGCATCACGACGCGCGCGGTCTTGGCCGTCACGGTCACGAACGCATAACCACCGCCATTGAAAACCGCGTCACGAAACCAGCCGTCCGATGCGGCGGCGAACTCCTGCCAGGCGCGCTCTTTGCCGTCGTGCGCCAGCACGGCGTCGCCAGCGACGGGCGCACGCCAAGCTCCCGTTGCGACGCGATGCTGCACCGAATCGATGTGAAGCGGATCGCGGCCGTAACGCCCGACCGCCGGGAGCGCGAGGCAGCGCGTGAACGTCATCGTCTGGAAGTGGTCCGACGAATCGTTCGCGGCCGGCGTTTGCGCGCAAGTGATGGACGCGAACAGCACGCCGATTCCAATCATGCCGATGCGACGTGAATTCGGTACGGCCACTGTTCACTGCTCCAATCGTCGTCGCTACCTTGGTACTCGATGCGTTGCGACCTTGGGCGGCGTGTGCGAACGCGTCAGCGGATACTCGCCGCCTGCTGGCACTCGATCGAAGAAACCCCACGCGCTCGCGCCGTCTAAGCTCTCGGGCTCGAGCAAATGAAAAGTCAGAACTCCGAGCGGCTGTGCCGTGCGCACGAGAAAACTCCCGGCCGGGATCGTTTGCTCGCTCGACTTGTATGTTCCTTCGAGTCGCACGAGCCGTGCGCCTTGAAACGGTCGATCCGACGCAACGGACTCTCGCACTTGAAACCGCTCGATGGCTCCCACCCACGGCGCCTCGAGTTCCTCCACGACGACGCCATGCGCAAGCAGCAAGTCCACGACTGCGCGCAACGTCGCCGGAATAAAGTACGCTGCTGGATACGTTCGTGAATGAGTGCTCATGAATCGATCGTAGATGTCGAGCTCGACTGATTCGAGCGCGCCCGGCGGCGCGTGCGGCGGTGGCTGCGGGTCGAGATCGGCGCGCTCGAGCAGCACGGGTTCGCGTCCGCGCAGCGCGTGGTCGAATCGAAGGCCAAGCTCCGGCGGTGGTTCACCCGCGGTCGCACCGCTGCCAAGTCCCCACTGAGTCGCGCGTGCATCCGCGCCGCGCGTGAGCGTCGCGACTTCGACGGCGTGCTCCGCGAGATAGCGCAAGACTTCGAGCACGAACGCGCGCGTTGCGGTTATGCGGGTCTCGAACGGCAAGAAACTCGTCGCTTCTGACAGCACACCGATGCGTCCGCGCACGCCCGCGTAGTTCGTGACGTAGCGCGGCTCGGCGCCGAACGTGTACCACGCGCGGCGGCCGTCTTGCTGTTCGACATTGCCGTAGTCGAAAGTCTCGAGCCCGTGCGCGGTGCGCATGCGCTGCCGTACTTGTACGAGTAGACGATCGCGCGTGTACTCGAGCACGGCGCGATCGCCGCCGGGGCAAAGGGGCGGTGAGTAAGTCAGCGCGTAACCGTGGCGAGTGCCATTCGTCGTGTGGAGATCGATCACCGCGTCCGGATCCCATGCGCAATAAATCGCCGCGAGCGCCGCCTGCATTTCGGGCGTGCGCGCCTTCATGCAATCGCGATTGAGGTCGAGATCCTGGCCGTTCGCGCGCGCGCCGATGGGATCTGGTCCGTTTTGGTGCGCGCGCGCCTTCAGCCCGGGCGCGAGATTTTCATTGCCGTCGCAGTTGTAGACCGGCGTGATCAGCAGCACGAGATGCTCGAGCAACGCGCGGTGCTCGCCGGCGGCGAACTCGCGCAGCAAGACTTGCGCGGCCTCTTTGCCTTCCACTTCGCCGCCGTGAATATTTGCCTGGAGATAAATGACCAGCTTGCCGGCACGCCGCGCATCGCTCGCGTTCGCGACCGGTGGGTGGCTGACGATGACGAGCGGCGACTCGCGCCCGTGCGTCGAAAGTCCGAGTCGTTCGACCGCGAAGGGCGCGCCGCGCGTGAGGAGCGCCGACAAAAAACCGCGCACGTCTTCGAGGCTCGACGTCTCACGAAACTCCGAAAGCTCCGGACGAGTCGCCGGCAACGGCGCGCCCGTCGACGCGCCGCCCGCGCCCGCTGCGCTCTCGTTGTGAACGAATGCGAGCGCCGCGAGCGCGATGCCGGCGCAGGCGTGGAGCATTTCAGTCCTCATGACGCGCGTCTCCGTTACAGGTAAACCTCAACTCGTGGCAGCGCGACATTACAGCATTTCACTCCGGAGCCCGCCACGCTTGAGACCTGCGCGGCGTGAAGTATGCTCTCGCGTGGAGAACCCATGAGCCGATTTGATTCGTTGCAAGTTCAAGACTACGAGCTCCCGGCGGCGCTGCTCGCGCGCTTGCAGACGCCAGCGCTCGTGATTCAACTCGATGTCGTACGCGAAAACCTACGCCGCATGCGCGCGTACCTCGGCGGCGATCTAGCTCGGTGGAGGCCGCATGCGAAGACCACCAAGATCGCCGAAGTCTATGCCGAACTCGTGGCGGTCGGCGTGCGAGCCTTTAAATGCGCGACCACGCGCGAAGCCGATGTGTTGCTCGCGACCATGAGCGCTGCGGGTGTTTCCGACGGTGACGTGCTGCTCGCATATCCAGTCGTTGGGCCAACGCTCGAGCGCGTCGCTGAACTCGCGCGGCGCTATCCCGCGACGCGCGTTTCGATATTGTGCGAGAACGAGGCTGCGCTCGACTCCCTGCCGGCAAATGTCGGCATCTTCATCGACATCGATCCCGGCATGGGTCGCACCGGCATGCCGGCGAGCGCGCACGACACGCTCCTCGCGATCGCGCGCGCGGCGCGCGGGAAGTTTCGCGGTCTGCATTGGTACGAAGGGCATCTCCATGGCATGCGCTCGGAGGCGCGCGCGGCGCAGGCCTTTGCGAGTTATGGTCAGTTGCTCGGGTGTTGGCGGGCGTTGCAGAGCGGCGGCATCGAAGTCGGCGAGATCGTGACGAGCGGCACGTCGACGTTTCGGCAGGCGCTCGCGTTCGCGCCGTTCGCGAGCGAACTCGGCGCCACGCGTCATCGTGTTTCACCCGGCACGGTCGTGTTTCACGACTATCGATCGGAGTTGGAAATCGATGACGTCGACCTCGTGCCGGCGGCCGTCGTTGCGACGCGCGTCGTGAGTGCGCCCGGAGAGCGCCGCGTCACGTGCGATGCGGGGTCGAAGTCACTCGCGGCCGAAGCCGGCTCCCCCTGCGCCTACGTATTGGGTCATCCCGAGTTCGTGCCGCTCACGCCGAGCGAGGAGCACTTGCCGATCGAGGTATCGCGCGGAAACCCGCCGG
The DNA here is from genome assembly GCA_046154185.1 of Planctomycetota bacterium. Lineage (GTDB taxonomy): Bacteria > Planctomycetota > UBA8108 > UBA1146 > JAJFFE01 > JBJXGE01. Next base: position 44,386 of record JBJXGE010000035.1, read on the forward strand.
CCCGCGGCACGGTGCTGTATCTGGTACCGCGGCACATTTGCCCAACCGTCAATCTCGCGGCGGAGGCAGTCTTGGTGGCGGCCGGTCGCGCGGTTCGAATTGTCCCGGTCGGGGCCCGGGCGCATGAATTGTTGCTCGATCCCGGCCGGCCGCTCGCCATGGAAACTCGTATGTAACTCGGCCCTAGCCCGTGACCAACCGGCCGACGTGCGCAAGTGTTGGTCGGAAGCCGGCGTCTGGCAGCCCGAGCAACCCCAAACACCGGGAACTCGCGTCCGTACTTTCGCCGATAACAGTGCTAATGGATGACGCGTGAGCCCGGACAGCGCATAATGCGCCGACGTCGCGCAGGGGCTGGCGCGGGAACTTGAAACTCGCAGGAGAGAAGGTAGCGGATGGTTGCGTTTCGTCGTGCGACTAAAAGGCTAGCGCCGGTCGCTTTGTTGTTTGGACTCGTCTCGGCACTGGGAGTGCTCGCGCCGCGCGTGAGCGAGGCCGGCGAGTCGAAGTTCGACGCGTCTCACACGGGCAAGATTCCATTCATCATCGGCTACGAGCTTGGCAAGAAAGAAGCCGAGTTCAGCGGCAAGCCGATGTTCGTATTCTTCACAGCCACGTGGTGAGGGCCTTGTAAGAAGTTGGCCAGTTCGGCCTTCAATAGCGAAGAGCTCGTGAAAGAACTCGAGAATTGGGTGCCGGTGCTCGTGGACGGCGATACCGAGAAACCTGTCCTCGAGAAGTTTGGCGTGCAGGGTTTCCCGACCGTGAAATTCTTCTCGGCGAGCGAGAAACCGCTCGGCGAAATGGGCGATCGGTCACCTGGTGGAATCATCGCCAAGTTGCAAGCCGGCGTGAAAAGCCTCGGCAAGATCCAACTGACGAAGGCTTACTCGAAGCTCAAGAAGGCGCGCGCGAGTCTCGATAAAGCGCTCGCCAAGAAGGGCAACTACAAAGCCGCGCTCGCGGAGATCGCCGAGATCGAGAAGATCGGTCACCAAGGCGTCGACTTCCAGTTCGCGATGAAAGAGCGCGCGAAGATTGCGGAGATCGCCGCGAAGGAGCTCGAGGAGGCGAAGGGTCTCATCGAGTCCAACCCCGCCAAGGCGAAGACTGCGCTCGCGAAGATCAAGAAAGACTTCGAAGGAATTCCGGCGTCCGAAGAGGCTGGCAAGGCGCTGGCCGATCTCGAGAAGAAGGAAGCGGGCGGGTAGTCGTTCGCTACTCGGTCTGCACGGCAGCGACTTCTAGTGTGCGATTCGCACCTGGAAGTCGCTGCTGTTATTTTCGGCGCCGGTGATCGGGACCGCTGCTCGCGGGTTCCGCAGCAAACTCGATCCCGAGCGCGCGCAGGTCGCGCTCGGCTTGCTCGCTCCAACCGCGATTGGCGGCCGGACTCGCGGGGCTCGGGTGAAGCATGCGGCCGAAGCGCTCGATCGTCGAATGACCGGCGAGCGCTCGGCGCGCGCGCTCTTCAGCAAACGCGCCGATGCCGACGACAATCGACGGTCGCACACACTCGACGACGCGGGCGAGCGCGAGATCGCACGCCGCATAAAGCGGCGCGCATTCGCTCGCGGGCAATTTATCGGGCGTTCGATTCGCGCCGCGCTCCTCCATGAACACGAGTGGGCAGTAATTGTGGACGAAGAAGCGCGCGAAAAAACGCGTCGGTGTGCCAAAGCGCGCTCTTGCCCAACCCCACAGTCGCCGGCCGCTCACTTCGCTGCGCGCGCAGCTAAAGCCGGTGATCGGCCGCTTCGGATGTTCAACGGCGGGTCGCGCGACGGCGGCCTTGATCCCGAGCCAATTCCGCACCGCGGCAACTTCGCCGAACGGCACGCCGGTTTGCGCCATGCCGTATGGGCCCGGGTTCATGCCGATCAATAACACGTCCTTGCGACCGGCGCCGTAGCGCTCGAGAAATTCGCGGTGCGATTCCCACGCGTATCGGAGCGGATTGTAAACATGAGTGATGGGCGCGCCGAAGCGCAGCGAATCGACGGCATCGGCGAGGGCGAGTGAAACTTCCGTGAGCTGCATGCGCGTCGTTGTAGCGAAGCGCCGCGCGCTTGTCAGCGTTACGCTGAGAGATTCGCCAATTATTTGGCTGGTGCTGGCAGCGCGGCGGACCACCGCGCCGCGGCGCGCTCGAGTTCGCGCGGTGTCGCGTCGGCGCGATACGGCAGGCGCACGGCGGTGAGATCGCGCAGGAGTTCAATCGCATTCTCGCGGACAAAGATGTCGGAGTCCGTGAGCGCCGACACGGCGACGGGGATCGCGCGCTCATCGTCCAGAGCGAGGAAGATGCGGAAGACCGCGCGCCGAACATTTTCGTTCGAGTGCTTCGCGGCTTCGATGAGGTGCGGCACCGCCGGCTCTCCGATTGCGATGAGATGGGACTCAGCGCGCCAGCGATTGCGCGAGCGTTGGCGATTGAGTTCGCTGATATGAAAGTCGATGAGTGCGCGCAGTTCTTGCGCTCGCGCGAGCGCCGCCCGTTCGCGCGAGCGCTCGGCGCGCGTTACGATCGCCGGCTTCGGCTCGGCGCTCAGTACCTCGGCGGGGTTCTGCGCCGCCGGGGTCGCGTCGGGCAGCGTCACCGTGCCGACTTTGGCTTCGATGCTCTGGACGCTCGTGCGCGCGAGTCGCACGATGCCAAGGCCAGCGAAGTCGATGACAACTTCGTCGTCGTTCGAATCGGCAGAGAGATTACCTTGAATTTGCGCGCCGTTGTTGAGAACGAAGACGTGCGAAGTCTTGATCGTGTCGGCCTGCAAGCCGCTGCTGCTCAAGACGATCCACGCGCCGAGTGCCAGCGCTCCGAGGCACAATGCGGTAGTCAAAGACCACGACGACGACATGCGTTGAACTCCAATGGTGCGAACTGTGTTGCGATCCGAGCATGCGGGCGAAGCCCAGGTTCCGTGCCCACAGTTCTTATCACTGGCTGACCGACTGTCAACGTGCGGGATCGCTAGGACTCTGTTACCGTAGTGCGCGCACGAGCATAAATTTGGTGACCATGGACAACTCCGCTTTCAATAAAAAGCTCGGCATCGTCGCGGAGGACCTCGCCGACGGCAGCGTGCGACTCACGCTCGAGGTCGACGCGTCGTTCGCGAACGACATCGGCGCGATCCACGGCGGCGTCGCCGCGACCCTGCTCGATGGCGCGATGGGACGCGCGTGCTGCCGCACGCTGGCACCCGGCGAGGGCTGTGCGACCGTGCATCTCTCCGTGCAATATCTCGCATCGGCGGAGGGCCGCCTCACCGCGATCGGCCGCCTCGCACGCCGCGTCCGCCGCATCGCGTTCATCGATGGCGAATGCACCCGCGCCGACGGCGTTGTCGTCGCCCGGGCGCAAGGCACTTGGGCTATCGTGCCGAAGCCTTGATCGTGCTTCCGCGTTCGGCGGCGAACGAGGAAGACGATGTGTCGACGAGCACGGCCTTCATCGCGAGTCACGTGTGAGCGACATGATTTCGTCTGTTGTCATCGAAACGTCGGCCCGGTCGCACAGACGCCTCACGGTTGCTTGCCCTCGGATTTCGCCACGTCCTAACGCATGAACAACCGTGTCGTGCGCCCGCGTCGTCAAAGTCGCCCTCGTTTCTTGCGCAGGCGAAATCGGATCCGCCATCGCGACTTCGACTTGCAAGCCGCGCAGTCCCAACACTCGCCAGACGTGCGACGCGAAAACGTGGTCTTTCCAATACGCGACGTGCTCGGCGATGTTGACGCTGGGATCGGCGCACGACCAGCGGAGGGCGATCGGCAGGACGCGCGCGGGCGCGTCGATGGCGGCTTGCGTGAGCGAGGAGTGAAACGGCATCACGCTGGCGCCGCCGGACGACGTGCCTTCGAGGAAGACGCACACGCTGTGGCCGAGGGCGAAGCGTTCGCGCATTTGGTCGATGACGATGGGGATCGCGCGGCGCGCCGCGCGTTGAACACCGATCCCAGCGCTCAGTCGGAAGAGCGAGCCGATCGCGGGCCAGCGCGCCATTTCTGCTTTCGCGACGAAGAAACATTTGAAAACACTGCCGACGGCGAAGACGTCGAGATAGCCCAAGTGGTTGGGCGTGATGAGGAAACTGCCGGGCGGGATCGCGCCGTGCACTGCGACACGGATGCCGATGATCGCGACCATCGCGCGCTGCCAGCGGCGGCCCCAGTCGAGTGCCAAGCGATAGCGCGCGCGACGGGTCGGACGGAGCGTGCGAAGCGCGAGGTATGGAACCAGGAGCGCGAGCGTCGTCGCGACGATGGCCCCGAGTCGCGCCGTGGCGAGGACCGGGCGGTGTCGGGGTTTCGTCTGCAGTTGCTCGCCGGTTGAACTCATGCGCAGCGATTCTCCGCGGTCGGCGCGCGAACGCAACCGCGCCTGCGCGCGCGGCACTTGCCGGATGCTGGCCGTTTCGGGTAAGAGTGCGCGATTAGGAATAAACAATTCGACGTGCAGAGAGAGGACCGCCGAACATGGCCGAACCACGCCCGACGATGAGTGACGCGGAGCTTGCCATCAAACTTTACGACCTGCGGCGCGAGGCGGTCATGCGCGAATCGCGCACCGCGATCAACAGCAAGTTTTGGCCGAAGACCTTCGAAGATGTCGTGGCCGTCGTGTCGCGGCCCGAGGATCCGCTGAACGCGCCGTTTCGTCAGGTCTCGAGCTATTGGGAAATGGTCTACGGGATGGCCCGCCACGGCATCACGCACGCCGACTATCTCATGGAGAACAACGGAGAGGGTTTGTTCCTGTTCGCGAAGCTGCGTCCGCACCTCGAGCGCTTTCGCAAAGAGTATTCGCCCCTCGCGTTTCAGAACGCCGAATGGGTCGCGACTCAGTCAAGCGAAGGCCGCCGCCGCTTCGAGTTCTTCTCCGCACGCGTGCAGAAGATGCTGGCGACGAAGTAGTGGCAACTCCGAACGCGCGCGGCGCGACGAGCCGAGCGGAACAAGCGGTCTACCTCGTCGATTGCTCGCCGAAGCGAAATCTCAATCACCACCACAGAAAGTGGGCTCACATGCGCATTGGTCGATTCCTCACGCTCGCGCTCTGCACGTTGACTTTGTTCAGTTGTGAAAAAGCCGCGCAGACTCCAACCACGACGACGCCATCAACCCCGCCGGCCGCGGCCCCAACAACTCCTCCCGCGACGAGCCCACCGGCGAAACCGAGCGCCGTACCTGCCGCGCCCGACATGAAGCCTGCGGCCGCCACGCCGCCGGTCGAATCACCCGACGAAACGCCGACCTCGGTCGTGTCGAAGCTCACGGACACCTTAACCAAGATCAAGGACTCGGAAGCTGCCAAGGTCGCCGGGGCTCAAGTCGCGTCGCTCACCGATAAATTGTCGAGCCTCATGAAGAAGGTCTCCGAAGTTTCGGCTACCGACGTCAAATCGTTGGCGGGCGACCTTACCAAGAAGGCGACCGAGGCAGTGAGCCCCGAGCTCAAGGCGGCGTTCAACAAACTATCGGCCGAAATAACGCGAATCACGGGCAACACGGATTTGCTCGCGCCACTGCGCCAGAGCATCGACAAGCTCAAAGAACTGCTGCCGAAGTAGCGGGCGTTCAGATTGGGTCGACCCTTAGCTCCTAGCTCGGCCTAACGACAAGTCCACGCGCGGCTTTCGGTCAGCGACCGGCGTGACCGGGCCGCGCGTTTCTTGCGCGCGATCGCCGTCCTCATTGAGACGACGCGTCGCGAGGGATAGTATCGGCGTCCTACAAGCCAAGCTCTTTGACTCGGCAGACGTTCGACGTGAGTCGGCGCGTCATCCCGTGGGCTTCCGTTTCAGTTCGTGTAGAGGGAATGAAGGAGGACGACGATGCTCCGTCGCTTGATGACTGTGTGCGTTGGATTCTGCATGTGTTTCGCCACGACGGTCGCGTCGGCCGACTTCGATTATCCGAATTTCAGCTCCGTCGCCGGACTGAATCTCCTCGGCACAGCGCAACAAACCGGATCGACGCTGAGGCTCACGCAGTCCGTCGGCCAGCAAATCGGCGGCTGCTACCGCGTCGACCAGGAGAACTTCGCGGGCGGCTTCGACACGAGCTTTTCGTTTCAGTGCTCCGGCCCACCGGATGGCGCGGACGGCTTCACGTTCATCCTGCAGGCGGAGGGGCCGGATGCGCTTCAGCCGGTACCGTTCGCCGGATCGACGCTCGGCTATGCGACGGCGACAGTGGCGTGCGGATACGCATCGGCCTCACCCGGCATCACTTCGAGTCTCGTCGTCGAATTCGACACTTGGGATTCCGGTCCGTGCTTCGGCGAGCCGGGCACGGCGCGCCACGTCGCCGTGCAGTCGAACGGCATAGATCCGAACACCGGTCGCTGGGACGATCGGCTCGGCGGCGAAGCCGGGCCGACGCTGCCGAATTTCGAAAACGGCGCGGTCCACGTCGCGCGCGTCCTCTATGATCCATCCGTTCCGGTGCTGCGCGTGTATTTGGATGACTTAGTGACGCCGCTCTTCGATGTGATTGTCGATATCTCGGCGCTCTTACAAACGAGTAACGCGTGGTTGGGTTTCACGGGCACGACGGGAGGCGTCGTCTCGACTTACACGCTCCTCAACTGGAGCTTTGTGACCTCGACGATTCCGTACTCCTACGATGATTGTGTGAGCGCCATCACGATGCAGATCGGCGACACGTGCGATTTCACAACGACGGCCGCGACGGCCTCGGGCTTGAACCCCGGCTGTGGCGGCGTCGGAAATCCGCTCGACGCGTGGTTCTCGTTTCAAACTGTTTGCGATGGCGATTATCGCGTTTCGCTCTGCGGCAGCGCGTTCGATACGCGGCTCGCGATCTTCAACGGCACGGGTGGTTGTCCGACGATCGGCTCGACGCCGGTCGCGTGTAACGACAACGCCGCCGCATGCGGCGGAAGCGCGTCGGAGATCGTGCTGACGGCGGGCGCCGGCGAGACTTACTTTGTACAAGTCGGCGGCGCGGGGACGCTCGCGGGCACCGGGTCGATCAGCGTGCAACAACTCTCCGGTGTTCCGACGAATGATCTGTGCAGCACGCCCGCGATTTACGCCGGCGCAACGACATTCAACACGGCGTGCGCCGGCTCCGAGGGTGTGAACCCCGGCTGCGGTTCGGCCGCTGCGTCACCCGACATTTGGTTTCAATACACGGTCGTCGCGGATTCGATCGTCACGGCAAGTCTCGCGGGTTCGCTTTACAACACGGTTATCGGCGTGTGGGGGCCGACGAGCGGCTGCCCGACGGTCGGCAGCGTCGCGCTCGCTTGCAACGACAATGCGGTCGGACTCGGCACGCAGTCGCTCGTCGAATTCAGCGCGCTTGCCGGCGAGGTCTTCTTGCTGCAAGTAACGGGCTTCAGCGGTGCGAGCGGCGCCGGCAGTCTCGAGATCTCGGAGTTCGTGCCGCCCGACGTGACGGGCTTACACTTGGTCATCGATGGTGACACGGGCGGTGCGGTCGACAGCACGAGCGCGATCGTCGCCGAGCTCATGGCCGCGAGCATCACGCCGACCGTGCTCGATTTCGATCAAGCATTCATGGGTACGCCGGCGGCTGTCTACTACATCGGCGGCACGTTTCCCGCGAATACGACTTTGACCACGAATGGCCTCGGGGCGACGTTGCGCGATTTGATTCTCGCTGGCGCGAATGCCTACGTCGCGGGCGGGGATATCTGGGGCTTTGACGCCGAGACCGTGTTCGGTGAAGTGGATGGCATCAACACCGTCGCGACGGTCGATGGGGCCGACAACCACGATAGCGGCACCGGCGCCGCCGGCGGTCCGCTCGACGGTGTCACGCTCGCCTACACGCAGGACCAAGCCGGGAATGATTGGACCGACGAACTCGTGACAACCGCGACCGACACGATCGGCGACGTCGTAGAAATCATCTTTCTCGACGATGCGACGGGCGGCGGCGGCGTGGGCGCGACCTACGCAGGGCAACAGTTCCCAGTGTTGACTTTCTACGACACACTCGCGCCGAACGGCAAAGTTGTATGCGGTTCAACGGAGATCGGCGGCTACACCGACCCGAGCGCGATCTACGGCGCGATCGCCGCGTTGTTTGGCGGCGGCGCTCCGCCGATCGATACGTTCAAGCGCGGCGACGCGAACGGCGATGGCACGTTCAACATCGCGGACGCGGTGTTCCTGCTCGGCGCCCTCTTCGTTCCGGGGAGCCCGGCCGTGCAATGCCAGGACGCGGCCGACGCGAACGACGATGGGCTGAACAACATCGCCGATGCCGTCAGCATGCTGAGTTCGTTGTTCGTGCCGGGCAGCATGCCGCCGCCCGCGCCAGGTCCGACCGTGTGCGGTCCGGATCCAAGCGCGGATGCGCTCGCGTGCGCCACTTATCCGCCCTGTCCGTGAGTTAAAGGAGACGGCCAAGGGTAGGCCGGCAGACCGGCCAACCCTTGGTTATAGTCGCACGTACTCGAATTCGATGGGTTGGCCGTTGATGCCGCGCGCGGGCGCGGCAATCCAGTTCGCCATTTTTCCGGGCGTCGTCACTTGGTGCATGATCGACAACAAATAGTCGTTGTCCGCGCGCACCAGCAACCAGCGGCTGCGGTTGGCCTCGAACTCGTCTTTGCTGATCAGCTCGCCTTCCGGCGTGAACGCGTAGTCCGAGTAGATTCCCTGTGCGCGATTGAAGCGTCGGCTCGGCAACCGGAGTCGGTCGGCGAGGCCGGCGTCCTCGAGCGTCTTATTCCACTTGCGTAGCGCGCGCTCGCAATCCGCGACGTAGTCATCGCGCAAGACCTCGTTGATCGCATTGCGATAGGGGACTTCGTCATCGACGACGCGGCCATCTTTCACGACGGGGATGATCTTGATGCCATCCTTCATGACGTGATCTTCGTACTTCGTCTCCTCCTTGAAGCGACCCTTGAGGCCCTCGCCGAAATAGGTCGCGGCGTTCGAGCTGATCTCGCCGCCGAACAAATCGAGCGACGATGAGAACCAGTAGTTGATCGTGCGCTGTATGAGATCGAGATCGATGCCGCCGACCTTGCGCGGATCGCCATCGGTTTCACGCGTCAGCTCAGCCGCGCGCCGCACAATGCGATCGAGCCCAGTCTCACCGACGAACAAGTGGTGCGCTTCTTCCGTGAGCATGAATTCGCACGTCCGCGAGAGCGGATCGAATCCCGACTCCGACAAGCTCGCGAGTTGATACTTGCCGTCGCGGTCCATGAAATGCGTGAACGCGAAGAAGCTCAGCCAATGGTCGCAGGGATTATTGAACGCATTCAAAATCCGCGGCTTGTCCGCGTTGCCGGACGTGCGCGCGAGTAGCTCTTCCGCTTCGTCGCGGCCGTCTTTGCCGAAAAAGCGAAACAGCAAATAGACCATGGCCCACAAGTGCCGACCTTCCTCGACATTGACCTGGAACAGGTTCCGCATGTCGTAGAGCGACGGCGCGATGCTTCCGAGGTGGCGTTGCTGCTCGACCGATGCCGGCTCCGTGTCCGCTTGCGTCACGATAATGCGGCGCAGATTGCCACGATACTCGCCGGGGATGTCTTGCCACGCCGGGTCGCCATAGTGATCGCCGAAGCTGATTTTGCGATCCGGGGGATGCGGCGCGAGAAAAATCCCCCAGCGATAGCTCGGCATGCGCACGTAATCGAAATGCGCCCAGCCGCCCGGCTCGACCGCGATCGCCGTGCGCAGATAGATGTCCTTGGTTTGAAACCCGGCCGGGCCGAGGTCGTTCCACCATTCGAGGTAGAGCGGCAGCCAGCGCTCGAGCGCGCGCAAGAGCCGTTTGTCTTGGCCGAGATCGACGTTGTTCGGGATCGTGGCAGTGAGATCCACGTTGCTCATGCTGATGCGTGTCCTTTTGAGTTGCAGTCGGGGTTCGGTGTTGTTGGGGTGCTAAACGCGACTGAAGTCGAAGCTGGGTCGCTCGGGCTTTCCGTAGAGTGTGAGCGCCCCCTGCGGGCCGGTTGCGTTCGGGCGGATGAAGATCCAGTTTTGCCAGGCCGAGAGTCGCCCGAAAATCTTTGTCTCCATGGTCTCGGGACCGGCATAGCGCAGATTGGCTTCCATGCCGGTGAGCGCATCGGGACTCAAACTGACGCGTTCCTCAACGGCGACGCGCACGGTCTCCTCGAAATCGATTTCGTCGAGCGACTCGGTGATGAGTCCGAGTTCGTCGGCCGCTTGCGCGCCTTTCGGCTCGTAGTCGCCGCGTTGTCGTGCGTAAAGCTCCGGCTCGCCGAGCAACCGACACGCGCTCCGCGCTATGCCGCTCGCCATCGGCAGCAGGCCTTCGTTGAAGGGGTTGAGCGCGATCTCGACGCCGTCGGCTTCGAGCATGTACAAACGGTCACACGTCAACGCCGCCTCGAGCAGCGAGCCGCCGAAGCAACTGCCCGCGTCGATCATCGCGAAGAGGCTGCAGGACGAACGTTCCATGCGCCGCAGCACGTGGCACATGAGGAAGATGGTCTCTTTGACCAGCCAGTCGTGTTGCTGATCGACGAGCAGCTGGTCCCACGCCAACGCATCAGAGAGTGCGCCGCGCGTCCTCAGGAGTAGGAGTCCCGTGCGCGGGTGATTGACGCGCAGATCGAGGAGCGCATCTTCGAGTTCGCGCACCATGCGGAGCGGCCAAAACTGATCGCCGAGCGCGTGAATCTCCGCTGCGTTACGCGGCGCGCCGGCGACAGTCGGCACCGTGATGGTCAGTTCCGCAAGTCGCTCATCCGGTTGGTGCTGAATCGTCACCGTCGAATAGCGGCGCTCGTCGCGCGTCGCTTCGAGCGCGAGCGGCCGCAGCGCGATGCCGCGCCGCTGCGAGCGATCGGTTTTTGCGCGCGCGGCTTGACCGAGCTCGCGCACGCGGGCCGCGATCGTTTCCTCGAAACGCGACCGGGGCACGACCGCGTCGACGAGCCGCCACTTGACGGCGCGTTTGCCTTTGATGCCTTCGGCTACGGTGCAAAACACATCGGCGCGATCGCGCCGCACTTTGCGTTTGTCGACGAGTCGCGTGAGTCCACCCGTGCCGGGTAAGACGCCGAGAAGCGGCGTTTCCGGCAAGCTCACCGCGGAGTTGCCGTCTTCGACGAGCAATATTTCATCGCAGGCCATCGCCAACTCGTAGCCGCCGCCCGCACACGGTCCACTAATCGCGCACAAACTGCGAAAGTCGCCGCGCGCGCTCAAGCTCTCGAGCTCGCAACGCGTCTCGTTCGTGTACTTGCAAAAATTGACTTTCCAAGCATGCGTGCTCTGTCCAAGCATGTGAATATTCGCGCCCGAGCAAAACACTTGCTGGTGGCCGCTTGAAACCACCAACGTCGAAACTTCCGGATGCTCGAACCGCAAACGCCGCACGATATCGGCCAGCTCGATGTCGACCCCGAGGTCATACGAGTTGAGCTTCAGCTCATAGCCCAGCTTGAGCGGGCTCTGCTGCTCGACTTGCATGAAGATTCGCGCGGTCGAATCCGCGTAGCTCACGCGCCAGTGTTTGTAGCGTCCTGGTTCGGTTTGAAAAGACAACGGCACAGGAGGCTGGGTGCCAGGCAGCGAGTTCGGTTCCATGGTAGCGAATTCTCGTGGTTCAAGCGGAGGTCCGCCGGATCGCGTTCCCCGACCGGGTGGACTCCGCCCCCAGGCTTGATGGAGGACACCCCCAACCGGTTGGGGAGACGACATCCGCACGGCTCGACGCTAAGAGATCACAATCGAACGACGCGACATGATGACGAGCGGCTGCAGGCTTGACAAGCTCGCACGCTCGCTCGCGTGCCTCCGAATCCCGCTTGCTTTAGATCTAAAGCTGCGGCTCGTGTACGATCTCGGCCGCAACAACCGCCGGCCCATTGCGCCGCGGCGCGCCCAGTCACCGAGCAGCACGAAAGTCGCAGAGCCGGGATTCATGCTCAACGCGCTCGTTCCGCTTATCTTGGTCGGTTGGGGCTTCGCGGTGTTCGGCTTCTTCGCCATCTCGCGAAGCACGACCGCTGTGTCCGCCGCCTTCGTCGCCGGCTGGCTGTTCTTGCCGGTGTATTCAATCGAGATGTCTGGGTTTCCGGATTATTCGAAAATCACGGCGACGAGTCTCGCGGTGTTCGCGGCCGCCTTCATGTTCGACTTTGAGAAAATTGTGCGCGTGCGACTCGGCGTCTGGGACTTGCCGATGTTTTTTTGGTGCACGTGCCCGATTCCGGCTTCTTTGTTCAACGGCTTGGGGCTTTACGATGGCTTGAGCCGAACCCTCTACCACTTGATCGAATGGGGCGTGCCGTATTTTCTGGGGCGCTGTTTTTATACGACGCCGCGAACCGTTTACATGCTGCTCAAGGTGATCTTCATCGGCGGACTGGTCTATGTGCCGTTTTGCTTGATCGAGGTGCGCTTTAGTCCCCAACTCAGCATGTGGATCTACGGGATCTTCCCGCACTCTTTCATTCAGCACATGCGCGATGGCGGCTTTCGACCCATTGTCTTCATGCACCATGGACTGATGGTCGGGATGTGGATGTCGGTCAGCACGCTCATGGGCTACTACCTGTGGCGCTTTGGCGGGCTGCGACAGATCGGTGGGTTTCCGATGTTCTTGCTTTTCGGACTCTGTTTGTCGACGACGATCTTGGTGAAGTCGCTTGGCGCAATTTTGTTGTTGGTCTTCGGCATCGGAATGTTGGAATTGTGTTTTCGCCATCGTCGCGTCGTACTACTGGCGCTCATCGTTGTGATCAGCCCTGCCTACATGCTCTTGCGCAGCGCCGGTGAACTGAAAGAGCCGCTCTTCACGATCAGTCAGCGTTTGAGTTCTGAGGAGCGCTCCGGCTCTTTCAAGTTTCGAATGGACATGGAGGATGTCCTGCTCGAGCGAGCGTTCGAACGGCCGCTTTTCGGTTGGGGCGGCCACGGTCGCAACATTCCGATCGGCCCAAATGGGCAGCCCATCGTGACGGACGGACAGTGGATCATCGTCTTTGGGCTCTATGGGCTCTTTGGTCTCGTCGCGTTTACGACGGTGTTTTTGGTGCCGGCGACGCGCTTACTCGCGCGGATTGGCAGCCGCGAGTGGCGGGGGGGCGAGACGGGTCTCTATCTCGGCGCGTCGATGATCGGCCTCTTATACGTGGTCGATAATCTACTCAACGCGATGATCAATCCCGTGTTCCTCTTGGCGATCGGCGCCGCGGTGTCGCTGCCCGCGAGCATCGGGCGCGCGCCGCGCGGCGCGCGCCGACAAATTGTCCCGCTGTCCGCGAGAACATGACGTCGTGGACTGCGGGACCGTTGATCCTCTGGAACTCGGTCTACGGCTCGAAGGCGCCGGCCGACGGCGGGTTCGATCGCTCGACGCCAAAGAAATCTTCGTACAGCCCGGGGACGGCGGCCCCCGCGCCCGCGGCCGGGCTCGATGCGTCGATCGTCAGGTCGTCGAGATCCACGGACGCATAGCCGGGCTCGATCGCCACGAGCGAGTTGTCGTCTTCTCCCGTTTGCGTCCGAAACAACATGAGCGACATCGGCATGCCGTTGAGCGACGCCCAGTGATTCATCGGGAAGCCGCCGCCATTCTTCACCAGGTTGCGGTCGGAATGCAAAAACGTGCTGGCGGCCCACGGCGCATACGTGTAACAAAAACCTGACGAACCTTCTTCGGTTCCCGAAGTGTCGCGCCAGATGTTGTTGTGCGTGTAGACGTGCTCTACCTCGAGCGGCAGATTGCCGCCGATGTAGAGAAAGCGACCGTACGAGAGTGAAGTTCCGGTGTACGAACTGCGGTTTGCGCTGTTGTTGTAGATCCAAATGTTGGTCGGGTTGCGCGAGGGATTCGTGCCGTCGAGTATCGTGTCCTTCGACACCGAGATCACCCCGCAGGACGAGAGCGACTCGGGGTAGAGGAACACGTTATTGCGAATCGTGACTTCCGAACCGCTCACCATTACGCTGGAGCTATGGTTCGTTGGAAAGACGCGATCGAACACGTTTCGCTGGATTACAACATCGCGTGGCAAGCCGGGTAGGTGGCCGCCCGACCGACCGAGCACCAAGTAGGCGCGAAACGTGTTGTTCGAAATCCAGACCTTTTCGGTATAACCCTGCGAATCGTAATCGAAACTCGCCAAGTAGGCGGCGGTACTCACGCCCCCCGACGGGTCCCACGTCGAGTCGTAGAAGTATCCCTTGCGAATCCGTGAGTGACGGCTGATGCCGTACCAATCCGCGGGTCCCCAGCCGCGGCCGATGAAACAGTCGACCAACGAGAAACGTTCGCCCGATGCGAAGAGCGGGTAGCGGCCCGCTCGATCGAAATTGCAACCGAAGAAGCTACGGTCAAAGTTGTAGGTGCCGCCCACTTCGTGGCCGGCGTACACGCAGCAGTTGTAGAAATTCTTGATCGAAGTGCGAATGCAGGAAAAATCGTTACCGCCGTTCTGCGCGATATGCAGCCCGAGGCTGCTCGAATTGCCGAGATCTCCTTGTCCATCGAGGTGCGGTCCGCGGATATCGAGATCGACTAGCCGCACTCCGTTCGCCGCGTAGTTGAGCGCGAACGCACTCGAGTTGCTGCCCGTCACTTGAATGATCGGGTTCGCGCCGGCGCCGTACCGACCGATGTGAATCAGCGAACCCTCCGCGATATTCGAGAGGTTTCCTTGGCCGCCGGGCGTGACAAACGTCTCACCGGCTTTGAAAAGGAGGCGCCGCTGCACAACGCCGGTCGATTGAATCTGAGTTCGAAGCGCGTTGAGCGCGTTGCCGAACGTCGCGTGATCGCCGCCGGAGCCGCAAGTGATGGTTTGACCCGTGAAAGGCAAGACTTCAAATGTCGACTGCGCAAAGCCGATGCCGCCGAGTTGGTCGATCACTTGGAGCTGCACGAGATAGCTGCCGGGCGTTTCGATGAGGAGCGACAAGCTGGCGCCCGTACGTTGCGTCACAAGTGCGCCGCTGCTCAACACCGTCCAAGTGCATTTTGCGGTATGGAGAATCGAGCCCGCCGAAACAACGCTGTTGTAGGCGTCGAGCCAAACCTGACACGGGGTGACGCCGGCACCGATGTGCGTTGTGATGTTCGCCTGGACGGTCGTTGAACCTAAGCAATCGAGTGGGTCAGCGGTCGGATCGGGCCCAAGCGTCGGGAACGGCGACTCCGGTACTGGTCCGCCCGAGTAGAGGTACGCGAGGATGAAGACGGCGTCCGCGATGTCGATGACGCCGTTGTCATCGGCGTCGGCGGCGTCTTCGCAGACGATTCCGCGCCCGAAGGAAAAAATGTACTGGTAGATAACCACGGCATCGGTCAGGTCCACTTGCGTGCTGAAGTTGGTGTCACCGCGGATGAATGAGAGATCTTGAGCATTCGCAGTAGACGGGCTGAAGAGTGAGAGTCCGCAAAACGAAAACAAAAACGTGACCGTGAGCAAACTTCGCATCGATCAATTCCTTTGGTTCGCCGAATCATGCGAGGCCCGATTGCCGTCGACGCGAACGAAGACAACAGTCGTCACCTCTAGGTAGCCCCCGCCAGGCAAAATTCGCGTATACAATTGCTATGCCAGCTCTAACATGCCCGCGCCAGGATCCGCTTGCAAGGCGCATTGTGGCGGAAAAATGAAGTTTGTTGCGCGCACGGCGCAACGAGCGGCCAGCGTTGTGATGGAATAGGCGACAGAGAAAACTCTGTGAATCGCATCGGTCATTGGACTCAGAATCAGATTCGGGGTGCGACTCGGATTCTGAATTGCTGCGTTGAGTCGTGTTGTAACCGTTCTTTCATTGCCGTTTCATTACGATCAATGAAGGGTTTGCAGTTTTCGCGCTGATTGAGTTTGCAGTCCGGGCCGGTGCCATTTCGGTCGTTGACGGCGCGGCGTGTCGTCCTTTCGCTCGATCGAAGCTGCCGGCTTTTCGATGGGGCCGCGTGGCTTCCCGCGCTGCAGTCAGCACCGAAGGATCTCATGGTGATCAAGGTCAGTATCGGAGTCCTCGCGCACAACGAGGAAGTGAACATTCCGGCCACGCTGCGCTCGCTCCTTGCGCAGTCGATCGTTGCGCGTGACGACGCTTCCTACGACGTGGAAATCATCGTTGTTCCGAACGGCTGTCGTGACCGCACGGCGGCGGTTGCCGCCGAGTTACTCGGCGCCGCCGCGCTGCCGCGCGGCCGAAGATTCCAAGTGCGTGAACTGACGCAGCCGGGTAAGAGCAACGCGTGGAATCATTACGTGCACGAATTCGCCCGCGCGGATTGCGACTATTTCGTGCTGATGGATGCCGACATTCAGTTCTTGCAACCGGACACGCTGCAGCAGTTGATTGACGCGCTCGAACGCGATCCGATCGCATATGTTTCATGCGATTGTCCCGTCAAGGACGTCGAGCTCAAAGACTCGCGAACGCTCATGGAAGCACTTTCCCTGCGCATCTCCGGCGATTCGTCGGCGGTGCGGCCCGCGGAGATCTGCGGACAACTTTATTGCGCGCGTGCGTCGATGCTGCGGCGGATCTCGTTGCCAAAAGGTATCACGATCGAAGATGGTTTCTTGCGTGCGCTCCTGGTCACGGAGCTCTTTACGCAGCAGGAAAACTTGCGCCGCGTGACGCGCGTCATGACCGCGTCGCACGTGTTCGAGTCATACGTGCGTGTGTCGATCCTGCTCAAGCACGAGGCAAATGTGATCCTCGGGACGCTCGTGAATTCGTTCGTGTACGACTGGCTGTGGCGCGAGAGTCGCCCGGATCGCGACGCTGGTGCGCTGTTGCACGCGCGCAATCGTGAAAACCCTGAATGGCTGAAAGATCACGTCGCCGAGCACGTCCGCAAGCGTGGTTGGTGGGTGGTGCCGTGGCCGCTCGTCTTTCGCAGATGGATCCGTCTGCGCCAGAAAGGTGTGGTGAAGGGCGTTCTGCATGCGCCGATCACAATGGTCGCGTTCCTCGCCGACTTCGCCGCCTGCGTGCGCGTGAATCGCTTGCTCCACTCGCGCGCCGCGGTCGGGTCGTGGGTCTCGAAGCCGACGCCCGGCGCGGCGCCGCCGTCGCCGCCAGGATAGGGACGGCGCCGTGCGCGCCGCGATTGGCGGGCGAATGTCAGGCGCGAAGATGCAGAATTCTGACGCCTTGTCGCTTGCCGACACTTCATTGCACGAAATCCCGACACGGCGCGCGCCGAAGCTAACTTGAAGGATTACGTTTGCGAGTCATTCACCTCATCGCCGCACGCTTGGATTCCCATCACCGACTTGTGCTCGCGATCGTCTGCGCGCTCGAGCTCGTGCTCGGGATCGGTTATTCGTTGACGCTCGGCAACGAAGTGCGCTACTGGGATGAGCGCGAGTATCTCGAACTCGCCGACGCGCTCGTCACGCGCGGCGAGCTGCGTTTTCAGGATGACCGCGCCTTTCGGCCGCCGGGTTACGCGTTTTTTCTCGCCGGCCTCAAGGTCTGTGGGCTGCCGCTTGTCGCAATTCGCATCGTGCAGTTTGGCTTACTCGCCGCTACCACCGTGCTCCTTGCGCGCATCATCCGACGAACGCATGGCAATCTTGCCGGTTCGCTCACCGCGCTGTGGGTGCTCGCGTATCCGGCGTTGATGTACACCGCCGCGACTTTTTATCCACAAACGCTCGGCGCCTTTCTGTTGATCGCGTTTCTATCGGTGCTCATTGCGACGGGGACGAGCACGCTCCGCGCCGGCGCGGCCGGCATGTTGTTCGGCATCTTGGTGCTCACCATTCCATCGTTCCTGCCGCTCATTGTGCTGCCCGCAGGATGGCTGGTGTGGCGAGGCCGTCACGCTGGATTTATTCCGGCGCTCGTTCTCGCGCTCGCGGCTGGCGCCACCATCGGCGCGTGGACGGCGCGCAACTACGCGTGTCTGCATGAATTCGTGCTCGTCTCCACCAACTCTGGTCTCAACTTGTTGCTCGGAAACAGCGAGCACGCGACGGCATCGTCGGGCGTTTCAGTAGACATCGACCGCTACCACCGCGGTGCGGAGGGACTCCTCGGCGAAGTCGAGCGCGATCGCTATTTTCGCCGCATGGCGGTCGAGTGGATCAAGGCGAACCCGACGGCGGCGGCCGGTCTCTATGTGAAGAAGGTGCTGAATTTCTTCGCGCTCAACGATCAACTCGCGACCGCAGCCGAAGGGCAAAACTGGAAAATGCTCATTCTCGGCATCACTTACGCGCCGCTCCTCGTCGGCCTCGGCGTGTGGCTGCTGCTGATGTTTGTGCGTCGACCACAGCCGCTCGAGTATTTCTTCGTCGCCTTCTATCTCGCCAACGCGCTCGCGCTCGCAATCTTCTTTACGCGCATCCGCTTTCGCCTGCCCGTCGACTACCTCGCGATCGGCATCGGCGCGATCGTGTTGGCGCGGCTCCTTGCGCCGCGAGATGCAAAGTCCGAGCTTGGATCACCGAACTCCGCCGGCGCATTCTAGCCGGTGACGATTTCACCCTTGTTCTTTGGCGGCTTTTGAAACGTCCCTGGCGCGCTTGGCACATGCGGGGGCGAGTGGTGCGCGACCGAGCCCTTCACCGCCGCTGGCTGGCCTTGGATTTTTGAACCGACTCGATGACGCCGTCGCGAGTGACGGCGGAGCACGCGTGCGGCACTGGCGTCGGCGGTCCGCCCGGCGGCAGCAGGATGTGAAAGTCGCCGGGACTCGAGCTGACGATTCGATCGCCTTTGCGCGCTGCGTTCTTACCCATGTCTCAACGCCTCCAAGTAGCTGACCGACGCGCGGCGCGCGCGCGAATCGGACTCCTGATCCAACACGATTGCCGGCCGGACACCCGGACGCGCGCGTCGTGAACGCCATCCATCCGCAATTCCGCCCCGCGGGCCGCCATGAATTGCGGCGCGACTCGTCGTTTGCCGCACACGAAAAAACCCGGGGTCGGCGTGGTGGCCGACCCCGGGTTCAAGGTGGGTGCGATCGTGCGGCCGCGTGGGCCGTCACCTTCGCGCGACGTGCCTGATCACTGCGGTTCGAAGGCTCCGATCGATGGTTGTAACGGACGCGGGTGGCCGAGGAAGTCCTCATAGAGGCCCGGCATCGCCATGCCCGTCAAACTCGCGGGGCTCGAACTAGCGATCGAGAGGTCGCCCGAGTCCGCGCCGACGAACACTGGATCCACGACGACCGAGTTTGCCTCTTCGCCGACTTGCGCGCGGAATTGCGCGAGGGTCATCAGCGAAGAGCCGACTGTCGCCCAGTGGTTGACCGGCAGCCCACTGCCGTTGCGGACCAAGTTGTGATTCGAGTGCAAGAACGTCGAAGCGGCCCATGGCGCGTAACAGTAGAGGAAGCCGCCGTCGCCTTCCTCCGTCACCGACATGTCCCGCCAGATGTTGTTGTTCGTAGTCACATGGTTCACTTCGAGCGCGAGTCCGCCCGAGACCATGAGGAACCGGCCGTAGGCAACGCCGCCACCCGAGTACGCCGCGCGGTACACACTGTTGTTGTACATCCAGATGTTAGTCGGATTTCGCGACGGAACCGGGTCGGAACAAGTGTCTTTCGACACGCTGGTCGCGCAGCACGACGACAACGTCGACGGGAACAAGATGACGTTGTTTCGCACCGTCACTTCCGAGCCGCTAATCATGATCGACGCCTGGTGATTGGTCGGGAAATGTCGATCGAACACATTTCGCTGAATGACCACTTCGCGTGGCAACCCCGGCAGGTGTCCGCCCGAACGACCGAGCACCAAGTAACTCCGAAACACGTTGTTGGAAATCCACACTTTCTCGGTGAAGCCCTGGGAGTCGTAGTCAAAGCTGCACAAGTACACAGCCGTGCTCACGCCGCCCGCGGGGTCCCAAGTGTTGCCGTACCAGTAGCCCTTGCGAATGCGCGAGTGCCGGCTGATTCCGTACCAGTCGGCAGGGCCCCAGCCGCGACCGATGAAACAGCCGACGAGCGACAAGCGTTCGCCGGACGCAAACAACGGATAGCGGCCCGACCGCTCCAACGTGCAGTTGAAGAAACTCCGATCGTTATTGAATTGCCCATCCACCATGTGCCCGAGGTACACATTGATGTTGTAGAAGTTGCGCACGCTCGTGCGTATGCACGAGAAGTCGCTACCGCCGTTTTGCGCGACCTCGATACCGACGCTGCTGACAAAGCCCTGGTCGCCTTGTCCGTCGGTGTGCGGCCCGCGAATGTCGAGGTCCACGAGTCGAACACCGTTCGCGGCGTATCCGAGCGAGAAGGCGCTCGAGTTATTCGACGTCACCTGAATGATCGGATTCGCGCCGCTACCGTAGCGACCGATGTGAACGAGCGAGCCGAGCGCAATGTCACCCAAACCGCCGCCACCGGTGGTTTGAAATGTCTGGCCTGCTTTGAACAGCAATCGATGCTGCACAACGCCAGCGCCCTGCACCGCCGAACGCAGCGCGTTCATCGCGGCGGAAAACGTTTGGTGTTGACCGTCCGAGCCGCAAGTAATCGTCGTGCCCGTGAACGGCGTGACCAAGAACGAGCTGGTCGCGATGCCGACGCCGCCGACCTCATCCTCGACGACGAGTTGGACCGAGTAGAGCCCCGTTTCCTCAAACAGGTGCGTCAAACTCGCGCCGGTGCGTTGCAACAACAACGCACCACTCGGCTGGAAGATCGACCACGTACATTTCGCGGTGTGCAAGAGACTGCCGGCTGAAACCGTGCTCGAGTACGCGTCGAGCCACACGGGGCACGGCACGCGTCCACTACCGCCGACACTCTGTGTGATGACAGCGGTAACGGTGCCGGTCGCCGGTGGCGGCTCGGCCGGCGGGGGCGGCGGCGGGTCTTCGGGCAGCGGATCCGCGCCCGCCAGCACATCGATGTCGACGATTCCGGCGTTCGAAACGAGACCATTGAGCGTCGCGACGAACTGCAGGGATCCCGACTCGAGCGCGGTCAACGTCGCCGGCGTGCTGCCGGTCGTGATGTTCGCGAGGCTCGCGTCGTTCATCACCCAGCTCACGCTGGCGGTCATGTCCACCACGGAGTCATCCGTGTAGACACCGTCGACCGTCAGGATCTTAGTTTCACCGACCAAGATCGGTGCCAGATCTATGTTGAGCACCAAGCTCGCTAACACGACCGGCGCCGGCGCGACGACAATTTCGATTTCCGGCGAGACGTGCTCCTGATAGCGCGCCGAAATGCGCGCGCTGCCGGGCGCAACCCCGCGGATGCGTCTCGCGGCCTCGTCGACGGCGATCGAGTTTGCGTCGGAGGTCTCGACGATCGCGAGATCGCTCAGGTCGAGGGAACCACCGTCCGCAAGCATTCCGACCACGACGATCGGCCGCGAGTCGCCGACATGCAGGGTCGAACTCGCGACCATGAGACTCACGCTTTCGACTTCTGAATCATCCAATGGATTCAGCGCGCCGGTCGTGCTGCGCCGTTGCTCGCTGTGCAGACACCCAGCGAGCAAAATGCTCGTGAGCGCTAACCATCGACCTATTCGTGGTCGACTGCGCTCGACAATTCCCGAGTCAAGTTTCGAGGATCTCATACCTCGATCGCTCCTTCCCGGATTACACAGTTGCGCGTCGCTTGAGGGCGAAGGCTGCCGGAATCCTGTTCTCCAACTACAGGCAACTCAAGGACCCGCAATCGGGTGCGCGCGCTGAACCGCGCAACGATTCGAATGCGTGCGCTTTGCGGTTGTCACGAAGATTCCCATGCGGCGTTTCGCTCGTGGCATCCGTTGCCGAGGCGGGCGGAATTGCCGGTCGGCGGGCGTCCGCCCGCTAGTGTGCAACCGGTCATTCCTACCGCGGGAAATTGCGCGACCGTCTTTCCTAGGGGTGCTGTCGGCAAGCACCCCGCGCCGTTTCGGGGGACCCGAAACGGCTCACGCTCACCCCACGCCCCCGCGCCTCCGGCGCGGGGGCGGCGGCGCGCCGGAGGCAACCGGTCAGCGGTCGCCGCACCTGGCCGCCGGGTTCGACTTGTGCGACATCATATACTTTCTCGGCGACTCGCCATCCGATGGCGGCAGCAAGTGTGGACTGGCGACAGGGACCGACTCAGACGTGGCGGGTGAGTTCATCAACATGCTATCCCGCGACAACCAAAAGCTCGTGTTCACTATTCCCGGCGGCAGCGCCGTTTCCGTCAGCGAAATCGAAGATCGCACGAGCGGGCTCATTCGCATGACGCTGAGCGTTGCGAAGGGTTCGCTCACGCTCGGCACCACGTGCGGTCTCATGTTTCTCGAAGGCGACGGCAGCGAAGACGCGACCATGACGTTTGTCGGGCAAGCGGCCGCGATCGACGCCGCACTCAACGGTTTGCGCTTCACGCCGAGTGGCGCCGACGGGCGCGCCGAGTCGGAGCTGGTCCGCGTGCCGGAGCGCGAAAGTCGCGCCCGCGGCAACACGTCTGAGTCGCACGGCGTGGCGTCGAAGGCGCCGGCATCCCAAGCCCCGGTATCCCACGCTCTGCGGGGGCTACCGCCCGGCCTCTTGTTTGAGACGCTCGACGCGCCGAACGGCGAGATCATTGTCTCGCTCGGCGTGCCGTCCGGCACGCTCACGTTGGGGTGCGTTCGAGGTCTCTATTTCGAAGACGGCGATGGGATCGCGAACACGCGCATGCGCTTTCGCGGTCGGCCGGCGGAAATCGACGCCGCGCTCGAAGGGCTCAAGTTCGATCCGCGCGCGCAAGCGCCCGCCAAACCGAGTTCGAAGCCCGAGGCCGTGCGCGCCGCGCCGGATCAGCCAGCGCCTACGAGCTCGAGCGCGCCGCCAAAGTCTGTGTTGGAGAAATTCGTCAAGCCGCCTGCCGTTCCATCTCCATCGCCACCGGTTTCAGGTCCACCGCCGCCGCCAACGCCCGAGGAAGTCCTCGATTTGCGCCCGTACGCGGTTTCGGCACTGCGCGTCGCGGGCGACCACATTCGGCTAGTGACGAAAGGCAATCCACCGATAGATCATGCGCTCGCTGGCCTAACACGCATTCGGTTCGTCGAACAAGATGTGGAGGTACTCAGCGCCGACACAACTCGCTCCGGATTTCAGGGCATGGCGCTCGTACTCGCCGCGGGCCAACTCGTGAGCATCGAGTTGCGGGGCGCCGGTTGCATCGACTGGAGCTATTGCGCAGCGACGCGTCGGTTGACATTCGAACGGTCGCGCGACACCGACGCCGAATCCTCGCTGCGCCTCGAAGGTCACGGCGGCGCTGGGTTGTCCGTCGAGCGCATCTCGCTCAGTGCTCCCATGGGCTTAGTCGCGTGTGGATTGCCGCTCGCCCAACTGCAGCTGCACGCCGGCGGCGAACTCGGACGACTCGTCGTGCAGTATGGCAGCGGCACGCTCAACGCGCTCGCGGTCGATGGACACCTTACTTCCGCGCTCGCGATCGCGGGCGACGTGAAGAGCGTCGCGATTCGTGGTGCCCTGAAGGCGCCGCTTTGTATTGTCGGCACGGTGGGGAGCATCGACTTGCTTGGCAAGATCGAGAAAGACGCGCGCATCGAGGTCGGCAAGAATCTCGAGACGCTGACGTCGTCGCGCATCGAAGCTGGCGCCGAATTGCGAGTTGGCGGCCACGTCGCTGGCATCGCGCTCGCTTGCGGCGCGGGCGCGCGCGGTCAACTTGCGCGCGTGAAGGTCGGCGGGACGCTGGGAGGTTTCACGGCGTCAGCCGATAGTTGGCTCGAGCTCGAAGTCGGCGAGCGCCTGCTGACGATCGCGACGATCGGTCGGAGCGCGCTCGGCGGACGGATTCACGCGGCCGAAATCGGCGCCGTCACGATCGGCGGAGATCTGTGCGCAACTATCACGAGTGACCGCGACGTTGAAGTCTTGCGCGTGGTCGGCGACTTAGTTCCTGACGCCACCGTTGAGAGCGGCGGTTCGTGTGAGGAAGTTTCCGTCCAGGGTCGACTCGCCGGCTCGTTGCGATTCGCTCGCAAGGCCGAACTTGTCCACGCGAAACTTGGCATTACCGGCGTGATCCAAATGCACGCCGCGACTGGCCGCGTGAAAATTAGCGATGGTGCAAGCACAACGGAGCAAGAGAGCGCGGCAGCTACGGCGCTCGTGTATGACCCGGTCGGCAAGCGCTTTCGGGTGGCCGATCCGTCGCGTTAGCGCAGCAACGGAATTCGCTCGGGCGCCGTCCTCCTCGTCGCCATCTGGACATTTCCCGCCCCATTACTAAACTCCCGTTGTGCTGTGGCGATGAGCCGCCAGAGTGCACTTGTCACTGCGCCCGAAACGAGGATTGACCGCGTGCGTAGCTTCCGACTTCATTCCTCATCGTTTGTGCGAGTTTCCGCGCTCGCGGCGCTTGTGACGCTTTTTGGCGTTGCGGGGAGTTTCGCCCAATCGATCACGCCCGTCGGACCACGTATTTCCGGAGGTCCGGTCTCCGGAGGTCCGGGCGGCGCGCCGCCACCCATGGATTACTTTCGCACTTACTTCGATGCGCAACAAAACTTAGACCTCGATCTCAATCGCATCGCGGCATTCGAGCCGAGTGCGTCGCTCCTGGCGGCCGCGGCGGACGCCGAAGCGCAAGGCGCCGGGCCGGTGATCGCGTGGCCGATTGCCGGCTGGTGGCTGTTGCCAGTTCCGATCGGCGAACGGTCTGCGGCCGGCATCGAAGCATTGATTCTGGGAATCGCCAAAAACGTCACCGCCAGTTTCGCCACGCCGATTTTTGTCGGCAGCGATGGCGGTCCACTTTTTCCGACGCGCGACTTGCTGATGCGATTCGACGCATCGACAGATCGCGCGGCGGGCGAAGCATTACTCGCTGCGATGATTCCCGGGCAAGTGCTCAATATCGATTTCGGTACCCTCACACTCGCGTACCGGATTCGCCTCGACACACGGAGCGGATTCGAAGCGTTGGCGCTCGCAAATGCGCTCGCGAGTGCGCGCGACGTGCGTTTCTCGGAGCCGGATTGGATTTTCACGGGACGTACGAGTGGCTATCCGAGCGATCCATTTTTTCCGCTGAGTTGGGGGCTCGACAACACGGGGCAAGGCGGCGGCATCGAGGATATCGATATCGACGCGCCGGAGACTTGGGATGCCGTGCAAGGGAGCGCCGAAGTACGAATCGTCATCCTCGATTGCGGAATCGATCCTGTGCATGAGGATCTCCATCAACTGCCAGGCGCCGACTTCACCGGATCCGGGCTCGGTGGTGCGCCGGGCAATGAATGCGATCGTCACGGGACGGCCGTGGCCGGATGCATCGCGATGATGATCGACAACGATGTCGGCAGCGTGGGCGTCGCGCCCGAGTGTCCGGTACTTTCCGCGCGGATGTGCGAGACGTTGAGTTTGGGCGCTGGTTTGTGCGGCACGAGCTGGACGTCCCAGTCGAGCTGGTCCGTGGAGGCGCTTGTTTGGGCGTCGTTCGTCGGCGCGGCGATCACCGTCAACAGCAACGCCTACGGTGTGACGTCGGCGGCGATCGACGACATTTACTCGCAAACGAGCGACATCGGGATGATGCACTTTGCGAGTTCTGGTAACGACGGTTTGCCGATCGTGACCTATCCGGCGAGTCTGGCAACGGTGTACGCGGTGGGAGCGATCGACGCGAGCGGCGAGCTGGCGTGGTTCAGCAACCATGGTCCCGAACTCGACTATGTCGGACCGGGTGTGGACATCTACACGTCGGACCTCATGGGTGCGGCCGGTTACAGCGCCGATAGCTACGTGACCGTCGACGGCACCTCGTATGCGGCGCCGCACGTCGCGGGCATCGCGGCTTTGTTGTGGTCCTTGGATTCCACGTTGACGACGACGCAACTCGCCGCGTTGCTCAGTAGTACCGCGACGGATCTGGGGCCGATTGGCTGGGACGAAAGTTTTGGCGCCGGTCTTCCAAATGCGTGGGAGGCGATCGCAACTTTGGTCGAAGTGTCGTTCCGGCGCGGCGACAGTAATGGCGACGGGCTGCTCGACATTGCCGATGCGATCACGTTATTGACGCATCTGTTTTCCGGCGGTCTGACGTCCTGCCCGTTGTCGATGGATGCGAACGACGATGACGCTGTAGACATCGGTGACGCGATCTATCTCCTTTTCGGAATCTTCGGCCTCGGCCCCACGCCGATCGCGCCCGGTCTCTCCTGCGGCGCGGATCCGACCCCCGGTGGCCTCGACTGCACCAGCTATTCGTGCAATTGAGATTCCGGGCTGATCACGCTTCGGTACACTTCCACAAAGTAGATCGTCCCGTGTGCTCGGCGTGAACCACGGGTAAGCAGCCATTTGGTCGTTGACGGCTCCCGCAAACGAACACTCTAGGAATCCACTTGGAGTCTCAACCGAATCGAGGATGACGTGTTCGATACTCGGGTCTGCTCGTCGTCGCTGGCTCGCGCACCGATTCTCGTCACGGTGATTCTCGTTTCGATGGCGCTCCCCGCGTCGTTGTCGGGGCAAGAGCCCTGGCTCGAATTCGGCGACTTTCCGTGGGGCGTCCGACTCGTGT
Source organism: Planctomycetota bacterium (assembly GCA_046154185.1). Lineage (GTDB taxonomy): Bacteria > Planctomycetota > UBA8108 > UBA1146 > JAJFFE01 > JBJXGE01. The sequence goes on from JBJXGE010000035.1 coordinate 70,870, forward strand.
CCGAGACGATAGCCCTCTCGGGCGGGTCCTTCCCCAATCAGCTTCAGGTTTGGTATCCAGCCGCTGAGGAGGGAGTGGATGTTCCCGCCGCCGACGGAGGCCCGTTCCCGGTCATCTTCTTCGAGCACGCGGGCGGCTCCGACTACACGTGGTACGACTACCAGTTCTCTCGTCTCGCGAGTCGCGGTTTCGTCGTGGTCTCGATTCGCCACGACCATGCGCCCTGTCCCGGGGACTGGTGGTCGTGTCACAGTGAACTCTACGAGTTCAACCTCGAGACCGCGTTCGAAGTGTGGAACGTCACCGCGAGCCACTATCTCTTTGAGAAGCTCGACCCGGCGCGGATCGGATTGGCCGGGCACTCGCACGGAAGTGCGTTCATCGCCATGCAGGCGTATCAACCCATGAATCCGGCGGCGGACTACGAGATTTCGAGCGTGTGCCTGATCGCGCCGTGCCCCGACATACCCATCCGCAGCTATCTCGACGAGTACTTCGGCATGCCCCCCGTTCAGGTGATCTACGGATCGCGCGATGAATGCAGTTGCACGGGGACCGGCCAGGGTATCGCGATGTTCGAGCCAGGACGACGACCGCGGCACCACGCCTACGTGTTGGGCGCTAGTCACTGGTCGTTCTGCGAGGGGGGATCGGTCGCGCCCGCGACGATCCCGCGGCTCGAAGCTTGGCGCGCCTCGGCCGCATCGATGGCGGCGTTTCACTCGCTCATTCACTTCGGCGATGAATCCGCGCTGCCGTATCTCCGGGGAGAGCTTCCGCTCACCACCGGAGCGCCCGAGGTGCGATATCAGTTCCAAGACGGGGATGCACTGCGGATCGACGACTTCGACGCCGGCGCGACCGTGGCGAAGGACGGCATCGCCATCGCCGGGATCCCGGGTCAGACCTATATCAATGGGTTTCTCAGTGACACCTTCACGGATTTCAGTGCGGGTGTCGCCGTGGTGAATGCTGAGATCACCGATCTCATCGCCGGCTCCACCGGTTGTCGCGAAGTGCTTTTCTACCGCGACGGCGCACTAGGGCCGTGCGTGTACGAGACCGCCCTTGCCGAACTTGAAGCCGCGGGAAAAGTGTGCACGACCTTCACGACGAGCCAGTCGGACTTCGGCACCCTCATTCCGACGGCGGCGTGGGACCTCGTGATCGCCGCCAACCAAAACGGGTCCAGTAGCTCGACTCACCCGTTCGATGCGCCACTTGAAACGTACGTCTGCAATGGCGGGAAGGCGATCGTTTCGGACTTCCGAATTGCCTCGCCGACCGCGGACGATGCGCTTCAGTGCAGTGACAGCGGATTCGACGGAGAGACCAACTGGAGCTCGTTGATTTCGGTCGACGATCAGCTGTTCACGGGAACCTTGACGCTCGCGAACCCGGGCTGGGGAATCTGGTCCATGGGTCTCCTCGCCGACGACGCGGCGGTGGTCTACGCTGAAAACGAGATCACAACCTTGCTCTCGAGTTACGATCCCTTCGTGAATTCGCTCGGGCTTGAGGTCACCGCGAGCGGCTTCGAGACATTCGAGAACGATGGCTTGCTGCAACCGATCCGGACGCTCTATCACCCGAGCGGAGGGATCGAGATCGCGTGGACGAGCCCCGGCGCCATCTTCACGGAGACGCTATCGACGGGGGGCGGGTTCGACGGATCGCCGTGGCGGAGTCTCGCCTTTCGTATCTTGCAACTTCACGACGATCCGCTGAATCCCGTCGGCGCACTGCAAGATCTCACCGTTCGGCTCGAAGATGTGGACGGCGACCAGGCAGAGTTGACTCTGTCCGACGCTGCGCAGGGAGCGCTTCGCGCGCCGGCTCCGCCGGATCCGGGTGTGGATTGGAAGTCCATCTTCGAGAGCTACCGCTTCCGCCTCGCTCAGTTCCGTGTAGTGAATCCTACCCTCGACGTCGACCGTCTCGCGTCGGTGTCTTTCGTCTGTGACGTCACTCCGACCGGTCGGTGCTTCCTCGACGACGTCGAATTCAGCGATCGCGAACCCAAGTTCTTCCGCGGCGATTGCAGCGGCGACGCTGTCGTGAACATCGCCGATGCCATATTCGGACTCGCCGTGCTCTTCTCGAGCGGACCGGCACCAGTCTGCGAGGATGCGTGCGACACCAACGACGATGGCCAGGTAAACATCGCCGACGCGGTCAACCTCTTGAACTATTTGTTCCAGGCGGGGGGACCGCTGCCGCCGCCGTTGGAGATGTGCGGCGCGGACGTGACCCCCGAAGACCCGGTCGGGTGTGACGCGTCGGTCTGTCCGTGAGCCGTTTCCTTGCGCACAGTTGCGGTATGATCAGCGATTGTTGGGATGCTCAGAGACCTTGAACAATGGCGATTTCGCTTTGGCGAAGATGCGCGTTGGAGTAAATACGACTCGACCGCGAAGGGTCTGGGACTAGACGCGCCAGCAAAACTGGACTCAGATCCGGAGCCATCGTGCGCGCGGGTTCGTCGCGGGAGGCTCGTCACCGAATGAATGTCACGCCGGAGCAAATCGGGCGGTATCGAGACTACTTGCTGATCCTGGCGCGTTCGCACCTTTGGTCCGGGCTTCAGCGCAAAGTCGATGCGTCTGACGTCGTGCAAGAGACACTGCTCGAGGCCGGGCGATCGCTCGTCGACTTCCACGGCGCGAGCACGGCCGAACTCGCGGCGTGGCTGCGGCGTATTCTCGCCAACAACATCGCCGACTTGCATCGCGACTTTCACCGCCAGAAGCGCAATGTGAAGCGCGAAGTCTCGCTCGAGGCTGCGGTTCACAGCTCTGCCCTGCGCCTCGATCGGCTCCTCGCCGCGGATCAATCTTCGCCGAGTGCCGCACTGCAGCGCGCAGAAGTGTCGTTCGCGATTTGCACGGCGATCGCGACGCTGCCGGAAGAGCAGCAACGTGCGCTGCTCTTGCGTCATTGCGAGGAACTGACGCTCGAGCAAATCGCCGAACGGTTGAGCGTGAGTCGGCAGACGGTCGTGCGCTTGATTCGTCGCGGGCTTTCGGCGCTGCGGGAGCGAATCGCGCAGAATGAGAGCTCACTATGAATTCTGCGCCGCGCTCACAACCGAACTCGAGCGCTGACGAGGCGCGCGAGCAGCTCATCGATGCCGCGATCGGCGAGTATCTCGCCGCGGTCGAGCGGGGCGAGGATGCTGGCGCAGCGCGCGCGATCGTTGCCGCCCGCTATCCGCAGGTCACCGCAGAGCTCGCGGAGTTTCTCGCCAACGACAGCCGACTGAAGGGCCTGCTCGGCCCGAGCCGACCGCTTGCCGGCGCGGCCGCGGGCGTGCTCGCGCCAGGAACGGATTTTGGCGAGTATCGTATTGTCGACATCATCGCGCGCGGCGGTATGGGCGTCGTCTATCGAGCCTTTCACAAGACGCTCGAGCGCGAGGTGGCGCTCAAGACTCTCTTACCGCTCGTCCTCGGCGAGCCGAGTGCGATCGCGCGTTTCGAGCGCGAGGCACGCGCGGCCGCCGGGCTTCGGCATCCGGGCATCGTCACCATTTACCAAGTCGGTGTGCACGACGGCGTCCACTATTACACGATGGAGCTCATCGATGGCGGCAGCCTCGCAGAGCATCGCGATCGCTTTAACCAAGATCCGCGCGCGGCGGCGCAGTGCGTCGAAACCGTGGCGCGCGCAGTTCACTTCGCGCATCTAAAGGGTGTGCTGCACCGCGATCTCAAGCCCGGCAATTTGCTCATCGACCGCAACGGCGAGCCGCGAGTTACCGACTTCGGCCTCGCGCGAGCGCTCGAGGACCGCGAGAATCTGACGCTCACCGGCGCGCTTGTCGGCACGCCGGCATACATGGCGCCGGAGCAGACCCAAGGCGGCGCGGATCGTTTCATGCCGGCAGCCGATATTTACAGCCTTGGCGTGATTCTCTATGAGCTCACGACCGGCGCGCCGCCCTTTCGCCACGAGAGTTCACTCGAGTTGCTCCGGCTAGTGCGCGACACGCCGCCGAAACCGCCACGCTCCGCGCGACCGACGCTGCCCCTAGATCTAGAGACGATTGTGCTCAAGTGTCTTGAGAAGCGGCCACAACAGCGCTACTCGAGCGCCGCGGCGCTCGCCGACGATCTCCAGCGCTTCCTCGCTGGGCACCCGATAGAGGCGCGGCGCATCACGCGCTTGGCGCGCACGATTCGCTGGTGCCGCCGCAACCCGGCGCTGACCACGATTCTGGCGCTGCTCGCGATCATCGCCGGCGTGGCCAACTATCACCGCGTCATCTTGGCTGGGAAGAACACCGAGTTGATCGCAACCAACGCTGCGCTCGAAACCGCGAATCTTCGCGAGACCAACGCCGCGCGAATCGCGCAAGAGCAGAGTCATACCGCCCTTGAAGTATTGAGCTATCTCATCAACGAGGTGCAAACTCAATTGAAAGCGGTCCCGGGCACGGCCGCGCTCCGGCGCAGTTTGCTCCGCACGGCACATGCGCGACTCCACGGGATGTCCGACAAGTTTCTGTCGCGTGTCGCCATCGATCGCCAGTCGTTCTCGGCCCTGACCCAGCTCGGGGTCATGTTTATGTTTTTTTTCGGCGCCGACTCCGAGCTGTCCGAGGAATCAGAGTTCGCGGACTTGATCCTGAGCACCGACGAGATCGCGTCGACGATAGATGTCGCGCGCATCGCTCTTGAGCAAGCCTTTGCCATCGCTTCGCGATCGTCCGCCGCGGACCCGGAGAACCCGTTCCTGCTGCGCGATTTGAGCGTCGCGCACTTGCACCTCGGCACGTTTACAAACCACTGCGGAGATTTCGCGCGCGCCGCTGAACACTATCAACAAGGGCTCGAGCTCGCCGAGCGGCTCGTCACTCTCGACCCCGAGAGCGCGGACTATCGAAATGTGGCGGCGTTGCTCGGCGGTCACGTTGGGCGCGTTCACGAGCGACTCGGCAACTCTGAGCTTGCGCGCGAGCACTTGAAAAAAGCCATCGAGCATGCGAAGCGCCACGTCGAACTTGCCGCCGGCGACGTCGACACCATAGTGAGCCTCGCCCACATACTTCACCGCTACGGAGACTACTGGCTCAAGGACGGCGACTTGAAGCAAGCCGAATCCAGTTACGACGAATGCTTGAAATTGTTGGGCGCGGTCGGTGAGGACGCGCGCGCTGCGCCCGATCTTCAGCACGAACTCCTATACGCGTGCGTCGGCACCGCGCGGGTCGCACTTCGCACGGACCGTACCACGAAGGCACTTGAATACGCAGAGCGCGCCGAGAGCACGGCACGGCGCCTCATGGCGCAAGAGCAGGAGAACATGCGAGCCCATGGAGATCTCATCTATGCGCTCGAGACCTCGGGCGACGTACTGCGCAGGCTCGGCAATCATGAGCTTGCGTTCGCGAAGTACGAAGAGGGTATGCGTCTGCAGGAATCGCTCAGCGCCGGCGCGCCGGAAAACGAGTCCATGCTTGCTTCGAAGGCAGTTATGGCAGGCAAGCTCGGCGAGACGGCGGAACAGCTCGGCCGCGAGGCCGAAGCGCTCGAGTATTCCGCAAAAGCGCTCAGTCTGCGCGAGCGCCTTGCGCACGCGAATCCCGAAAACCTCGACATGCAACGGCGTTTGGGATTGGCGCTGCGACGCGTCGGCCTGATGAAGCTGAATATCGGCGAGGAGATCGACGGCATCGCGCTGCTCGAGCGAAGCCGCGATGTCACACGCGCGCTCACTGAGCGAAACCCCATGAGCGCGCCCTTTGCGCGAGAGCTGTCCATCTCCACTGAGGTCTTGGGCCTCGAGCAATGGTCGCGCGGCGAGCTCGCGTCGGCGCTGGCATCGCTTGTTTCCGTCGTCGCGACGCGACGCCGCCTGCTCGAACGCGACCCCGCGAGCGCGCAAGCCGCGCGTGATCTTTCAGTCGGCTTGGTGAACCTCGCCGACATCGCTTTGGAATCGAGAGATCTTGCACTCGCGAGAACGAGCGTCACGGAATCCCTCGAGATTCGCCTGCGGAGCGCTGAAAAAGACTCGGCGAACGCTCAAGCGCGGCGCGACCTCATGGTCGCGCGCTCAAAGCTGGGTCAAGTCGAGCAGGTGCGCGGTGATTTGCCGGCCGCGCTCGAGCAGCTCCGAGCGGCAGTCGAGCTAGCAGCTACTTTGAACGCCGCAACGGATATCACGACCCGGCGTGCTGTCGCCGAGGTGCGCGGCCGTTTGGGCACGGCGCTCGTGCTGTCCGGGCAGCCGCATGAATCGCTCGCGCTTCTACAAGAGGCGCGCGAAATGTGGCAGCAGATTTGTCTCGACCTGCGCGCGCCGGAGTTCGTGCGCCAGCTTGGGCTTGTGTCGGGACAGCTCGCGCACGCGCTTGTCGAGTCAAAGCGCGGCGGCGAGGCGCGCGAATTCTTTCAGCGCCAAGTCGAGCTGTTGCGCGAAAGCACGGCGACGACAAAGTCCGGGTCGCGCGAGCTCAAGGAGTTCGCCGCCGCGTGCGTGAGTTTGGCTGACTTCGACTATGGCACAGGCAACTTCGAGAGCGCACTGGCCAGCGCGCGCGAGGCAGAGACAGTTGCGCGTCGCCTTGTCGCCGATCGCACCGATGATGCGCCCGCTCAAGGCCTGCTCGCATCATGCCTGCTGAGACGCGGTCGCGCTGCGGGCGCGCTCGACGATCACGAGACCGCGGCGCTTGCGTATCGCGGGTGCCTCGCGATTGAGGACGATTGGCCGGGGCTTGTATCCGACACCGAATTCGCCGCGGTATTCACCGCGGCTCGTGAAGAGCTCGAGCGCCTCGGTTTGCGGTCGCGACCGTGATCAAGATCGGTTACCGCCGCGATGAGATTCGCTGATCTGATTGTTCGCGAAACGACCCGCCGCTCAGCCACACGCGTGCGGCATGGTGGCGCCGAAAGAAAGACCCCGGGTCACCGCGCAGCGGCGACCCGGGGTATCGAATGCGAGCGGAGCTCTAGGTTCCGATGAGCTCAACCCAGAACTCCGCTCCTCTTTCTCGCTAACCTCACTCACTCACTCGTCGTTGTTGCTCATGGCCCGCACGAGCCGAAGGCGCTACAAGTGAGTGCGTCCGGCGTCGGGTCGGGTCCGCATCCCGGGAACGGCGCGGGCGGCGGCGGACTCCCGGGCACGAACAAGTAGTTCAGCACGTACACGGCGTCGGCTATGTTGACCATGCCATCGTTGTTGCCGTCGCAAGCATCTAAGCAAGTCCCGAGAACGGAGCCAGGAACAAAGAGCCCGTTCAAGAGTGCGACGGCATCGGCGATGTTGATGCTCCCGCTGGTATTACAGTCGCCGCGCACGAAGACGCCACCCGCCGGACTCACGGTGACGAGGCACGTCGGACTCGAGGCCGGGATTGCGCCGCAATCGCCTTCGACCGCGTACATGTGCGAGCCGACGGCCACGCCGCTATCGACGTAGCCAGTCGCGCTACCGGCAAGAGTCGCAATCACGACGGAGTCGCGCGAGACTCGAACACTTGCGTAGCTATCCCCGAGCGACCACGAGAGCGTGACCGTCGTGCCGCTCGCGCTGCACGAAAGCCCCGTGATCGGATCGCACGGCACGCTCACTGTGCAGCTCGCGGCCGGCGCTGCGATCGTCGGGCCGCAGTCGCCGATGACCTGGTAATTGAGCGTACCGGCGGGCGGCGACGCATCCGTGAAGCTTGTCGCTCCGCCGCCGAGGGTCGCAAGCAGGCTGCCGCCGCGTAGCACGCGGATTTGCGTGTAGACATCGCCGAGCCCCCAGGAGAGCTGCGTCGCCGTGCCGGTGTAACTGCAAACCAGCCCCGTCACGGGATCGCACGGCACCGTGATGTTGCAGCTCGCGGCCGGCGCTGCGAGCGTCGCCGAGCAATCGCCGATCACTTGGTAAGTGTGCGTGCCCGCGGGCGGCGCGCCATCGGTGAAGCTCGTTATCGAGCCGCCGAGCGTCGCGATGGTCGCGCCATTGCGCAAGACGCGAATCTGCAGAGAGTACGTGTCACCGAGTCCCCATGACAGTTGCACGCTTGCGCCGACGAGCAGGCACGTGAGCCCCGTCACGGGATCGCACGGCACCGTGATGTTGCAACTCGCGGCTGGCGCTGCGAGCGTCGCTGAACAATCACCGATCACTTGGTAGGTGTGCGTGCCCGCGGGCGGCGCACTATCGTTGAAGCTCGTCGCCGAGCCGCTGAGCGTCGCGATGGTCGCGCCATCGCGCAACACGCGAATTTGTATGTAGCTGTCTCCGAGGTTCCAGCTCAGCTGCACGCCGCTCCCGACGAGCGAGCACACGAGGCCCGAGATCGCATCGCACGGCGAAGAGACCATGCAAGTCGCGGCCGGTGCTACGAGGCCGGCGCCACACTCGCCGATGACTTGGTATGTGTGCGGCCCAGCCGGAACGCCTACGTCGGTGTAGCTGGTTGAAGTGCCGCCGAGCGTCGCGATGAGCGCGCCATCGCGCAAGACGCGAATCTGCACGGAGTACGTGTCGCCGAGGCCCCATGACAGTTGCACGTTCGCGCCGACGGGCAGGCATGTGAGCCCCGTTACGGCATCGCACGGCACCGTGATGTTGCAGTTCGCGGCCGGCGCTGCGAGGGTTGCCGAGCAATCGCCGATCACTTGGTAGGTGTGCGCGCCCGCGGGCGGCGCGCCATCGGTGTAGCTCGTGGCCGAGCCGCCGAGCGTCGCGATGGTCGCGCCATCGCGCAAGACGCGAATCTGCACGGAGTACGTGTCGCCGAGGCCCCATGTCAGTTGCACGTTCGGGCCGGCGAGCATGCACGTGAGCCCCGTCACGGCATCACACGGCACCGTCGCCGAGCACGTCGCTGCCGACGCCGACACGCCGGTCGCATCGCCGATGACTTGGTAGTTGTTCGTGCCGGCCGGAGGCGTCGAATCTGTGTAGTTCGTCGCGCCGCTGCCGAGAATCGCAAGCAGGCTGCCGCCGCGCAGCACGCGAATTTGCGTGTAGGTATCTCCCAAGATCCACGACAACTGCACGGTCGACGCAGTCGGCGTGCACACGAGCGACGTGACGGGCAAGCACGCGACCGTCACGCTGCACGTCGCGCTCGCCGAGCTGGTCGACGCCGAGCACACTCCGGTCACTGAGTAATTGTTCGTCCCGGGGGGGCCGACACTATCTGTGTAAGTCGTCGCCGTTCCCGAGAGCGTCGCGATCAACGTGCCGTTGCGTGCGACACGCAGCTCCGTGTACGGCTCGCCATTCGTCCAGCTCAACACCGCGTTTCCGGAAGTGCCGTTACACACTAGGCCGGTCACCGCGTCGCAGACTTCGAGCGTGAGCGCGACGTTGTCGAACGTGGTGATCCCCGGGCCGAAGATGTTGTCCACCGAATACGTGCCGAGCAGCAACTCCACCGTGACGCCGCCCGTGAAACTCTGGAGCAGGGTGCCAGACGTCGCGGTCGTCGAGCTCAATGTCGCCGACCCACCGATGAGCGAGGTGCCGGTCGACGCGTTTCTGAGATCCCAGAACGCGCCGTCGTATCCAGGCCCATTCGACGAGGCGTACGACCAGTCGAAGCTCAGTAGTTGGCTTCCGGCCGGCACGACGATGACTTGCGAGATGTACGTGTACGTGAATCCCGATACGCCGTCGTTGCCGCCGGTCACGACGGCTTGACCACCCGTGTACTGCACGAGTCCGTTCGCGCTCTGATCAGTGAAGCACCACGGCAATCCCGTTGGATTGGAGAAATCGCCGTTCGCGAGCGGTCCGGCTGGCTGCGGGCAGGCATACACGGTGATGCTGTCCGAGACGGTCGCCGTCATGCAGGCGTTATTCTCGATTTCGACCTCGACTGTGCGCAATCCAGCGCCGGGTGCGAGATCCCACACGATCGGAGTCGCGAGCGCTTGCCAGGCGCCAAACGCGCTCGGCACACTGCGAATGCGTATGCGGCGGATGTCGGTTTGCGGATCGCTGGCCGTCACGTCGAGCAGCACGCGCGACGCGCCGCTCTGTGCCGCGCCGCCGTTGATAGCCATCGAGCCGGTAGGTGCCGACGAGTCGGCGTAAATCATGAACGTCGAGTCGACTGTAGAGGCTGAGTTCTCGATCAAGAGCCCGAGCCAGTCGGTGGTTGTCGACGTGTAACTCAAGCACTCGACCTCGCCAGCCGGCGCGAAACTCGCCGACGCGACCGACAAGTAGCGCGGTTGCGTCAAGCTCGCGGGATCCGCGGGGTCCGACTTGTAGAGGAACATCCCGAGGTTCGCGTCACCTGAAATTGTGTGCAGCGCGATGTTCCTGGCCAGCCCGCCGAAGAAAGACGTATCGAACATCTCGATCTGCTCGCCAGCCGACATCGTGAAAGGACCGTAGGTCGAATCCCAAATGTCCGCGGTGTGTGCCGAGTGCTCAATAGTGTAGTTGCCCGCGCCGAACCAGTTGCGCACTTCCAAGAAGTAGGGCCCGGTTGGCGCGTGATTGCAGTCGACCACGACCCAGTCCATGGAAGAGGCGCCGTAGGTCGAGGCATCGCTCAGGTCGTAGTCGGCGGGGTCGCCCCATGCCGAACGCGGATAAAGATACAAATCTTGGTCCGCCGGCGCCGTCTTAATGGCAGCAGCGTTCCAAAACAATTCGGCGTTGAAGCGGAAGTTGTCATAGACCGGCGGCGGTGTGTCGAGCGTTTGCACGACATCTTCGACCAGCACCTTGTTGCCCGACCACGCTGCAAATCCGATGAACTCCTGTGTGCCGCTGAACGCGTAGAGGGTGACCCGAAACTCGTAGGTGCCGGCGGTCGCGGCCGTGAACTCGACGATCTCGAAGGGGTTGTAGATGCTCACCGACGACGTTACGAACGCGCCGGTGGGGCCGTAGACATGTAAATCTATGTCGGCCTGCAGTGGATCGGTCGTGTAACCGGCGTTCGGATTAGAGTCCCAGCAGATGACGGCGCGGATAACCTCGCCGGCGCTGCACTGCAAGTAAATCGAGTACGGAAGATCCCCCAACAACACTTCGCGCCAATCGTGCACGTAGTCTTGCTCGGCGAGCTGCACGGCGGCGCGCGCGTCGACGCCGCCAGTGCCGTCTTGTTCGCTGAGGCGCGTCGAGCCTTCGATGTTGTGAAGCGCAGTGGCGAGCACAACGGCTTTGGTGAGCTCCGGAAAGATCGTGAGGTTCGAGGCGTCCATAACGTCCGCGACCGCCGCCGTCACCATCGGCGTCGCGTAGCTCGTGCCGCTCCCGGCATCGGCGATGCCGCCCGCGGCGCTCGCCGGCATGACGGTGCTCGTGATGCTCTCAGCGGCGGCGACGACCTCGGGCTTTTCGGCGCCGGTCGACGGGTCGATCGTGCTCGACGAGCCATACATGGCGTCGTCCGACCACGCATCGGTGCCATTCTCATTGATGCCGCCGCATGTGATGACACTGAATGCCTTGCCGGGGCTGCCGACGTTACCGGTGCCGAGCCCGTCGTTGCCGGCCGCGGCCGTGACCGAGCTCCATTGATAGCGCACGACATAGTCGTAGTGCCGGTCATGAACGTTGAGCGCCGTCGAACTGCCGTCTCCCCAACTGTTATTGATCACGTCGAGATTCTGCGTGCCGGCTGCCCAGTCGATGGCGGCCGTTAGGTTTGCGTCCCCGTAGGTCGTGGCGTTCGCCGAAAAGAGCGCGACCGACTGAGCGAGCCCTTGAAAGGTCGCATGCTGGCTCGCCACCATTCCGGCGCACGCAGTCGCATGGTCGTCAACGTTGACGTCGGCGGGCACGCGCGTCGTGCCGGCGGGCAGCCACACGTTCGTGAAATCGATGCGGCTGTCCTCGAGGATGCCGACGTTGATGCTGGCGCCTTGGAAGTTCCAGGTGTCGACGACATCCGCTTTGTGCGTGCGCTTGGCGACGTCGAGGTAATCTTGGCTCTTGGTCTGCCCATAGATCGTGTCGACGTCGGCGCGCTGCGCGAGCGCCAGGATGGTCTGCTTGGCGGCGACTATGTGGATGAGAGGCGCATAGGGGCTGACGTAGCTCGGCTCGAGGCCGAGCTCGGCGAGCGCCGCGAGGAGGCCGGCCTGAGCCACGAGCATTTGCGCGCGCAGCATCTCTGAGGCCGTGCGGCGTAGTTGTTGTTGCTCTTCGCGCAGCAGTTGCGCAAAGGGATCGATGAGTCTCTCTCCCGCGGCCGCGGCCATGTCATTGAGCGGAGCGGCGTTCGCGCGCTGTTCGAGCACGCGCCGATAGAGATCCGTGCGATCAGGCACTTGCGGCTCCGGCGCGCGCAGCCAGATCGCGACCTCGAGCGTGTCCGAGTCGGCGAGGGCCGCGAGCTCCTCGACGAGGCGCGCGTCGAGCGCGCCGTCTTGAGCACGCCGCGCCGAGGCTTCCGCGGCGAGGAGCGCGGCGGCGTCGACGAAGCGACCGAGATCATCGAGCGCGATCGCGTGTGTGTCGGCGGTCGCCTGGTCGACGACCTTGACGAGCGTGAAGCTCACACCCGTCACAGGCAACACGTAGCGTGCGGCATCGCCGATCTCGAGCGATTCGAGCGCGGCATCATCGTCCCCGACCAATAGTCGCATTGCGATACTGGCGGTCGCGTCCGGCAATTTGTCGAGCTGAGTGATATCGGTCGCACGCGCCGTGGCGACGGCCGCAAGCAGGCAAATGCCAAGAATCCAAGAGTTGCTCCATCGCATCATTCGCGCCTCTTTTCCATGTGAACGAGCTCGGACGTTGCAGCCGAGCCGGGTCCCACTTTTTCGCCCGAGCTCATCTCTCGTGTCTCACGACAGTCGCTCGGCCTCAATACAGGCGCCGAAGTCTTCAAGTCCGTATCCGGGCGGCACCAGAATCGGTGTAAGTCGCGTGTGAGTGGAGAGCTCAGGAAGAGATCGTGCTATATGGATACTCGTCGAGCACGCCTTCGCGCCAAGTGAGCAGCGACTGCGATTGAACGCCTCGCCGAAGCGACGCCTTCAATCGCGTCAACTCTCCTATCGGACGCTGCGTTACCACCGCGTTGGCTTGTAGTCCTTCAAGAACTGACCCCACGTGTGCTCGCCGGTCCGAATCCCGTCAAAGATGGGCGCGCAGATGCGAGCTGCCGCGTCGACATGGTCGAGCGGCGGGTGGAAGCCGTGTTCCTGCTGCTTGGCGATGGTGATGTGGATGGGATCCTCGTCCGTGATCCAGCCGGTGTCGACGCTGTTCATGTGGATGCCGTCGGCGTGATAGTCCGGCGCCGAGGTGCGGGTCATCATGTTGAGCGAAGCCTTGGCCATGTTCGTGTGGGGGTGTTTGTCGGTCTTGAACGCGCGGTAGAACTGTCCCTCCATGGCCGACACGTTGACGATGTGTTTGTCGCGACCTGGGTGGCGGAGCATGAGTTCTTTGAGTCGCGCGTTGAAGATGAACGGCGCGACGGCGTTGACTAGATGCACCTCGAGTAGCTCCACCGTCGGCACTTCCGCGAGCCGCAGCCGCCAGCTATTGATTTGGCGCAGATCTATCTGCTGCAGGTCGGCGTCGAGCCTTCCGACGGGAAACAGGTGTTCGCCGACATCGACGTCGCCGGCGATGAGCGGGATCTGCGAGAGCGAGGCGGAGCGCGCGATGCCGGGCAGTCCGGTCGGGCCGCCGTTCTTGGAGTTGACCAACGGTCGAGTGCCACCGCCGTCGAGACGCGCGTGGCTGGCTGTCGGCTCGGGGCCGAGCGCGAGGTGCTTTGCGAGTTCCTCCTGTCCGGCCAGGAGTCGCCGCGTGCGCTCGTGGAGTTGGTCGTAGGGGAGTTGTTCATCGCGAATCAAGTGCGCATAGAATCCCGGCGGTCGGCGCACCGTCTGGCAGGCATTATTCAGGACAAAATCGAGGCGATCGTAGCGCTTGCGGATGTAATCCAAGAACCCTTCGACACTGGGCGTGTGCCGCAGGTCAAGGCCGTAGATGTCGAGTCGGTCTTGCCACTGACCGAAGTCCTTTTCGGCAGCGTAGCGCGTCGCGGCGTCGCGCGGAAAGCGGGTCGTCACGATCAGTCGTGCTCCGGCCCGCAACAGCTTGACGCCCGCTTGGTAGCCGATCTTCACCCGGCCACCAGTGAGTACGGCAACGCGATCGGTAAGGTCCGCGGTTTGATTCCGTTTGAGGAAGTTGAACTCTGCACACTCCGGGCACAACGCGTCGTAGAACGAATGAACGTCGCGGTAGTCCTTCTTGCAGATGTAGCACGTGCGCGCTTCGACCAACTTCGGGCCAGGCAACGCGTGCGCGAGATCGGAATCGCGCGGGTCTTCATGAGGATCTGGGGTCGGGTACACGAGGTCGAGCCTTTGCACCCGCACGCGCGTGCGATCGAGCAACGTGGCGTCGTGCAGACGTTGGTCTTCGCGGCGCCCCTGACGCCGCGTCCGTCGTCTTGCCTTGGAGTAAGTGTGGAGTTCGGCCGGCGTGGGTCTCGAAAGCCGCCCGCACACCTCGATCAACCGATCGCGCTCCGCATCGGGTAGGCGCGCAAGGCGCGGGCGATCATCGACGAACTGCTGCAACGACTCGACGAGCGCGCGCGCGAGGTCCGCGTCGCTGCGTTCGTTCGAAGCGGGGGTGGCGCCTGGGTGGCCGGGCGTGTTCTGTTTGGTCAAGTCTTCTCTGCTTCCGATGTGGGCTGAGCGGTCGGGTCGCGCGAAAATCACCATGTTGTCTTGTAGCTAAGGCGAGCGTCTTCTTCCAGAGTTCGTTGACCATGTCGGGTGGCGAACTCCCGGAACCGGGCATTAGATGTTGTTGCCCCCGGAAGACATCAGGTCACGCTAGCCTCGTTCGGCGGCGCTTTTTTTCTACTCCTGATGGCAACTGCTAGTTCTTCCAAATTGGGTTGCTGGCCCATCTGACCCTCGTCGAGCGCGGGACAACGCCGTGAAATTCAAACCCTTGCTCGCTAACGACTGCCAAAAACTCTACCTCGGAGATCGAGATCTAGCGTAGATTCGTTCGTGGCAATTGAGCGAAACCGCTGGCGTGCCCGAGGTCAATACTTCCGCGGCCCCTGAGCTCAAAGCCTAGAATGCCTGACCATGAGCGACACACAATGGCACGACCTGGGTGAAGTGGCCGAACTGTCGAAGAAGACCCTTCAACAAGTAATCGTCGCGAACAAGAAAATTGCACTTTCGTGCGTTGACGGTCGCTTCGGGGCGGTCCATGGCGCTTGCAACCACGTGGGCGGTCCGCTCGGGCAAGGCACTCTCGATGGTGAATACATCGTTTGTCCGTGGCACAACTGGAAGTTTCATCGCGTCACTGGCGAAGGGGAACCTGGCTACGAACAAGATCGCGTGCCGCGATTCGAGTTCAAGGTGGAAGGTGGTCGCCTTCTGCTGTCCGATAAACCAGCGACGAACCGCAACAAATTGCCACACCCGCCGCATCCTCTCGATCGCGACACCCAACGCGCGCCCGGTCCGCTTCGCGTCGTCGGTATCTCTACCACGGCTATGGATACCAAACATCCGCGCTATTCGACTTCCGAAGCGCTGCTTGAGAGCGCGATTGCGCATGCGCGCACGAAACACTCGCTCGAGGCGCGCATTGTCAAACTTCGCGAGTTGTCCTTTCGAGCCTGCGAGGGTTACTACTCCAAGAGTGCTCATGCGTGCACCTGGCCGTGCAGCATCTCGCAGATGGACCCGAAAGACGGCATGCACACGGTCTACGATAATCTGGTGTTTTGGGCCGATGTCGTCTTGGTTGCGACGCCCATCCGCTGGGGTGTGGCAAGTTCGTTGTATTTCAAAATGGCGGAACGGCTCAACACGGTGCAGAACCAAATCACGATCAAAAACCGCGTCATGCTGAAAGACAAAGTCGCCGGATTCATAGTGACGGGAGGTCAGGACAACATTCAGGCGGTGGCAGGACAAATGCTGCAGTTCTTTGGAGAGCTGGGCATGCAGTACCCGCAGTTTCCGTATGTCGCCCACAGCCGTGGTTGGACGGCGGAAGACATGGAGCGAAACATTGAGATAGTCAAAAACAGCGAAGAGTTGCACGAAGGCGCTCGAGCTTTGCTGGACCGCTGTTTGGATCTAGCCGAACGTTTAAAGAGCAGCGCAAAGGTTGAGTTTAAAAAAGGGGGCCGAAAAGCCTCCGGGCTCGAGCGGCGCGAACAGGCCTGATGCTATAGATTTCGCCAAAGAAGACCGCGTTGAAATAACGCGGCTGTTTCCTGGGAGAGCGCGACATCGATCGGCGTGCCACGAGGATTCGGCATCGGCTGCAAGCGCCGAAAAACAAATATCTAGTTGCCTTCCAAGTTTCTTTACGAGCGAGAACGCCGCTCCTATTGCGCGAGATACAGCGCCGAAAACGGTGACTCACTAGCCCTCGCGCTGAGCCGCCTGTAGTATCTGACCTCGTTATATATGTCAGCGGGGCTGGGCTCGGGCACGAGTGAAAGAGCGCATCGGAGGCGCAATGACTCGACGCGGCGCGCGGCGGCTCGGTTTTTTGATTTTGTTCTGGAGCGTTGGCTCGGCAGCGACGCTCGAGGCGCAGTTACCGTTCACACAAGAGGCGCTCAGTCGCGGCGTTTATTATGTAACGCCCTGGTGGCAATGGTGGGGCGCATTTGGCAACGGCGTGTTGCTCAACGATCTCGATAATGACGGCGATTTGGACCTGTTGTTGTGCGGGCGCCTGGATGGCACGGTCTCAGTCTATGAGAACGACGGTACCGGATATTTCACGGATCGCACCTTGGGAAGCGGTTTGCCGGTCGGAGTCGAGTATCACGCCGCTTGCGCGGGCGACTACGACGGCGATGGCGCGCCCGATGTTTTCATCTCCGGCTACTATGTGCCGAGTCTCTTGCTCCGCAACACGCTCGGTCTTACTTTCACCGACGTGACGACGAGTGCCGGCATCAGCAACAGCGGCGCAGCGCAGGGCGCAACCTGGGGCGACTACAACGGAGATGGCTGGCTCGATCTCTACGTCACGAATCGCACCGGCACGATCCTCGGCGATGTGATCCCCAATAGGTTGTATCGCAATCTCGGCAACGGCACTTTTGTCGACGAGGCGGCGCTCGAAGGCGTCGATGCGGCGCATTTCAGCCTCCAAGCGACTTTTTACGATCACGATCGCGACGGCGACGCGGACTTGTACTTGAGCACCGACAAGGGCGAGCCGGAGCCGCCCGGGCACCAAAACCGTTTGTGGCGCAACGACGCGGGCCACTTCGTCGAAATCTCGGCGGTCTCCGGGACCGATGTGGCGATCGACAGCATGGGACTCGCCATCGGCGATCTGGATCGCAACGGCTATCCGGATTTGTATTGCACAAACGTGCCACAAGCCGGCAATCCGCTCCTCATGAATCAAGGCGATGGGACCTACCTCGAGGAGCAAGATCTCGCCGGCGTCGGAGTGCACAACTATTCCGGTTGGGGCACGATGTTCCTCGATTTCGACAATGACGGCCGGCTCGACTTGTTCGTCACCAGCTCTCCCGGCCCAAACTTGCTCTTTCGCTCGAATGCAACTCTTCCGCTCGTTGACGTGGCCGCCGCTTACGCCTTGCAGGATTCCGGCTACGGTGCCGCGGCCACGAAGAGCTCATACGGCGCCATCGCCGGGGACATCGATTCCGACGGCGATCTCGATCTCGTCGTGCAATCTTTCCTCGAGCCTGTGGCAATCTTCATCAATCACGAAGGCTCGACCCGCAACTGGTGCAAGCTACGCCTCGCCGGGATCGCCCCCAATCTCAGTGCCATCGGGGCGACAGTCGCGCTGATCGCCGCCGGGCTTGTGCAAACCTCCGAGGTCATGGCGGGCACGAGTTACAAATCCTCAGGCCCCTTCGAACTCCACTTCGGAGTCGACACGTTGCCGCTGATCGAGCAAATCATCGTGTATTGGCCGGGCGGCACGCACGTCACGGTGCTCGAGAATTTGCCGGTCAACACGACTATCACGGTCGACCAAGCGGCGACTCAGTTCGCCGACTGTAACGGCAACTTGATTGCCGACACCCTTGAGATCGCGACCGGGTCGAGTCTGGATCTCAACGGGAACGAAGTGCCGGATGAATGCGAGCTGCGCTTCGTGCGCGCCGACGCGAATGTAGACGGGCTCGTCGAGCTGTCCGATGCGATTACCGTGCTCGGCTACCTCTTCACGAGTGGCGCAATCCCGTGTGTCGTGGCTGCGGATATCAACGACAGCCGCGGCGTGGATCTCGCCGACGCCGTGTACTTGTTGAGCTATTTGTTCGTGGCCGGCCCGCCGCCGCCGCCGCCATTTGGCGCGTGCGGCATCGATCCGACCCCGCCCGGAAGCGGCGTGCTACTCGCTTGCGACGATGCGGGCGGATGTGTGTAGCGCGCGCTCGGCGTGGCGATCCGAGCGTTGCCGCTCGGCGAGCGCGTGCTCAGCTTCGGCAATCCAGCGCGCGTCCACACGTGGTAATGTCTGAGCACGCTAGAGCTCGCGCAAGATGCCGAGCGCATCCTCGAGCGTTCGAAAACATGCTCAACATTCACCCCCATGCCATGCACTCGCATCATGCGGGGCGAGCAGCGGGCCGAACGACAACTGGATGCACGGAACAGGAAAGGAAGACTCATGTCCCACGAAGCACCGCGCATGGCCAGGCGCCTGGGTCTGCTGGGAGCGTTGGGGATGCTGCTACAGGTAACGGGTTGCCAGTCGTATCCGCCCATCCGCACGGAGGCATCCGTGGACCTCGAGCGGTTTATGGGTGACTGGTTCGTGATCGCTCACATCCCCGCCGCCATCGAACGTCACGCGCACAACGGCGTCGAGTCGTATCGCCTCGACGACGACGGCACTATCGCCACCACATATCGGTTCAACGCCGGCGCCCTCGACGGTCCCGAGAAGGTCTATCGGCCGCGCGGCTTTGTGCGCGATGCGTCCAACGCCGTGTGGGGCATGCGGTTTCTGTGGCCGTTCACCGCCGAGTACCGCATCGTCTACGTCGACCCCGAGTACGAGTTGACCGTCATCGGACGAACCAAGCGTGACTACGTGTGGATCATGGCCCGCCAGCAGAAAGTCCCGGAGGCCAAGTACCAACAGATGATTGAACTGCTCGTGGCAGAGGGATACGAGCTGGGTAATCTGCGTCTTGTGCCGCATGGGCGTGCGAGCGACGCGCCCGCACCTACCCTGTAGCATTCGGTTGAAGTAGTGCTTTCGATGCCAGGGGACGAGACTCCTGCTATTGGCGCGAAATGGCGAGCCCGAAGTCGCCGCTATCCGCCCAGCAACCCGCGGCGTAGCGCCTCACTCGGTGGGCGGGCGCCCACGTACAGCCGGAAGAACAACTCGCCGAAGGCAACGCTCTCCACGGAGCAGAGTCGTGTCTGATTCAGTTCGATGGTCAGCAAGCCACTCGACTGATAGCTGGCCACCAGCAGGTCGCCCTTGCGTACCGCCGTGAGGACCTGGGTGAAGCGGGTGATGTGCTCCTGAAGTTCCACCGTGGGCGTGCCGGCGTTGGCCTGGAAGGCAGCGGTGAAGGCTTTCACCATCTGCTCCTGCGTGAGGGCGCGGGAGAAGTGCATGCGGAGCTGCTTGCTACTCCCAACGGCCAGGATCTGAGTCACGTCCGAGGTGGGCGCCTCCACGTACAAAGCAGCGCGGTACAGATCCCAGCTGAAGACTCCCCACTCGAGCAGTCCGACCCCATTGCGAGCCAGCAGTTGGTCGCCCACTTTGGTAGTGAGAGGGAAGACTCCCTCGCTCGACGAAGAGAACGCGACGCGCGGACATGCCAAGGCCAGTGTCAGGGGTAAGGCCAGAACCAAGAACGTGCTTTTCATCGACATGCTGCTTCAGGGTTGCTGCTAGCTGTTGTTATCTCGATAGGAGCGAATCCAGTCGATCTCGAGCTGGAACGGCTCCTCGCTCTTGTCAGCGATGATGAACGAGATCGAACGCAGGTCTTCCGCGGAGAGGGGTCCCGAACCCGGAACGCGCCGGCCCATGACGGTGTGCTCGAGGTCACGAAATGGGATGCGAACTTCTTGCCATTCGCCAGCGCGGGTCGCGAAGCGCTTGGTCCAGGTGTTCACGTCCATGCGACGACCGGTCTTCATGCCGCTCAGTCCATAGGTACGACCATCGCCGCGCACACGCATCACGATGCCGTCGTAGCCGGCCAGCCCGACATCGCCCAGGGCACAGCGCACCGTGGCGAAACCGCCGTTGTTCTCGAGGCTCAGCTGCCCGCGAAAAAGGGCGCTTCCGTCCTTTGACCAGCCCATACCCGCACGCGAGATTCCGCCCATCACGTCATCGTTGACGGTGAACCAGCGCTCCGATTCCTCCTTGCTCGTGAACTCGAAAACGCTGGCTTCGGGCGTCACGGCAACGGGTCTGGTCGCGGACTCTCCGGTCGCCGATGCCGACTGCTGCAGCCGCCGCAGTGTGTGATCCATCGCTCGTCGCAGTGTCCACGCATTTTCGCTGGCGTCGGCAGTGCTCCGGACCGTGCGCAGGGCGCCGCGCAGCGTCTCGCGCAGTTCACCCGATAGCTCCTGATTGAAGTCCACCATCGCCTGTACCGCCACTTCGTATACGGCGGCGCACGCTTCCCGCTGACCGGCATTGAAAAGTGGGACACCACGCTCGATCGCGAGCAGCAGGAGCTGCTCTCCGGCCCTGGCGGCAGCCGGAGTCTCTGCTTGCGGCGGCAGCAGCACCTGATCGATCACGTGAATCACTCCGTTCGAGGCTACCACGTCATTGTTACTAATGGCCACGCCGTTGACGGTCAGCCGACCGCCCACAATGGCGAACCGTAGTTGCTCACCCTGCAGGGTCGACAGCTGGCCCTGCTCCAGTAGCTGCCGCGCGTCGTAGCGTCCGGGTACGACGTGGTAGGTCAGAACTTGCTGCAGTTGCGCGCGAGCACCGGGCTCTAGCAGGCCGGCCACGGCGCCATCCGGCAGCTTGCGAAAGGCCGCATCATTCGGTGCGAAGACCGTGAACGGGCCTTCGCCCCGGAGTGCGTCCACCAGGTTTGCCGCCCCCAGGGCGGCGGCCAGGGTTTCGAACGATCCGGCCGCGACCGCGACATCGACTATGGTGTCAGCTTGCTGACCGTTCAGTTGAGTGCTCGGTCCGGTGCCAAGAAAGGTGACGCTGGCGGTGAGTATCAGGGGCATGAAGGCACGCATGGTTCAGTTCCTCTCGTGTGAAATTAATCTCTCGCGGTTGGATTCGTGCGGATGGGTCTCCTGGATTCAGGGAGATGCGGAGTCCCGGGGCCGGCCCTCAAAGTCGTTGTACTTCCACCTCCGAGTTGGATACTGATCTCAGTCCACGGAATCGTCCCGATGTTGCTGATAGAACTTCAGAGATCACTTCGTCGGAGAGTGCGGCGAGGAAAAACACCAGTGAGTGAACCGGCCTACGACCATACCCAACGCTCGTTGCTGTGCCTCTTGGTTTACGCTTTAGCGTTGACCTTTCTCGTCTTAGGTTGGGGACTACGCGGCGAGCCGCTGATTCGGCTGATGTTCCCACCGACGGGCGTATTGATGCTCGTGCTCGCCGCCTGTTTCCATCACCTCCAGGTGAAAGACCTCGGCGACGAGTTGTCGATCCAGTTCGGCCCCGTGCCGTTGTTTCGACGGCGAGTGAAATATGCGGATCTCACCAGCGTCGAAATCGGACGCACGACGATCTTGGATGGTTGGGGAATCCATCTGAGTGTGCGCGGAGGCTGGGTCTGGAATATCAGTGGGAGAGACTGCGTGGTCCTTCGGTTGCGAAAGAGCACTCTCTGGCTTGGCACGGATGACCAGCAGAATCTCGCACGCTTTTTGAATAGTCGCATCGAGAGCTTGCAACGGCGCTGATGCCCAGTTTCCATCCGCTCACCGTGAGCATCAGTGCACCGCGCGCACGAGCAACAGAGACGTCGCCACCACGAGTTCGCGTCGGCTGTCGCAGCGGGTCGTCAGCGCCCACGACTCGAAGCTTCTAGCAGCGGTTTGGGTTGCCAGGACGTTCGCACGCCGACTCTATCGCCAGATTCACGGGCAACTGGCGACGTCGCAACTCAACCCATCAAGCGAAGGATCTGCGTCACAATTGGGGAATGGCGCTGGGAGGGGAGGGCCGCCGGCAAAGAGAAAACTGAGCGTGAAGATGGCGTCGCTGATGTCGAGCCCGCCGCTGTCGTTCGCGTCGGCCGCGCGCGCGCAGCCGGGCGCCGGTCCGGATGTAAACAACCAGCCGAGCAGCGAAATCGCGTCGGCGATATTCACAACGAGATCATCGTTGACGTCGCCCCGGATGAAGTGGGGCTGGTCTGCGGGATTGATGCCAAGCGCACTCAAGTACGCGCTCATGACCGCATCGTGCACCGACCCATCGCCAATTCCTTCGAACAGAAATGAGCAGCAGAGAGTCGGGCCGAGTAAGGCGGCCGCCTTGAAGACGCCGCAATCGTAGCTCGATGCCGAATTGCGCCAAATGATGCCCGCTTGGGCGCCGTCGGGTGCGAGGTGATCGACCCAGCTGTTTTCGGAAGTGTAGGGCTGGTCATCAAAAGCCGTCAGATCGAGACCGAGTGCGCTGTCTTGAGGAACGAGCCAAAACAGGTCGTCTCCGCCGTCTGCGAGCCCGGTGACGCCGTCGACCGCATGAAATGCTGTCGGCGGGTCATAGGCAAAGGCATCGCCGCCCTCGAGGTAGACGCGCCCCCCGGCCTGCAAATAATCCGCGAGGAGCTGCCCCTCGACTGCGCTTAATTGATGATTGTTCGGGTACATTCCAAGCGCGACGAAACAGGCATCGTACTGAGCAATCTCTGCGGCCGTCAGGATTTCGACGGTCGTGACTTGCAGATCATTGTTGGTCAATGCAAGCGAAATGGCTTCCGAACCTGAACCGTTCGGGTGAGCGAAGAGCAACACATTCCCTGACAACACACCATCAAACACCAGCACCCCACAGGTGGCGGCTGGACTCGCGTGACCATCGATCAACCCAATCAGCTCGTAGATGTGCTGGCCGATCGGGACGCCGACGTCAGTGAAACTGAGTTGTGCGCTTCCGAGATCCGCGATCGCGACCCCATCTCGAACGATTTGCAGGTTCTCGTAGTCCTGCGGATTGGGATTCGTCCACGTCAGCGTGACATCGCTGGTGTTGACTTCGCACTGGAGATTTTGCGGCGCAATCACTCCCAGAACTTCGGCAAAACAAAACGCGGCGGGGCTGGAATCGCCCGCGACGAGGCCAAAGACGATGTAGGAGTATCCGCCCACGGGTTCGACATCGAGATCGGCGAAGCTCTCCGCGTCGCCGGGCAGCGTGGCGGCGAGCTCGGCACCGCGGAAGATTTGGACTTGATCGTAGACCTCGCCATTCGTCCACGTCAGCGCGACGTTGTGAAACAGCGATTCGCAGCTCAGCCCCGTCGGGGGCAGCACGATCGGCGTTCCCGTGTCGCTCGGCGACACGCATGGAAAATACACAAGCGTCGGAGTGCCGGGTCTGAAAGTGCTCAAGCGAGCAGCGGCCGGCGCCGGCGGCGAGTCTGCATCGAACCAGAAATTGTAGAGCGTTCCCCACCGCAGCGCGTTCGCCGAAGGATTTGCGGCATACGTCTCAGTCGCCCACTCGGCTGTCGAAGCGTTGCGAGCAAATAGCCAATCCGCACCGGCGTAGGGTTCGCCACTGTGATAATCCACATCGTGAAAACCAACAGCGGTGGTGACCGTGGCGGCGCTCATGAACAAAGTGAATGCTTGCACGGACAGGTGCGAGTTCAAATTGTGGATTGCGTATTCATAGCGCCACGTCCCGTTTCCGTTGTCGGTCACGCGATAGCCGACGTAGATTCTGCCGTCGGCCGGGATGTCGATGGTCTGAATTTGGACTTGTGGGTCATTCGCTTGCCAGGCAAAGAGCGCGGGAACTTCGCGCACGGTGTCGCCGATGAGAGTGAGCGAGCGAACAGCGTCGCTGCCGATCACGACGGGTCGGTACGACGCGTTGTTGTGGGCGTTGCCGGCGGCCGAGTCGTCGTAGGTGACATAGTGTCCTTCCGCGAAGTATTGCGCCGCGGGAAAGGCGCTCGGATCGATCTCAGCAGCGTGCACCTGAATGCGCCGGCCGATGACGGGCGCGTAAGGCGGCGCCGCAAATGGAAACGGAAAGACCCCCGTCGCGGCGTTGACCTGGGATTTTGGGCCGAGTCCCGGCTGGCTGCCGTTGTATCCGGCGCCATACGGATCGGAGCAGCCGACTCCGAGGGCCGCCCCGCCCATCGAGCTCGGTGTGCAGGGAGTGCAAAGGCCGCCCTGCAGTGCTTGAAAGCCGTGTTTCAGCCAACTCTGTCCGAGTTGGACGATGCGTCCGCCGTCGAGTCGATACAGGCTTTGGCCGATGACCGGGTGCGCGGGTGTGCTCTGAATCCAATCGAGCTCCTCATCTCCGACATTGCAGGAGATGGTGCCGACCGCGTAAGCGAAAATCCCCGAACCATCCGTACCGTAGCTCAGCGTGTCCATGAGCTCGCCGACGATGACGTCTGGCCCGATTTGACCCCACAGCGGCACGGAGCATGAAAGTCCAACGAGAAGTATGAGGAACGGGCGACAGGACATTGATCTCATGGTGTTACCCTTTGGAAATGATGAGCACTCGCTCGGTTCTAGCAATTCGAGAGAGTCGTCGAATCCTGGCCCGAATTCGTATGCCGGTGCGAGCTCAACGATCGTGGCTCCGATCGACGTGACGACGTCAAACCCAGTCCATAAGAGCAGTATCTCAACCAATATTCCAGCCGAATGTCGGACACCGCAATGCGCGGCTCCATTCTGCCGCTGAAAGTTCCGACGTCCTCGTCACAGAATTAGTCGTCATCGCCGACAATATGAAAAGTTACGAGGAAGCTCTTGGGGAAATCCGTCGAGGTCCGAGATCGTCCCGAGCGCCGTGCAGGACGACGCCAAGTCGTTGGGCTCGAACGGGTCAGTAGGGCAAGATCAAGTGGGCCATCTCGCCGGGAGTCGTTGCACGACTCCTGACTCGGATGGCCCACTTTCAGAACATCGGGTCTATGGGCAGGCAGCAAACGCTAGGCAAACGAGTCCGTCCAACGTCGGGTCCGTTCCACAAGCCAGGAACGGAGGCAGCGGCGGCGGCCCGGACACGAACGCGTAATTGAGCACCCAGATCGGGTCCGCGATGTTAAACGCGCCATCGTCATTTGCATCGGCGGCATCCAGACATGTTGGCAGCGGACTGCCGGCCGCAAACAGCGCATTCAAAGCGAAGATCGCGTCCGCGATGTCAAGGCTCCCATCTGCCGAGACATCGCCTCGCTTGAATTCGACGGCTCCGCCGGCCTGCGTATTGAGGTAGACAAAAACGTTGTCGGCGTCCCGATTCGCGACCGCCAGATCTGCACTGCCATTTCCATCCCAGTCGGCGGAGGAAATCCGCTCGGGAGACGTACTCGCCGCGAGCACCGTCGCCGCGCCGAAACCACCGGCGCCGTTTCCTGGCAGCACCGAAACATCTCCTGACGACTTGTTTGACGTGGCGACATCCATGGATCCGTCCAAATCGAAATCGCCGGCGACAATGCCACCCGGATCAAGGCCGTTCACCGCGTAATTCACGGGACCTGAAAACGCGCCGGCGTTATTCAAGAACACGCTCACCACGTGAAGTGCATCGCCCGAGGCAGCGATCGACAAATCGAGATCAGCGTCGCCGTCGAGATCGCGAGCGACGATTCCGTCCGGTCGTACGACTGGTCCGAGGCTAAGCGTGGCGACCACGAAGAGTGCGCCGGCGTTGTTTTGCAGAACCGACGCAGATCGATCGTCGTGATTCGTCACAGCAAGATCTGGTTGTGTATCGCCGTTCCAATCTCCTGCGACCACGTCACGTGGATCGCTACCCACGGGGATCGTCGTCAGCAACACGAATACGCCGCTGCCGTTGTTCTGCAACACGCTGAGACTATTCCCGTCGCGGTTGACGACCACCAGATCCCTGTCGCCATCGCCGTTGAGGTCTACTGCTTCTAGCGCCGTCGGTCGAACTCCAACCGCTACCAGAGTTCCGGGCGTCCAATCACCGATACCCGTGTTCAAGTAGACGCGGACCGAATCCACGCCTTTGAGCACCACCGCCATGTCCAGATCCAAGTCCCCGTCCAGGTCCGCCAGCGCGACGGCATCGGGCCCAGTGCCGGCGCCAGTCAGAATCGTGTCGAAACCAGCAAACGACCCCATTCCACCGTTCAAGAACATAACCACGCGATCCGGCGTGTCCGCGCTGACAGCCAAGTCCAGGTCGCCATCCCCATCCACATCTCCCGGTGTGACTGCGGACGGCGCGAACGCAACAGTCAGCGCCGCTGGCGGATGAAACGAGATCACCGCGCTTGCTGAATCTCGGGCGGCGACGAGTGCAAACGCTGCAAAGCACGCCGTCCCAAACAACCTCCCGCACCTGCTGTTTGTCAACATCCCAATCTCCTTTCGCTACGAACCAAAAGTGGACAATCACGTCTTCTTAACGATGGACCGCAGCCACCGTGCAAAAGAATCGCCAGTTGCCACTCTCCTGTTCCGAAGCTGCGCCAACGTTCCAGCACGTTTCTGCGCGCGGCAATTAGCCGTGAGGAATTGGTTGATTGGCCAAAACGAAACTCGCTGGCCAATGGCCGGAATCGGGCCGTGGGATTTGTGGTGAGTCACCAAGCGCGATGATGAAGAGGCGAGAATTCTTCTGCTCGACGTTCTGCCGCCTACGACTCGCGTGCCGCCAGGAATGCCTGCACGCGATCAGTATTGCGATGCGGTCGTGGTTTTGCTCGCCGATGCGCGCGTTCCACTCATTTACGATTTTGAGTGGCGACTCTGCCTGCTCCGCTCACGCGCCAGCGCTTTGAGTTGGCGCGCGAGCGGGCAACCATGCACAGGGTTCAGCAGCCGGGGGAATTGCAGTCGAGAGAGTCCACGGTTGGATCCGTGCCACAAGTCATTGGACCAGGAGCCGGCGGCGCAACGCCAAACGAGAAGAGGTAATTGAGCGTGAAGATTGGATCTGCGATGTTCAGATGGCCATCGTCGTTTGCGTCTGCCGCGTCGTCGCACATCGACATGCCCGCTGCGAACAGCACGGAGAGCATTGACACTGCATCGCCTAGATCCACGTTGCCATCGAAATTGGCGTCGCCGCGCCGGAAGTCCTCCGACAAGGGAATAGCGATGCAAGCCGAGAATTCAGATGTCGAAGCGGTTGCGAGCAGTGTCGCCGTCGAAGTGACGAACCAGCCGGAGCCGACGACGGCCGTCAGTGTCACATCGAATGCCGCGTTGCCGCTTGAGTCCGTGGCGACCGAAGTGGATCCGATGAAAATCTCCCCCTCGCCGAATTCGGAGGGGTCGCAATCGGCGGAGGCAAAGAACTCGACGTTGAAATTCGCGAGCGCGCTGCTGCTCAGTGTTCCTGTGATGTGCAGAGTATCGCCCGCACGGGTGGCGGACCCAAGCACCGGAAAGTTCTGCAGCCCATTGCCTCCGGTGTCGGCATCGAGTGGGTCGTTGGCTGTGACTCCAGTCAGGAACGCGCTGGTGATCAAGTCAATTCCCAAGCCACCGTTGTCGTGGATCGAGTTGCTCGTAATGTGCACTCCGGAAAACGTATTGGCGACGCTGATGCCCCTGAGTAGATGCCCAGCGATCTCGTTGCCCTCGCCAACGGCCGATCCACCGATGACGACGTTTTGGACCGCTCCGAGGTAGTAGTTTGTCGTCGAGATACCCGTGACGCTGCCGAGCGACGGCTCATCGTTGGCGTTTAAGCCGATCACATTCCCGACGATCGACACACCGCTGCCCGTCCCGTAGATCTCGATGGCGCTACCTACCAGCCAGCCGGCGCAATGGGGAAAAGTACCATGACCGAGGATTCCCGCGATGCGGTTGTTGCGGATGACCGTGTCGTGGTTCTCGCCTTCGAATCCGATTCCAGCCGTCGAGGCAAGGCTGCCTTGGGAGAGACCGTCTGGGGTCGTACCGATCCAATTGTTTTCGACGATCGTACCGATGGAATCGAAGATCTGGACCGTTGTTCCTCCGGGACATCCCTCGCTCCACGTGCCATAGCCGGTGATATAGTTGCGTTCGGCCGCCGTTGGCCCACCGATGCGGTTGTTGACCGCGGGCTGTCCGCCGCCCACCCAGCCCAGCACGCGAACGCGCGTCGTAACGTTTCCAACGACGATGTTATTGCTCGTGCGGTCTATCTTGATGGTCGTGCAGGTATTGCCCTCGCCGGGGTTCGTTCCGCCGATGACAGTGAAAGGAGAATCATAGACTTCGATACCGCACTGCGTGTTGCCCTGGACCGTATTGCCCGAGCCGCCGCTGACGGAGATCGACGAGTGGTCGAAACCACGAATCAAGCTGCCAACATTGTTCACCAAATAAGTGCTGGCCCAGATCACGACTTCGCCGCCGCCGTCCGGGTTAGTCTCGCCGGTAAATGCGGTTTGAGTCGTGGCGTCTAGAATCACCGTGTCGAAAACCCGAAAGCCGAGGAAGGGCTGCAACACCGCGCGTCCGGGATAGAGCCATTGGTATTCCCACTCGCTCTCTGGAATCTGAAACCCGATTGTTTGCACGCCTGGCGTGTTGTCGGAGGCTAGCCCCGCTTCCGCAAGCGAAATCTTGCCATCCGGCCCTGGCAGGTCGGCGACTTGCTTGGCGCCGGTAAAGTCGGCGACGTCCTCGGCTGTGTTGACGTAGATGATTTGCGCGGCGGACTCGCGCGCAAAGATGAGCACCAACAGACCTGCGGCCAGCCAAGTGTATCGGATCGAATTCATGGTTCTCGTCCTCTCGAGTAGTCCCGATCGTCATGGATCGGCTCTCTGCTGCGGCGGGCGGTGTAACCTCGCGCGGCCGCCGGCGGCCGCTCCAGCAACATCAAATCTGTGATCGCAAGCCTTGTGCCAGCGAACATCAGCCAGCAAGAGACACTTGGTCGCGCGTACGGCGGGAGTTGCGTTTCTGCGAAAGGAACTCTTGGAACTGGGAAAATGATCGGGGTAGTCCGGAAACAATCGCATCGTCTTGTTGATAGTTTGTCGTGCTCGAGATTCGAACCGCAGGCGAGCGCGGCGCCGCGGGAGTTTGCGGCAGGGGCTCTTGCAGGAAACTCACTACCAAAGCGGCGCGACGCAAAGACCAACGCTCAGTTCCCGCTGACGTTCGAGTTTAGTCGGTAGCTTCGAGCGGTCGGCGTGTCGGAAAACGGAAGCCTGCAGCTCGATGTGTTCCCGCTTCTTGAAGCGCAATTTTCGATGAAGGTGGCCGCGCCCGATCGAACGGCCACCCTTGTCACAAACTGAATCGACGACGATGAGTCCAAGGGCGAGCGCGTATTCTCGCAACATGTTCGATATGCGAGAAAAGCAGGCCGGCAGATTTGATGTTCGAGTGAAAGAATATTTCCGAATGGCATTCTCGTGGCGCCAAGGCACAGAAGTCACTTCACGCCATGACGTGTCCACGTGCGCAACGAGCCAAAACCGAGGGGGCTGTGAGCCAGCCCCCTCGACAAAATCTAGTCCCGGATCAAGCTCATTGCGCTGGATCTGGAATTAGTCGAATAGTCCGTTGTTGTAGTCGTCGAGCACGTCTTTCAGGCCGTTGACGTAGGCTTTTTCCGACCCGCCCGGAGCCGCGCCGACCAGGATGCTTGGGCAACTTCCGCCAAGCTCGCCGGCGAGATAGGTGTCAGCCGCGCTGATGACGTCGGCGACAGTGTCGCCATCGGTTGGGTAGTCCACGACGGAATCAGCAGATCCCGCAATCAGATTGAGTTTTGCCGCGATCAAGTGATGGATCAACTTGATTCGTGCGTCGCCGACCGTCGGGAGGCCTAGCACTTGGATCAAACAATCACGTGAATACGTGAAACCGCCAAGGCTGAGCGATCCGACTGGCCAGTCGTGGTTCTTCCAGTATCCGGGTGTGCGCGGAGCGACTCCCGGCGGCGGCGGTGGCGGTGGTGGGCCGTCACAGATGAAGGTGCTATCGGACACTCGTTCGAAAACTCCGCCGCCAATGCCCGCGATGAAGTTTTCGGCTACCAATAAAACTCGGCACTCGCCGGAGCCGGTGACGGTCCATGCGCCACTCGCGGAATAAATTCCGGTCGGCGCGATGATGTGCACGGGTTGAGTCTCGATCGTCACCCAACTGGCACCGTTCCAACATTCCAAACTCACGGTCCCGTGCAATTCCCCGGGAATAAACTCCTGGTACAAACTCCAACCTGTGCAGTCGCCGGTAGGTGTCCAGGCGGATGCTGTACTCGATCCAGCGAACATCGCCGTGATCAAAACCGTTGACAGAAGCGCACCCTTAGACAAATGCAAACGCATGCGAGCCTTCCTCCCTGAAAGAAAAATGGATTAGGAACCCAAAATGCGCACTCGGTCGGCGTGTGCGCTAAGCCTCGTTCTTGGGGCGGGATCATATCTCAGATATGGTGACGCCGAAACTCGAATCGTCGGAACTTTACTCGGATACTCCGGTTAGATCCTTGTCCGCGTCCGCGTTTTCGGTTGTAGGTTTTTTGAAGGAAGACGCTTGACGTGGTCAGCGAGTGACTCGTAGAGAAATCCGCCGTCGAGTCCAAGTCAGAAAACGCCTGCGAGCAGCCCAATGAAATACGCGAGCAAGAAGTTGTTCATCGATGCGATCGAACGCGAACACGACCTTCTCTGCGCGATAGTCGCAACTATTCCGCTGGCGCGCCGGCGCGTGGCGGGTGTGTGGGGCTCCGGCTGGAACGTGCAAGACCTGCTCGCGCATCTCACCGAGTGGGAACAGATGTTTCTCGGCTGGCACGAAGCGGGGCGACGCGGCGAGAGTCCTCAAATGCCGGCGGCCGGTTACAAGTGGAGCGAGGCGCCGAAACTCAACGAGGCCATCTGGCGCAAGCATCGGCGCAAGTCGTTCGCCGCCGTTTCAGCGGCTTTTGCTGCCTCGTATGAACAAGTGCTGGCGCTGCTCAAAGAGATGACCGCGGATGAACTTCTGTGCCCCGGCCGTTTCGCCTGGACGGGCCGAAATCCGCTGGTGACCTACGCGGCGGCGAACACTGCTAGCCACTATCGGACTGCTACCAAAATACTGAAGCGTTGGCTGCGTGGTCATGTACGCGAAGTGAAGCCGGCGCGGCGCGTTCGACGCGAGCCTTGATCTCTGAAATCGAACCGCCTCTGCGAATTCAGGAACGGAGCGATGCGGAGATAATACGTTTCCGGTTTTGCCTCCACCACGCGACTATGGCAATCGCATCCCAACGGCGGGAGTGTAGAATCCGCTCGTCCGTTTCCTCGCTCGGCTCGTTGCACTCCACTGGAAAAGAGAGTCCGATCTCAGAACGACATCGCCCACTATTCCTCTCCGTCCTCGCCCTGCTCGTGCTCCTCCCCGGTTGGCTCGGGGGCCATGGCACCGTCGTATCCCCGATGAGCCGCGTGTATCGCGTCTATCAGGCGAACCCCGACAATCCCGCGTTCCCCCTGGCCGCGCAGGCGGTCGCGATCGATGGGACCCTCTCCTACTACACGTGGAACGAGCTCTCCCGGAACATCCCCCAAGCTGTTCTCGCCGGACTCCCGCCAGGATTCGACTACTCTCCGTGGGTTCCAGATGGGCAGCTCGCGAGCGGAGGGAGGGTCGATCCGGCCTCTCCCGAGTATTCCCGCACCTACGCAGGGCTCGACCAGGTGAGCGTCGATTGGCCGACCACTCCTGTCGCAGCGGGGGACACGATCGAAGTCGACTTCCTCGCGACCGCGCCGCACGACCCGAGCGTGTGGGATGTCTGGATGACCACCCCCGACTGGACCCCCGACCTCCCGTTGAACTGGGGACAGCTCGAGTTCCTCGGTCGTCCGACGGTCACGCTCGCGGGCGGGCATTACACCTTCGACCTGACGATCCCGAGCGATCGCGGTGGGCATCACGTCGTCTGGATCGCGTGGCACCGCAACGATCCGGTCGGCGAGGTGTTCTTTTCCACTTCCGATGTCTGGGTCACGGGCGGCCCTCCTCCGATCGAGTTCGTCCGCGCCGATGCGAACGGTGATGGCGCGCTCGATCTGGCGGACGCGGTCCAGGTTTTGTCGTCGCTCTTCTCGGGTGCCCCGACGAACTGTGCCAAGGCCCTCGACGCGAACGACGATGGTGCGGTCGACATCGCCGACCCGATCCGGATCCTCGCGAACCTGTTCTCCTCCGCCCCGGCGCCTCCTCTTCCCTTCCCGGGTTGTGGCGTCGATCCGACCCTCGACGGTCTCGCCTGCTCCGGGTCGCTCGCCTGCCCCTGATCGAGAAGGCACCGACCGACTCGGCTCTGCCGGCGGCGCTCGGAACATCGAAACATCCTGCCGAACATCAAACATCGCGTACCTGGTTGCGAACAGTCGCGTGACGAAGTCGCTCGCCTGCGGTCTTGCCGAATGATCGAGCGGATGAATTACTGCTGGTGATCGGGAGGTGCCCATGTCGAGGATTGCGGGTGTCGAGACCAAGCAGGCTTCGCTATTCGTGCGACTCATGTACAAGTTTGTGCGCCGCGCGATGGGCAAGGCGGTCGGCGTGCGGCGCGTGCCGAAGCCGTTCAAAGTAAAAGCCCATCACGTGCGCTTGCTCGTCGCCACCTCCCAGATGGAGCTCGGACAACAAGCGGCGAAATCAGTTCCGGCGGCGCTCAAGAGTTTGGCATCGCTTGCGGCCGCGCGACTCATCGGCTGTCCATTCTGACTGGACCTGGGCGCGGCCGTCGGCCGGCGCGAAGGCGTCACGGCAGAGCAGATTCGCGAGTTCGGCCAGTTCGAGACCAGCGCCGAGTTTTCCGAAATCGAAAAACTCGTGCTGCGTTACGCGAGCGCGATTTCGGCAACGCCGGTCAGAGTGCCGGACGATCTCCATGCAGCGCTCGCGCGCCAATTCAGCGCGCGCCAGCTCGTCGAGCTGACCTCCGCCATCGCTTGGGAAAACTACCGAGCACGCTTCAATCGCGCGCTTGATATCGAGGCGGAAGGTTTCGAGGAACCAGCTTGATTCCCAAATACCCCCGATACCTGCAGCGTGAAGCCGCAAAATTTTTCAAGCTCTCGGCCAACTGCGGCACATACCGCGGGTTCCGACGAACGCTCTCAAGCTCATCGTCGAGGCCTTTCGCCCACGGCAGAAAGTGGAAGATTGCTTATATTAATCCGGCTGGGCCTTAATGGGCCTCGACCGAATGAACTGGGCGCCAAGTCCAGCCGTGCAATGACGGCACTTTCTCGATATCCTACCGAGTTGTTTCGGGACGTTTACACGATGGTTGGGGCTCAAGTCTCGCGCTGTGTGCAGTATGAATGTGAAGCTGCGGCAACGCGGAGCAAATCCCCATGCCTGTCGTCAGCAAACAATGCGTATGAGTCTTGTGGGCTCTACTTTTCGTGTCTGGTTTCGTGCCGGCACGGTGGGCGTTAGGTGTAAGGAGGTTTGCATGAATCTTCGATGGCGTTTGGCAGTTCTGCTCATTTGCGGAGTGTGTTGCACTTCGCTGTTTGCGCAGCCGATCAATAACAACTGCGCGTCGGCGATCCCGGTGACTGTCGGGCATACCGAATTCACCACGGTGGGCGCGACCGCGGACGGTATTGGCCTGGGCTTTACGTCGCCTCCCTGCACCAGCGGAGGGACCTGGAGTACGGGAACGAATCTCAACGTGTGGTTCACGTTTACTCCGACCGTGTCTGACACGTACTTCATCGGCACGTGTGGTCCGGGTGCGTACGATAGCAAGATGGTCATTTACGCGCCGACAGCTATCTGCGGCGCTTTGTCGATCGGGGATGTGCTCGCCTGCGACGACGACAACGGCGGCACCGGCCCTGCAGCTGGTCGCTGCAACGGCGGATTTGGATCAGCAGCTCAGCTTGCCTTGACCGGCGGCCTTACCTACTTGATTGATATCGGCGGATTCGGCGCTACCAGCGTCGGCGCGGCTCCTACGCTGACGATTCTTCCAGCAGTCGCATCGGCGAATGATGACTGCCTGACCCCCGACGTTGTTTCCACCGGCATTCCAGTCTACTGGGATAGCTTCTTGGCCACCGCGTCTGGCCAAGCGATCGGCTGCGGCACCGCTGGTACCGCGCGGGACGTATGGCTGACCTGGACCGCGCCCGCGACCGGAGTCGTCGCGTTCGACGCGAGCAACCGGCCATCTTCAAGCTCGACACAGAATACGCGTATGCAGGTCTTCCTTGGGCCTGGCTGCCCGGTGTCGGGAACGCAGCTTGAGTGTGACGACGATGATGGCGTCAGCACACAGGCGATGATGGTTCGATCGGTTACGGCGGGCGATATCTACATGATCCAGCTCAACGCCGGAGGGTCGGCCACCGCGGAGATCAGCTCGTCGCTGTTCGTGGTCGACTATATCGACAACGGGCTCGTGCCGACCAACAACCTTTGCGGGGCGCCGACCGCACTCGCCACCGGAGTCCCGAGCCGTTTTTCAACCTTGCTGGCTACCGGTGTCGCGGGCGACAGCCCGGTCCCGACTTGCGGAAGCACGTCGGCTCCGCCGACGCTGCGTGACATTTGGTACACCTGGACAGCGCCGTCGAGCGGATTCGCGGGCGCGTCACTGTGCGATCCCGTGCACAACAAGCTCAATAACCGGGTTGCCGTCTACACGGGCGCATGCGGTGCATTGACCTCCGTGATCTGCAGCGACAATGCTTGCGGCCCTCAGGGCATCCAAGCCAACGCCGTTTGGCCGGTAATCTCCGGTACGAGCTACTTGATTCAAGTTTCGACAAGTGCGATTCACCCAACCGGCGTCGGCGGTTCTTCGATGGCCGACAACTCAGTCGGGCTGATCACGGTCGGTTTAGTTCCGCCACCAGGCGACGAGTGCGCTGGTGCGATTGTCGTGAGCGAGGGCCTCACACTTTTCGACACCTCGCTGGGTTACACGCTGAGTTCGCCATCGTTTAGCTGCGGTGCCTCGGCGCCAGACATTTGGTACAGCTACACACCGGTGTGCAGCTCAACCGTGCGCCTCTCGACTTGCGGTTCAACCGGCCTGTCCGACACAGTGGTGCAAGTCTACGCTGGCTGTGGCGGACCCCTGGTGACTTGCCTCGACGACTCCTTCACGGCGGGCTGCGACGCCTTCGAGACCGTGTTGGACTTCTCGGCGATCGGCGGCACGAACTACCGCATCCGCGTTTCGGGTTGGGGCGGCGGAACAGGCGCCGGTCAACTCCGCATCGGTCCGCCGAATGATAGTTGCGCGGAACCGACGACCGTCTTCGACGGCGCGACGCTGTTCACGAACCGCGGCGCAACCGTGGGCGAGGGTGCTGCGACGCTCGCAGCGCCACCCTGTACTTCGTGGGCCGGCGGTGGTCCGACCACGAACCTCAACGTGTGGTTCCGGTACCAAGCGACTTGCAGTGGCGACCTAACGGTCCAAACTTGCACAGGCGCGACGCCGTTTGACACGAAGGTGGTCGTCTACAACGCGGGCACCGTTTGTCCGGCGTTGATCACGGACGTCCTTGGTTGCAATGACGACGGTGTGGGCTGCCCGGCCTTCGCGAGTACGATCACTGTTCCAGTGACCGCAGGCAGCCTCTACCTCATCGAGGTCGGCGGCTTTGCCGCGACGACAGTTGGTTGCGGACAGCTCAACATCTCCTGCCTCGGAGTGCTCACCCCGACGGGCCTTGCTTGCTCGGTCGTCACTCCTGGCGGCAGTGATGTTGCGCTGACTTGGACCGACGCTCAGCTCTACGATTTCGTCAATGTGTACGTCGACGCGATTCTCCATTCCTCGGTGCCG
>JBJXGE010000036.1:0-4094 GCA_046154185.1 Planctomycetota bacterium
CGGCTCTTCATCATCCCAGGCCGCGCGCAAGCGCGGCTCTTCATCATTCCAGGCCGCGCGCAAGCGCGGCTCTTCATCATCCCAGGCCGCGCGCAAGCGCGGCTCTTCATCATCCCAGGCCGCGCGCAAGCGCGGCTCTTCATCATCCCAGGCCGCGCCACGGTTGGGAATCGAGCCCAGCAGAGATATCTCTCGTACTCCGCGTCGGAGCGTTGGTGTCCACTTCGTCATCGGGCGTCTTCGCGCGCGTTGCGGTGGCGGCACGTGCGTGGCTGAAGCCCCGCAGGGGCGAGATTCATCAGCCCGGGGCGAAGCCCCGGGTAACTCGTAATGTGGGCCGCACCCTGTAAGGGTGCGACTCACCGCAGTGCAGACTGTCGCACGCTTACGCCGCGTCCGAAGACCACTCAGACAACAAGGTCCGCGCTCGCGCCCAGAAGCTGCTCGCGAAGGTGCAGGCGAAGTTGTAGCTCCCCGCTTTCTTGCCTTGCTCGACGGAATTCCTTCAGGGGCGCGTTCTGCGCCCCTGCTTCGTTTCTGCCGAAGCTTGCCTCGCTTTGTCTTGCGACGAATCTGCAATTTCTCCGCGACACCGCGGGTCCGTCGGCGCTTTCTCTCTTCGTGCAGCGAAAGAAAGGGAGGCGGCGAGCCATGACACGACCGAAATCTTGCTCAGCGCGTCAGTTCATCGACCAGTTACGGCAAACCGAAGGACTCATCTTCGTCCACTTCCGATCGGCACTCGCGAGTGATTGCGACAAAGTCAGCAAAGTCATCCACGAGTGCGCGCAGCGCCTCGATCAGCACGCACGATTCTTTGAGGTCGAACTCGAATCGGCCGGTGGCGAGCTTTACCACGCGCTTCGCATCGAGTGGGTTCCAACCGTGCTTGTCTACTCGCACGGAACCTTGCTCGAGCGCTTCGACCGCCCTTTGGCGAGCGACGAACTTGCCGATCTGCTGATCGCGTGCGTTTCGTGCTACGGAAACTTCAGCGCGCCCGGCATCGCGGCCGACAAGAACAACGAAAAAGAGAAATAGTCCCACCGCTCCGCCACCCCGCGGAGCCAACCCACCTCTACTCCGCCACTCACTCCCACCCAACCTCGAAGCACGCGGTCCCGAGTTCGACTCGGGACCGTTTGCATCTTGGTGCATCGCATCGGGTCGGAAATCGGGTCGGGATGAACTCCCCAAACTGTGTTTCCCGACGAACAACGCGAAGCGCGACCGTTGTCATTTCAGCGACACGCGCGCGCTGGTGAGCAAATGCGAGCGGACGATTCGGTCGGCTATTTCGCAGTTCATGCGTCCGAAAAATCTGCTGGTCAGCAGTCGAGCAACGAGAAAGCGCCTGAACGTGTGACCCGCTCCGGCGAGTGGCCCGTGCCGGGCTTTTGCTCAAGAGCCTTCGAAATAAGCCGTTAGAAGCAGCCCTGGAATTTTCGTTCGAGCGCGAATCGTTGCGAGGCACGGTCGAACTGACCGTATCTGTCGACTCACGAATCGAATTTCAGATGATGCAAAACCCGTCGTACGCCGCTATCCTTCCCGCTTGTTTCCATGACATTCGTTCGAAGATGGGGCTCAGCTCAAGAGAAGCATTTGAGTAGCATTGAGAAGCGTGGGGAATCGCGCGCTTGGCTAATGCTCAGAATTAAAGTGTCTTGGAGTCTTGTGGACTCCTCTTCTCGATGCTTGAGCAATCACGAACGCGAGGGGGCACGAGCAAGGAGGTTTGCATGAATCTACGATGGCAATTGGGAGTACTGCTCATTTGCGGGGTGTGTTGCACCTCGCTGTTTGCGCAGCCGATCAATAACAACTGTGCGTCGGCGATCCCGGTGACTGTCGGGCATACCGAGTTCACCACGGTGGGCGCGACCGCAGACGGTATTGGCGCGGGCTTTACTTCGCCTCCCTGCACGAGTGGAGGAACCTGGAGTACAGGAACGAATCTCAACGTGTGGTTCACGTTCACTCCGACCGTGTCTGACACGTACTTCATCGGCACGTGTGGTCCGGGTGCGTACGATAGCAAGATCGTCGTTTACGCGCCGACCGCTGTCTGCGGCGCCCTGTCGATCGCGGATGTGCTCGCCTGCGACGACGACAACGGCGGCACCGGCCCCGCGGCTGGTCGCTGCAACGGCGGATTTGCAGCAGCAGCTCAGCTTGCCTTGACCGGCGGCCTTACCTACTTGATCGATATCGGCGGATTCGGCGCCACCAGCGTCGGCGCGGCTCCTACGCTGACAATTCTTCCAGCAGTCGCATCGGCGAATGATGACTGCCTGACCCCCGACGTTGTTCTCACAGGCATTCCAGTCTACTGGGATAGCTTCTTGGCCACCGCGTCTGGTCAAGCGATCGGCTGCGGCACCGCCGGTACCGCGCGGGACGTATGGCTGACTTGGACCGCGCCCGCGACCGGAGTCGTCGCGTTCGACG
Organism: Planctomycetota bacterium; assembly: GCA_046154185.1. Lineage (GTDB taxonomy): Bacteria > Planctomycetota > UBA8108 > UBA1146 > JAJFFE01 > JBJXGE01. The sequence continues at coordinate 2,452 of JBJXGE010000036.1, forward strand.
CGAGCAACCGGCCATCTTCGAGCTCGCCACAGAATACGCGTATGCAGGTCTTCCTTGGGCCTGGCTGCCCGCTCACGGGAACGCAGCTTGAGTGCGACGACGATGATGGCGTCAGCACACAGGCGATGATGGTTCGATCGGTTACGGCGGGCGATATCTACATGATCCAGCTCAACGCCGGAGCGTCGGCCACCGCGGAGATCAGCGCGTCGCAGTTCGTGGTCGATTACATCGACAACGGGCTCGTGCCGACCAACAACACTTGCGGGGCGCCGACCGCACTCGCTACCGGAGTCCCGAGCCGTTTTTCAATCTTGCTGGCTACCGGTGTCGCGGGCGACAGCCCGGTCCCGACTTGCGGAAGCACGTCGGCTCCGCCGACGCTGCGTGACATTTGGTACACCTGGATAGCGCCGTCGAGCGGATTCGCGGGCGCGTCACTGTGCGATTCCGTGCACAACAAGCTCAACAACCGCGTTGCCGTCTACACGGGCGCATGCGGTGCATTGACCTCCGTGATCTGCAGCGACAACGCTTGCGGCCCTCAGGGCATCCAGGCCAATGCCGTTTGGCCGGTAATCGGCGGAACGAGCTACTTGATTCAAGTTTCGACAAGTGCGATTCACCCAACCGGCGTCGGCGGTTCTTCGATGGCCGACAACTCTGTCGGACTGATCACCGTCGGTTTAGTTCCGCCACCAGGCGACGAGTGTTTGACCGCGATCACGGTGAGCGAAGGCCTCACACTTTTCGACACCTCGCTGGGTTACACGCTGAGTTCGCCACCGTTTAGCTGCGGCGCTTCGGCGCCAGACGTCTGGTACAGTTTCACACCGGTGTGCAGCTCAACCGTGCGCCTCTCGACTTGCGGTTCAACCGGCCTATCCGACACAGTGGTGCAAGTCTACGCTGGCTGTGGCGGACCCCTGGTGACTTGCCTGGACGACTCCTTCACGGCGGGCTGCGACGCCTTCGAGACCGTGTTGAACTTCTCGGCAATCGGCGGCACGAACTACCGCATCCGCGTTTCGGGTTGGGGCGGCGGAACTGGCGCCGGTCAACTCCGCATCGGTCCGCCGAATGATAGTTGTGCGGAACCCTTGACGGTTTTCAACGGCGCGACGCTGTTCACGAACCGCGGCGCAACTGTGGGCGAAGGTGCTGCGACGCTCGGCGCGCCGCCGTGTACTTCGTGGGCTGGCGGTGGTACGACCACGAACCTCAACGTGTGGTTCCGGTACCAAGCGACTTGCAGTGGCGACCTAACGGTCCAAACTTGCACAGGCGCGACGCCGTTTGACACGAAATTGGTCGTCTACAACGCGGGCACCGTTTGTCCGGCGTTGATCACGGACGTACTCGGTTGCAATGACGACGGTGTGGGCTGCCCGGCCTTCGCGAGTACGATCACTGTTCCAGTGACCGCGGGCAGCTTCTACCTCATCGAGGTCGGCGGCTTTGCCGCGACGACGGTTGGTTGCGGACAGCTCAACATCTCCTGCCTCGGAGTGCTCGTCCCGACGGGCCTTGCTTGCTCGGTCGTCACTCCTGGCGGCAGTGATGTTGCGCTGACTTGGACCGACGCTCAGCTCTACGATTTCGTCAATGTGTACGTCGACGCGATTCTCCATTCCTCGGTGCCG
>JBJXGE010000050.1:0-9789 GCA_046154185.1 Planctomycetota bacterium
CGCCACAGCTCGAGTCGAGCAACGTGTTCAAGATCGCGGATCCGACGTGACGCTCACGAGTAGTAAGTCAACGGTGCGGCCCGGACCCGACGAGCGACGCGCTCGACTGCGCGGGATACGCGGCGTGCCCGTGAGCTGCGTGCGTCAAGACGCGAGGAGTTGGCATTGCATTCTGTCCGCAGGAAGCGAAGGAGAACGGGCACTCCGATCACCCGGGAAGCCATCGACGGCATGATTGAGATTCGAAAGTAGCCCACGACATGTCCGACTGGCGAGCGACCCTGGAGCGCGCGGCAACGCTCTCGAAAGACGCGGTACGGCACCTACCAGGATTAGTCCGACTGCTCGAGTCAGTTGCCGCAGGTCGGGCGACCGTCGACGATGTTCGCGACGAGCTGGGAACGATCGTCGATCGGCGGCCCGGCTTCGTCGATGCGCTCGATGCCGCGCTGCGCTTTGGCTGCCACGACCAACCGGGTTTCGACGCAGCGCGAGCTGTGCTGTTCGAGCTTCCTCGCGTGCTCGATGCGATCGTCGCGATTCCGCCGCTCGGACCGGAGCCGAACACCGAGGGTGGCGCCGCGGCAACCCTCGCTCGCATGCACGCGCTCGAGCGCAGCGGCTCCGGCGCAAAACCGCATTCGACGTTCGTGTGTCCGCGATGTCGATCTCGACGCATCAAGACGCAGCACACGGATGCGTTCGAACGGCGAGAGATGGAGGTCCGATGCGCGGAGTGCGGCAACTACGGAGCGTGGACAGAAGGCGACGCCGAAGAAGCAGAGTGGCACCCGATGCTCGCGTTTGCCTCCTCTACGACGAGGTCGACGAAGCTGACTGACACGTTCATCGAGTACCTGAAAACCGGCGCCGCGCGACCGCATGAGCTCGCGGCGACGCTGCGAGCGGCCGTGATTCAGCTCGAAGGGACGCTGCTCGAGCGTTCAGGCTGGCAAGCCGGTATCGACGGCTGGCGGCGCATCTTCGTCGGTCGCAAACCACCGAGCGATGCGGTCCCGGGCGATGCCTGGCTCGACAGTGTCGAGGTGATGCCCATGGTGCTCGTCGAGGCGCCGACGTACCGCGCCGACTCCCCAACACGTCTGGTGTGGCTCGCGATCCGGCCAGTGATGCGGTGGCAGTTTCGCGCCTTCGCCGCGGTGGCGCCGATCGTCGGGCGCACGGTCCAGGTCGAGTTGCCGATCAAGCCGCTCGATTCGGCCCGACTTGTAGGGGATGAGCTCGCGCCGATAACGTCAATTACTGAGGGCGAGGCAGGGCTTTACGCGTTATGGTTCGGCAAGGCGCCGGGGACCCGCAACGCATGGCGCGGCGCCACGCAGGTGCTTGGGGATCGGGCAGCGTCGCTGTGGACCCCAGGGCTGCGCGAGTGGACCTGCGAGCGGTGCTCGTTCGACGAAGGCCTGCGCGTGCGGATCGGCCCAGATGACGTCGAGCTCAATGCCGATGACGACTACATCGCGATGATGCGCGAAGACGCGGAATTGCGCACACTGGTCGGCGAGGCCGCTCACGAGCCGACGACGGGCATGCGCACGGCGGTCGGTACGACGCTGACCGACGTTGTCAGCTACACGTTTTGCGACTTCGAGTCGATCACACTCGATTGTGTGTATCCGCGATAAATCCAGAAAGGTTGTGCTGCTGCTTGACAGGTCTCGTGTCCCGGCGTTCGAGCCCAGCAACAAGCCGATTCAGTCGGGCGAGCAGTAGTCACGCGGCGGGAGCAGGCTCGTGCGCCCCGGACCAGACGAGTGACGCGCTCGACTGCGCGGGATTCGCGGCGTGCCCGTGAGCTGCGCTGGCGATTGGATCGAACTGCGAACGGGTACAATTCGACGCGTTTGAGAGGAGTGTAATCATGCCAACCTTGAGACGACTGTCGCCTTGCGTCGCCGCGGTGTTCGCATTCGTAGTTCTGTGCGGTTGCGCGACCTCGACAGTCGTGAGCAACTCAGGGCCTGAACCCGTGCTCTATGGCGGGACGATGCTCGATTTCGATATCGCGAGCGAATCCGCATTCACTTAACACGCCGGCCACTTGTTCACGAAGGAGGATCCATGACTTTGTCCACTCCTCGATCCGAAGCGAATCCTTGGCTGACCCAAAGGCCGATATGCAAAAGGAGCAAAGGGGCCGAGAAGCCAATCATGAAGCCGAGAGTCGTCAAGGTAACCACACCGACGTCCAGCCGGCCGCGGTGTGCATTCATGAAGAATATGTAGCCTCCGAAAATTGCAAGCCCCGATGCGACAAGTAGGCCGAGCCGCCTCCACCCGGCACTCTTGAGCAGAACAGTGTGCCGAACAAGTTCGAGAGGAAGACAAATCACTGCGAACGCCATACCTCCAAAGAGAAACATCAAGGAGACGCGCTCTACTGTGAAAAAGGGCTGCGGGATTCGGTGGCCGAGCTTGGACTTTGAAAAGTCCTCGACCAAAGCTAAGATTACAAAGGCAGCAGCAACCGTGGCCCCGCCCGCCATGCTCACACGGTGAATTCGAGGCAACCGATTGCCCTCCTGCGTTGGGAGAGGATTGGAATTCGCTTGTGCCGAAAGCTTACTAATTTGTCGACATAAATGCGATGCCGGGTCCAACCAGAACACCGACCGCCACCTCACTCACTCCCCGAGCATCTCCCCCGCCAACAGCCGCTGAATCTGCACGAAGCGCTTCACCGCTGCTCGCCATTCTGTAATCGCCCACGTCCGAGTGCCGCAGCGACGCTAATGATCGCCACGACCGATCCACCGACGAGCGCACCGCCCAACCGACTGCCTGCGCCGAAGAGCGCGATTACGCCCCACGCCACGCTTGCGGCGATGAAGAATGCGATCCCGCCCACGGTCAGCGCGCGGACGTTACGCTTTGACCGTCTCATATCTCGTCTCCACACGCAGCAAACACGGCTAAATATCCGATCCACGCGGCGAGATTCATTACCGCTTTTCTTCTGATGAACCCGGCGCCCGGCCGATCTGGTCGCGCATCGCGGTATCGGCCTGGATGTTCTTGACGCGCAGATAGTCCATCACGCTGACATTGCCTCGCCGAAACGCTTCGGCGATGGCAAGCGGAATCTCGGCCTCCGCCAACACCAACTTGGAACGCGCCTCCGACACCAAGGCGATGTTCTCTTGCTCTAGCGCCACTGCCAGCGCGCGGCGCTTCTCGGCATGAGCCTGCGCGACGCGTTTGTCTGCCTCGGCTTGCTCGGCCTGAAGTTTGGCACCGATGTTCGCGCCGACGTCGATATCGGCAATGTCGATGGAGAGAATCTCAAAAGCGGTACCGGCGTCCAGCCCTTTGGCGAGCACAGTCGCCGAGATCATGTTCGGGTTTGCCAGCACGGCTTTATAGTTTTGAGCCGAACCGATCGTCGTGACGATACCCTCGCCGACCCGGGCGATGATCGTCTCCTCCGTGGCGCCGCCGACCAATCGCGCCAAGTTCGTGCGCACGGTCACGCGCGCCTTGGCCAGCAGCTGGATGCCATCGCCCGCGACCGAATCGACCGTAGCTCGACCGAGCTTCGGATTTGGACAGTCGATGACTTTCGGCTGGACGCTCGTCCGCACGGCATCGAACACATCGCGACCAGCTAGATCGATGGCCGCGGCTTGGTCAAAGTTGAGCGGGATACCCGCCTTGTTGGCCGCGACCAGCGCCTGACAAACCCGCCACACGTTCCCTTTGGCCAAATAGTGGGCTTCGAGCTTATTGAGATTGGTGTCAGTCAAGCCGGCTTTGGTCGCCATGATGAGCGCGTCGATGATAATGCGCGAGTTCACTCGCCGCAGCCACATGCCAACGAAGGCCGAAACTGGAGTGCGACAACCCGAGGACAACGCCTGAATGTAGAGTCGGCCGAACGCGATAAGAGCGACCCCACCACTCACGACGACCAGGCCGCAAAGAACATAAACGGCGATTTGGACGTAACTCGGCATGAAATCTCTCCCAACACACCGGCACACGAAAAGCAGCGCTAGCAACAGGGCTTGGTGGCGATATCTAATTCACCGGTCGGCTACCCGCCACGACATTCAGGGTTTTTTGGCGAATTCTCGCCTCGAACGGCGGAACGAAGTCTCGATTCGCATATCACTCGGCCCTGAGCATCTGCTCCGCCATCTGCCGCGGTTCTCGACAAATCGCCTCGCTCGTTCCATCGCCGATCTGAGCGCCGTGACCTCAGCGCGCTGTTCCAATCGAAATTTTTCTTGTGCCGTGACCGGTCAGGTGTGGCGCGGACCTACTATGAAGACTCGCGACCTTGACGCGCAGCGAATTGCTCTCGTTGACGATGCCCAGGAAGTTGCTCGCTTCGACCGATGATACGGTGACCAACCGTCCCGGCCGTTCGACTGATCGGCCGACCGTCGGCCGCGTCAGGCTTGCCCACAAATCCAATTTTCTTCGCATTCCCGACCGGCTTGCGAACATCAGATTTCTTTACCGAGACACGCGCGGTTTTCTCCGTGAACTTTCCTTTTGTCCCGCGCGGTGTCGTGTCGCTCTTCTTGGCGGCTTTCTTCGTAGCGCGGCGACCTGGACTAATCTTCTTTTCCTTGGCTCTCGGCATGGTTTCCCCCGTCGTTCTCGTAGAATTCCCACCGATCGCTGCACGAAGTACAGCGTATTGGTGCCAAGCATGATAGAGGAACTGGGTGCTCCCCGACAGCGAGCAATGTGCGACACCAAGCTTCACCATCTCGCGCCGTCAATCCGCCCCGAGCATCTCTCCCGCCAACTGCCTCTGAATCGCGACAAACCGCTTCACTTGATCCATCCTCGAGCGCAGCGCCGCGACCTCAGTCCGAAGCGCGCTGTTCTCGCGCACGATGTCGACGAGGTTGGTCGAGTCGAACTGCGCCGCTGAGTTGACGTGCGCGGCTTTAGGCGGACGCCCGCGACGCGCAGTACCACCGCCAGACTTCTTCGCCTTCGCGCGCCACACGTAGACGAGGTTTGGGCTGAGCCCGTAGCGCTCGCTGACTTTCCCCTTTTCGCCGAAACCGGCGGCGTCGATCTCGGCCAAGATCCGCGCCTTTTCTTGCAGCGAAAACTTGCGGCGTGTCTGTTTGGCCGCAGATTTCTTCGGCGCGCTGCTGCTACTTGGACCGAACTTCATCATCCCCTTGCGTCTCGGCATGCTCTCCCCCTTTTGCTTCGTGGTCTTCGTCGGCATCGTGCTCGGCGTCGGCGTCCCCGGTGCGTCCGACGTCGGGCTTGCTTTTGCTTTCACCTTTGCTCGCGTCGCGGACTTTCGCTTCGCCGGCTCCGACGCGACGTCCGCTCCGACGATTGTCGGGCCTCCGACGGCGGGCGTCGAGACCTCGGGCGCGCGCACCATGAACCGAGCATACTCCTCGACCTGGTCTTTCAACTCTCGGTGCAGCGCCTCGAGCGGTCCGAGGAATTTCTCGACGTCCTCATCGGAGAGCCCCGAATCCCTTAGGCGTGCGCGGTCCTCGTCGAGGCGCTTGTGCTCCTCTGCGAGGCGGGCCACGGCCTGGGCGTACTCGGCTGGGTTGCGGATCATGTCGGATCAGATCTTCGATGTCGGAGATGTGGCGGAGGCCCGCGGCGGTCGACGCATGCGTGAAATGCAGCGGGTGCGGAATAGGAGGCATGGTACTCGCTACGTCGTATGCGCAACACGGTAGTACTCCTCGAGAAGAACCGGAATGATTCGCTGAAAAGAGAACGAGCTACTGCCGCAGTCGACTACTCCCCCTATGAAACCAGCAGTCGCGTTGCCGTTCTCCCTCACCATTGCGCGCGTCGATTGTGAATCGTCAGCCGCGAAAACGTACTTCTCAGACATCACGACAGTTCGTCGATTAAGTTCTGCGACTTCGATCGTGCTAAGGACCCTCGCCGCGCGCTGCGGCGCCCACGTCAATTCCAACGAAATTTTCGGCGAAAGGGGCATCGAAATCCGAACGTCTCGATGAAGCATCGGTAGGTCGTTCGGAGAAGGAAGATCAGTGAATGGCAAGAAAACGGCGACCGGTTGATCCCCGGTGACGAAGCTCGTTCCTTCCGGGGCGAGGCATGCTCCTATTTCCATCCTGGCATAGTGAGCGATCGATTCCGGGTGGCAACCAGCCGAGTACATCTGCGCAACCACCATTTGATTTGCAACCTTGACGTCCAACTGTTCATCAGTAATCCCGTGTTCGTTCTCGAGCATTACGAGCTCTGGAAGTTTGCCGGCTCGCTTCATCTGCTTCGTAACAGACTTAACGCTCTGTTTTAGAAAGGCTTCAACCGCCCGTTTCATTCCAGGAACCCGGACGCGAAAAACGGAGACAAGCGCAGCAACATCGTGCCTCATCTCGTCAAGGACTGATCGGTGCAGCAATATGGTAGAAATCGTTCTCGCGTTTTCGCTCTCAAGTGAAGAGAGCCTTTTCTCAAGTTCATTGGGATCCTTCACACCTGGGCAGTCCAACGCATGATAGTCGCGCGCCGCAGCCGCGTCCTTCACGGAAACTTTGTGAACACGGGCAGTGGTGTCCTTCTCGATCTGAAACAATTGCCCACGAGGCGACGCCCACCGTTTCAGGTAGAATTGTGGCAGATAGTGATGCTTGCGTGGAGTCGACAATTCGTAACCGTTTTTCGTTTCTGTCCGAACTTCCAGACCCCGTCCTGTCCAAATACTCATCGGCGGCAGCCATCGACTCGTCGACTGACCCGCGCTAGCGCGTCGCCGTCAACTACTGGGGCCTATTTGGCACTTACGAATGTGCGGTAACCGGATGGACAAGATTGTTCAAAGGAGTTCGCGTCATCCGTGTCTACGCGGGATTTGGCCGCCATCGGTGGAATGAAGTGCTCGAAATGACGAAGCTGCGCGCGCCGAGTCCACGAAGGTGCCAGCGCGTCGACGACGCAGCGAGACTCGTGCAAGAATCGAGATCAGCTCAAGCAGCAGTGCGATGGTAGTACTTGAGCAACCCACCGAGTCTCTCGGCGCATTTGACCTCGCGCTCCCCTACCGTCTCGGGGCCGTCGATGAGTTCGTTGTCGAGTCCTTGGTGATTACGTTCGGCGTGATAGTGCCGCAAGTACTCCGAACACGCTCGACGCAGCGATCGCTCGCCGAACAAAATGAGGCGATCGAGGCACTCGGATTTGATGCTGAGCACGACTCGCTCGGCGAACGAGTTCAGGTTTGGGCTTCTCGGCGGAGTCTTGACGCCCTTCACGCCGGCGTCTTTGAGGATTCCTTCGAACTGCTCGGTGAAATTCGAGTCGCGATCGTGAATCAAAAATCGCTGACCGCGAAGAAAGCCATCGATCGGATCGGTCAGATTGCGAGCGACCTGCGCCATGAATGCGCTGTTCGGACTCTGCGTGATCCCAGCGATTTCAACGCGACGCGTTGCCAGGCGAATCACGAAAAACACGTAGTACGTCACGAGCCCGCGCTTCGTCCAAACTTCAACGGTAAAGAAGTCGCTCGCCGAAATTACGTCCAAGTGTCGCCGCAGAAACTCGCGCCAGGTCGACTTCGTTCTTCGCTCGTGCGCAGGCTCAATTCCAGCCTCCCGCAAAATGTTGGCGATCGTTCCGCGCGCAAGTTCATGCCCGAGATTTGCGAGCGCACCCATGATTCGAGTGTAGCCCCAGGTCGGATTCTCCTTCGCCATGCGCAATACAAGGTCTCGCAGCTCAGTGGCGGTCTTCGGTCGGCCCGGTCCGCGACGACTCGAGCCATCGAATTTCTTTGCAATCAGCCGGCGGTGCCACGCGAGCAGCGTCTCAGGTCGGACGATCGACGCGTACTGTTCGAGCGCCTCGCGAGAAAGCTTGATCGCTTTCGCGGCCAGTCGCCGGCGTTGATCGTCGGTGAGCGGCAGTCGCTTGGAAGGGATCGCCTTGCGCAGCGCCCGGATTTCTTCGAGCAAGTAATCGATGATCTCGGTTTGGGCTCGGTTGAGAAAGCCGGCGAGGCCGACAAGCAGGAACTGGAGCGGGACTGTGAGTTCTGGCATTGACGAATTGTATCGGAACGTGACCGGATGTCGCGCCGCTCAAAGTCCGGCCATACAATGCCTTGCGACGCGGATGAGTTTTTGGACAGGACGCGATCGTCGCTGAATCTCGCGCTATGTACTCGACGATTTGAAGCAAGTCGCCCTTGGCTTCAGGCGAGACGACAAGGTTCATTCCGTTTTCTTGCGCATTTGCTCGACGCGCGCCCGAACTTCAGCGAGCGCTGCGCCGCCGGAAATGCCTTCACCTCGATCAAGGGAGTCGATGCCGATTTGAAGCTCTTTGCGAAGCTCTGCAACACGAAGATCGCGGACACGGTCGCGCTCAACGAGCAAGCGAAGTGCATCTCGAACGACTTCGCTCGCCGAGAGGTAGAGCCCACTTGCGAGTTTCGCTTGAACGAAACGTTCGAGGTCTGCGGTCAGAGACACATTCATGACGTTCATCCTCTTGCGCCACCACCATCCGCCCGGTGTCGAAGGATAACAAGATTTGCCATTCTTGGCCATAATTTACAAGGGCGCCTGTCGCCAGTCGCGCTGCAGAGGTTCGAGTCCAACCAGGACCCCAGGCTGATCGGAGATAGCGAACCCGAAGTTGCGTCCGCCGCGCACGACCCCCAAAGCTCGCTCAAGCCTTTCTCTCGCAGGAGTTTACTGTCTTGAGCGAGATTTCGAGTCCAACCAGGACCCCTGCGATATATATAGCGAACCGAGAGCGTTCGCCCTGCTGTTTGCCACAGCCAATCGACGCTTTTTGAGCGAGTACTCGCCACTTCGGAGTGCCGCGAGGCCTACTCCTCGTCGGCAAGGATGCGTCCGATGTCCCGGGAACCATGTAGCACGCGAATAATCTCGACGTGGATCCCGAGCGGTCGATAGAAAATGAGGTAATTGCCAAACCCTGGAACCGCCCATTTTCGGATACCTGAGAGCTGCTCCGCTTTCAGGTCGGACAAGACCGCACCGATCTTCGGTTGTACAACTAGTACGGCGAAGGCGTGGTCGATCGCGTCGATAAAACGCTCGCCGATTTCGGGGTTGCCCTCGGTTGAGAGGTAGAGAGCAGCCTCGAGAACGTCTCTCTGCGCAATCGGACGCGTCCGCACGCTACTTACCATTGCGAGCGTTGCGCACGGTTACGCGTTCCCGAAGCTCGCGCTTGAGATCGGCCCAAAACTCAGGCGTAACCTCAATGTGTTCGCCAGAGTTGAGGCCCTCGAGAAGGAGGCTCTCGAGCCTCTCTCGTGCTGACTTTCTTTGGTCCTGGCGGAGGAGTTCTCGAAGATACTCGCTAATCGAAGTGTATCCGTCAGAAGCCCGTTCCTCCGCGAATCGTCGCAGTGATTCAGGCAGCGAAACGTTCATGGAAGTGAGTTTTTCGGTGTCAGCGCTCATGCAAGAAGAATAGCGTTAATGGCAGTGGCATGTCAAGAATCGCCATCGAGAATTGTAGTCCGGATTTGACCATATATACAGCGAGCCGCAGTAGTTCGATTCCTCCATCGATCAGCGACCCCAGAACGATCGGAGAATCGAACTCGAGAACATTGATCTAACGCTCTACTAATGAATGATTTGGGCGTGATAGATAGCACTCAGCGCACGAGTTCGTTTTTGCGCACCACCAGTAAGCGCCAAATAGGCCCCAGCCTTCCGGATTCGGTCAAGCGTGGGATCATGCGCTCCCCAACGGAAGGGAGCCATCGATGTTCGGAACGGAGCGGCGGCGACAGCCACGAAGTCGCGCGGAGAT
>JBJXGE010000051.1:0-18280 GCA_046154185.1 Planctomycetota bacterium
GTTGTGCGCTCGGCGCACAACACGACCAAGAGATTCGAGACCATTGCGGCGCGGCGCTCGTCGTCCATTTGCAGGATGCCGTCCTTCTTGAGTCGATCGAGCGCCATCTCCACCATGCCGACGGCGCCGTCGACGATGCGCGAACGCGCCGAGATGATCGCATCGGCTTGTTGGCGTTGGAGCATCACACTCGCAATTTCCGGCGCATAGGCGAGGTGACTGAGGCGCGCTTCCAAAATCTCGATGCCCGCCATCGACAACCGCTCAGTGAGTTCACGGCGGAGCTCCGTGTTCACGACTTCCGCGCTGCCGCGCAGCGACAAACCGTCGGTCGCGTCGTACGGGTGAGTCGACGCCAAGTGGCGGAGCGCGGATTCCGTCTGCACGGAAACGTACGAATTGAAATCTTCGACATCGAAGAGCGCCTGTGCGCTGTTTTCGACTCGCCACACCACAACGGCGCCGATCTCGATCGGGTTACCGGTCGCGTCATTGACCTTCAACGTATCGCTGTTGAAGTTGTGAGCGCGCAGACTCACAAGTCGCCGAATCGTGAACGGGTTCGTCCAAAAGAACCCCGCTTTCCGCACCGTTCCGACGTAACGTCCGAATAACGTAATGACCTTCGACTGGTTCGGATTGATGAGGAAGAGTCCGAGCATGAGAAAAATCGAGGCGAGCAGCAGCGGGATCAAGGCGATGGCGCCCGGGCCACGCAACAGCACGACAAGCCCGACGCCGACGAGCATCAGCACAATCGCGAGCACCAGCATCGGAATGCCGGCCATCGGATTCGCGAGCACGACTTCCGTGGTCACCTTCGAATTGTCCTTCATGCTTCCTCCTTCATTCTGTTCTTCGCTCGATCGAACGACTCGAACCCCACTGACCGGGAAAGATTGCAGAGTGATATCACCTTGATTTCCTATTGCAAGCGCCGTCCAACTTGCTCGTCCCAAGTAAGCTCCAGGAAGAAGGTTGTGTAATTACAGATTCGGTGCTTGTAGGCAGCGCGAGCGGAATCTCGTCAGCTCGGCGCGCTGACCGGGGAGCAGATAGAGTGCGAAACCGCCGAACCGGCATTCCGTGCGGGACTCGAGCAAGACCGTTCCGGTTGACAGATCGCGGACCTCGATGCGATCGCCGATCGCTTGCACGCGCAGGCGTCGCCACTCGGGGTCATCCATCGTGACGGGTGGAGTGACGCGGTAGACGGCGAATTCGCTCGCGACCTCGCCTCTCCGCATGCGAATGGCAACGGCGAGCATTTGCTCCGCTGGTGCTTTGAGTGAGAACTCGACCTGCCAATCGCGCCACGCTTCATCGCCGACGAGGATGGGAGATGCCGTCGTCGACGGGTTCGACGCTGTGATCACATCGCCGCGCGCGAACCAAACTTCAATCTCCGGATCGGGCGGCTCGAGAATGACGAATTCGCTGAGCGATCCGCCGACCGGAATATCTCGCCACGGCAGGCGTTCAATTTGTTCGCCCGGATCAGCGGGCTCCTCGCGCAAGTCGGTCACGGTCGGCGGCGCGAGTTCTGGCGCCGTTGGCGCATTCTGCGTCGATTCGCAACCGACGCTGAAAAGCGCGATCAGGAGCCCGAGCGCGCGCACGTGCGCGCAGCAAGGCTCAGTGTTGTTGCACATTCACGCCGCTCTCTTCGCGCAGGAGTTTCTGCCATGCGGCGACGGCCTTCCGCGCATGGGCGGAATTTGTCGGCGCTTCGGCATCGAATGAGATGGACTGTTTGTAGAGTCGTTCCAGACTCAAGTGCGCAGCGCCGCGCGTGCGTGGACTCGTGTCGCCCAACAACTCGATCAGGCGCGCCGAGCGTTCGCGTGTGAGCGACAGCGAGCCGATGAGGCGCGCCGCCGCTTCTCGCAGCGCCGGATCGGAATTGTGCGTGAACTCGAGGAGGATCTCCGCAAAAGTTTCATCCATCGCGCCACCAAGCGCGTTGGAACCGCGCAACAATTCCTCGATCGCAACGAGCTGCCCGCGCATTCCCGCTGCGATCGCCTTGCTGGCCGATTCTTTCACGGCGGGGATCGAGTCAGCCGCGAGTCGCGCCAACGCCGCCAGTAGATCGGCGTCAAAGACGAGTTCGCCGCACAGTTCCGCGCTGGCGGCGCGCACGCCCGGCGCCGCATCCTGCACGAGGCGGACGATCTGCGGCTTGAGCGCATTGAGTCGGTCGGCGTGCAGTTGCAATTGGCGATCGAGCGCAGCGCGCGCGTGGTATCGCACCCATTCACTCGGATCCGCGCGCAATCGAATCATCGCCGTGATCTGCGGCGTGCTCGGCCGCAAACCGCCAAAGAGACCCGCGGCCGCTCCGCGCTGACCTTCGTCCGTCGCGTCGCAAGACTCGATCAAAGCCGCGAGCAGTTTCGAGGCTGGAAATGCGATGTCGAACGCTTCGATGACATCGAGATGCGGAAACTCCCGCGACTTCGCAACAAAGGCGACCATGTCCATGGCGATTTGCGCGGCGGCTTCCACGCCGCCCACGACCAAGATTGTGTCGATGAGCGAGGCTCTGACTTCCAGTTCCGTTTCAGTCATGACAAGCGACATGAGCTCGGCTGGCAGCGGCGCGCGCAGATAACCGACGAGTCCTCGCCACGCCGCCGCTCGCTCGCTCGCCATGCCACGTTGCGTGGATCGCAAGAGTGCTGTCGCGCCGCCGCCTTGAAACCAATCGGTGTCGAGCACACCGCGCGAATTCAAAATCGGCACGAGCGTGAGCGATGCAAACGGCGGCGCGGTTTCCGCGAGCCGCGCGCGCGCGCTCGCATCGAGCGCCACTTCTCGAATGCGTGCGCAAAGCACATCGTCCGACGCTTCCCCGGACGACCAGCACGACCATTCGATGAGAGCGCCGCGCGCTACCTTCGCGAGCGCGGGCACATCACAAGCGGCGCGGAGTGCATCGACGGCGCCGCTCGTCGCCACGGATCGATGCGCTGCGATCGAAGCGGCGGCGATTTCCGGAGCTGCGCTCGCGCTCGCAAGCGCCATCACAGCGGCGTCGAGTTCGGGAATCGGCTCGAATCGAAAACGCTCGAGCCCGGCAAGTTGCAGCTCGAGACGATCGCTCAGGAGTTGCGCGCTCTGGCTGAGCGCGGTAATGGGTCGGATCGGCACGCAGTTCGCCCACTCCGCGAGATTCGCGAAGGAATGGACGCCGGCGGTACGGTCGGCTAACAGCTCGTCGTCGGCAAGCGACGAGACGATGGCGCTGCTGGCGGCACTCCGCGCAATTTGCTGCAACTCGGGATCGGCGAAACGGCGGAGCAGTTGGATACAGCGCGTGCGCGTTAGTGCATTCGACGTGCCGCGCGCTAGCGCCAGTAGCGCGTGGCCGACGAGAATCGATGGCCGCGCGCGCGACTTTTCCAGCAACAACAAATACAGTCCGGCGCGGGGGCGCGACTCGGCCAGCACGCGCGCGATCTCCGTAGGGGGCGCCAATTCGCAGCCCAGTCCGCGAATCAGCCACGCATCGCGATCGATCACGAGACTGAGCGGCGGAAAACTGCGTCGCAGCTCGGTCCACAGCTCAACCGCGATCGCGTCGTCGAGTCGCTGATCGAAACGCTCGAACAGCGCGGCTTCGATTCGCGACGCACCTTCCTCGCGATACCAGTCGGCCGGTGTGCGATTTTGGTCTTTGCCCTTCATGCAGTATTTGTGCGCGATCGCGCGATCGAGCAAGAGTTCGCGCACGCGCGTGTCCGCGCGCCGTCGTTGTTCTGCATCGGACGACACTAGTTGACGAGGTAACTCCGCGAGCGCCACGGCGACGTCGCCAACGCGTTCGAGCCGGCGCGCGACTTCTTTGCGACTCGTATTGGCGGAGGTTCCAGCGTTCTCGCGATGAAAGAGTTTCCAGCAAAACGGTAAGGCGGCGACGGCGACGAGGACTAGGATGGCGATCGAACGGCGTGCGCGGCCCGAGCTCGGGACTCGAGCTGGGTGCGAAACCATCGCGCGCTCCTTTCAATATCATCGTCAGCGATGATCGCGGTACACACCGCGACCCGCGTTGCACCTTGGTTGAGGACTGACTCGAGCGTGGCATGTGTGACGCCGCCGATCGCGAAAGCCGGCAGATCGCACGCGGCCTGCGCCGCGGTGATGTAGGGGAGTCCGACGGCGGCGCGATGCAGCTTCGTGTTGGTAGGGAAGATCGGACCGACTCCGATGTAGTCGGCGCCGGCAAGTTCGGCGGCGCGCGCTTCCGAAACCGCGTGCGTCGAGACGCCGACGATGGCGTCGGGCCCCAGCACTCGTCGCGCTTCGGCGGGGGAGAAATCTTCTTGCCCTTGGTGCACGCCGTCGGCGCCGACGAGCGCCGCGATGTCGACGCGATCGTTCACCAGAAAGATCACGCCGCGTTCCGCAGTTAGTTCGCGCAGTGCGCGCGCCAATGCGAGAAACTCGCGCGCCGGCAGCGTTTTCTCGCGAAGCTGCAGCATCTGCGCTCCGCCGGCGATCGCCGCGCGCGCCGCGTCGAGGAGCGGCCGCGCGGCGAGTTCGCTGGTCAAGAGAACATAGAGCCGCACGTCTGCCAACCGTCCGCGGCGTCGCAGTAGTCCGAGCGTCGCAGCCTCAGCGGCATAGATGGCGTATCGGATACTCTCCGCTTTCGCGGCAATCGCGGGCGCGAGGGCGCGCAGGCTTTCTTCACTAGAGCGCGCCGCTTCGCGCGCACGGGCGAGATTCGCCGCCAATAAATCGTCGGCCCCACAGCGCCCATTTTCGCTCGGCGTCTGTGCGCCGGGATCGCCCGCGACGTCACGCCAGAGCGCGAGCGGTCCACCGAGTAGGGCTTCAATGTCGCGGCGGAGCGCTAGCACTCGCTCGCGCAGGTTTCGCCACTCGCGCGGCAGGCGCTCGAGCGCACGATCGAAGCGCAACCGGTCCTCGACCGTACGCAATGCTTCGCTCCAGCGATTCAACGTCGCGTCGAGTCCACGCGCCAGTGCGTTCCGCTCCAGTTCCATGAGCTAGATAGTGCGCGCCGCTCTGCAGTGTTGCAAGTGGCGAGTGCGCTGCGCGAACGAATTGCGCGGAGCGCTGACCTCTCATAATCTCACCGCGCGTGGGGGAGGGAGACAATCGTGCGGCGAATGACATGGATGGTGTTGAGCTTGTTGCCGGGCGCGGCCGCCGTTCTCAAAGGGCGGTATCTGCTCGGCGCGTTGTTGATGGGCTGCGGACTCGTGGGCGCCGATCTCGCTTGGATGGCGCTCGGTGGCATGCTCGAGACGCCGCAGGCGGTGCTGTTGGGTTGGTTCGCGGCGACGGTTTCGGCGAGCGCAGTGCTGGGCTCGGTCTTCTGGACGGCGCGTGCGACATCGCCGCAGCGACTGGCGGAACGTGAAAATCGCGCGGGAACGGCGTTCGTCGCAGCTTGTGAGTCGCTGCTGAAGGGCGAGCTTTCGGACGCAGAGCTGCGCGTCGCGGCCGGACTCAAGGTCGCTCGCGAAGATTTCGACCTCGCATTCTTGTCGTGGCAGATCGCCCGCGCGGGCGGCGATGCGCGCCAGGCGCGGCGGCGCCTGCGGCGCCTGCGACGCTTCGATGCCGACGACAAATGGCTTTGGGAAACGGAACGTGCGATCCGCCGCGACCAGCAATGAGGCTGGCACCGACGGAATCGGATGCCAGCGGCTACACAGCGACGAGTTCGCGCGCGCAGGCGCCGACGAAACTGACGGCGACGGGACCGGCGAGTGTGGCCGCACCGTCGTCGGCGATCACGACGGTCAGCTCGCCACCCGGCAGCCGAACGCGGACTCGGCGATCGACCCGGCCGAGCTGCGCGAGCACGGCGACCGCGGCCGTTGCGCCCGAGCCGCACGCCAATGTCTCACCCGACCCGCGCTCCCAGACGCGCAGCGCGATCTGCTCGCGACTTTCGACGCGCACGAATTCAATGTTGGCGCCGGTTGCAAAGCGCGCATGCCGCTCGAACAGCGCGCCATCGTGCGCGACGGGATAGGAATCGAGCGCCGACTCGATCTCGATCACGAAATGCGGGTTGCCGACTTCGACGACGCTGCCGAACGCGCGCGTGTCGCCAGCGCGGAGTTCCTCGCGCGTCGAACCGATGCGCGGACGACCCATGTCGACTTCGACCCACGTGGATCCGTCGCTCGAAGGCTGTGCTGCGACAATGGCGCGGCGCGCGCCAACATCCGTCGCGATGCTGAACTCGCGGCTCGTTGAGTACCCGCGTCGATGTGCGAGGTACGCGACGCACCGCAGCCCGTTTCCGCACATGGCGGAGCGGCTGCCGTCCGCGTTGTACATCTCCATGCGCACCGCCGGATCCGTTCCGCGCCGCAAGATGATCAAGCCGTCGCCGCCAACCCCTCGCTGCCGATCGGCGAACCGCCGGGCCCAGCGCGGCGCGGCGCGGACATCGACTTCCACCTCCCGTTCGTCGAGATACACGTAGTCGTTACCGATCCCGTGCATTTTCACGAACGGGATGGGATCGATCAGCAGCGCTCGGTCCGACGGTCGGTCCAACATGGTGCGGGAACTCCTTGGTCCGCTTCGTCTCTATTCTGGTACAGGTTCGCGTTAGAATCAGCGCGCTGCGCCGACGCAGGACGGCTCCTAAGTGAAACGGCCGCTGGAGAGATAGCGAACGATGCGAGGAAGTGCGATGCGGAGCAAGCTGAGTTTGCCAGTATGCCTGTTGGTGTCGGCAGTCGTCGTGCTCTCCGGATGTCTCGCGGCGCCCGACGGGGGGGCGCAATCCGCCGAGGCCGCGCCGCTCAAGCGGGGCATTTGCTTCGTGTCGGTGCGGGAGCAACTCGAGGGCGCGCAGCCGGATGGCTTGAACGTCAGTCAACACTTGCTGGAGCGACAGATGCTGCAGCACGGCTTTCAACTCGCGAAAAGCAAGGATGATGCCCGTTTCGTGCTCGACGGCGATGCCAACTACACGTACTTCCAAGAGCTGACCATGACCACACCCGATGGTAGAAAGCAGACGATTGAGCATCAGTACCATGGCGAGTTCTTGCTGACGCTCACCGATCGCGAAGCGCCAAAGCCGAGCGGCAAGAAGACCGGTAGTGGCGAGATCGAAGAGGATCCAGGCGTGGAAGTCTTCGAGATTCCGAAGTTCATGAACGGCAGAAACGACCGCGAACTTGCGAAGCGCGACATCCGCCGCAGTGTTGCGACGCTGATGTGTAAGAAGCTCATTTTGGGGCGCCTGCTTGGCAATCCGCCGATTCGTTCGCTCATCAGCTCGCTTGGCGACAGCCTCGACCCTCGGACTTTCAACGAGATCGCCGCCGAGTTCGTCAAGCTGGGACGTCCCGCGGTGCCGTATCTGCTCGACGTGTTGCTCGACGAGCGACCGGTCAAAATGTCCGGCTCGTACGCGGGTCTCGCGGATTGGAATAAAGAGTCGCTCTGCTACTACCACATCGCAGACATGGCGTTGGAAAATATTCTCGCGCGCGAAAGTCCGCTCACGCTCGACTCGACCGAAGAGTTGTACAAAAAAGTGATTACCGGCTGGCACTGGGCGTGGGACGATGTGCAGAAAATCCCCGAGCCGTATCTCTTCCAGCCCGAGCTCCGCAATCCTAAGGTGACGGACCCAAAAGTGACGGAGCCGAAAGTGGAAACGCCGGCCGCGAAGTGAACTAGGGCCTCACTTTATGCGCTGCTAACGCCGGCCCTCGCTGTCTTAAGGCAAGTTCTGGTAGTTGGAGATTGCCCGGGGGCCTTCCGGCACCAGCACCGCCGAGAATGAAACGGCGCCGCGGACGGCGACGCTTCTGCCCCAAGAATGCCGCCGCGGCCCGCGACACTTATTTAGTACCCGATTGACGGGGCTTCGATCGCATCCGTAGAATCCGGCGCAGGCTGAAAGAACTCAAAAGCACTCAAGGAATTGTAGGCACGCTGGCGTGAGTCCCGTTTCGCGTGTGCTGCGCAGGATGCGAAGCACACGGCGGCCCGGGTTTCGTCCGTCGATGCGCGTTCGAACCGGCTCGACGCGTGTCGTTGTTGAGTGGAGCGGCTTGAGTGAGCTGAGATGGCGCGAACGATTTTCTGCGAATAACGAATCTCGTCGGAGTTGTGAGAGGGGGCACGGTGTTCGGATTGAGTCGAGGAACGTTGCGTGGTTCGGTGCTGACTTGTTTGATGGGCGCGGCACTCTTGCTGGCGCGAACCGAACCAGTCGCAGCGACCGGTTGCAACACGACGAAGACTGTCGGCCACTTCACGCTCAATTACGTGAGCGTCGTCTATCCGCCGAGTGGCGGCTCGACTTGGACCTACACGTTGACGTGGGATGGCGTCTCGCCCGCGCTCAGCCATTTCACGTTTGAGCTCTGTTGCACTGCCACCGTCCTCTCCTCGTCTCCCCCTCATGATGAATTCGGCTACGACGGCAGCACCGGATTGTTCGGCCTCAAGTGGGAGTTCGACGATGACTTTCCGGCGGGCGTGCCGGTCACTTTTTCCTTCTCGCTCGCGCAAGCCTACGCCTTTGAGTCAGTCCAGTTTTCCGCCAAGGCTGGGTCGCGCCGCAACATCGGCAGCATTTGCGGTCCATCCGACGAGTGCAATCTCGCGCCGCCGGCGCCGCCGCAGAACATCAGCTGCTCGCTGGTCGATCCGTGCGAGTGCACGTTTCTCGTGACGTGGACGAATCCGGTCACCTATACCTCCATCAAAGTTTACGTCGACGATCGCTTCATCATTTCGCTGCCGGGCTCTGCCACGAGCCACAGCTTGACGCTGTTGCCCGGTGATCATGAGATTTGTCTGCTCGGCAAAGTCGACACTGTCGCATCGGTCGGCGCTTGTTGCGACGTGCGATGTGGAGATGTGCCGGCGCTGCCGCCGACGGGCCTGCAGTGCAACATCGATCCGATGATTTGTGATCCGCTCTCGATCGTGTGGGAGAACGAAAGCCTTTATTCGTCGCTCGTGCTGCGGCTCGACGGCGCCATCGTCGCGACGCTGCCCGGTACGGCCGAGTCTGCGACGATTCCGTCGCCGCGCGCGGGACTTCATGAGGTTTGTTTGAGCGGTACGACGATTTGCGGCGATCCTGTTGCGCCGGTCTGTTGCACGTACGAGTGCGACTTCCCGCCGCCGCTGCCGGTGAACAATTTGGTGTGCACCATAACGGATCAGTGCACGTGCGCCGTCTCTTTGACCTGGAACAATACCGAGACCGACTACCACAGCATCTCGATTCTGGTCGACGGCAGTCAAGTCGCGAGCCTGAGTGGTTCCGCGGTCAGTCACTTGCTCGAGTTACCCGGACCCGGCCTGCATAGCGTGTGCGTCGTGCCGGTTCGCAACGGCATCAGCGCGATGCAAGTTTGTTGTGCGGTCGAGTGCCCAGATTTCCCGGTGCATTCACCGACGGACCTGGTTTGCAACGTGGTATTGCTGCCGGCATGCGTCGCCGAAGTCACCTGGGTGAACGACGGTCCGTATTCGGGTCTCGAAATCACGCTGGATGGCGTCGTCGTCGCGACGCTGCCCGGGACCGCGCAGCAGGCGACGATTCCGCTCACGGCCGGCAGCTTCACGCTCTGCGTGCGCGGCGCCACCGTGTGCGGCGAGCCGTTCATTCCCGTTTGTTGTGGCGTGACGTGCCCGGCGCCGCCCGATCCGATCACCGATTTGACCTGTACGCTGACGAGTGTTTGCGACTGTGTGGCGCAGTTGGCATGGACGAACGGCAACCCCGACTACGATCACATTCGGATTTTCATCGACGGCATTCTGCATCAGGAAATCACCGGAGGCTTCACGTCGTTGACGGTGACGTTGCCGTCGATCGGCGTTCATCAGATTTGTTTGGTGCCCGAGCGCTCGACGTTGCTCGGCCCCGAGACGTGTTGTTCTGTCAATTGTCCCGGGGTGCCGGAGCTGCCGCCGGCCGATTTGAGCTGCACGCCGGATACCTTTGATTGCTCGGTCGATCTGAGCTGGACCAATGCTTCGGAGTACTCGTCGATCGTAGTGCTGCTCGATGGCGTACCCGTCGCCTCGCTGCCCGGATCGGCGACGACGCACACGCTGGCTGGCCCGCTCACGGGTTCCCATCAAGTGTGCCTAGTCGCGACGACGATCTGCAACATCGTCACTTCGCAAGTTTGCTGCACGTTTAACTGCGCCATTACACCGCCCGATCCCGTGACCGACTTGACGTGTTCGATCACCGATCCGTGCACGTGCGCCGTCGCTTTGACTTGGGTCAACGATGGACCCTACGACGCCCTGCGAATCACGGTGGACGGCGTCTTGGTTGCGACACTGGGTGGCGGTGCGACGTCGCACAGCCTCATCTTGCCGAGCGCCGGTCTGCACGAAATTTGCGTGACCCCCGTGCGCTTCGCAGTGTTTGGTCCGGCAACGTGTTGCACGGTCGACTGCCCAGTGACGGCGCCGATCCCAGCCGTCATGCTCGCGTGCTTGGTCAATCCGATCACGTGCGAAGTCACCGTCACCTGGTTGAATCCGACGTTGTTCTCAAGTTTGACGGTGTCGCTGAATGGTGTGTTGGTGGAAACGCTGCCCGGCGGCTCTCAGATGACTTTCGTCACTTTGACGTTGCCCGGCGTGAACGAGATTTGTGTCGGTGGCACGACGATTTGCGGCTTGCCGGTCACGCCGGTTTGCTGCGAAGTGACTTGCGCCAAGCTCGTGCCACCCGAGCCGTTCGATCTCGTGTGCGCCTTGACGGATATCTGCACGTGCGCGTTCGGCATGACTTGGCAAAATCCACAGACCTACGACGAGATTCGGGTGCTAGTGAATGGTGTCGAAGTGGCGTCGCTCCCCGGGACGGCCACGAGCTACGCGAGTTCGCTCGTCGGGCCGAGCACGCGCTCGGTGTGTGTGATCGGTGTGGTGAACGACGTCGATTCAGTGAGCACTTGCTGCGACGTGACGTGTCCGGAGGTGCCGCAAATCGCACCGAACGCGCTCGTTTGCAATGTGACTTCGCCCGTGCCGTGCCAGGCCAGCGTGTCATGGATGAACCACTCGAGTTATTCGGGCATCCAAGTGCAAGTGGACGGGCTCGTCGTGCAGACTTTACCGGGAACCGCGCAATCGACGAGCGTGTCGCTGCCGGGTCCGGGACCGCATCAAATCTGTCTCGTCGCGACGACGATTTGCGGCGCGGTGCTGGCGCCGTCGTGTTGCACGGTGAATTGTCCGGGCAATCCGGACGTCGTGACGAGTCTGACGTGTTCGCTCGCCGCGGAATGCGTGTGCGAAGGGCTCTTGACGTGGCTGAACGGCGACCCTGACTACGACTCGATTCAGATCTACCGCGATGGGGTGTTGGTCGCGACTCTGGCCGGCAGCGCGACGAGCTATCCAACGGGTGAGCTCACGCTTGGCTTGCACGAGTTTTGTGTTGTCGCCGTGCGCTTCGGCCTCGTTTCCGCCGAGGTGTGCTGCGAAATGAACTGTGCCGCGCCGCCACCGCCGCCCGCGCCGGTCGCGGTCACGTGCGTCGTGACGGCGCCCGCGACTTGCGGGGTGCAAGTAACTTGGGATAACCCGACTGCGTACGACTCCATCGTTGTGCTCGTCAATGGCGTACTTGCACAAACGCTTGCGGGTTCGGCCGAGCAGACGACGTTGACTCTGCCGGGTGGACCGACGAGTTACCAAGTCTGCGTGCGAGGTGAGAACGACTGTGGCGTGAGCGCGCCTGCGTGCTGCACCGTCTCGTGTCAGCAGATCTTCATTCGCGGCGATTGCAACGTCGACGGCATCGTCAACGTCGCCGACGCGATCAAGATCACGCGCATGCTGTTCCAGGGTTTCCCGGTCAGTTCGTGCCTCGACGCCTGCGATCACAATAACGACGGGCTTGTCGACGTTGCCGACGTCGTGTTCCTGGTTCAGTACATCTTCCTGTCGGGCGCGCTGCCGCCGGCACCCTTCCCGGGTTGCGGTTTGGACTCGACCGTCGATGGTTTGTCGTGCTTGAACTACCCGGTTTGCCCGGGCGATTAAGGCCCGCTGGCGAAGTGTGACGCGGCGCTGAGCGCACCGTTCCGCGCCGCGTCACGCTGCCACCTTGGGAGATTGGTCGTTCGTCGTCTTGAGTTGCGGCAGCAGCCCCGTTTGCGCGCCGCGTCCCGTCGCGTATCCTGAGCGAATGCTCAAGCTGGCGCCGAAATCCATTCGCAAGTTGATGTGCGCGAATCGCGGCGAAATCGCGATTCGCGTGTTCCGTGCCGCCACCGAGCTCGGCATCCGCACCGTCGCGATCTTCAGCAACGAAGATCGCGTGCACCTGCATCGCTATAAAGCGGACGAGGCCTATCTCGTCGGCGCCGGCAAGACACCGGTCGCCGCGTACCTCGACATCGAGGGAATTCTCAAGGTCGCGCGCGAAAACCAAGTCGACGCGATTCACCCCGGCTATGGATTTCTGTCCGAACGCGCCGAGTTTGCGCGGCGCTGCGCCGCGGCGGGCATCATTTTTGTTGGACCGACGCCGGAGGTACTCAGCGCGTTCGGGGACAAGATCTCGGCGCGCCGCCTCGCGATCGCGTGCGGTGTGCCGGTGATTCCGGGTACGCCGAATCCCGTCGACAGTCTCGATCAAGCGCGCGAGTTCATCGAGGCGCGCGGCTTGCCAGTGATGTTGAAAGCCGCACACGGCGGCGGCGGCCGCGGCATGCGCGTGGTGCGCCGCGCGAGCGAGCTCAATGACGCGTTTTTGGCGGCGAGCAGCGAGGCGAGTGCGGCGTTCGGCGACGGCACGCTATTCCTCGAGCGCTACGTCGAGCGACCGCGCCACATCGAAGTGCAAATACTCGGCGATAATTTCGGCAACGTCGTTCATCTCTACGAGCGCGATTGCTCGGTGCAACGCCGGCATCAGAAACTGATCGAGCTAGCGCCGGCCGTGAATCTCCCGGCCGCGACGCGCGAGCGACTGCTCGCCGATGCGCTCACGCTCGCACATCACGTCCACTACTCGAACGCCGGTACCGTCGAGTTTTTGGTCGACGCTGCCGGCCAGTATTACTTCATCGAAGTGAACCCGCGCATCCAAGTCGAGCACACCGTCACCGAGCAAGTGACGGGCGTCGATCTCGTGCAATCGCAGATTCGCCTCGCCGAAGGTGCATCGCTCGCCGAGCTCGGGCTCACGCAAGAGAACGTGCGACCGCGCGGCTTCGCGATTCAGTGTCGCGTGACGACGGAAGACCCCGAACGCGGCTTCGCGCCCGATACCGGGACCATCGAAGTCTATAGGTCTGGGAGCGGAATGGGGATTCGACTCGATGGCGGCTCGGGCTATTCCGGCGCCGAAATTTCGCCGCACTACGACCCACTGCTCGTCAAAGTGACCGGCTATGGGCGCGATTTCGAGGCGACCGTCGCGCGGCTGCGCCGCGCGCTCACGGAGTTTCGCATTCGCGGCGTGAAATCGAACATCCCGTTTCTCATGCGCGTGCTCGAGCATCCGCGCTTTCATACCGGCGAGATCGACACGACTTTTGTCGACTCGACGCCAGAGCTGTTTGTGTTTCCGCGCCGCCGCAATCGCGCGCAAAAATTGTTGCGGTACTTGGGCGAAGTGATCGTCAACGGTCCGCAACTTGTGTTTGAAAGCACGAATCCGCCGGCGGCCGCGGACCCTGTCGCGCCCGTCGCGCCGCTCGACACACCGCTGGCAAACGGTTGGCGCCCGCTCCTTCTCGAGCACGGCGCGCGCGCGTTCGCCGCCGCTGTGCGCGCGCATCCTGGCCTCTTGATGACGGACACAACATGGCGTGATGCGCATCAGTCGTTGCTCGCGACGCGCGTGCGCACGCGCGACTTGTTAGTGGTGGCGCCGGCGACGGCGCACGCGCTCGCGCCGGCGTTCAGCCTCGAGATGTGGGGCGGCGCGACGTTTGACGTGGCGCTGCGTTTTCTCAAAGAGTGTCCGTGGCAACGACTCGAAGCGTTGCGCGCGTGCGTACCGCACATCCCATTTCAAATGCTGCTGCGCGGCGCGAACGCGGTCGGCTATACGTCTTATCCCGACAACGTTGTCGTGCGGTTCATTCGCGAATCCCATCGCCGCGGAATCGACGTGTTTCGAGTTTTCGATTCGCTCAACGATCTCGACAACATGCGCGTCGCGATCGACGCGATTGGCGAAACGGGCGCAGTGGTCGAAGCCGCGCTCTGTTACACCGGCGACGTCAGTGATCCGAAACGCACCAAGTACACACTCGATTATTATCTCGAGCTCGCAGGCCGACTCGTCGACGCCGGCACACACATCCTGGCGGTGAAAGATATGGCGGGGCTCTTGAAGCCCACGGCTGCGACACGCCTCGTCGCCGGTTTGCGCGCCGCATTTCCGGCGGTGCCGATTCATTTGCACACCCACGACACGGCGGGGGCCGGGGTCGCCGCGATGCTTGCCGGCGCTGAGGCGGGCGCGGACATCGTCGATGCCGCATTGCCGTCGATGGCGGGATTCACCTCGCAGCCGTCGATCGCCGCGATCGTCGCGACGCTCAAGGGGGGGCCGCGCGACACCGGTCTCGATTTGCGGCAGTTGCAGGATCTCAACCTGTATTGGGAGCAAGTGCGGGAACTCTACGCGCCGTTTGAGTCGAGTGTCCGCAGCGGTAGCGCCGATGTCTATGAGCACGAGATGCCGGGCGGCCAATACACGAATCTCAAGTTTCAGGCGCAAGCGCTCGGACTCAAAGGCCGTTGGACCGCGATCGTCAATGCCTACTCGGCCGCGAACCGCTTGCTCGGCGACGTCATCAAAGTAACACCGACTTCAAAAGTCGTCGGCGATTTGGCGCAGTTCATGGTGCAGAACAAACTCAGCGAAGTGGATGTTCTCGAGCGCGCCGAGACGCTGTCTTTTCCGAGTTCGGTTGTGGACTTCATGCGCGGCTCGCTCGGTCAACCGTACGGCGGTTTTCCCGAGCCGTTGCGCACGAAGGTGTTGCGCGGCGAAAAGCCTCATGTCGGGCGGCCGGGCGCTAGCATGAAGCCGTTCGACTTCGACGCTCTGGCGCACCGACTGCGCTCGCAACACGGCATCGACGAGATCTCCGAACTCGACTTGCTCTCGGCGGCGCTCTACCCCGAGGTGTTCGACGAGTTTCTCGCGTCGCGCGAGAAATTCAGCGATCTGTCAGTATTGCCGACGCGATGCCTGCTAGCGCCGATGCGGCCGGGCGAGGAAGTGGCGTTCGACATCGAGCGCGGGAAGACGCTGATTGTTCGCATGGCGGCGCTCGGCGATCAACGCGTCAACGGCGAGCGCGCCGTCTACTTCGAGCTCAATGGTCAGCCGCGCACAGTGATCGTCGCGGATCGGTCGCTCAAAGCGGGGGCGACGACGACGCGTGCGCGCGAAGTCGCCGACCGACAAAAACCCGGGCAGGTGGGTGCGCCGATGCCGGGCACTGTTTCGGCGCTCAAGATTGAAGTCGGTCAAGCCGTCGCGCAACAAGACGCGCTCGCTTCGCTGAGCGCGATGAAGCTCGAGACGATTGTGCGCGCGCCGGTCGGCGGACGCGTGCAACGGATCACGGTCCAAGTCGGCGATGCGCTCAAAGCGGGAGAGTTGATGTTGGAAATTGAACCTGTGAACAGCAACGGCGCCGCGAGCAAGGCGGCGCGATGACGAGCGACGCGCCGCTCGTGCGCGCGATCGAGATCGTCGAAGATCGCACAGCGAGTAGTTCCTGTGATCGTGGATTTCTGCGGCTGCGTCGCCTCATCATTCGCAATCGCTATCCGGACGGCAGCGCGTCCGCGCCGTATCCCTGCGACATCGTCACGCGGCCGAGCGCCGACGCGGTGGCGATTTGTCTTTATCGCGTCGAGGCGGACGCACCGGCCGGCCGACGCGTGCTGGTGCTCCTCAAGGAATCGCCGCGAGCGCCGGTTTTCTTCCGGACGCTGCGCCATCTCGTGGTGCCCGATCCCGCGCCGTATTTGAGCGTGATCGAACTCGTCGCCGGACTCATCGAGGATGGCGACGACGGCGTCGATGGGATCGAGCGCCGGGCGGCGAGCGAAGCCGAGGAAGAGGCCGGGCAGCAGCTCGCCGTCACCCAGGTGACGCGATTAGGCGCGGGCAGCTTTGCGAGTCCTGGCATTTCCGATGAAAAGGTCTACTTTTGTTCAGCGCCGCTCGAGCGGCTCGATGGCGCCGCGCCGACCGGCGATGGCAGCGTCATGGAAGAAGCGACGCGCGTCGTGGTGTTCGATTTGCGTGCGGCGATTCGCGCGTGTCGCGACGGTCGGATTCCAGATTTGAAAACCGAGGTCGGGCTGTTGCGGCTTGCCGATCGCCTCGGTTATTTGCCGCAACTCGATCTCTTCGCGCATGAGCTTCCGGAGCATCTGCGGTCGAGCATTGATAATTTAGGGTCCGCGCAAAATTAACTTTACATTGGGAGGTCGAGATCTGACGTAGGTCCGTTCGCGGCGATTGAGCGGAACCGCAGGCGTAGCCTGGCTACGTTGAGGATTACGCGATTGAGACGCGAGCGGAGATATGTTAGAGATCGGCCTCCCAACGCGAAGTTAATTTTGCGCGGACCCTTAGGTTGTTGATGGCGAACTGCGCCGGAAAGTTGTCGCCATGATTGCTCGGACCGAACGCAAGCCGCGCATCGCGATTGTCGGCGCGCGCCGCGTGCGCCAAGGGCTCGGCGGTTTCATGGCTTGTCAGCTCGCCGCGCTCGGCGCGGAAGTCGTGGCGGTCCTCGGTTCGAGCCCGGAGTCCGCGGCGCGCGCGGTCGCGGACTTGGGCGCGCATCACGACCTCCAAGTGCGCGGGTATGCGCGGCTCCAAGAACTTTTAGCGGTGGAGACGATCGACGCGCTCGTCATCGCCTCGCCGCATGAAACGCATCTGGAGTATCTCGCGGCGGCGCTGGCCGCCGGCAAGCACGTGTTGTGTGAGAAGCCGCTCGTGTGGGGGACGGCATCGCCGGCCGTGGCGCCCGAAGTCGTCATGCGCGTCGAGGAACTCGAACTCCAATTTCGTGATCGCGGGCTCCTCTTGTGGGAGAACGTGCAATGGCCGTATACGCTCGACTCATTCTTGGAACTCTATCCCGGCGCGTACAGCGCGGCTCAGCCGGTCACGCGCTTCAGTATGCTGTTGTGTCCGTCATCGAGTGGACCGCAGATGCTCGTCGATAGTTTTTCTCACGTCGCGAGCATGCTGTGCGCGCTCGATGCGCCCCGCGCGCCGGTACTCGAAGCGATCAAATACAGAAAAGGACCGGAGCCGGTCCATATGCTCGACCTCGAAGCGGTCTACCCGGGCACGCGCGCGAACATCGTCGTGACGTGCCGCCTGCTGCGCGTCGACGCGCCGCCGCGGCCCGCGAGCTACGCGATCAACGGCCACGCCGCTTATCGACGCATCGAAGAGCCCGGCTATCGCATGAACCTCGCCGACACCGCCGAAGGCGCCGGCCGCAGCGTCCCGCTCGCCGATCCAATGACCGCGCTGCTCCGCGACTTCGTCGCGTCCCTCACCCGCGTTCTCGCCGGCCGCCCGGTCGTCGTCGACCCGTGGATCAGCGCGCGGCTCGAGTTGTTGCAGCAAGTCGTGGAGATGTATCCGCGCGAGTAGTACTGACGCGATCGGCGGAGCGAGTCGGCGTCGTTGGGTCAGTTGATATGTAGTTGCCGGTCAACCCCGGGCTATAACCCGACGGGCCTTGCAGGCCGTCAGATCGGATCGGCTCTTTTCGATCACGGCATCGCATCGCGAGGTCCACGCGATGCGACACCATTCAATCGGCGACGACTTCGGACGACTCGATTTGCCATCGCCGATCGGTTGGCCGTTCGCCTCGCCATCGACATCGCGCATGCGGCGCACTATCGGCGCGAGGCGAGGATTCTCCTCCGGCCTTGCAGGCCGGATCGCCTCCTTACCCTGACCCGGGGTAGACCGGCCGGGCCGGCGGACCGACCCTGCCGGTCAACCCCGGGCTATAACCCGACGGGCCTTGCAGGCCCTCAGATTGGAACGGTTCTTTTTCTATCGCGTCATTCGTATCGCGAGGTGCACGCGGATCGCCGCATTCAACGACGACTGCGGACGAATCCATCTTCGCAATGGAGTCGGTGCGCCTCGCGACGTCCGAATCTGAGAGGGCCTGAAAGGCCCGACGGGATATAGCCCGGGGTTGGCCGGTCTGCCGGCCTACCCCGGGTAACGAGTAGGAGAGAGATCCGGCCTGCA
>JBJXGE010000052.1:0-5356 GCA_046154185.1 Planctomycetota bacterium
TAGATCTGGGGCGGGGTCACAGGACCACCGGCCGGAGCCCGAAGTGCGGGGCGGCGGCAATCAGATGGCGGTCGCTGCTGTAGATCTCGGCCAAGCCCGCCGCTGCCGCGCACTCCAGATGCAAGGCATCGGCGGCGCGGAGGAATCCGGCGGCTGGGAGTCCGGCGATGCGACGCGCCTGCGACTCGATCAGCAGCGAGGTCACTGGTAGCGCTGTCCACAGAACGGCCTCCAGATCGACCTCCACCTGTGCCGCGAGTTGCCGGAATTCAGATTGCGTCAGTCGTCCCTCGCGGAGGTGACGATGAAACGAGGCGAGCACCTCGCCGCGGGCGATGGCACAACTCGCGAGGCCATCGGCAGATTCCGCCGACGCCCGCACCCGAGGGCTATCCGGCTCCATCAGGTACAGCTTCGCGAGATAGCAGGAGTCGAAGTAGATCAGTCTTCGCCTCGCATCGAGGAGATGATCTCGGCGCTATCAGGGCCGTCGATGGGGCGCTCGATCAGAGCGGCAACGCCGGGCAGAAATTTGCGGCGGGCGAACGGCTTGTCGACGGGGATCGGAGTCGGCGGCAGCAGCCGCGCGACCGGCGTGCCTCGGTCGGTAATCCTCTCGGCGGACACCCATGATTTGCGGCCCCATGAGTTGTGGCCGCGCGCCCGGCCACAACTCATGGGTGTCTTCGTAACGCCTTGCGTCGGCCTATTACGCCGTCTTGCGCAGCCCAAAGCGCACCGACACCGTCCTTCACGCCTGGTTGGGCGCGATCCTCAGATCTACCGAGGCAGTGATGCGGTCGGCGCTCCGGCCGCCGAATCGTCGCTTTTCAACGGGCTGCTACGGGTGCGGCGACACATGACAAGCAAGGCCGCGCCGGCAAGCAGCACCCCGCTCGACCCGGCCGAGTTGCGCGTCGAGGAACATCCAGAGCCACCACCGTTGGAGCGCTCGGCTGTAGCCGTCGCGGTGGCTGTTGCCGAAGGATCAAGCACCGGGGTCGGCGATGGCGCCAACGTTGGCGAGGCGACGGGAGTCGGAATGCCGCGCACAAGCAGCGTCCCGCCGGAATTTGAAACCGCCAGCGAAGCCGCACCATTGCTGGCGCGCCTCGGCGCGATATTGATCCGATAGGCCCCCGGCGCGGCGCTCTCCGCGACCTCGAAGACACACTGGAATAGAGGCGCGCGCGTGGCACCCATGCCGGCGATGAAGTCGGAGATGGAAAATTCGAGGGTCTCGCAGAGGGCACCCTCGCCGCATTCCGACGCTGCTACAATAATCTTCAGTCCACCGCTACCCGCCGTATCGGCGACTGCCGAACGGCATTCGGGCTGCCCATCCGCTCCGCGCGCTACGGTGATCGATTCGGGCAACCGGATCCGGCCCTGCAACTGCGTGAAGTGATCGGTTCTCGGGATGAAGTCGACCCCAATGTCGAGCTGCCCCCCCGGTTCCGTCTCCCCCGAACCAACACAAAGTTCACTGGCGAAGCCACCGAATATTCCGCAAGAGAGACCCGTCGGCGCGGAAGGCGGAACGAGAGGCGGTTCAGGTTCATCGCCGACGAGGATAGCGCCGGCAAGCTCCGTAATTGGCCGCGCATCGCAGCATGTCCAGGCTGTCGTCGGTGACAGAAGAATGGGATATCGGCCCGGAGGCGCGGCGGCGGAAACCTCGGCCCGGCACTCGTAGAGCACAACCGAATCGAACGGGTCGCTGATGCGGTAGCGATCGGTGATGACCGCCTGCAGGCCGGTACAATCCTCCCCGGGCACGCAGCCTCTGGGCACGAAGGTAAAGACGCCGCGATCGAAGTGAGTTGTACAGTCCGGACGCCCATCGACCCACCCCGCGATTCCGGCGCGGGGATCGAACCTGATCTCGTGCTGAACGGAGTTGAAGAATGTCTGGCCATAGTAGCGAATCGCCAGCGTGCCACTCCCGCCCGCAGCCAGCCGAACTTCATCGGCTGCAATGGTATCGTATGGCTGCAACGGAACCGGCCGCGTCGGCCGAGGATAGGGCGTCGGAGACGGCTTCGGCGTCAGGGTAGGAAACAGATTCGCCGGGGTTCGCTCCGGCGGCGTCGCCACCGCTGGACAATCCCGGCCACACCCAAGTGCAACTACAGGGTAAGCTCGCTCCACCGGGACCAGCAGGACGCGTTCACCGCTTTCGAGGTCGTACACCTCGAGATCGTCGTCCGCGGAGTACAGAAACCGTCCGTCGCGGCTCAATTTGATCTGCGAGCTTGCGTTGAGTAACGGAAGTGTACGCGTCGTCTCCAGATCCGAGTCAAACTCGACCACCGCGCCACCCAGCGACGCGTAAACGCGGCCGTCGGATGTTGCCTCCAGATCGTGAAGAAACCCATCCGTTATGGTCGTGGCTAGAATCGATCCATCCTCGCGCAAGGAAGCCAGACGCGTTCCTGCCTCTTGGTCGGGCCAGGCAGCGTACAAGGACCACGGTGCGTCATGAACCGCGAAGGCTAGCGGACCCCCAGGTATCTCGATCGATCGGACGATTCCGCCGTTGGTAGTATCGAACACGGCGATCCGGGTTCCCTCGAGCGCGTAGAGATAGCGTGGGTCGGTCGCGGTTTCGAGGTCGTGGAATTGGAGATCGGCCGCGAGCGTGACGACAAACCTGCGGGCGTTGATATCGACGACACCGATCCCGTTCTCGCGCGCCGGACGGAGAAACGCCAAGGCGTCATCCGAGCTGACAACCACTTCTTCGACGTCGTAGGGCAGTGGGATGGATCCGAGCGATCGGCCGCTCACGGGATCGGCGATCACAAGGACGGAATCGTACGTGGCAATCAATGCGGTGCGGCCGTCCCAGGTAAATCCGGCGGCGGAGATGCGCGTCGAGTATGCGCCCCCGCCCTCTTCGTCGCACACTCCGACGTTGAAGCCTCCCGGCGATGAACCGACGAGTGTCCCCACTCTACCCAACCCGCCCGCGAACACCGCGATATCTACCGGTCCCGGCGGCGGTGGGCCTCCGGGATGGAGCGACGGCGGCACCGGCGCAATCGCGGAGGGGGTCCAGGCGACCGGTAAAAGGCGGAAGTCGCCGGTAGCCAAATTGGCGACGACGATGGAATTCGTTGCACGGTCGGTCGCGATCAGCAGATCGCGTGCGTCGTCGACAAAGGCATCGCCGAAGCGGACGTCGCGCATCGCGACTCGCTGTTCCGTAGCCGCACCGTGTTGCCGCAGCACGAGATACGAAGGGCCGGAGAAGCAGCTCGCCGCACCGATCGAGGCGGCCACGTAGCTGGTCCCATTCGACGATACCTCGACGGCGCGCAACGAGTAGCCGTCCGAGACCGCCTCCGTGCCATGGACGACCCGACCGGCGAGGCTGTCGATATCGATCACCCGAGTGGATCCGGCGTTTTCTTCGAGGCACGAGATCGTGATCCGCTGCCCCGACGGACTCGTGGCGATCGTCGCCGGAGCACACCCACCGACATTCACGTCGCTCGTGGTCGCGCCAGTGGCCAGGTTGATGGCCACCACATGCCCGGTGCCGGCGGCGGAATAGCCGATCGCCAAGGTCGTGCCGTCCGCGCTGACGCCGATCGCGCGCCACAACCCTGACGTGCGCACGGGCAAAGGCGTCCAATGATCGGTTGCGAGAAAGTAACGCCAGATCAATTCGCTACCTTCCACCGCCAGGAATATCGATTGCCCATCCGGCGCCGCGGCGATCCGGGCCACGTTCACCCCGCTATAGCCCTCGGGGTAGGGGACGATCGAATCGACTGCTTCGCTAGCGAGGTCGACGATCGCTACCCCGCGCTCCGAAGTCACGAAGGCCTTGTTGCCCGCGCTCACGATTCGTTCCGGAACAAACGCTCCACCGTCGCCGAGCCAGATTTCTTGGGCGGAATATCGGGAGTCGCGATCGATTCGCACCATCCTCGAGCGGCTCGCGACAAAGGCATAGCGCCCGTCCGCGGAGAATGAAGTGATCGGAAGTTCGTCAACCGACAGCGAAGCAAAGCTCTCAGCGGGTTGGCGTTGATCGAATAGCTTCACGCTCCAGTCGCGGCCGGGCTCTTGCGAATAGGCCAGCAGCAGCCAGCCGTCCGGCGCCAGCGAAAACGCCGTCGCCGCGGTGTCGAGGGTCATCTCCGGCAAGCCAATACTGGTGTCGATCACCATGAGCCCGGCGTTGGTGCTCACGTACGCACGCAGGCCGTCCGGGGCGATTCGAACAGTGGCCTCGCGATCCGCCGCAACTTGTAAGCGGCCGCCGACGCGCTGCGCCTTGAGGTCGATCTCGAGGATGTCGCCTTGGTCGTCGACCGCGTAGGCCCATCCGCCGTTCGGCGCGATCGCGACGCGGCGGATTGGGTAGCGGGTATAAACGCGAGCGATCGTACCGCCATCGGAGAGGTCAACAACGGATAGACCGCCCGACCCATGTGCGATCACTACGTGGCCCCGGGTTGCATCGAGAGCAACGACGCGGCCTGGCTGCGCCAACGGGATCCAGCGCCGTCGACCGGTGAAGGGATTGATGAGCTGCAGCGATTCGGACGCCGACGACGAAGAATCGATGACCAATTCATCCCCGACTGCGCCGACTGGACCCTCGTAGGACGGGATGATCTGGCCGACGACTTGATCCGACGCCGAATCGATAACCGCGCCCAGCCCGTCACCCCACACCCAGACGTAGCGGCCGTCACCGATGGGTATCAACCTCTCGGGATAAAACTTCAAGGACAGCTCCCGAGGTGGGCCGGTACTGTCCGGATCGAGAATCGCGATCGCTCGCCGACCGACCCGAGCGAGATAGACAACGGAGGATCCGGCGCGAGGCGCAGCGTGGATCGCGGCGATCGGTCCATCGGCTACGCCACCGAGCGCCACCGGCGATTGCTCGCCCGTCTGGGTATCGACAAAGACCACCCTCTGGTTGGACGAATCGGCGACCAGTGCCCTCTGGGCAGCCGCAGGCAGCGCGGCAACCAGGACGGCCACCGACGCGGTAGCGAACCGGCGAATCGCAATCTTCATGATAGATCCTCCCGCCGGTTATGATGAATCGCGCGGAGTTCTTTGTCCATTGCGAATTGCGCGGCACGGGCACGGCAGTCACAGCCTCAGCAGACGTGATCATCTCCGCGGTGCGATTGGACGCCGCCACGCCGCGGGTTACTCCAAGGCCTCGGCAATCGTGAACATGCGCCTCTACCAAGCGAAGCACGAAGCGAGACACCCACTCAGGTTGCTGAGGCGTGTCGGGTCATTCTTGTGCGACGCCGAGTATGAAGCGAATGAAGTTAAGCTCAATTCGTCGCGCGGCTGCGGCATGGCCACCAGAAGCGTG
>JBJXGE010000074.1:0-2870 GCA_046154185.1 Planctomycetota bacterium
CCCCCCCCCCCCGCTGAACCGGTTGTTCGTCATCTTGGGTACCCAGTCGGCGTTGCGCCACGTGCCAAAGCACACCGGAAGGATCGATCACGTAGGCGATCCGCAGGCCCCCCCACTCGCGCAACGATCGTAGCTCTAACTGTCTTCGCCAACCGCCGAGGTACGAATTCGCTCTGC
Organism: Planctomycetota bacterium; assembly: GCA_046154185.1. Classification (GTDB taxonomy): domain Bacteria; phylum Planctomycetota; class UBA8108; order UBA1146; family JAJFFE01; genus JBJXGE01. The sequence goes on from JBJXGE010000074.1 coordinate 178, forward strand.
TGTACAGCTGAACTCATACATGGCGCCGTTTCTACGGGCGCTTTTTTGAAATAGCAAGTCGCCGGCGTCACAATCGAAAGCGCTGGTTTCCACGCCCGTCCTTTTTCGGACCGTCCGGACGGTTGACTCCCGACCGTCCGGACGGTATAAGGCCCGGCCGTAATCGAAACTGCAGACGACGGCAGCGCTAACCGCGAAGGAATTCGATGCTGAGAGACACGATGTTGGACGCCGCCGAGGCCGTGGTGGTGCGGAAGGGAATCGCCAACTTAACGCTCGACGCGGTCGCCGCCGAGGCCGGGATGAGTAAGGGCGGGCTCCTCCATCACTTTCCGACCAAGGACAAACTTGTCGAAGGGCTCGTGACGCGTTGCGCCGAAGGATGGCGCGCGTGCTACACCGAAGCGTTCGAGAAAACGCCGCCGGGCCGCGGGCGGATGTCACGCGCACTTCTCACGCACTGCCTGTCGGATGCCAAGTGTTGGACCGAACAACTGCGCGGGAGTTCGAGCGCAGTCTTCGCCGCGCTCGCGCAGAATCCTTCGCTCATCGAGCCGATGCGCGCCACCTACGGCGATCTGCATCGACGCATCGCGGAGGATGGATTGCCGCCCGGCGTCGGCGAAGCGGTGGTTGCCGCCATCGATGGACTGTGGCTCGACTGGGTGCTCGGTCTCGTTCCGGTCGATCAAGCGCTCGTCGTGCGCGTCCGCCTCGCGCTCGAAGACATGTTGGCGCGCGCCAACGTCGTGCTACCGAAACATTCCGCTCGAAAAACCGCGAAGGCCGTTGTGAAACAGTCTGCGAAGCAAACATCGAAGAAGACCACTAAGCAACTGTCGCTCTCGACCGCCAAGAGCCGAGGAGGTCGTCGCGCATGAATCGTCGCGCCTGGATTGGATCCGTTGTTTTGCTCGTCGCCGTCGGCGCGACCGGAGCGGGGCTCGCAATGTGGAAACGCAGAGCCATGGAAGCCAATCAAGCCGCCGCAGCCAACCAACCGGAACCGATGGAAGCCGTGACTGCGGCGGTCGCGCGCGAACGGGAGTTTCGCCGCACCACCACCGCAATCGGCACCGTCATGGCATTGCGATCCGTCACGCTGCGAAACGAAATTTCCGGCACGGTGCGAAAAGTGTCGCTCACTCCCGGGCAGATCGTCGAAGCCGACACCGTGCTGGTCGCGCTCGACGTCGCAGTGGAGGAGGCCGAACTCAAAGCGCTCGAAGCCGAAGCGGTGCTCGCCGAGACGATGCTCACGCGCATGGATCGCGCGAGCCAAGGCGGCGGCGCCTCCGCGGTCGACGTCGAACGCGCCCGCTCCGTGCGCGACGTCGCGCTCGCGCAGACGGCGCGCACCAAGGCGATCATCGCACGGAAAACCATCCGCGCGCCGTTTCGCGCGCGGATTGGACTCTCCGATGTGCACCCCGGCCAATACTTGGCGGAAGGCACTCAACTGACAACCTTGCAAGGGGTCGATGACGGCGTGCACGTTGACTTCGCCGTGCCTCAGCGCGTCGCAGCGGAGCTGCGCGAAGGCGAGACCGTACAGATCTTCGCGGCGCGCGATGCGCTCGCCGCGAAGATCGTCGCGATCGACTCGCGCGTCGATCCGTCGACGCGCAACGCCACGGTGCGCGTGCGGGTCGATGGCGTCGGCCGCGCCAGCGCTTCCGGCGCGTCACTCGTGCCCGGTGCGTCAGTGCGCGCGGTCGTTCCGGTCGGCGCTGCGCGCAATGTCGTCGTCGTGCCGGTAAACGCGCTGCGCAAGGGGCCGAGCGGTGACCATGTTTATGTGCTCGCGGACGATTCGGAAGGAAAACTGCGCGCCCAACTGCGCAATGTGCAGAGCGGCCCGATGCTCGGCGACGACGTCGTGATTTATTCCGGTATCGCGCTCGGAGATCGTGTCGCGACGGCTGGATCCTTCAAACTGCGGGAAGGCGTATTGGTCGCCGTCGTCGGCGGTGAAGCGCCGAGCGGCGAAACCAAGACGGCCCCTTAACGCGCGGAAACCAGCTACCCGTCGACGCGAGAAAGACGACTCCATGCGATCGTTCACCGACATTTTCATCAGGCACCCGGTGTTGGCCATCGTCGTCAACCTGGTCATCTTGCTGATAGGGTGGAGTTCCTTGACGACGCTGCCCGTGCAGCAATTCCCGAAGATCGAAAGTTCGTCCGTGTTGATCACCACGGTCTACACGGGCGCAAGCGCCGAGACGATTCGCGGCTTTTTGACGACGCCGATCGAGCGCGTCGTGTCCGCGATCAGCGGCGTCGACTACCTCGAGTCGACGAGTCGCGCCGGCGTCAGCACGATCACGGTGCGACTCAAACTCAATCACAGCAGCACGGCGGCGCTCGCGGAAATCAACGCGCGGCTGCAACAAGTGCGCTCGGAACTGCCCGCCGAAGCCGAGCCACCCATCGTCGAGATTCAACGCGCGGACCGACCGTACGCCTCGTTCTATCTCAGCTTCACCTCGAACGAACGCGGCGTGCCCGCGGTGACGGACTGGCTGGCGCGCACACTGCAACCGCAGTTCGCGACGCTGCCCGGCGTGCAGCGCGTCGGCATCGAAGGCGGTCGTCAAATCGCGATGCGCATCTGGATCGATCCCGATCGTCTCGCCGCGTATCAGCTCGCGCCCGGCGATGTGCAGAACGCGCTGCGTCGCAACAACTAC
>JBJXGE010000094.1:0-84070 GCA_046154185.1 Planctomycetota bacterium
GCGCCGCGAGGTGCGATCGATGTCGCAACGTGAGTTCGGCCGCTCCGAGCCGGGCGAAGACTCGATCAATGATCGCGACGAAAAGCGCATGGACTTCCTGCTGCAGAAAGTCTCGAGCGGCGGCCTCGACTCCCTCACGAACGAGGAACGCGAGTTCATGATCAATATGAGTAAGCGCTTCCGCGGCCGCCGGAATTGAAGAAGTCTTTTCTCGCCGGCCTTTCGGCATGGTTGCGCGCGTGGCGATCGCGTCGACGCCTCGAGCGTGCGACGCGCGCGGTGCTGAGTTCGGCGTTTGCCGACCCGGCGCTGCTCAAGGGCACTTCGCTGCGTCCGGACCATCGTCCACGAGTCGAAGCCATCGAGCCCGAGGTCGAGAGCAACGGCGAACTCCGCGCGATTCGGTTTGCGATCGCGCGCCACCCGCGGCCGTTTTCTTTTTCGCGCCAGTTTCACGAAGTCGTCGAATGGTATCGCTACGACCTCACCGCTCGCACCATCGTGCGGGCGGGAAGCGTGAATCTCACGAAGCTGCGCGGTCGCGAAACGGATGGCGCGATCTAACGGGGCTAATAACTGAGATCGACTTCGTGTGCCGTCTCCAAGAAGCGCGCGAGTAGGTCGACGGTCGCTTCGAGATCGGGACCGTAGATCGTCTCGACGACCGAGTGGACGTAGCGCGTCGGCACCGAGAGCGTAATCGATGGCACGGCCTCGCCGGCGCGTTGGATGCCGCCGGCGTCGGTGCCGCCCTTCGGCAAGATCTCCATTTGGTAGGGGATCTCGTGCTTCTGCGCCAACTCGCGAAAATAGCGCACGAGCTTCGGTGAAGCGATGAACGAAGAATCGAGCACCTTGATCGCCGTGCCCTTTGTCAGATGCGTGATGTGCTCCTCGGGTTTTGCGCCCGGCACGTCGCACGCCAGCGTGACATCGATCGCGACGCCCATATCGGGCCGGATGCGATGCGCGGCGGTCATTGCGCCGCGCAAGCCGACTTCTTCTTGGCTGGTCGCGACCGCGTAGATGTCGACCTTGTGGTCTTTCACGCGGCGCAGGACTTCAATCAGCGTGTAAATCGAAACACGGTTGTCCATCGACTTCGCCGAGTAGTAGTCGCCGAGCTGGATGAAGTCTTGGAGCAACGTGACGGGGTCACCCGGCTGAATCTTGTCGCGCACTTTCGCGACCGGTAACCCGACATCGACGAACAAGTCCTCGAGCTCGGGCAGTTTCTTCTTCTCTTCGGCGTTCATGATGTGCACGGGTTTAGTGCCGATGACGCCGACGATTTCCTCATCCTGCGAATTGATGATGCGGACGCGTTTCGCGATCAAAGTCTTGGGGTCGAAACCGCCGAGCGCGTGCACCCGCAAGAAACCGTTGTCGTCGATGTGCCGCACGACGAAGCCGATTTCATCCATATGGCCGGCGAGCATCACCTTGCGGGGCGTGCCGGTGCTACCGCTCCCACGCTTGAGCGCGATCACGTTGCCGAGTCCGTCGGTCTCAACTTTGTGAACGTGCGGAGTGATCTCTTTCTTATAAATCGCTCGGATACGATCTTCGAAGCCAGGCGCACCGGAGGCCTCGCACAGTCTCTTCAACAGCTCCCGATTTATGAGCTCCATTGCTAATCCTTTACTTTGGGTCCGCGCAAAAACAACTTCGCATTTTGAGGCCGATCTCTAACCTACCTCCGCTCGCGGCTCAATCGCGTAATCCTCAACGTAGCCAGGCTACGCCTGCGGTTCCGCTCAATCGCCGCGAACGGACCTACGTCAGATCTCGACCTCCAAATGTAAAGCTTTTTTTGCGCGGACCCTTACCCGTGCGCTTCCAAGCCCCCCGAAGCGTGAAGCGCGCATTGTGCCAGGAGCTTTCGTCTGCGTCAGCAACTTTGTTGCGTCACGACTCGGTCGCTTTGAAGAGCGCTATACCGCCGAGCACGATTGCCAACGAGAGCAGTACGGTGAGCGTGATCTTGATCCAGCTATAGGGTCGCTGTCCCTGCACTTCGCCGGTCGACGCATTCACTAACAGTTGATAGAGCTTCGCGTGGAACTTGTAGCTCAAGAGCCAAACGGGTAACAGCAGTAGTTTGTAGGTGACGGCGTCATAGTGCGTTTGGATCGCATGAATGCGTTGCTCATCACCGCCGATCCGCGCGCGCACGTCGGCTCGTATCGCAGCGTCGATTTGCCCGCGCGCGCTTTTGAATCCCTGTTCGAGACTTACCTCGTAGCGCCGCGCTTGGAAGCCGGCGATGACGTCCTGTTGAAACGGTGTGCAGAGATCGAGTCGCCACGGCTCGAGCTTCTCGACCAGCTTCGGCGGCAGTCCGCCGGCCGCCGGCACCAGCACATCATCGAAGAAGCGCTGAAACTTGCCGGCCGCCGGATACCAACGCGTGTGGCGAACGCGTCGCCGGTTTTTACCCGTGCCGACGGTCACCCAATAGTGTTCACCGCGCTCGCCGCGATACGCATTCTGCGTCAGCGAGTCGTAGGTCCAGTACGGCATGTAGCAGCCGCTGAACTTGTCGGACACGCCGAGTTTCTTGAACTTGTTGGGCGCGAACCAACGCGAACGCACCCACGCGGCGAGCTGGGTGTGCGCGGCTTCTCGCGTGATGCGAAACGGCAACACGCCGTCGATGCGTACGCGCTCTTTGAACTCCTCGGCGCTATCGATCTGAATGGGCGAGCCGCAATAGGCGCAATCGGTGCTGGTGATGCCGCCCATGAAGACGACTTTTGCGGCGCACGACTCACAGCGGACTTCACGCGCATCCGTGACGACACTGGTGCCGGCCCCCGGGCTTTGTGAGTCGCGTCGCGCGTCGTGCTGTTTTTGCATCCGCGCGACCATCGCGTGAAAGTCTTGCTCGGGCAGCGTTTCGACCGCGAGCGCCAGCTCCTTCGTGAAGCCACAATGCTCGCATTGGAGCTTTTGCACGCCGACGTGAAAGCGCAGATCGGAGCCGCATCCCTCGCAGGGAAAGATGCGGCCCTTGCCATCGTCGGTGGTTTCGCCGGTCGCCGGTCGAGCGGAAGGCTGCGACGACGCCGAACTTTCCGCGGCCGCGCTCATGCGCTCGCGGCGGGCGGCGGAGGTGGCGGCGACGCGCCCGCGAGCTGCGGCACTTGTCCCGCAGGCAACCACGCCGGCATACCGTGACACCACACCATCGTCGCCGCGGTGATGCGACCGGCGGCGAAATAGCTCGCAAGTTGGGCCGGATCGATTGGACCGACGGTGCGGCCCTGCTCGGCGATGTACCACGGCTGCGCGACCGGTGGCGGCGCGGGCGGCATCATTGGCGCCGCGCCGATACCTCCCATGTTGCGCGCCATCTGTTGCGCCATCACGTACCCCATTCCAAGCCCCATGCCTTCGGCGGCGCCGCCACCGCCACCGCCCGGATTCGCCGCGGCGGCCGTCATGGCATTCGCCATTTGATACTGCTGGTATCGGCCGAGGTCGCCGATCACGCCCATGCTGGTGCGTTTGTCGAGCGCCTTCTCGACTTCTTCCGGGAACGAGATATTCACGATCTGCAGGGCTGGAATATCGAGACCGTACTCGTCGTCGACGCGCTCGACGACGTTGCGCCGCAGCTGATCGGAAAGGTCCTTGTAGCTCGCCGCTAAATCTAGCGCCGCGATCTTGCTCGATCCAATCACTTCGGCGAACGCCGTGTTGATCATCGAACGCAAGAGCTCGCTCACTTCGTCGGCCTCAAAGACGCCGTCCGTGCCGACTAGCTCCGTCAGCAGCGCGCGCGGATCGGTCGCTTGCAACGTGTAGGTGCCGAATGCGCGCAAGCGGATCGGGCCGAAATCCGGATCGCGCAGCATCACCGGGTTCGGCGTGCCCCACTTGAGATCCGTGACTTGCCGCGTGCTGACAAAATAAACTTCGGCCTTGAACGGGCTATCGAAGCCGTACTTCCAACCCTGCAGCGTGCTGAGAATCGGCAGGTTCTTGGTCGCCAACGTGTGGGTGCCCGGGTTGAAGATGTCCGCGATCTTGCCCTCATTGACGAAAATCGCCTGTTGGCCGGGGCGAACGATGAGCTGCGCGCCCATCTTGATTTGGTTGTGGTAGCGTGGAAAACGCCACACCAATGTGTGCCGCGTGTCATCGATCCACTCAACGATGTCGACGAATTCGCCGCGTAGTTTGTCGAGGAGTCCCATGAATGCTCCCGTCAGGATTGCTTTCCGAGCCAATTCTCGTGCGAGCGTTTGCGTTCGCGCCGCCGGTTTAAGGTGCGAAAATCACACTGCAGCGCGCCGCGCGCAAAACGCGCGCCATTGTTACCCAGTTCGCCGCCACAACACCAGCTTCGTGTCTCCGTAGCGCCGATCGACGCGCAGTTCGAGACCGACCGGCGCGCTCGGCGGTGTGAATTCGGATGGAATCTCGAGTCCGACGTGACCGCCGGGCTTCAAATGGCGAAGCCCCAGACTAAACGCGAGTTGCCAGGGATTCCGCCCTGGCGACGCGAGTTCGTAGTCGGCGAACGGTGGATCGAGAAACACGAGGTCGAGCGGTTCCGCGAGCGCACTCGCGATCGTCGATTCGGCGCCGTAAGCGTCGACCTCCAGCACCTGGCAGCGGCGTTCGAGCAACAGGCCTTGGAGATTCGCGCGCAAGACCGGTAAGACTTCCGCGCCGTTCTCGATCAACGTTGCGGCAATCGCGCCGCGTGAGATCGCTTCGATCGCGATGGCGCCGGAGCCGCTGAAGACATCCAAGACGCGCGCCGCCCGCAGATTTCCGCCGAGCATGTTAAAGAGCGCTTCGCGCACGCGACTGCGCATCGGCCGCACGGCGAGACCCGGTGGCACGGCGAGTCGCTTCCCGCGCAAGTCGCCGCCCGAGATGCGGAGTCCGGTGCCAGGCGCTGGTTTCACGCGTGAACCGAAAACTCGAGCTCGGCGCTCGCCTCCGGCTCGTCGCCGGAACCATTTCGCACTTCGAGCACGAGTCGGTGCTTACCCGGCTTGAGCGTCGCCGGCAGTTCATACTTGAGTTGCAGCCGAATCTCGCGGTCCTCCGCTTCCGTGTGCTCGGTCCAGTTTTCTTCGGTTTGCGCCGATGGGACCTTTACGAGCCGTGCATCGTAAAGTCGAAACGCGAAGGACAACCGACGGCGCCAGCCGTTTCCTTCGCGGAGATTTGCGATGTTCTGGACGAGGACTTCGAGACGAATCGGCTGCCCCGCGCGCAACGTGGCGCCGCTGTAGTCGACATATTGTCCTTGTAACTTTACGCCGGAAATGCGCAGGTCTTTGGCGCGCAGCGCCGTCGTCGGCGCTTTCGACGATGCGGTCGGCGCGCCGGTGCGCTGTGAGTCGGCGATTCCGAGACCCAAGTCTTCGTAGAATGCCGCCGCGAGATGCTTGAGGAGTTGCGCCGGATGATAAAGCCGCTCGAGGTGGGCGAGCAGCGCGTCGCGATAACTTTCCTCCGCCGCCGAGTCGAGAAAGTGGCATGCAATCAAACGAATGAGCAGCTTGTGTTTTTGCAACCGGCGCGCATGCGTCAATTCCTCTTCGGGGGCGGCGCCGAATTCGTCGAGCGCGGCGAGTAGCTCGCGGACCTTCTGCTCTTCTCGTTGCGTGTCGACGCGCGAAACGTCGGCCTCCGACGCGCCGGCACTTTCCGCGAGGGTCGCCGTGTTCGCGCCATCACCCGGATTCGCGCGTGCGACATCGCTGGCCGCGCCGCGCGCCGTCCGCACGGCGACGGTGGACGAACCATCCACCGACCGTTCGGGCGCGTTCGGCGCCAGTAGCTCCGCGTCGCGTAGTAGCACCGTGCGAGTCGGGGACTGGGTGCTCGTATCGCGGCTCGTCGAGTCATCGCTCGATGGGTCGAGTGGATCGTAGTCTAAGGCTGGAATCGGGCGGGCGGGTTGATCAGTCGTATGCGTCGCCGCGACGGGTTCCGTTCCGCCGCCGTTTGCCGTGTTCGAACTTGCACCGCCCGACTCGTGCGAGCGAAAGTCGTTTTCGCTGGGGGGCATGCTGCAACCCGGCAGGCAAATCACCAGCAGAGAAGGCACTAGCAGACAGAGCAGCGCCGGCAGCCTGAGCACCCAGCCAGCAACAACTCTGCGCGCACACCAATGCGTGCTGCGTTCCGGCATCGCTCCGTTACCTCGATTGTTTCAAGCGCGGCGTGGGACGCATTATGCGCGGCGCGTGCGCAGTTGGGTAGGGAAGTGCAAGCGGACGATTCGCCCCGTCTACTTCGTCGCCAAGATGTAGAAATGACTGTAGAAACTCGCGCACGGCAACACGTGGGTGAGTCCTTTCAACACGCCAAGCGCCACGCGCCGCGCGCCGCAAAAACTCTCATTCAGACTATGCCGGTATCGCACCTCAACCTCGCGGAAGCCAACAGTGCGCAACACGCGTCGCAGCTGTTCGGGGTCGATTCCGCTCGTGTAGACATTGTGGTATTCGGCCATGTCGTCGTCGAGCGAGCCAAAACCGTGGCGGCGTCGATGTTTCAGACGGTACCAAAAGCGGTAGAAGCGTCCGAAGTAGTAGTTCGGATCGTGATCCGTGTAGAGCATGCCGCCGGGCTTGAGGACTCGATACGCTTCCGCGACGACGGGCGCGGGATCGACGATGTGATGCAAGAGCGCATACATGCCGGCAGCGTCGATCGATTGGTCGGCGAACGGCAGTCGATGCGCTTGTCCCGAGGTCAGCGCACGCAGTCCCTCGCGGACGCGCACTTCGGCGAGCAGTTTTTCCGCTTGGTCAAGGCCCACGACTTCTGGAAAGACCTCGCGCGCCAGCCGCAGCAAGTTGCCGGTGCCGCAACCGATGTCGAGAAAGCGCGTGCCGCCAGTGCGAGCGCGCAGTTGCGTGAGGATGCCGAGCAGTCGCCGCGCCTGCGCGGCGTTGAAGATGCTCTTGTTCTCGTTGTATTGATCGAAGTTCTTCGAGTTGTAAACGCGGCGATTCGCGGCGCGCACGTCCTCTTCGGTCGGCGGCGCCGCCGGCGCGATGGAGATCGACATGGCACAGACTCCCCGGATCTAGGTCCAGTGCGGCGCGCCGCTAGCGTTCGGCGAGCTGGTCGTGTACTTCGTTTTTGAGTTGCGTGAAGCGCCGCAGGAGTTCGCGAAACTCGCCGGGCGGTTGCTTGTAGATCTGTTCGCGTGAAACGCGCGCGAGCGATTCTTCAGCGCGGTGCAAATGCTCACGCCGATCGCCCGCCCCAGAGTAGTGCAGGTTCAAGTGCGCGCTCGCGAGGTCGAGCACGAAGGGCGCGTGCGCGGGCGCGAGCTGATACGCCTGTTCATAGCAAGTGAGCGCCTCCTGATGGCGACCGAGCATGCTGAGAATCACGCCGCGGTCGTGCCAGGCGGCGGAGTGTTCGGCGTCGTACAAGACCGCCATTTCGAGGCTTTCGAGCGCCGCGAGGAGTTGCTTGCGTTGCGCCATGTCGCGCGGATCGCCGCTCGAGCGCGCGAGCACGAGCGCGCGTTGATATCGTTCTTCGGCGACTTGCTTGGGATCGACGTGCGGATTGACGAGTTGGACCCGCGTCGCGCAATCAATGATCGAGCGGTTGTCGGCGAGATCGCGCAGTTTGAGCCGTAGTCGCAAGCTGTCGGCTTCAATGAGGGGTGGGCGCCACGAAAACGCGCCTCGACCCTCAGGCGCGGAGAGGCCGGTGGCCAGCGACTTCCACGTCTCGCCGCCATCGAGTGACACTTCGAGATCGCAACCGCCGGGCGCGAGATTGCGATCCTGACTCTCCCAAGTGATATCGAGCCCAGCGCCCGCCGCGTGCGCGAGCTTTTCGCCGCCGGCGCCGACGATGAGCGTTCCTTCCGGCGAGTGGGCATCGACGACGACCTGCAAGTCGAATGGGGTGTCGGGAGTCGGCTCGGCGCGGTCCGCGTTGCCATTGAGGTCAATGAGTCGCAGATAGAAAAAGTAACGCCCGTCGCCCGGCGCCGCAAAAATGTAGGGCGAGGTCACGTCCGGATCCGTCAGCCGCTCCCAAGCCGCGACGCCGGGCCGCATCCAGATTTCCACTTCGCGCAGCTCGATCGGAGAAAAAGTTGCGCTGCGATAGTAGACCGGAAAGCGGCGAAACGCTGACACCGGTTGCGCGGTGATCGAGAGCCCGCCGCGAAAGCCATCGAAGGGCAACACATGAATGGGCGTCGGTGTCGTCCACGTCGTCACATTGTGCGCGAGGTCAACGACGGTGATGCGGAGTTCGAGTTCGCCCGCCGCGAGCGGACAAAACCATTGAATCGGCGACGCGGTGCGCGCGAACGGACCTTGCGTGAGGATGGCGCGCCACGGCTCGTCGCCGCTGCGTCGCCATTCGACGGTGACCGGGCGTTCGCCCAGATTGGCGTCGTCGCACTCGAAGCGAATGCGGACATCGCTGCCGCCGTAGACGGAAGTTCCGGCCACGGGGTCGCGCACTTCGAGGCTCGGTGAGGTGGTGTCGACGATGATTTGCACATCCGGGACCGTGCCCGGTTGGGGGGGCGCGGTCTCCCGCCGCGCGCGATCGCGCGCGGTGACGAGGAAGCCGTAGTGACCGTCGGCCGGCGCGACGAACGAAATTGGTGACGCGCCGGTGTGCTCGCTCGGCGCGCGCTGCCAGTTTGCACCGCCATTGATCGTGTACCAAAGTTGATGGGCGGCGACGGGCGCAGCGCCGGTTTCGACGGCGCTAAACGGAATCTCGAGCTCACGAGTATCGCTGTACGGAATTGCGGCGTCGCCGGTCGATGGAAGCTCTTCGCCGACGGCGACCCAGCCAAAAATGCATACGGCCAGCACCGCGCCGCCACCGCGCGCGAACCGAGTCGGTGACGCTGACAAGAAGTGACGCATGCGAATCCCCTCGGTCGTGTTTCGCAAACTCAGTAGAGTTCGAGCTGCTTCGTGCGCGGCTCACCCTGTCCCCAATGAAACCAGCGGCGGAATTTTTCCCAACACTCTTGGCACAAAGTGTGGACCTTGTCGTCGAACTTCACGTATTGGTGCGTCGGTATCGCCTCTTGATGGAAGCACCGACTGCAAGTGGGCTTGGTCATCGCGCTCACTCCTCGTGCTCAAGCACTGCAAGTCCGAAGTTCCAATTCCATCCATCGGCTGAAGTCGAGCGGGAGTTGACGAGGAGCGCCAAAAATCTCGGCTCTGAGGTCGCGATCGCGCCACGACTGACCGCTTGCGAGCGCGGGAGCCGCGAAGTACGCTCCGCGCGGATACTTCGCTGCGACGAAAACGCGGGGTCAGCTCGACGAGATCGGACTTTAGTCATGAGCTACGACTTGTTCTTCAAGGGGCGCGACGCCGCCGCGGCGCCGCGGACCGCGGCGGAGTTCACCCAGTATTTTTCCTCGCGGCCGCGCTATCGAGTCGATGGCACGCAGGCGTGGTATGGCAATCCCGATACGGGCGTGAGCTTCTCGTTTCAGCTTGTCGAAGCGGACCAACCGGAAGATGGGGCCGAAGACGCAGACATGGCGGAGCCGGATGCCTGGGCGCATTTTGAGCTCGCCTATGCCCGTCCGCATTTCTTTGCGCTCGAAGCGATCGAGGAGCTAACGGCTTTCGTTGCGGCCTTTGATCTGGTCGTCGACGATCCGCAAGCCGAGGAGTCGGGCGTCGGTGAGTTCGTGGCCGCGCGCTTCATTGCGAACTGGACGGCCGGCAATCAAGCCGCGGTCAGTGCGATTGAGCTGCCGGAGGGCGCCCGGTTCTCGACGCTGCCGGCCGCAACACTCGAGGCGGTCTGGCGCTGGAACTTTCGCCGCGAAGCTTTTCAGCAGGAGCTCGGCGCGAAGATCTTCGTGCCGCGCATCGTGTTCTTCAAACGTGGTGAGCGGCCGCAGTCCGGCATCGTTTGGACCGACGCGATTCCCGCCGTGCTGCCGCAGACGGACTTCGTCGTGTTGTGGCGCGAGCGGCTCGCGCCGCGCAAATTCTTCATGCGCGCGACCGATTTCGTGGTCGTCGATTGGAGCGTGATTGCGCCGTTCGTGTCGTCGTTTCCGCGCACCGAGACGCCGCTACCGTTTTACACGTTGCGCTATGAGAAGCCGCCGACGGCGCTCCTCGACTTCGTCACCGGCCAACCGCCGAGTACCGTCAAGCCCGAAGCGCTGCGCCACGAGCACGTCCTGAGCGACGAACTCGCCGCGCGCGCGTGACCGCAAGGCCGGGCCGCGGGTATTGCGACTATTCGTTTTGCGCGGCGCACTCGACAGCCAGCGCCCACAGCGCGGCGAGATCGGGTGGCAGGGGCGCGTGAAAGTCGAGAGGCGCGCCCGTTCGCGGGTGCGTGATGGAGAGTCGAGAAGCGTGGAGCGCGTGACGCGCGAGGATGGGCTCAGCCGCCGCGGGCGGTTTGCGTCCTTCGAGTTCCGCGCGGAAAAGGCGCTTCTCGCGGCCGTACAGCGTGTCGCACAGAATCGGATGCCCGAGCGCTTTCAAATGCACGCGAATCTGATGCGTGCGACCGGTCTCGGGAAAACAATGGAACCACGCAAAGCGATCGGCTAGCACGCGCACAAGTTGCCAGCGTGTCACCGAGCGCTTGCCTTGCTCGTCGTGGCGGATCGCCATTTTCTTGCGCTGCGTCAACGACCGCGCGATCGGCAAATCGATCGTGCCGTTCGTCGCGCGGGGCACGCCATGCGCAAGCGCGAGATATTCCTTGCGCACCGTGCGCGCTTTGAACTGCGCGGCGACCGTGCGATGCGCGTGGTCATTGCGCGCGATGAGCAACACGCCCGACGTTTCCCGATCGAGACGATGCACGATACCTGGCCGTTCTTCCCCACCCGCGCCCGAAAGGTCGTCCGTGTAGTGAAGCAACGCATTGACGATCGTGCCGCCTGCCGCGTTACCGGCTCCCGGATGCACGACCATATCGGGCGACTTGTCGATCACGATGACGTCGTCGTCTTCATAGAGCACCGCGAGCGATATCGCTTCCGCGAGCGGCGTAGCGGACGGCGGCGCGGGCAGCTCGACTACCAACTCTTGGCCGGCGCGCAGAGTGCTACTGGGCTTGAGCGCCTGCGCGTCGCACACGATGCGACCCTCCGCGATGTAGCGCTTCAATAAGCTGCGGGAAAGTTCGGGAAAGCGCGCGTGCAGGAACACATCCAGCCGCAAACCTGCATCACCGGGCGCAATGCTGATTCGAAAGACACCCTGGGGAATATTGACTTCGACCGCTTTGGGTCCGCGCAAAAATAACTTTCCATTTGGAGGTCGAGATCTGGCGTAGGTCCGTTCTCGGCGATTGAGCGGAACCGCAGGCGTAGCCTGGCTACGTTGAGGATTACGCGATTGAGCCGGGAGCGGAGATATGTTAGAGATCGGCCTCCAAATGCGAAGTTATTTTTGCGCGGACCCTTTGGGGTCCGCCTCAGTTGCCACCGGTTTTTGGCGCCGCCGCTCCCTCTTCGGGTGGCGGCACGGCCGGTGGTGTCACTCCCGGTGACGGCGTCGCTTCTGGCGTCGGCTTCACTTCGCCGACCGGCGCTTCGGCGGGCTTCGCCACTTCCGGTTTCGGCGCCGGCGCTGGCACCGTGAACGGCTGGCGCGCCGCTTGATGTTGCAGCTCGAAGTTTTTCAAGAACGGATCGTTTTTGTGTTTCGCGCGCGCATCATCGAGCAGCTGCCAAGCTTCCGCGCGAAAGCCCTCGCCGTTTTTCTCGAACAACCACGCGACATATTGTGCCACCATCGGGGGAGCGCAGTTCTCGCTCAGCAGGCGCTGTAGAACCGCGCTCGTCGCCGCGCGAACTTCGGCGTCTGTCTTTCCTTCTTGAATGCGCTTCGTGAAGGCCTCGTAGAATTCGCCGTTCAACTCGGCGACGCGAGCGCGGCTCGAACTCTCAATGAAACTCGAGATGCCGAGCACGCCGAAGATGAGCGCAACCACGACCACGATGTGCACGCTGTACTGAGTCAGCTTCTTGCGGACAACGTCCGTGGCCTGGGCAATGCTGTCTTCGAGGTGCGCTTCTTGCGTCCCGGGGGACTGCTTGATCGGCGCCGGCTTCTGTGCCTTCGTCATCGGTGCGGTGGACTCTCTACAATGGTTCCGAGCCGGCGGCGAGCTCGTTGGAATGAAAAACTAGTTCGTCAGCGAAGGCGAAATGCGGACGGTCAGTCGCGTGATGTAGTACTTGTCGCGCTCGTCCGGAATACGCTCCATGCGTATCTCGGCATCCTCACCCGTCTTCTTGAAGACCATCCGCACGTCGTCGCGGTCGGTCGTGTCGGCGTGAGTCCAGCCTTCTTTCGGCATTTGATCGAGGAACCACAGCGACAACTCCGACAGCGGTTTGTCGCCATAGTACGTGAAGCGGCCGGTACGCAAACCGAGCGGACCATCCTTGAACGTGATGTCCGCCCAAGTCTCGAATTCATTTTCGCTCACGCTAAAGCCGAGCGGCACGGGTATGTCGGAGGGCTGGTAGTTGTAGACCAGACCATCCGGCCCACGCGGCGGCGCCATGTAGGTGCCGCACCCCGCGAGCAACGAACCGCAAATCATCAACGCGCCGGCGGACAACGAGATGAGTCCGCGCTTCCGCGCAGCACAAGCGTCTCGAACGGAAGCTCCCATCTTCGCCCTCCTCCCTCCGCGTGTGCGGAGTCCCACTGACAATTCATCTCAACCCGTCAACACACCCGACTCGTCCTAGCACTTCGCGCGCGGACCTGGAATCATGCTCCTCGCATCGCTCCGAGCATCCTGCGGGATGCGCAAACGCGCGCTCACGCCCACGCCCGAAACCGGGCGCCGCCGTGAAGCCCGTCATTAAAGAGTTCTCGCGCGGGCTTGAAAAGAGGTTTTTCGGTGCGGATTCGCGTGTTCTCGACGGCCGTCGCTACCGCGTGGGGCGAATGCCGGCGTCATCCGTGGCGCACGGTGCTGCTTTCGCAAGGGGTTATTTGGGGCGTTGCGCTCGCGATCGTGCCGAGCGCGGTGATCGAGGCGTCGCGCGCGAGCGCAGTTTCGCGCGCGCGCGAACTCGACACGGACCTCATCCAGATAAGTCCTGGCGACGCGGCGCAACCGCGATCCGTCCCGCAGGAGTCCGACTTGCCCGCGCTGCGCGCGACCTTGCCAGCAGCCGGCGCCGCCACTTTGTCTGCGCTGCGGACGACGGCCGCGGCGGTCTTCGCCGCGCCGACATCATCATCGGCGCCTTCGGCGGTGCCCGATGTGCCGGCGCCGGCAGTGGCTGCGTGGATCTTGGGGGCTGATGCGGAGCTTGCCGCTGGGCGCCGAATCGCGGTCCTGGCCGGCGACCTTTCGGCGTTCTTGTCCGCCGCGTCGGGCGTGGCGCCGGCGGTCGGCGCGAACGACGCGGTGGCGGTGTCGCCCGTTCTGCCCGTGGTGCTGGAATCCGGCCTCGCCCGGCGACTCCTCGGCATTGAGTCCGCGGAGGTCGACTCGGCGCGGTTTGCAGAACTTATCGGTCGCGAGTTCGCGCTCGAATGGCGGACGAAATCGTCGGGGGCGGACTTCGCCGTCGTGACGGCGTCTGAACCCGCGCGCGCAGACTCCGCATCGCCCGCTGTCGCCGCCCGCGCGCTGCGACTTCGCGTCACCGCGGTGGTCGCCGACGCAGCTCAGCGCAAAATAGACCGCTTCGGTTTCGAGTCCGGGCGCGCGCTTTCCGATGTGGTGAAAGATCTGTTGCAGCAACTCGGCTTCACGCCCGAGTTGCCACGGAGTCTAACAGAAGGACTCGGAGTTTATTTGCCGCGCGCCGAAGTGCCCGGCACGCACCTCAGTTGGATTTTCGTCCGTGTCGATCCGCTCGCGGTCGAGGCGACGGCGCAACGGCTCTATGACGCGCTCGTCGGCGCGAGCCGCGTTCCGAAAGTATCGAGCAACATGTTGCTCGGCGTCGTGACCAATCCGGAGATCGACGGCTACATGCGACTCAACGATGTGCTGGTATCGCTCTTCCTCGTTATCGGGCTGGTCGTGCTCGCTAATATTCTGCTGCTTGCGAGCCTCCGGCGACGGCGCGAGATTGCGCTTCGCCGCGCCGAGGGCGCGTCGCGAAGCGATATCTTTCTGCAGTTTGTCGTGGAGGGGTTCATCATCGCGCTTTTCGGTCTGGTCGCCGGGGTCGTCCTCGGCATGTTGCTCGCGTGGTTGCGAGTGAGTCTCGACGCGAACGCGGCGATGACCTTCTCGATGCCGTGGACGACGACGGGCAAAGCCGCGCTCGCGCTCGGCGTCGGCGCGCTCGTCGCGAGCGCGTACCCCGCGTGGCGCGCCGCGCAGGCGACTCCGATGGTGCTGTTCAGGAAAAGCGGATGATACGCGCGTGGCTGCAGCAACCCGTGCGCGAAGCCGTCCGCGCGCTCGCGACTCACCCACTCCGCAGTGCGCTGATCGCGGCGACCTTCGCGGTCGGACTCGCGTCGGTGCTCGTCGTGATCGGCGCGGTCGAGGGCGGCCGCCAAGCCATCGTGCAGACTCTCAATAGCCTCGGCATCGATGTCATTGCGGCCCTCAATCCGTTGCAGCTCGATCAACTTCCCGGACTCAAGATCGGCGCCGGCGGCGACCGCCTGATCGATAATCCAGCGATTGCCGAACTCGAGGCGAAGTTGGGCGCAGCGGTCGCGAACGTCGTACCGTTGCGCATCGAGCTTGTGCAAGTGCGCTGCGAGGCGGGTGTGTCGAGCAACACGCTGATCGCGACGCGCCCAGAGTTTCAAGAGTTGATCAAAGTCGGTCTCGTCGCTGGTCGCTTTCTTACGGCGGATGATCGCTTCGTGCCCGGCCAAATCGCGAATGCCGTGCTCGATGAAGCGCTCGCGCAGACGTTGCACGGCGGCCCGCTCGAGGAACTGATCGGCCAGGAGTTTCGCGGCGTGCGCAATTTCAAGCCCCTCAAGATTCGCGTCGTCGGAATACTGCGCGATCCGATTCTGCTGCGCAAACACATGAACGCGTTTAGTAGTCAATCGCGGGCGCGCGAGCTCACTGCGAAGCGACTTGAGTTTCTAAACGTGTATGTGCTCTATGAACCGGAGCTCGACACACCGAGCGGCGTGCTCGTACAAGTCAACGACCCGCGCGATGTCGACGTATTCGGGCCACGGCTCGCGGAGTTTTTCGACGTGCGCGGTATTCTGCCTTATTACCATGTGCAAAAGCGTTGGATCGCGTCGGTGATCAAAGTCGTCGAGACGTTCTCACTGCTCGCGAATTTCATCTGGATACTGAATCTCTGTGTCGTGTTGGTGGTCACCGCGACCATCACAACGCTCGCCATCGATGAACGATTCAGCGAGATCGCCATCCTGCGGGTCGAGGGTGCGAGCGTTGTGGCGGTCGTCTCGGCGCTTCTCGCCGAGGGGACCCTGCTCGTGTTGGTTGCGCTCGCGCCGGGCTACGCGCTTGCCGAGTTGATCGCGACGCAATACGTCAAACCCATTCTCGATTGGACGCCGGAGTTTCCCGCGTGGACGCACGTGGGCGCGCCGCTCTTGCTGTTGGTCACAGGCCTGTTGTGCTACGCGATTCCGGCGCGCCGCGTGGCACGGCTCGATCCGGCGCGCGCGCTAGGGGAGTACGCGGAATGAATGACGACAAAGCGCGGCAAGCGCGCATCGTCGAGTTGCGGGGCATCGCGCGCGTTTATGGCAGCGGGGCAACGCGCGTCGATGCGCTACGTGGTCTCGATCTCGACATCGCGGCCGGCGAATTTGTCGCCGTGCGCGGCGCCTCTGGTTGCGGCAAGTCGACGTTGTTGCAAGTGCTCGGTCTCCTCGATCGGCCGGACGCCGGAACGTATCGTCTGAACGATCGACTCGTCAGCGAGCTCTCTGACCGTGAACGAACGCGGCTTCGCAACGAAGAGATCGGCTTCGTATTTCAGACCTTTCAACTGCTCGCCGATCGCAGCGCGCTCGAAAACGCGCGACTCCCGCTCATCTATCGCCGCGATCCGGCCGGCGCGCGCGATCCGCGCGCGTTGCTCGAGCGCGTTGGTCTCGGCGCGCGGCTACGCCATCGGCCCGGCCAGCTTTCGGGCGGCGAAAAACAGCGCGTCGCGATCGTGCGCGCGCTCGTCAAGAATCCGCGCCTGATCTTGCTCGACGAGCCAACGGGGAATCTCGACACGGCGACCGGCGAGTCCGTGCTCGATCTCCTCGATGAGATTCACCGCGAACTCGGTGCGACGCTGCTCCTCGTCACGCACGACGCGCACGTTGCGGCGCGGGCGCAGCGCATCCTCGAAATGCGCGACGGGAATCTGCTAGCGGGTTGATTGCAGAGCGTGGAGAGTACGTCCGCCGAGCCGGAGGCGAGCTCGTTGGGATGAAGTGTTCGCGCGGCGGAGCGGAGCGGGGCGGAGCGGAGCCGTGAACACGAGGGGTGTTGGAGCAACACCCCTCAACAAGACGGAGATTGACGCGCATGGCGAGTTTGTTCATCAATTACCGCTGGCGGGATAGCGCCGGGCACGCGGGGCGGCTCTTCGATCGTTTGGCGGCGCACTTTGGCGCCGACCAGGTCTTCATGGATATCGATGACATCGAACCCGGGCAGGATATTTTTCAGGTTGTCGACGCGAAGCTCGCGGCCTGCCGCACTCTGCTCGTCGTGATCGGCCGCGAATGGCTTGCCATGACCGACGACAAGGGACGCCGCCGGCTCGACGCGCCGGAGGATTTGGTGCGTGCCGAAATCGTCAGCGCGTTCGCGCACAATTTGCGCGTCATCCCGGTGCTCGTCGGCGGCGCTGCGATGCCGAGTGCCGCAGACTTGCCGGAGCCGTTGCGTGAACTGCCGCGGCGCCTAGCGCACACATTGCGCGATGAGCGTTTCGCGCTCGATGTCGCTGAGCTGATTCAATCCATCGATGACGCGATGACCGAGCGCGCGAGCGATGATGCGCTGCTCGACGGCGATTGGCGCGCCGACGTCAAAACCCGTGATGGCCACACGTACGTCATCCGTTTTCAGTTCGAGACGCTGGCGGACCGGGTCATCGGTACGGTCAGTTTTCCCACCGGCGATGGCGTGATCGTCGATGGCAAGCTCGATGGCGCACGCCTGACGTTTAGCACGCGCCACTTGCCGCAGTTCGACTCTGTCACCGCGACCACAAACTTCCACGGCCAACTCGCCGCCGATCGCTTGGATCTGCTCATGCAAGGACCCGCGAGCTCCGCGAAATTTACGGCGAGGCGAGTTCGATGACGAGAAACCTGAGCGAGCCAAGCCCCGAAAGGGCGCGACTCATGTCCGAGAAACAGATGATCCCCATTCCCGCCGGCCTCCTCGCCGGTCTCGTGCTCGGCTCGATCCTGATCGCGGCGTCGGTGTTCGTTTCGCGCAGCTGGGGTCCACGCGCGGAGGTGGTCGTCTACACCGCGCTCGACCCCGCGTATAGCCGACTCGTGTTCGCCGAATTCGAGCAAACGACCGGCATTCGCGTGCAGGCGGTGTTCGACACGGAAGCGACGAAAACCGCCGGTCTCGTCGAACGACTGCGCCGTGAGAGCGCGGCGCCGCGCTGCGACGTGTTTTGGAACAACGAAACACTGCGCACCATATTGCTCGCGCGCGAAGGTCACTTCGAGCCGTATCGCGCCGGCTCGGCGAACGACATCCCCGCGGAGTTTCGCGAAGCGACAGGACTGTGGACCGGTTTTGCGGCGCGCGCGCGCGCCGTCGCGTTCAATCCAGCGCGGGTCTCGAGCGGCGACGCGCCGGCCTCGCATGCGGCGCTCTTGAATACGCGCTGGCGCGGCCAACTCGCGATCGCCAATCCGCAATTCGGCACGACCGGCAGCCACTTCGCGATGTTGTTCGCGGGCTGGGGCGAAGCGCGGACGCGCGCATGGCTCGTCGGTCTCAAGACGAACGAAGTGCGCATCGTCGCCAGCAATTCGGCAACGTGTGAGCGGGCGGTGACTGGTGAGGCGCTGCTCGGACTCACCGATACGGACGACATCGAAGTCGTGCGCCGGCGCGGCTCGTCCATCGCCGAGTCGCTGCTTGCTGCCGATGGCGTCGTCGTGCTGCCAAATACGGTGGCGCTGCTAAAGGGCGCGCCGAATCCCGACGCGGCGCGGCGCTTCATCGATTTCGTACTCAATCCGCGCGTCGAGGCACTGCTTGCCGCGTCACCGTCGCGACAAATTCCGGTACGCGCAAGCGTGCCGGTGCCGGCGGGTGGTTTG
The DNA here is from genome assembly GCA_046154185.1 of Planctomycetota bacterium. GTDB lineage: Bacteria > Planctomycetota > UBA8108 > UBA1146 > JAJFFE01 > JBJXGE01. Next base: position 18,249 of record JBJXGE010000094.1, read on the forward strand.
CGGCTCGCTGACATTCCGCGCTTCGCCGTCAGTTACGAGGCGGCGGCCGACGCGCTCGAGCCAGCGCTTCGACTCGCGCGCGAGCTTTGGGGGCTGTGAGCGGAGTCGCATGGCAGCTAAACCGCGGAAGCGCGACAACCAAAAAACCTCGAACGACGCCAACTCGCTGCGCGCGCTCACCGAGCGCGGCGCGCTTTTGCATCGGCGCGGTGACCTGGCGGAAGCCGAGGCGCTCTATCGGCAAGCGCTCGCGCACGCGCCGCAACACCCGGACGTGCTCAATCTGGTGGGATTGCTCTGCGCGCAACGCAGCGATCGCGTGAGTGCGCTCGAGTTTTTCGAGCGCGCATTGCGCGCGACACCCGATCACATCGATGCGCTGATCAACTCTGGCAATGTGCTGCGCGAACTCGGTCGCCTCGACGCTGCCGAGCGCGCGTTTCTGCGCGTCGTAAAGCTCGCGCCACAGCACGCCGTCGCGTGGAACAATCTCGGTGTGACGCTCAAAGCCGCCGACAAACTCGCCGAAGCCGAGGAGGCGCTGCGCTGCGCGGTGACATTAGCTCCTGACTATGGAGAAGCGCACTACAACTACGCGAACGCGCTGCGCCGCTTAGCGCGACACGACGAGGCGCTGATCGCGTGCGAACGCGCGCTCGAGCTGCGAGCGGACGACGCTGAGTGTCACTTCACACTCGGGCTCATCCGGCGCGCACGCGACGAGCTTCCCGCGGCCGTGGCGGCGTATAGTCGCGCGATTGCACTCAAGCCCGAGCACGCGGCGGCGCACTATTATTTGGCAAGTGCGCTGCGACTGCTCGGAGAACTCGACGCCGCGATCGCGGCGTATCGTCGCGCGCTCGAGCTGCGCCCGGGCTATTTGGATGTCTACGAAGGTTTCGGCATCGCTTGCTACAAGGCGGGCCGTCTGAGCGATGCGTGTGACGTGTATCGCGAGTGGAGTCAGTACGAGCCGACCCACCCCGTGCCGCGGCACATGCTCGCGGCGATTTCCGGTGAAGCGGTGCCGACGCGCGCCGACGACGAGTATGTCGCCCGCGTCTTCGATGCCTTCGCGGAGAGTTTTGAAGCGGATCTCGAGCGACTCGACTACCGAGCGCCGCTACTCGTGGCGGAAGCCATCACCGCCGAATGCGGCGCGGCCGCGGCGCAATTCGACATCATCGATGCCGGCTGCGGCACGGGTTGGTGCGGGCCGTACCTGCGCCCGTATGCGCGCCGGCTCCTCGGCATCGATTTGTCCGCCGGGATGGTCGCGAAGGCGCGGGCGCGTGAAGTCTATGACGAACTCGTCGTCGCCGAACTTTGCACGTACCTTGCGGACGCGCGCGGGTGGGATGTCATCGCCTCGGCGGACACACTGAACTATTTTGGGGAGCTCGCACCGGTTTTCGCGGCAGCGGCGGTCGCGCTGCGACCCGCCGGGCTATTCGTTTTCACGCTGGAAGCGCGCGTGCCAAGCGGGGCGCCTGACTTGCGCGCTTATGCGCTCGAACCGCATGGTCGCTACAGTCATGAGCGCAGCTCTGTGCTCGAATCACTGGGGCGCGCCGGCTTCGAGCTGCGATCGGCGCGCGATGTCGCGTTGCGCATGGAAGGTGGGAAACCAGTGAACGGCTATCTACTCGTCGCGCGGCGTCGCGCGCACGAGCGCGTGAGCGCGGCGATCGGCGGGGCGAATTAGTGGTCGCGTTCGAATCACGATCCCATCACCACACGGGCGATGCTTGGGGCTGGTGGCCGGTGTTGCTCGTCGTCTGCGGGTTTTATGTGCCGGCGGCGATGTGGATTTCGAGTGCGGCGGCGCGTGGCGGCGGACGCGGCGATTTGGCGACGCTTGCCGCCGCAACGGTCGACGCCGGCGCTCTCATCGGCAACACGCTGGTGATTGCCGCCGGTGGCGCGATCGTCGCGGGTGTCATTGGCACCGCGTGCGCGCTCGTTCTCGCTGCTTGGCCGACGCGGGGCGCACGCGCGCTCCACGTGATCTTGTTGCTGCCGATGTTGTTGCCGACGGTCGTGCTGACTTGCGCGGCCAATGCGCTGTTCGCCGGCACATCGCTGCGATTCTTGGTGCGCGATTTGACGGGCGCCGTGTTTCTCTCGAGCGTCTCGATGGCGCCGCTCGTGTTGTGGGGCGTTGCCCGCGCGCTCGCGGCAATGCCGCCCGCCGAGGCAGCTGCACTCGCAATGCACCTCGCACCGCGCACTGCGGCGTTGCGGGTGCTGTTGCCGCGCGCGGCGGCGCCGGCGCTCGCACTCACTCTGCTCGCTTTCGCGTTGCTCGTGCCGCGCCTCGAGATTCCGGGGTATACCGGCGTGACACAAGTCATCGGGTATCGCGTACTCGCCGCGTTCTCCATCGGCGGGAACGATCTCGAAGGCTGGGGCTGGACGCTCGCCGCGTGCGCGCCGGCGGCGATCGTGTGCGTTTTACTCGGTCGACCGCTCGCTGCATTGGGGACGGAAACTCCGCTCGCGCTCGCGCGCGTGAACCGAGTCGCGCGGCGCGCGCGTTGGAGCACGGCGAGTGGATGTCTGTGGGTCATCGCGCTCGCCGGCTGCGGCGCGCTCGTTGTGATGGCGGTGCGCGCGCAAACAGCACTCGAAGCGACGCTCGCCGGCTACGCGGCGCGCGAACTTGCGCTCGATAGTGTGCGTGCATTGTGTGTCAGCGTAGTCGTCGCCGTTTGTGGACTTCGTCTCGCGCTGTGGGTGGACGCGACGGCCGCGCTCCATCCGCGGCGTAGTCGAGTCATCGCCTGGCTCTTTCTGGCGCCAATGCTGTTGCCGGGCAGTGTGCCGGGATTGGCACTCGCCGGCGAAGCGCAGTCGTTGTTGTCGACGGAACTCTTGCGCTGGCCGGTGTTGATGTCTCTCGCGCAGGCGGTGCGATTCGCGGGGCTCGCTTACTTGCTCGGTTGGCTGGCGCTCCGCAGTGTGCCGGCGGCGGAGCGCGCTGCGGCGCAATTGCTTCCGCCGGCGACGCGACGCGCGCGGGTGCTCGGGCCGCGCGCCGCGGGGCTCGGGCTTGGTTTTTCGACGCTGTTACTCTTCGCGTTGATGGCGGGCGAAGTGGAATCGGCGGTGTTGTTGTCGCCACCTGGCTATGTTTCGCCCGCGGTCGAAGTGCATCAGCTCCTCCACTTCCGCGCCGACGAGCAAGCGTTCTTGTTCGCGTCGGCGCTCGCGCTCATCGGGATTGTCGTGGCGGTCGTTGCGAACCGACTCGGCGTGGAAAGATGAGGATCCAGATGCCGCCGGGATCGCTGATCGTCGAGGACTTGGTGGTCGAGCGCGGCCCGTTTCGGCTTGGGCCGATCAGTTTGCGCGTCGACAGCGGCACGGCACTCTACCTGCGTGGCGCGAACGGCGCCGGCAAGAGCACGCTGCTCGCCGCGATCGCGGGGCTTGTGCCGTTGCGACAGGGCCGCGTGCGACTCGGCGATCGCACGCTTTCGAGCGCTGAGACTTTCGTGGCGCCGCACGCGCGCGGAATCGCCGTGCTGCTGCAAGACCTCGGGCTGTGGCCGCATCTCACGGTGCGCCGTCAAGCGTTGCTGGTCGCGGAGGCGGAACTCGCCGCACGCGCGCTCGCGCGGCTCGACGAACTCGCGGCAGCGCTCGGCGTCGCGCACTTGCTCGATCGCAAACCGCAGGCGCTCTCGGGCGGCGAAGCGCAACGTTGTGCGCTTGTGCGTTCGCTCATGCGCCGCGACGCCGCATTGTTGCTCGATGAACCGTGCGCGCGACAAAACGCTGACGGCGCGCGCCGTGTCGATGCGGTGATCCGCAGCGAACTCGCGCGCGGCGCTGTCGTATTGGTCGCCGGCCATCTCGCGCCGCCCGGCGCGCGCGAATATGAATTGCCGAGTGTGTAGAGCGCGCTGGTGCTATTCCCGCGCGATTGGCGCTTCGGCCGTGTCGTTGCGGGCCGCCGCGCGGCGAAGGTCATTCGGCAGCATCGCGCGCAATTTGACGATCGCATCCCAATTGACCCAGGCGGCGGCGCACGCGCACACGGCAAACACGATGGGCATCGCGAAGTTGATGTTGGCGATCAGCTCGGCATCCACGCGGGCGTTGACCAGGTACTCAGAGAGAATCAGCGCAAACGGATTGAGGTTTGCGTAGCCGACGAGGCCGAGCGTCAAAGTCGGCGACATTTGGCTTTGAAGGTGTGAGTTACCCAACAAGATCAGAAAGACGACGGCGGGACCCCAGAACAAAACAAAGATCGACACGCGCCCGATAATCTTCGCCAAGCGAGCTGAGAGTCGGAGTTGCAACGCCTGTCCGGTCAGCACGCAGGCGACGAGGTAGACGAGAACGACGAACAACCCGATGCTCGTGCTCTGCATCGGATGCGTGGCCGAAAAAATCATGAACGCAAAGGCGAGCAACACCGTGACGATGGGCAGCAGACGGTAGGACGGCGCGAAGCTGCTCAATAAGTAAGCCCGGATTCGGCCGTCACGGCGAGCGAGTTCGCGCAGGATCGAGGAACGGTCGCGACTATTGACGTGTAGGAGCAAGCGGGCGATGAAGAAGTAGCTCAACATCAAGATGAACAGCGCGCGCTCCGGCGCGACCGAGCTTTGCCAGTAGTAACCCAAGATCAATACACACAGCCAGGTGAGCATCGCGAGCACGTCGGCGTCGTGGAGCGGTTTCAAGACTGAGAGCCGCACCCAGCGTGATGCGCTACGGGAGAGCACGACCATCGGCGGGAGCAACGCAATCACACTCATCAACGGTAGCGGAACGCTCAGTTGGAAGAACGGCACTTCGAGGATATCCCGGCCGCTTTCGGCGTGATTCAAGAGCCCGGAGATCGCCGGATACACAGCGAAGACCTGAATGAGCGCGTCGGGTAACCAACTCGGCACGCCGGCGAGCAAATAGATATTTAACCCCCACAACGCGGCGCCAAGCACAACGGTGAACATCCTCTGCTCGCTGGGGCGCACACTCCACAAGCCAAGATTGGCGAGGATCAAACTCAGGGCAAGCGCGTAGAAAGCGAGCATTCCTTCGATGGCCAGGTAGCTGAAGAAATTGGCCTGACCCATCCAAGCGCATAGGGCGAGTATCGGTAGGACCACGAGCTGAAGGAAAAAGGCGGGCATGAGGCCGTGACCGATGAAGCCCCAAATCATCGCGCTCGGCCGCATCGCCGAAAGGCGGAGAAAATCAATTGTGCCACGCTCACGCTCCTGACTGCATGTCGAGGCCAAGCGCGGCAAGCCATGAAAAATGAATGCGGCCGAGTTGTAGACAATCAGCCACGACCCGAGCAACTGCCACCAAAAATTCTGTCGTGGCGATGATGCAAAGGTTGCCAACAAGTACACGACGCCGAGGATCAGCACCAACGCGAGCCACCAAATGGTGAGGTTGAAACCGGCCTTGCCCGGTCGGAAGCCGGTGCGCAATGTGCGCCAAATCAGCGGGTTTTCCAACGCGTCGATGAACCCGGGCATCATTGGACTTTCGTTGCTCCGAGCTCCATGAAGACGTCCTCGAGGTCGGAACGCTTTTCGATGAAGCTCGTCACTTTGACCCCGGCGCTCACGAGGAGAGCGAGGACCGCGGCTTGCTCGGCTGGGCCGCCGTCGAGAAAGAAGCGCACGTTGCGCTCGGCGCGCCGGATGCCACTTGCGAGCGCGTGCTTTTCGAGCACGGGCTCTGGGTCAGCCCCATCGGGCAAGAACTCGCAGCGAAGTTCGGCGCGCAATCCGATTTGACGCGTGACCGCTTCGAGGCTGCCGCTGACGCGCATGCAGCCTTGTTCGAGAATTCCAAACGATGTGCAGAGCTGCGAGAGGTCACTCAGGATGTGGCTCGACAACACGATGGTCTTGCCCATTTTTCGCAGGGTCTTGACGATGTTGCGAAACTCAATGCGCGCTTGCGGGTCCATGCCGCTCGTCGGCTCGTCGAGGAGCAACACTTCGGGATCGTGTATGAGTGTCTTCGCGAGTAGCAACCGTTGCCGCATGCCCTTCGAGAGTTCGCCCGCGTACGAATCGCGCCGCACGCCGAGATCGGTTAATTCAATGACGGATTCGATGGTCCGCGCGCGCTCCCGCGGATCGATGCGGTGCGACATGGCGAAGAACATGAGGTATTCGGCGACCGTGAGTTCTTCATAGAGTGCGAACAGCTCGGGCATGAAGCCGAGGCGTGCGCACACTTGGTTGCGCTCGGATTGGCTATCGAATCCCGCAATGCGCACGTCGCCGTAGGTCGGTTCTTGGAGGGTCGCGATGATCCGCAGCAGCGTCGACTTGCCGGCGCCGTTGGGGCCGATGAGTCCATAGACTTCGCCCGCCGCGATGTCGAGATTGAGCCCGGCGAGCGCCACCGTGCCCCTCGATTCATCGCTGCGATAGACCTTGCGCAAATTGCGCAGCGAAATCGCGGGCGGCGCGTTGGTTGGCTTCTCGACTTCCATGGCCGCGGATATTCACACATGCATCCGCGCGGCGCAACGACCTCGTCGGTCGCGCGCATTCCGTCGCGTCAGCTCGAGCGCCGCTCCGGTAGGCGTCTTCTCGCGAGGGCAGATATCCTGCGCGCGTCGACGTGTGCCTCTGAGTTGCGGGCAAGAAGGCCGAAAATGACGACATTGCAAAAACCGAGCGTGGTTCTGCTCGCTGGCCCGAATGGCGCCGGCAAGTCGACTTCGGCGCAGCAACTTCTCGCGGGTACGCTTTCGGTTCGTGAGTTCGTCAACGCCGATACGATCGCTCACGGTCTCTCGAGTTTCGACGCGGAGCGCGCGGCCGTCGCCGCCGGCCGGGTAATGCTAGCGAGATTGCATGAACTCGCGGCGTAGCGGATCAGTTTCGCGTTTGAGACCACGCTGGCGAGCCGGAGTTTTGCACCCTGGATCGCAGATCTCACTCGGAGCGGATACCAGTTTCATTTGATTTACCTTTGGCTCTCGAGCGTCGACCTGGCCATTGCGCGGGTGGCCGCTCGCACCAGCTCAGGCGGGCACCACGTGCCGCCCGCGACGATTCGCCGCCGCTATCACGCCGGCATCGCAAATTTCTTCGGCCTCTATAGCCCGTTAGCGGTGACGTGGCGATTCTGCGATAATTCCGGCACTCCGCCTCCGAAACCAATGGCTCAAGGAGAACGTAATATCACGACGGTTGTGACTGATCGAGAACGCTGGAAGCGACTTCAAGATGACTACACATGCACTGCCAGACGAGCCGGTCGATATCACGAAACTCTTCCAGGAAGGCACGGCCATCGACGCGGCTCTCGATCGTGCCGTGCGCGCGGCCCTCATCCGCCACAAAAAACTCGGCGAGCGCGTGGTGATCGAGCGCGATGGCAAAGTTGTCTGGATCCCGCCCGAAGAGATCGAAGACGACGGCAGCATCCGGCCGCCCGCGGCTGCTGCAGCGACAAGGAACGGTCATGAAACAGAGTCCGGTTAGCTGCCGATGCTTCGCCGCGATTCTCTTTTTCGCCATCCTCTTGGGTTGCACGGCGTCGCGGACGTTGACTCGTGAAAATGTTGACGAGTTGAATTTCGTGCATGTCTTCGGCGCAATCGATGTTCAGACCGAGGTCGTGAATAGCAGTTTGACGACCTACGGTTTTTGGCACACCGATGATTGGGAATTCGAGCTCCTCACGACGAAGGAATGGGTGGCGCACCAGATACGGGACGGGTTGGGACCAATACGGTTTTCGGATGCGTTGATTCGACGAGAGTGGTCCCCGTGGTACACTCCCACCAGCGAGGGTTTCGATGCGTTCGCGCTCTACTTGACGTCTATACCGTACGTGCACATGTTTGTAAGTCGAGGCGAATCGGCGAAGAAACACGTTTTCATCCGAAAGGACTAACCCCAGTCAGATCTTTCCGCCATCCGGGTTAGCGACGGCTTTCGGTCTTCCACATCTTCAGCACATACTCGCGCCATTCGTTCTCGAAGGCTGACATGTTGACTTTGCCGAAACTGTTGTCAAAGGCTTCCGCCTGACTCTTGCCGCCGATCAGCGACTTGAAGTACTTTCGCATTGTCGGCCGGTATTTACCGTCGGCGCCATCCGCGCAGAAATTGCAAATGGACCACGCCTGGCTGTAATGAAGCTGCATCTTGCTCGGCTCATACATTTCTGTCTGCGACATATGCATAAGCTCCTTGATCGTAGGATACTGGTTCGCTTCGATTGCGGTGGCGATGGAATGGAGTCGCCAGGGATGGGGACCCATCTCGATCAAGCGTTTGTTCTTCTTGACGGTGATTTTTGAAGCCGCGAAGTACTCGGCGAGCCCTTCATTGAACCACTGCGGGATGTCCTCTAGGTACTGGTGGCAGTACTGGTGAAATCCCTCGTGCTTGAGCACCATCAGCGTTTCTTCTTCGTTGCCGCGCCAAGAGACATTGAGATGCTTGAAGAGCGGATCGTAAAAGCCAGCCGTGCCATCCGGGGCGCCGTCGCGCATGTAGTCGGCGAGCTCGCGATAAATGAGCACGCAATATTTGCGATCCGGTTGCGCCAGATCCGGGAACGCTGCGTCATAGACTTCGCGAATCAATTCGGCGGTTTCCCCGGCGCGCTCCGCGAATTCCTGCGAGACGTCTGTACGTAGGAAGTAGTTCTTGGTTTCGACCGTGTAGGTTTTGTCCCACTTTGGGCCTTTGGTAAGGAGGTCGAGCTCGGCGGACACTTTGAGTAGCCGGTCTTCTTGCCAGATCGCGAGCGCGCGATCGACGTAGCCGCGCGCTTCATCGAAGCGACCCGTTTGTATCAAGGCGATCGAACCTTGATAGACAGCGTTGAGCGAGCGCGGCGCCAGCTCGAGCGCGCGTTGGTAATGCGGGATCGACTTCTCAGGTTTGTGCTCGCGAAACCAAGTATCGCCGAGCGCGGTGTGCGCCTCGTGAAGCGCCGGCAGGATTCCCGTCGCTTTGGTCAGCGCCGCGCGCGCCTTGCCGAATTCGCGTTGGTCCAGTTGCAACATGCCGATGTAAAAGTGCGGGAGCGCGGAAGCGCCGACCGACTGCTTGGTGGCCTCCATAACGGCGATGGCCTTGCGGATGTCATCTTTTTGGCGCGACACGTGGGCGTTGCGATACGCGACCAGCGCCTGTTCGAACCCGGCCCGCACGTCGGGAGCCCAATCTTCTGGAATCTGCAAGTTGTCGGGAGTCGGCTCGACTTGGTCTGCGTCTTCGTTCTTTCCGCCGCCACCTTCTGCGCCCCCGCCGCAAGCTCGCCCTTGACCTGGCGCGACGCCCATCGTGATGAGCGTCAAGGAGTAGACCAGCAACCACTCTGCAAAGCAGCGCTTCATGGTGAGCCTCTCGATGTGTATTGGGCGCTCGCCCGCCGGTTCGCGACTCTCGGGAATTAGCGCACAGCATAATTAAAACGATCACGTATGCATCTGTTCTTTCGAATTCGAGCCCTGCGTCGTCTCGCCACAATTCTACGATCCGGAATTCTGTGGCGTTCGTTAGACCTGGTTGCAGCGACGCGCAGCCTTTCTGAGCGGCATCCTGCGAGATCCGAAGGACGGCGTCGCGATGAACTATTCGGAAGGGCCTCTTTTCGATCCACTGAGTACTTACCTCGTCCGCAGTGGACTCGAGCCCGCACCGATTCCCGCGGACAAAAAGTGGCCCATTGCCTTTGGCTGCCGCATGCGCATCGTTGGTGTGCTCGACTTTCGTGGGTATGAGAAGTTCGGATGCCCCGGAAGGTCTTTGGTGATATTCGCGGCGCGGACTGCGCGCGAAGACACTGAATTGGGTCTGTGGATTGGCCCTGCGGAAACGTGCAAACTCAAGGGAGGCCAGCTCGGCGACATTGTGATGGTGGGAACCGCAACACCGATCGTCGATTATTTATGGGCTGAAGAAGCTCTCGATGAAGCGAGGCGTCGAGAACCATTGCTCAAGTTTGAACACCAAATGCGGTACTTGCTAGTCTGCGACATTTCGAAGATCGGCGGAACGCCGACTTGGCGCCATGAACTCCTGGAGCATCAGGTCGTGATCGATGGCGCCCCCTACCAGATTTTTGGGGAATTCGTCGACTCGGACGTCCTCAGTAAATCCGGCTCGGCCCTTCACATCATCTGGCAGCCGAAAACGGATGCGCTCCACCTCGCGCATGAAGAAATCTGTTCGAGCGATGGCGGATCGATCGTCACGGTGGATGCGTCACGTGGTTAGCGCTCGTTGACGAGGTTGACGGTCAAAGGCGGAGCGCCACCCGATTTTGAATCCGCGCCGATCACCGTCGAGGGCTTCCCGTGGTAAAGAAATAGACGAAATCGCCGGTGACGTCGGACCCCCTCGGCGATGCTTGGTCACTGCAAGCCTAGTCGAGATTGATCTTGGTTTGCTCGCCGGCAGCAATCGTGAATCGCACGGCAGCCGTGTGGCCGGTCGATGCCAAGACCCGGGCCTGATAGATTCCTGGCGGGAGCGGCGTCGAGGATTTGCCTGCGCCGGAACTCCAAGCGGTAGTCACCCAGACCGGCGTCACTCGACCGAGCCACTCGATGGCTATTCGTCTTCGCACGTGCTCGGGCGTCACTCGTTGCGAGAATTCTGCGAGCACCGTGCCGCAGCGCTCGAATGTGAGCGCGACTTCCGAGGCACCCGCCGGAACTTCGAAGATGCTTGCGGAAACTCCGTCGCTCGCGTAGCCGAATCGCACGCCGCCCGGCCAGGAGGTGAAGAGCGGATCTTCGTCGATCTGCGGTCGCTCAAGCATTTCGGCACGCTCTGGGCACGCCCCGGCTCGCAGCATATCGAACTTCACTCCTTGGGGAATCACTCCGTCAGGAAGTACGAGGCGGAGACTCGCGACTCGTTCCAGCGTGAGTGTGCCAGTCGCATTGGCATGGAGCGTGACTTTCAACGGAGGTGCGTAGTACCCCGCGGGTGCGACCGCCTGCAAACGATACTCAGCGGGACAGACAGCTACGAGCGCGATCCGACCGGCAGCGTCGGTCCGGCCGTTGTATTTTGCTAAGCCATCTTCGGCAAGCAAGGTCCATGGCACGCCACCCGCTGGACTGCCATCGGGAAGTAACACTTCGCCAGCAAAGCGCACCGCGTGAAAATCGAGATCCAATTCAAGCGATTTCGCAACGACGCATGGTCCCGCTTGCAGCGCGACATTTCCCTCATTTCTAAACCGAACCATAAACTCGCCGGGCTCTGCGACAACGACGCCATACAAACCCAACCGATCAATGGTGCCCGCACTGCCAGTGCGCCTCGAAATGAAATTCAGCTTTCCACCGACTACGGGCTCGCCGTTAATAGTGATCTTGCCGTGGACCTGTATCGCGGGATCCACCGACAACTCAAAAGTCTTCGATTCGCCAGCAGAAAGTTCGAATTCACTCTTGTGCAGTTCGACCGTCGCGCGCCACAGGCGGAGACAATACTCTCCCGGTGAGAGAACATCGAATTGGAACTCGCCGCTCTCGGCGGAAAGATGCGGAGTTCGTGGCTGTCGCAGCGTTCCGGATTCGCGATCGCCGAGGTCAACAGGTTCGAGTTCAGCATGCACCGAAGAGTCAACGTTCCCAGCGTGGTCGCGGACTCGGACCAACAAGCTCGCCGCTGGCTTGAGCACAGATTCCAACCGCATTGCCGTCCTCGTCATTTCGAAGCGCGGCACGTGCTCCGCCGGATATCCGCGCGCTTCGATCGTCAGATCGACTGCGAGACCGCTCGGGACCCGAAACGCGCATGCGCCGCTTTCGTCGCTCATCCCTAGCGAAGTCGCTGGGTCCTGCGACGCGGGCGGGACATCCACGAAACTGCAGATCACCCTTGCGCCCGCGATCGGCGCGCGCGACGGACTCAGTACCACAATTGTCAGAAGTATTCCCGGCGCGCCGAGCGCGATCGCTAGACTCGTCGTCTCACCGACCGCCACCTCAACTTCCTCAACCATCGTTGACCGGAATCCTTCGACAGTAACGCACATCGCATAGGATCCAGCTTCGAGTCCCACAATCCGAACGCGTTCGGCTTCGACTTGATAGTTGCGCGAGCTCGCATGCGTCCGCGCGCCAGCGGCTGAATCGACGATTCGTTCCAAAGTTACTGCGACTGCCTTTGGCAGCCCGTGGCCTGCAGGCGCATGTAAGACAATTTCAATCGTGGCGTCGCGAGGAAGGAAGATTTCCTTCTGCAACTCTCCGACTCCGCGCGCCCGGAGTTCTCTTGCGAGGAGGCCGCGGTCGCCCCGAGTGCGAACGTGGATGACGGTTGCTCCCACCGGGATTCCTTGGAAGTCGAAGTACCCCCCGCTGTCCGTGCAAGCCCAGGATTCGAATAGCGGACCACCGGCGTCGAAGGAGACGATTATTTGAACGTCCGCTCCCTCGACCGGCTCGCCGTCGATAGTCAGGACTCGCGCTTCATAAGGGAGTCCGGCTTCGAGAACGAGATGAACTTCGGGTGCAAAGCCGGCCGTCACTTCAATCGATTGATGCGTGCGTCCGACGTATCCCACTGCGCTGCAGAAGACCTCGTACGAGCCGTCGCGCACTCCCCTAGTCGTGAATCGTCCTTTGCTGTCGCTCGTCTCGCTCACTACTTCTTGCCGCACTTCGTCATTCGGCAGATTGGTCTCCGAGATGGTGATCTGCGCGTTGTAGATGGGATTTCCCAGGGCATCTGTGACCGAGCCGAGGACCTGCGTACCGATTCGGAGTGTGATCGCGGTCATTGGTAACTCGACGTGGCTTAAGTTGAAGTGAAGCGGGACTCCTGCCGGCGACGATTTCAACTCGAGCGCACCATCGGCTGAAATCGACTGCAAAGCTTGGGATGTTTGAGCGGCAGTTCGCGGATCCGCGCTTGCGAAAATAAGAACCACGAACCCCGCGCAGATGGGGATTGCGATCATCGCCGCGGCGAAGAGCAGCACTCTACCTGACCGGCTTCGCCGTCGATTCCGGTGCCGTTCGCGCTCCATGTCTCACCTTCAGTCTCGCAACGCACACGTCGGACGGTCGACGGCGCCTCCTTTTGCTGCGCGTTCAATCTGAGGTGAACGATCGCGCAAAAGGAGGTGCTGATTTCGCCCCTACTACGGGGCGGGCTGAGTAACCGTACTCGAATCGAGGGTGACCGCCGTCTGTGCCAGGAGTCTGCCGTTCACCGATGCGCCGGTATTCGCGACAATCGATGTCTGGGAGAGAAGAATTCCTTCGAGATGGGAAGTCGTTCCGATCTCCGCGGCACCGAACACCTGCCAGAAGATGTTCTTCGACAGCGCGCCACCGGCGAGGACAATCTGCGTCGAGGAACTCATTGTTAGACTCTGCGCAATTTGGAAGATCCAGACATCATTGGGGCCACCGGAGAGAGTGACATCCGTCGGGATGAGAACAGCGGTACCCCATTTGTAAACCGCGGGCGGGAGAGTGAGTCCGCCGATGTTCCCTGCACCCAGCTCGATGTGGTCAGGGGCTCGTCCTGCGGCGTCCGCGTAGGCGGCTTCCATGTCGAGTACGGCGACGGTGAGATCGGCAGGCGCTGGGTCTGTATAGTCGGCCGCTACGACGTGTCCACTGACCTGAGTCGAAGTCGAGAACGTGCCCGATGGATCCAGATTCAATGAGAACCCCGTGATGAAGCTCGCGGCGGCCGGGCTCAGTCCAAGGCTCCCAGTGACGACGGAGGCTGGAACAGTTGAGATTGCGGACTTGGCCAAGATCGTGTGGTTCTCGGCCGTGCCAAGATCCACGGGCGCCGGACCACGTCCCAAGCCGCCAACGCCAGTGCCAGCACCGGCAAGAATTGGTGGGCTTGCACCTGCGCCTGCAACACCGCGGTGACTTCTGTGATTCTTGCAGCCTGCAACCATCGCAACTAGCAGCAGCGCTATGACCACGCCGCAGACTGCGGCGGAAATACGTTTACAGTTACTCATTCTCGTCATCTTTCATCTTGTAGACCTTTTTCGCTGATCGTGAGCTGGCCGTTTTCTAAACCTTGACCGACGCGAGCAACTAAGAGTTTGACCCGTTCAATTCGACGCTCCTATCACAACGTGTGCATTCTGAGGCGCTCGCCGCATCGGCAACCCGCATGCGCAGTTTCGAGCTGACATGATTCTTGTGGAGATGTTAGACCCGCGGTGAAGAGTGTCCTATGGGGTTCAACCCTACTAAAATTCGCAAGAATCGGATTTAACTGGAGAGCGCGCTGTTCTCGTGTCCGCTCCTTCAACCTGAAAGATTGAATAGGGAAATGCCCAGGGCAACCGTCTGCTCCGGCAGACCGGACCAGCCGGCCGCCCTTGTATGTTGCCGAACGCCGTCGAAACTACCTTCGCACGAACCAGACTCGCCGACAACAATGCCGACCAGCCACGGATCGGCCCTTCGGGCCGTGGGAAATGGATTGGCCGCGCGACCACTTCTCGTGAAACTCGATAGTTGTCAGAATCTGCAAACTCACCGCGAACTCGAAGTAGTTCAGCTGCGGCGCAGAGAACTGCGCACTCGCCAGGATTCAAGGATTCTCAAACAACGGGCGGCTCAGGGTTCGATCGGGCACTGTCCGTTCTCGCGGGACCCGCACACTTCGTCGTTCAGCGTGCGTTCCCGCCGTCCGATAACGAAGACTGAGTGTCCAGAGGGTTTTCGCTCGGCAGTCGAGCTGTGAAGCGCGGACCGCGCGGCACAGGCGAGCGGGGTGTCGCGTGAAGTTCAATTCCATCGAGTTTCTGCTCTATTTTCCGCTCGTGGCGTTGAGCTACTTCCTGCTGCCCCAACGACACCGCTGGCTCTTGCTCCTCGCCGCGAGCTACTATTTCTATATGTGTTGGGAGCCGGTCTACGCGCTCCTCATCGTCGCGTCGACCGTGGTCGACTACGCGGCCGGACGCCTGATGGGCGCGAGCGCCGACCGCGCGCAGCGCCGCAAGTATTTGTTCGTCAGCATGGCGCTCAATCTCGGGCTCCTCTTCACGTTTAAGTACCTGGACTTCACATTGGCATCTTTGAAAGCGGCCTTCGCGCCCTTCAACTTGCTCGAAGACCTGCCGCTCTTTCACTTGGTGTTGCCCGTCGGGATCTCGTTCTACACATTTCAAACGTTGAGCTACACGATCGATGTCTATCGCGGCACGGCGCCGGCGGAGCGACACCTCGGCTACTTCGCGCTCTACGTCGTGTACTTCCCGCAACTCGTCGCCGGCCCCATTGAGCGCACGGACCGCCTGTTGCCGCAACTGCGGGCGACGCACGCATTCGATTTGCAGCGCATCTATTCGGGCGCGCTCTGCATGCTGTGGGGATTCTTCAAGAAGCTCGCCATCGCCGATCCGCTCGGGCTCATCGTCGACCCGGTCTACAACAACCCGCAAGCGTTCGAAGGGCCGGCGTTCGTGGTCGCGACCGTGGCGTTCGCGATTCAGATCTACTGCGACTTCTCCGGCTACTCGGACATCGCGATCGGCGCGTCGCGAATTCTTGGCATCGAGCTCATGCAGAACTTTCGCCGCCCTTACCTCGCACGCTCGCTCGTCGAGTTTTGGCAGCGTTGGCATATCTCGCTCTCCCAGTGGTTTCGCGACTACGTGTATGTTCCGCTCGGCGGCAATCGCGGTTCGACGGCGCGCGTGTGCGTCAACCTGTTCATTGTGTTTCTCGTCAGCGGCCTCTGGCACGGGGCGAGTTGGACCTTCGTCGCGTGGGGCGCGCTCCACGGCACGTATTTAATCGTCGGTCGACTCACACGCGCGCCGCGTGCTGCGCTCGCCGCCGCGCTGCGACTCGAGCGCGTGCCGCGCCTCCACCTTGCCGCGCAAATCGCCACGACTTTCACCCTCGTCTTAGCCGCGTGGGTGTTCTTCCGTGCCGCCTCGGTCGCGGACGCTTGCTACATCTTCGCGAGCCTCGGCACCGGCTGGCAGTCATTCACGGTGTCCGTGCTCGAACCGTTCGCCAACGTGGGAGTTCCCCTCGACCAGCTCGTCGCGGCGCTCATCGCCATCCTGTGTCTCGAACTCGTGCAGCTCGCGCAAGAGTATACGCGACTCAGCGCGTGGTTCTTTCAGCGACCGGTCGCGCTCCGCTGGGGCGCGTACCAATTGCTCTTACTCGGGGTGTTTCTCCTCGGAGACTTCCATGAGCGTGCCTTCATCTACTTCCAGTTCTGACGTGTGGCGAGGAGTGCGGACGATCGCACGGCGCGCGACTTTGTTCGCCGCGATCTTCGCACTCGTGCTCGCGGCGCTCGATTGGCGACTCGGCGCCAACGTCTTCACGTCGTACGCGCTCGGGTATCGTGCGCTCACCGCCGCCGTCGGTGCGCCGCCCGACGAAGTCTTGCTGCTCGGGACATCGCATGTCGCGCGCGGCGTCGATCCGACGCAGCTCGGCGCGCCAGCCGAGCGCGCTTTCAATTTCGCGCTCGACGCCGCACCGCCGAGCTTCTTTGTCGACTGGTACACGCGGCTCTATCGCAAGTACCGGCCGGCGCCGAAGCGCGTCGTCATCGACGCGGCGAGTTTCATCTTCGACGGCCAGCGGCTCTATCGCCGCTATGCGCACGACAGCGAATACTTTCCTGCCGACCACTTTTGGCGCGAGCTCGAAGCCGGTGAAGTGTCGCGCGAGCTGCTCATTAAGCACCGATGGCCGCTTCTCAAATACCGCCGCAACTATTCGCTACTCCTGCGGCACGAGAATCTGAACATGGACAGTCTCGATCGTTATAGCTTCGGTTGGATGCCGCTCGTCGGCACGAACCCGCATCACGATCGCGTGCAGTATCCGCCGACCCACATCGAAGAGACGGAGGTGCGCGCACTCGAGCGCCTGCTCGAGGTCTTGGCGAGCGATCGGGTCGAGGTCGTGCTCGTGCAGACGCCGGTCTATCTCCCGAAGTTTCCGCTCGACGACGCGACGACCCGGCGCATCGCCGCAATCGCCGCGGCGCGCGGAATCCCGTTCCTCAACTACAACGCAGAACGTCGCAGCGACCTGAATAGCGAGCTGCAACATTTTCATGACTACGGACACCTGAACGTCGATGGCGGCAAGATCTTCAGCGCCCGATTGGGCGTCGACCTCCATCGACTCCGCCTCGGCGGCTTGCGCGCCGAACGCACTGGAAACAGAGACTGAATTGCACACTGAATCGCTGGTTTCATCCTCGCAAACGGCGGCCACGTCGCATCCCGCGTCGTTCCGGGATCCAAGCGGCGTCGTCTTTCACGTCGCGGGCGAGTTGTATCGACAGGTGAATCTGGTCTATCGAGACGACTACGAACGGCTGGAAAGCTCCGGCCTCCTCGAGCAACTCTGGTCGGATCGCCTTCTCATTCCGCATGCCGACGCCGCGAACGTGGCGCCGAAGGACTTGAGCGCGGCATGGCGCGTCATCAAACCTGAGCTCGTGCCGTTCATCTCTTATCCGTATGAGTGGAGCTTCAGTCAGCTCCAAGACGCCGCGCTTCTCACGCTCGAGATACAGCGCCGCGCGCTCCTTGCCGGCCTGTCGCTCAAAGATGCGAGCGCGTACAACGTGCAGTTCGTCGGCGGTCGACCGATACTCATCGACACGCTCTCGTTCGAGCGTTATCGCGAAGGCGCGCCGTGGCCCGCGTACGCGCAGTTCTGCCGGCACTTCCTCGCGCCGCTGATGTTGATGGCGCTCAAGGACATCCGACTCGGTCAATTGTTGCGCGTGCATCTCGACGGCGTGCCGCTCGATCTCGCGAGCACGCTGTTGCCGCGGCGCAGTTGGTGGCGCTTTTCGTGGCTCGCTCACGTCCATTTGCACGCGCTCGCGCAGCGGCGCTTCGCGAGCGCCGCTGCGTCGCCGCGAACGACCGGCGGCCACCGGCACTTCTCCCGCACTGCGATGGAGGGACTCATCGCGAGCCTCGAGCGCGGCGTGCGCGCGCTCAAGTGGCAGCCGCGCGGCACGGAGTGGTGCGACTACTACGACGCGACGAACTACAGCGATGACGCGGCGCGCTCGAAGGGCGCGTTGGTCGAGGCGATGCTGGCGGAGTTCGCGCCCCGCACGGTTTGGGATCTCGGCGCTAACACCGGCGTCTACAGTCGGCTCGCGGCGCAGCGCGGCATTCAAACCGTCGCCTTCGATATCGATCCCGCGGCCGTCGAGAAGAACTATCGGCAGGTGCGCGCCCAGCACGAATCGATGCTACTGCCGCTCCTCCTCGACCTCACGAATCCGAGCGCGGCGCAAGGCTGGGGGCACGCGGAGCGCGACTCGCTCGCGGCGCGCGGTCCGTGCGACTTGGCGCTCGCGCTCGCGCTCGTGCATCACCTGGCGATTGCGAACAACGTACCGCTCGCGCGCGTTGCGGAGTTCTTCGCTTCGATTGCGCGGGCGCTGATCATCGAGTTTGTGCCGAAGGAAGATTCGCAGGTCGAGCGTTTGTTGAGTTCGCGCGCGGATGTTTTTCCGGACTATCACGCCGCGGGATTTGTCGCCGCGTTCAGCCGCTACTTTCGAATCGTGCGACAGGCGCCGGTCGCGGGCACGGCGCGCACGCTTTACGCGATGACGGCGCTCAACGCCGACGCGCCGTAATCCACGCGGCGATGTCGGTCGTGAGTATCGCTTCGCCGACGTCGACGCGCTCCCGTTGACCTGGGAGTTTGATCACGAGCGGCACCGCCGTGCTGCGCGCGCGCGCGTCGTCGTGATCGTGCGACGCAGTCCCATGCGCGAGCGTGCCGTGGTCGCCCGTCATGATGATCGAGCACGTCTCCCAGTGGCCGGCGGCGCGGATCGCGGCGACGATTTCGCCGATGAGACGATCGAGGTACGCGAGATTGTCGCGATAGCCGGGATGTTGCGGCGGTTCGTTGGTGCGAAAGTTCGGACGCACGCCATTCGCCGTGTAGTAGAAGGGCGGGTGCGGCAGCAAGTAGTGGATGAACGCCGTGAGTTGCGCGCCGCCACGGCTGATCGCCGTGAGCGTTTGCCGATGCGTCGCCTCGGTCGCGAACACGTGAAACTCCGCGTGGTAGTGGCTGAGGCCAAAGAGACGATGAATCGGCAGGTGACTGTAGAAGCAGGATTTGAAAAGGAGCGCGCGGAATTGTTCGCGCAGCCCGAGCTGTTGACCGTTGTCGTAGGGGAGTTCGAACACCCAATCGACTTGCGAACCGAGCATCCGGCGATAGGGGAGCGCGCGTCCGATCACGATGCGCAAGTCGTCCGGACTCGCGAGCTGGGCGTGAATAGGACGAAGCGTGGTCGTGTCGGCGAACTGTCCGTTTCGCTCGATCCAAGTGCTGCCGTCTGCGTCGAGCCGGACATCGCCATTCGCTTGAAACAAAATGTTCGGGATCGACTTCTCCGTGAAGACCTGCGTCGAATGCGCATTCGAAAACAGGTGACTCGTACTCGCGAGCGCCGTGAGATTCGGAAACTCAGTGCGCGCGTCGCTGCGGCGAAACGTCTCATCGTAGTCCCACTCGTCGAACACGAAGAAATAGACGGGGCCGGTCCGCGCGGCGATCGCGACCGCGGGCGGTGTTGCCGCGGCGGCGAGATACGGCGCAGGGGTGGGTGGCGCGCCGATGGCGGAGAATTGCGCGAAGTAGGCCAAGAGGACGACCGGCATCGGCGCGAACATGAGTAGCGCAGTCTGGCCAATTCGCGCGAAGCACGGCCAGGCGCCGGGCACGCCGATGAGCGCCAGCGTGACGACAAGCCACAGCAGTTTGTATTGATGATGGTAGAGCGAAATGAGCTGGCCGAGTTGCGGCAGCGGCAAGTGGATGAGGATCATGTAGCAGGCCGTCAACACGGCGCAGGCGCAGACCGGCGCCTTGAGGACGCGCGCCACGAGCTGTCGACGGGATGGATAGACGCGCACGATGACCGCATCGGCGAGGCCGCTGAGCGTCGCGATCAGCAACGCGAGCGCGCCGACGAGCAGGTAGCTCACCAACACGCCATCGAAACTATACGAAAGATCGCGTCGATTCTTGGTGCTCGCGAGCGTGTTGAAGTATGGGAGAAAAAGCAAGTAGGCGAAGAGGAACGACAGGCCGAGTCGTCGCCCAAGGGATGCGAGGCGGCTTTGGCGCTTCGGAACGGCGACCTTCGCCCATGGAATCGTGGAGTCGACGGCCGGCACGAAGCGCTCGGTCGGTGAAGCGACGATGGTCACGACGAGTGGCTTTCTGCTGCGGTGTCTCGTTGCAAGCGTTGGACCCTATATATATCGGCCGATCCCGCGCCGATCCGCAACGGGCAGCGGGCGTTCGAGGCGTGCGCGCTTGTTGCGGCGCGATCGGCTGAGTAGCATTCGCCGACGCGTGCCGCTCCGCGTGCGCAGAAGGGTTTTCGTCGCATGGATCGCTATCGCGTCAAGCCGGGTTCGAAAGTGAGTCTCGCCGAGTGCGACCCGGATGATCGCGATACGTTTGACGGGTCAAAGGAGGAGGGGATCGCGCGCGGCGTCGAACTCGCGAGCGAACTCGAAGCGCTACAGGAATTGCTCTACGCCGAGCGCAAGCACAAGCTGCTCATCGTGCTGCAGGCCATGGACACCGGCGGCAAGGACGGCACGATTCGCAGCGTCTTCGATGGGGTCAATCCGGTCGGCGTCAAAGTCGCGAGCTTCAAGGTGCCGACGCCCGACGAGCGCGACCGCGATTTCCTATGGCGCGTGCACAAGCACGTTCCGGGCGCCGGCGAACTCGTGATCTTCAACCGCAGTCACTATGAAGATGTGCTCGTCGTGCGCGTGCACGAGTTGGCGCCGCCGGCGATCTGGAAGCGCCGGTACGAGCACATCAACGCATTCGAGAAATTACTTGGTGACGAAGGCACGACGATTTTGAAGTTCTTTCTTCACATCAGCAAAGACGAGCAACGCAAGCGCCTGCAGGCTCGACTGGACGACCGCGACAAACTGTGGAAGTTCGCGAAGGGCGATCTCGCCGAGCGCGAGCGTTGGGATTCCTATATGGAAGCGTACGAAGAAGCGCTCGCGAAAACCTCGACCGATCACGCGCCGTGGTACATCGTCCCGGCCAACCGCAAGTGGTACCGCAATCTCGTCGTCGGCACGGTGATCGTCGACACCCTCAAGAAACTCGACATGCAACATCCCGCCGCCGCGCCAGGCCTCGAGGATCTCGTCGTTGAGTGACAATGCGCTGCGGACCGCAGCCGCCGGCTAGAAGCACTCGTTGAGGAGCACGGTCACGGTGCTCGGAGCCAAGAATATAAGAAACGTGGTGGTCAAGGCGTCCAGATCACCATCGCCGTCCAAATCGCCGAGCGCCACATCGATGGGTGTGGTCCCGGCCGCGTACTGCACGTGCGAAGCGAATGTCCCGTCGCCGTTGCCGAACAGGAAGCTCGCGCTGTTCGAAGAGTAGTTCGCGGTGACGGCATCGAGACTGCCATCGCCATCCACGTCGCCGAGCGCAACGGAGTGCGGAGCGTTTCCGACGGTCTGAGTGACTTGCGTCGCGAAAGTTCCGTCACCGTTGCCCGACAATAGGCTGACGGTAGTACCCGGAGTTTCGCCCGGCATGGGGCTGTACGAGAATTCGCCGGTATTGGTCGCCAAAACATCGACATCTCCATCGCCGTCCACGTCGCCGAGAGTGGCGCTTCGAGGACGCAGGCCGACTTCGAGAATCGATTGCGCGGCGAGAGTCCCGTCACCGTTTCCGAGCAGAATGCTGACGGTGCTACCCGGGGTGTCGCCAACCGAGAACAGGCCGGTGTTGGCGGTCAATGCGTCGAGGTCGCCGTCGCCGTTCACGTCACCGAGCGTGACGGTTTGGGGATTGCTTTCGACCGCGTGCTGCACCGGCGCGGCAAAGGTGCCATCACCAAAATTAGACACTACGCTCACACTGCCGGAATCGGCGGAGATGCTGTTCGCGGCGACGACGTCGAGATCGCCGTCGCCGTCTACGTCGCCGAGCGCCGCATAGTGACTACCGGCACCGGCATCATAAGACCCGGAAGCGGCAAACGTCCCGTCGTTGTTTCCGAGGAGCAGATTTACACTGAGAAAACCCGAATTCGCGAGCACCGCATCGAGATCGCCGTCGGCGTCGATGTCGCCGAGCTTGATAGATTGTGGGTTACCGCCGACTTGGTAATGCACGACCGGCGCAAGCGTGCCGTCACCATCGCCCAAGAACATACTCACACCGTTGGACGGGAAACTATTCGCAGTCAGCACGTCGAGATCGCCGTCGCCGTCCACATCGCCAAGCGCCAGCGATAGAGTGAAGTTGCCTGCTCCGTAAGCCACGGGTGGCGCGAATCTGCACGGGCCCGGAGGACAACTCGCCACCGGACCTGCGCATCCGATTGCGTCGGCCGTGGGATCCTGGCCGCACGCCGGAAACGGTTCCAAGGGTGAAGTTCCCGCGCTGAAGAGATAGCTGAGTATGTAAATCGCATCGCCGATGTCGACCAGGCCGGAGTCGGCGGCGTCCATCGCATCGAGGCAGAACCCCGGACCGCCTTGGAATAGAAAGCTGAGCACGACGATGGGGTCGTTGATCTGTATGACTCCATCGCCGTTGGCGTCGCCGCGCACAAACATCCAATTTGCGCGCGCGATCTCACCGCCGGACAACAGCAACGTTCCTGCAACGATCCAGCACAAAGCGATTGGGCGACGATTGGATTCGTTTGCTGCCGACATCTGAGTCACATCCTTCGAGTTGGAGTTGCGATCAAGAATGGGTGCTCGGCTCTCCACTAGGACTACGCGAACTTTTTACCACCGATGTTTGAGGCGCCCGAAACGCTGGGGAAGAAATGGCACGACATCTTTGCACGAATCGCCGGCAGGCGCTCACTGAATTTATTTCTTGTGAGATCGCGAATGCGATCGGCGGATCGATGAGAAGGGGAACAGATGGAGCCGGCGGGCGAGCGACTGGCTCTGGCTCGCGAACTGAACCCTTGGGCATGGGAGCGTCTCGACATCCCGGACCACGCGAGCGGCGATCGTAAGTGGTCGACCTGGCCCGCCGAGCCGATGCGAGCAACGCCGAGCTGATCGCCGCCCTGCGACGGGAGCCTAGTCCTGGAACACCGCATCCCCCACCCATTTCGTACTCGAGGGCTTCAGCGTTTGCGTCTGGCTATACCTGAGATTGTAGAAGTTTGAGCGATCTCCGGCGGCTCCCTGCGGGATCCTCGCCGTCAATATGCGGTTCAGGGAGCGGTGCGCCGTCGCGGATCGATGTGGCGAAGCAGATGGCTATCGAGCACGCCGAACCGCGACTGTAGCGCCGAGAGGAGGGCCGATTTGAAAATATAATTCTCGGCTAACGCGTTTCCTGCACGATCAAAAAACTGCGAGTACTTCATGGTGTATTCATCGCGTCCGTAGCGCATGAACAACTCCTCTCCGCGACGCTCTAAGGACAAGCCTGTCTGATTAATGTCCAATTGCAGCTTGGTCGTCTGGCACATCACTTTCAATACACGCTCCCATTCGCGCTGGTCAGAGAAGCACTCTTCGCCGCCGAACAAATAGTCTGCGCCATCTAGGAAAACGAAGCCTCCGAGCAACGAACCGTCGGTTCCTGCCTCCGTCGCGTGGAAGAAAAACTCCGCGACCAATGGCAATTCTCTGAGAATGTCACTCGCTCGGTAGGTCCGAACTGGCCCCAACCTATTCGCCGAAGCCAACGAACTCCCGCCCAGAATGCGATCGAATAGTGCATCGACTTCCGAGTCCAAGAACAGACTGGAATCAAGCGACAAGGCCGGAATGATGTTGAGATCGGTGATTATTCTGGGCATCGTTCTCGGTTCCTCCCAACACGATCATCCTCGCGACGCGAACCTTTTTGCGAAGGTCGAACGCATTCGGAGCCCGAGTGCGGGAACTCGGCGTCAAGCCGCGCAGTCGATGAAGAATGCCGCGGAACTCCGCGGCATTCTTCGCGTCTCGATCGTGTCGTGTGTTCGAACAAATTCTAGCCGTCGGATATGACCATCAGTGTTCGAGCACATTACGCAAAATGCGTTGAATGTTCACGTCCGCTGGGATGCTTCCGCCAAAGGTGATCGATCCCGCCGAGAAGACGAAACCGCCGCCGGGGTGATCGTAATACGTCATGTCCGCGCCAGGTCCGCCCGATGGCAAGCCGCGCGCGAGCCAGACCAACCCGGCGGGCGGAGTCGTCGGCCCGGCGGAAAAGCTGCAGTCTGTTCCCGGACTATCAACGCGCGTGTCGATCTCATGGCCGCTCGCTCCTCCGCTGAGCGAGCCACCGTTGGTGTTGAAGCCGGTCGCGCCGAAGGTCTGAAACAAGCCGAGGCCTGTGCCGGCGAACACGAAGTGACCCGGCTCAAGAACCTCGAACGGCATGCCGGGAGCGCTGCACCGTTGCGTCGAGATGCCCAAGATCTCGCGCTCATGACGCGGTGGCGCCAGATTGCGGAAGAGCGACGGCTCGCGCGGTCCATCCTCCACGCCGTTCAAAAACGTCATCTGAGTTCTGTCACTCGAGTAGACACCCCGCTCGAAGAGGCCATTGCCGCCGAGGTACAAGACCTTCCCGCCGCCCGCCAGAAAGTTTTCGAGTTTGTCGTACGCTCGACTCGACCAATATTCGGGGTGAGTTCCAAAAACAAGCATCTCGTACGGCGGCCTGCCGTTATGGAAGCCGTTGTGGAAATCGATATCCGTGTAGACATGAGGCTCGTATCCCTGATCCTCGAGCCATGTGAGGATCCAAAGCTCGGCGCGCGTTTGGTGATGGGGCCCACCACCCTCCGCGACCGGCGACGTGTCGGGTGCTGGTCGCAAGAAGGAAGTCAACGCGGCCCCGTCGTATTTTCCCTTGCCGCCCCATGAATTATATGCGAGCCAGGTATTCACGCTGGCAAGTACAGCCACCTTCGATTGGGCAGTTCGGGCAGGTTTGACAATGAAGGTGATGTGGTAATCCGGTCCGCCCATCGCCGGCCGCAATGCCGCTGAGTAGATTCCGGACGGCCAACCCGCCGGGATGGTATGGGTGAAACTGGTCGACCAACCGGCGCCATTTCGCCACGGTTTTTCGTTGAGCGGCTTGCCAACTGAAGTGTGAGTGAGCGTGGCAATCAGCGTGCTGCTGACGCTCGCGCCAGTGGAACGATGGCGGTAGAGACGCACTGTCGGTAGCGCGGCTCCGGAAGTCATGAACGAAATCGTCTCGCCGGGTGCGGCGGACAGCGGCCAAGCATATCCTTCCGGCTTTTCGCCCTGGTTGCGCCCGACCCACACGGATCCATCGATCGGGTGATAGGCGAACAGATCTGGGAGGTTGTCGCTCGTGAAGTTGGTTCCGGGCGCAAACTGCCAACCCGAAGCCGGCGCGACTTGAGCGGCCTTCTCAGTGAAGTAGAAGGTCGAGACTGCGTTGCGGCCCACGAAGATCTCGCCGTTCCCAGAATAGTACGCAGCCACATCCGCGGTACCGGCGCCCGAAAATCCGCCCGGAATGATGGACCAGCCTGCAACCGGATCCAATGTAAACCACTGGGACCATACGAACGATGTGAGCGTGTTGGCTCCGACAAAGAGGCTGCCGTCGGTCGGATGGTATGCGAAGACATCCACGACGCCGTCGCGCGTGAAATCGCCCGGGCCGAAACTCCAGCCTGACGGAGGTGACACCGTTGCGAACAGCTGCCAGATGAACTGGTTCGATAGATTGTTGCGGCCGACCCAGACCGAACCATCGTTGTGGTACGCGCCGACGTCGGTTCTTCCGTCCGCGGTGAAATCGCCGGTCCAAAAACTCCAACCCGACGGAGGGCTTACGCTTGCCCACTGCGACCACACGAACGTAGAGCTACCGCTGTTCGTACCCACCCACACCGAGCCGTCGCTGGAGTGGTAGGCGAGCACATCCATGAGACCGTCGCCCGTGAACTCTCCACTCTTGATCGTCCAACCGGATGCCGGAATCAACGTCGCCCAAAGAGTGAAGGTGAACGATGCAAAGTCGGTGTTGCTGCCGACCCAGACCGAGCCATCTTGATGGTAACCGACGACATCGGTGCGCCCGTCGCCCGTGAAATCGCCGGCTTCGAAGCTCCATCCGGTAGCGGGAGTGACAGTTCCCCATTGCGTGAAGTTAATAGTCGCGTTCGCGCGGTTCGCCGCGATGACCAGAAAAGCTAGAACGTATCGAACGAGAAGCCACCGAACGGCGCGCTGCCGTTGAGTTTTTGTTCCGTTCATCGGACCCCTTCTTTCCGTGGGTGAGAGTGGTACGTCATGACCTAGTTCCCCAGCGAGCGTCGCCGCGCACAAGTCGTCGCCAGTCATCCGCGAAATTGGGCCGCCACCCGACAAGTTTTTTTTGGGGTCATCAGGAAGTCGAGTGGGCGTGCTCGAAAGGGGGGTGAGAGAAGCTCCACCGGCCCGTCAGGCCGGGTCTCTCTTCTTGATCGTGACCCGGGATCGGCCGCAGGGCCGGCCAACCCCGGGCTGAATCCCGTCGGGGCTTTCTGGCCCTCTCGGAAAGCAGGGACAGCAGATCGATCCCCGCGTTTGAATAGGTGCCGCCTTAGCGCGGGCGCAAACTGGCACAATCGTGACGGCCGATTTAGTCCACACTCCAGCCGTAATAGTGCAGCTCGTGCTGATCTGCCAAAGCTGCGAGTATGCGTGAGGACGCGAACACGGACGCAAGATCTCGAAGTACGAGGCGCTTAGTGACGGTGAGTACCCAATACGGTTTCCCTTCGGCGTCGTCCTAGTTCAAGAGCCGCGGGTTCGAACCGCGCTTTAGCTGTGAACCGAAATCTGGAGAAGCAACTCTTCGAAACACCAAGTCGAAACTGCCTGGTCCGGGTGACTGCGACAACACCCCTGGCCTTCGAGGCCGACGGCGAGATTGCAGCACCTGTGCCGGACGGATCTCAACCTGCAGCGTGTCGCCTTTGCGCGGCACAATAAGACTGCGAATGGAAGCACGCAGAGACTTGGACTTCGTAAGACGCGCCCACAGGATTGCCGGACACCGCAGAGAAGCGCAGCGCGAAATCACAGACGCTCAGGCGTACGAAGGTCGGCCACCACGTTGGACTTGATGTCGGAGCCCTCTCATGGAAGGGGTGTTGGAGCAACACCCTTAGGAAAAACCGCCGATGAGATGTTGCCAACGGCCAATCGCCAGCGGTCGCCTCTGCTAATCAAAACACTCACGCTTGCGCGCGACGGGTCGACCGCGAGCCCGAGCCCGACTTCGTGCGCGCGCCCGCATCCATTGTTAAACGGCGAACTCGCCCCACCGTTTCCATTAGGTCAGGACAGTCCCCACTACTGCGCCGCTTTCCGCGGCGCCGTAATCCGGACGACGGTTGGCGCGCCAACGTCGAGTTTGCAATCGGCGGTCGTTGGCTCGCGGCCCTCCGCGATGACGCGGATCGTGTAGGCGCCGGGGTCGAGGCTCGAGAAGCGGTAGGCGCCGTCGTTGCCCGTCTCTTGCTGAAGTCCCATGTTCTTCGGCACGCCCGCCGAGTCGACGATGTGAATCTGTGCGTCCGGCACCGGGGCGCCGTTTTCATCGAAGACCAGCACGTGCACGGCCGCGCCGCGACTCAGTTCGAAGTTGACCTCAATGTTGTCCTTGAGTTCGAGATCGAGTTCGACTTCGGCCGACGCTTGTTGGCGATAGCCGCTCGACCGCGAGAGCAAGCGGTACTTGCCGGGCGCCATGCTCGAGATGTTGTACGCGCCTTTCTCATCCGTGAGCGCGCGACCGCTGAACTGCGTGAGCTTGCCGTCACTTCCGGCGCCAAGCACGATGATTTCCGTTTCAGGCACGCCCGCCTGCGTGAGCGCATCGCGCACCACGCCGCGGAAAGTGAGTTCGTAGAGCGTGAGGTCGACTTGGTAGTCTTCCGCCGCGCTGCAGTCGATCTCGGTCGCGACGCCGAAACTCTGTGAGTAGCCGCGCGCGAGTGCCACCGTCCACTTGCCAAGTTTCAGGTTGCGAATCTCGAACGTGCCATCGCTGTTCGTCGTCGCGCTCTCGAACGTGTAGCCTTGACGGCCGGTGTCTGGGTCGCGCGTCAATTGCGTGAGCGTCACCGCGACACCCGCCACTGGCGTTCCACCCTCGTCCTTGATTTGACCATGGACCGTCGCCAGCACGGAGACATCGTTGAAGTCCAGAATCGTGTCCTCGGTCGCCTTGAGAGTCGCCATCTTCACCACGGTGGCATCTTCTTCCGCGACCGCCGCCATGTTCTTGATCCACACCATGACATACGCGCCGGGGTTGAGATTGCGAATGTGGTAGTTACCGTCGGCGTCGACCGGGTCCCAGCTCGTTTGCGCGAGGTCAGGATTCAAGTTCATGCTGACGGCGAGGATCGTCGCACCGACCATTGGCTCGCCGTTGGTGTCGAGCACGCGGCCGCGAAAACCGGTCCCTTCCTCGAGTTCAAACTCCAGATCATTCGGGCCAGTCTCGGACACTTCTACCCAGCGATCGATCGGCTGATAGTCCGGGTGCAGGACGCGCAACAACACGCGCCCCGTCGGCAGGTCGGCGAGCGCAAACGCGCCATCTCCTTCCGTGCGCTTCGCGTTGCGGACGCGCGGGTCGACCGCGCTGCGCGTGAAAAACTCAACGGTGCCAGCCAAGTGTTCCAAGTGCGGATACACGATCGCGTCGGCGACCGGCCGGCGCGTGCGCTTGTCGAAGACCACGCCCGAACATTCGTTGCCCGGCTCGAGCGTCATGTTGACGTCCCGCAAGAACTGATGATCCGCGACCTCCACTTTGAGTTCCGGCGTGCGCTGATACCCCACCTCGTAGGCCCATACGCGATAGCTGCCGGCTTCGATGCCGCCGAAATAGTAACTGCCATCCGCGCTCTCGAACTCGCGAACGACCGGTTCTCCGCGTCGGTAAACGTCATAAAAAATCTGAATACCGACGAGACATTTCGGCACCGGATTGCCGGTCGCGTCGACGACGATGCCGGCGATCGCCGTCTCGTGATCCAGCACGACGCGCACGTCGGGTTCGACCGCCGCGTCGACGATGGCGCCGGAGACTTTTTTTTCCGCACTGGTCTCGCTCGGTTCCTCCGCCGTTGCCGTGGTTGTCGCGCCGCCGGACTCCGCCTCCGCGATCGGCCACGGCATTGTCGCGGTGACGTGGCGATCGCAACTCGCTTCGATCGCGCCACGCGCTGCTTTCGCGACGCGCAACACAAAGCGCCCGTCGTCTTCCGTCACCGCATGGCTCACGCTCAGCGGATCCACCGCCGTCGATTCCGACTCGCTTTTGAACACGACGCGCGCCGCGCGCACTGGCTTCTGATCGCGGTCCTCCACCACGCCGCGCACTTCGACGAGCGCCGATAAATCAACACCTTCCGGCACGGCGACAACCGGCGGCTTAGCCGTTGCCCCGGTCGCCGTTGGCGCCGCCGGCGCGGATTGACTCACGCCGCCGCCGGCGTTGAACACTGCGGTCGTGCCGTTCTGCAACTGAACCTTTTTGTCGCCAATCGTGACTTCGACCGGTTTGTCGGGCGACGACACGAACACGGTGATGGTCACGGCGATCACGGCGACGGCCGCAACTCCGGCGAAATGCTTGCGATTCATGAGAAGCTCCTGCGCGACGGGCGCGCTCGATTCCGTGGAAAGTGCGACGCGGTACTGCGCGGCGCACGCATTCACAATGAGAAAGGGCGTCGCGAGCGTATGAGTCGCATCGCTCGCCGCGCTGACTAAACCGCCGCCGCGCCAAAACATCATCGCGTCGTGCGCGCGCGACTCGAGGCTAACGAGGCTCACCGTATCGAGCTCGATCCGATGACCCGAATCCCAAATGATCTGTGCGCGCGTGACTTCGTGCGTCGCGATGCGATCGCCGCGCTCGAGTTCGAAGGCGTCACGAACTTCTCGGAGCGGCGCGCCTTCCCGCGCGAGCAACAACACGCCGTCGCCGAGCGGCATCGCGCGCGGTGGCCCGTCGGCGCGCAACGCAATGACCAGCGTGGCGACAAGCGCGAGGAGCGCGGCGGCGGCGGGCAGTGCGCGCACCGCCAGTCGCGCGCGCGATCGTGCGGCGCTCGACTCCCTCTGCGCGCTCTGCATCGCTTGCAACAGGCGCGATTGAAATTCGCGCGCGGGTTCGACCGGGCGGTAGGCGCGCGAGAGGAGTGCGCGCAGATTGCGCTCGAAGATTTCGCTCTCCGGCGCGGGCGGCGGCTGGCGATTTTCATCCATGCTCGTATCCTCCCACCGGCCGTTCCGTCGTCGGCCGCGACTCGCCAGCGAGGCGACCAGCGATGAGTTTCCAAGTGGCGCGAAACGCCGCCCGCGCGCGCGCCAGAGTCGACTCGACCGCTTTCCGCGATGTGCCGAGCTCCGCCGCGATTTCCGCGACAGAACTCTCGCCGAGGTACTTGCGCGCCAGCACTTGTTGATAGCTCACCGGCAGCGCGGACATCGTCGCACCGACGAGGTCGTGCGTTTCCGCGCGCTCGATGACTTCGTCGGCGAGCGGTGCGTTGTCGATTGCCGCCAACGCACGGTCGAGTTCTTCGTCGACGCTGTCGAGAGTGACCGCGAGCCGCGCGCGATAGTCGTCGCGTCGCGCGTGCGAAAGCAAATGACGCGCGATTCCACACAACCACGTGTAGAGCGACGATTCACCGCGGAAACGATGAAAACCTTTCAGCGCGGCGAGGAAAGTTTCCTGCACGAGTTCTTCGACGTCGCGCTCTTTGCCGCCGAGCCGAAAGAACACGAAGCGATAAAGCGGAGCGCTGTAGAGCGCGTGGAGTTTTTCGAGCGCGGCGCGATCGCCGCGAACGACCGCGCGCGCGAGTTCACGTTCGGCTGCTGGATCATCGAGCGGCACGGGGTGCGCGCCGCTCGACTTGACAACGCGATTCGGTGGATCGTTGGAGTCCGTCATGCCGCTCCTTCCTACCGTTGGTGCCGGAAGGAGTCGACATCATTCGCGGTTTTTGCCCTACTTGGCCGCGGCGCCGAGCACTGCGGCAAAATTCGGCTGTTCGGCGATCTCGCCGACGTACTCGACGTGCTTGACCATGTGATCGGGACCCACGACAAAGACCGCGCGGCACAGCATGCGATCGAGCGCACCGCCGGCGATGAGGCAGCCAAAGGCTTTACCAAAGGAAGCGTCGCGGTGGTCGCTGGCGGTCTTGATGTTCCCCGCGCTCGCGGCGCCGCACCAGCGTTTGCCGGCCATCGGCAAGTCCATACTGACACAGACGACCTCGGTGTTCTTCAATTTGGCGGCCTCGTCGTTGAAGCGCTTCATCTCGAGATCGCACACCGGAGTGTCGAGCGACGGCACCGCGCAGAGAATGCGCGTTTTGCCGGCGCCGGATTCGAGCGTGTAGTCGCTCATGTCGGCGAGTTGGAGTTTGAAGCTCGGCGCCTTCTTGCCGGCGCGCACTTCTTCGCCGACCACGCTGACCGGCTTGCCTTTGAGTGTGACGTTGGGCATGGAGATTCCTTTCGATTCGGACGGAAGCATGAGAGCAAATTGGCAGCGGAATCTTGTGCCCAAGCGCGCGCGGATTCAAGACCGATCGAAGCGGGAAGTGGTCGGCAACCGCGAATACCCGCGGCTGCCGACCATCGCCGATGGCCGTGACAGCTACTTTGCTTTCACGCGGCTGAACGCCATCTCGATGACCTTGGTATTGGTCTCGCCGATCGCTGGGTCGTGCACTTCAAAGCTGTAGTGATCGGCGTCCTTCCAACGCGTCACATAACGCACCATTTTGTCGTTCTCGCCCGAGAGCGGCTCGTCCATGGTTCCGAACGACTGGAAGAGTTTGCCTTCCATGTCGGGTGTGCCTTCGGCCGTGAGCATCGCCGTCGAGAAACTGTCGACGCTGCACGTCACGTACTTCTGCTTGAAATTGTCGTAGCCGATGATCATGAAGCCGTCGACTTTCATCCCCATCATGGAGCCGTGCGTCTCGCGGATCAGCCAGCGACCCTCGATGAGCCAGCGGCAATCCGCCGTGCCGGCCGATTCGGGCGCACCCATCATGCTCATCTTCATGTCCCACTTGCCGAGCAGCGCTTCGAGCTGTTTGTGACACTTGCCGGGTTTGCACGAATCTTCCCAGCGTTTTATCCCGGCCGCATCCGGCGGCGCGTGGTGCGGATCGCCTTGGTTTTGTTGCGAGACCGCGATGCCGGTCGCCGCGCAGAAGAGCGTTGCGAGCAGCGCGGTGAGCTTCCAATTTGCGATGGTCATGAGACGAGACTCCTTCCGAAGAGTTTGAGGGTGCGAGTCGGGTGACGCTTACGAGCCAGGGAGTTTTCGTTGGTTCGCTTCGGCTTGCACGGCGATGAGTGCGTAACGGAGACGGACGCAGTCGCGTTGTCCATTTGCGACGCCGCTCAAGACTTCTTGTGCGAAGGCGCGCGCCGTGATCGGGACTTCCGACACCGAAGACATCGAGTTCTCGGCGCCGCCGACGTGTTCGGACACTTCTTTCGAGTGCGACATCGGCAGCAAGCAAACGATCGCGGCGAAGGCGGCGCCGCACCCCGCGCGGAGCGGCCACTTGCCGAGTCGCCAGGGTCGGCGTTCGAGCCGTTCGATGCGCGCCAAGATGTCGCTGCCGCGTCCGATGACGCCAATGCCCGTCGACGACGGACGCGCAAAAAATTGTTGTGCCGCGAGCTCTAACAGTGTGTGTCGATAGGCGGGCGTCGCCTCACGCAGAAGGCGCGCGACATCCGCGTCACAGCACATCTCGCGGACGGCGCTCGCGCGGCGCGCCGCCCAAGCGACGAGCGGGTGAAACCAATAGGCGGCGCACACGAGGCGCGTTCCCGCTTCGATCCAGAGATCGCCGCGCCGCACGTGCATCAACTCATGCAAGAAAATGTGAGCGAGCGACTCGCGCGAGAATGTCGCGACGCTGGAGAGCGGCAACAAGACGCGAGTGCGGACGAGCCCCGTGATCGCCGGCGACGTGACGCGATCCGTGACGACGAGCCGCGGAATTCGGCGGAGGCCGACGCGACGCGCACAATCGACAAGCAGTGTGCGCTGCCACGTTGGGATCGCGTGTGTCGTGGCGTCGCGCGCGAGTGCGCGCGCGAGCGCGCAGTTTCGCAGCGCGCTGAGAATAACAAGCCCGAGCGCGCCAACTGCCCACAAGGTGGCGAACGTGATGAGGACGGCGTCACTCCGTGCCCCGAGTACATTCGTCACGAGCGCCGTCGGGGTTGTTGGCGCCGCAGTAGTAGCCGGTAGCACGAGCGCGGCGATGCTCACCGGCGAAGAGAGTGTCGGCGGGAGCAGCAACTTGATGAGGATGACGGTCCAGAGCGCGGCGCGCACTTGCGGCCAGAGTCGCCGCCCGCACAGGCGATCGACGAGCGCGACGAACGCGACGAGCAGCGCGACTTGCCACGTCATCGCGACCATCCACTGCGACCAGTCGTGAACCAGAAGTTTGACACCGGCGCTGGTCACGAATGTTTCGCTTTCTTCCGCGATGTCGTGGCGGGGGCCGCCGCCGCGCTCTCGTCGAGGAGCTTCCGCAGTTGCGCGCACTCTGCCGCGCTGAGTTTTTCATCGGCGATCAAACAACTGACGAGCGGTGCGACGGCGCCCTCGTAAACGCGCTCGACGAGCGAGCGCACGGCCGACGTGCTCGCATTGGAGCGCGTTATGAGCGGCGTGTAGAGACTCGTATTGAGTCGCTTTTCGGCCCGCAACGCGCCTTTTTCGACGAGACGCGCCAGCATCGTCTTCACCGTCGTATAAGCCCAATCTGTTTCGCCGGCAACTTGCGTGAGCACGTCCCGCGCACTCGCCGGGCGCGGGCTGTTCCACACGCAGTGCATGACTTTCCACTCGGCATCGGTCAGTTGCATGTTGGTTCTCTCGTCGTTGCTCTTGCCACAAGTGTAGAGGTTATTACTACAGGTGTAGCAGAAGGTCAAGGGTGTCTTTGGGAGCCGAGTTGTCGCGCCACCGCGCAGGCGCTAGGGTGCCGTCATGGAAATCGTGACGCCCGCGCAAATTCGACAGATATTGGGAGTGACCGACGCGCTCGGAATTCACCGCGAGGCGGTCGTGGTGCCGCTCGGCACGGAAGGCGATGGGTGCGCGCGCCTCAAGTCGCCGACGAGCCTCGAACTCATCGCGCCAGCCGATGCCGCGTTCGAACCCTGGCTCGCGCGCTTGCCGGCGTTGATCGCGCAACTCGACCTCTCGCAACTTCTGCGCGCGTGAGGAGCGGCGCGATCTGAAGAGTGCGCCGGTCTCGGCGCCGCAGCCGTATGGTCTTTCCGGATAGTCGGAGCCGGGCGCTCTTGCGGCGGGCTATTGATGTTCGAGGTAGCTTTGCGCGAGCAATTCCCCGAGTCGCACAATGCCCGCCGTGCTGATGACCAGCTTCTCCTCCTGCGGCGGAAGGTGAAACGCCTTGACGTGAATGAACGCTGCGTCTACGGCGGCGATGGCTGCCAGGTCCGCGGTGACATCAATGGTGTTGAGTCCCTTCTCATCGGTGGGCGGTTGCTGGCTGACATGCCATTTCAATTTCGGCTGCGCCAAGTCCACGCGGCTTTGCGCGACAGTGGCTTGCAGCCACTTGGCCGCATCGCGCCGGTAAGGGCCGAAGGACATCTCGTTCTCTCCAACATGATAAAAAATCCCCGCCAGTTC
Source organism: Planctomycetota bacterium (assembly GCA_046154185.1). Taxonomy (GTDB): domain Bacteria; phylum Planctomycetota; class UBA8108; order UBA1146; family JAJFFE01; genus JBJXGE01. The sequence goes on from JBJXGE010000094.1 coordinate 52,978, forward strand.
CACCTGATGACCTTTGGCTTGGAGTTCTCTCATAGACTCCTGAATGAACGCTAGAAACTGCGGGTAGAGATGGCGGTCTTTCGCGCTCGTGCCCTGCGGCGTCCAGTCGTTCATCTGCGAGCCACTGTGCGTGAATTTGGCGATGGCGATGTTGTTGCCAGCCACCTTGCTTAGCAGCGAATGGGCGAAGCTGAGTTCTGGGCCGAAGGTGTCGTAGCATCCGGCGGGGCCGAGCGGCTCCCATCCCTGCGAGGTTTTGTAGCCGCCGCCGAGGCTGTATTTGAAAGCGACCTTCCGATTGTCTTGCGCCAGCGCTTGGTGTCCGGCAAGCGTTTTGAGTTCCTGCGTGAAAGCGCGCTCACCCTCCATGTTGCGGTGTCCGGCGAGGACGAAGAGCTTTATCGCGGTGCCCTTCGCATACGGCCACACTTTGAGCGCGCGCTCAGCGGCCGACTTTTTTCCGATCGTTCGCAGATAGGCGTCTGCGTAATTCACGCCGTGCTCCAATTGGCCGAGCGTGCCGTAGTGATAATGCAATCCCTCCCCGCCACCAATCTCGACGGCAACATGCGAAGTCGGGATGTACTCCGCGAGCGGGTCAGAATCGGCGACGGCCTTTTGCCCCGCGCGGATGGCGTACATGTTCTCCCGGTTGTCCATGCCCCACACCGTCTTGGTGCAAAGCTCACCGATGTAAAATTTGAGCTGGGGCGTCTTGAGGTCACGACGCCAGCTGGCCACGAAGTTCTTCAGGTTCAGGCCGTAGGCCGGCTTGAACTTTCCGTCGAACATATCGTTCTCCCCCTGATGCCACATGAAGCCTTCGATGCGGTAAGGCACTTTCTTCTGGTCGAGTTCGGCCAGTGACTTCCGCACCCACTCCAAGGCGAGCGGGTAAAGCTTGAAGCCGGTCGGCGTGTCAGGATTCCAATCGCCGCCCAGCGTCGTGCCACCGGCGGCGCACTTGATGATCGCGATCGGCGCCTTGGTTTCTTGCGTGACTCGCCGGGCAAAGCTGAGTTCCGGCCCGACCTTCCCATCCACCGGCTGCAACGCGACCCAGCCTGTAGAAGCTGACTTCTCCTCGCGCCCGATGTTGTAGGAAAACAGCACCTTGTCCTGCGGTAGGTCCAAGCCGGCAAAAGGCGGGAAGCGATGGATGTCCTGCGCTTTTGAATCCGCGCCTTCCATGTTGGACTGGCCCGCAAAGATAAAGATGCGCAACGTCCTGGTGTCGGTATCCGGTGCCACGGCGCTCAGGACTGCCAATGGGGCGAGCAGCAACGCAACGAAAAGTAAGCGTTTCATATCAATTGATTCGAATGAGTTCCGGCGCGTCCGTGGCGGCTTCTATCTTGGCCATCGCCTCGCGCACGTTTGCGGCTTTTTGCAAACTGAGTTTTTCTGGGAAGTCCTCCTCGCCCTGCTCGAACATGGCGGCGGTTTCGCGTAGCAGCGGCAACGCGCGCTGCGCGTGGGCGCCGTATTTGAGCAGAATTTTCAGCACGTCGGGCGTGCGATGTTCGCTGGCCCATTTCGTCTGCGAGCGGAGGTAGTCGGCGCAGGCTTGGATGCCTTCTTCAACGTGATGAATGGCGAGCACTTCGAGGCCGGCGAGGCGCACGCCGTCGGCAAACATCTCGCCGCTCGGCGCTGGCTCGACCACGGCTTTGAGGATGACGGGCAGCAGCGGTTTGATTTCTTCGAGCGAGAGCCGCTCGTAAATGCGGCTGACTTTGCTGCGCGCGTGGCCGTCCTGATTTTGCAGGCCGTGCGCGATCGCTTTGCGGAGTTGGTCGCGATCCACGCCTTCGAGCTGCTTCGTCCCGGTGAGCATCTTGTCGAAGATCGCGCCGCACAAATACCGCTGTTCCATGCCGCGCGGGTCGTCCTTCGTGGGGCCGACGGCGAGGCGTTCGAGCATCTCGGGTAGAGCGGGCAGCGCCGGTTTGCCGATGGCGGCGAGGGCTTCGGCGGCTTTCACGCGCAGCCAAAGGTCGGGGTGTTGAAGCGTTTTGCGAAGCTGCGGAATGGCGGGAGCGGCGGCGGCTTTGAGCGCCTCGAGTGCCTGACTCGCGCCGATGCGCGCATCGATCTGCGGCGCTTCGAGCATCGCGATGAGGGCGGACACGGGCGCGGGCTCGCGGGTGGCAACTTCGTTGGCGGCGCGCTCGCGCACGATGGGCGACCACGAGCCGAGGCGCATGAGCAGTTCGGCGTCGGTGAGCTGCTTATAAGCGCTGTCGCGGTCTTTGTTCGTCCAGCCGCGGCCGTCGGCGATGACGCGCTGCGCGGCGGCGGCATTGAGATGCGGCGTCACGCCGCGTTGCCTGCCGGTGAGCGCAATTTTTTTCAGCGGCAGTGCGTAGCCGAGCAGGTAGGCGCCGGTGCAGTCCCAGCCCGCGTAGCTGTCGTCGTTCGGCTCCGGTGGGCCTTGATGCGTGAACGCGCCATCCCAGCGCCGCGCAAGGTCGTGATACCAAGCGCCAAATTCTTCCATCCACGCGCCCGTCGCGTGCGGGCCGTTCTGCGCGATGGCGGGCAGCGACCACGTCATGTTGAAAAAATTGCCCGTGTGCCCGCAGTCGCGCTCGTTGCCGTGGGACGCAAGGGCCATGCGCGAGAAATACTCCGCGCCCTTCACCTCGCCGAGCCGCTGGAAAAGCACGGCGGCCATGCCGCATTTGCCATTGTCCTCATGCGTCTCCGTCCACGCCGGATGGTCGCCGTAGGGCACCGCGCCTTTGCCGATGTAGAAACGCATGAGTCGCGCACTCATCTCGATGGCGCGCGCCACTTCCGCGTCTTTCACACCCGCGTCGCGCGCCATCACGAGCGCGATGGTGAGCGGCAGGCCCGGCGCGTTCATCATGCCGTAGCCGTTCAGCCGTCCGTCGGGTCGCGCAAAACCATGTCCCCACGAACCGACCGAGCTTTGTCCTTTCGCCGCCTCCAGCGCGAGCCGCCGCAAGCCGGGCAGCACCGACTGGTCGCTTGTCGCCGTGATGTACTCCGCGAGCAACATCATCACGTAGCCATAGTGCCATGTTTGGAAATCTCTCGCCGTGAACTCCGCCGCCCACCGCGCCTCCTTTTTCACGAGCGGCAAGAGCGACGCTTCGCCGCTCGCCAAGAGCGCGAGCGCATTGAGCGCGCGCGTGATGGCTTCTTGATTTTTCGCGTAGTCCGGCTCGGCGACCCGCGCCGCGAGCACCTTGATTCCCTGCTCGAAAATGCGGCGCGACTTCGCGCAATCATACGGTGCAGTGGCGGAGAACGAGCCCAGCACCGGCAGCTTCACGACGACCTCGCTCGATTGCCCCGCGCGCCAACGCGTGAGCGCGAGTTTGCCGCCGCCCGCTTTCGTCTCCGCCGCCGTGATGGCTCGGCCCAACTCCGTGCGTGGGTCGAACGAGAACGCGTTCCCACCCGCGCCGAGCAACACATCGCCCACCGCGAGCACGTGCTCCGCCGGCGACCCTTTTTCCACGGCCGTGATGGCAATCTGCCGCGCATCCGTGGTTACGAGCTTGTCGCAGAACATCCAGCCGCGCGCGCCGGTGGGTCCGAGATTCCAGTCATGCTTGGCGGCCGCGGGAATGGCGTCGCCCTTAGTAAAATCAGGCATCGCGAGCTGCTTGTCATCGCCCGCTGCCAACGCGGACGGCGCGAAGCCCAGCAGTGCAATGAAGGTGAGAGACAGCAAAGAGGTCGTCATTGTTTCGTCGGCCTAAGTTCTATGCTCCGGTGCGGGAGCGCACGCTAGACAAGCAGCGGGTCGCTGCTCTTATCGTCGAGCGCCTTCGCGAGCTAATGCCGCAACGCGTGCGCCGTTCGATTCCGGATCAGTTCAACTACGCATCGAATAGGCGCTGCGCTTGCCGAGAGCCCAACGGACACGCGCTACCAGTTCTGCTACGGCTACTCGCTAGCCGCCGAACTTCTTCCACAGGCGCGGCACGATGCGGCGCAGTTCGGCGTCGTCTTCTTCCCAACTCTCGCCGGCCGGTTCGGCCGGGCGGGTGACGCCGCTCGCCGGGAGCAGTTCGCCGGTTTTCACTTTGTAGACTCGGCCCGCGAGATTGAGCAGTTCTTCGAGCTCGCACTCGCCGTCGTCGCCTTCGAGGTAATCGGCGAGATTGTCGGGATCGTCGAGCGCCGCCTCATAAACTTCCCGGCCCCGCGAGATGAGCCACGCCCGAAAATAATCGAAGCCGTCATCGCTGCAGCCACCATTGATGACATACGCCGCGGCCCACAGATCCCAGCGGTAGGCGTCGTTGTGCAACTCGGTGCAGATGCGATCAAAGTCGCTAATGCCGGTGGCTGGCAACTTGAGAAGTTGCTCCTCGATGTTCTTGAGCTGCTTCTCGACATCGTCTTCGCTTGCGACCAACGAAGTGTCGATGATCTTCCAAAAAGTTTTCTCGTTCATGACGATCTCCAGCGTGTGGGCGGCTGAACTGGTGGCCGCGCGCTATCCTGCACAAGACGACACCGCTTCTCAAGCGCTTTGTTGGCGCCCGCCACGCGACGAATTCACCGTTTGCAAAGCTCGTCGCCACTGCTAACTTGTTGGGCTCCGAAAGTCTCCCTTTACGCCTTTCGATCCATCCCCGTCGCGGCCCGTGTGCCGCACGAAGAGAGCGCCATGAGCCGAGAGATTTCCGAACTCGCCGCGCGTGTCCGTGAGCAAGTCATCGCGTGGCAGCGCGACATCCACGCGCATCCGGAGATCGGCTTCGACACCGTGCGCACCGCCGCGCTCGCGGCGGCGCAACTGCGCAAAGTCGGTCTCAAAGTGCGCGAAGGCGTCGGCCGCACCGGCGTCGTCGCCGATCTCGACGTGCCGGGCGCGCGGCGCCGCATCGCGTTTCGCGCCGACATGGACGCGCTGCCGATGGACGAGGAGAACGAACTTTCCTATCGCAGCACGATTCCGGGCCGTGCGCACATGTGCGGTCACGACGCGCACACCGCGATGCTACTCGGCGCGGCGACGGCGCTCGCGAGTTCCGGCGCAAAGTTGCCAACGTCGGTGCGCTTCATATTTCAACCGAACGAAGAGGCGTTGCCGGGTGGCGCGCCGGCGATGATCGCCGATGGGTGTCTCGACGGCGTCGATCGCATTTTCGGCATGCACGTGTGGCCGATCATCGACACGGGCGCGGTCGGGATCGTCGAAGGCCCAGCGCTCGCGCAGCCGGATACCTTTCGCATCGTGCTCGATGGCACAGGCGGCCACGCCGCCGCGCCGCACGCTTGCGCGGACATCGTGTTGGCCGCCGCGCAAATCGTGACGGCGCTCCAGAGCATCGTCGCGCGCAATGTCGATCCGATGGAGAGCGCGGTCGTGAGCGTGACCACGCTGCGTTTCGGCACCGCCGACAATATTCTGCCCGCGCACGGCGAGATGCGCGGCACGATCCGATCGTTCAAGTCGCCGGTCGGCGAGCTCGCACGCACGCGCCTCTGCGAAATCGCGACCGGTGTCGCGTCGGCGCTGGGCGTGAAAGCAACCGTCGAAGTCGCGCTCGGCTATCCCGTCACGAACAATGATCCGGAAAGCTGTCGCATCGCGGCGCGCGCGCTCGCCGGCAGTATTCCGCAAACACCGGCGACGCCAGTTTTGGGCGGCGAAGACTTCGCGTACTACCAGCAGAAGATCCCCGGCGCGTTCTTGTTTCTCGGTACGCGCAATACCGCGAAGGGACTGATTTACTTCTGCCATCACCCACGTTTTCAAGTCGATGATCCGGCGCTGGAAGTCGGCGTTCGCACCTGGCTCCACATCGCGCTGAGTGGCGGGTAGCGGTGCGCGCTTATTCTCGGAGCGAAGCGTGGGCGACTTGCGCAAGGCGAGCGAGTTCGCTCGGCGTCATGTCGTTCCCCACCGGCAGATAAACGAGTCGAGCCAGCGCTTGTTCCATATCGGGAGTCTTGTTCTCCGTCGGCGTGACGGGCTGTGTGCGTGACATCACGGCGAGTGTCGCGCGCGTGTGGGCGTCGAAACCGGCGGCGCGCAAACGTTGGACGAGTGGACCCGGATTCGGCGCCATCACCGGCACAACCCAATGCGAATGATGTTGGAGCGCTGCGCCGAGCAGCTTGATCGACGGCGGCAATTGTGCCGCGAGCGTGGTAGCGCGCTCGGCGCGCGCCTGCAATCGCCGTGCGTGCGATTGTCGCGATCGGCGATCGAGTAGCCGCAATAGCGCGAGCGGCGGACGGCGGCGAAGTTGCGCGAGCAAATCCGCGCCGGGGAAACCGCGCACCGTTTTTTGTACGGTGGTATCGAGATCGCGACCCAGCGCCCGCAACAAGGCGACATATCCTCCGAAGCGGCGCGGACCGGCGATCGCTTGAATCACCGCCGCGCGAGCGAGCTTGCGGACAAACGCAAGGGTCGAGGCGGTTTCGTACTCCTGCTCGCGACGGCGCATCGCGGCGAGCACTTGCGGATCTCCGACGATCGCGATGGCGCCGCCGAGCGCAGTCGCGGTCTTGATCGTGCCAAAACTAAAGAGCGCGAGAGCGGCGGCGGCGTGGCCGGTGAAACCGCGACCGACAAAGGCCTGCGCGCAATCTTCGATCAGCGCGAGGCCATGTCGTTCGGCAAACTCGACAACCGATGCGAGCGGCGTTTGCCCGCCAAACAGATGCGCGACGAGAATGGCGCGGGTGCGCTCGGTGCGCAATCTGTCGAGCACGCCTGAGTGCGGTGCGAGTGTCGCAGGATCGAGATCGACCGGCACGACAACCAACCCGTGCGCTTCAATCACTTTCGCCATATCCGGGATGTTGAGCGCGGTGACTAGCACTTCGCTGCCCGGCGGCCACGCGCGCGCCGCCAGATAGAGATCGAGCGCCGTCCGCACCGAAAGACAAACGAAGGCGCGACCGGTCGTCGACCAGCGGTGCTCGATGCGGTCGCGCACGCGCGCGTTGTCGTCACCGCGCCAAAGTGCGCCGGTGAATCCGCACGCGAGATCGCGCCAGGAGAGATCGAGTCGCATGCGCGGGTGTGTCTTCATGCGATAACTCCGCCGAGTCGGAAATGGGTTGCGCTGTCAGTTCACTCGGGAGAATAGGTGTCGCGTCGACGCGTCGCAAGCAATGACCGAATCCGGTGACGACTCGTCGTGCATGCGCGTCCCGCGATTCGTGGGCCGCACCTTGACCTGGCGCGGTCTCGTCCTAACATTGGCGCTGATCTGATCCGGGCAAAGACTCTCGCGGACAAGCCAATTCAAGGAGAGAGGTGTGGAGATGTTCCATCGGTCAAGAAACGCTGGGTGGCGAGCCGTGACTTTGGCGGGCATTCTCGCGTGCGCGACGCTCGCCGCGCAGACGCCATGCCCGGAAGAGCCGCCGCTCAATAATCACTTGGGACCCGGCACGACCGCGGTCGCGGGATTCGTCGCCGGCGAGCAAGGCGGCGCCGTGTTTCAGGCGCCAGCCGGCGACTACCCGATTGAGATTCTACGCGTCGGCATCGGCTGGGGTTCGCTTCTTGGTGGCGCGCCGCAGAGTCTCGAAGAGTCGGTCAACATCTACGACGGCGTGCCGCCGTCACCTGGCGCGCCGATCGCGCAGTTACTCGGTCCCGTCATGACCGACGGCGCGATCAACGAGTTCAATTTTGCACCGCTACCGGGCGAGGTTGTCATCAGCTCCGGTCCGTTCTTGGTGAGTCTGACTTTCGCCAACGATACGCCGCCGTTGTTTGGACCGTCGATGGTGCACGACGGCGCCGGTTGCATATTCGGTCGCAATTACGTGTTCAATAGCTTGACTGGAACTTGGCAGGATCTCTGTTCTTTCGGCGCCGGTGGCAACTGGGTCATCCACGTCGTCTATCGCCCGGTCAATTGCGGACCGCCGCCGGCGGACGAGTTCAAACGCGGCGAATGCAACAACGACGGTGGTATCGATATCGCAGATGCGATCTTCACGCTGTCGATCTTGTTCACGCCGGGTTCGGGTCCGGCGGCGTGCGACGACGCGTGCGACTCCAACAATGACGGGGCCGTGAACATCGCGGACGCGATCGCGCTCTTGAGTTCGCTCTTTGGCTCGCCGGCGATGCCGTTGCCGGCGCCGTACCCCGGGTGCGGCGAAGACACCGGTGCCGACTCGCTCGACTGCGAAGGGTATGCGAATTGTCCGTGACCACTCGGTCGCTGCTGCGCGAGCTGAGAACACGGCTCGCGCAGCTCCGCGTTGTCGACACACCGACCTTGCGCACACTGCGCCGCGGCTACTCGACGCGACTCCAACACGCATCGGCCGCTCAAGTCATCGAGCTTGCGCTCGCGCTCGCCGAAGGCACCGAAGCCGAGTATTTGTTCGTCGCGGCGGAACTCATCAATTCTCACGCCGGCGCACGGGCCGCGCTGCGGCCGCAAGATCTCGCGCCGTTCTTGAGAGCGCTTTCGAGTTGGGGCGCCGTTGATATGGTCGGTTGCATTCTGACCGGGCCCGCCTGGCGCGAGCATCAACTTCCTGAGTCGCTCCTCGAAAAATGGACGCGCAGCGCAAATCGCTGGCTGCGGCGGCTCGCGCTCGTGAGCACGGTGCCGCTCAATTCGAAGGCGCGCGGCGGCCGGGGCGATGCGCCGCGCACTTTGCGTGTCTGCGAAGCGTTACTCGACGATCGCGATGACATGGTCGTGAAAGCGCTGTCGTGGGCGCTGCGCGAACTCGCGAAGCGCGATCCCGCCGTCGTCAAGAAGTTCCTCGCGCGACATCGTGAGCGGTTGCCGGCGCGCGTGCGACGCGAAACAGAAAAGAAAATAACCACGGGTCGCAAGGTCTGAACGCTGTGCGCGCGACAGCGATTACTTCGCTGCCAAACGAGACGTCAAGAACTCCCTGATCGCGCGGACGTATTCCTCGGTGTGACTGTACGCCAGATAGTTGTGGTCAGCGCCCGCCAGCTCGCGCCATTCGACATCGCCGCGCGCGGCGGCGAAGAGGCGGCGACCGGCGGTGATGGGAATGATCTCGTCCTGCGTGCCGTGTATGAACAGCATCGGCGCCGCGACCGCGGCAATTTTTTTGTCGTTGTCGAAGCGGTCCTTCAGAAGGAGCCCCACCGGCAAGAAGAAGTAGACGCGCTGGGCGATATTCGCGACCGAATCAAAAGCGCTTTGCAAAATGAGCGCGGCCGGTGGCGCGCGCCGCGCCAACTCGACCGCCACACCACTGCCGAGCGACTCGCCGAAGTACACGACGCGACCGGTTGTGTTCGCTTTGAGCCACGCGAGCGCCGCCTCGGCATCGCGGTAAAGCCCATCCTCCGTCGGCGTGCCGGGATTTCCTCCGTAGCCGCGATAGTCGATCAGCAACAGGCCGTAACCCAACGGCCGCAAGATTTCCAGCCAGCCGAGCCGGTGCACGCGACTCCCGGCATTGCCGTGGAGCAGCAACAGTGTTTCAGGTTTGGCGCCCGGCCAATACCACGCTTTGTGAACGAGTCCGTCGCTGGTCGTGTACTCGATTTCGCGTAGAGTCGGATCCGCGCTCTGCGGCAGTGCTGACTCGGCGCTCGGCATGTACAGCATGCGACGCTGGAGCAGATACACCGCCACGACGATGATCACGTACCCGATTCCGAGAGTGCGCAGGGCGAGAAAGCCGAGCTGCCGCAAAGATTTCTTGGGCGGACCCGACGCGGCGGTCGTCACTTTTGCTCCACTGGCGGCGTCGATCCAGCCGGCGCCGGTTTGCTCTCGATCCTCGCGAGCGTCCGCTCGATCGCGCGCCCGATCTCCGCGACGAGATCTTGGGTCGGCAAGTCCGCGGGAATCTCGACGACGTCGGCCGCCGTCTTGGCTTCCGCGACGAGCGTCCGCAACTCTTCATCCGTGAGTTTCTCTTTGAACTGCATCTCGTGCGGCGCAGTGCCGGGCACGCGGATCTTCGCGACGATCAACTCGATTGTCTCGCGCGAGATCGACTCCTTGGCGCAGCCGTGCGCGAAACGCTGGAGCGACTTGGTCGCGGCCGCCTTCTCCTCCGCGCCGAGCTTCGACGATTCCAAGGCGCCCGCGACGATTCCGGCCGAAACCGCGACGTCGAGATGCGGCTTGATATCGGCAAACAACTCCGTGAGCTGCTCCAAGTCCAGCCGGTTCGCTTTGTAGTCTTCGGTCAGTCGATTCACATGACCGACTATGGCGTCGCGCTGCTCGGACGAGAGACCCTGTTCGCGCATCTTGTCGACCATCGCGATCACGACCGCGCGGCCGGCTTCGCCGCTAATGGCTCGAAAGTTCATCCACACGACTACGGCGCCGATGATCCCGAGCAGGACCGCGACCATGCAGCCGATGCCGCCGACGATCAGGCAACCATTCATCGTGCTGCGACTTCGCGGCGGGGCGACGGGGTTGGGATTCACTTCGTTTTCCATGCATTCCTGTCTAACTGTGTTGCTGTCTATTCGGCGCGCTAATCGAACAACGCGGTCACCAAACCGCTTTGCACCTTCGGCACGAACCACGTCGACTTCGGCGGCATCATTCTATTCTGGCGGCAAACGGCCGCAAACTGCTCGAGCGTCACCGGCGGCAGCGTCACGGCGAACCCGTATTGGCCGGCGTTGACCTGCTGCTGCAAGTAGGCGGCATCTCGATTGCCGCCGACGAACGTGAACTTCGGATCGCGCGGGTTGGTGAGCTGGAAAATCGGCGCGAACACACAGCGTTGCACAATGTCGGCGTCGATATCCTGCGCCGCATTCTTGGGGTCGTAGCTGCTTGGCTTCGGCCGCAGCTTGTACCAAGTCTTCGCGGTGTAGAGTCCGATCTCGTGCGTGCGCTCGGGTTGGAAACCGTTCGGTTGCGCGCCGAGCTTTTCGACGAGGAAGCTCTCACCGAGTGCGCGCTCGAGCGCCGTGGGTTCAAGCTGCGCCGCCTTGACGAGACGATTGTAGGGTGCGATGCGCATGGTGCGCATGGGAAAGAACACAGTCAAAAAATCGGCGCGCCCGAGCATGGCGGCGGCCGCGCTGCGGTGATTGCCGTCGGCCACGTACGCGAACGGCTCGGCCGCGAGGAGCCGCGCATACTTATCGGCGCGCAGGGCGTCGTTCTCGATGAGCCAGATGCGGTGCCAGTTGCCGCCGTCATCTTGCGCCTCGTAGTTCGGCGGCCGACTCCCGGCGTCGTGCTCGAGCGCTTTTTGGAGCGCGCCCGTCGAGTCCTCGACCGCGTTATTGACGCAATCGGTGTAGGCGCGCGTCGCGTCGATGAGGCGCGCGCGGCCGTCAGCTTTCGCCGGGATGATGTCCTCGTTGCGGATGATCACGCCACCCTGCGTCTTGTCGGTGCGAATTTCGGCCGTGCGCGCGAGTCCGCCGAGGCCGATCTGTCGGCGCGGGTTTGGCGCGCGCGTGTCGCAGGCGCAAATCCACAGGACGTTGCGCGTGATGCGCATCCGCGGCGAATTGCGGAGCGCGCTGAGATTCGCCTTCGCGAGTTCGAGCGCCGCAGGCGAACCTTCGGCCGGAGCATTCGGCGTGTGCACATCGCAATGCGCCATCGTCACGCGCAGGATGCTGTGCGGCTGCGCGCGCACGAGCGTGCGAATTTCTTCTTCGCTTTGAAACTCATCGTAGTTGGGTCCACTGACCTCAGCGGCCGCCGCGCTATTTATCGGCACGAGCGCCGCGGCGATCGGACGAATGCTCACCATGCTGTCATGACTTTCCGGGCTGTAGTTGCGAGAAGAGCGCCGCGAGTTTTGTCGCTTCGGCTTCTGAATCGTGGCGCGCGCGCGCGCGCGCGGCGCCGTGCGCGCCCATGCGCTCGAGTTCCGCGAGCGGCGTTGCGAGGAGCGCGCGCATCGCGCCCGCGAGCGCTTCGGGATTTCCAGCTGGGACGAGCCAGCCGTTCGCGCCCGGCTCGACGAGTTCGGGGATGCCGCAGAGGTGCGTGCTCACGACCGGGCGGCCGAGCGCGAAGGCCTCCATGATGACGACCGGCAAGCCTTCGGCAAAGCTCGGTAACACCAGTGCGCGGGCGGCGACGAGGTGCGCGCGCACTTCCGCCTCGGTCGCCCAGCCAGCGAGCCGCACGGACATTTCGAGACCGTGCTCGCGCAAGAAGTTCTCGATCTGCGGGCGCAATTCGCCGTCGCCGACGAGCACCAGCTCGAACGGGATCCCGGCCACCTTGAGTTGCCGCGCCGCTTCGATGAGCAGCAAGTGGCCCTTGTCGGGAGCGAAGCGTCCGACCGCGACGAGGCGCGGTTCGCGCGGGAGCGGCGCGATGCGTTGTTCGAGAAATGCGCGATCGAGCCCGCAGCGAATCACGTGGAACTTGCGCCAGTCGGCGGGGCGGCACCATCGATAGAGTTGGCTGCGACCGAAGTCGGAGATCGCGACGGCGAATTCGGCGCGGCGCGCTTTTTCGGCGAGCACGCGATAACCGGGAAAGTCGTAGATCTCTTGGCCGTGCACGGTGAAGCTGTAGCTCGGGCCGCCGAGCGTGTGGCAGAGCATCGCCACCGCCGTCGAGTTGGTGGGGAAGTGCGCGTGCAAGTGGGTGACTTGCGCGTCCGCAAGCCAGCGTTGCAAGACACACGCTTCGCACAAATAGGCGAGGTGATGGACGAGCCCGCTTTCGGCGCGCCAGCCCGAGCGGATTGCGAGCCGCAGCGCGGCGAAGAAACGCCACGGGCGCGTGACGAGTGCTCGCAGCGCGGCGGCGCAGAGGCCGAGAAGTCCGACCGATAGCACGGCGCGCGTGCGTTTCAACTCTTCGAGATCGGCCGGATCGCGCAGATCCTTGGCGTCGGTCGGGCGAATCGTGAAACGCAACACCGAAATCCCGGCCGCTTCGACGCCGACGATTTCGCGACGGATGAAACTGTGGCTGATCTTCGGGTACTGATTGATGAGGTAGGCGACCGTCGACAGTGCCGTGACTCCTATTCGCGCCAACGAGTGAGTGGAGAAGCGTAGTTTGAAACGACGATTGTGGGAAGAGCGCGCGGGTTTGCCGATCCAACAACTTTCCAATATTGACAATGTACTCTTAGCTGCGACCCGAAAGCCGAAAAGGAGTTCGTCATGTTCCGCAACGCACTGTCGCTGATCTTCGTCGCCGTGATCTCCGGTTCGCTCCCGTGTACGGCGATGGCCCAGGAGCCGGCGCCCGCGCCTTCGCCCGCTGTTGCCACTCCCGAAGCCGAGTTGCTTCGCGCCGAGCTGCTCGAGATTTCAAAGGGCGACCTCGCCGCTGCGGCCGACATCTACGCGCGCCTCCTCAGCGATGCCGCAACGCCGGAACCGGCGCGCGCTCGTGCGCTTCTCTACCACGCGCGCCTCAAGCGCAAGACCGGCGACCTCGCCGGCGCGCGCGCGCTCCTCGAGGAGTTTGTCGCGAAGCACGCGCATCACGCGGAGCTCCTCGCGACCGCGCGCAGTTATCTGAGCGAACTCACCCAAGGCGCCGCCGCGAATCCGGCCTTCGATTGGCTGACGGACCTGTCGTCGCGACCGGAGATCCAGGCGAAGATTTTCGAGTTGTGCGTGGAGCTGGCCGATCCGGAGTCGGACGCCGGCGTGAAGGCGATCGGCCAGTTGCAAGCGCTCGGCAGCCTCGCGAATCCGATGGTCGAGCAACTGCTCAAGACGAGTTCGAACGCCGCGCAAAAAGTGTTTCTCGCGCTGCATCTGGTCGAGAACGGGAAGCCGGAGTTCCTTCCAGCGTTCTTCGCTGGCGAGTTCGCAAGGTACAAAGACATCTACCGTCGAATGATCCCGCTGATCCGCGAAGTCGAGCGTTCGCCCTTGAGATTTCGCGATGCCGTCGCACGGCTTAGCGTGGTCCACGAACTCGAAACGCCCTACGCGGCGATCCTGCGGTTGCATGTAGGAATCGAGGAGCGACTCGACGCCGACGTGCTGTGCCTTGGGCACTTCCCAACGGATTTGACGCGTTCGCTGTTGGCCAAGGATTCGATCGCGCACGCGGCCGTTAAAATGCTCGCCGGCCCCGGCCTCTCAGACGATGCCTACTCGAGAGCCTTGGAGGCCATCGTCGTTTGTCGACTCGAGCTCGTGCGGCCCGAGATGTTTGAACGCGCTTTCGTACCGAGTACTAGTCTTATGGAAAAACTCGTGAACTTGCGAATGGCGGACGAAATCGTCGCGGTCATGTCGCGTCTGTACGCGAGCGGCAAGAGATACGGCGGAGTCGACTTCGGCCCGCTCCCTGTCACGGATCGTGCTCGAGTGTACCGCGCGGCAGGGGAAGGAACGGTGCTCTGGGAGCTAGCTCGGGAGGATGACCAAGCTATACCAATGTTTGTGGAGTTCCTGTTGGCCGTTGAACAGGGCCTCGAGTACTACTTGAAAGCGCCGCGAACAGAGACCGGTCGGAGAGTTAAGCCGTCCCAGCCCCAGCCTAGGCGCGCAGGAACTTCCTTCTTCGCTCCATCACTTGCCTACGTGAACGCGATGGCATTTGTATTGCGCAACTCGCCGAACGATGGCATGCGCAGGATCGCTCTGGACGAGCTGGCGTGGGCGCCGGACGGAGTTGGCGTCGATTTGGTTGCGGAACTTCGCGCTATCTTTGAGTCGATCAAAATCGAGTCTGAAGAGTTTCAGGCCGCTATGCGGATGGTCGTCAAACGAGTCGCAAGCTGGAAAGCACGTTCTCGCGACTATCTCGATTTGTGTGTCGACATCGTGGGCAAGGATGCCCAACAAGCGACAATCCGGCCACGCTTCGACTCTTTTTCATCCGCGCTCGGAAGTCTCGATGAATCGGACCGGAGCGATTTCATTCGCGAATGGCTTAGGCAAGCAGATGTTCCGGAGCTCCTGTTGTTGGTTCACCAGAGAGTCGTCCAATATGTTCTTCCGAATGAGGTGGAGGCAAGCATTGATAAGTGGCAGAGTCCCACCGCCCGAAAATTCGCTTTCGAGTTGCTCACGATTTTTGTCGACAGCAACATGCGGCGCGGCGAGTTGGTTCAATCGGCGTCGGTAGTCCGCTACGCTGCGACACTCATATCAGATCGTGAGCTTTCAGCCGAGCGGCGTGTCTGGATGGCTGCGAGGATTCGCGCGCACCATTTTGAACCGTCACAGTATCGTCATATCTTGGATGCGCTACTCTTGGCGGTCTCGACGGATCCGGCGCTTATGAGAGAGTTCGTAAAGGTGGGTCTTGGGCCCAACACTCCTGTTGGGTTCCTAGAGCCCGGAGACCGTGAGAGATTCATCGCCGACGCACTATTGAGTTCTGAGGACGCGGCACGTGCGTGGGCCATCCTCAATCACTCAAACACACCGGCGCTGTCCGGCAACCTGAAAACCGCGCTTCACCAGGCGGCTGATTTTCCCGTGGCAGCCGGCGCGGCGATCGGAAGGGTCCTTGGGCTCGATTCAGCCGACGCGATTGCCCTCTTACATCAAGCGCTCTCTGTAGCTCATGGCGAGGATCGTCAAAGTGTGATCAAGCGCCTGTCGTACTTCGCGAGTTTCGACAGCCTCGAACCGCTCGCAGCTTTGCTCGACAACAACGACTATGGTGTCCGCAAGGACGCGCTCGCAGCGCTCGAGTCGATCCGCGACACACTCGCGAAGCAAGACGCGTGGCGTGAAGCGATGAAGAAGCTGCCGCCGCCGGCGGCGAAAAAACCGGAATGAAGCCGCGCGCTCGCCGCGCTCGCATCTTCACCGCGATTCTCGTCGTCGCGAGCGCGGCGTTCGGGTGGTACGCGTTCCGCACGGCCGGTCGCGATCACGCCGAGGCGGTGCGACAGTTGCGCGAACATCTCGAAAGCGAAGCGACGAGTCTCGCGTGGCGAATCGAAGAGGCGCTCGCGCGCGCGGAGATCGACGCGCGGCGCTGGCTCGAGCGCGGTCTCGGCGCCATCGATGGCGACTTCGAACGCGGCGCCGTGGTCGCGCTCGTCTCGAGCGGTCAAGTCGCGTATGGGATTCCGCCGACGGAGGCAGCGTCACCGACTGCACAGGATCTTCGCTACTACGAACTCGCCCGACTCGGCGGCGAGAACTATGAGTTTGAACGTCGCGATCCCGCGCGCGCGCTCGACGCCTACGCGTTTTTTCTCGATCGCATTCGCGCACCATCGCTGCGCGCGCGGCTGCGACTTTGCGCCGCGCGCGCGGCGATCGCGGCCGGGAGCCTAGAACTCGCCGCCTCGGTCGCGCACGAACTCTGGGTGGGAGAGTTCGCGTTCGAGAACGGTTGGCCGATCGATCTGCTTGCAGCGCAACTGTTGCTTGCGTTGCCGGGCGCTAACTTCCCGCGCACGACGCTTCTTGAGCGCTTGCGAAAACACGCTTCGATCCTCACGACTCCTCAACTCGACTTGCTGGCGCAGCAGCTCGTGCTCGCCGATGCACTTGGGGCCGAGATCGCCGCGCGCCGCGCGCTCGAAGTCGAACTCCTCGCGCACCGTCAGGACTTGACGGCTGGTCGCGCCGTGGTCGCGGGTCGTTGGCTCTTCTATCCGCGCGCAGACTCGCGGAACGTCCACGTCGCCGCTGTGCCTGCAGCGCTTCCACCGCTCGCGGCCCCAGGACTTGTCGCGCGGCTCGAACCACGGCTCACGCCGATCGAGAATTCGGCGTCGTCCGACTCCATGATTCGTGACGTGACGCTCCCGGCGCTCGCGCAAGCCGTCGGTCGCATCGTCGTCACCGATCCCGATCACGCAAGCAAGCTCGCACGGCTCGGTCTTTCGCGCGACCTGCAACGCGCCGTCGCCATCACACTCGCGTTGCTGGTCGCGGGCGCGGGCGTCGCGCTCCTCGCCGCGCTCGAACGCGAGCGCCGACTTGCGGAGTTGCGCGTGCGTTTACTCGCGAACGTCTCGCACGAACTCAAAACGCCGATCACTTCGATTCGCATCTTCGCGGATCTCCTCGCCGGCGAATCGCTTTCGCCCGACCAAGTGCGCGAGTACGGGCGCGTCGTCGGCGACGAAAGCCGGCGTTTGACGCAACGCGTGGAAGACCTGCTCGACTTCGCGCGCACTGCACGCGGCGCACGCGCACTCGAATGCGCGCCGGTCGATGTCTCGGCGCTCGCGCGCCAAACCGCCGAGAGTTTCGCGCGGCGCGCGCGCGAGCAACAAGTCGCGTTCGAGGCCCGCATCGCCGCCGACATCACGCTGACGAGTTCGGCGTTGGCGATCGAGCGCGTCCTCGGCAACTTGCTCGACAACGCGCTCAAGTACCGTGGCTCCGAAGCGCCGCGCATTGCGCTCGACGTCGAGCGGAACGGTAGCGGCGTGCGCGTCGCGGTGATCGACAACGGCATCGGCATCGCGCCCGCCGAGCAGGCGCGCATCTTCGAGGAGTTCTATCGCGTGCACTACGACAACTACTCGGTCCAAGGCACCGGGCTCGGTCTCGCGATTTCGCGCGCGCTGGCGACGCGGCTCGGCGGGCGGCTCACAGTCGAAAGCGCGCCCGGGCGCGGCAGCACCTTCGCGCTTGAACTGCCGGGCTGACGCCGAACGCGGGTGCGCGTATCCTGCGCGGGCTTCCGCGGAACTAGGAGAATTGATGCCGAACGAACATATCTTGCTCGTCGAAGACGACGCCGCGATCCGCACCGGGCTCGAGGCGAAGCTGAGGCTCGATGGCTATCAAGTCACTGCGCATGTCGATGGCGCGGCCGCGCGCCGTTGGCTCGAATCGGCGCTGCCGGATCTCATCGTGCTCGACTGGATGATGCCGAAGCTCGGCGGTCTCAGTCTTCTCGAATGGTTGCGGCGCAAGAATTCGACGCTGCCAGTCTTGATCATCTCGGCGCGCGATCGCGAAGAACAAAAGGTGACCGGGCTTCGCGCCGGCGCCGACGACTATCTCGCAAAGCCCTTCGGCCTCGCCGAGTTTATTGCGCGCGTCGAGGCGCTGCTGCGGCGCGTGCGCGCGAAAGCGCGCGTCGTCCGTTTCGCCGACGTCGAAATCGATCTCGAACGCAGCCGCATCACGCGCGCCGGCGCCGAAGTGACGCTGTCGCGGAAGGAACTCGATCTCCTCCTTTTCCTCGCGCGCCACGCCAATCAAGTGCTTGCGCGCGAAGCGATCCAAAACGCCGTGTGGGGCGAAACGCAGGTGAGCGACGCGCGCGCCGTCGACTACCACATGCTGCACCTGCGACGCAAACTCGAGGCCGACCCGCAATCCCCGCGTCACCTCATCACGCGCCACGGTCTCGGATACGAGTTGGTGAGTGATCGCCAAATCTGAGGTCGCCGGAGTTCGAATAGCGACGCCGTGAGCGGTGTGTGAGAATCCGCCAGCAGGTTAAGAACTTGCGACGGTCGACGCGGGGAGGCGCATGTGGCTGTGAAAGAGATCCGGATTGTTCGCCAGCCGTTGACGCGCGCTGAGTTGCAACCGTACTTGTTGGACGACCGGTTGGTGAAAGCGGTCATCGATTGCCACGCACGGATCATGGCGATCGGCGGCGAAATGCACTCCGACGAAGAGGCGCTACTTTTGGATCAAGGGTCTGCGCAAGCGAACCTGTGGGGCATCAATTTGTATCCGGACAAGCATTCCGACGATTGGATTGAGTTCGACTCAATGATCAATCTGCGTCCATTCCACGGCAACCGTAGCCGAGGCATCGGTGACCCGCTGATTCGAACAAAGATCATTTCGATCGTGGCCGAGTTGGTGAAGGATGCCTAGCGCTATTCACGCAGACCTTGCCGGCGGGCGTTGGCAGGAGTTCAGCTTGGTCGAGCAGCTCGGGAATATCGGCAGCGAAGTTTCACGTGCGCTCAAGGCGCGGGCGCGCGGGGATAGAGAGCGAGAACTCAGCGCTGTGGAACGCGGGCTCGAACTCTTCGACTTGACGCTCGCTGATCCCAAACACCGCGGCCGGCGGAAAGAAATCTGCCGCGCACGCGAAGTGGTTTGCGACTTCTTTCTGGGCGACAACGAGTATCAAACGGATGGCGAGTCGCTCGATCGGTACTTCTTGACGTACGCAATCGCGGCGCGACTGGGAGCGCGGCCGTCTCGGCCGCTCCGGTGAGCGTATTGCGGCCGGTGGGTTCATCTCGTCGAGCGCCGCGCATCAAGTGCGTTCAGTGCGATCGCCGGAGCGGGCGGGACGCCCGCGCTCCAGGCGGAGGCGCTTGAGGAGTAGGTCGAAATCTTGCGGCAACGGCGCCTCGAATGTGAGTGCGCGGTTGTCCGTGGGATGGCGGAATTCGAGCTGATAAGCGTGGAGCGCTTGGCGGCCGAACGGGATGTCGACCGCGGGCTTGTGGTTGTACGTGTATTTCTTTTCGCCGACGAGCGGATGTCCGCGCACGCCGGCTTGCACGCGGATCTGATTGCGCTTCCCGGTGACGAGTCGCACTTCGATCAGCGCCGCGCCGCGAAACTTCTCGACCGTGCGATAGTTGCACTCGGCATCGCGCGCGAACTCGTCGTCTTCGTCGGAAACGCGTTGGAGCATACTGGCGCGATCCCACGCGAGCACGTCTTGCCAGTTGCCGCTTGCGGGTTCCGGGCAACCGTGCACGACCGCCAAGTAAATGCGCGCGGGCTCGCGCGCGAGGAATTGCTCTTTGAGCGCGTCTTGCGCGCGCTCGGTTTTCGCGACGACGACGAGGCCCGTCGTGTCGCGATCGATGCGATGCACGATGAAGGGCGCGCGCTTCCGCTGCCGCTCGAGGTAATGCCGAACGTGTTCGAACAGGCACGGCTCCGATGGATGCGCCGGTCGCGGAATCGTGAGCAATCCCGCTGGCTTGTTCACGACGAGCAGCACCTCGTCTTCATAGGTGATCTTGAATCCGGTCACGTGGGTTGACGGCGTGACGCGCGGCTTCGAAGAACCCGGCCGATCTTCCCAGTAGAGAATCGTTTCACCCGCGCGGAGGCGTCGACCACTATTGGCTGCGCGCTGCTCGATGTCGTCGACATAGATTTTCCCGCGCTCGAGCGCCGCGAAAGCGCGCGAGCGCGAACCGAGTCGCTCCGCCGCGGCCAGATACTTGTCGAGCCGCGTGTCGACTTCGGCGGCGACGACTTGCCAACGCTGCTGCGTCGAACTCTTCGTGGGCTGCGTCTTCTCCGTCGGTTTCGTGCTCAGCTTTTTTGGCATCGTCCGTTCATCATTCTGTGCGCATGCGCGGCAAAAGCGCCGCCTTCTCGCTCCGCACTGCGCCGCGAAACTCGGGCACGAGCGCGACAAAGCGCGGTGGCAACGGCGCGAGATCGACGCGACTCAAGACTTGGTTGACGCGCACGCAGAAGCGCTCATCGTCGTTGTAGTCGCCGAGGAAGCGCCAAGATTTGAAACGGCCGACATGCGGCGCCAGCGTCGTGACCGCTTGTCCACTCACTGCGCTCACTATCCGCTCGAGCGCCAACGGGTCGACGTTTTCGAGCGCGGCGTAGTACGAATCGACGAGCCCCGGCGTCTCGACCTCCAACACACCGTCGAGCAGCATCTCGATCGCAATGTGTGCGACGAAACTCGGCCGCAACTGCTCCGAGACGTCGAGCGCACCGCGAATGCGCGCCGTGAAGCGATCGCACAGCGCAAGAAACGTCGGCGCGCTGTGAAACCAACGATCGTCTTCCAAGTGGAGCAGCATGCCGCGCGCGACCGCGCGCGTCGTTGGATCGGTGTGCGTCGTCCACTCGCGCACTTGCGCCTCGCGCAACCGCACGCCGCGCGCGACGAGTCCCAGCCAATCGGGGACCGCCGTCCCTGCGAGCAGATACGGCGTATCGAGATGTTCATAACCATGCGACAGAAAATTCACGCGCGCACTCCGCTGAAGAATCACTCGATGACAAGGTGTTCGCCGGGCCCGATCGGAACCTCGGCGTGTTCCAGCAGCGCCGCTTCGGCGAGCGCGTAACGATACTCGGCGACCGGCGCGCCGTCGCGGGAGAACTGCGAACGCCCGAGCTGCGAATCGATCGCCGCCAAGACCTCGCGGAGCGTCCCACACGCGACCGCCGCCTGCGCCCGCGCCGCAGCTCGTCGCGCACGGCCGGCGAACTCGATCTGCACCGGCGCCAACTCCTCGGCGCGCGCGGCCGCGTCGCGTCGCACGGTTGCCAAGTAAGTCTGCGGATCGTTGAGATTCTCGAGCGACTCGATGTCTTTCAGCTCGTCGGGGGAGACGATCCGAAAATCACCGTGCGCGATGAGGTCGTCGGCGCGCCTGTTGCCGGCGGCGATGAGCGCGGCGGCGCGCGACGCGAGCTTCGTCGCGTAAACCGCGGCGAGCGGCTGCAAGTAGCCAGCAACGAGCGGCACTACGTTTTCGCCAAAGCTCAGCAACTGCTCGACGAATCGGCGCGTCAAAAACGGCGCGTCGGTCGCCGTGACGAACGCGAACTTCGCCACCGTCGCCTCGAGCCCGTCGCGAATTCCGGCGAGCGGCCCCAGCTCCGGCTCACGATCGCGCACGGTGCGCGCGTCGAGCGGCGGGAGCGCAAGTGTCGCGGAGGCAACGACGACTACTTCATCGACGACACCCGCGAGCACGTCGACGACTTGTTCGATCAGTGTTCGCCCACGCCAAGGCAGCAGCGCCTTGGCGCGGTGCATGCGGCTCGAGCGCCCACCGCACAAGACGACTCCCGCCGTAGCTTTCACCGCGCTCGATCTCTCCACGACCGACGGCTCATTCGTGATGGTCTTCGATCACCGACGCGTGCGTGGCGAAGCGCGTTCCGGGGTAACGACGCAGGAGTTCCACCCAACTCGCGCGCAACGCGCTCATGTCGCGCTTCCGCGCGAGAAACGCGCTGATGCCATGCCAATAGAGCGCTTCGGGCGCGACCTCACTCTTGCCGTGGTCAGCACCGATGCCGGCGAACGTCGCCTCGGCCTCCGCGAAGCGACCCTGATGCACATCGCTCAAGCCGACGACCAAGCGCAGCTCGGCGAGAAAACTCTGCGCCGGCAACCAACCGATAAACTTGCGGAACTCACGGCGGCGCGCATCGCTGAAGACGAACGCGGGGTTCCACGGAAACTTGTTGTTGCCCGCTGCTTCCTTGAAATCGGGGTGCTTCTCAAACACGTTGAGCTTGAAGCACACGAAGCGTTCACTGAGAAAGCGCGCGACCTGTGGATCAGGATACGTCACGGTATCCATGCGTTTGCAACCCAGTCAGCCGGGCGCGTGAAAGTAAAAGTGGAGTAATTTCTGCGACTCTTCGGCGGCTTTGAGCGCCGGCGCGAGCGTTTCATGCCACTCGATCGCTGAATTTGAACGGACTTGCACGGGTTTTCCTCCTAGGGGCCTGCGTCGCGACTCTGCATTGAGGCCTAGGAGCATATCAGAACCGAGCACGTCCGCGGCGGATGATTCGCGCTTCGACCGGGGCTGCTCGGCAGTTTGTTTTTGCACGGCCAGACGGTTGCCGAAGCGCCGAAAGATGGGTTTAACTTGTGTCGAGACAACAGCCGTCCAAACGGTAGCGAGAGGGATCGCGAGGGTATGCAGTCTCTGAAGTCGGCGCGTGGGTCCGTCGCGCGAACATCGAGGAGCGACAACGCCGTGGCGCTGCGAGACAGTGATTCGCGCGCGGCCGGCGCGTCTGACGACGCGCATCGGGAACCGCGAACGGATGCGCGTGCGGCGCTGCAAGCACTCGTCGCCCGAGCGACGCAAGGGGATGAGCAGAGTTTCGCTGACCTCCACGTTGCGATGCAGGATTTTCTTGCGCACTTTTTCCACCGCCGCGGCGGTGCGGATTCGAGCGCGGCGCGCGTCGAGGAGTTGATCCAGCAGACCTGGATCGAGTTGTGGCGTGCGCTGCAGCGTGGCGCCTACTCCGCGGAGCGCGCGGCGTTCACGACTTTCGCGTACGGCGTCGCGACGAAGATCTGGCTGCGACATCGGCGTGCGAGCGGCGCAGAGTCCGATGAACGCGCCGCGCTCAAAGAACTGGCGGACGATGTCGCGTGGCATCCGATCGCGGTGGAGGAAGACCCGAGCGCGGTTCTCGAGTTTGCCGCGCAGCTCGATGCGTTGCGCGCATGTCTGGCGAGTGCGGAGCGCGAGCATCGCTTGCTCGCGATCGAAGCCAAAATCGCCCGCGGTCTCTTGAGCGGGGTCACGGAGCGCGAACTCGCCCGCGAACTCGGTGTCGCGCCGAGCACGATTCACGCGCGGAAGCAAAGCTTGCTCGCGAAACTGCGCCGGTGTCTAGCGAGCAAAGGCCATGAAGGTTGAACCTCAGGAACGCGCCGGAAAGGGCAGAGTCGAAGTCATGAAACGCCACGACGAAATCGCCGCGCTCCTGCGTTGCTTGGGCGAACTCGATGAGTTGGAGGGTCGGGTCAGCGTGACGGGTGGCGCCAAGCCGCCGCGGCGCGAAGGCGGTCCGCGCCGCTCGCAACCGCTCGGCGTGGTGGCGCGCGTGCATCATGGCGGTGCGGCCGACCCGCTGGATCTCGGTTCGCGCCATCGTCGTCTCGAGTATCGCTGGGCGTCGATCGCGGCGGCGGCGCTGCTCTCGGCGTCCGTCCTCTGGTTTTGCACGCGCGGCGTTGTCCGCCCGCAGCCGCAAGTCGCGACGATCGCGCAGGCGGCGCCCGCGCTCAAGATCCAACATGTCTCGAGCGTCGCCGGCCAAGCCGGGCTGCGCACCGAGATTTTCGAGCTGACAGCCACCGAGGATTGTGACGTCTTCGTGTTATTGCGTGGCTGGGATTCCGGTTGCCAGTGTCTTCACTGGCAGCTTCCGGATGCGCAGAGCGTCGCCAGCAAGGATTTGCTCATGCGCACACTCGTCCGCAACGAGACGGCGCAATTCGAAATCGATGTTTCGGGCGACCCGCCGATCGAGCAACTGCTCGTCGCGGTCTCCATTCCGCGTTCCGCGGACGGACGGCTGGACCGTTGCCAGCTCGTAGAGACGATCCAATGCCTCGACGCCGTCGATCCGGCAAGTCAGTGGCTCGTCGACATTCCTCGCCATCTCTCCAGTGTTCCTGCCTGTTTGCCCGGCGGGCTGGAATGGGCGTGCCAAAGTTTTGTCGCGCACTGAACCGCGTCGACGATGGCCACGGAACGAAGTGAACGTGGGCGGAACACGCTATACTCTCGCGCTCTAAAACGGCCCGGTCGATGAGTTGGAGTTGCGAGAGAGGAGTGTCCCGACGTGCATCCCGATGAGTTTGTAGCGCGCATGCGCACCGAGCGCGCGTCGGCGATTTTGCGGACGAGCGACGCGAGCGTCGTCGAGCCCGCGATGGAGGCGGCGATTCGCGGCGGCTTCCGTGTCGTCGAGTTCACGCTCAACACGCCAGGCGCGTTGAGTCACATCGAGCGTTATGCGCGACGATCCGATCTCGTTGTTGGCGCCGGCACAGTCCTGACGCGCGCGGATGCCGACAACGCCGTGGCGGCCGGCGCACAGTATTTGGTTTCACCCGTCGTCGACCCCGAGATCATAGCGCGCGCGCGCGAACTCGGCGTGTGCCACATGCCGGGCACGCAAACACCGACCGAGATGCTCGTCGCGCATCGTGCTGGCGCGCCGATTCAAAAACTCTTCCCGCTGCCCGCGACCGGCGCCGATTACATCCGAGCGTGCCTCGGCCCGATGCCGTTCCTGCGCATTTTTCCAACCAGCGGCGTCGACGAGCAAAACGCGCAAGCGCTGCTCGAAGCCGGCGCGTGGGCCGTCGGCTACGTGACGGCGCTTTTTCCGCGGGAGGAATTGCAAGCGCGGCGGTTCGACAACATCGAGGCGCGAGCGCGGCGACTACTTGCCGCCGCGCGCGCCGCACGTTTGTGATCCTCGCCGAATCAGCGTGAAACCTTCAATTGCACTGCGTCGGCGTAACGCGCGAGCGCGCGGTGGAGCGCCGAGCGATCGCTCTTTGTTTCGCGTTCGAGATGCGCGGCGCGCACTTCGAGCTGACCCGCTTTGCGATGCGCTTTGAGATCGACGCGGCCGATGAGTCGCTCGCCGGCAAGTACGGGCAGACAGTAATAGCCATACGTGCGCTTCGCTGCCGGCGTGTAGATTTCAATGCGCTGCCGAAACCCAAAGAGTCGCTCGACGCGCGCGCGATCCCACAAGAGCGGATCGAAGGGGGAGAGCAACACCGGTCGACGCGCGCGCGTTGCGGATCGTTCGCGCTCGAGTTCGAGTGCGCGTTCGTAGTGCGCGGGTCGAATCCAACCTGTCTGCGGTTTTTCGGTCGCGCCTTCGCGGCGCGTCGAGTCTACGAGCTGGCATGCGACAATGTCGCCGCGCTCGACGAGCAGTGCGAGCGCAGCGGCGATGTCGGCGCGACAACGCCGGAGGCGCCAAGTCGCCGCGAGCGTACTCGTGGTTGCGAAACCGTGTCCGTCGAGCGCGAGCAGGAACAGTTGCGCGATCGCTTCGACGCGCGGCACGTCGCGCGTGCGCGCGGCTACGGGAATGACGCGTTCGGCGAGATCGTACGATCGTTGAAAGTTGCGGCGCTCCCGAATTGCCAAGTCGCCTGCGGACCAAAGCGCCGCGATGACCTTGCGCGCCGCGCCGAGATTCCACCAACCGGTCGCACGCTGACCTTCGAGATCGAGCGAGCGCACGGGCCCGTGGTCGAGCACGCGCTTGAGCAGGTCCTTTGCGTGACGCTTGTGGGCGCGCAACACTTCGCCCCACCACGGGTGTCGCCGAAATTCTTCGCGGCGAAATCCAAACACCGGATAGAGCTCGATCGGCATCCAACTCGCTTCGTGACCCCAATACTCGAAGAGCGGTTCGCCCGGCTGTAGCAGAGTTTCTGCGAGACCTGGATCGAGCCCATCGGTGCGCGAGTGCAAGACGATTGCGTGGCTCCGGGCGCCCGCGACGCTAACGGTGTCGAGCTGCAGGTACCCGAAACGACGAATGGTGGCGTGCGCGGCGGCGCGCGGCGACGTGGGCGCGCCGCGGTCCGAATCCTCGTCGAGCCCCGCGCGTGCAAGAGCGAGCCGACGCGCGGCCGGGATCGTGATGCAGATGCGAGGCGCGATCATCGAGTTTCGAGATTCCTCTGAGAGGTCCAAGCGGGCAGCAAGAAAGAAATTATTCGCAAAGTGGTGTCGCCGAGAATCAGCAGAATTTCTCTAGCCGGCGCGACAATGGTGCTTTCCAAAGCGAGCAGAAACGAGCAAGCATCAGCGTGCTGATGCGCGGCGCAGCATATCGTTGACAGTCCCCACCAACAACCAGACACTTCGTCGTTAGGTCGTCGAAATTCGGGATCTGCGAACTTCATTGTTGTTTCGTGTTTCACCCTGCAATGGCGGACGCCAAACGCAAACAGGCGGAGTCGATCGTGCTCAGATTAGTTTCTTACGCGTGTCTCATGGCAACAGTCGTGCTCCTTGGTCTGGCATTGAATCGAATTGCCTTGGCCTACGAGCAGTGTCATTGGGAGGGCGGTTCAGCCGGACCGCTCCAACTTCAGCTCACGGGAGGTTGCTGGGCGCCAGGAATGAGTGATCCGATAAGCGTATCTTTTAGCACGTCGCCGGGACCATTGTGCGGCTGCGAAGTCGACATCGAATCCGGGAACCGAACTCTCACTGGAGCGGGCTCGACATTCACACTGACGGCGTGTAGTGCGCCGCCGATTCTAGTGACCGTGCCAGCCGGGAGCAGCGGGGTCACATTTTATATTCCGATGCAGACGGTAGAAACGGGCTGTCCAAGCACTTGCTGTGTGACCGCGATCGTGAACTGCGCAGCGAACAACCAAGCGGATGGGGCTTCGCGCCTGTGCCGCGACTGCGCGACGGATTGCGAGTAGGGGAACCGAAGCGTCCTGTGCGCGCGAGTCTTCGAGAGCGCGCACGCCGATTGCATTTCGACTTCCGAATCTGAGAGGGCCTGAAAGGCCCGACGGAACAAAGCCCAGGGTTGGCCGGCCCTGCGGCCTACCCTGGGTTTCCGGCCTGCAGGGCCGGCGGAGTTGCCCTGCGTTTCGAGGGCTGACGGAATCCGCAATCGCAAACTACCGTTACTTCCGCGAGAGGCAGTCGTGAAGCTACTGAAGGACGCTGGTCTAAGTTTGGTTTGCGTGATCGTGCTTGGCGTGGCGGTCGTACTTTGGAATAGCTCGCGTTTGACAGTCGAGAAGCTCGCGACTCAGCGCGACGAGCTCAAGCAGGTGATTCAAACGCTGCGGCGTGATTTTGAGTCGTCACGCGCTGTGGTGCTGGGGCTCGATGCTCGAATCGAATCTCTTCAGGCTTCGTGCCGCGCGCTCCGCGAGCAATTCGAGGAGTTGGCCCGGCAGCGCGCGAGTACGCAGTCGAGTTCGGAGTCGAGCGGCATCCCGGACGACAAATCGGCGCTCGCTACAGTGCCGGCGGTTGAGGCCGTGTTGGGGCAAGTGCCGGACTACCTGTCGTTCGAAGACCTAGATGACCAAGAACAAGCTGCGCTGCGCGCGAGTCGCACGGCGCTCTTCCGGCGGACCGCGAGCGGCAGCGTCTCGATATTCAATTGCGATAACACGAAGTTCAAGCCCACGCCCGAGCAACGCGATGCCGCGATCGAACTCGCCAACGTCATGAATGAGCTGGTCGACTCCGAGTGGCTGTTCGCGCTCGAAGAGTTCGAGAAGCGAGATCCGAATACTTTCTGCTGGGTGGACGCCCCGGAAGCCGAAGAATTTAACAAGCAGGTCCCACCGCCCGTATTGGTCGAGCTCCACGACAAGCGCGCCCTCGTGAATACGAGTGCGTGGCACAGCTCGGGCGCGATCGGCGAACTAAAAGAGCGGCGCAAACAGTTGTCGGCCGACCACCGTTTGCCGTGTATGTTCTGGGTCGTGACGGTCGAGTAACCCGACGCTGGCCGCATCGCTCCGAAAACCGTATCTTCCAGAGCGGCGAGCAACCCTCGAGCACGATTCCGCGGCGGCGTCCGTCGCAGCAATCGCGCAGCGGCCGGTCGCCAAAGCGTTGTTGTGCTCCGAAGTTTATCCGTAGGGGAGGGACTGAGTCGTGGACGCTCCTCTCGAGCCCGCGAAATTGCCGCCGGAGTTCATGCGCTGGATCCGCAGCGCATCTTCAAACGATCCTCAGCCCACATCTTTTCGCGCCGCGATGACGAGACGACTTCGTCAGGCCGGTCTCAAAGGCGAGTGGGCGCAAGTCCTCTGCATGACCGGCGCGCTCGATATCACAGGACAGCACGGGGGACAGTTCACCGTGACGCCGACCGATGTCGCGCGCATGCGTGTGGGTTTCTTGGAGTCGAAGTATGGCAAACACTTCGTTTGGCGCCTTTGGTTCACGACCGAGACGGTGGCGCCGATGGACCTATCGCCGATCCGGCGCCCGGGACCCGAGTACGGCGCCACGGTGCGGGCCTTTGCGCAGATCCTCGCCGACGTGGGCGCGCTCGATCGCATACAGTCCGGTGTCTCCAGATTCTCTGCGCTATTTTTTCCGGTTCTCTTCGGCGGACTTCTTCTCGCCGCGTGTGCGGTTTTCATTTTCTTCCGCGGCAACGAGTCGGCCTGGGGCTTGCTCGCTACCGCTGTCCCGTTCGGATTCTTGTTCAGTTACTCCACCTACCGAACGGCCACCCGCCACTGGCCGTGCCGCATCGCGCGTCTCGAGGAGTTGGACCGGCAATTGACGTGATGCGGTTGAGTCGATCGGTGAAAGCGCGAAGCCTCACGTCGTCCACAGCGAGGTCAGGGCGGCATAACGATGTGCCCCTCGAGCAACCAGCCCCGCCGCTACATCAATGCGTTGATTGGGCCTACGGATGACACTTACCGACGCGAGCCTGCGTTGATATAGTCAGGCCCACGATCGTATTGAGATTGGGCAAGATTTGGTTCGACAACTGAACGGGAGCTGTTGCGCACATGCGGACAAAACTCCGGCTGGCCACGCTGGGATCCATCATCGTCCTTGTGATTCCGGCGTTGACGTCGAAGCTCTCGGGTCAACTGCAGTTCACCGATGTTTCGACGGCGAGTGGGATTGGTCCCTATTACATCGCGGGTGGTCTTGGGGCCGGCGTATTTGCTGAGGACTTCGATCGAGACGGCGACATCGATTTCTTTGTGCCAAACACGGCTGGTGTGGCGAGCCAGCTCTATCGAAATCTCGGAGCAGGCCAATTTGATGAAGTTGCCGCGCTTTACAATGTCGGATCCTACGCGCACGATCGCAGCGGATTGTGGTTCGACGCCAACGGCGACCAACGGCTCGATCTGCTCGTGCTCTCTGACTGCGTGTCGATTCCCTGCTCGGACGAGATTACGATTCAGCTTTACTCACAACTTGCCTCGGGACAGTTTGCCGATGTCACTTCGTCGTCTGGCCTCTTGAGTGGATCAATGATCTCGGTCGCGCCGCATCGAGCGGGCGCAGCAGCCGCCGATATCAACCGAGATGGCTACCTTGACCTTTGCTTTGCGAACTGGGACGGCGCGATTCACCTTTTTCGCAATAATCGAGACGGCACGTTTGCGGACATCACGGCAACGAGCGGGCTCGCGGGCGTAAATTGGTATTGGCAGCCGGTGTTTCATGATTTCAATCGCGATGGTTACCCGGACCTCTACGTCACAGTCGACTTCAATGAGAATGAACTCTGGATCAACAATCGCGACGGCACTTTTGTCGAGGTGGCTGGCGCGGCCGGCGTTGCCAACTTGATGAATGATATGGGGATTACTTTGGGAGACTGTGACAACGATGGCGACATCGATATGTACATCACGAACATCTACGAGAGCGGCCAATACAACATGCTCTATCGCAACAATTCCACTAGTTCGGAGCTGAGCTTCGAAGATGTTTCAGTAGCAAGCGGTGTCCAGATAGGTTTTTGGGGATGGGGCACGACCTTTTTTGACGCCAACAATGATGGCTGGCTCGATCTTGCAGCTACTAACGGTTGGT
The DNA here is from genome assembly GCA_046154185.1 of Planctomycetota bacterium. GTDB lineage: Bacteria > Planctomycetota > UBA8108 > UBA1146 > JAJFFE01 > JBJXGE01. The sequence continues at coordinate 82,888 of JBJXGE010000094.1, forward strand.
GGCTACTGCCCTGGAATCAAGACCCTTCACGGTTCTTTCTCAATCTGTGTACGACGCCACCGACGTTTGCCGAAATCTCTACGCAGGTTGGTTACGGCGACTCCGACTTGGGATCGTGTCTCATCAGTTTCGATGCGGATCGTGACGGCGATCTCGACATGTTGCAGACGACGCTGCTTGGCGGACCCTTACGTCTGTTCTCGAACAACACGGGGCAACAAACAAATGCTCCGCACTGGCTCGTCGTGCGACCTCGAATGAATGGACCAAATCACTGGGCGATCGGCGCCATCGTGCGGCTGACATCTGGATCGCTCACGCAAATGCGAATGATTCATGCGGGCACGAGCTTCTTCGGCCAAGAGCCTGCCGAGGCGCATTTTGGTCTCGGCCCAAACACTCTTGTCGACTCGGTCGTCGTCGAGTGGCCGGATGGCACGGTGACGTCGCTTTCGGATGTTGCAGCGGACCACATTGTGGATGTGACGCACGGCGGCTTCGGAGATCTGAATGCCGATGGCGCACTCGATTCTTTTGACGTGGCGCTCTTTCTCGACTGCTGGTTGAGCGCAACTCCGCGAGCGTATGGTTACGCTTCTGCCTGTGCCGGTGCGGATCGATGGGGCGATGGCTTCATCGATTGCGATGATTGGCAGGCTTTTGCGACGCGCTGCTTGGAAGTCGGGGGCTTCACGTTGACGCTGTCGCCGGCGCTCGATTGCGATGGCGACGGAATGCTTGATTCGTGCCAGTTGTTTGGCGACTCAAGCCTCGATTGCAACGGGAATGGCGTGCTGGATAGCTGCGAAATCGCCAGCGGTGCCGTCGACTTGAACGGCAACGGCAGGCCCGACGAGTGTGAGCTTTTTGTTCGTGGCGACTTCAGCGGCGATGGCGTGCTGGCGATAAACGACGCCATCGGCGTACTGGGCTACCTGTTTCTCGGTAACTCTTCATCCTGTTCTGCGTCTGTCGATTTCGACGCGAGCGGCGCGATTCTGATCAACGATGTGATTCTGCTGCTCAGCTATTTGTTTCTCTCCGGCGCACCGCCGTCCGCGCCGTGGCCAACTTGTGGCGTCGATATGACGCAACCGCCGAGCGAGGTGCTGTCGTGCGAGACGCAAGCTAGCTGTTTGTAGGCGCGGCCCTCGAAACTCATGGTTACCCGGGGTGGGGGGGG
>JBJXGE010000008.1:0-4565 GCA_046154185.1 Planctomycetota bacterium
TCTGTACTCCTACCTCGCTGACCGCGCACCGCGGGTATCGCGCAAGAACATCGCGAGTCTCATCCCCGTGAAGTTGACCGACGATCCGGAACGCCGAAATTCTTCAACGATTGAACTGGACCTGCCCGGAGCCGTCACTCTGCGCGTGCCGGTGGACATCTCTCCCGTGCGTCTCGCCGAATTGATAGTAGCCGTGCGTGATCACGTTTAGCTCGACGACGCAGGTCTATGTCGCGGTCGGATCGACGGACATGAGAAAATCATTCAACGGTCTCTACGGGATCGTCTCCGAAACACTCGAGCTCGACCCGACGAGCGGTCAATTGTTTGTTTTCTGCAATCGACGCCGATCACGACTCAAAGTCCTCTACTGGGACGGTAGTGGCCTGTGTGTGTTGGCGAAGCGTCTCGAGCGCGGGACGTTTTCGTGGCCTCAGTCTGATGCGAAGCGAATTGAGATGACAACTGCGGAGCTCACGCTGCTGCTCAACGGTATCGATCTGTCGCGAGCAAAACAGCGCGATTGGTACCGTTTGAAGTCACCGCTCAACACGACGCGTGCATGATCACGCGACGAGAAAATATTTCTTGCGAAACGTGCAAGAAATTGTTGACGCGATGAAGTTGCTGACTACACTTCGCGCCCATGAGTTCGCCACTCAAATCACTCACTCGCAAACAACTCGAAAAAAAGTTCCTCGCTATCGTGGAGGAGCAGCAATTGCTCGAGCAGACGAAGACGTCGCTGCTGGGTGAAAAGTCGAAGTTGTTGAACGAGAAGGCCGCGCTCGAGCGCGAGAACGCGCAGCTCAAGGCGCGGTACGAAGCGCTCCGACGTCAGCTATTCGGCAAGAAATCGGAGAAGATCAAGGTAAGCGAACTCTTGCCAGGCATGCTCGCGCTGTTCACAGAAGAAGAACTCGCGCAGCTCGAGGATAAAGGCGACGCAATACCTGAAACCGAAGCGCCGGAGCCGCGAAAAAAGCGCGGTCGACGCCCTCTTTCCAAAGACCTGCCAAGAGAGATCGTCGAGATCGAATTGTCCGAAGCAGATCGGAAGTGCCCAGGCTGCGATCAAACCATGTGCGAGATCGGCATCGAGGTCACCGAGCGACTCGGCTTCATTCCCGCGAAGGCATACGTCCGGGAGTTGCGGCACCACAAGTACGCGTGCCGCTGCTGCCACGGCGGCGGTGTGCTGACAGCACCCGGGACACCTCACGTGATCCCACAAGGGCGCGCTGAGACAAACTTGCTCGCGCATGTCGTGGTCTCGAAGTACGTCGATCACTTGCCGCTCTACCGACAGGCTTTGATCTTCAAGCGGCTGGGAATCGACCTGTGCGACTCGACGCTCTGCGCCATGAACGCGCAGGTGGCGGACGCGCTGAAGCCGATCGTAGCCAGCATGAAAGTACGATTGCTCGCACGCAGCTACTTGCAAGCCGACGAAACCACCCTGCGAGTGCTGGATCCGGAGTCGCGCGGAATTGCGCACCAAGGTTACCTGTGGGTGTACGGGATTCCCGGGGATGAAGTCGTGTACGACTTTCGAATGGGACGAGGACGCGATGGCCCAACTCAATTCCTGAGGGGCTTCGTCGGCAAACTCCAGGTCGATGGCTACGCCGGGTACGACGAAGCCGTACGACTCTACATGCTCGTGGTCGCGAGGTGCTGGGCGCACATCCGCCGGAAGTTCGTTGACGCGCGATCGAGTGCGTCGAGCCGGGCCGAGGCTGTGATCGCGCGCATCCAACGGATCTATCGAATAGAGCAACAGGCGCGCGATGGAAATCTGTCTTACGCAGACCGACGCGCGTTGCGGCAGGAGCAGTCAAAGCCGATTGTGAAAGAACTGTTTTCGCACTTGGAGATGCTCTCGGCGACTTCGCTACCCGAGAGCGATATTGGCGCCGCGGCTGGTCATGCCCTCAACGCACGCGCTGACCTCGAGGCCTATCTTGAGCACGGCGAGGTGGAGATCGACAACAACTGGATCGAGCAAGCAATGCGGCCCGTCGCCATTGGAAGAAAAAATTATTTATTCGCGGGAAGCGCGGAAGGTGGAGAGCGTGCTGCGATCCTCTACTCCGTGATCGAGTCCGCGCGTCGATTGAAACTCAACCCGTACGAGTACCTCAAAGATGTGCTCGATCGGTTGCCAAATACCGCGTCGCATGACATCGGCTCGCTGACTCCCCACGCATGGGCGGCCGCGCGAAGCTGTACCACGGCCGCGACTGCGGCAAGCGTCTAATACGCCACGACACCGACCAGCCGATCGACTTCGCCGCCGCGCTCTCGAAACGTACTGGGGTCTATTTGGCCCTTACGGTGCAAAGTCCGCGCGGCAGCCACACCTCGGCGGTGAAGAAGTCGGCGGCGCTGATCACGTCCCAGTGGGCGCGGAGAAAGTCACGCCAACGCGTGCGCGCGCCGCGCTCATGCGCGGGCTCGAGTCCGTGCTCTTTAAGTATGCTCGCGATTGTGCCGCGGCTGACCTCGTATCCGAGATTGACGAGTGCGCCCATGATTCTCGTGTAGCCCCAGGTCGGATTCTCGGTCGCCATGCGGACGACGAGATCTCGGACATCGTTCGGCGCCTTCGGTCGACCGGGACCTCGTCGGCGTCGCGAAAAATCGAACTTCTGAGCGACGAGCCGACGGTGCCACGCGAGGATCGTCTCGGGACGAACGAGCGTTGCGATCTTGGCGAGCGCCTCGCGGCCGAGTCGTTTGCCTTTAACGGCGAGCCGCCGGCGTTGATCGTCGGTGAGCAGCAGGCGCTTCTTTGGCAGCAGCTCTTTGAGGACGCTATTCTCTTCCTCGAGATATTCGATGATCTCGAGCTGTTCGCGATTCACCCAACCGGCGAGCGCGAGAAGGAGAAACTTGAAGGGCGTGAAGAGTTGAAGCATGGTGAGGTTTTCGGCCTGCAGGACACCAGAGTGGTCATCGCGGCAGCAGGCGAGGCTATTCCTCGTCTGCGAGGATTCGACCAACGTCACGTGCACCGTGCAGCACGCGTACGATCTCTACGTAGCCGGGGCGGGGGTAGTAGAAAATGAGGTGCTTGCCGAAACCCGGGACGGCCCATTTTCGAATTCCGGCGAGCTGTTTGGATTTCACGATCGACACAGGTGCGCCGATGTCAGGTTGCTCGACGAGTACTGAGTATGCCTGCGCGAGTGCATCAATGAAGCGTTCACCGATTTCTGAATTGCCTTTGGCCGAAAAATACAGCGCAGCGTCGAGAATGTCCTGTCGTGCTGCCGGTCGCGTCCGCACGCTACTTGGCATTGCGGGCACGCTCAGTTACACGCTCCCGAAGCTCGCGTTTGAGATCTGCCCAAAACTCCGGCTTCGCATCAACGGTCTCGCCAGAATCGAGGCCTTCGAGAAGCAAGGTCTCAAGTCGCTCTTGGGCTGTCCGGCGCTGGTCTTGACGAAGAAGCTCGCGAAGATACTCACTGATCGAGGTGTAACCGTCGGACGCTCGCTCTTCGGCGAAGCGGCGAAGCGACTCGGGCAGCGAGACGTTCATCGAGGTGAGTTTGTCGGTCCCTGTATTCATGCACAAAGAATAGCGTCCATGGCGAGAACATGTCAAGTCTCGCCATTTCGACGAGTCGCCGACCTGGAAACGACAATTACCGCGCCAAGTCGTTCGAGTCCACTGAGGACCCCAGGCCAATCTCGGGTGGCGAACAAGAATTCGCGTCCACAGCGTGCACTCACCAACGCTTGCACAAGATTCACTTTCGCAGCAGCTTACGATCCTGCGCGAGGGTTCGAGTCCAACTCGCACCCCTAACCATCCGAGAGCGAACCCAAACGGTTCGCTTTTCCGATCAATCAGGGGAGCCAAATCGGGTTACGTGAGTGAGCCGCCCGGCCCATTCGGCGGCTCGCGTCGCTTCTGACGCTAGTCGCAAGGTTCGAACGCAACGCGATATGCGAGCTTATCTTAGGCCGCGTTCTCGCATCCGAAAACGCACTCGCTTGACGCCGGTGTTAAGCCCGAGAGCAGCGGCATCCGCGAGTTCGATGAATGCTCTCTGGTGCTCTCTCCATCGCCAACCAAGTGGTTGACACTTTTCGCAAGTGGTTGACAGGTTGACCAACCGGCCTTCGACTTTTCATGCTCTATATTTAACACTTTTGCATAGTATTGCGGCACAGCGACTTACGAGATGCACCGAGACCCCGATTGTAAACCAGGTTGGGACGAGGCTGGGCCGGCCGGATGCGACTTCGCGTGCTCTCTGGTTAACGAAAATCGCGAAACCGGCGGTCGCCCCGGACGCCGGCGAGAGTGTCAGAGAGCCCGCCATCTGCGCACCCACCAACGCCGCTGATCGGCTTCGCGCCGCGTCGCCCGCCACCCGCGACCAAGAAATTCGGCGAGCGCAGACCGGCGATTCGTGCAAGGATGGCGCTTTCACCGAAGGGCTGTGCACGCACTTTGAATTGTTTTCCAGTTGGCCTGAACTTGAGCAGTACGGCTGCTCAAAATGCTCGGGTTCCAACTTGTCTCGATGGAGGTCGCCATGAGCGCGCTG
>JBJXGE010000029.1:0-109369 GCA_046154185.1 Planctomycetota bacterium
TACGATGAACCCCGCCGATGGCTCATTCGCACGTAGTTTCGCCGAAGGCCACGTCTCGTACTTCACGCCGCAGGGACGCGTCGTCGCTGCGCACGATTCGTTTGGCGCCGTGACGACGTTTGGCTACGCCGGCAATTTGTTGACGAGCGTGACCTCGCCGACTGGTTTCGTCTTCACGCTCGCATATCAAAGCGGCCGCCTTGCGAGCATCACGGACTCAGCGGGTCGCACCACGCTCTTTCAAGTCAATGCCGCCGGCAACTTGATCTCGACGACGGATACCGAAGGAACGCCGCACACGTTCGCCTACGACGCGGATCACCTCATGGTGAGTCAGACTGGGCCGCGCGGCGAGCGTTCAGAGTATGACTATTCGAACGGCCGCGTCGTTGCGGCCCGCTCCTTCGACACCGATGGCACGACGATCTTGCGCGAGCGCTTCTATTCGCCGAGCGTGTTGCGCGGCGAAGCCGGCGCGGCGATCGCAGCGGGACAAGGGACGATCCTCAATCCCATTCCGGTGGTGCCAGACAACACGGACATCGTCATTGACGGGCGCGGCGTCGTGCACGAGCACGAGATCGATGGTTTCGGCAATACGATTCGCGTGGAAGACGGCTTCGGCCAGACCAGTTTTACCTTTGACGATTTGCGTCGCATGACGAGTCGGACGCGGCCGAACGGCTGGCGCAGCGAGTACAGCTATGACGCGGCGGGACACGTCATCCAAGTGCGCGACCGCAACCCGAGCGGCGTGCTCTACGCGACGACGTCGCTCGAGTACAACGGGACCGGCGGACGGCTCAGTCGCGAAGTGGATGCGGAGGGCAAGCAGCGCACGTTTGACTATGACACACTGGGCCGACTCATTCGCACGACCGACGCCCTCGGTGACGAGATCGTGTTCTGGTACGAGAATCCGCTGCATCCGTCGTTGCCCACGCGCCTCGATCGCGAGGGCGTGAGCGTCACGATGGCTTACGATGCGCACGGCAACATGCTCACCGTGACGGACCCGCTCGGTCACGTCACGGCCTACAATCACAACACCGCGACCGGAATGCTGCAGTCGGTGACGACGCCGGAGAGCCACACTGTGGCGCTTGCGTATGATCTCATGAACCGCGTCGCTTCGATCACCGGCGGCGCCGACGGCGACCTCGCTTTCAGCTACACGGATCTCAGTTGTGCTTGCGAGATTGAGCAAGTTGTCACGGTGAGTCTCGATGCCGGTGGCCAACTGACGCACCAATACGATGGATTGGGTCGGTTGTTAGCGCAGACCGATCCGCTCGGGCTCACGGAGCTGTTCTTCTATGACGCGGAAGACGGACTGATCGAGCACCGCAATCGGGCGATGCAAACGACGCTGTATACGCTCGACGGCGCAGGTCGAGTGATCGCGAAGAGCGACTCGGCCGGCGGGGTCGAGTTGTTTGAGTTTGATGCGTTGGGCGCCTTGTCGTATGCGCAGAACAGTCAGGTGACCGTGAGTTTCACGAACGACTTCCTCGGTCGGCCGACGACGGCGGAGACCACCATCGACTACTCGGGTGGCACGATCGTGACGCCGCCGATCACTCGCCAAGTGAGCTACACCTACAATCGCACGGGTGATCGACTGACGATGACCGACGCGTTTGGCACCCAGAGCTACCAGTACGACGACTTGCATCGACTCGTCGGCAGCACGGACGCCTTTGGGCAGGCCTATACCTTCGGCCACGACAGTCTAGGCCGCCGCAGCGCCATCACGCGCGCGAACGGCGTGATTACGCAGTTCAGCTATGACGCCGCAAGCCAGCTCACGCAAGTTGCGCACCAGAGTTCGGTACTCGTCACGTTGTTGGCGGATCTTTACACGCTCTACGACGACGACGGCGCGCTCGCCACGAGTAGCGTGCTCACTAACGGCGTCGCGGTCAATTGGAGCTTTCTCTACGACGCGCGCCAGCGGCTGGATGCCGCCACGAGTTCGGTCGCATTCGGCGATGCGCAAGTGAGCGTGGCTGCGACGTACGACGCCGCCAATCGAGTGATTGCTGATTCCACATTCACGTACACGCACGATCTCGACGGGCGGATGACTTCTCGCACGCGCACGGCTTCCGGCGTCACCGACGTGTTCGAATACAACATCGACGGCCGAATCAACGCGCTGCGACAAACTCGGATCGTCAGCGGCAGTCCAGTCGTCATGCTGGACGTTGAGTACATCTACGACGCCCTCGGTCGTCGCACGGCGAAGGTCGTGAACGGCGTCCGCTCGGCCTACATCTACGACGGCTCCCGCATCACGGAAGAGCTGGACCCGCGCGGCGTCGCGCGTCGCGTCTACGTTCACGGCCTCGCCGACGACGAGCCGCTGGCGGTTGTCGATCTCGTGACCGACGAGAAGTACTACTACCATCAAGACCGACTCGGCAACGTGCGCGGCTTGACGAACTCGACCGGCGCGTTAGTGCAGGCGTATCAGTACGACTCATTCGGCGCGATGGTGACAGAACTCGTGCCGGCGCTCTATCAGCCGTTTGGATTCTTGGGTCGTGAGCGCGATCGAGAAAGCGGGCTGTATTCGCTGCGCGCTCGTTATTACGCGCCGGAACTCGGTAGGTTTACGAGCGAGGATCCGCTCGACCTCGAGGGCAGCGATAACTTCTACGCGTACGGTCACAATGACCCGGTCAATCGCAGCGATCCAAGTGGCGAACAGAGTTTCAAGATCTCAAAACTCAGGCTTGGCACGGGGTGGGACTTGACGCTCATCAAGATCCCGAAACCGCGACCGCCTCTCATCCCTTGGAAACCGAAATACCCACCCGTGAAGACACCGCCGTGGAAGGGCTGCTGGTCCATTCGCGCATGCGGTGGCGGCAGCACGTGCAAAGAGCTGGGACTCGGTCTCGGCTTTCAAAAGGAAGAAGCGCGGCGGCCCTGCGTCTTCAAACTGGCAAACTGAAAGTCAACGAGGAGAACACATGGACAGCACCACGAATATGTCTCGGCCCTCCGGGCGGCGTGTGGCCGCGCTCTTTGCCGTGGCCGTGCTCTTCACGTTGCGCGGATTTGTTGCGGCGCAGTCGACTGCCGGCTTCGACTTTGATCTCAACGGCAATCGCACCGCGGCGAGCAGTCAAATTCGTTTCACGTCGGTCGGCGGCTTCAGCTTTGAGCCCAATCGCGCGGTGCCGGGCGACCGCATCAACATTTACGGTCGGAATTTTCCGATTGCGGCGCCGAGTCTCTACTCCGTGAGTTTCGCGGGCGGACTCGGCACGGTCGTCAGTGTTGCTGAGCGCGTGATCGCCGTCGACATTCCCATCACCGCAGCGCAGGGCGATGTCGTGCTCACCTTGCCGGATGGGACGCAGATCACCCTCGGAACTTTGTACTTGCAAGGTTTGATCATTACGCCGCCGGTCGTGGATCTGGCGTACGGCGGAATGCAGCAATTCTCCGCGCAGATCTTCGGCGCGCCCGGTGGCACGATTACTTGGGCCGTCGAGTCCATCACGGCCGGCGCGAGCGCGGGCTCGATCAGTGCGAGCGGACTCTATACGGCGCCGAGCGCGGCGACGGGTGCGTTTCCCGTTTTAGTGAAGGCGACGAGCCCCGACCTCGGGCAAACTGCCTATGCGCTCGTGCGCGGCTTGTGTGCCAGCACCGCGCCCATTGGTTACTCGACGCTCACCGCGGGGAGTTTCAGTGCTGGTTTCGAGCGCGATTGCTATGAGTTCACGGCGAATGCCGGACAACTCATCAGCGCGAGTTACTTCGGCACGCCGTCCGCGCGGCGCTTTCGCGTCCTGAATAACGCGGGTTATCCGCTCGCCGTCGCGGGACCGGGCACGAGCTTGTGCATGCCGAGTGTCCTATTGCCAGTGAGCGGCACTTATCGACTCGAAGTCGAAGCCGCGTCTGGTCAGAGCGGCAGCTATCAAGTGTGGGTCGCGATGCAATCCGATCAAGCGCCAGGGCGGTGGCTGCATCCAGGAGACGGATCGTGGCATGAAGCGAGCAAGTGGTCGGGCGGTGTCGTGCCCGGTTCGGGTGTCGCGGTTTTGATTCCAGACTATCCGGGCACACCGACCATCACGGTGAGTCAGAGCAATCCGAGTTGCGCGTCGATCGTCAATCATGAACTTCTTCGCTTACAGGCGAGCACCTTGACGGTGGCGGGGAATATCGTGGCGAATGGGGGCGTGACTTTGGCGGGCGGAACCCTGATCGGCGCCACCGTGCAGCCGGGCGCCGGCGGCCAAGGAGTGACCGCGACGAGTTCGGGTGGCACGCTCAATGGCGTGACGCTCGTCGCACCCGTTTCGATTCCGGCCGGAGCGAGTATCACGTCGACGAATGGCCTCACGCTCGCGGGCGCCACGATAACGCTCGGGTCCGCGCCAGTTGGTCACAGCCACTTGTACTTTAGCGGTACACAGACGCTCGGCGGCAGTGGTGAGATCGTGATGCAGGAGCACGCGGTCTACACGCGCTATCTTGCATTGCTGGGGACTGGAACTTCGCTGACGATCGTGCCTGGCATCACCGTGCGCGGCGCCAGTGGGGAATTCTCCGCCACCGGCGCGCAGAATTTTTATTGTCTCGGCACGATTCGTTCGGAAGTCGCTGGCCGGACGATCACGCTACAGCGCGTCCAGAACTCGGGACTCATCAGCGCGATCAACGGCAGCACTATTCAGTTCGCCGGCAACTGGTCGAATGCCGGCACGATTTCGCAGATTGCCAGCACGGTCAATCTCGGCGGCAACTTCACGTTGTCGGGATTCGGCTCGTTCACACGCAGCGGCGGCACGGTGAACTTGACCGGCAATCTCAACCTCGGCGGTGGAACGCGGACCTTTGATACGACGAGCGGATCCTGGAATTTCGTGGGTGGCACGGTTCAGAACGGCACACTGTCGGGAACCTCCGGGCAGGGACTGGTCGCCACAAGCTCCGGCGGAACGTTGACGAACATGACGCTGGCCGGCGCCGTACTCACGATTCCCGCCGGGACGGATGTGACTGCCACGGGTGGCCTGACGTTAGCCGGCGGAACGGTGACGATGGGTTCCGCGCTGAATGGTCACTGCTACTTGTACTTCAACGGCACGCAAACGCTCGGCGGCACGGGGGAGATCGTGATGCTGGAACATCCCGTCTATACGCGCTACCTGTGGTTACTGGGGGCGACGACGGCGCTGACGATCGGCTCCGGCGTCTCGGTGCGCGGGGGCGATGGTCAGCTCAATGCGACGACCGGTCAGAGTTTCATCAACCAAGGGACCATCCGTTCCGACGTCGCGACGCAAGTCATGACGATCGAGCGCGTGCAAAATGCTGGGCTCATCGACGCGGTCAACGGCAGCACGACGACATTGGCGGGCGCCTGGGCGAGTTCGGGCACGATCTCGGAAACGAATAGCACGATCAATCTCGGCGGCTCTTTCGCGCTCGCGTCCTTCGGCACTTTCGTGCGCACGGGCGGTACCGTGAACGTCACCGGCACGCTCGACCTCGGCGGCGGAACGCGGACGTTCAACGCTGCGAGTGGATCCTGGAATCTCGTCGGCGGCGCCATTCTCAACGGCACACTCTCGGGAACGGCGGGGCAAGGGCTGATCGCTACGGGCTCGGGTGGAACGCTCACAAATATGACATTGGCCGGGGCGGTCCTGACGATTCCGGCCGCGTCCGACGTGACGTCGACCAGTGGTCTGACTTTGTCCGGCGGCACGGTGACATTGGGCTCGGCGCCGAACGGTCACAGTTACTTCTACTTCAACGGCACGCAAACGCTCGGCGGCACCGGTGAGATCGTGCTGCTGGAGCACCCGGTTTATACGCGCTACCTGTGGCTGCAGGGCGCCACGACAGCGCTGACGATTGGATCGGGCGTGACGGTGCGCGGCGGCGATGGGCAACTCAACGCGACGACTGGTCAGAGTTTCATCAATCAAGGGACCCTACGCTCCGACGTCGCCACGCAGGCCATGACCGTTCAGCGCGTGCAGAACGCGGGACTCATCGACGCGATCAACGGCAGCACCATGAATCTCGCCGATACCTGGTCGAGCTCCGGAACGATCTCGGAGACGAATAGCACCATCAACCTCGGCGGCAGTTTCACGCTCGCGACCTTCGGCACTTTCGTGCGCAGCGGCGGCAGCGTGAACGTCACCGGAACCTTCAACCTTGGCGGCGGCACGCGCGCGTTCGACGCGGCGACGGGTTCCTGGAACCTGGTCGGCGGCACGATTCAAGGCGGCACGCTGTCGGGCGCTGCGGGGCAGGGTCTCATCGCGACCGGCTCCGGCGGAACGCTGGCGAGCATGACGTTGGCGGGTGCGTCCGCCCTCTCCATCCCCGCCGCGAGTGACATTATCTCGACGGGCGGTCTCACGCTCTCGGGTGCGACGGTGACGCTCGGCTCGGCGCCGAATGGTCACAGTTACTTGTACTTCAGCGGCACGCAAACGCTCGGTGGCACCGGTGAGATCGTGATGCTGGATCACCCGGTGTATACGCGCTACTTGTGGCTGCAGGGCGCATCGACCGCGCTGACGATTGGGCCGGGTGTGACGGTGCGCGGAGGCGATGGTCAACTCAATGCGACGACTGGTCAAAGCTTTATCAATCAAGGGACCCTACGCTCCGACATCGCCACGCAGGCCATGACCGTTCAGCGCGTGCAGAACGCGGGACTCATCGACGCGATCAATGGCAGCACCATGAATCTCGCCGACGCGTGGACTAGCTCCGGGACGATCTCGGAAACGAACAGCACCATCAACCTCGGCGGCAGTTTCACGCTCGCGGCGTTTGGCACGTTCGTGCGGAGTGGCGGCAGCGTGAACGTCACCGGCACTTTCAATCTCGGCGGTGGCACGCGCGCGTTCGACGCGGCGACGGGTTCCTGGAATCTGGTCGGCGGCACAATTCAAAGCGGCACGCTGTCGGGCGCAGCGGGGCAGGGTCTCATCGCGACCGGCTCCGGCGGAACGCTGGCGAACATGACGTTGGCGGGTGCGTTCGCCCTCTCCATCCCCGCCGCGAGTGACCTCATCTCGACGGGCGGTCTCACGCTCTCGGGTGCGACGGTGACGCTCGGCTCGGCGCCGAACGGTCACAGTTACTTGTACTTCAGCGGCACGCAAACGCTCGGCGGCACGGGTGAGATCGTGCTGCTGGATCACCCGGTGTATACGCGCTACTTGTGGCTGCAGGGAGCATCGACCGCGCTGACGATTGGGCCGGGTGTGACGGTGCGCGGTGGCGATGGACAACTCACTGCATCGACGGGTCAAAGTTTCATCAATCAAGGGACCCTGCGCTCCGACGTCGCCACGCAGGCCATGACCGTTCAGCGCGTGCAGAACGCGGGACTCATCGATGCGATCAACGGCAGCACCATGAATCTCGCCGATACCTGGTCGAGCTCCGGAACGATCTCGGAGACGAACAGCACCATCAACCTCGGCGGTAGCTTCACGCTCGCGACCTTCGGCACTTTCGTGCGGAGTGGCGGCAGCGTGAACGTCACCGGCACCTTCAACCTTGGCGGCGGCACGCGCGCGTTCGACGCGGCGACGGGTTCCTGGAACCTGGTCGGCGGCACGATCCAAAGCGGCACGCTGTCGGGCGCTGCGGGACAGGGTCTCATCGCGACCGGCTCCGGCGGAACGCTGGCGAGCATGACGTTGGCGGGTGCGTCCGCCCTCTCCATCCCCGCCTCGAGTGACGTCACGTCGACGGGCGGTCTCACGCTCTCGGGTGCGACGGTGACGCTTGGCTCGGCGCCGAATGGTCACAGTTACTTGTACTTCAACGGCACGCAAACGCTCGGCGGTACGGGTGAGATTGTGCTGCTGGATCACCCGATCTATACGCGCTACTTGTGGCTGCAGGGCGCATCGACGGCGCTGACGATCGGACCGGGTGTGACCGTGCGCGGCGGCGATGCGCAACTCACGGCGTCGACCGGACAGAGTTTCATCAACCAGGGAACGATTCGCTCCGATATTGCGACCCAAGTGATGACGATCGAGCGACTGCAGAATTCTGGACTCGTGGACGCGATCAACGGCAGCACGACGACACTCACCGGGCCGTGGTCTAGTTCCGGCACGCTCTCCGAGAATGCCAGCACTCTCAATCTCGGCGGCACGTTCTCGCTCGCCGGGCTTGGCACGATCACGCGCACGGGCGGCGCCATCAACATCACCGGCGCCCTCGACCTTGGCGGCGGCACGCGAACTTTCAATGCGGCAAGCGGTTCTTGGAATCTTGCCGGCGGAACGATTTCCAATGGCACGTTGTCGGGCGCGACCGGGCAAGGGCTCATCGCCACCGGCTCGGGCGGCACGCTCGCGAGTATGACGCTCGCGGGCGCATCCGCGCTCGCGATCCCGTCCTCGGCCGACGTCACTTCGACTGGCGGTCTGACGCTGTCAGCTGCGACTGTGACGCTCGGCTCTGCGCCAACTGGTCATAGTTACTTGTACTTCAGCGGTACGCAAACTCTCGGTGGTACGGGTGAAGTCGTGTTGCTCGAGCATCCGATTTACACGCGCTATTTGTGGCTCCAAGGCGCGTCCACGGCACTCACGATCGCGACGGGCGTCACCGTGCGCGGCGCCGACGGTCAACTCAGCGCGACGACGGGGCAGAGTTTTCTCAACCAAGGGACAGTGCGATCCGAAGTCGCCGGACAATCGATCGCGATCGCGAACTTGACGAACGCTGCGAGCGGTCTCTTGCAGTTGGTGAATGACGGCGACATGAGCTCGACCGGCACGTTTTCGAACGCCGGCAGTGTGACGATCGGCGCCAGCAGTGCGTTCACGCGGACCGGCGCCTACACGCAAACCGCCGGTTCGACGACCTTGACGAGCGGAACTCTCAGCGCGGTTTCGAATACGATCGATCTGCAGGGCGGCGTGCTCGCCGGCAACGGCACGGTCATCGGAGCCGTCTTGAACGCGGCGCAAGTTGCGCCAGGCGGCGGTTCGCTGGGCGACTTGTCCATCACCGGAACGTACTCACAAACTTCCGCCGGGACGCTCGCGCTCAACTTGAATGGCACGGGCGCCGGTCAGTTCGATCGCCTACTCGTCTCCGGCGCCGCGACGCTCGCGGGTACTTTGCAGGCCGCGTTCGGTTTCACGCCGTCAGTCGGCAACATGTTCACGTTTTTGACGTATTCGAGCGCGGGCGGCACGACGTTCACGACGATCGCGCCAACCGGACTCGGCGGCGGGCAATCCGCGGTCGTCAACTACGGTGGAACGTCGGCGACTCTGCAGGTGCAGTAAGCGCTGAGTGCGTGCGCGATACTTCCGACTTGTTATTCCGCCGCGCCTGTGCGATGGAAGCGCGAGTGACCGTGGTAGCTCCACGGGCTCGACCACTCGCGCGCAGGAAGCGACGGCATCATGAATCAGCTATTTCGATGGGCGGCGTGCGCCGTCGCGGCGCTCGCGCTCGGCGCCTGCGCGCATTCGACGCCGCGTGCGCGGCCGCACGATCCGTGGGTGTTTCGATCGGTGCTCGACGACCGGCCGCGGATGTTGACGGCGGCGCTCCATGAAGATCTGTGGGTCGCCTACGACCTCACGAACGCATCGCTCTACAAAGCGTGGCGCGGCGGCGTGAACTTCGCGGGCTCGGTCTATAACACTGTGCATGGTCCGCAGCCGACGACGATGGGGCCAAGTTACTTAACCGGGGCGCACAACGGCAGTCCGTGGCGTGTGAGGGGCCCCGACGGTGTGTTACTGGAACCACGCGCGAAGTACTTGGGCTACGAAGTAGTTCGCGGGCAACTCGCGCTTCACTATGCGCTCGATCTGGAACGCTCACCCACGATACTTGTCACCGAACGGCCAGAGATTGAACCGTCACAACGCGGCCGCGTCCGTTTTGTACGCACGTTTGAAACCTCGAACGTCCCGAACAACGTCACGATCGTCTTCGTGGAGTGGTTAGGCTCCCCACTCAACCTCGACTTACCGATGGTCGAGATCCCTACCTCGTTGACTCGCGATTTGCAATCAAACGCGACGACTCGAATCGAGTGTGAGTTCGACGTGCTCGCAGCGACGAACGGCGATCCGGTCGAGAAGTCAGAATTGCGCGTGGTGGCGCTACCGCAGTCCCAAGCCCAGCCGGTGCTCTCGCCGCCGACGTCCGGCGCGAGCGGCGCCGCCGATCTCGAGATCCTCAGCACCATCGTGGCGCCGTTCATCGACGGCGAAGCGGATGCCGTTTGGGCGGTGGCGGCGGCGATGCCGATCGCCTTGCGTGTGGCGGGCACGATCGGTGGCGAAGCCGACGCGAGCGGCGTATTTCAGGCGCTCTATGACGTCGATCATTTGTACCTACTGTTCACGGTGCGCGACGAAGCGCGCCAAAACGACTCGACGCTGCCGTGGCACGACGACGGCTGCGAGATTTTCATCGACGGAGGAAATGAGCGGCAGAACTTTCTCGACGACAACGATGCGCAGCTTATCTTCGGCGCCGGCGACGCGAGCTTTTGGTGCGATACCGAAGTCAGCCGCCACCCGGGTGTGCAGCACGCGACGCAAGAGATCGCCGGCGGTTATCGCATCGAGGCGCGCGTGCCGTGGGCAAACGTGGGGGCGCGTCCGGCGGCCGGCATGCGTTTCGGTTTTGAAGTGCACATCGACGATGACGACGATGGCCTCGATGGCGACGGCGCGCTCGCCTGGCATTCGGCGGCCGCCGACACGTACAGCGACCCGAGCAAGTTTGCGAGCGCGATCTTGTCGGATCGAGTAGCGCGCATCGCGAACGAGGTCCCCGCGCCGCGCGAACCGGGGCTTGCGTTCCGCGGCTATTCGATCGGTCGCACGATGAGCGAGTTGGTGCGGCTCGTCCCGGGTCAGACGCCCAACGTGTCGCGCGTGATTTCGACCGTCGATCTTGCGAAGGCCGAAGATTTTGGTGGACTCGATCTGCAGTTTTACGCGCAGGTCACCGGGTTCCTACGACCGCCCAGTTCCGGGAGCTACACCTTCCGCCTGACGAGTGACGATGGTGCGCGCCTGTGGATCGACAATCAACCGGTCATCGATCTCGACGGCGACCACGCGATCGAAGCGCGGGACGCGACGACCTCGCTCGATGCCGAGGAGCACACGCTTCGCATCGCTTACTTTGAGAACTCCGGTGATCAGATGCTGCGGCTCGAGTGGCGCGATCCGACGAGCGGCGCGTTCGTGGTTGTGCCGGCCAGCTGGTTCTCGACGCCCGCCGGTGAAGTGCGCGTGACCGCGCCCGGCCAAAAGCGGTTTATAGAGCCGCGACTTGCGAGTCGGCCGGGCGATGGCACGCCGCTCGTCGGTGTGCATCCCAGCTACGACATGTCGAGTATTCGGCCCGAGGGTTTCGAACCGCGGGTCGGCGGCATGGACTTCCTGCCCGACGGCCGACTTGCCGTGTGCACGTGGGATCACGCCGGCCGCGTGTATTTGCTCGACGGCGTCCAGACGGGCGACGCGCGACGCGTGACGATCCAAGAGTTCGCGAGCGGACTCGCCGAGCCGCTCGGTCTCAAAGTGGTCGACGGGC
This sequence comes from Planctomycetota bacterium, assembly GCA_046154185.1. Lineage (GTDB taxonomy): Bacteria > Planctomycetota > UBA8108 > UBA1146 > JAJFFE01 > JBJXGE01. The sequence goes on from JBJXGE010000029.1 coordinate 11,596, forward strand.
GAATTTTCGTTTTGCAAAAGCAGGAGCTCACGGAACTCATCGATCGCGACGGCGTTGACCGTGCTGATGAATATCGATGCGTGGCTGCCGGTTGGGGCGTGACCGCGAACTTTCACGAGTTCGCGTTCGGGCTTGCGTACCAAGACGGATTTTTCTACGCGACGCTCGCGACCGCGATCAACGCGGGCGGCGCCTGCACGCAGCCGCAAAATCCTGATCGCGGCAAGGTGCTGCGTATCGCCGCTGACGGTCGCTTCGAATTCATCGCGAGCGGGCTGCGCACGCCGAACGGCATCGGAATCGGCGTCGACGATGAACTCTTCGTCTCTGATAACCAAGGCGATTGGCTGCCCGCATCGAAAGTCGTGCACGTTCGGCCGGGCGCGTTTTACGGCGTGCGCGCCGTCGATCCAGTCGGCGACCGAGATCGCGACGAAACGCCGCCGTGTGTCTGGCTGCCGCAGAACGAGATCGGCAATTCGCCCGCTGAGCCCGTGGTGTTGAACGATGGCCCGTACCGCGGCCAGATGCTCTGCTGCGACGTCACGTACGGCGGGCTCCAACGCATATTTCTCGAGTCAGTCGCGGGGCAGTATCAAGGCGCGGTTTTTCGTTTCTCGCAGGGATTCGAAGCCGGCCTCAATCGCTGCGTGTGGGGGCCCGATGGCGCGCTGTATGTCGGCGGCATCGGCTCGACCGGCAACTGGAGCCAAGAAGGCAAGAAACGCTTCGGGCTCGAACGTCTCCAGTACAACGGCAAGAGCACGTTTGAACTGCTCGCGGTGCGCGCATGCGCGAACGGCTTTGAGCTCGAGTTCACCGAGCCGTTGCCCGTCGGCGTCGGCTGGAATCCGGTCGACTACGAGGTGCGGACCTGGCGCTACGTGCCGACGCACGAGTACGGTGGACCTAAAGTCGATGAGCGCGAACTGCGCGTCGAGTCGGCGACAGTCGACGAGAGTCGCACGCGCATCTTTGTTGAACTCGTTGGCCTCGAGCGCCGCAGCGTTGTGTATCTCCGGCTGCTCGGTCCGTGGGCAAGCGCAAACGGTGAGCTGCCGCTTGCCACCGAGACGTGGTACACGCTCAACGAGATCCCGCTCGCTCCCGTGGGCACCGCGCGGCCGAGCCCCTTTGCCGCGTCGCCGAACGTGTTGACCGCAGCCGAACGCGCCGCCGGTTTCGAGCTGCTCTTCGACGGCGAGACACTCGCCGGTTGGCAACCCTATACGGGCGAGAATCTGCCCGCGACGTGGCGCGTCGAGGACGACGCGATCACACTCGAGCCGCGCGACGGCGCCGCGATCGATCTCATGACCGCGAACGTTTACGGCGATTTCGAACTGCGCTTCGAATGGAAAATCTCCGAGGCCGGCAATAGTGGCGTCTTCTATCGCGTCGCGGCTGGCGGGCACGCGCCGTGGGCGACGGGTCCCGAGTATCAGATTCTCGATTCATCGCGCCACGCCGATGGCAGGCACGCGAAGACTTCGGCGGCGGCCTGCTACGCGCTTTATCCACCGCGTTTTCGCGCGGAGCGCGCGCCCGGACTCTATAACGAAAGCCGCATCGTGGTCGCGGACAACTCCGTCGAACACTGGCTCAACGGCCACTGCGTCGTGCGCTATCAACTCAAGAGCGCGGAGTGGGTGGAGCGCGTGAGCGCCAGCAAATTCAGCGCGATGCCCGGGCATGGCCGCGAAGCGCGCGGGCACATCGTGCTCCAAGACCACGGTGATCGGGTTTGGTATCGAAGCCTGCGAATCCGGGCCATCGAGTCGGCGAGTCGGTCCGGCGACGGGCGTTAACCGCGCGCCATCTTGCGCAGCATCGTGTGCAGGATACCGCCGTTTCGGTAGTACTCGATCTCGACCGGCGTATCGATGCGACAGATTGTGAAGAAGCGCAGCGTCGCGCCGTTTTTCGCGGACGCGGTAATGCGCACTTCTTGCCGCGGTCGCAACCGATCATCGATTTCGATCGTGAAAGACTCGGTGCCATCGAGACTGAGCGCATCGGCGTTGTCGCCGTTCTTGAAACAGAGCGGCAGGACGCCCATGCCGACGAGATTTGAGCGGTGAATCCGCTCAAAACTCGACGCGATCACGGCGCGCACGCCGAGTAGGTAGGTGCCTTTCGCGGCCCAATCGCGCGACGAGCCCATCCCATAATCCTGTCCGGCGAGAATTACGAGCGGCGTGTTGGCGGCTTGGTAGTTCTGCGCCGCGTCGTAAATCGGCTTCACTTTGCCGTCCGTGAAGTCGAACGTGTAACCGCCTTCTTTGCCACCGGCGAGTTGATTCTTGACCCGAACATTGGCGAGCGTGCCGCGCGTCATCACGCGATCGTTGCCGCGTCGCGCGCCGTAGCTGTTGAAGTCTTCGTAACGCACACCCTGCTCGAGCAAGTACTTGCCCGCGGGACTGTCTTTCTTGATGGAGCCGGCGGGACTGATGTGATCCGTCGTGACCGAGTCGCCAAGGAGCGCCAGGCACCGCGCGTCGCGGATCGGTTGAATGTCGTTGACGTCGAGCGTCAGCCCGGTGAAGAACGGCGGTTCTTGGATGTAGGTGCTGGTCGCCGGCCATTCATAGATGGCGCCAGCGCCGCCGCGAATCGCCTTCCACTCCGGCGAGCCTTCGAAGACACGCCCGTACTGGTGCGCGAACTGCTCACGCGAGACCGAACGCGCGACGGTCTCGTCGATCTCAGTTTGGGTCGGCCAAATCTCTTTCAGGTACACTGGCTTGCCCGCGGAGTCCTGGCCGAGCGCTTCCGTCGCGAGATCGATATCGACCGTCCCAGCGAGCGCGTAGGCCACCACAAGCGGCGGGCTCGCCAAGTAATTCGCACGCACTTCCGGGCCGATGCGACCTTCGAAGTTGCGGTTGCCGCTCAACACGGAACACGTCACGAGATCGCCCTTGACGACGGCTTGGCGAATCGGCTCGGGCAGCGGGCCCGAATTGCCGATGCAGGTGGTGCAACCGTAGCCGACGACATGGAACCCGAGCGCCTCGAGGTGCGGCAGTAACCCTGCTTTGCGGAGGTAGTCGGTTACGACCTTTGATCCCGGCGCGAGCGATGACTTAACCCACGGCTTCCGCTGGAGCCCACGCTCGTGCGCTTTCTTCGCGACGAGGCCGGCGCCGATCATCACCGAAGGATTGCTCGTGTTCGTGCAGCTCGTGATTGCGGCGATGACGACACGGCCGTGACCGAGGTCGTAGCTCGCGCCGTTGTCGTGGACCGGCAAAGTCGTCGTGCCCGCGGCGCCGCCTTTCTGATACTCGCCCGCCAGCGCTTTGCGCCAGCGCGACTTCATGTCGGCGAGGCGCACGCGGTCTTGCGGCCGCTTCGGGCCCGCAAGTGACGGCTCGACGCGCCCGAGGTCGAGCTCGAGCGTCGACGAGTATTGCACCTGCCCACCGTCGTGGCGCCAGAGCCCCTGCAATCGGCAATACTGCTCGACTGTTTGCACGAGCTTTTCGTCGCGACCGGACAAGCGCAGGTAGGTGAGCGTTTGCTCATCGACCGGAAAGAAACCGATCGTCGCGCCGTACTCGGGCGCCATGTTGGCGATCGTCGCGCGATTGGCGATCGGCATATCCGCGAGGCCCGGGCCGAAAAACTCGACGAACTTGTTGACCACCCCGTGACGGCGGAGCAACTCCGTCACCGTCAGCACGAGGTCGGTTGCCGTCGCTCCTTCCGCGAGTTTGCCCGTGAACTTGAATCCGACGACCTCCGGAATCAGCAGCGACATGGGTTGGCCGAGCATCACAGCCTCCGCTTCGATGCCGCCGACGCCCCAACCGAGTACGCCGAGTCCGTTGATCATCGTGGTGTGACTATCCGTGCCGACCAGACTATCGGGGTAGAGCACGCCGCCTTCGTCCCACACGACTTTCGCGAGATACTCGAGATTGACCTGGTGAACGATGCCGGTCGCCGGCGGAACGACGCGAAAATTACGAAACGCCTGCTGACCCCATTTGAGAAATTGATAGCGCTCTTCATTGCGCTCGAACTCGAGCTTCGAATTGATCGCGAGCGCGTCGCTGCTTGCGAAGGCATCGACTTGCACACTGTGATCGATGACGAGGTCGCACGGCACGAGCGGATTCACTTTTTGCGCGTTCTCGACTTTGCCGGTGAGCCGCACGACCGCGGTCCGCATCGCCGCTAGATCGACGATCGCTGGGACTCCCGTGAAGTCTTGCAGCACGACGCGCCCCGGGATGAAGGGAAACTCGGTCTCTCCGACGTTCGCGGCGTTGTAGTTCGCGAGCGCGGTGACATCGTCTTCCGTCACGAGATGGCCGTCGACCCGGCGCAGACAAGACTCGAGCAGCACTTTGATGCTGTACGGCAAGTTCTCGACGGAGCGAAAACCGGCTTTCGTCAACGCGTCGAGTCGGTACACGGTGCGCGGACCGAAGGGCGTAGCGATCTCCTCGCGTGCCCGAAACGAATTGAGAGCGGCCATGAAGTCCTTCCATCGCGCCGGCGGTCCCGGCGCGTCGGAGTAGTCTCAGGAGTACGAAACGAAGCGGTCTGAAGGCGGGCTATGGTAAGGGAAAAGTCGGCGTCGCGCATGAGATCTCGCGCTCGAGCGCTCGAGTTCCATGCGCGAACCGCGCTAACGAGCGGTGCGCGGCAAGATCCACTCGACGTCGCTTTCCCACCATTCGGTGTCGTAGCCAGTGTGCGGATTGCGGCGGACAACGAGTCGAATGCGTTCGCCGGGTTGCCACGCGGCAATCGCGAGTAAGAGTACGTCGACGCTGTCGACGAGCGCGCGCTCCCGGCCGACGATCAAATAGCCGGCCGGATGCGGAGGCAGCGCCGGCTGGAGAGCCCCGGGGATGACGCGACACGGAATGAACCGGGCGGCATCCGACGCCGGCAGCATCGCCGCTTCGGCCGTCAACACTTCAAGTCCGATGCGCGCCAGTTTGTCGTCAGGGCTATGCGGCTCCGGCGTCACGGAACGGCAGCCGAAAGTAACGAAAAAGGCGAGCGCGAGCAGCTCGCCCGCAAGCTTTTTGGTCCGTCGCGAACGCGCGCTACACATGTCGGCAGTGTATTTGAAAAGCGCACGAGTGTGTGCGAGTCCTGTGCAGCGAGCGCTCCGCGCCTGACGTCGACCGCGCGTTCGATCGACGGCTCGTCACCTCTCGGGGCCATTTCATCCCGGCGGCGGGAATTGCTCACGAGTCGCACGGTGACAGGGCCGTTGCTTGCGTCAATCGACTTTGTACTTAGAATGGGCCAACCCGCAGGCTTAAGAGGATCTTCACGGCACGGAAGCGTCGTCCGGCTTCACGTTGTGCGAGCGATATACTCGTGCCGGGTCTGTCGCTTGTAATTTCAGCACATTTCTTGCTGAGAAGGAGACGCTCGAACGTCATCCGATGTCCTGACGGTTTCTCTTGCATGGTCTTAGGGTGGGGCGGAAAAATGCGCGCGAGGCTCGGCGAACATCTCGTGGAATGCGGGTCGCTCACAACGACACAACTCGAGGCGGCGCTTGCGGCGCAGCGACGCGGCGAAGAGCGGTTTGGCGAGTGCGTGCGGCGCTTAGGACTCGTTTCCGACGAAGACGTCCTGCGCGCGCTCGCCGCGCAACTCGATCTCAGCTTTCTCAATATCGATGGTGTTAAGCCGACGAGCGAGGTGGCGCGGGCGCTGCCGATGGAGTACGTGCGCAGGGCCGGCGTGTTGCCGCTCGACATCGAACGCGGCGTGTTGCGCTATGCGACGGCGGACCCCGGCAATCGCCGTATCTACGAAGACGTGCGACTGCTGAGCGGCTTCGAAGCGGCGGAAGTGGTTGCGCTGTCCACGAGCATCGAGCAGAAAATCGACGAGCACTATCAGCTCACGGTCGAGCGCATGGTCGCGGACTTGCGCGGCGGACAAGACGCCGACGTCGTTCCGGACAACCTGCACGATATCGAAGTGATGGCGAGCGAGCCGACGATCATCAATCTCGTCAACCTCATCATCTCGTCGGCGGTTAAGGAACGGGCGAGCGACGTTCACCTCGTGCCATTTGAAGGCCGCATCGAGTTGCGTTACCGAATCGACGGCGTGTTACAGGAGATTCCGCCGCCGCCGCGCCATTTGCATGCGGCGCTCGTGTCGCGCATCAAGATCATGGCGGAGATGAACATCGCCGAGCGGTATTTGCCGCAAGATGGTCGCATTCAAATCACGCATGCCGGCCACCGTGTCGACATCCGTGTCGGCACCATGCCGACGATGGGTGGCGAGAGCGTCGTGATGCGACTCCTCGAAAAAGGCTCGCGCATTCAATCGATGCAGGAGCTCGGTTTCGATGCCGAGCGCGACGCCACGCTCGAGCGTGTAGTCGAGAAGCCGCACGGGATTTTTCTCGCGACCGGTCCGACCGGCAGCGGCAAAACGACGTCGCTTTACTCGATCATTCACCGCATCTACAGCATCGAGAAGAAGATCCTCACGATCGAAGACCCGGTCGAATATGAGTTGCCGGGTGTCGCGCAGATTCCGGTGCGACCGGCGCGCGGTTTTACGTTTGCGACCGGCTTGCGCTCGATTTTGCGCCAGGACCCGGACGTCGTCATGGTAGGCGAGATCCGCGATGTCGAGACCGCCGAGATCGCGATTCGTGCGGCGCTCACGGGTCACTTGGTCTTTAGCACACTGCATACGAACGACAGCGCGGGCGCGGTCACGCGTCTCATGGACATGGGCATCGAGCCGTTTCTCATCGCGTCGTCGCTCGAAGGCGTCTTGGCGCAGCGGCTCGTGCGGAAGATCTGCGAAAAGTGCCGCACTCAAGTACCGCTGTCGGATGACCTGCGCACCAAGCTCACGTTGCACGGCATTGAAGATCTGGGCGAGCACACGTTCAGAGGCACCGGCTGCGACGCTTGTCGTCGTACCGGTTACCGCGGGCGGATGGGTTTGTTCGAGTTGCTGATTTTCACGCCCACGCTGCGGCAAGCAGTGCTGGAGAAAAGTCCAGGCCCGGCGATCAAGGAATTGGCGCGCCAAGGCATGTTGACGATTCGCGATGACGGACTGCGCCGTGCGGCGGCGGGATTCACGACTTTGGACGAAGTGCTTCGCGTCGCGCTCGATCAATCCGGCTAGTCGATTGTGCGCGCGTTTTGTAAAGCGAGCCCCTCAAGAAAGACAGCCGCGTGCAAACGTTTCGGTACAAAGCAGTTGCCGCTGACGGACAAGCGGCGCGCGGAACTCTGGAAGCTTCCGATCGACGCGGCGCACTCGACGCGCTGTCGGCGCGCGGATTGTTTCCTTCGCTGTTGGAGTCAACCGCGAGCGACGCCGCGCCCGCCGCAAGCACAACGACTGCGATTGCGCCGGCGCCGCCGTCGCCAGTTCGCGCCGTCGCCGTCGAGACACGCGCGAAGTCGCCGGCCGTTTTCGATATCCCCGCCGGCGAGGGGCGCATCTCGCGCCGCGAGATCAGCTCCTTCACGCGCCAGATGGCGACGCTCTTAGGCGCCATTATTCCGATCCCCAGCGCGCTCGAGGGCATCGCGGAGCAAGAACAAAATGCCGCGCTCAAGAGTTTGCTGACGCAAGCCGCGTCCGACGTACGGCGCGGAGTCTCTTTTTCCGCGGCGCTCAGCTCATACCCGCGCCACTTTCCGCCCCTCTATATCAGCATGGTTGAAGTCGGCGAGGAGTCCGGCCAACTCGCCCCGGTGCTAGACGATCTCGGCACCTATCTCGAAGAGCAGGATGCCGTGCGCGGTGAGATCAAGAGCGCCGTCGCGTATCCACTCTTGGTGATGACGCTCGGCGTCGCCACGACCTTCGTGTTGTTGACCTTCGTGATGCCGCGTCTTTTGGGTTTGCTCGACGGTATGAGTGACGGCTTGCCGGCGCCCACGCGGGCGCTCCTCGCCTTGAGTGCATTCTTCCAGAGTTACTGGCTCGCCTTGCTCGGCGTCGTCGCCGTCGGCACATTTGCGGCACGAGCGTATTTTCGCACGGGTCCCGGCGCGCTGTGGTGGGATCGACGCAAGTTGCGTTTGCCGGTGCTCGGCAAACTCTTCACGGCCGCGGCGCTCGCGCGGTTTGCGCGCACTCTGGGAACGTTGCATCGCGCGGGCGTCTCGCTCTTGCGGGCGCTCGACATCGTGCGCAACACGGTCGGCAACCGTTTTCTTGCCGCGCAGGTCGACTTCGTCGCGGAAGAGGCGCGGGGTGGCGATTCGCTTGCGCGACCCATACAAAAACTCGAGCTGTTTCCGCCGACCATGGTGCAAATGATCAAGGTCGGTGAGGATACCGGGCAACTCGACACGATGTTGTTGAAGGTCGCGGCGATTCAGGAGGCGCAGGTGCGCGTGCATTCAAAAACGCTCACCTCCCTCTTGGGCCCGTTGTTGATACTCGCCGTCGGTGTCGTCGTGGGATTCATCGTCATTTCGCTGCTGCTACCGATTTTTCAATTGAGTCAGAGCATGCGCTGACCGAGAGGAAGGGCAACGATGGTTCGACAAGGTTGGATTGCGACGCGTCGCAATCGGGGCTTTACGTTGGTCGAGATCATGGTGGTCGTCGTCGTGCTCGCAGTGCTCGCCGCGCTCGTCGTCCCGCGCTTCGGCAACGTGACTTTTGACGCCAAGGTCAGCACCGCGCGCGCCTGCATTCAGTCGTACGTCAACGCGCTCGAACGCTACAAGCTGACGGTCGACTCCTACCCGACGACCGAGCAAGGGCTCGAAGCCCTCGTCAAACGACCGACGGACGTGCAGGGTTGGAGCGGTCCGTACCTGAAAGAAGTGACCAAGGATCCGTGGGGCGGTGAATACCAGTACCGAGCGCCCGGAGTTCAAGATCCGGAAGCATACGATTTGTGGTCGCGCGGTGGCGACAAGGCCGATGGCGGAACCGAAAAAGGCGCCGACATCACGAGCTGGACCGAGAAAACTTCCAATTGATGACTGAGGTTTATCCCGCGCCATGACGAACTTCGCGGACGAAGCACGATCACCGACCGCACGTGAGCGCCTACAGGCGTTCACCTTGGTCGAGATCACCATGGTCGTGCTGGTACTCGCAATCCTGGCGGGTCTGGTGGTGCCGCAGTTCGCCGGAAGCCGCGAGGAAGCCGTGCTACGCGGTGCGGCGCGCGAACTCGTCGCCGTGTTGCAACTCGCCGCCAGCGAGTCGATCACCTCGCGTCGCGTGCACCGATTTTGCGTCGACAGTGAGCGTGGCATCGCGTGGGTGGAGGTGCTTGCGGACTTACCGGACGGATCGCGGAGCTTTCAGCCGATCACGCTGAGGCTCGCAAGCGGACGTGGCGGTGGATTAGGAGAGCGCACTCGACCCGAGCAGTCGGGACGAAAGTCCGTGCGTGGCGGGTCCGAGCCTGCCAACGTCTGGCAGCTCGATCCGACGTTGGAAATGGCGGTCGTCGCGTCCGCCGCGAATCGTGGCGAGACGCTGGCGCCACCCGTCAACGCGAGTGCTCAGAGCGCGACGGCGTCCGGTGTGATCTCGTTTTATGCGGACGGCACGGCGGATGCCCGCGACCTCGTGTTGATCGGACGCGCCGACGAGGCAATGCGCCTGCGCGTGCATTCGGTGACCGGCCGAGTCGAGCTCCAACGGGAGCGCGACGGCGCGTTTCAGCGCGGACGGAGAACGTGATGTTCTCAACGGCGCGACCGCGATCCGCGGGTTTTTCCTTGATCGAAGTCCTATTGTCCGCGGTCATCCTCGGCATCACCATGGTCGGGCTCACGGAGGGCATGTCGCAAGCATTGCGGTCGTCGCGCGAGATGGAAGACCACACGCGCGCGGTGCTGCTCGCGCAAGCGCATCTCGAGGCGTTGCGAGCCGAGCGCCGCTTGAGCGCCAGCGAGCGCGATGGCGAAGTCACCGATGATCCTCGATATCGTTTCCGCGAGCGCATCGAGAGCACCGAACTCGACGGGCTCTATCACGTCAGTCTCGCGATCGAATTGAAAGCGAATCGTCGGTTGTTGTATCAGCTCGACACGCTCTTGTTCGAGCAACCGTTCGAGTCCACTGCAAGTTCGTCATCGTCAGAGCGGAGGTCGCCATGAAGCGTGCCGGCTTCACGCTCATCGAGCTGATGATCGGACTCACCATCATGGTGGGCGTGTTGGGCGCAGCCTACATGACGCTCGCGGCCGGGTACGAGAGTCGGGAGGCGGTGGAGCGGCGCGCTCTGGTGCTTCAAGAAGCGCGCGTGACGCTCCGGCTGATCACCGCGGATTTGCGTGTCGCGACGCCGCTCAGCGTCGACGATGTGTTCACGGGGTTGAGCCGCGAAGTCGACGGCGTAGAGCTCGACAACTTGGATTTTGCGACGCACAACTTTCGTCCCACGCGACCCGGCGAAGGGGATCTCTGCGAAGTCAGTTACTTCGTCGATCGCGCGGAGCCAGGCGGACCGCGGTGCTTGTTTCGCCGTCGCGATGCTCGTATGGATCGCGAACTCTTCGCGGGCGGCAGCCGGGAGTTGATCGCGACCGGGATCGCGCACTTCAAAGTCCAGTACTACGACGGCTACGAATGGCATGACGAGTGGGGTGAACGGGAGACGGCCGATCTGCGCGCGGCGGCTGCACAGGATCCCAGCGATCCGGACCGGCTCGACCCAGAGACCGGCGAGCCGGCGGCAGCGCCGTTCATCCCGACCGGGATTCCAGCGGCCGTGAAGATCAGCATCGGTTTCGAGACCGCGAGCTGGGTGCGAACGTCCGAGGCGTCGCTGCGTGCGAGTGAAGTCAAATCAACGCACCGGCCGCTCGTGTTCACCACGATTGTCCGCATTGAGCTCGCCGATCGACCGCAACAGCTCGGCGGCGGAGGCGGAGTTTCGGCCGACGGATCCTCCTGGGGCGATGGCAGTCTGTCGCCCGAAGAAATGATGGCGCCCAACGGCGACGAGGGCGGTGGTTAGTATGCCGAACGCACTCTACGCATGCAGCTTGGTCCGAGTTCGCTGCGCTGGTTCGGCGTTGGTGGCAGTGCTTTGGTGCACGGTAATCCTCACGACGATTGTGATGAGTTCGCTCGGCGCCGCGCGACTCGACGCGCGGCTCGCGAAGAACCACGGCGATCAAGTGCAAGCCTACTACTTGGCGCTGGCCGGGGTCGAGAAGTCGAAGGCGCTGGTCTATGCGCTCGAGCAGCGTTTGAAGAGTTCCGGTGAGTCACTGAGCCAGGAGCTCTTCGACAACGCCGCCGAGTTCAAGGAAGTGCGTTTGGGGCGCGGCCACTTCTCCGTGCGACGCGGTGCGCTCGAAGGTGAAGCGAGTGAGCGCGGAATCGTCTACGGACTGGTCGAAGAAGAACGATTTCTCGATCTCAACGTGGCGGCGCTCGAAGAACTCGTGAAAGTGCCGGGCCTCGATCCGGCGTTCGCGGCGACGATCGTCGATTGGCGCGACGCTGACAACCAACCGAGCGAAGGCGGCGCCGAGCAACCGAATTACGATGCCATGGGACTTTCGACCCAAGTTGCGAATGATCGATTGCTGACGACGCAGGAATTGTTGCGCCTCGTCGGCGCGGACTCGAGTGTCTTGTTTGGCGAAGACGCCGATTGCGACGGACTCTTGGATCCGGAGGAGCGCGACGGCAGCATGTCGATGCCAGCCGACAACGGCGACTCAGTGCTCGAGACCGGCATCCTCGCCTACGTGTCGCTCGAAGCAAGCGAACGCGATGTCGATCCGCACGGCGAGCCGCGACTCTCGCTCGGCACGGTCACGGCGGACGAGATGCGCGACGTGCCCGGAATCAGCGCCGACCTCGCGGACGCCATTGTGCGATTTCGCGATGTGCGCGGACTCGAGGGCGTCGCAGCGCTGCTCAATGTCGAGCGACTCGTAGAAGAACAGCAGCCACAGCCGACCCCGCCGCCCAACAACGGCGAGGGAAATCCAAGCGGAACGGGTTCGCCATCATCTGGACGGTCGGTCGAAAACCCGCCCGGGAATCCACCGGCGGACGGTGCACCGAACCCGAACAACAATGCGCCCACTTGGCGCGGAACCGGTGAGATGCTGATCAGCACGGAACTTTTTCAGCAGATCTCGGATTATTTCACGACGGCCGCCGGCATGGAACGACCCGGCGTCGTGAACATCAATACCGCCAGCGCAACGGTGCTCGCTTGCCTGCCTGGAGTGAGCGAGGAGTTGGCGCAAAACATCGTCGAGCACCGGCTTGGGCACGGGAATTTTCAAAACATCGCCGGACTTTTGAGTGTCTCCGGCATCAACGCGGAATTGTATGCGAAACTCAGCCAACGCGTCACGGCGCGGGCGCGCACTTACCGCGTGATCAGCGAGGGGCTCGTGCCGTCGACGGGTGCTCGCCAAAGTCTGCGAGTAGTTTTTCGCATCGGAGAATTGGACGTCGAAACTTTGAGCTTTAGGGAGGACCTCTAATTGGTCAAACGAAGCGCGGCCAGTAGTGGCGGTCCGATCATCGACATCGGGACGACGTCGCTCAAACTCTATGATGGGCCACGCGCCGCCGAACTCGCGCTCGAGCGCGGCGTTCGTGGCGAGATCACCGCGAGCAGCGCAGCTCGCATCCGCGAACAGTTGCGCGGTTTTTTCGGGCCCGATCGAAGCCTGGTCGCGACTTGGTGCGCGCTGCCAGCGCGCGGCGTTTCGCTGCGCCTCATCGACGTGCCGCCGGCGCCGGCCGAGGAGCTCGACCGACTCGTCAAACTGCAGATCGAGCGTGAACTGCCGCTCCCGCTCGAGCAACTGGCATGGGGTTTCGAGACCGCGCCACTGAACGGCGCGCCGCGCAGCGGCCTCTCGCGCATCACGGTCGCCGTGTTGCGTCGCGATGTGTTGGCGGAGTATCAGCAACTTTTCACGGAGTGGCCCGGCGCCGTCACTTTTTGCGTTGCCAGTATGGCCATCGCCGCGCTCGTGGATGAGCTGCACGGCCGGCAATGCATTTTGGACGTGGGGTGCGGCGCAAGTGAATTGCTTTGTCTCGACGACGGCGCGGGGCGCGAGCTTCGGGTCTTGCCTTGGGGGGGCGATCGTGTCACCCGACGAATCGCGGAACAGACGAATCTAAGCGTGCAGGACGCTGAGACGTTGAAGCGCGATTTCAGTGACGGTCGCGACACTCCACTCCTCAAGGAGCATCGCAAACAGGTGGCCGCGATTGTGGCTGAAGAATTGGCGATCGTCGCCGGCCACGTCTCGCAATCTGGCATCCTGCTTGCGGCGGCGCGTGCGCAGAACGGTCAGGCGCCGTCGAGCACGCTCTATGTCACGGGTGGTGGTGCGCGGCTCAAGGGACTCGGCGAAGCACTCGGTCGCGCACTGGTCGGCGTCAAGATCGTACCGCTCGTCGAGTTCGCGAGTGGCGGCGTGTCGGCGGTCGCTGCCGGTCTGAGGGCGCGCGGAACGCGACCGCTCGCGCCGTGTCTTCGCATCGACGGAAGTGACGCCACCGCGGCGGACGGCGGACGACCGACTCGACAGCGACACAACTGGTGGTGGGGGAGCGCCGCGGCGTTGCTCGTGATCCTCGCGCTCGGCGTCGATCGCTACTTTGAGGCGCTGGTGTCATCGACGAACACCGCCGCGTTGGTCGAGAACGTTGAATCTACACTGCGCGATTTACCGCGTTACGAGCAAGAACTCGCGTTTCGCAGTGAACTTGCGAAGGCGGATTTGCGCGCACTCGATGTGCTCGCCGAGGTGGCGCGACTCGCGCCGGAGGGTCTCCTGATCAAGGAGTTTCAAATCAACCAACGCGGCACCGTGCAGATCGTGGGACAACTCGCGAGCGCCGAGCTCGTGAATCAGCTCGGCCGGCAACTCGAAGAATCGCCGTGGCTGAGCGCTGTACGTGTGGAAGCGGCGCCCGCGCAAGGCGGCGAGGGCGCGAGCTTTCGTATTCTCGCGCAGCGTGGCCGCGACGGTTTTCCGGCGCGCGGTGCCGTGTCGGCGCCACCCGCCGCATCGATCGCGCCCGGCGCTGCTACCCCGGCGGCACCGGCGGGTAAGACCAAGGCTGCGGATGACGGTGCGAAAAAAGACATCGCCGTCAAGCACGCCAGCAAGAAGGGCGCAAGCGACAAGTCCAAGCCGAGCAGTGCCGGCGTCGCCGGCGAAGGGGCATCGTCCGCGGTCGAAGCCGACGACACGGAGAGCGGGGATGTGAGCGAAGTCTTCGACACGAGATCCATTCGCTGGAGTGAAGCCAATATTTTGCGAGGTGAGGGTACGGTGGATTTGGAGAAGCTCATGGAAGAAGTCGCACGGAAGCAGGGAGGGAACGAGTAATGCCGCAGTTGTCAGCGCGCGAGCGTCGCACCGTGCGACTCGGTGCCATAGTACTGGGCGCCGCGTTGGCGCTTTTTCTCGGCGACTGGGTGATCGGCCGTCTGGAGAGTGTGCGCGCCGAATACCTCGCCAAGCAAGACACCGCGGGTGGCGACTTGGTGACGCGCGTCGATGCGCAGAGTCAACAGCTCAAGCGGCTCGGTGTGCTGCGCGCGCAGCGCGCGCTCGATCTTGTGCGACTCGCGCAAAGCGATGGCCTAGTGAGCGAAGTGCGCGACGCCATTCGACGCACAGCCGGAGCGCAGAATGTCGCGCTCTCGAGCAGCAAGGAGTCGGAACGCAGCGCGAGCGGCCGCGAGCTCAGCGGAATTCTGTTGGAGGCGGAGGGCAAGATCGCCGAGATCTGTGCGTTCGTGCATGGTGTCGAGCAGTTGCCGTACCCGCTCGTGATGGATCGTTTTGTGCTCAACTCGGCCGGCAAAGAGCCGGGGCAGGTGAAACTGACGATGAGTATTTCCATTTGGAATTATGCGGCGTGGAAAAAGCAGGACAAAGGGGCGACGAATGGTTAGTTGGCGGCGGTGGATGCTACCGGGTGTCTGCGCGGTGCTCGTGTTCAGCATCGCTTGGCGCGTGTTTGCCGCGTCGACTTCCAGCGCGACGGACAACCTTGAACTCGGTCTGAATCTACTGCGGCAGCTGGCGCTAGAGCGTAGTCAAGATCCCGCGGATGTTACGCGCGAGCCGCTGGCCGCGGGCCACATGCCGGCCGAGTTTCATCGCATTCAAGAGGTAGGTCTTTTTGGTCGTTCGCCCGCGGCGGCGTCCGCGGCGACGGTCGAGCCGGCGCTCAAGGGCACTTCGAACGAACGCGCCTTCGTGCAGCTTCCATCTGGAACGGTGGTGCTGTTGCGAGTCGGCGAAGAACGGGACGGCATCAAGCTCATCGCCGTCGCGCCCAACCGCGCGCTCATCGAGCACGGCGGAAAACAACAAGAATTGACCATTTACTCGGGGCTGGGCAGTGACACCCTGCTAACGCCGGAGAAGGGACTTCAACCGTGATGCACGATCGAGCGCGCCTGAGCGCAACCGCGTCCGTCGTCGTGGGCGCACTGGTTTTCATGTTCCTCAGCGCGACGGTGGCGTTGGCGCAGGCGCCCATCGCGGCAACGCCGACCGCGCCACTGAAAGATGAGAAGCCGGGCGATGCGAAACCCGTTCCGACGAGCGGCGACGCCGGCACTCCGCCGACCGCGGCGGCGGCAGTCATGGCCGACGAGGTGCTCGTGAGTTTTCAAGGCGCCAACATCGACACGATTGTGCAGTGGCTCGCGGAACTCACCGGGAAGAGCATCATCAAGCACAAGGACGTCAACTGTAGTCTCAATGTCCTGAGTTCACGCAAGGTGTCGAAAGTAGAAGCGCTGCGCCTTGTCTACGGGGCGCTGGCACTCGAAGGCTATACCGCGGTCGAGAATCGCAACGTTATCGTCATCGTGCCTGACGCGAGCGCCGACAAGATCGCCACGGAAGTGCTGAATGGCGACGATGGCGTGCCAGAAGGTCGACAAGTCGTTTTCCGAGTCTTTACGCTGCGCTTCGGTAAAGTTGAGAAGCTCAAAGACAAGCTCGCGGCAGTGTTGACGGACAAAGCCAAGATCGATGTCGACGGTCGCGCCAACAAGATTTTCATCAAGGACTACGCGGAGAACGTGATGTTGGCCGGCGAACTCATCAAAGAGCTCGACATCGCGACCGACGCCGACACCGAGACGCAAGTGTTTCAGCTCATCCACGTCGAAGCCGAGAACTTAGTGCGCATTCTGACAGCGGTGTTTGCGACGTCACCGCCAGGCCTAAATCCGCAACAGCAGCAGCAACAGCAGCAGCAACAACAGCAGGGCGGCAAGCCGCCGAAAGTGCCGGGCTCCGAGGATGCGCCGACCGTGATTCTGGCGGATAAGGCATCGAACCGGATCATCGTGACCGCCGCGGCCGAAAAGCTGCCGGACATCGAGAAGCTCATTCGCACGCTCGACACGGAAAAGCCGGCAGACCTGGCGGTACGAGTCGTGCAGATCCACAACGTCGACGCCAAAGAGCTCGAGAGCGAGCTCAAACCGATGTATGCGCAGACCACTGGGCGGACGGGGGCGCTCGCTGATGTCATTCAAATTTCAGCGAACCAACGTTCGAACTCCTTGATCGTACTGTCGTCGTTGACGAATTTTCGCAACGTCGAGACCTTAGTGCGTAGTCTCGACACCGAAGACGCGCAGCAGAAGACCATGCGCTCATTCCGGCTCGAGCACGCTGACGCTGAGGACATTGCCAAACAGCTCGAGGATCTTTACTCCGGCGATCAGCGCAGCAACCGTTTTTGGTGGGGCGGACGCGAAGAGAGTTCGCGCGACAAGATCAAGTTCGTCGCCAACCGACGCAACAACGAGATTATCGCGATCGGCCCGAATTCTGGCCTCGAGCGGGTAGCTGAGATGCTCAAAGTACTGGATGCGCCGATTGGCGCTGAAGAGTTGGCGCCGCGCATTTACCCGCTCAAGTACGTGCTGGCCGACGACATCAAGGAAGTGCTCGACGAGCTTTTCAAGAAGAAGGACGAAAACCGACCCTATTGGTTCTACGACGAGACGGACTCGAGCACCGAGAATCGCGATGTCGGACGGCTGTACGGCAAAGTGCGCTTCGCCAGCGAGTCCTATTCGAACTCGATCATTGTCACAACCAACTCGGTCGAGAACTTCGGGGTTGTCGAGCATATCTTGGAAGATCTCGACCGCCGATCGCCGGACCGCGAAGCGACCATGAACATCGCGTTGCGACATGCGAAATCGGTCAACGTCGCGAACAGCTTGAACATCCTTTTCGCGCAAGAAGGCGCCCAACGTGTGCGGGCCCAGCCCGCGCCGAATCAACCGCGTCCGCAGGCGCAGACGCGCACCGACTCGGCAAACGTGGCCGGCTTTGAGTTCAATGAGGAGGCCGAGGAGGAAGCATATTTTCCGTGGCTCGGCGCCGGTCAGAACGCGAACCAAAATCGCGGCTCCACGCAACGCACGAGTCGCCCGGTCAGCGACTTGATCGGCAAAGTGCGTATCGTGCCCGATACGCGCACCAACTCACTGCTGATTACGACGAGTCCGCACTTGTTTCCGCAAGTAGAGGAAATCGTCAAAGACCTCGATCAGGCGCGAGCGCAGGTGATGTTGGAAGCGCGCATCATCGAGATAACGCGCGACGACCGCGATCGTATTGGCGTGCGGTGGTCACCGGACGGCTCGCGTATTTTCAACGACGACGATCTCGACAACTCGATCTCTGGTACGGGTGTGAACGAGCACATGGAGACCTACCTCGGCACGACGCTCGCGAATGCGATGCGGACCGGTGTCGTCTCGAGCACGGTCGAGCTGGATCTTCTGATCCAGTTTTTGCGGCGCAATTCCGACTCGCGCGTGCGCGCCGAGCCGCGCCTGCAAATCGCCGACAATGAGCGCGGCAAGCTGTTCGTCGGTTCGCGCGTGCCGTTCATCTCCGGCAGTCTCAATACGGCGGAAGGCGGCCGCAACGACAGTTTTGAGTACACGAACGTCGGCATTACGCTGGAGGTGACGCCGATCATCAACAGCGATAACGATGTGAGTCTGCGCATCAAAGTCGAGTCTTCGCAACTGCGACCCGGCGAAACGCTGTTCGGCGGCGCGATCATCGACACGCGCAACTACTTGACGGAGATGACGGTCAAGGCTGGCGAAATTCTCGTGCTCGGCGGGATCATTCAACGCGAGGAATCGGAGATCGTTCGAAAGATCCCGTTACTCGGCGACATTCCGATCATCGGCTGGTATCTGTTCAGCAAGCGCGACACGGTGAAACGCGACGTCGAACTGATGGTGTTTCTCAAGCCTCGGGTCACTCGAAATTCCGAAGAAGCGCGCAAGCTGATGGAGGATGAGGCCGAACGAACACCGCTCATCCGCGCGTGGGAGGAAGAGCTTGGGAAAGAGCGGAAAGCCGACGAAAAGGCCAAGGATTGACGCTCGCGCTCGAGGCGGTCCGCTACCGATACGGCCGGCGCGATGTACTGACGGATATTCATCTCCAACTTGTGCCGGGCGAAATCTACGGACTCGTCGGGCCGAACGGCGCCGGCAAGACGACGCTCTTGCGCATCGCGCTCGGCCTGGCACGGCCGCACGCGGGCCGAGTCCTGATCGATGGAATCGATCCGCGTGCCGCGGCGACGGCGTTCCGGCGCTGTCGCGTGGGCGGAGTCCTGGAGTCGAACGGATTCCATCCGCGGTTGAGTGGGTCTGAAAATCTGCGGGTGCTCGCGCGCCTCGGCGGCAGTGATCGACCTTCGGCGCACGCGGAGGCCGCGCGGTGGTTTGCGCGCGTCGGGCTCGATGACGCGCCGCCGAGTCGGGTCGCGAATTACAGCTACGGGATGCGGCAACGACTCGCGCTGGCGCAAGCCTGCCTCGGTGAGCCGCAGTATCTCATGCTCGATGAGCCGTTGAACGGTCTCGATCCCATCGGCGTGCGCAACGCACGCGAGATTCTGCGCGAGTTGGCGGCGCGTGGCGTCGGAATTCTGATTTCGAGCCATCAGCTCACCGAGTTCGAAGCACTTTGCACCCGGATTGGTTTCTTACGTGACGGTCGCCTGATCGGCGAGAGCACGTTGTCGACGGCGTGCTCGGCGAGTGCGGATGTCTATCGCATCGTCGCGGTGGATCCGGCGTCATGCGCGCGCGCACTCACCGCGCTAGGCCTTGCGTCGACCGTGATCGATGCAGCCACGCGCCAGGTCGAACTCGGGGGTCAACCCGCCGCGCGCGTATTGCGGGACTTGATCGCCGCCGGTGTCGAAGTTTTGGAATTCGCAAGACACGCGCGTTCGCTCGCCGATGTCTACGTCGAAACTTTCTCTCAACAACCGCCGCCGCCCGCGCCAGTGCCGCGCGAATTCCAAGCATCCGCCCCGCCGACTGACCTACGGGCGACGCCAACACCCGCGACTCGGCTTCGGCGTTACGGTGTGGGTCGCAGTCTGCGCTATGAACTCACGCGCTTGTGGAATCGTGGCGCACTCTCGATCGCGCTCGCGCTGCCCGTGTTGGCGTCGATTTGGGGGGTCGAGCGACTTGCGAATCAGACCCGCGCGAACGCGGCGCGCGTTGGAGAAGAGCTCTTTAGCACGAGTGGGGTAACCGCCTTTGAGGCGTTTGCCGCCGGGCTCGAACCCGCGTTGCCGATTCTCCTCTTGCTCTCGTTGTGGTGGGGGACGCAGTCGATCCCGGTCGAAGCGTCACGCGGCACACTTGTCGCAGCGCTCTTGCGACCGGTCACGCGCACGCAGTTCGCGCTCGGCAAGTTTGCGGCCGTAGCGAGTGTCGTGTTGGGGGCCTATGCGCTCACCATAGCGAGTGCGATGTTCGCCGCCGCCGCACGCTTTGATTTCGGTAATCGTGTCGAGCTGCTCGCGGGCGGCGGTCGCTACGTGCTCGGCACCGCGGACGAGCTTTGGCCGCTGTTTTGGAGCACCATTGGCTGCGCGGCGCCGCCCCTTATCGCCGCGACCGCGCTGGCCTATGCGATCGGTTGCGCGTGTCGTTCGGCCATGGCCGCTGCGCTCGGTTGGGGCGCGCTCGCCTCCATATTGCTCGGTTCGCGCGTCGTATTCGAGCTGCCGGCGGCCGTTGGATCGTGGTGGCTTGGCAGCCATCTCGTAACGCCACTCGGTGGCGCGAGCTTTCTTCGTTACTACCGGGATGTCGCAGCCGGTGCGAGCGATGCGTTCGATGCTTTTTCGGCTTACGCGCTGCCCGTCTCGGCAGTTTGGATGTTGCCCTGTCTGATGGCCGCGGTGATATTGCTACGGCGCAGAAACTACTGAGCGTCACATCGCGGGAGCTTCAAGATGGACAATACAACGCGAAAGCGTTCGCTACTCGTTCGGCTCATGATCGTCGCCATGCTCGGCAGCGGTTGCCGGGCACTGCCGGATGGACCGCTACCGCTCGGCGATGTCGAAGAACGGGATGAAATCGCGTTCACCGCGGCCGCCGAGTCCGAGTTCGCCACTCGGAACACACGGCCGATCGGGACCTTTAGCGGTCTCGAGGTCAGCGATTCGCGCGCGACGCTTGCGGAGCGGCTTGGCGCGTCGAACGGGCTGCTCGTGACTCGCATAGTCGAGAACTCTCCGGCGGTCGCCGCGGGATTTGAAGTCGGTGACCTGCTTTTTGAGGCGGTGCCACCGACCGGCGGGCCTCAGATCCTCAATTGGCCGAGCGATTGGTATCGGATCGAGGATTCGACTCCGGCCGGCAGCGTCATCGAAATCGGTTTCGAGCGCGAAGGCCGAGAATCCACCGCCTCCCTGACGCTTGCAGCGCGAATGAAACCGCGCGACGCGGTGGCGCCGCAGCGTTATCGCGAAGAAGAGCGCGTCGGCGTCGTATTGCGCGAAGCGACGGACGTCGAAGCGCAGCAGGCTGGCATCACCCGAGCGAGCGGCGCCGTGGTCGTCGGACTCAGTCGCTCGAGTCCTTGGCGCCAGGCCGGAATCCAACTCGGCGACGTCATCGTTGGGATCGGCGGTAAGCCGGTCGGCGATCCCCGTGAGATGATCGACGCGATTGCGAACGGGGAATCGGGAGACCGCCTGGCGCTGGAAGTCGTGCGTGGCGCCGAACGGATACGCTGCACGCCGCGCCTCAGTGCGCGTGAGAAAGAAATGCGCGAGATCGCCGTTCCGCCGCTCTTTGGTTATCGCAATGAGCGCGGACGGCGTCGCACGTCAGTGCTGCTCGGTTTTTTCAAGTATGAGTCGACGGCGGTGGCGTGGCGAACGACCGTCTGTTGGTTGTTCGCGTTTTCGGGTGGTGATGCCGATCGCTTGCAGGAGCTGGGCCCATGAGTCGGTTTGCGGACAACTCGCGGCGGCGAGTCGCTCGCGTGCTGTTTAGTCTGGTCGGCGTCGTCATCGCGCTGGGAGCATCGCCGGCGGAGCAATGCTCGATCCCGATTGCCGATGGCTGGGTCGCGGGCGAGCCACTCGAAGTCGATCTCGACTTCGATGGCGATCTCGACTTGATCTTGCCGCTTGCGAATGGAGCGAAGGATTTTGATCGCGTCTTGGCGGTGCGATGGCGTCAAGCTCACGCACCGTGGTTCGCAAGCCAGCCGGACGAAATCGTTGAGATCACGCGCGATGTAATCGGGTTCGCGGCGGCCGACATCGATGCGCAGGCGGGCGCCGAGTTGTTGCTTTTCACCGGCAGCGCCATCTACGGTTATCGTTTGCGCGCCGCGCCGGACGCGCGACTTTGGCGCGTGACCGAGTGCGAACTCTTCTGGCAACTGCCGAATCCTAAAGCGCTGCTGCATCTCGACGCTTGCGTGTGTGACCTCGATGGCCGCGATGACCTGGACTTGCTCGTCCCCGAACTCGATGGCTACCGCGCGTTCCTCTTTGCGAACGCTGGCGCCGCGATCCCGACGGCATCGTGGCGTCTTTCGTTGCCGCGCGACGAAAGCTCGCTCCGCGGCGTGGGAAAGCTCGAAGCCGCTCGACCGCAGCGCGCACGGGCGCAGATCGGCCAACGCCGGGGGAATCTCGAATTGAGTCTCGGCTTCACGAGCGGCTCCGGCGGCAGCGCTCCGCTCGTTGAGGTCGATCGCGAATTACCCGCTCCGCACGTTGCCGATTTCGACGGCGACGGTCGTTTCGATGTCGCGGCGCTCGATGGCGAATGGCTGTGCGTGTGGCGCCAACTCGCGGCCGGCGGTTTTGAGGCCGCGCCGAGTTGGCAACTACGGATTCCTGGGGGTGCATCAACGGTAACCGACATCTCGTATGAAGTGCTCAGCGCGCATCTCGATCCTGATGCGCGTTCTGATCTCCTCATAGTACGCGCGGATCGATCGGGCGCCGATGTGCGAACGCAAGTGCTCGTGTATCGCAACGAGTCGACGGCGGGTGCGGCGGGCTTTTTCGTCGATCCGGCGGCGCCACCGCAACAGTTGTTGATTGTGAGTGGATTCGTGCAGGGCGCGCAGTTGATCGACCTCGACTCCAACGGCGAACTCGATCTGGTGCTGAGTTCGTTTCGACCGGAGCTGTTGGATCAAGTGCGCAGCGCCGCGTCTGGCAGCATCGATATGCAGTGGCTCGCGTTCCTGCAACACGAGGGGCGTTTCGCTCGCAAGCCGCAGCTGCAACAGCCTTACTCGGTCGCGTTAAAGCGGGAAGCGAGCGCACGAAGTCGCCTCGCCCGGGTCGTCGGCGATGGAGACGGGGATGGACTGTGCGAGCTACTGCTCACGGGCGAACGCGAAGAGCTGCAGATCTTTCCGCTGCGGCGGCGCGGTGATGGCCTCGAGGTCGCCTCCGCACCGCGCTGGCGCCGCAGTGTGCCGTCGAGTGTCAGCGTTGACTTCGCCGTGCGTGGCGGACGCGGACCGTTGGCGCTTTGGCTCCGGTCCGAGCGGGGCCTTGAATACGTGACGCTCCCATGAATTCTCGAGCGAGACCGAATCGTGCGCGCGCGTGGATACTCCGCGCTGCCGTGAGTTGCACCTGCTTCATCGGTGTGAGTGCCTTCGCCTGTGTTCGCGCTGAAGAGTTGCCGACGCCGAGAGCACCGCTCGCCGTGCTCGAGTGTGATGCCGTCGACTATCGAACGGTGGACTTCGATGGCGATGGTAGCCGCGAACTCGTGACGGTTAGCGCCGACGGACTCGTGACAGTGTGGACCTTCGTGTCGGCGGGCGCCGCGGAGCTCTCGACCGCAGGTTTGAGCGGCTGGCGGGCGAGTGACACGTGGCAACTCACCGAACCACGCTCGATGTTGCTCGGGATCGGCGCCCTGCAAGTCTCGGAGAGTGCAAGCGCACCGCGAGCGCAGCAAATCGTCGCGATCGGCCCCAACGGCGCAAGCCTCCTGCGTCGCGGCGGTGATCTAACTTTGTTGGCGGCGCGCGCGCGGTTTCCGTTCAGTTTGGGTGCGCCGAGATTTGCGCGCGTCTGCCAAGATTTGAATGGCGATGGTCGCGCCGACCTTGTCGTCCCGGTCGGCGATGAATACGAGATGTATCTCAATGAAGGCGCAGGCCCGACGGTGCGGACGGCGGCCGCCGGTGACGGTTCGGCGTCGAGCGCTATCCCGGCTTTCCGGCGCGTCGCACGTTTGCAACTCAACATTCGCCGTGCGCGGAGCGCGGCGGCGAAGTCGTTAAACGCGACGCTCGAGGAGTCCTTCACGCTGCCAGACCTCGATCTGCTCGATCTCAACGGCGACGGTCGCCTCGATCTGCGCGCGCGACGCGGCGCACGGGTCGATTACTACTTGCCGGACGCAAGCGGGGAGTTGGCGTTCACGCCGCAAGTCGTGCTCGATCTCGCGCGGTTTCGCGACTCGACGCCGGCCTCGACTTTCGAACTGGGTGGAACGTTGTCGATGGGAACGGATGCGCAACTTCAAACGCAGGATCTAGACGGTGACGGCTGCCTCGATCATGTCATTTCGCACGGCCGCAAGGTGTGGGTGTTTCGCGGCACGAAAACCGGACCTCAGTTTGAGTCGCCGACGACGGTGCTGAAGGTGGCCGAGGACATCACGGCGCTCGTGGTCGCCGAGCTGAACGCGGATCGCTGGGCGGACCTCCTCATTATCAAGGTGCAACTGCCGACCACTGCCGGACTGTTGCGAGCGTTTCTCGGCGGTTGGTCCCTGCGGATCGATGTGCTCGGGTACTTGTCGGTCGCTGGACAGAGTTTCGAGTTGAGCCCGAGCCTGCGGAGCGAGCTGCGAATCGAACTGCCGTCGATTCTCAGCATGCTGCGCGACCCGGAGTCCTTCGTCCGACCGTTCGAAGAAATCGGCGCCAATCTCGGCAGCTTGTCGAGCGGCGACTTTAACGGCGACGGCGCGCCCGATGTCGTGCGCGCGAGCGCGGATTTCAGTCGCATCGAAATCTGGCACACGAGCCTCGACGTCGCGGCAACCGCGGGCGCCGGCGATCGCTTCGCGCAACTCTTGTTCGGCGCCGGCGAAAAGAAATACGACCTGGCGCAGCTCGCGGCGTTGATCAGCACCGAGATCGAGCAACAACTCGCCGGCACGATCGGCACGCGACCACCGAGCGCGTCCCTGCATCGCGAGAGCCTGCCGACGGGTGCACGGCTCGTCTGCGTCGATATCGACGGGGACCAACGCGCCGAGTTGTTGCTCGTGAGCCCCGCGGCCGCGCTCGGCAATCGCCTGCGCTTCGAGTTGGTGCGACCTTAAGGTCCGCGCAAGTTCAACTTCGCATTGTGAGTCCGATCTCGAACAGATCGCTGATCACGTATCATGCGC
This sequence comes from Planctomycetota bacterium, assembly GCA_046154185.1. GTDB lineage: Bacteria > Planctomycetota > UBA8108 > UBA1146 > JAJFFE01 > JBJXGE01. The sequence continues at coordinate 36,314 of JBJXGE010000029.1, forward strand.
GCAATCGTCGACGTCGTGAGGCCACGCTTGGGCCGAGTTTCTTGCGCAGAATCGGGCTCGATCACCGCGAACGGGCGTTCGACAGATCTCGACCTCCAAATGTGAAGTTGTTATTGCGCAAACCCTTAGTAACCCGCCGGCAAGCGAGTGGCTCTCACGCGACTTGGGAACTCGGCGCCCGGACTCCCAAAGCCACTTGTGCTCTCGGCGCGCTGGCCGCACTTCCGGCATTGGCCGCAATCCACGTCGCAAGGTTATACTTTTGAGGACGCACGGCCGTCCGACACTCGAAGGGTTATAGCGAGGAGGATTCGGTTGATGCGCAGGGTCGGGACCGCGGGCTTTACCGTCGTTGAAGTCGTGTTGGTGATCGTCATCATCCTCATTCTGTCCGCGATCATTGTGCCGAATTTCGTCAACTACGTCGCCAAGAGTGGCGCCCAGACCACCAAGGCCAATCTGCAGATTCTTCGCAGTTCGATCGAGACTTTTCGCAGCGAGAACAATGGCGCAAACCCGCCACGCATCGAGAATCTCGTGCCCCTCTATTTGCCGGCCGTCCCCAAGGACGGCGTAAAAAACAAAGCGCGTGAGCTCGATGGTCGTGCGGATGGCACGGGGGGTTGGATCTACGATCCGGCCGTTGGCAGTGTCAAACCGAATCTCACCGGCGTCGATGCCTACGGTGAAAACTATTGCAACTACTGAATGCGCCTAATGGGATCGCTCTGCGGTCGACGGGCGTCGAGAATGATATGGCGCTGAGCTGCGCGAATCGACTGGCTCCACGAATTTTGGTCGTCGACGATGAGTCCTTCATTCGCGAGGCCATCGAACTCTATTTGCAGAGCGAAGGCTATCAAGTCGATAGCGCCGCGGGCGGCGAGGATGCGTTGCGGCTCATGGCGAATTGCTCCTTCGATGTCGCGATTCTCGACATCATGATGCCAGGGATCGACGGCATCACGTTGCTGGGCGAAATCAAGAAGCGCTGTCCGGATGTCGAGGTCGTGATGGCGAGTGGCTATGGCGCACTCGACTCCGCGATCGAGGCGATTCGCATGGGCGCCTACGATTACATCGCGAAGCCAATACTCAATTTTGAAGAGGACTTGTTGCGCGTGGTTCGGCGCGCCCACGAACGATCGCGGCTGCGCAATCTGAATCGACAGTTGACCGCGGAGTTGGAAACGACGAACTGTGAGCTGCGATTGCGCAATCAAGCGCTCGAGCGGCAGCTCGCGGGCTTTGAGCGCCTTGCCATCGGCTCAACGCTGTTAGCGAATGCCGGCAACTTAGATGATGCCCTGAGCCGGGGGGCGCAGTGTGCACTCGATGTGCTATCAGCGCGGCACGCTCTGTTATTGCTCGCCGGCGCGGATCGCGTTCGGATCGCCTCGGTGCCCAGCAGCGTCGGGCGCGACGAGCGTTCCGGTCCCGCCGCCGCGGAAATCATGTCTCGACTGCCAGCGGTGGGGACCGGGCCGAGTTTGCTTTCGAGTCACCCGCGCCTCAGCGTCGAGTTGGCGCGGGAATGGGGCGCTGCGTATAACGAAGACGGACTCGTGTTCGAACTCACGCTGCCAAAGGAGTGCGGGATCGGTTTTGTGCTCCTCGGCGGCAGCGATAGTTCGAACTCGACGGTCCGCGATGGTCGCCCGCTCGTCGATTGCCTGGCGGCGCAAATCTCGCTCGCGATTCAACACGCGGCGACGCGGGAAGCCAACACGACGCGTCGCAGCGAGTAGCACTCACGCGACTCCCATCACAACGCACTGAAGATCGCGCCGAGAAACGCGTTGATTGGCGCTTGTTCGCGCAGGTCTTCGGCGCTCTCGCGGAAAATCGTGAGCGCGAGGAGAGCGGCCTGCGAAAGCTCTTCGCTGTAGACGACATCGTGAAGCGTGCCCGGACCGGTCGTGATGCGGTCGCTGATGTCGCGAAAATTCGCCGCGATGGTTTTGAAATCCTGCGCCAACCCTTGGTCGTTTAGCAGCGTGTGCAGCGGACTGCCTTCCACGTTGAGTTGCGCTGTGGCGCCCTTCACGTCGTCGATGATGGCGACGAACTTTTCGCGCAGCGCCACATCGTTGACGAGCGCCCCGATCAATCCTTCTTCCTTGGCGAGCGAGTCCGAAACCTGCCGAAGATTTGCCACAGTCGTCGCGACGTCATCGCTCATAGCAGGGTCGTTGAGCAGTCTATACACCAATCCCGGCCCGTTGCGCGCCTGGTCGATCAGTGCCTTGACGTCGTTGACACCGTCGCGAATCGTGTCGCGAAACGCAGGGTCGTTGAGCGCCATGCCGATGGCGCCGGTCGTAGAATTGAGTTGCTCGCTCGTCGTGCGCAAGTTCTCGATCACTTTCGTGACATCTTCCACCCAAGCATCGGTGGAGATGAGCTTGCCCAAGACGCCTTTTCCGTCCGAGAGATTCTTGGCGACGCCGTCGAGGTTCGTGAAAATATTCGACAGCTTGGGTCCCTCTCGCGCGAAGAACTCACCGACGGACGAGAGCGCGTCGCCGGTCGCGGCACCGCTCAAGCTCACCAATTCCGTCGCTGTCAGCAACACGCCGCTGCCGGGCTCGAGGTCGACGAAGTTGCCGCCGAGCGCGCTCGCGGAGCGCACGGTAATCTTGTTGCCGGCGCGAAGCTGCACGTCGCGAAACAGTTTCATGCGCACGAGAATGTGCTCGTTCTCAAACACAAGGTCTTCGACTTCGCCGACGCCATAGCCGCGCACGCGCACCGGCTCGCCGATCTTGAGCCCAGCGATCTGCTCGAATTTCACTTGGAGGGACGAGACGACTTTTTGGCTCGAGAAACCACGCACCAACACCGAGACGACGACCATTGCGCCGAGCGCCAACAAGAACACGAGGCCGACGAAGAAATCCTTGCTCACGGTCCTCCTCTTTAGGCTTTGCCGTCTTTGTCAGTCAGCGGTCCGACTATGTCACCGCGCAAGAACTGCTGCACAGCCGGGGACGGGCTATTGCGAATCTCATCTACGGTGCCGATGGCGTGCAGGCGCCCTTCGTGCAAAAGCCCGACGCGATCGGCGATCGCGAACACCGACGCCATATCATGCGTGACGACGAGTTGCGTGATCTGGAATTTGCGCTTGAGGTTGTTGATCAGCTCATTGATGACGCTGGATGAGATCGGGTCGAGGCCACTCGTTGGCTCGTCGTAGAGGACGACCTCGGGGCGCGCGACCAGCGCGCGCGCCAGGCCGGCGCGTTTGCGCATGCCGCCGGAAATCTCCTTCGGGAACTTGTGCGCGTGGGCTTCGAGCTCAACCAGGGCCAGGCACTCGCGCGTGCGGGCCAAGGCTTCATCGCGGCCCTGCTTGCCGCGCTCGCGGAGCGGCAACGCGACGTTGTCTTCTATGGTGAGCCAGTTGATGAGCGCGCCGTCTTGAAACAAATAACCGAGTCGACGGCGATGCGCGTTCATCTCGCGCTCTTTGAGTTTCGTGACGTCTTTGTCGAAGACCAGCACGCGGCCCGCGTCGGCGCGCAACAACCCCACGATGTGGCGCAGACAGACGCTCTTGCCGATACCGCTGCGACCGAGCAGCACGAAGGTCTCGCCCGCTTGAATCGTCAGGTCGAGCCCATCGAGAATCGTGCGCGTCCCAAAGCGCTTCGTCACTTTCTCGAATTGCACAATCATCGGTAGACAAACCAAGTAATGATGTAGCCGAGGATCAGCACCAACAAGAAGGACGTGACAACCGTGTGCCGCGTGGCGCGGCCGACGCCGGTTGCGCCGCCGGTGGTGAGCATGCCCTGGGTCGACGCCACGAGCGCGATCGTGAGGCCAAACACCGCCGCCTTGCCGACGCTCTGCACGAGGTCCTTCATTTCGAGATTCTCGAGCGCCTCCTGTTGATAGAGCCGAAACGAAACGTCGTATTGCACGTTGCTGATCAGCGCGCCGCCGTAGGTGCCGATGATGTCGGCGAAAGTGGTCATTGCGGGACACACGAGCGTGATCGCCACGACGCGGGGCAAAATCAGGAAGTGCAACGGCGAGATCGTCATGATCTCGAGCGCATCGATTTCCTCCGAGATCTTCATGGTGCCGATCTCGGCGGCGACTCCGCTGCCGAGACTCGCGGCGAGAATGAATGCGGTCATCAGCGGTCCCATTTCCCGGACCATGGTGGCCGAAACGAGCCAGCCGATGCGAGATTCTTGGCCGAGCTCGACCAACGTCTTGCCCGTATTGAGCGCGAGAATCATCCCGATGACCAGGGCCACGAGAGCGGTGACGGGCAGCGCCGCGAGCACATAGGCGTACAACAAGTCGAGAATGTCGCGCATTCGGCGCGGCTGGAACGCGCTCGGAGTGGCGACAAAGACGCGCGCTGCCAATGTCAGCGCATAGCCGGCGGTCTGCGAGGATTCGCGGACGAATTGACCGACGTAGCGAACGACTTGCAAGCCGAGCAAGAACGCGACTCCTTCAAGCAAGCCGGTAGCGCGACCGGGTTGGCGCGCGGAGATTCTGGCAGCAATCGGTTCTAAAACAAGCGCGATTCTAAGCAATCGCTTCGCGCATTCCGCGTTCGAGTCGGAGGCGAGTCGCACACTTCACGTTCGCGCCCGAGGTGAGCACAAAACGGGGGGTGAAACGGTCGTGGCGGACCCACGACCGCGAGCGGTGTTGGAGCAACAGACTGAGGACTAATTGAAGGGCAAGTAAAGGAGCCGGAGCCGCGGACCACTCGTCGTGCCGCTGCGGGTCTCGAACAGTCCGCCGAGCACGCTGAAGCGGCCGCCCTGTGGATTGTTTTCACCGGCGACGAGGCCCCAAAGAAACTGCCAACTGCTCCCCGCGTCCGGCCCGCGATCGACGCGTTGGTAGAACCGCCAGAGGGAGGCGTAGAAACGCTCAAAGTGCCACGGGTCTTGGAACGGCAACAGATCCGGAATGTACGTCTCGCTCGATCCATCCGCGTGCTGGCGATGACTGGCGAACGGCCAATAACGATGAATAGCGTCCACGCGCTCCGGTGTGGTACGCAGCGCGGAACTGTGACGCCAATAAAAAGGCAAGAACCAACTCGACTCGTGGGTGTAGTCGCCGACCTGCGTGCGCTGATAGCGTTGGATGGGGAACAAGCAGAATTGACGATAAAGCGTCGGTGTGCGCTTCACGCCGAACAGCGGCCACAGGTCGGTTTGGGAAACTTCTTCGCTGCGGGTGAGGTGAAAGAGAAACAAGGACGACACGCCGTAGGCAGGCGTATTGCGCGCCCGCGAGATCGTCAGCAACGGATACAAGAAACTGTCGGATCGCTGTCGCGGCGAGGTAATGCGACCGTAAAACGGCCAGCACCACCAGATCTGTTGTGGATTCGACGTATCGAGAAAGTTGTGCTGACTCAAGAAAAATGGCCACAGCCAAAAGCTCCGGTCGTGCTTTGGGTCGCCGCTGTGAGTCGTCGTGCGATAACGACCGTAGAACGGAAAGATGCGCCACCCGCTCTGCGTGGGCGCCGTCACGTGATTCCAAATCGGAAACAACCAGTGCGTCGAGATCCGTTCGCGATCGACAAGTCGCGCGTAGAGTGGGAAGAGCGCAAAGGTGATCGAGTCTTGGCCGAGGAGTCCCTTGATCACGCCGCCGAGCGGCGCGATCGCGAAGTACGAGCCTTCCGCGGAATCGTTGCCGTAGAAAATCGGCAACAGAACCCCATCGTGATCGAAGCCGCCTTCCGGTTTGACGCGCAACTTGTCGAACCAAATCGGTATGAGCCAGCGGCGCGCGCTCTCCGCCGTGCGGCGGTGCGAGATGAGTGGCCAGAGCGCCGAGAGTTCGCGGTGATCGCGGCGGTGTTCCCACGAGACGAGCGGGCGCAGGATCCAAGAGCTTTCGCCATTCGGAAGATCGACTGCACGCTCATAGATGGGTGCGAGACCCGTTGTGCGCGTGACCGCGCTCGTGCAACCGACGGGCAAGGTCGCCATGAGCGTGACGATGAGTGCGCCTGGAAGTAGCAAGGCGCGGCGCGGGAATCGCGGGCTAGCCGAGCACGCCACTCGCATTACTGGCCGAGCGTGACCCGCGGGAAATGCTCGGGGATGAAGACGCGCCAGTAGTCCGGGCGCTCCTCGAGCATTTGACCGGGGGACAGGCTGAGGTAGGAGCGCGCGCCGTCGCCGGTGTCGTCGTCCGTCAGGACGACATTCAGGCGAAATGACATGCCAGGGAATGGCAAGTTCGGCTCGGGTCGATTTGGATCCGCGCGGCTCGTGCGAAAAGTCTCCCACGGAATCGTCGCCTCATAGACGACGCCGCCGCCTTCGCTGCGTCGCAGCACTTGAAACTTCCCTTCCGGTTTGTCTTCCGGTTCGTCCGCCTTCTCGCCCTGCCCGTCGGCTCCCGCGCCCGCGACCGGCGGTGGCACTGGCTTCGGGACGGTGAGCGACAGCGTGAGCAGTTGGTCGTCGCGACCTGGACCGGAGCCGCCATTGCCTTTGAAGTCAAACGCCAGCAGCAGACAGTCGCCGATCCAACGCTTGGCGCTGCGATCGTAAGGCGTTTGCCGATCATCCGAGACATCGACCGCTAGATGAAATCCCTCGTCAGACCAACATGTAAACAAAGTCGCGGACAAATCGCGCGCGTCGCGCCAGGCGAGCGGATCTTCCTGTTCACCCTGCACCGGATGCAGAAAGCGCGCACTGGCAAATCGGTGTGCGCTCGCCGCCTGCCAGGGTTCATCGAGATGTCCGTCGATGACCGGCGCTTGATTCGCGAGCGGCACCGTCCATTCGAGCGGCCGCGCCTCGAAATACTGTTGGCTCATCCCCTCGAGCGTTGCCCGCAGACCGCGGCGAGCGTTGTTGGAAAGGCGCGGGGAAGACAACGCGCGTTCGAGCAAAGTGCAAGCGTCCCCGACTTGCCCCGAGACGAACGCCGTCTGCGCCGCGAGCGGCGCAAACAAATCCGGGACGGTTGTGGCGACCGGGCCGACCGGGCCGGAACTGGCCAACGCGGTTTCTTGCACAGGATCGTAGTTGGACAAAACCGACCACTGCGACCGCACTAGATCAAGCGCTTCGAGTTGCCGCATCCCGATGGCGCCGTGGGCTGTGGACAAGACTAATGTCTCGTCGATGAACCCCGCGAAAAAAAGCTGGCGGCGCAAGCGCAAGAAATCCTGCGCCAGCGCGAAAGGACTGCCCTCGACCGGTAGTCCACCTTCCTTCGACAAGACCGTGAAGTCCGCCTTGAATTCGCCATACAGAATGATCCACGCGCCAAACTCCAGAATGCGATACTGGTCCCATTGGCGTCCGAGATTCTGGCTCCACTCGATCTCGAGCGAAGCACTGGGCAGCTCTTCAAGATCTTGTTCGACGAGAAAGGCGGGCGGCAGATCAAACTTCACGATCTCGTGGGAGTTAAAGCTGCTCAAAAGCAAATAGAGATCGCCGTCGAGCAATTCCAACTGTTCGAGATTGCGATGCACCGTGCCGGTCGACTTCCGCCACAACCGCCGACCGCTCGTCGCGGAAATGCCGTGCAACACGGGACCAGAAGGATCGGCTTCCGCTTCGACGACGAGGAACGGCGCGCCGCGCAATGGATACACGCGATGGAGCTGGCCACCCGGCACGCGAAACGTCCAGATTGGCTCGCCATCGGTGAGCCGTACAGCCTGCACATGGCGTTGGTCACATACAATCGCGGTCTCCGCGTCGAGAAAAAACGGCGCGTGCAAAAACGCCGAGTCGCGGCCGGTGTCATCGGGAATGATATGAGTGCGGACGACGTTGCCGGTCGCTAGCTCCCGAACTTCAAGCTTGCGCGTCAACGGGAATGCCGTCAGCACTTGATTCGCAAAAATCTGTGGGTCGCCCGACAGCGGCCCCAGCGACTCCGATTGCCAAAGCAATCCGCCGCGCAACGTGTCAAATCCGTAGAGCACATGGTCGGCACCGAAACAAACCGCGAAGTCGCCCGCGGCGACAGCCTTTTCGATGAAGATAGTTTCACTGAGGCGCGCGGCCTGTGGATCGTTCGGAATGGATGTCGCGACCGGCAACGAGACCCGCCACAGTTCGAGGCCCGTTGCCAAATCGATGGCAAGCATCTGACTATCATCCAGGAGCAGCACTCGATCTTCGAGGACCGCGAGCGGTGGTCGCAATTGGCTGTCAAATTCATCGGCGCCGAAATCTCCGTTGGTATCGGCTTCCACGCCTTCACCGCCAGCGGCTTCGGAACCGCCAGGGTTCGCCGACGCCGGAGCGACGTGAGCGACCCAGACCGTGGCGCCGGTCCGCGCGTCGTAGCGACCGAGCGTGCGCTGCGCTTGTAACAAGAACCCTGTCTTCGCCGGGGCGAGCGGAATCACTTCGACGTTGCGTTGGTAACGCATTTCGGTGCGCGTTCGCCAAACGGGACTAAACGGCAAGGCGCTGCGACGAGGCGGCTCCTCGGACTGTGCCGCCAGCGTTTCGATCGAAGCCAATAACTCGCGCGCCCGCGTTGCCATCTGCTCCGAATCCGGAGTTGTTGTTTCGCCACCGCCCGCGTTCGTCGGGTCACCGACGAGCGGCGTGAGGTACGCGCGCGCCGCCGCCAAACGCTGCTGACGAACGCAGATTTCGCCCGCTTCTAAGCGCGCCGCTCGACTCTCCACGGCCGACGGCTCGGTGAGAATGAGCGTCGCGAGCAGCTCGAGCGCAAGGTCCTGGCGACCATTGGCGCGGTAAAGTTGCGCGAGTTCCAGCAATGCCGCACGGCCAGTTCGAGTGAACGGAAAATGCTCGACGATGTTCTTGAGGCTTTCGGCAGTCGGCGACGGTGGCAAGGCGGCGCGCATTTTTTGGGCGCGTTCCTCGATGCTCGCGTTGGCGGCTGACTGCGGCGCGCGCGCACGAAGCTCCTGGATCAGCCGGCGCACGGCCAAAGTCGATGAGACTTCGAGCGTGCCTTCGAGCGTGGTCAGCGCGCCGGGGGGCAATTCGAGCGCGAGATAGGCGACTTCGATGGCGAGGTCGAGTTCTCCGCCGCGCGCCAACAGCGTCGCGAGCTCAAAGCGCAAGTCGCCGAACGCGCTGGTCGGCAACAGCCGCAACGTCTGTTGCACGAGTTCGGCGCGCGCCGTCGCATCGCGTGGCGCCGCGTCTCCGTCGCGCAAGTCGGCATCGAATCGCAGCAGGATCTCTTCGCCGAGTCGGCGACGTTCGGCGTGATCGAGCGTGCTTTCATTTTCGAGCTGCGGCCATTCTTGGAGTGCTCGAAGCAAGCCGTCGTCGTCTCCGCGGGAGAGCGCAGACCGGAGGCGAAAGCTCCGGTCGGACGCGAGTGAGAGCGCATCGTTCGGCACGACTTTGTAGAGGGTCGACGCGTTGCCGCTACTCGCAAGGAGCAGATTCGGCGTGATGGCGAACGCGTCATAATTCGCTTGGCGATCAAGCGGCCGAAACGCGAATTGGTCGAGACTTGCGCTCATCACATAGAAACCACCCGCCGCCGGCACCCACCAATCGGTGCCGACCGCGAGGGCGGGACCAGTCATGGCAGGCGAAGTCGCCGGTAGCGCTCGTTCGGCGATTGTTTCCAACCGAGTCGCGCGCCACTCACCGAGTACGACCCGATGCGGCGCGACGAGCGCGATTTGCTCGTTGGTCTCGACACCTGGCGCGGCATCCGCGGCGCGTGAGCGCGCTGGCAATAGAGTCCACCAATCGGCGTCTCCGCGCGGCGTTCGCGCGACGAGTTCACCGTTCTTACGCCAGACGCAGAGGCCCGCCGCATCAGCCGGGGCGCCGAACAAAAAATTGCCGGTGAGCGCGAGGAAGGGGTTGCGAAATCGCTCCGTCAGCGCGAGGGCGTCGCGCGACGCGCGCGCATCAAAAGACTCATACTCGACGGCCCAACGCGCCGCGCCGTCGAGCACATCATGGCAGCTCAAGAGGCCGCGTTGTGTTAGCAGATAAACGGCGTCACCGTCCGAGACGAGCGCTGGCCGCGCCATGCCGAGCCCGAGAAAAGTGGCGCCGGCGGCGCTGCCGACCGGTCGATTCCAGCGCAGCTCGCCACGCTCACTGATCAACGCCAACTGACCGCGCAAATTCTGGCCGCGCAGCTCCAGCACGGCGACAAGCACACCCCACGGGCACGCAATCGGCGGCGAGATTGCCAAGATCTGGCCGGTTTGCTCCGTATCTTTCGCCGTCTCTTCGGTTGCTGTCGGGTCGATGTCCGCGGGTGATTCGAAGAGTTCCCGCAGCGCGAAACTCCAGCGGGGCTCGCCGTCGAGTCGTTGAAACGCGGACAATCGTGCCGGTGTGGCGACGATCACTGTTTCGCCCATGACGAGCGGTTGGTACTCAGCACCGGGAATGGACGTGTCGCTTGACGGCGCGAGCGACTTTCGCCAGCGCACCTGCGCCAACGGAGCGTCGACGCAGTACAACTCGCGAGCATCGTTGACGAATACCAACTCGCCATCGACACGCGGTACGCGTCGCACGGCGACGTCCGCCCACGGCGAGGCGGGTTGCACGTGACCTGACCAGCGCAATCGAGCTTGATTCTCGAATACGGCGCGACTCGCCGTCGCAGTGGGCGCGGGCGCCAGGCCGACGAACGCGTCGAGCGCGCGCGCGAGATCCTCGTTGGTCGGCGATCGCGACGCCAAAGTCAGAGTTCGCTCGGTGGCGCCAACCTCGAGGAGCAGCTCGGCGGCAAGTCGCTGGTACTCTGGCGCCAGTTCGGAAAACGGGAAATCCCGAGCGAGACGCATAGGCAATGACAAGCCACTCGATCGCTCGGCGCCGCGGCGCTCGTTCGGCCGCGCGCCGTCGTTGGTGAACACCTCGTTGGTGAACAAGGTAAGGAGCTGAGCTCGCAAACGCGTGTCGATATCCGCGACGATGCCGCTCCGCATCTTGGGATCGATGAGACTCAACAATTCCTGCAGATACTCGCCCGCACCGAGCCAGCGCGTCGGCGCCAACGCCAGCGCGCTGGTTTGTGCTTCGGACATCAGCGCGTCCGCGAACCGCAGAATGCCCTCGCGAAGCGCCGGCTCATCCTGACCGAGTCGGGCTTGTTCGATCGCGTCTGCGATGCTTTGCAACGTCTCTTCGTTGGGTGGCACCCAGCGCAGATCGGCATCCGCCAGCGCGAAGGCTGTCCCAGCGCACTGCCAGCTGATGACCAATGCGACGACGACTCCGCCGAGCTTGCCGAGTGGCGATGCACTCGACACCCGTTGCGTCCGCGACACTTCGAAATTCTCGTCGAGACTCGTTCTCATGCGGCGACTCGTTCAGGGCGGTGGGACCGGCTCGGAACATGCAAGCGGCGTCTCAGTGGAATACTAAGGTTTTCCTTCCCGCATGCAAACGCCGCGATCGGAAATCACGACAGCAGGAAGTACTCCTGCAAGAAGCCGGTGTCGATGTTCCCTTTGACGAAGTGATAGTGCCGGAACACGTCGCGCAACAGCGGAATCGTGGTTTTCACACCCTCGATCACGAACTCGTCCAACGCTCGCCGCATGGTCTTGACGGCTTCCTCACGAGATTCGCGATGCACGATGAGCTTGCCGATCATCGAATCGTAACTGGGTGGAATTGTGTAGCCGGCGTACGCGTGCGTGTCGAGGCGCACACCGAGTCCACCGGGCGGAATGAAACGGGTGATCAAACCCGGCGAGGGTTTGAAACCTTGCGCCGGATCTTCGGCGTTAATGCGGCACTCGATGCTGGAGCCGTGGAGCACGACATCGCTCTGCTCGAAACTGAGGGGGAGGCCGGACGCGATGTAAATCTGCTGCTTGATCAAGTCGACGCCGGAGACCATTTCCGTGACCGGGTGCTCGACTTGAATGCGGGTGTTCATCTCGATGAAGTAGGGGTTGCGATCGCGATCCAACAGGAATTCCACGGTGCCGGCATTCTTGTAGTTGGCCGCCTTCGCGAGCGTGGTCGCCATTTCGCCCAGGCGTTGTCGTAGTTCCTCATCGACCGCGGGGGACGGACTCTCTTCGACGAGTTTTTGATGCCGCCTCTGCAGCGAGCAGTCGCGTTCGCCGAGATGCACGGCGCGTCCGTACGCATCGGCCAACACTTGAATCTCGACGTGGCGCGGGCGTTCGATGTAGCGCTCGAGGTAGACGTTCGCGTTCTTGAACGCCTTTTCGGCTTCTAGTCGCGCCGAGACGAAGCCATTGACGAGACTCATGTCGTTGTGCGCGACGCGCATCCCACGGCCACCACCGCCGGCGGTGGCTTTGATGATGACGGGGTAACCGAGCTGCCGCGCTACCGCCAGGGCCTCGTCCTCGTCTTTCAGCACGTCCTTGCTACCAGGAACGACCGGTAGACCGATCCGCGTCGCGAGTTCGCGCGCCGAAGCTTTATCGCCGAGGCGGCGAATGTTGTCGGCGCTCGGACCGATGAACTGGATATGACAAGACTGGCAGATTTCGGCGAAGTGCGCGTTCTCGGACAAGAACCCGTAGCCGGGGTGAATGGCCTCGACGTCCATGATTTCCGCGGCGCTGATTATTTTCGGGATGTCGAGATACGACTGCGCACTCGGCGCGGGCCCGATGCAAACTTTTTCGTCGGCTTCGTTGAGATACTGCGCGTCGCGGTCGGCTTCCGAGTAAACCGCGACGGTCTCGATATTGAGCTCTTTGCAGGCCCGGATGATTCTGAGCGCAATCTCGCCGCGGTTGGCAATCAGGATGCGCGAGAACGTCTTTTCGGCGGATGGCATGAAACCTCTGGTCTTACGCGAGCCGGAACAACGGTTGGCCGAACTCGACCGGCGCGCCGCTTTCAACCAGGATTTGGGCAATGACGCCGGACTTTTCGGCGCGCAACTCGTTCATCACTTTCATCGCTTCGATAATACAAAGCACTTTGCCTTCTTCGATGGTGTCACCGACATCCACGAACGCTTCCGCCTCCGGATTCGCGGCGCGGTAAAAGGTGCCGACCATCGGTGAAAGAATCGACTTTGCGGGGTCGATGGCCGCAGGGGCCGACGACACGGGCGCGGCGAGCGCACTGGCGGCGGGGGACGTTGCGCCAACGCTGGCGAATCCTGGCGCTCCGAAAGAGAAGATTTCGCGCGACTTCTCGCTCGGTTTGCGCAAACGCACGCGCTCGCCTTCGGATTCGATTTCCACTTCCTCGAGTTGATGGCGATTCATCAACTCGGCCAGCTCTTTGAGCTTCGAGAGATCCATCGCGCCCTTCTCATGTCGAATCTGACATGTCTTTGCGGACGACTGCCGGTCCCGATCAGATCGCGACTTGTGGGTCGCGGTGTATTCAAAAATACGCGCCCATGCTAGGTTTCCGGAATCTCACTGTCAATGCCATGACCGGTCGCCGCGGTGCGCTCCGCGGCGTCGATTCGCCGCGCGTGCGATAGGATCCTTGCAGAAACGGAACCGCGCGTGATGCCGAGCAATCGCGATCTTTCGCAACACGTCGAAGAGTTGCGGCTGAACGTCCGCGAATATGAGCGTGAGCGGCTCGACGTTTATCTCAAAGACAAACTCGGCTGGGAGTCCCGCAACAAGATTCAGCGCTTGATCAACGGCGGTTGGGTGCGCGTGAATAAGGCGCGCGCCCGAGTTTCGACGCGCGTCGGTCGTGGCGACGAGATTTGCGTACGCCTGCCGGCGAGTCGGACGCCGGACGCGGATGCCGCGCTCGCGCACGCACTCGCCGTCGTCGCGGAGGATCCGTACTTGCTCGCGATCAATAAGCCGCCGGGCTTACTTGTGCACCCAGTCGGCAAGACCACGAATGGCACCGTGCTGTCTGCTCTGCATCGTCGTTTCGCGGTTTGGCGCCAGACGGGTCGCCGCGACGCGGTGCCAAAACTCTGCCACCGGCTCGATCGAGAAACGTCGGGCCTGTTGCTCGTCGCGAAAACCGATCATTGTCGGCGCACGCTTTCCGATGCGTTCGAGTACGTCGGCGTCGAGAAGGTCTATTTGGCGGTCGTCGAGGGCGCGCCGGCGCAGCAGTATTTCGCGGTGGATTTGCCGATTGGGGCGGCGCTCGATCGGCACCGCGCGCAAGGCAACCGGCTGGCGCAAATCGATGCGGAGGGCCAGGCCGCCCACACCGGATTTGAGGTCGTGGCGTCGTGTCCCGCTTTCAGTGTCATCCAATGCCGGCCGACGACAGGTCGCCAGAATCAGATTCGCGCGCACCTTGCCGCGGCCGGGCACCCGATCCTCGGCGATGTCGGGTTCGGCTCGAGCGCCCAGTTCCTCGCCGGTTTTGGGGCCGGTGTCGAGTATCCCCGCCGCGCTCTCCTTCATTCGCTGCGACTTCGATTCGAGCACCCGATTTGGCGGCGTCCGATGACGCTGTCGGCGGGGGTGTGGTCGGACTTCGCGCCGTACTTGTCCCATCTGCGGCTGCCGGCCGACGCCCGATTCGATTGAACCGCGGGGCTTGAGCGTGGCGCGGGGATGTGTTGAACTTGTGCAACAGCCGAGGGTTTCCGTCGTCAACCCTGCCGCTTTGCGATTCGCCAAGCAGAATTCCGCGATTCGTCAAGCAGCTTTCTGCGATTCGTCAGGCAGATTCGTGCGCCGAAGGCGCGCCTGCGCCGGCCGCATGATCGACGGATGTGGGGTTCGACGGAGGTGGAAATCGACGGAACAGCTTCGTCGGTTTTTTTTCTTGGGAGAGCAAAGGGTCGAGTGGGTCATGACACGGAATAGCCAGAATTTGGAACGGTCGTCCCGGCTTGGACGCAGTCTTCGGTTCGCGAGACGACCAGTTTCGCTGCGCCCCCCAGTCTTGAGCGACCGCCGCGAGGCCGGCTTCACGCTCATCGAGTTGCTCATCGTCATCGCGATCATCGCGTTGTTGATGGGACTGGTGACGTTTGCCATCCAGAGCGCCCAGAAGAAAAGCAAGATTGTCCAGACTCAAAACGACATCAGCAATTTCCGCAGTGCTCTCAAGTCCTTCAATACCGACACCGGCAACTATCCGGGATTCAGTGATCCCGTAGATGAGTCGGATCTCGAGAGTCTCAACTCCTTTCCCGCGCTTTTCACAGCGATTTTCTACGATCGCAAGAACGGCGGCGGACCGAACGGTCCCTACATCGAGGACGTCAAGCGCGACCGAGTGCTGGTCTTCGATGAGGATGCCAGTAGTCCGGACAAACGTTTCGTCAGGGCTAACAACGACGAGTTTGAGGACTCGAAGCTGAAGAAGTACTTCGCCGACGCCTGGCTGGCGCCGTATATCTACCGCGAGAATGCATCGAAACCGACGAAGCGTCCCTACATGATCTCCCGGACCTATGATCTCTACTCGACCGGGCCGGATCGACTGAATCAATCGGCGGATGGAATTTCGGAGAATAAGAACGATGACATCGGCAACTGGCAGTAGTCGCCAAGGTTTTACCTTGATCGAATTGATGGTCGTCATCTCGATCATGCTGGTCTTGGCTTCGTTGGTGTTCGTCGGCATTCGCAGTGCGTATGCAAAGGCGCGCATTTCCCGGTCGAAAAGCCTCATCGAGCGACTCGCCACTGCGACGACCGAGTATCAGTCGACGGTGGGCAGTTACCCTCCCGATGGCATCGACTCGGCCGTGGTCACGCCCGACGGGACGCGACTGATGAGCGGTGCGGCGTTGACGTTCGCGTTGACATCGCCGAGACCCAAGTTTAGGCGCTTGGCCACCGGTGAGTTGCAGCTCACCGGCGAGGAAGAAGCGGTGCTCGAACTCGGCAAGAAGGACTACATGACGATGGACGGCGACGACCTCGCGCGCGAGGTGGTCGATGCCTGGAGCCAGCCAGTTCACTACGACAATGTGCAGGGCGGGTATAACGAGCAATCCGACGAGAGTTTCCATCTCATCGTGTTTCCCGGCCACGGTAAGGATGCTCGAGAGAGTGAATTCGTCGCGCAAAAGGGGCCGCAGAATATCGGTCGATTCGACATCTGGTCACACGGAGTGAGCGGCCACTCAATTGATGAGAATCCTAAGTTCGCGATAACCAATTGGAATCATCTCGGCGACGAAGGCGCGTCTGAGCGTTCCGAGGCCAAGAAAGCCGCGAAAGAAGAGTAGGACGAGAGTTGAGATGAAGACAGTCACGGGCACGGCGCGGCCGCGAAGTAGAGCGTGGCGTGGTCAGATGGGCTTCACGCTGATGGAGATGATGGTCACGATTGCGATCGTGATGTTGGCGCTCGTCTCCCTGCTGCCAGCGCTCGGGAAGTCGTTCCTCAATCGCAAGCTGAACGGCGCGGGATCGATCTTGGTCAAACTCCTCGGCGAGGCCCGGAATAAAGCCATCACCCAAAAGCAGAGTTTCTCCGTCGTGTTCTACAAGCGCGGAGCGCAGCTCTTCCAAGAAGCCAAAGGGACGAAGCCCGCCATGTTCGTTGGGAACATGCTGACCTACGCGCCGGGCGACACGAGCGAAACCGTCACCTACGAATTGCGTTTTGCCGGCGCGAACGGAGCTTATTCGGCGCTACGCGATGCGACGCCGGCGGACTTTGCTCCGCCGCTCGAGGATTCTGGCGAGGTTTTTATCCGCTTCAATTCCGACGGCACCGTCGATTTCGCGAAGAACCAAGACATCAATTCGGCTCTCTACCGAGACGGGGTCGATGCGGACATCATTATCACGCAAGGTGGACTCAATGATCGGCGGGGTCTCATCGACGTAAAGAACACCGGACGTGTGAATTCCAAGGTGCATGATTTGGAGCCGGATGAAACCTAAGCCCGAGAATACAAGACTCCCGAAGGCAGAAACCGCATTCGGGCGGGACCGCAACCGCGCGGTGCCGTCAGCACGCGCGCGCGGGTTTACGATCCTCGAGATCATGGTTGCGATCGCCGTGCTCGTGATTGGAATCCTCGGCGTCATTGCGATGTTCCCGGTCGCGATCAAACTCGGCAAGCGGGTAATCCTCGATACCAATTCGGTGATCATTGCTCAGAGTGTGGAACAGGCGATTCGCGAGGGCTTGGCGCATCGCAAAGGTCAGCGCGACGAAGGTAAGCAGACATATTTCTTGTTCTATCATTCGGGTGTCGAAACGCCGTTGCCGAGTCGCATCCTGGACGCCTCGCCGAGTGATGACAATTTCATTTTGCTGCCGATGCAAGAGTTCGAGAGTCGTAGCAGCACGGTGTCTCGCGATAACGCGTACCTCGAAGGCAAAGTATTCGTCTACCCCGAGACCGACGGGCTTACTTGGACATTTGGTAGCGGTGGCGATGTCGCCGAGTATCAGGACGCGGCGGCCGGTACGAGCCCGAATGGTGGTGGTGACGCGCGGCGCGCCGATAACGACGGCGATGATTACACGGTAGAAGTTGCCAACGGCGAGTCGTACACGACGTTTGCCGTCATGAAGACGTTTCCGATGAGCGAAGACTTTTTGCGTGGGCTGCGGGAAAACGCCGATGCGGAGTTCGGCGACGACGAGAATTCCGGCACGGAAGACCCGCTCGGCCGCTACTCCTATGCGTTTGCCATCCGCCGGGCACTGAGCGACTCGAGCTTAGGTCGTCATAGTCGCGACGAAAAGGATCTCGTGCCCGCGAATGAACTGTTCGAAGTCGAGATCATGGTGTTTCACGGCTTCATTCCGAACACGACCTACGCGCAGCCCGTCTTCCGGACGACGGTTTTGATGCACAAGTGATGGGCGAGAGTTGCGCTGGCTTGGCTGCCAAGGAGGGGTTCTTGAACGAGGCAAAAGTGATGAGCGCCGATTTTCCTGTAGCGGCTCGCGGTTCCGTCGCGATCGGTTGCGCGCGCCGCAACGCTGGCTTCACCTTGCTCGAACTCATGGTCGCGCTCGGCCTCACGAGCGTGATCGTGTTGATCGTCACGCGCATCGGAACGGACGCGCAGTTTCTCTACGAGTCGATGCAGTCACGGGTCGAGATCTACCAGAAGATGCGTTATGCCTTAGACGAGTTGCGCGATGACTTGCAGGGTTGGGTGCCGATCGCCGACCTCGAGTATTTTGTGGATCGCGCGCAAGCAAACCGCAGCCTCAACGGTCACTGGGAAGAAGGCGAAGAGCTCGACGGTCCGTCGCGTGAACTCAATCTGGCAGGCGGGCGGCCAAGGTTCTACGACGAAGGTCCACAGATTCAAGAGCGATATTACACGGTCGACAAGGGCGGCGCGAAGTCGCGCCACTATGCTTTTTCCGTCTACTTTCGCGCTCCGACCGAAGTCGAAGGCGAACTGCGTTCGGCCAACATCGAGTATCTGTTGATGGACTCGAAGGATCTCGACGCGGAAGGCGAAAAAGGCGCGGAGGCCGCCAGCCGAGTTGGCGAAGAACTGACAGACAACACCGATCTCGTTCTAGTCAAAATCGTGCGTTACATCGATGTGGACAAGAGCAACTTCAACACCAGCGAACTGATCGTCAAGGTCAAGCGATTTGACCTTTGTCAAAACGTCACCGACTTCAAGATCGAGTATTACGCCGATAACCCGGGCGATCGCCACCCGGGCCGGTACGTGATTCCAAGCGACGAACGGGCGGGCGATGTCATTGAGAGCGAATCGCCCGTCATCGCGATCGACGGGGCTACCGACGGTTACCTCAAAGAGTTCATCTACGGTGGTTTTAGGAATCTCGATGTGCTCGGCCAGTTTCACAAGGGTGAGCGAGACGCGAAGCGATCCTTGTTGGATCCGCCTTACTTTAGCGTGACTGGTAATCGCATGCATTTTGCTGAACTCGCGTCGGGCGACAGCATTTATTTGTGGACCGACGATGCCGGCGGGATCCGCGGCGAATTCACGTTACAGCGACGCGTTGGCCAGCGACTCTACTTCGTCGAGTCGCTCGACACTTCGAGCTGGGCGACCGAGTTCGTGCCCCGCATCAAATACAAAGCGGCGCAAGTGCCGAGCAGTCTGCGTGTCACATTGCGCGTGCTCAACGACAAGGGCCGCGAACCGCGGACCGTTTCCGTTGTCGTGCATCCCTATAACAAGCACTCGTAACCGCTGACGCAGTCTAAACAAGAAGCGACAACAAGCCGCGCCAACAAGCAGTGGTTCGAAAGGATCGCAGCTCAACACGCGCGGCGGCCGCTTTGCTCGCTTGCGATCGCGAGACTGTTTCGCCGCGTCGCGCGCGCTTATTCGCTCATCGAACCGAAGAACTCCGAATTCGACGCCGTCTGCCGCATCTTCAATTTGAGCAGCTCCATGGCCTCAACCGGGTTCATGTCGTTGAGCACTTTGCGCAGGATCCAGAGCTTCTTCAGCTCGTCGGGCTTGAGCAGTAACTCTTCTTTGCGGGTGCCGGAACGCGTCACGTCGATCGCGGGGAACACACGCTTGTCCGCCAGTCGGCGATCCAGATGCAGCTCCATGTTGCCGGTGCCCTTGAATTCCTCAAAGATCACTTCGTCCATCCGTGAGCCGGTATCGATCAAGGCGGTCGCGAGAATAGTCAGGCTGCCGCCTTCCTCGATATTGCGCGCCGCGCCGAAGAAGCGCTTTGGTTTTTGCAGCGCGCTGGCGTCGACTCCGCCCGATAGGATGCGCCCCGAATGCGGCGCCTCGGTGTTGTAGGCGCGCCCGAGGCGCGTGATCGAGTCGAGCAGGATCGTGACGTTGCGCCCGTATTCCACGAGGCGGCGCGCTTTCTCGATCACCATTTCAGCGACTTGCACGTGACGACTTGCCGGTTCATCGAAAGTTGATGAGATGACCTCGCCGCGCACGTTCCGTTCCATGTCCGTGACTTCTTCCGGACGCTCGTCGATGAGCAGCACGATCAGATCGACATCCGGGTTGTTGGTCGCGATGGAGTTTGCGATGAGCTGCAAGAGCACGGTTTTGCCCGTGCGTGGCGGCGCTACGATGAGACCGCGTTGTCCCATTCCGATCGGGGCGATCAAGTCGAAAATCCGCATCTCGATATTCTCAGCCGTGGTCTCGAGTCGCAGCCGCTTCTCGGGGTAGAGCGGCGTGAGATCGTCGAAGACGACCTTGTCGTGCACTCGTTCCGGATCCTCATAGTTCACGGCGTCCACGCGCAGCATGGCGAAATAGCGCTCGTTGTCTTTCGGCGGTCGAACTTGGCCCTGCACTACACAGCCGGTGGTGAGACCGAAGCGGCGGATTTGCGACGGCGAAATGTAGATGTCATCCGGGCAGGGAAAGTACGAGTAGCGTGGGGAACGTAAGAACCCGAAGCCGTCGGGCAGCACTTCGAGCACACCCTCGCCGTACATGATTCCATCATGATCGGCGCGCTCCTTCAGTATGCGAAAGATGAGTTCTTGCTTCTTGACACCCGCGAAGTCGGCAATGCCTTCTTTGACCGCGAGCGCATGGATTTCGCTGATGTTGAGTTTCTGCATCTGCACAATGTGCAGTTCTTCGCGCGGAGGACCTGCTGGCGTCGCCGGAGAAGTTGTGGATGTAGTTGCCCCGGGCTCGCTACCCTCGGGTGTTGCGCTCGCCGGCGCGTGCGGCGACCGCATTGGCGGCGACTCGTCGACACCAGAGCGCCGCGGACCGCGTCGGTCCACCACCGAATTGCCTTCGTTGTCATCGGACGATACATGGCGACCACCGGCAGGGGCCTTGCGCCCGTCCATCGGTGCGTGCGAGTGCGCCTCTTCGGCGGCGCCACGCTTCTTGCTTCTTTTTTTCTTCGTGGATTTGAGATTCACATCATCCTCTTCATTCAGGTCGTGCGGCGAAGGCTTGCCTTCGGTTTGAGGCGAGAGGGCGAAAGTGTCGCGCTGGCTTCTCCCAGGCTTTCCCTTGGCGACGGCCGGAGACGACGGAGACGACGGAGACGCCGCCATGACGGTGGCGGCGGCGGTTCGGGCGGTAGCGGGCGCGGGACTGGCATTGCTGCCGGAGGAATGACTGAGGCGCCGGCTCCATTCTTCGATCACGAGTCGCACGCGACTCTCAAGCTCTTCGCTTGAACGCGGCCCATCGGAGTTGGAGATAATGTGATGAGCTTGCGATTTCTTCAAGTCGAGATCGGTTTGGTGCGACTCGCGCAGCTTGAGGTCTTCTTCATCCCAGCCGCGTTCTTCGGACACGCGCCGGAGCCGATCGCGGTGCGGACAATCGACAAACACAATCGCCTGCACTTGATTCGCGTACGGCGTGATTTCGAGGAGCGGAATGTCCAGCACGACGAGCGGACGGCCATTTGGCAAGGGACTGCGCGGGTCGTGTCCGCGGCGCGCCA
Organism: Planctomycetota bacterium; assembly: GCA_046154185.1. Lineage (GTDB taxonomy): Bacteria > Planctomycetota > UBA8108 > UBA1146 > JAJFFE01 > JBJXGE01. The sequence goes on from JBJXGE010000029.1 coordinate 57,574, forward strand.
GCTCTTCGAGCTCTTGGTCGATGAGTTTTTCTATGCGCGGATGGACGATCGAATTCAAGCGTTGGAGCTGTTGCGTGTCCTTGAAAACGATGTCAGCGAGCAACTTGCGATTCAAGTAGCCGCGTTCATCGACGACGTCGTCGCCGAAGTTTTTTTGCAGCCGCGCCAACACATCGGGATCGTCAGTGACATGTCTCGAGATGACATCGGCCGCGATCACCGTGGCGCCGAGTCGCGCGAATGTTTCCGCGACGGTTGTTTTGCCGGCGCCAATGCCGCCGGTGATGGCGACAATCCACGGATCCCCCGTCGTCGGGGTCTTACTTGCTTGCCTCATACCAGTCCTCTCCGGACGCTACATTCACGACCAGCGGCACTGCCAGCGGCAAGATGCCTTCCATGGCTTCCTGGATCCATTTGCTTTCACTCGCCAGTTGACTCCGCGCGACCTCAAACAGCAACTCGTCGTGGATCTGCAGCACCAGTCTCGTGCTGGAGCCGGTGCGGCGGAGGCGCCGATGAATCGCGACCATCGCGTGTTTCAGTAGATCCGCGGCACTGCCCTGCATGACCGTATTGACGGCGAAGCGTTCGCCTTGGCGTTGGTCTCGCTGCAAGCGGGAACTCATTTCGGGCAGCGGACGCCGACGGCCGTAGATGGTTCGCACTTCTTTGCGTTCGCGTGCGCCGCCGATGATCTCGTTGATGTAGCGTTTGACGCCCGGGAAACTGCGAAAAAAACTGTCGATGAACGCCTGCGCATCCGTTTGGCTGATGCCAAGATCGCGCGCTAAGCCGAAGGCTCCCATGCCGTAGATGATGCCGAAGTTGACAGCCTTCGCGGCGCTGCGTTCGGCGCGCACCACTTGTTCGGGAGCTTTGTTGAAGACGCGAGCGGCGACCGCTGTATGGATATCTTGTCCTTGCCGTAAGGCCGCTTGCATGTTGTCGTCGCCCGAGAGATGCGCGAGTAACCGCAACTCAATCTGCGAGTAATCGGCGGACAAGAACACGAAATCCGGCTGCGTGGGGACGAACGCCTTGCGGATCCGGCGACCGAGCTCATTCTTGACGGGGATGTTCTGCAGATTCGGTCGATGCGACGACAGCCGCCCGGTGGCGGTCGCGGTTTGACGCAGGTCCGTGTGCAATCTTCCCGTCTTCGGGTGGAGTAAACGCGGCAGGCCCTCGATGTAGGTGCCGAGCAACTTGGCGTGACTTCGATAGTCGAGCATCAGCTTCGGCAAGACTTGATCCGGGCATTCGACGACCAGCTCCTCGAGCACTTCGGCTGCGGTCGAGTGACCGGTCTTGGTTTTGCGTTTGGCTGGTAGCCCGAGCCGTTCGAATAAGACCTCCTGCAATTGCTTGGGGCTGTTGAGATCGAACGGGCCGCCGGCGGCGGCGTAAATTTTTTGTTCGAGTTCGACAATGGCCGCTCGTACATCCGACTCGAGCCGCGCTAATTCTTCGAGCTTGAGCGTCACCCCGTGTCGTTCCATCGCGACGAGCACTTCGACGAGCGGCAGCTCGAGTTCGTCGAGGACCCGCGCCATGCCCGCGGCGCGCGCTTCGGCGCTCAACATCTCATGCAACCGCAGGGTGAAGTCGGCGTCCTCCGCCGCGTAATCGCAAATCTGCTCGGGCGTCAGATCAGCCATCGAGCGTTGCTCCGCTGCCGGCCCGGCGCCGATTAACTCCTCGATGGGAATCATGCGATGGTGAAGCCGTTCGGCGACCAGCGTGTCGAGTTTGTACGATGCGCCGAGCGGATTCAGCAGATAGGCCTCGATCATCGAATCGCCGCCGATACCGGTCAGCGTGATGCCCTCACTGAGTAGTATCTGCGCGTCGTATTTGAGGTGATGTCCGATCTTGAGAATCGCGGAATCTTCTAAGAGACGTTGCAATCGGCGCAAGATCTCGGCGCGCTCGAGGAACAACTCGCCCGTCGGCTGATGGAGCGGGATGTACCAACCTTCGCCCGCCGTGATCGCGATCGAGAATCCGACCGCACGGTCGGCGATGGGATCTAGCCCCGTCGTTTCCGTGTCGAAGGCAAACCGCTTGGCGACGCGGCACGCAGCGAAGAGCGCGTCGAGTTCCATCGCCGACGAAATAAGTCGATACCCGCCGGGCTGGGTTTGAGAGAGTTTGGGGGTTGGCGCGGGCGAAACCGGATCGCGATCGAGCGCAGCGGGGGGAGTCTCCATGCGCATCGGCGCGGTTGATTCTCCGCTGGCGTTTGGCGCGACGATTGCCCGCCCGGCCTCCGCGCCGTTCGGCGCGGCTTGAATTTCGACGGCGGCGGCGGTCTCGATTTCGCGCATTAATCGCGAGAAGCCGAGTCGCATGAACAACGGCCGCAGCGCGTCGAGGTCGGGCGTCACGATCCGCAAGCACTCCGGAAATCTCGGCGGCAGCGGCGCCGTCCGGCAGAGCTCGACGAGTCGGCGCGAGAGTCGCAGTGCGTCAATGTGGGGCCCGATCTTCTGCGCGAGGGTCGCGGGCAGCTTCGCGCTCGCCGACGTGTAAAGTTCTTCGACGTGCCGCACGGATTGCAGAATCTTGAGCGCAGACTTCGGACCAATGCCCGGAACGCCCGGCACGTTGTCGCTCGCGTCCCCGACGAGCGCCAAGTAGTCGACGACTTGGTCGGCGGCGAAGCCTCTTTTCGCGACGAGTTCGGCGGGCCCGACCACCTCATCCGCGGCGAGACCTTTGACGACGCGAACTCGATCGCTGATGAGCTGCTCAAGATCCTTGTCACGGCTATAGACGAGCACATCGAAGCCGAGGAGCGCCGCGGCTTCGGTGGCTGACGCAATCATGTCGTCGGCTTCATAGCCGACGAGCGAGAGCCGGGGCACACGAAATCCCGCCAACAACTCGTCGATCCACGGCAATTGCTGGACGAGCTCGGGCGGCATCTCGAGGCGGTGGCCTTTGTAGTCGGGATACAGGGCGTCGCGAAAAGTCGGCCCCGGCGCGTCGAGAGCGACCGCCCAATAACTTGCCGAAGTGGCGCCCCGATACATCGAAAGCAAGATCTGCGCAATCGAGTAGGCCGCCTCAGTTCGCGCGCCTTCGCTGTTGGTGAGCGGCCGCGCGCCGAACGCGAAGTGCGCACGATAAATGTAGTAGTGTCCATCGATCAGCGACAGTCGCCGCGTCGGGATGGATGCTGGGTTCGCTCGGTCGATCACGGCTCACACAAGGTGGGAGTTAGGAAAAAGCTGTTGATGATTGCTTGCGGCGGTCGCTCGACTCAGACTCGGTAGCCGGGACGAAGAATCGCGGCTCGCTATGGCGACGCCAAATTCGACTCTTAGACACCAGAAGAGTAGAGACGGCCGCCGAATAAAATAGCCAACGCCGAGAATGGCGCAAGGCAATTCCCGGCGTTTCGAGACTCCACACGGCGGCCGGTGGTTCGCGACACGAAATCGAAGTAGTGCTTCTGCGCCCGGTTAGCCGGTCGTATCGCGGGCGTCCAATTGACAGCCGACCATTCGTCCCTAAAATCCCGCCATTTCCAACTGTCTCGCCTCGGCCTCGGTCGACAGTCGCTTGGTGCCATTTTCATACGGCCAAGTTTTTAATGGCGCCTGATCCGATTTTTTGGCGGTCGCGGCTGTTTTGGCGGAGATGGTCACACGCTTTCGACGGCCGAGAGCAGAGAGTGTTGGTGGTTGACTCCGGTGTCGCGATGTTGCGGCGCCGAGTTGTTTGTCTCGCGGCGGACGAGATTCAGCGCAGAGCATGACGAACTCAGGGGCACTGCGACTTGCAGCGAGCTTTTGGCTCTCTGTGATTCCGGCGGTGGTCGTCAGAGCGGCTGATCGCTGACAGAGAGGATCGGCATGGCCAGCAGACAGAGCGGGGTACATCTTTCTTATCTCATCGTGACCGTAGTGATTTGCTTGGGACTCGTTGTCTGGGGCGTCATGCAACACTCGGAGCAGCAGAAGCTCACGGTAGAATTGGCGCAGCTAAAAGCGAATGCCGATGCGGCGAAGAAAACGAATCAAGACCAGGCCAAAGAGATCAAAGAGCTGCGCGAAGTGATCGGCAACGAGGGCAAAGTGCCGGTGAAGGATGTCAAAGACATCATCACCGCCGGCGCGCTGCAGGCCGCGAAGCTAAGTTCTGGCGGCAAAGTGGCGTCGCAATACACTTCGCTCACTGCGCTCATAAGCGATCTCACTTCAGTCGCCGAAACGTTTGAAAAAGAGAAGAACACGCAAATCGCGGAGGCGCAAGCGAGTGCCGTTCGTTATGACGGGGTCATCAAGGAGAAGACCGAACTCGAGAACGCGAAGAACGAAGAGATTGCCGAGCTACGGCAAAAGCAGAACGAGTTGCTCGAGAAGACGGAATCGATCAAGAAAGAAGCGCGCGACGCTCAAGATGAATTGCGCGCACAAATCGAAAAGCTCACCGCTGACAACACGGATCAAGTGGCGGCGCTCAAGAATACTCAGTGGTTGCAGGAGAATCGCCTACTACAGAAGGATCAACGCATCGAGTTCTTGCAGAATGAAATCAATCGCGAGAAGAATTTCGATCAGGTCGTGCCGGACGGCCGAATCGTCGATGTCGTCACTGAGCAGGGCTACGCTTGGATCGACATCGGAATCGAAGACCGTCTACGCCGCGGCGTTTACTTCGACGTTTTCAATTACGTCAAGGGCGGCAAGAAACTCCGAAAAGGTCGCGTTGAAGTCATGAAGGTCGAAGACAAGCTCGCGCAAGTGCGAGTGCTGGACGTCTACGACAGCTTGAACCCGATCAACAAGGGCGACTACATTTCAAGCCCGTTCTACGACAAAGGCATCGAGCCGGTCTTCGTCATCGCGGGCGACCAGCTCGCGGACAAGCGTCTCTCGATCGAAGAGCTGACGCGCCGAATAACTCAGTTCGGCGGCAAAGTCGAAGACAAAGTTCACGTGAAAACGAGCTACCTGGTCACTGTGAGCGGCTACGAGACGACCGAAGCCTACAAGGAAGCGCGTGGGCTCGGCGTTACTGTTCTGCGCGAAGCCGAGCTGCTGGATTTCATCGGCTACTAGAGCGCCCCAGTCGGCCAAAAAATCCGCGATCCGAACTTGCTCACGAGCAATGTTTGGATCGCGGTTTTTTTTTGCGCGCGAGTTCTGGAATCACCGAGCTGCCGGCCGGCCTGGATCTATGGCCGGCGAGCCTCTATCTTCCTCGCTCGACGTTGCGAATTTGACACACGTCAAGAACTGCGAGCGCGCACTGGAACTCGAATTGGAGCGGCGTGGCCACTGAATCGCGTGAACCGCTAAAAGTGATGTCGTTTGGCGAGCACTTGGAGGAGCTGCGGTCACGGCTTTTCCGTTGCGTGCTGGCGACGGCTGTCGGGTTTATCGTTGCGCTTTGCTTTCAGAATTCGCTCGTGTTGTTTCTTGCGACGCCGCACCAGCAGGCGATGGAGATCCTTTCGATGAACGTCGAGGTCGCGCGGCTCGCGCAGAGTCTCGACGGCGTCTCGGCGCGCGTCTCGGCGATTGCTCCCGCGACGGGTCAGGAATTGGCGCGCCGCAGCGAGGAATACGCGCTCGTTGCTGCTGCGCTCGCCGCTGAGGCGGTCGCCGGCGACCCCAACTTCGAGCGCTGGACGGCCGTTCGCGCAGGCTTCGAGCTACTCGCCGGCGCGGAACGCTCGCTCGGCCTCTATCCACGTTTCGTGGAAGCCGTTGAACAACTCAGCGCCGAGCTAGAACGACTCGAGGCGCGTCACACCTTTAGCGTGCCGGCACGGGCACAAGTCGCCAAAGACCGCGTGCAACAGATCCGCGATGTGCTGGCACGCTGGAATTCGATCTCTCGCGCTCCCGACGCCGACGATGCGCACAACCGGCTGGTCGCGGTCGATCCCAACGGTGCGCGGGAAGTCGCAGCGCTGACCGCCGAACTTGTGCTTGTGCGCGAGAAGATTCGACGCGTCGCGGATCCGAATAGCGGCGAGTATCGACTCAAAGCGCTCGGCTATCCCGACGTGTTTTTCGCGCACATCAAGGTGTGCGTGTTGTTCGGCTTGCTGATCGGCTTGCCATGGACATCGTTCGAGCTCTGGGCGTTTATCGCGGCTGGACTTTATCCACGCGAGCGGCATGCGGTTTCGCCGCTCATACCACTCAGCCTCGTCAGCATGGTGGCGGGCGCCGCGTTCGCGTTTTACGTCGTGATCCCCGTCGGACTCGCGTACCTCGGGACGTTCGGCAGCCCGGAACTCGTCGAAGCCTCGTATACGCTGAAGGAATACCTCTCATTGGTGATCGTGCTCATGCTCGGCATGGGTCTCGTTTTCCAGTTGCCACTCGGCATGGTCTTCGTCACGCGAGCGGGTCTCATTCCGACGAAGATGTTTCGCAAGTATCGTCGCTATTCGATTATTGGAGCGGTGGTCATCGGCGCAATCCTCACGCCGCCCGATGCCGTCTCGCAACTCCTGATGGTTGGACCCATGCTGCTCTTATACGAACTTGGAATCGTCGCGTGCGATGTTCTCGACCGGCGTGCGGCGCGTCGCGAAGCCCACGGCGCGTCGTCGGCTAACTCTTAAGCTTCTTGGCTGGGCTGGCTTCCACTCTCAAGGTTGCCGGTTAGAGATCCGAAGAACATACTTGAGGTGAGGGTTTTCATGGACCATCGCGGCCGGCGTCAGGCGCCGCGTGTCTGTTGGGGGTATCTCACAAATGTTCCATCGGACGAAATGGATGACGGCGTTGACAGTGGGCCTCGTATCCGCGGTGCTCGGGTCGTTCGCACCTGCGCTCCTCGGAGATACGGTCTATCTCACAAACGGCGCGTCGATCGACGGTATGGTTACGGGCCGCCACGAGGGCTACATCATCGTGAGTGTCGGCAACGTCGGCACCATGAAGATCTCGGTGGATGAAGTAAAAACGATCGAGAAGAACTCGCGCACCGGCTATTTGGATCCGACGCGCGGGAAGAAACCGAGCGACATAAAACTGCCGACTCCTCCGAAGGGGCCGGAAGGTCAACCGGCGAGCGGGACGCCGAAGTCGAGCGAGGGCGGCGACACGAAAGTGCCGGGCGCCCCGACGGTCGAGGGCGGCGGAGCGTCGGGTAAGCAACCGCCGACTGCATCGAAACCGGATGCCGCCGCCGACGTCGAACTCGAGAAGCAGATTCGGGATTGGGTCGAGGAGCTCAAGCGCCAGAAGACGACCTCGCGAACGCGGGCCGAACGGCGTTTGCTCGAAGTCGCCCCACAGGCGGTTCCTGAAGTCGCGAAACTTTCGACGCATCCGTTCGAGCTCACCCGCGCGGCCGCGTTTCGCATTTTGAAGCAAGCGAAAGACCTCCGCGGCGTCGACGCTTGCATTATCGGCCTCAACGACACCGACAAGTTCGTGCGAAAACTGGCCTGGGAAGCGTTGAAGGACATCTCCGGGAAGTCGTATCTCTTCCCGTGGGACGAGACCGGCAGCGAACTGCAGCGCACCAAGGCTGCCGACCGCTGGCGCGATTGGTGGCGGAAGGAGCAGGATCGGCTGAAGGCGGCCGAGGGCTCGCCGAGTCCGCCGGAATCATCGTCGCCTCCGGTCGTGGACGATGAGCCAGGCTCGGACTCCTGAGTCGTCGATTTCACAGCCGACACTGCGCGCAACACCCGATATGAGTCTCACTTCGGCGTGGATTTGACCGTCTCCAACGGCGGTTCGGTCCACGCTTTGCGTCGTGGCATCCCCCGGCGCGCTCGCTATACTCTTCGCGATCAAGCCCGAGAGAGGAGCGCGCAATGCAAATCCGTTTGTCGCGGTTGAGTCCCGTCGCCGCTACCGCCGCCGCCGTCATCTTCGTGGTCAGTCTTGCGTCGGTCGTGCTCGCTTCGTTCGAGGCGGCGTCACTCGCTTTCTACCAAGAGACGCCGACTCCCGAGAAGAAGCCGAAGCCACAGCAGGTCGGACTCACCGATGACACCAAGTTGGAATCACGCGGCAAGGAATGCCCCGACTTTGTTTGGCAGTTCCCGAAGGCCAAGAAGGGAAAAGACGCGAAGAACTTGACGGATCGATGGGCCATCGTTGATCTCGCGAAGCGGAAGGCCCACATAATCGAAGAGATCGACAAGGAAATTGAAACGGCCAAGCTCAAGCCGGAAGAGAACAAGGCGCTGATCGAGGAGCTCGAGTCACGTCGCATGCGGACGACGAGCGTCTTTAACACCCGGTTTCTACAGATTGAGGTCAAAGACAATCCCGAACAGTTCATCATTTTGGCCGCCGAGCGCGTGACCCGCGACCGCAAGCTGAAGGACGAAGTGCCGAATCCGAATCGCGAAATCAGCGACTCAACGACGATTGTCGAGAAAGACATCACTTCCAAGGAAGAGCTAAAAAAGGGTCGTGGTCACTATTTGCTCGAAGCGACGGGCGCGAACGCCAAAGGGGAGAGGGTCTGGAGGCGTTGGAACATTTGGTTGATCCCCGTGCCGACCGGAAACCCGTTCAAAGTCACGATGATCCAAAACATGCCGGAATCTCTTCGCAACGAAGAATACAAGAAGGAACAACAGCAACTCGAGGGTTGCTTGCGCATGTAAGCGCGCTGTTTTTTTCCGTTTTTTTTCAGGCGTGCTGTTCCTCAGCACCCGTTTGACTCAGGGGTGCTGTTCCTCAGCACCCCTTTGCCGTTTCGGGGGACCCGAAAGGGCTCACCCCGCACGTTCGCGCCTTCGGCGCGGGAAGGCTTGCTTCGCACGGAGCGTGCACGTCTCGCCCGCTCCGGTGATGGCAATGTCTGCGCGGGATCGGCTGCGCCGTGCGTGACCATTGGCGAGCTGAACGCTTGGGTCGGCGCGCTCTGCGGAGCGGGCAGGATTCCCGCGCTCCCAGGCGTGCGCACACGTTCGCACCGTCTTTCCTTGGGTGCTGTCCGCAGCCTGATCATGCCTGACATCTCTACGCGCGCTGGGCACCGATTACTTTGATGATCGATCGCTGCAATCCATGACCGCAACTCGACATCGCACGTTCGACGTCGAAGCCCCAAAGGGGCGCGATTCGATAGCCCAGCGAAGCCCTGGGTAACGGAACAAAGAAGGCCGCACCCTGAAGGGGTGCGACACGGCGTAAACGGAGTCGCACCCCTTCAGGGTGCGGCTATTCCATTTCCCGCACCAGGGCTTCGCCCTGGGCTGATGAATCGCGCCCCTCCGGGGCTTCGGTTGAACAAGCGCGGCGTCGCAACGCGATCAGGGCCCGTGAACTCCCGAACGGCATCGGCCCGCGTCGATCGCTACCCGCCGGACATCGATGGCGGGTATGTCGCTTGTTCAGATCCAGCTTGCGAGTCGGTATCGCACTTGCGGAACCGAAGCCCCTCCGGGGCTTCGGTTGAACAAGCGCGGCGTCGCAACGCGATCAGGGAGCGTGAACTCTCGAACGGCATCGGCCCGCGTCGATCGGCCCGGCGGCCTACCCCCGGTCACGCTACCGATGATGATGGTCCCGGCCTGCAGGACCGGCAGAGAAACTCGAAGGACGGAAGCCGGACTTGCAGGCGAATTGATCCACGTATGGGCCGACGCGTGCGCTGCTGCGCGTGGCGATCGTATGAAATTCTTTCGGTCGTGAAGCGATGCGGGGCGACTTTTATCGGCTCAATTTCGGCGAGGTGGCCGAATAGACTTTTCACACCAACCGCGTGCGCATCCTGTTCGACTCGGAGTGAGTCCAGAATATCGCGTCAGGTCGCGGTCGGCCGCGCGCGCGGACTCTGCTTCTTGGGTCAACGACTCACGGGTGAGCGCAACATTGTTGCCAGTTATTGTTCGCGCATCGCGAAGCATGAAAAACTCTCACGTTACGATGTGGTACAGAAAATGTCGGTGTTACGAAGGGACTTCTGTGTGCAGTATTAGTAAACGCGTTGATCTATTGCAACGCGGAAGGGATTCTTAATAATCTTTTTCTTGCACGAGAAGCCGCGCCGCAAGTTGCACTCACAAAGCCGTTTGTGCGTCGCGAGTTTTCGAGCGAAAAGTCTCGTTTGATTTTGACAGCCTCGGATGCTGTTGCTAGTATCCCGCCCGACTCCTGACTGGAAACTTCAAACAACGTCATCGCCGCGAGCCATCAATAAAGATGGTCATAGTTCGCCGGAGTCGACGTGCACACACACCGTCCATCGGTGTTGACATGGAATATGAGGATCGCAGCAGCTAGTTGGCAGAGGGGGGCTGTGATCATCCGTAGTAGTAGACAAGCCATGACGCAGTGGGGGCCTGCAAAGTGGTGATCGGCATCGGTGCAGGTCAGCGAAGTTTAATCTTGGCTGGCCGGTAGTAGCGACGTCGGAAAAAAAGCAGCATCGCGGCTTCGGGGGAGATGAGGCCGTTCGTCGACTAGCGCCGACGAACGGCTCGAGGGGGAAATATGTCGAGTGTTGGGCGCATTCGCTCAAATGAAAATGAGAGTTTTGATCGGTCCGCGGCATCATCACCTGGCGCATCAAAGCCGTTGAACAACAATGCCGCCTCGCCCGAGGATACCAAGCTTCGTCCGAAATTTGCCGCGAGCGCTGAGTCGTATTCTCGGCGCGAGGATCGACGCGAAGTGGGCGAGAGGCCGAGTGACGCGGAGTTACCGATTGCCGCGGATTCGCGGACCGACGGTTGGGGCTGGCTGGAAGAAGCGATACAGCAAACGCTGGGCGAGAAGCGGTTCGAACGGTGGTTCGGACTCGTGCGAATTCTCGGCGATGACGGCAAGTCCGTTACGTTCAGCGTGCCGAACCCGTTCAGCTTGGATTGGATCGCTCGTCACTATATCGGCGACCTGGAGCGGATTGTTTCGGCTCGGCTCGGTCCCCGTGTGATTCGACTCGATCTGGCAGCGCCCGTTCTTTCGGACAGTTCGGCCGCCGATGGACCGCCGAACTGCCAGCTCGTGCCGCGCGACGTCGTGCCGGCAAACCCCGCCGTCGCGCAGGATTCTGGCGCACCGCGTGTTGAATCACCGCGTCCCGAAGTCCAAGTCGCGAATTCGTCGGGATCCACTTCGAACACATTCGCGCGCGGCGCCGCGACGCTTGAAAACTGCGAAGGACTCAACGATCGACTGACGCTCGATAGCTACATCGTGGGCAACTGCAACCATGTGGCTTATAGCGCTGGCATGGAGGTGCTTCGGCAACCCGGTCGTTCGTACAACCCGCTCTTCATCTATGGCGATACTGGACTTGGCAAGACGCATCTCATCCAGGGTCTAACCCGCGAGTATTTTCGGCAGGGTGTGCGCCGGATCCGATATATGCCGTGCGAATCCTACGTGAACCGTTTCATCCGCGCGTTGCGCGAGAACAGCATCGAACGTTTCCGCGATGCCTTTCGCCGCCTCCGCGTGCTCGTGCTCGACGATGTCCACATCCTGCAGAACAAAGTCCAGTCGCAGCAAGAATTGTTGCACACGATCGATGCCATCTCGTCGCAAGGCGGGCAGGTCATTCTCGCGAGTGATAGCAAACCGCAGGAATTTGAGAAGCTGCAGAAACAACTACAGGGCCGATTTGTTTCCGGCCTCGTGTGCCGGGTCGAGCCGCCGGAGTACGGTCTGCGATTGGCGATTTTGCGCAACGAATCGCGCAAAGCGACAGTGACGGTGCCGGATTCCGTCCTGGCGTTGCTTGCGGAATCGTACGGTCGCAACGTCCGTGAGTTGACAGGTTCACTCGTGCAAGTGATCGCCCACGCGACCGTGCTCAAAGTTCCGGTTGACGAGCGACTCACGCTCGAGCTGATCCAGGAGCAGGGCGTTCGGGCACCGAACGTCATCACGCTCGCGGCAATCGTGGAACTTCAAGCGACCGCACACCGAATACGAACCGAGGACATTTTGTCGCGCTCGCGGTCGCGAACCGTTTCGCTTGCGCGCCAAGAGGCGATCTTTCTGGCGCGCATGCTGACGCACTACTCGTTGTCGGAAATCGGTAAATACTTCGGAGATCGCAATCACGCGACCGCCAATTTCGCCTTTCATAAGGTGCAAGCTCGGCTCGCGCGCGAGCCCGCGTACCAGCGGGAAATGGAGCTGAAGCTGAACCGGCTGCGCGGGCGGAGCGAACGCCCAACGGAAGTCTGATTCGCGCGGCTTCGCGAAGCACGAGCCAGCGTGAAGTTTAGGTCGTGCCCGCGCGCCTGACCGCTTGCCTCGGACCCGCGCGTAGGTATAATCCGCCGATTCTCAAGGCCGTTCCCTCGCGCCGGTTGTGCAATCAATGACGGGGTCAATCGCCGCGCGCCGACAAACACGAGAACGGCAGAGTTGGAATTACCGCATCCAGACGCGACAAAGCTTGGCGAGTAGTCTCGCACAGGTTCGCACGTAGCTTCCGATGTGCGTCGAGGTGTGTCCAGGTCGGGACGAAATGGATAGGACGAGGAAGGCCGTAAATGGGACCAAGCATGAATTCGAGAGCTGGATCGGGCGATTTCTGGAAAGCCGCGCAAGGCGCTTTGATTGGAGCCGTGATCGTAATGTCGGTTTGGCTCTATCGAGAAGTGAACGCTTCGGACAATTCAGCAATCGGACAAACGGTGGCCACGAGTGGGAACATCACGCTCGCTTCCGGCAAGCTTTCCGGTAAGGGCGACGCCGATGCCATTTACCTCTACGACAACGACGCGAAACGACTCCTGGTTTATTTCCAGAACGGCAACAGTTTGGAGTTACTGTCCATCCGCAATACGGAATGGGATTTCAAGCCAGAAATGTTCTCCGCACAGGGCGGAAAACAATCGCCGACGCCCGACGAGCTGAAAGAGGCGCTCAAGAAAAAGAAGTAGCTGTCGGAGCGTCGCCGTCCAACCGCGCGTCAGATGGGCGCCGCGCAGGTTGAAAGAAGATCAAGCCCGCGGTTTGAGCAGCGGAGCGTGCGAACAGCAGAAGGGGTAAAGAAATGAAGGACTACGTCAGCTACGAGGACGCCATGTCTCAGCTCGGCCTCAGCGAGGACGAGCTCAATGAACTGGTGGCGTCCGGTCAGTTGCGCGCGATTCACGACGGCGATCAGATTCGCTTTCGTTCGGACGACATCGGGTCGGTCAAGAAGTCGCGCGATACCGAGCCCACGATCGTGCTCTCCGATACTCAGGCCGAAAAACTCGGCTCGCTCGATCAGCAGCCAATCGACCTCGATTCGCTGTCGACCGACGAGACGGTCTTGAACATCGAAGGCTTGCTCGAAGATTCGGAAGGCACGACGCCGGTGCCGGGCGCCGGAATTCTTGAGGGTGAAGACGATATCCGGCCGCGCGCGGTCGGTGACGATACGGTGCTCGACACCGACGGCCTTGAACTCGGCGACGATTTCAAGCTCTCGGCGGACGACACCTCTGGCGGCGAAGAAGAGACTTTGCTGACCGGCGGTGGTGTGCGGTCGATGCAAGTCGTGCGGAAGCAGTCGCACGCGGCCATGACGGCCGTGCTGGCCGCCACCGTGCTGCTCGCCCTCGCGCCGAGCGCGCTCATGTTGAACTTGATCACCGACACGTCGCCCTTCGCCGAAAACAGCTTGATGCTCGTGCTGAATCCGATGATCGACGCGATCATGGGAATGTTCTAGTCCCCAAGCTCTGACGAACGAGCCTTTTGGCTACCGAGCCGGCGCCGCGACTCCGCGGACCCGGCTCGTTTTTTGTTCGGGGTGCTGTCTGCACTCGTCTCTCTACGGGGTGCGGTCCAAAGAACCGGTCTTGATTATGGCTGCTGACCTCAGCACCCGTCTTGTTTAGGGGTGCTGTTCCACAGCACCCGTTTTTTTAGGCGTGCTGTTCCACAGCACCCGTGTTGATTAGGGGTGCTGTTCCAGAGCACCCCGTGCTTTTTCGGGGGACGCGAACTGGCTCACCCCACACGGTCGCGCTTCCGGCGCGGGAACGCGACGGCGAGTTACAACGAGTCATGTCATTGTGCGATCCGCAACGCGCGCCGATTCAAGATGAGTACGGCATGAGTACGGGCCCGCAGCTGTCGTCTCTGAGAGGACCTGAAAGGTCCGACGGAGCAGAGCCCGGGGTTGGCCGGCCCGGCGGCCTACCCCGGGGAAAACGACCAAGAAGATGATCCCGGCCTGAAGGGCCGGCAGAGGAACTCTGGGATGAGTTCTTGTCGGCTCTAGAGGCCGAACCCATTCTTCATCGTGACCTGATTGCGTCGCGCGAGTTCTGAACATCGCCTGAAACAGCCGGTCGCTCGCTGCGACCTCGGGAGACACTGGGATTCGGCTTTGAGAACTGAGTACGTTCCAGTTTCGAACCATCCAGCTTTTGCTTTTCCGGTTCGTCGCTTTGTGGCAGACTGCCGGCCGTGTCGCTCTGATGCGCAGCGATGCGATGCTCGGGGTCGGGTGAGGTCCGAGCTTCTACTGGGTGTGATCCAGATTCACTGAGATTCGTCGGCTCTTCTCAGCAACTCGTCGCAGCGATGCGTGGAAGGTTTTCTATGTTAGGTTCATCGCGAGTGGTTCGTCGTCTGTCATGTGTGTTGTTCTTGGCATTGGTGCCGGCCTTGTGCTCGTGCGTGCCATTGATCAAGTATCAAGATCTAGAAAAACGATTGAGCCAAGCGGAAGAAATCAACCGCAATTTGATGCTCGGGCTGCGCAACGCGGAACAATCAGGTTCCGAGTCGACGAGCGGCGCCGCTTTGATTGGCGCGCGCTACAAGGAGATGGAGTCCAAGTACGACGCGCTCGTCCTCGAAAACGAAGCGACTCGCGCCGCCAATGAGCGCCTGCGGAAACAGCTCGAAGACATTCCGAATCTTCCGTTGCCGGACAGCGGCTTCTCGCAGCAAGCCGCTAGCGAGATGGGATTCGATCGCACGGCGAGCGGTGCGCTGTTACTCAGCGACGCACTGTTCTTTCAATCGGGCCGCTCGGTACTGCGCGAAGGTCCGCGCAAGGAACTCGATTCCCTCGCGAGCAAACTTCTCAACGAGTACGCCGGAAAACGCATCCACATCGAAGGCCATAGCGACAACACCAAAGTCGTGAAATCGAATAACGCCGACAACTGGGATCTATCCGCCAAGCGCGCGCATTCTGTGTTCAAGTACTTGGTCGACAAGGGCGTGCCCGAAGATCGCTTCGTATTGCACGGCTACGGTTACTCGCGTCCGGCCGATGGCGTCACGGATCCCAACACCAAAGAGAACCAAGCCAAGTGTCGCCGCGTCGAAATTCGACTCGGCAACTGAGTTTTCGCGCGGCAAGTTTTTTGAGTCGTCGTTGGTCGCTTCAATGACGGACGCATGCGGTCCACAAGAGCCGCGCTGGCGACGCGACCAGCCGTGGCCGACACGGCGTGAAACCCTCGTTGCGCTCGCGCAGCGAGGGTTTCGCTTTCAGCGCAAACTCGGTCAGTGTTTTTTATTCGATCGCCAACTTCTCGAAGCTTTGGTGCGCGATGCCGGCGTGCGCGCGACGGATCGCATTCTTGAGATCGGCGCCGGCGCCGGCACGCTGACGATGGCGTTATTATCTGCCGACGCGAATGTCGTGAGTGTCGAGATCGACGCGCGACTCGCCGACTATCTGCGGGCCGCGATCGACGCACCGGCCTGGAGGCTCATCGAGGGCGACGCGCTGGAGACGAAGAATCGCCTCGCTCCCGCGCTCCTCGACGCACTCGCCCATTGGACTGATTACGCGTTGGTCGCCAATCTGCCGTATGCGATCGCCAATCCGCTCGTCCTGCAACTAGTGCTCGGCGTGCCGGTGTTGCGGCGCATGGGCGTGCTCGTGCAAGTCGAAATTGCCGACCGATGGTGCGCCGAGCCAGGCACCGCGCAGTACGGCACGGGGTCGATCGTGCTGGCGCTCGCCGGACGCGTGAAACGCGGACGCACGATCGCCCGGGAACTCTTCACGCCGCCGCCCAACGTCGACTCCGTGTTCGTCACTTGGCAGCGTCACGAAGTCGTCTCCCCGGACCTCGCAGTCGCGTCTCAACTGGCGCGGACTTTGTTTCTGCACCGACGCAAGATGTTGCGATCGATTCTGCGCGAACACGTCGGTCCCGACGATTCGTGCTGGCTAGAAAGTGGCGTCGATCCTCGCGTGCGCCCCGAAGACCTCGAGCCGGAACAATTTGCCGCGTTGGGCCGCGTCCTTCGAGCACGTGGCGTAAACTTCGCGGAAACTGACTCTTAGCTAAGGCAAGAAGGTCGCCGATCTCGATTAGGTAGAAAAAACTGGCAGCTAGCCGTGCCGTCACGCGACCGGTAATATTTGCCCTTACACGGAGAGCAAACCCGGCTCTTCCGTTTTGCCATTAATGGCACACTCGGCTTGCGAAAAGGGTACACAGCGCCGCTCGGTTTCAAGAGCGGACTGTCAAGAACACGTCTGTCGTGGCCAAGTCTCGCCAAAACGGGACTTGACCTGAACAGTTGGGTGGGGGAGAGCGAACGGTGGGCGCAACTCGCGTCGCCGTTAGCTGCTGGTCGTTCGTCGCAGGCTGTGGAAGCCGAGAACGGTTCATCGCACTGATCTGTGTGAATTGGCGGAATGCTCATTGGCAGAGTGCCAATTGGCTGAGTGCCAGTCAGTGCAAGAAGCGTTCATTGGCTGGGCGCAAACGAAGTCTTCCGATCGCGGCGAGTTCGACGACTCGTGCGTGCGGCGGAAGAGTTCGCAGCACCGAGTTTTCGGTGCCTGAGCGCGCCATGTTTTCAGCGGGCTAGCTGTCGGTTCAACCAGCGGGTTTGACCAGCGGCTTCGCCAGTTCTTCGTGCGACGCATTTCGATTCAGCGTGTGCGCTTCCCTCCCAATGCCTTGCCGAAGCGGATGCAACGGCGGCTGTAATGTCGGAGAGTGGAGCACCGGCTGGAATGAATCGAACGACCGTGGTCGCACGCGCTGCTGAAACTGTCCATCCATCCGATGATCGACGGCCTTCCGACGATCGGGAGCGCGTTCGTGCTGCCAATCCCATCTCCGATGTGATCGGCGAGTACGTGACGCTCCTGCCGGACGGCGGTCGCTTCAAAGCGCTGTGTCCGTTTCACACCGAGAAAACACCTTCGTTCAAGGTGGACCCCGAGCGCGAGAGCTTCCACTGCTTCGGCTGCGGCGAGCGCGGCGACGTGTACGCGTTCGTGATGAAGTACGAGAACATCGAGTTTCCCGCAGCGCTCGAGCAACTCGCCCAGCGAGTCGGAATCACGCTGGAAAAATCTCGCGGTCCGCGGCCGCGAACGGACGAACTCGATCGCGACCACCAACTCAATTTGCGCGCCGCAGAGTGGTTCGGCCGGCAGCTTCGACAACCGGTCGGACAGCATGCGCTCGAGTACCTCGAGCGCCGTGGCTTCACGGACGAAACGCTGCGCGTGTTTGCTGTCGGTTACGCGCCGGGTGGCTGGTCGCAACTCGTCGATGAATTGCGGCGCGCGGGGATTTCACGCGAGCAAGGCGTTCGGCTCGGGCTCGAACGCGCGGGTGGCGTGAGCGTCAGCTACGACGCATTTCGCAATCGCGTCGTGTTTCCGATTCGTGACATCAAGGGGCGCGTCGCCGGATTCGGCGCTCGCGTACTTGCGACGGAAGCGGTCGTGCACGAGCCGCCGCCGCCAGCCGCAGTGACGATGTCGGCCGCGGTAACCGAGACCGCGGATGAGCGGAAAGAGCCGAAGTACATCAACTCGCCGGAGTCCGCGATCTTTCGCAAAGGGCAGTTGCTGTACGGTCACTACGAAGGACGCGAAGTCATTCGTCGCAGTCGGAGTCTGTTGCTCATGGAGGGCTACACCGATGTGATGATGGCGCATCAAGCGGGATTCCGGCAGGCAGTGGCGACGCTCGGAACCGCGCTCACTGAAGAGAACGCGACGCGGATCGCGCGTTTGGCGGATTCGGTCACGTTGGTTTTTGACGGCGATGTGGCCGGTCGAAACGCGGCGTTGAAATCGATCCTGTTGTTCTTGGCGTCGAACGTGGACATGAAGGTGCTGCTGATTCCTGGCGGCGAAGACCCGTGTGACTTGCTGCAAAGAACGGACGGCAAGGCGCGCTTCGAGGAACTACTCAGCTGCGCCGTCGGTCCGCTCGAATTCGCTCTGGCCGAGCTCGTTGCGCACCACGGACTGGACACCGGCGCAGCGCGCGGTCAGGTGTCGCGCGGGTACTTCAAGTTTGTGCAGCGGCTGGCGCACAACAACATCGCGCGCGAGCACGCGCTCGGTTTACTGAGCCAAGCGCTCGCCGTGCGCGCGTCGCTCGTCGACAGCGACTTTCGCCGTTGGCTCGAAGGGCAGAAACGTCGGCCGGTAGTTGCGCCGCCGAATGCCGCCGAGCCGGCCGCGCGCACTGTTGCGGTGCCGGCAGATTCTTCAGCGAGTGCGCCAACGATTGGCGTTGGCGGGCGTACTCAGATGCGTGTCGCACCGTCGCCGGAAGCCGGGATCGAAGAGTCTTTGCTGTTGGTCGCGTGCCTTTCGCGGCCGCAAGCAGGCGCGGTGTTGCTCGGTGTTCATCCACCGGAGCGATTTAGTGAGCCAGTCTTGCAGGTGATCGCGACGGCGGTGTGCGAGACACTCGCGAAGAGTGGCAGCGCGAAGAGTGAAAATTCGAGCCGTGGGAATGCGAAGATGGGCGAGCTGCCGGGTGCGGTCGCCTTTGATGATCTTGTCGTTAAGGCGAAGTACCTCGAATTGGAGGAGTCAGCGCTCGACGCACCGCTCGACTCGGAACGACTGAATTGGCTGTTGCTTGGGCTGCTGCAGCGAGAAAAGCAGCAACTCGATCGGAGCGCCCGGCGTTGGTTCACCAGTGGCGAACGTCTCTACGCGGGCGCCGAAGACCTGGCGCAAGTTCGTGCCGCCGAGGAACAGCTCGTGCGACTCCTCACGGAACTGCGCAATGATGAATTGCGGCTGCGAAGATTGAGTCCGCAGTCGTGGTCGGACTTGTTAGTTGAAGTGGAGAACTTGGCGCGCCAACGCGCTGAATTCGCTCGCCTCGGTGCTTCGGGCGCACTGGGCTAGTTTCTCGGGGCTGTTTTGTTAGGGGGCTGTCCGCAGCCCCCTCAAGAGTTGCTCGGACGCTTCGGCAGACCGAATCGACCAAGCAACTCTTTCACCCCGACGTTCGCGCCTCCGGCGCGTATGTTTGGAGCGGCGAGTAAAGAAAGTCAAACGGCGCGCGGCGGCAGGGCATGTCGTCGCGGCGCGGAAAATTGCGGGAGTTGGTAGTGGCCGTCGAGTTCTGCGGAGCCGTCGGTCTGGATGTGGAGACAAATCATGAGTGTCGGAGAAGTCGAAGAAGTGGAAGGCGCTGAGAGCGCTGAGTCGGAGTTTCCAGGTGCGGTCGCTGAGGCGCCCGAGGAGGAAGCCGACGAAGAGTTTGATGACAGTTTCGTTTTCGAGGAAGCCGAGCCCGAGGAAGCCGATCCGGAGGTCGACTTCACGCTCTTGAAGGATCCCGAATTCGTCGACTTCGAGCCGACCGAGGTCAAGCGCCGGGTCGTGAACGCAAAGATTTCCATGGACGAGGGCATCCTGCGTCTCAAGGAAACGGGCAAGAAAAACGGCAGCATCACGTACGAGGAGTTCAACGCCTTTTTCCCGGAGGAGTGCAACTCGCCCGAGCGCATCGATCGCGTCTATGACGTGCTCGAGAAGTTCGAGATCGAGATCAAGGACGACCCGGTCCAATTGCAAGACCTCAAGGATGCGGATCTCGACGGTTTGCCGGAGAAGATCGATGATCCGGTGCGCATGTACCTCACCCAAATGGGGGAGATCCCGCTCCTCACGCGCGCCGAAGAGCTGCTGCTCGCGAAGACGATCGAGACCTCGCGCGATCGCTACCGGCGGTCGGTCTACACGTCCGGCGTCTGCCAAGAGGCCCTCATTCGACTTTCGCAAGAAGTCATGTGCGGCGATCAGCCCATCGACAAGGTGATCAAGCTCACCCCGTCGTCGGGCGAGCCGACGCGCGAAGACATGCTGCAGCGTCTCAGCCAAAACCTGGCGACCGTCGAACGCCTCTACCTCGACAACCGGTCGGACTTTGAGAAACTCTACGCCGACAAATTGTCGGGCCGTTACAAAGAACGGCTCAGCGAGCGCATCGGCGCCCGTTCGGCGAAGATCGGCTACCTGCTTGCCGAACTCAATTTCCGTCGTGAGATTCTCGACAATCTGCGCGATGGGTTGCGCAGCCATCGCGACCGTTTCCGTTTGGCAGAACGCAAGCTCGCGAGTCTCAAAGCGAGCAAGCGGCCGCGCAAAACGGACCGCGACACCATCGACGCTGAAGAAGAAGTCATTCAGATGCTCGAGAAGCTCGCGATGGAGAGTCGCGACACGCTGTTCGATCGTGTTCGCAAGATGAACAAGTACTTTGCCGACTACGAGCAAGCCAAGCGCAAGCTCTCAGCCGGCAACTTGCGGCTCGTCGTTTCGATCGCCAAGCGTTACCGCAACCGCGGTTTGTCGTTCTTGGATCTCATTCAAGAAGGCAACACGGGCTTGATGAAAGCCGTCGAGAAATACGAGTACCGGCGCGGCTACAAATTCTCGACCTATGCGACGTGGTGGATTCGGCAAGCCATCACCCGCTCGATCGCAGATCAAGCGCGCACGATTCGCATTCCGGTGCACATGATCGAGACCATGAGCAAAGTGCGGAACGCCACCAAGAAGCTCATGCAGAAACTCGGCTACGAACCCAGCATCAAGGAGATTTCGCAGGAGCTGGGGATTCCTGAGGAAGAGACCCGTAAGGTCATCAAGATTTCGAAGCACCCGATTTCGCTCGATCGGCCGATCGGCGACTCCGACGACGGCTTCTTCGGTGATTTCATCGAAGATGCAGCCGCCGAGTCCCCGATCAATGCCGCAACTCAGCAGATGCTGAAAGAGAAGATGGGTGAGGTGCTCAAGACCCTGACCTACCGCGAGCGCGAGATCATCAAACTCCGGTACGGGCTCGAGGACGGCTACACCTACACGCTCGAGGAGGTCGGCAAAATCTTCAAAGTGACGCGCGAACGAGTGCGCCAAATTGAGGCGAAGGCCGTCAAGAAATTGCAGCACCCGATTCGGGCGCGGCACCTGGAGGGCTTTCTCGAAGGCGTGAAGTAGGCTACTCTGGCGCACGAAGCGCATTTGGCGCCGGCAGAACATCGAAGTCTCACACCGAGACCGATGTGCTGCCGGTGCTACTTTGTAAATCCGGAGTGTAGCCTAAGAGTGTAATCCGGAGTGTGGGCTCGGTATGCTCGCGATTTAGGCGGCCGGCGGACTGGAGGAGGCAGCTTGCATCAGGAAGTCGAGAAACTCCTCACTTTGCAACGACTCGACGATCGGCTCGAGATCTTGCGCAAAGAGATCACGCAGCGGCCCAAGACGTTGGCCGCGCTGGAAAAACGAGTGACCGAGGCGGAGCGGCAACTCGGCGAAGCGCGTGAGAAAAAAAAGCAAGCGAAGATGGCGATCGATCGCCTTGACCTCGAGATCGCAACCCTGTCGGGAAAGACCAACGAGAGCCGCACGCGCCTGAATCAGGCCAAGAACGATACCGAATACAAGGCGCTCGAGCATCAGATCAATCGGTTTGGACGCGAGAACGCCGCGTTTGAAGAGCAGCAACTGATCGCGCTCGAGCAACTCGAGAAGGCGAACAAACTCGAGCAGGATCTGGTTCAGTATGTCGCCGAGTGCATGCAAGTGCTCGAGGAGGAATGCGCACGTTTCGACGCCGACAAGATCGAGATCAAGGCCGAAGCTGAAAAGCTGCTGCCGCGCCGCGCGTCCGCTGCGAGCCAAATCGATGCCGCCGTGCTGAGCGAGTACACCACGATGTTCCCGCGTTTTCGCGAACGCAGCGTGGTGTCCGCGGAAGGCGGCGTCTGTGGCGGCTGCAATATCTCGCTCAGTCCACAGAGCATCAGCCTACTGCGCCAGGGCGAGTACGTGAAATGCGGCAACTGCACGCGGATCTTATACCTCTAATCCGCGCGGCGTCGGTGTTCGGTCCTCGGCATATTCGGCACGTCACACTCGGAACGGGCAAAACCTCTCCACAAACGCGGAAGCGGACAATAAGCCGAGTTCTGTACGCCAATCGAGATCGGCGTCGCTGGTCATTCCTCTAGCAGCGTCGTTGCCGGCGCCGTCGAACGATCTACCCGGGCACTATCCGTAACGATCGCTCGCCACGTACGGAGCGGGCCGCTCCTTCGCCCTTATTTGATCTTTCTTCAGGCGGGGTTTGCCGTGCCGGAGATGTCACCACCTCCGCGGTGAGCTCTTACCTCACCATTTCACCCTTACCGACGAGCAAGTCGTCGGCGGTATATTTTCTGTGGCACTTTCCCTGGGATCACTCCCGGTGGGCGTTACCCACCACCTTGCCCTGCGAAGCTCGGACTTTCCTCGCGTGTCGCTTGCGCGACACCCGCGACCAACTCGTCCACTTCCGCGTCGCCAATCTACTGAAAGACAGCGGACAACGCGAGGATCGCGGCTGTGAATCCGGCAATCCCCAGAATCGCCATGCCCGAATAGGAAAAATACTCGCGCAGCCAATTTTGCTCGCGATGTTCTGCCAACGTCAGCGTCACCGTGCCAACGACGCTGGTGATGCCGACGAACAGCAAGATCTCGATCACGAGCGCGGAGGCCATAGCGCGTCTTTCATCCTGCGAACCATTCTTCTGCGAATGTTACTCCGCGGACACTACCGTCCACGGGTCGTTGCGCGTTTGAGCAACTGATCGATGAGATCGAGAATCACCAACATGTTCAGCAACCCGGCGATATTGCAAAACAAGAGACCCGTATCGAGTCGGCGCGGCACAACATCGAGTTCCGTGATGGCGTTACCGCCATGCTTGACGACCGCGTGCGCCGGGTCCAAACGCAAAATGGGCAAAGTGACGCCCATGCCGATCTGCGCGTAAAACGAGTACGGGTGCAACTCGCGCGAAATCGCTTCACCCGAACTCAGACCCAAACCTGCCACGTATGCGCCGCCGACGAGCACGCACAACACGAGTCCGCGGCGCCGTTGTCCGATCACGAAATGACCAAGTCCCGGTACGAGCCAGGCGAGTACGAGCGCGCCGCGATGCCAGAGCTTTGCGATTGCCACTGACTCGGGCTCCGCGTCGGTTTCACCACCGGCAGGTTTTCGAACGACGGGCGCACTCACATTTCAAACCTTTCACCCAAGTAGTAACGGCGGGCATTGGGGTCCGCAAGTATCTCATCTTTGTCGCCGTGGGCGATGATGCGCCCGTCATAAATGATGTAGGAGCGGTCGGTCGTGGCGAGCGTCTCGCGCACGTTGTGGTCGGTCAGCAGAATCCCGATGCCCTTCTGCTTGAGATGGAAGATGACTTCCTGCAGATCGGAGACGGCGATCGGGTCAACGCCCGAAAACGGCTCGTCGAGCAATATCAACGTCGGATTCGTGATGAGTGAGCGCGCCACTTCAAGTCGGCGCCGCTCACCGCCCGACAACACGGACGATTGACTCTCGAGCACGCGTTCCAGGCCGAACTCCTGCACTAGCTCTTCCAGTCGGTCGATGCGTTCAGCGGGACTCAGCGGTCGTGTCTCGAGGATGGCGAGCAAATTGTCGCGCACAGAGAGCCCGCGGAATACCGACGACTCTTGCGGCAGATAACCCATGCCACGTTGCGCGCGTTGGTACATCGGCAAGGCCGAGATCTCCTCACCGCCGAAGAACACATGGCCATTGTCGGGTCGTACCATGCCCATGGTCATGCGAAATGAAGTGGTCTTGCCAGCGCCGTTCTTGCCGAGAAGGCCAATGATCTCGCCCTTCCCGACCGTGAAGGACACGTGATCGACCACTCGCCGGTTGCCATAGGACTTGCAGAGATTGCGCGCTTCCAGCATCAGCGAATTAGCCCCAGCTCGAAGCGCCACGGCAACGCCGGCCAAAAAATGGCGAACGCGCGGCCGAGCATGTTTTCTCCACTGACCGATTTCCAATATCGCGAGTCCATGCTCGCCGGACTATTGTCGCCCATCGCGAAGTACTGGCCGTCCGGGATCACGTACGGTGCTGTGGTCGCGTAGGGCGCGTAAGGTCCGTTCATCATCGTCGTGTAGTGGATATCGCGAAAAATCTGAATGCGATCGAAGACGCCGCCGAGATTCTCGAATTGAATGCTCACAGTCGCGTTCACGCCGCCCTTTTCCACGAGGTCCTCTTGGTCGAGGGGGAATGAGGCAATCTCGGTGCCGTCGATGCTCAAGACCAGTTGCCGATCCGCTAAGAAATAATCGATGCTTTGAGATTGCTTGCGACGCAGCGCGACGGTTTCGAAAGACTTCAGTAACTCGAAGGGCCCATGACCCGCGCCTTCCACTTTAAGTTTGGCGGTATAGAAACCCGCCACGATTGGAGCGCCGCGACTCGCCGGCAACAAGCAGCGATAGATGCGATCTCCATTGTGAATATCGAAGCTAACGCTCCCCTGCGCGCCGTTCACGACGCCGTTGACCGTGAGATCGGCGAGAATGCGGATGTCTTTGACGAGCGAGTCGCTACTCTTGGAGTTGTCCGCGCCCCGCGCCGAATTGTAGGCGTAGCGATTGCGGATCTCGCGCTGGTACTTCAAACCACCCTGACTCCCAATCAATCCGCCGTCTGCCGGCAGCGCGTTGAATGTGAGATCTTGCGCACCGCCTTGCCAGATTTTTTCTCCCGTGCGCTCGAAGGCCGGCGGTTTCACCGCGCCTAACTCCTGGCGACGCGAATCGTGCACCGGAAACCAAAGCTCGCGCTGCGCCCACTCGGGTTTGCGCTCGATTCGGCCATTGATCCAAATGTCACCGTCGATGACTTGCACGCGCTCACCCGGCAAGCCGATCAATCGTTTGATGTAGTTGCGCTGCCGGTTGAACTTGAAGACGATGACTTCCCAACGGCGCGGCGATCGCAAGTTGTATACGAACTTGTTGACGAGAATTTTGTGGCCGCCGAGACAATCCCGCGGCTCGAAGACTTCGTTGTACTCGTAGAGGCATTCGCGGCACCAAGCCGAAATCTCACATCGCGCGTTCGAGCGGCGAAAACTCTCGGGTGAGAGCTCGACATGCTTACTGCAACTCTTGCAGAACACGGCGTCCTGCGATGTCATAGTGGCGGCCTCGATTTCGACTCCGCACGTAGGACACTTTCCCTCGCAAATAAAGCCCGGACTGAATCGTTCGTTGACGGCGCCGGAGACTTGATCGGTATTGATGCCGATGCTCTCCGTCGTGCCGCAGTTTGGACACTCCGAGTCGACGTGCACGCCGTTCAAGCCAGGCGCCATCGAACCCGTCGGGATCTCGAACGCTTCTAAGGAAAAATGCCGAATGATCAGCGCCAGCACGACGGCGACGACAATGGCTTCCAAGTTTTCTTTGACCGAGCGCCAGAGAGTTTTGTGCGGTGCGGTGGGACTGGGCGTTCCTGGCGTGGATTGTTGGCTCGCCGTGCTGAGTCTAGCCGTGTCGCTCAAGCGTTGCTCCTGCAGTACCGTGCGCGGGTGACGTTCGCTGTTGCGAACCGCGGCCAACTTAGCACGAAAGGAGGCGAGCGCAAAGCGGTGAACGGCGCGCCGTAGCGTAGGAGTTACCGAACCTGCTTGAACTCGGAACCCTGGAGCCACGTCCGGAACGCCGCGGCCGCCCGGCCGCGGTGACTGATGAGATCTTTCGCAGCGGGCTCGAGTTCGGCAAGCGTTCTCGTCTCCGTGTCGGGCACAAAAATCGGGTCATAACCGAAGCCGCCGCCGCCGACCGGCGTGCTGCGGAGATAACCGGTCAACTCGCCGCGAAAACTCGCGGGCGCGGCGTTCGGGCGCCAGAGAACGAGCACGCACACGAAGCGGGCGCGCCGCGCCGCGCGACCATCCAGACCTTTGGTCTCGTCCAAAAGTCGCGCGAGGTTTTGCGCATCGGATGCGCCGATCCCAGCGTAGCGCGCGCTGTGAATCCCCGGTGCGCCATCGAGCGCCGCAACTTCGAGCCCGGAATCATCCGCCAACGACGGCAGTCCGGACCAAGTGAAATAACTTCTCGCTTTGATCGTGGCGTTTTCGAGGTAACTGTCGCCGTCCTCGACCGGCGTCGGAGGAGTCGCGCCGAGCGATTCAATGTCGATAAGAAAGGCGTCGTCGGCGCCGAGCAAGCGCCGGAATTCCTCACGCTTGTGACGGTTGCCGGTGGCCAGTAGGATTTTGCCGCTCATGGCGCCTCTCGTAGTTGGACCTTCCGCCACCGCACGCGCCGATCGATGAAAGGGTAGGGGTCTATCCAACTCGCACGTGAGATTCAAGATCCTCCGCATTCACGAGCGATGACGCACTGGCTCGGAGTGCTCGCGTTCACGGGCCTAGCGCTAGCGGCCAGCCCCGGCGCCGATGCGGATGTGCTTCGACTCCGTAACGGCAACTCGATCGAGGGTAAGGTGACGCGGCTCGATGACGGCAGTTTTCGCGTCAAAATCGATGTCGGTCAAGAAGTCGTGATCGCCGCGGCGGACGTGCTCAATTGCGAGGCTCGCGAAGCGCCGTTCGATGAACTCGAGCGCCGTCTCGATCAAATCGGCGCCGCTGACCTGGATGCACTCGTCGAACTCGGCAGTTGGGCGGAGAGTCAAGGACTCAAGACCAGTGCGTTGCGCGTTTTTGAGCGAGTGCTTGCCGTCGATCCGAATCATGAGGGCGCGCGCGACCGCCTTGGATTCGTGCTGCACCGCAATCGCTGGGTGCCGCGCAAGGAACTCAAGAAGCTGCAACTCGTCAACTTCCGCGGCGCCTGGCGAACGCGCGAAGAGGTCGAGCGGTTGCGGAGCGCAGAGGCGGTCGCGCAGCTCGATCGTGAGCTGGCGGACTTGCGACACGAAAACAAATTCATCCGCGAGAACGCGATTCAGCAACTGGTCAAGAACGATGATCCGCTGCTGATCGACACCCTGCTGGTTCGGCTGCGCGGCGACGATCCGCTCGTTCGCATGGTGACCGCGCGCATGCTCGGCAATCATGCGTTCGAGGTTTCGGCCGCGGCGATCTACGCAGCGGCGCTCGCGGAGAGTCGAAACGAAGCGTTCAAGGCGATGGCGCTCGTGCTCGGCTCGTTTGGTCGCGGCGAATTCGGCGAGTGGGTTGCGCGCGATTTGGCGCGCGCGGCCGAACTGCCGCCGCACAGCGTTCAAACATTGCTTGCACTTGCCGAGGCATTCCCGCATCGCGCGGTGGTGCAACCCCTCATCGATTTGCGCGCATCGGAAGTTTGGGGCGCCGCCGCCGATCGCGCGCTGATGACGCTGCTCGGCGCGGTGTCGCGCAGCCGTGATGCGTGGCAGCAACTGTGGTCAGCCGCCGGGAGTTCCGCGGCGCCAGATCTCGGCTCCGGCTGGCTGAAGTCGACAAACCCGACGCGCAAAGTTTCAGGCTCGCTCACACCCGATTTGCCGGGACGGCGAGCGCTGGATTTCCAACCGGGACGGCTCGATCGCCAACAGGGACAGGCGGGTGGGAGTTGAGGATCCTTGTCGCCGGCGGCGCCGGGTACATCGGCAGCCACGCGGTTCGCGAATGTAGCCGGCTCGGCCATGAGCCGGTCATCTTCGACAACTACTCATCCGGCAATCCGCAGGCGGTAGATGGGCTCGAACTCGTCAGTGGAGACTTGCTCGATCCGCGTAGTTTGCGTTCGGTGTTCGAAACCTTCGCGATCGATGCCGTGCTGCAGTTGGCGTCGGCCTATCGCGCACCCGCGAATCTCGACAACCCCGTGCACTACTATCGCAACAATGTCGCGGGGACGCTCAACCTCGTGCACGCGATGCTCTCGGCCGGAGTCGAGCGACTGGTCTATCTTTCGACGGCCGCCGTCTATGGCCTGCCGGCCGAAGTGCCGATCCCAGAACAGCACGAGTGTCGCCCCATCACGACTCATGGACGCAGCCAACGAATGATAGAGGAAATGCTGGCCGAGATCGCCAAGCAACAAGGTCTGCGTCACGTGACGCTGCGCTGTTTCACGGCGGCTGGAGCCGATCAAGCGGGGGATATCGGCGAGGATCGTCGCGATGCGCTGCAGCTCATTCCATCGCTGTTGCTCGCCGCGCTCGGACGCCGCAAGAAATTCAGCATCTTCGGCACGGACTACGATACGCCTGACGGCACTTGCATTCGTGACTTTGTCCACGTCAGCGACGTCGCGCGCGCGCTACTGCTCGCGCTCGATCGAACGGATACGTGCGCCGGGCGAGTCTTCAATCTCGGTGGTGGCGAAGGCTACAGCGTGCGTGAAGTGTTGCAGGAAGCGCAGCAGTTGTTTGGCGCGTCCATCGCGATCGAAGTCTTGGGGCGAAGATCCGGCGATGTGCCGGTGCAGGTGGCGGCGTGCGACGCCGCCCGCGAAGCGCTTGATTGGACGCCGCGAGAATCGGACCTGCGCAATATTCTCGAGACGGCGTGGGCCTGGCATCGCCGCCATCCGTCGGGCTATGGTTCTGCGGCGCCCAGTGACACGGCGCAGTCTGATCAAAACACCAAGTTGTTTGGCGACATCGCCTGTCGTCTCGGTTATGTTTCGCAAGAAGATGTGCAGCGCGCATTAGAGCGCCAAGAGCGGGAGATGCAGCTCGGTAACCAGCACAAGCTCATCGGCATGCACATGCTCGAAATGGGCATGCTTTCCATTTCGCAACTCATCGAGATTCTCAAGTACTACGAAGAGCGGTAACTCGACGATGGCGCCGGAGATTCAACGAGCAGCGTACCGCGGTCTCGGCCGCTCGCTTTTGCTATGCGCGGTTTTGCTGTCCAGCTGCGTCGGTCCAAATCTCGGCGACCGCGACTCAGACGACGCGCAACCCGACGCAACCGTTGCGATCGTCGGCGACACCGTCATTACGCGCGCGGCACTCAAGGCGCGCATCCTCGAACGTCATTACGGTCGGCGGGCCTTGCTCGGCGTGATTCGCGAGGAGTTGTTCGTGCGTGAAGCGGCGGCCCTCGGCGTTTCGGTGACGAGTGCCGAGCTCGACGCGGCGGTTGCCGATGAACTGCGACCGTTTCTTGAGGGTGACGCCGCCGACCGCGAAAACTTTCTCGCCGAACTCGGTGGGAAGGGGATGACGCTCGAGGACGTGCAACAGAGTCTGCGACCCGAGCTTCGCAATCGCCTCTTGATCGAACGCGTAGTTCTCGGAAACCGCGAAGTTTCTGAGCTGCAAGTGCAAAGCTACTACGAGCAGACTTTTCAGCAGCCCCGGGTTCGCTTGCGACATATTGCTTTTCCGTTTGAGCAAATCGGCACGCCGAGCGCAGAGTGCATCGAGGCGACGCGAACCTTGGCGCTGCAAGTGCGCGCGCGAATCGAAGCCGGCGAGGATTTCGCGGCTCTTGCCCGCGAGCACTCGGGGATGCCGGACACCGCCGAGCGGGGCGGCGAGTTGGGTTGGGTGAGCGCGCAACATCTCACGGATCCGAAGCTCGCCGAAGCTGTGTTTGGCCTCGCGGTCGGAACAGTTTCAGCGCCGATTCAAGACGGTGAGTATGGCTTCCAACTCTTCGAGGTCATGGAGGCGCAGCCGCAGCGTCCGCTCGCGGAAGTGCGGGAACAATTGCTGGACGAACTCAAACGCATGCCGCCGACGCCCGAAGAAGTTACGGAGATCGAGC
Source organism: Planctomycetota bacterium (assembly GCA_046154185.1). Lineage (GTDB taxonomy): Bacteria > Planctomycetota > UBA8108 > UBA1146 > JAJFFE01 > JBJXGE01. The sequence continues at coordinate 87,300 of JBJXGE010000029.1, forward strand.
AGCTCTTGCGAGATCGCTGTTCCGTGACCGTGTTCGACGAGAACCTGTAGCGCGGACCCCAAGTCCGAAGGAGGCCCGAGCGTGATTGCGCGCAGAACAAGAATAGATTCTAGAGTAACCGGGCGCGCCGATTCGGCGACGGCGAACGGACCGGCGAATTCTGGCGCTGCCGATGAGATCGCGGCAGCGGAGAGCGTTCGCGCGCAGGTCGACACCGAACAGGTCAACACTGAAACAGCGGCGGCGGACGACGCGCACGAACTCTCCGCGTCGGACGATTCCGCGCCGACGGATACAGTGTCATCGAATACAGTGTCATCGAATACAGTGTCATCGACGGACCCGAACGGCGCACGCCGGGCGCCGCGTCGCCGCCGCGCCGCAGTGATCGACTTCGAGGCGGAGCCGGTCGAACGACTCGCGGGGGAAGGCCTGCGCGCGGCCCTCGAGTCGATGTTGTTCGCGTCGAGCACCATTCTCTCGCTTCCGCAATTGGTCGCGCTCGTTCCGGAGGCCGAGCCATCGGCCGTTTCCGCGATGCTCGACACTCTGCTAGAGGAGTCGAATCGACCGGGCGCCGGGTATCGTCTGGTGCTCGAAGCCGGGGGCTACCGATTTCTGACCACACCCGAATGTGCGCCGTTCGTCGCGCGCCTGCGCGGCGAGGCGCGCCGCGTGCGGCTCTCGAAAGCGGCATTCGAAACACTGGCGCTCGTCGCTTATCGCCAGCCGATTCGCAAGTCCGACATCGACGCCATCCGCGGCGTCCAGTCGAGCGCGATCATGAAGAGTCTCCTGGATTGGCAACTCATCGAGATCATCGGACGCGACGAACAAAGCCTCGGCAAGCCGCTGCTCTACACCACGACCTCGTTCTTTCTGGAACAATTCGGCCTCGCGGGCGTCAGCGAGCTGCCGGACCAGCGGCAGTTTCTTGAGCAATATGGCATCTCGACGGTCGACGTCGACGCCTTGGTAAAAGATCAATAGTGCACGTTGTCGCCATCCCGTCGCGGTCGGTCGCCATCGAGATTCCGCTCGACTCTCTCGTTCTCGCGGTACCCGCCTTGACACCGTATTAACCGAGGGCTAACTTCCCCAACTTGGCCTCGCGCCCGTAGCTCAATTGGATAGAGCGTCGGTCTACGGAACCGAAGGTTGCAGGTTCGAGTCCTGCCGGGCGCATTCACTAACGAAACTGCCTGCGCGTGGTTGTCCCCTGGCTCGAAGCCGATCCCGATTTGCGCTACATGCGAATGGCGCTGGCCGAGGCGCAAATCGCGGGGCAAGACCGCGAAGTGCCCGTCGGCGCAGTTATCGTGCATCCGGAGCGCGGGCTCATCGCTCGCGCTCACAATCTGCGTGAAGGCCTCAATGATGCCACAGCGCACGCGGAGCTGCTGGCCATCGGCCAAGCCTGCGCGGCGCTCGAATCGTGGCGACTCGAAGAGACTGTGCTGTACTCGACCCTTGAACCGTGCGCGATGTGCGCCGGTGCAATTCTGCAGGCGCGCATACCGCGCGTCGTGTATGGTGCGCGCGATCCGAAGGCCGGTGCAGTCGAGTCAGTGGTTCAGCTCTGGCGGCCGGGACTTTTTAACCACGACGTGAGCTGGCGCGGTGGAGTGCTGGATGATGAATGTGCGGCCATGCTGACGCAGTTCTTTCGAGATCTGCGCTGAGTCGCTCGAGAGTTTGCTGACGAACTGAACTGCAGCGGAGAGGTGCCAGAGCGGCTGAATGGGCCGGTTTCGAAAACCGGTGTGCCTCACGGTACCGGGGGTTCAAATCCCTCCCTCTCCGCCAACTTTCGACGTCGACGAATTTAGAGTGACAAGTAAAGACGGCGTTGCCTGCGCCGGGCGCGCGATGAGATGCGCGGTGAAACAGAAGATGCGCCGGAGAGGTGTCAGAGCGGCCGATTGAGCACGCTTGGAAAGCGTGTGTGCCTCACGGTACCGGGGGTTCGAATCCCCCCCTCTCCGCCAAAGAAATTTGCCGAGTTTCAAGAGTTCCGGAGTCCGTCAATCGTTGGACTGTGAACCTGGTCAGGCCCGAAAGGGAGCAGCCACAGCAGATCCCCAGCGGTGTGATCGGGCTCCGGTTTTTTTTGGCTGGCGCGCGAACGCGCGGCACCGTCGCCGGCGCGAGTTTGGCCTTGTGTTGGGCTCGTTGGAGCGTTTCGATACCTACATGGAGACCCGACCGCAAGTGTCGAATGAGTCGCTGGAAGCGGGCGCCGACGGCGCTTACCAAGTCATCGCGCGGCGTTATCGGCCGCGTTTCTTCAGCGAAGTCGCCGGGCAAGAGGCGATTGCCGAGTCGCTCCGTCAAGCGATACTGCAGCACCGTCTCGCCCATGCCTACTTATTTTGCGGGCCGCGCGGGGTCGGTAAGACTTCCATGGCGCGGATTTTCGCCCGTGCCTTGCGCTGTCCGGAAAGCGTCGATGCCAATCCCTGCGATCGCTGCACGACCTGCGCGCGCATCCTGTCGGGCGAAGACCTCGATGTGTTGGAACTCGACGGCGCTTCGCATCGCGGTATCGATGATGTGCGGGAACTGATTCAACACGTGCGCTATGCGCCGACTTCCGGGCGCTATCGCATTTTCATCATCGACGAAGTGCACATGCTGACCCGCGAGGCGTTCAATGCGCTCTTGAAGACGCTCGAGGAGCCGCCGGCCCATGTGAAGTTTATTTTCGCGACCACCGAGCCCGAGAAGTTGCCAGCGACCGTGTTGTCGCGTTGCCAGCGTTGTGACTTCGCCGCCATGGCGCCCGACGCGATCGTCAAGCGACTCGCGCAGATCTGTGAACTCGAAGGCGCAGCACCCGAACCGGAAGTGCTCGTGCGGATCGCGCGCCTCGCCAAGGGCGGCATGCGCGATGCGCAGTCTTTGCTCGATCAATTGCTATCGTTCAGCGGACCCAAGGCGACGATTGCGGATCTCGATCGGCTGACCGGCCGCGTCTCGCCGGAGGTCGTGAATCAAATCTTGGACCTAGCATTCGGCTCGCACTCCGCGGAGTTGCTCGAACGCTGCGCGCATCACGAGCGCAGCGGGACCGATCCGAGTGTGTTGGTCGAACAATTGATCGATGGCGTGCGCGAGCGGGTGCACGCCGGCGTGAAGAGCGGCTGGCGCGATGAGCAGATCGAGACGCACGTTCTTGGTCTTGAGTTGTTGCAAGAAGCCCGGCATCGCATGCGGCAGCTCGGTCGGGCGGAAGTGACGTTGGAACTTGCGCTCCTGCGATTGTCGACCCTGCCGAGGTTAGTTCCGCTTGCCTCGTTGTTGGAGAGCGCCGGGCCGCCGAATCCGCAAGTGACCGCGACCACGTCCAAGCCGATTCGCGCCGGTGACGCGCACAGCGCGCGACCGGCGACGGTGGTCGCGCCGAATCGTGAGCGGAGCGCCGTCGGCGCGCCGGAAATTGTCAACACCGCGGGCGCCGTCGGCGCCGGCTTCGATCGAGATCGCGTGGCGGAGTGTCTGCGCGCGGTATCGATGCCCTTCGCCAAAATGGTGGAGCCGAGCGTGCGTCTCGATCCCGTGCAGCGCGTCGTGCGCATCGAACTCTCGGCGAGTGCGCGCAATCTGCTGACCGACGATCGCGCGCAGATGCTGCGCAGCCAGTTTGATCGCGCATTTGGCGCCGGAGTGCGACTCGAGCTGATAGCCGCGAACGACCCCGGCCGGGCCGGCGGCGGGGCCGCGGTCGCGCAGCTAGAGGAGAGTGCCGCGCCAGCAGCGAGTGAGTCGAAAACGACGAAGGAGCCGATCGCGCCGGCGCCGTCGGCAAGTCTTGGCAACTCGAGCGCGCCGCCCATCGTCGACAAGGCGGTCGAGATTTTTCGTGGCAAGTTGCGCGGTGGGGGCAAGTAGCGCGCCAGCTTCGACGCGGCGCGGACCCTAAGGAGGACTAATGGCAGCTGGTGGAGACATGAGTCACTTGATTCAGCACGCGCAGCGTTTGCAGCGCGAGATGAAGCAAGTGCAAGAGGAACTCAAGAAGCGCATCGTTTCAGGTGAAGCGGGCGGCGGACAAGTGAAGGTCTTTTTCAACGGGCAACAAGAAGCCCTCAAGATCGAGATCGATCCGCAAGTCGTCGACCCCGCGGACTTGGGATTGCTAGAAGACTTACTCCTCATCGCGATGAAGAGCGGCCTCGAAAAATCGAAGACGCTTTCGCAGGAAGAGATGGGGCGCCTGACCGGCGGAGTGAACATTCCAGGTTTGTTTTAATCGGCGACGAGTCGGTTCGGGGCTTGCGGCGCGCGCGATGACTTGAACTGGAAGGTACGGCGGTGGGATCGAGCAGCGTACTCGAACAAGTGATCGCGGAGTTGATGCGCTTGCCGGGTATTGGCGCGAAGTCCGCCGATCGCCTCGCGTACCATCTCTTGAAAGTGTCGCGGGACGAAGCGCTCGCGCTCGCCGCCGCCATTACCCGTCTCAAGAATGAGTTGCACGAGTGTCGTGATTGTCACGACTACACCGAGAACGAGCAGTGCGCGATTTGCGCCGACCCGAAAAGAGAGCGCACAGCCTTGTGCGTTGTCGAACAGTCTCGTGATCTTCACGCGCTCGAACAGAGTGGTTGCTTTCGCGGGCGGTATCACGTGCTCGGCGGTAATTTTTCGCCGCTCGAAGATCGCGGACCGGAGTCACTCACGCTTCGGCATCTCATCGAGCGCGTGCGCACTGAAGGTATTCGCGAGGTGATCATCGCGACCAACCCGGATTTTGAAGGTGACGGCACGGCCTTGTTGGTAGCCGAGCGATTGCGGCCGACCGGCGTGCACATCACTCGACTGGCGCGCGGCGTGCCGACTGGAAGTCAGCTCGAGTACATGAATCGGAGCATTTTGCGCGATGCGCTCACGGGTCGGCAGCGTTTCAGCGTCGGCGCTGATTCCGACGGCCCTGATTCCCACGGCCCGGATTCGCACGGCGCAGAACGGTCCGACACGTAACCGTGACGCGGGAGTTCAGCGGAACGCGCGCGCGGATTGACTTAAATGCGCGCATTCTCGAAGATGCCGTTGAGCTTGCTTCCCCCATTGAAATGAAGGTTTGTTCCTTGGATCTCGGCAACAACGGCGCCACGGCGAACAGCACCTCGAACGTCGACATCAAGCTCGCGCGTCTCCATGCCATCCTGCGGGAATTGGACTCCGTGCTTGTCGCCCACTCGGGTGGGTTGGATAGCACGTTGCTTCTGAAAGTCGCTCACGATGTACTGGGCGCGCGCGTCCTCGCCGCGACCGCGACTTCGGAGATTTATCCGCAGCGGGAAACGAACGCGGCTGCCGCGGTCGCGGCGCACATCGGAGTGCGGCACGTACTCGTGCCCACACAAGAAATCGCGAATGAGCGTTTTGCCGCCAACACGCCGCTGCGCTGTTATGAATGCAAGCAGCAACTCTACGGGCGGCTCGTTGCGCTCGCGCAAGCGCACGGCCTTGCGCACGTCGTCGATGGTTTCAATGTCGATGACGGCGACGACTTTCGACCCGGCACGCGCGCTGCGCGGGAGTTGGGGATTCGCAGTCCGCTGTTCGACGCGGGTTTCGTGAAGCAGGAGATTCGCGAGTTGTCGCGCCGTCTCGAGTTGCCGACTTGGGACAAGCCATCGCAGCCGTGTCTCTCGACCCGCTTTCCGTACGGCGAAAAAATCACCGCCAGCGGTCTCGCGCGCATCGAATTCGCCGAGGAACTCCTCGCGCGAATGGGCCTCAAGCAGTTTCGCTTGCGCGATCATGGGGACACAGCGCGCCTCGAGGTCGAGCCGCATGACTTCGCGTTGTGCATATCCGCGGATCTGCGGCGCCAGCTCGTTCACGAGTTGAAGGCGCTCGGTTTCACTTATGTGACGCTCGATCTCGAGGGTTATCGCACTGGGAGCATGAATGCGGCGCTTCGCTCGAGTCGCCCCGCCGTTGGTTCATAGCGGATAGGCCATCGATGCGAGTCGCATACTTTGACTGCTTCTCCGGCGTCGCGGGCGACATGATGGTCGGTGCGCTGATCGACGCGGGCGCCGACTTTGCGGCGTTGCGCGACGGCCTCCGCGGACTCCGGTTAGCGGGTTGTGAGTTGCGGCGCGAAAGCGTCCGGAAACAAGGACTCGTCGCGACACAGTTTCACGTCGACGCCGGGGAAGCGCGGCCGCGCGTCGAATCGAAGAGCGCTTCGCAACAGTATTTTGGGATCACCGTTCCGCGTCCTCGTGACACCGGCGGCGCAGCGCCGGATCCCGCCGCCGGTCCCGGTGTAACACCGCATCGGCATTACGCCGACATCGTGCGCATCATCGAACACAGTTCGCTCGACGCACGCGTCCAGGAACGCGCGCTGGCCGTGTTTCGACGGCTCGGCGAAGTCGAAGCCGGGCGCCATGGCGTGGCGTTGGAGGAGGTCCACTTTCACGAAGTGGGCGCCGTTGATGCGATCATCGATATTTGTGGTGCAGCGCTTGCGCTCGAGCTCTTGCAGGTCGATCGAATCGAAGCCTCCTCCATCAACGTTGGCGGTGGCACCGTGCGATGCGCGCATGGACGCTTGCCGGTCCCGGCGCCCGCGACGGCCGAATTATTGAAGGGCATTCCGATCTACTCGCGCGGCGAAGACGGCGAACTCACGACACCGACTGGGGCAGCGCTCCTGAGCACTTGGGGGACGAGATTCGGCGGAATTCCCGCGATGCGAATCGCGAGCGTCGGATACGGCGCCGGGCAAAAGAACTTCGAGTGGCCAAATGTGCTGCGCGTGACGATCGGGGAACTCGCACCGAGCGCCGAACCATCGGCAGCCACCACCGCGGCGGACGCGTTTTACGCGCGCTGCGAACGCGACACTATCGTCGTGATCGAGACCAACATCGATGACATGAATCCGGAACACTACTCTCACGTGAGTGAGCGGCTGCTCGCGCACGGCGCACTCGACGTGGCGCTTTGCCCGATTTGGATGAAGCATGGCCGTCCCGGTGTGAGCGTGACCATCTTGGCGCCCATCGCCGATCAAGCCGGACGGCCGCCGACGCGTTTGGTCGAACTCATTTTTCGCGAGTTCACGACCCTCGGTCTGCGTTTTCGCACGGTGGAACGATTCAAGTTGGCTCGCAAGTGGGTGGAGGTCGAGTTGCCGTACGGCAAAGTGCGGGTGAAGCTTGGAGTCCTCGGCGATGAGACAGTGAACATCGCGCCCGAGCACGCCGATTGCGAGCAATTGGCGCGCGTGAGCGGACAGCCGCTCAAGGAGATTTACGCGGCGGCCGTTGCGGCGAGTCGCGTCGCCGCCGGTCGTTCGTGAATTCAACGCGATCCTGTAGTATTCTCCGAGGCCGTCGATCAGCGCTGTGGTAGTCCGCGATGAGGCGAAGGAAATTAGGCCGAGCAAAGATGGATGCGCCGACCCCTCAGCTAGCAAAGACATTGGCCGCCGCGGTAAGCGGCGACCGCGAAGCCGCCGCGCAGCTCTTGCCGCAGGTGTACGACGAGTTACGCAAGCTCGCACGTGCGCGGCTCTCTGCGTTGCCGCCCGGCCAAACGCTAGGTGCGACGGCGCTCGTGCACGAAGCGTATTTGCGCGTCGTCGGCGATAACGACCCGGGTTGGGATCACCGCGGCCATTTCTTCGGCGCTGCAGCGCAAGCGATGCGCGATATTCTTGTCGAGCAAGCGCGCCGCAAAGGCGCGAAAAAACGCGGTGGGGACCGGCGCCGAGTCGTCGCCAATGAGGAAGTCGAGCCGGGGGTCGTCGATGCGCAAGAGGACATCCTCGCGGTCAATGACGCCTTGCGGCGCTTAGAAGAGATTGATCCCCGCAAGACGGAGCTCATCAACTTGCGCTATTTCGTTGGACTCTCGAATGAAGAAGTTGCGGCCGTCCTCGGCGTCTCCTCACGCACGGTGGAACGGGATTGGCGCTACGTTCGCGCTTGGCTGAAGCGCGAACTCAGTAAGAGCTAACCGTCTTCATTTCTTTGCGCGCAGTTCATCGGTCCGCCGCTGCCATTCGGCGGCGAGCGTCGATTTACCCGTGTCGGGTTCGAGTGCATCCCAAGCCGCGTACAAGCGTGCCAGATGGTGGGCGGCATCGCTCAGTCGTTTGGCGCGGACATGCTGGGGAATTTTATCTGCGGCGGCGGTGAGCGCGTCGAAGGACTCGCGCGCTAATGGCTCGGCTTCGCGAGCGCGACGGAGCCGATCCGCACGCGTCAGCGCGGGGTCGAGCTCGATGACTTGCACGAGGGCTCCCACCCAACCGGCTTTGCTATTCGCGACGCGCCAGTCCGAGTCGGACTGCTGGCGGCGGCGGCGCTCGTAGCACTCTTTCATAACGGTCGCCGCTTCTTGCGCCGCCGCGACCTTCTCAATGGTGAGCAAGACGCTGCCCAACGCGGCCAGCGCATCGGAGATCGTCGCGTGTTCGTCCGGAAACGCTCCTCGATAGATTTGCAACGCCCGGCGGTGGAGCAACGCCGATTCATCCGGTTTGCCGAGATCGCGCAAGATGTTTCCGAGCAGGGTGAGATCGCTGGCGATCTGTGGATGGTCGGCGCGCAACCGACTCTCATCGATGGCCAACGCCTCGCGCGCCGTGATTTCCGCTTCCGCGAGCATGCCCAGATTCACCTGACAGTGCGCGAGCGTGCGCAGATCTAAGACGATCGATGGATGCCCGGGAGCGAGGATCCGCCGGTGAATCGCCAACGCTTCTTCGACCAGGGTCAGCGCGGCGGCCGGCTGACGCAATTGCACGGAGATGGCCGCCAAGCTTTGCAGTGCTGAGGCGACCTCCTCAGTGTCGCCGGGATGCGTGTGACGATAGATTTCGAGCGCTTCCCGGACGAGCGGCTCGGCTTCTGCACTACGTCCCGCCTCGAAATATGCGACGCCCATGTTGATCAAGCTCTTCGCGATTTGCGGGTGTTTGTCCCCAAACAGTCGGCGATACATCGCCAAGGCGCGAGTCAATTGCGGGAGCGCCTCCGCAACCCTCCCGAGCGAGAGCAACAAGGCGCTGTGATTATTGAGTACGGTCGCGACGGCGAGGGCATCGCCCTGCGTGTCCCGTTCGAGTAGCGCGAGAATCTCTCCATAGAGCGACTCGGCTTCGACGTACTCGCCGTTCATTTTCAATGCAGTTGCTAGGTTGCCGAGCGCGGCCGCGACGCTCCGATCGTCGCCGGCTTGCTTGCGCGACTCCTCGACCGATCGCCGTTGCAGCGCGACCGCGTCATCGAATCGCCCTTCAAGTCGCGCGATATTGCCAAGCCCACCGAGAATCTGGCCAATCCCGTCCGGCGGTACGACGCTCAGCGCTTCGACACGGTCGAGCGCGGACTGATAGAGTTCCGCCGCGCGCGGGAGTTGCCCCCGCTCAACGGCGAGCGCTGCAAGGCAGATCAGCGCGCGTATGTGCGTCTCCGGGTCCGCGCCTGCGTTCGTCCGCACTTGCTCATAGGCGGGTGTGAGTATACGTTCTGCGTCGTCGTAGCTGGCGAGGACTGTGTAGACGCTACCGATCGTAAGCCGCAGATCGATACTCACCGCTTGGCTTTCGCGCAGTTCCATCGCCTCGAGTCGCTTTGCTGCGCGGTCGATCAAATCCTTGAGCAGGGCCGTATCACGACCGTCGGCGACCTCCGGCGTGATGCCTTCGAATGTCTGACGCATGAACTTCGCGACTTGCTCGGCTTTGAATCGAAGCTGCGACTGCTCGCGCTCCGCGGCGCGGGCGCGCAGCATTCCCCACGTGGTGCCGATCGTGCCGACGACGAGCGTCGCCGCGACGAGTGTCACGCCGGCCACCAATCCGCGGTGACGGCGCACGAGTTTTCGAAGGCTATAGAGCCGCGACGGCGGCGCCGCTTCGATCGCTTCGCCAGCCAGATGACGCAGCACGTCGGCGGCGAGCGCATTGGGACTCTCGTAGCGGCGGGCGCGAGCCTTTTCGATGGCTTTCATGACAATCCAGTCGAGTTCACCGCGGACACGCGCGTTCAAGCGCGCCGGCTCGACGCGTCGGCGCGCCGCAATCGCTGGCAGAGTGTCGGTAGCACGCGACAAACGATTGCTCGGCCGCGGTGGCTCATCCTCGCGGATGATGCGCAACATCTCGGCCCACGCCGCCCCTCGCAAGCGAGCCGGTTCGAAGGGTGTGGCCCCGGTGAGAATCTCGTAGAGCAACACGCCGAGCGAGTAGACATCCGTGCGCGTATCGATATCCACCGAGCCTTCGGCTTGCTCGGGGCTCATGTACTCCGGCGTGCCGATGAGTTGGCTGTGCTCGGTAAAAAACGTGCGCTCGGTCAGTCGCTGCGCGGTTGCCTTGGCGATGCCGAAGTCGATGACCTTTGCCCACGGCCGTCCGTCCTGAATGGTCACCAGCACGTTCGAAGGTTTGATATCGCGGTGGATGATGCCCTTTTGGTGCGCGTGCTGAATGGCATGGCAGACTTGCGCGAAGAGCTCGAGTCGCTCATCGACACTCTGCTTTTGCCGATCGCAAAAAGCCGTGATCGCCTCGCCGGCCACGAGCTCCATGACGAAGTACGGTCGTCCCGAGTCCGTCGCGCCAGCATCATAGACCTTCGCGATGTTGGAATGGTCCATGACGGCGAGCGCTTGCCGCTCGACTTCGAAACGGGCGATCACTTGCCGAGTGTCCATGCCGAGCTTGATGATCTTGAGCGCTACTTGCCGGCGCACCGGCTGTTCCTGCTGGGCGAGAAACACCACGCCGAAGCCGCCTTCGCCGAGCTGTTTGATGAGCGTGTAGGGACCGATGCGTGTGCCCGCGCCCTCCTTGATCTCGGGGGCTGAGGCGTTGCGCTTGGCCGTTTGTCGCCAGGAGATTCCGTCGACAAATTCTTTGGCGAGGTCGGCGCTATCGAGCGCTTGCAAGAGGTCGAGGACTTCACCGCGCAGCGCGTCGTCGCCGCCGCAAAGGCGGTCGAGTAGTGCTGGACGCTCCGAGTTTGGCGCCTCAGCGACTTGGTCGAAAACCTCACGCACGCGGTCGCTGCCGGCGTCCATCGATCACTTTCGCGAAGAGACTCTTCGAATGAGATTGCCGCCGAGCCGGCGATCATTGCACCAACGGACTAGCCGCGGCAAGATTCCATCCGTTTTCCGCGCGGCGCAGCCGACACGCTATTGCCATAGTGCGGCTCCTTGCTCGCACCGCTTCCTCTCGTCGCAATCCACTCATTGCTCTTCGACTTCGATGCGGCCGACGTCCGCGTGCAAACGTCCACCGTCGACAGTCGCCAGCTCCCAGATGCGGCCGCCGTCGAGGTGGAGAACAAGGACGCGCGGACCAAGACTGCCCGGCAACTCGGTCAGCGCAAAGTGACCGTCTTGGAAGTTCACTTCGGCCTTCGCAATGGCCTGCGTGAGAACCCACATCTGTCCTTGTTGAAAGAGGTAGACCCGGCCGCCGACCGGGGGCGCGCCACCGACGGCGACGGCGCCTTCGATGATGCCAGCGGCGCCGAGCTTGGACAGCGGAAGTTCGAGTCGGCCGCGCTCACCGACTTCGATCCAGCGACTTGCGTACCAGTCGCCGCGGCGGACGTGTTCGAGGCGGTGCCGGTCGCGCAAGTCGCCGCGCTCCATCGTGAGCCGCGGCGCTTCGGCGGCTGGAGCGAGCTCCGAGTACACATAGCCGCGCTCTTCACTGACCAGAAACCACGCCAGTTCACCGGACGTCTGACCGGCCGCGCTCGAGACGATCGGGATGAGTTCGATGCGCTCGAGCGGGGGCCCCGGCAGCGGAACCGCCTCGAGCGTGATGACCACGGTGTTCAACGACGAACCCGCGAACTGCTCGTGCACGACTTGACCGTCGCGGTAGCTCGCGGCGCCAAACATCCCAGCCGACGGATCGTCGGTCGGGCCGTTTGCAATAACGCGCACGGGGCCATCCGGCACTCCGCTCCAGCGGAGGCGACCGCGGTGATCGACTTCGTGTTCCCGCGTGCGAAATTCACGATCGCGTTCGTGTCGCAGGCTGACGCGGGCGCCGACGGCTGGGGACTGATCGGGCAAAAGTACCTCGACTTCGAGCGTCGAGGCGGGCTCGATCGCCAGCTCAATAGCAGTGCTGCGCGCGCCGGCGAGCAACTCCGCACTCGAGCCGGCGGCGAGCTCCCAACAGTTCTCCATCGGCAGGAACCGTTCCGCGACGACTCGCAGCTCGCGTGCGGGAAGTCCCTGGAACTCGACCAGCTCACTCGGGAGTCCCGTTGCAGTCGAGAAAAGGGTCCAAGCGCCGTTCTTCGACTTGAGCGAAATCTCAAACGGAATTTCTAACGCCCGATCACTCTGGACGCGAACTTGGAGACGAGCGCCGCGTTCGAGCACAACCGGCGGCAACTCGTTGCGGCCTCGAGCGAGCGAAAACCGCAGCGCACGGGTCGCGAATCCCGCGGCCATCACGACGAGTTCGAAGTCGGCCGCGCACGGCACCGCGCTGAAAGTGAACCAACCGAGCGTGGCAGGATCGACGATGGAAACGACGAGCGCCTCGGGCGCTTCCGCATCGACGCGATCGTCGCTCGCCCGCCAGATGGCCTGCGCTTTGTACGGCAGTCGCAACTCGATGGTCGCTGCCGAGATCGGCGTCGCCTCTTCGTCGACGATTTGGCCGCTGAGTTCGGCGGCCGGCGCGAGTTGAATGCTGAGAGTCTCGAACGCGCGCAAATCCAACTCGGTGTGCGCGGACAAGTAGCCGGGGGCGAGTACTTCGACGCGCAGCCGGTAGATCTGCGCCGGCGTACTCAGCGGGAGTGTGCAGCGCAAACGGTTTCCAGTGGCGGCGGGCGTGACTTCCAGCGTCGTTACGAGTTCTGCGCCAGCGTCGCTCACGGAAACGAGATCCGCGGACACTCGGCGCAGACTGGTGCCGGCGATCGGTAAGCCGGTTGTCACGTCGGAGATCTCAATCCAAAGACACGGCGGTTCGGAGATGGCCGGTGGCACGGTCGGCGCGATACGCCGCACGAGTTGCGGTGTTGCACCGCGCGTTGCGACGTTCTCGTCAGCTACAGGCGGCGGTCGCCGCAACGGGTAGAGCTGCGCGAGCCACGCTCCGCAAACACTGACGACGACGAGTAGCAGTATTCTCTTCACGACCACTCCTCAAATTGAGATCCCTGAGGCGAGCGAGAGTTACCACGTGACGATGATGAAATTCGATGCATCACAGAAAATGGACGAGGTGGTCTTCGGCCGAAACTTCTTGATGAAGCCCATACCGACGCTCTGAAAAGGTGGACCATAGGCGTTTCCTTGCGCGGTCACCGTGTTGACTTGACCGGCGCTCACCTCGGTTCGCTCAAAAGTCGAGGTCTCGATGTCAAATGTCTTCACGCTATCGTGCGAGAGATCCGCGGTTCGCAGACCATCGGCGACCACGGACGCGCGCGAAGTTGTCGTTCCGGAACCGCCCGATGGACTGGAGAACGAGAGACCCGTGCTGATAGCGGGTGCAGCGGAGAACGACGCTTCGACCCTTGCGGATTCGTAGACATACACGTCTGTGGAGCTCGATTCGCACCGAAACCAGACTTCTTGCATGCCGTATGCGATGCCGCTCGAGAACGCGGCAATGCTGGCGTTCGGCGACGAACGAACGACGACCGTACTGTTGCCGTTGTTCGAAGTCAGCTCGACGGCGATGCCGTCCGAAGTGCTGTCGCTACTCGAGACCTGACCCGCGCAATCGCTCATGGCTCGACCGACGCCGCGCGTCAGGTAGCCGTTGACGGCGGCAAGATGCTGAGACACGACCGAGGTGCCGGTCGCGCGCTCATCGGTTGGCGACAAGGGGGCTACGCCGGTGCAGAAGTCGATCTCGACGTTTCGCACCGGCGGTGGAAAGTCGTCTTCGAATAGCTCTAGTTCGACAACGCAGTCATCGAGCGGATCGATGATGAAAATTGCCGGCCCCGAGCCGCCGGACGGCTGCTCCAGTGTCGGCACGGGCGGCATTCCGCCGAATCCGGCCGCCCTCGCGACGACGATGCGAGCGGACGCCGGCGTCGTCGCCGCAGACAACATGTACGCAAAGAGTGCGCAGGCGACGAGCGCTCCGAGCTGCCGGAGTCTGAATGTGAGATTCATGGAGTTTCCTTTGAGTTGGCGCCTACACGGCGCAAGAGCGCGACGCAGCCAGGCCGGCTCCCGGGCACTAAACAAAGTCCATGCCATCGATTCGTCGGCGCGCGCCGCCGCGCGATTTGCCGTCAGGTGTTCTTGGCAGTTGGAATTCGACCTGGAACGGCCGCTGCGACGCCCATCGACCTCATACGGTCGATGCTCGGTTGGTCGTCGCAGGAGTAACGATCAACCGCGCTCGCAGGTATAGACCTTCAAATAGCGACCTTCGGGGAACTCCGCGCGCGCCGGGTGATCGGGTCCAGCATCCGCGGCCTCGGGTTCGACGATGCGCATCGCAACTCCGGCGGCGCGCGCCGCGTCGACGATCACGCCACGAAACCGCACGTCGGAGACGGCTCCCGAGCACGAACAAGTCACCAGGGTTCCACGGCGATCGAGCACGCGAAATGCGAGCTGATTGAGATCGTGATAACGCTTGAGCGCTGCGGCGACATCCTTGCGACTCGCCGCGAACTTCGGCGGATCGAGAATAATGAGGTCGAAGTGCGTGCGACTCGCGTGAGCGGCGCGCAAAAAGTCATAGAGATCGGCGTGTTGGAAATCGACGGCCAAGCGATTGAGTTTGGCGTTTGCGATGGCGACGGCCACGGCTTTCTCGTCGAGATCGATCGCCGTGACACGGGTCGCTCCGCCATGCGCCGCGTTGAGCGCAAAGCCGCCGGAATAACAGCAACCATCGAGAACGCGGCGCCCAGCCGCGAGCGCTCGCACGCGCAGACGATGCGGCCGCTGATCGCAGAAGAATCCGGTCTTGTGACCGTGCCAGAGATCGACGCGAAATTCGAGGCCGTGTTCCCGCACCGTCGTGCGCAGCCGCTCCGCGCCGAGCCGCTCGGCAGTGAAGTCGCGCACGCGAAAACCCTCGAGTTCTTCGACGCGTCGATCCGCACGGACGAGCACCGTCGCGTCATCGAGGCGGCGCGCGAGCGCTGGGATCAACCACTTGAGTTGTCGAAACCAGCCGGCGCTGAAAAGCTCGATCACGGCGAACTCCGCGAAGCGATCGACGACGAGTCCCGACAGGCCGTCGCCCTCGGAGTGCACAACGCGATAGGCGTTGGTCGACGCGTCGAGTTTGAGCTCCCCGCGCCGAAAGCGGACGGCGCGATCCAGCAACTGCTCGAGATACGGCACGTCGAGCGGCTGCGTCGCGGCTTCCGTCAGGAGGCGCAGTGCGATCTGCGATTTGCGGTTGTAGATGCCGCGGCCGACGAAGTTGCCATCGCGATCGCGCACCTCCACGAGCGTCCCGGACGCATGCGTCGCAGGTCTGCACATCTTTCGATAGATCCATGGATGCTGCGAATTGCGCCGACCGCTGAGTTCGACGATCGGCAGTTCCACGGTGCGTACGATGGCGGCGTCTGTAGTGGAAGCGTTCAGCGTTTTGCGGTTGCGTGACACGATCAGATGCCCGCCAAACTTCCGGTTGAGTCGCCAAAGCGGGGCAGCTCAACTCCAGTCCGCGCCATGAGCGCAAGGAGCAGATTGCAAAACGGCGTGTCCGCCGGCGCGACGAGCCGCTGCCCTGGCGCGAGCGTGCCGCCGCCACCGCCGGCGAGTAACACGGGCAGGTCATCGTGATTGTGACGGTTGCCGTCGCCGATGGCGCTCGCATAAACAACCATCGAGTTATCGAGCAGCGTCGCGTCGCCTTCGCGCTCGGCGTCGAGGCGCGCGAGCAGCTGGCCGAAGAGTTCGCATTGGTGGCGATTGATGGCGCGCACGTGCGCAATCTGCGCGGCGTCGCCGCCGTGATGAGAAAGGGAGTGATGGCCATCAGAAATTCCGAGCGTCGGAAAACTCCGATTCGATCCTTCGTTGGCGTACATGAAAGTGGCGACGCGCGTGAGGTCGAGCTTGAAAGCGAGCACGATCATGTCGAAGAGGAGTCGCACGTGCTCGGCGTAGTCCGTGGGGATTCCGCTCGGCGGCGCGATGCTCGGCGCTTCGGCGCTAGCGACGTGATTTTCGACTTGCTCGAGCCGGCGTTCGATTCCGCGCACGCCGTCGAGATATTCCGCGAGCTTGCGCCGATCCGACGTGCCAAGTTGCGCGTGCAAGCGTTGCGCTTCGCCGCTCACAAAGTCCAAGATGCTGCGCCGCGAGTGCAGGCGTGCGGCGCGCTCCACCGCCGATTCGGTCGCCGGCCCGACTTGAAAGAGCCGCTCAAACACGAGCCGTGGCCGTACTTCCTTCGACACCGGACTGTGCGGTGTTCGCCACGAGATGTTCGCGGAGTACGCGCAGCTATAGCCCGAGTCGCATTGACCAGAATCCATCCCGGCTTCGCAGCCGAGCTCGAGGGAAGGAAAACGAGTCGTGTGCGCGAAGTGCTGCGCGATGATTTGATCGGCCGAAACGCCAGCGGCTATACCGGCTCCGGCGGTTTTCACGGGGTGCGCGCCGGTCAGAAAGCACGCCGCGGAGCGCGCGTGATCCCCTGGGCCATCGCCGAGCGCCGTCGCGTTGCGATGCGCGAGACCCGTGATGATCGTAAAACGGGATCGATGCGGCGCGAGCGGTTCGAGAATTGGGCCGAGTCCATCGGCGGCGTCGGCCGGCGCCCAATCGGCGCGGTGCACGCCATTTGGCACGAAGACGAACAACACTCGGCGCGGCGCGGCCACCATCGAAGGCGTGGCGCCGAAGAGTGTCCTGGCGCGCGCCGACGGCCCCATCGATTCGAGGAGCGGCAGCGCGAGCGCACAGCCGAGCCCGCGCAAAAAACTTCGCCGACCGAGACGCAGTGGATCGAG
This sequence comes from Planctomycetota bacterium, assembly GCA_046154185.1. Taxonomy (GTDB): domain Bacteria; phylum Planctomycetota; class UBA8108; order UBA1146; family JAJFFE01; genus JBJXGE01. The sequence continues at coordinate 104,261 of JBJXGE010000029.1, forward strand.
CGTCATGATGTGCGCACCTTTCGAAACAACTCGAGACCGACGAGTTCGAGAATCAGATCACGGACTGTTGGTTGTAATTCGAGCGCAGCGACGAGTCGCGCCAGCGACGGTTCATCGTCCGCCGTGAGCCCACGGCCGAGCGCGTAGATCAAGAGATGGACTGCGATTGAGCGACGCACTGCCGGCGCGGCGCGCAAGTAGTCGCGCAGGCCATCGAAGCCATCGAGCACTGCTCCGTTGTCGAACTCAGCGGTCGAGTCGATGGCGCGTCCGCTTTCCATAAGCCGCCAACGCCCGACCGCGTCAAAGTTCTCGAGGCTGAAACCGAGGGCGTCCATGCGCGTGTGGCATTGGGCGCAACTCGGTTCGCGACGATGGATCAACATCTGCTCGCGGACGCTGGCGATGCCGCCATCGGCACGTTTTGGCGCATCGGTCGCTAGGGTGCCGACGCCGGGTGGCGCCGGTCGCGGCGGTGCATCGAGGATCGCTTCGAGGAGCCACTTGCCGCGCTTCACCGGCGATGTGCGCGTGGGATTCGAAGTCAGGGTGAGAATGCTCGCGTGTGCGAGCACGCCGCCCGGGCGACTCTCCGGCAGTTTCACGCGCCGGAACCACTCACCGCTCACGCCTGGCACGCCGTAGTGCTGTGCGAGCCGCTCATCGAGAAATGAAAAATCACTCGCGAACAGCTCCCAAAAATCTCGCGCCTCGCGCAGGTTTGCATCGAAGTAGAGCACGGTCTCGGCGCGCATGCTGTTGAGGAGTGGAGTATCTACGGCCGGAAATTTCTGCGGATCGGGACGAACACGGTCGGTGTTGCGGATCTGTAGCCACTGCGTCGCGAAGTTTTCGGCAAGCGCCAGAGAACGCGGATCGGCGAGGAGTCGCCGCGCCGCCGTTTGCACTTGTTCGACGGTGCGCAGTTCGTCGCGTTCGGCGGTCGCGAGCAACTCGCGATCCGGCGTGCTGCTCCAAAGAAAATAGGAAAGCCGGCTTGCCATCTCGAAGCCGTCGAGCGGGCGGGAGCGCTGCGGATGCGCGTCGTCCCGTTCGGGGCCGAGTTCGGTGCGAAACAAGAAGCTGGGTGATGTGAGGAGGGCGACGAGGCCGAGGCGCCATCGAGTTTCGAGCGTCGCCTCGGGCGGGACCGTGCTGGCGATCATTGTCAGCAAGCGGTCGAGTTCGTCGGGTCGCGCGGGGCGACGGTAAACGAGTCGCGTCGTCTCGCGCAGAATCTGGGCGAGCGTCGCGGTGGAATCGAGCTGCGCGTTCAGGTCGGCGATGCAGCGCGCCTGGTAGCCACTGATCGCGGGCGGATCGAGCGGTCCGTCGAGCGCGACCTCGAGAATCGCGCAATTGCGATCGCGTTGTTTGGGATCGGCGGAATCCGGCGCGTAATAGTCGTTGAGGAACGCGACCGCGAATTCCACGTTGCCGGCCTCGCATTGGGCTTCCGTTTCGAACTCGCCGGGATCCCGCTGGGTGTGCGGTACGTCGAAGGTCGCCAGCTCGCGTTTGCCAACCTTGAGTGCGATTCGAACCGGGTCGGGTCCGGCTTGCTGACCGTAGACGCGCGCGCGCAGGCTATAGAGCCCGGCCCGTGGCAGCGAAAAACTCGCCGTTGCCTCACCGGTCGACCACAACAACAAGGCGTCGCCGCGCGGACCGCCACCCACGGACTTCGTCATTTCTCGACCCGGCGTGCGTCGCGTTGGCATCGCGGCCGGCTCGGGATCGAGCACGACGCGCGCTGCGATGCGCTCCGCTGTGTTCAGATAACTCTCGAGGAGGAGGGGCGGCAGGGCGAGCACTTCCCCCATGTTGTCGAAGCCGTGGCCGATGTCGTCGGCGGGGAACTCGCGTTCGGTATCGATATCGAGACCAAAGAGGTCGCGGATCGTATTGCGATACTCGACGCGATTGAGACGACGAATGATCGCCGCCGCGGGACGTTCCGGGTCGTGCGACGTGATGTGGAGGATTTCTTCAATGGCGCGCACCATTTGCACCGTCTCGGTCGAACTCGGTTGCGGCTTCCCAGCGGGCGGCATGCTCGCGTCGCGCAGTTGCGCGCGCACGCGGAGCCAAAGCTCCGGCGCCGCCTCGAGCGCAGCGACCGTTTCACTTCCTGCGAGGTCGATGCCGCCGCGCGCCGACGGGCCGTCGTGACAATCGAGACAATAACTCTCGACGAGCGGGCGGATGTCGCGCGCGAAGGCGGATGAATCTTCTGCGGGGCACAGGCTCGGGATGGCGCTGAGCGCGAAAATGATTTCCAGCACTTGAAGTGAGCGGGGGCGCATGCGCGGGATGTTAGCGGGCACCAAAGAAATACACTATGTTCGTTCGAGTCGCGATCGCGCGCGGCGCGTTGGCTTGGAGTATATTTCGACCACCCAACCAGGGTGCGACGAGTTGACGACGCCTTCGCAGAAGGAGCCCAGCGCCATTGTTCGGTACCGCATTTGAGATCGTCAAAACGTATCCCCTGCTGTTCGGAGCCCTGAGTCTCGGTTCGATCATTCTCTTCATCGGTAGTCTCGCGGCGCTGCCGTGGCTGGTCGTGCGGATTCCGCCCGATTACTTCGAGCACGCGGCGCCGCCGCCTTCGGCCTTTCGCGATCGTCACCCGGCGTTGCGTTGGATCATTGTCGGCGCGAAGAATCTGGTCGGGTTCGTGCTTTTGGTCATGGGTTTCGTGATGCTCGTGTTGCCCGGGCAAGGATTGCTGTCGATGTTCGTCGGCTTGATTCTTATGAACTTCCCCCGCAAGCGCCGCCTCGAAATTTGGCTCGTGCGGAAAAGACCCGTGTTAAAGGCGCTGAATTGGTTGCGCGCCCGCGCAAAGCACCCGCCGCTCCGCGTCCTGAGTCGACAGAGCGACCAGGCTCCTGGCGAACGCCCAACGTAAATTCGGTTGCAAAGCGCTCGAACATTCCGGATCTTGCTCGCCATGAAACCCACCACGAAACCTGCGCAGCAGCACTACTCATCGGGCCCGTGCGCGAAGCGACCGGGCTGGTCACCGGCGGCATTGAAGGATGCGCTGGTCGGAAGGTCGCATCGATCGAAGGCCGGCAAAGCGCGGCTCAAAGATGTGATCGATCGCACGCGTGCCGTACTCGAGTTGCCGGCGAACTACCAAATCGGCATCGTGCCAGCCTCCGATACGGGCGCGGTCGAGATGGCGCTATGGTCGCTCCTCGGGCCGCGCGGTGTCGACGTCATCGCGTGGGAGAGTTTCGGCAAAGGCTGGGTGACTGACGTATTGAAGCAACTCAAGATCGCGAACGCGCGCGCGATCGAGAGCGACTACGGCTTGCTGCCGGACCTGACGAAAGTCGATTTCCAGCGCGACGTCGTGTTTACGTGGAACGGCACGACTTCGGGTGTGCGCGTGCCGAACGGCGATTGGATTCCGGCGCAGCGCGGAGGGCTCACAATTTGCGACGCGACGTCGGCGGTGTTCTCGATGGACTTGCCCTGGTCGAAACTCGACGTCGTGACGTTCTCGTGGCAAAAAGTACTCGGCGGCGAAGCTGCGCACGGCGTGCTCATCTTGAGTCCGGCCGCGGTCGCGCGACTGGAAAGCTACACGCCGCCGTGGCCGATGCCGAAAATATTTCGCATGACGAAGGGCGGCAAACTCATCGACGGCATCTTCAAGGGCGACACCATCAACACGCCGTCGATGCTGTGCGTCGAAGATGTGCTCGATAGCCTCAAGTGGGTGGCCGCGATCGGCGGCCGGCAGGCGCTCATCGCGCGCAGCGAAGCGAATCTCGCCGCGGCCGCGCGTTGGGTCGAGAAATCCACGTGGGCGCGCTTCTTGGCGGAAACGCCGGAAACGCGTTCCTGCACGTCGATGTGTTTCAAGATCGTCGATCCCTGGTTCACTGCCAAGTCGCTCGAAGAGCGCACGGCGATCGCGAAGCGCGTGAGTGGACTGCTCGAAGAGGAGCAAGTCGCGTTCGACATCGGCTCCTACGCCGAAGCGCCGCCGGGAATCCGAATCTGGGGTGGCGCAACGATCGAGCGCACGAGCCTCGAACAACTCTTCCCGTGGCTCGATTGGGCATATCAGGCGGTCAAGAATTCTTGAGGTGAGTCGCTAACCCCAGGGTGAACCCGGGCTGGCGAGTCGGATGCCCGACTCGCCCGCCCGTCTCACGCCGCCCGCGCGGACGGCTTCCACCCGCGGTTCGCGTCGCGCTCTATGCTGCCTATTTGTCCTGCGCGCTCAGCGTGCCGACGAGCGTTTCCAGTCGTGCGAGGCGTTCGGCGAGTGTCTCGTTTTGGGCCTTGAGCACGGCGACTTCGCCCTCGAGCGTCCTTCGTTCCGCCTTGAGACCATCGATGAGGAGCTGCTGCTCCTTGATGCCCTCAACTGTGAGCGCGACCAAATTGTCATAGCTCAATCCGAGCGCTGCTCCGTCGGCGTCGCAGGCGACCACCTCGGGCACAACGCGCGCGACGTTCTCGGCGACGAACCCGATGTCGGTCTTGCCGCCGAGCCGGTCTTTCCATTCGAAGCGTACGCCGTTGAGCGCTAGCAGAGTCTCGAGCGCGTGCTCAATGGGACGGACGTTCTCTTTGAAGCGTTCCGACGAGGTCGGCACGAACGCCGTCGCGAACACTGGCCCGCCCTGGAAGAAGAACCCGCTCGGATCGGAGAAAGTCATCCCCGGCGCGGCCCCAGGCGCGGCCGCAGAGATTGAGCAGTCATCGGTCGGCCCGAAGAAGAGTCTCGAAGGATCGATTGAAAAACTCAGAATGCGGACGCCGCTGGGGTCGCGAAGCTGCAGGCCCGGCTGCGCCGGGTCGATGCCGATCGAGCAGTCATCGGTCGGACCGAATAAGAGTTGTGGGAAAGTGGCCGGGTTCGGGCTCAGGATGCGGATGCCGGCGGGGTCGCGTAGCAGCAGCCCGGGCAGCGCCGCGTCGATGCCGAGCGAGCAGTCATCGGTCGGACCGAAAAAGAGTTCCGGGAAAGTGGCTGGATTCGGGCTCAGGATGCGGATGCCGTTCGGGTCGCGAAGCTGCAGTCCTGGGGACGCCGCGTCAATGCCGAGCGAGCAGTCATCGGTCGGACCGAAAAAGAGTTGT
>JBJXGE010000032.1:0-292372 GCA_046154185.1 Planctomycetota bacterium
CCCCCCCGCCCCCCCGCGACTCCATTCACGGCGATCCCCGCGACTACCGCGCCGCCAGCGCCACCAGCGCTCGCGCCGGGACCGCCGGCGCCGCCGCTGCCGGCCGCGAACAGACTGCCAACGCCGCCATTCGCGCCGGAGACTTGGATTTCGCCAGCGATCGTCACAGTGCCGAGCACGCGGATGTCGAGCGCGTTCGAACCGCTCGCTGTCAGTACCGCGCCGCTTGGCAACATGAACGACGAAAATCGATAAACGCCATCGAGTCCGCCGTAAACCGGATCCACGCCATCCGTCGTGAGCGTCACGCTACTGGCCGGAGCGAAGACGCCATCTGAGCCATCGCCCCACGGCGATTCGGGCGCGGCCTCGGCGAGCCCGACAAGTTTGCCGGCGGCGCCAAACGGCGTGCCGAGCGCGTGATTCCAATCGGCCGTCGTCGCCGCGGCATCCTGGCGCGCCGTCGAGTCGAATTCCTCGACGAAAGATGTGGTTGCTTCGCCACTCAGCCACAGTGGCGGCGATGTCCACGCCGCGCCGATCGCGCCGATGGTCGAGAAACTCTCGACGCGCATGCGGATCTGACGATGAAAATCGGGGCTCAAGTCGCTCCCGGCATCCCACAAGAAGATGTGCTCCATGCCGCCGTCGACACTACTCGTCCCGAGCGATGCGACGAGCGGCGCAATCGCGGCTTGCGTGCACGATTGAAACACGCCGCCATTTTCCGAATACTCGACGTTCCAGTTCGCGAGATCGGTGCCCACCGTGTCGAACAGACGAAAACGAATCGGCACAATTGCCACAGCGGCACGCATCGGCACGGTCGCGCGCGTGACGCCGGGTGGCATCGGCAGCGGGACGCCCGCGCCGGGAGCGAGAAAGAGTTGCACCCGATTGCCAGGGCCACCCGCGGTCACGACTTCGATGTCGACGATCGAGCCGCCCGGCGCCGGCGTCAGTCCGACCGGAAACGCGACTTGCAAGAGGTCCGGTGCAATCGCGCTCGGCGCGACGCTGAGGTCTTGCCCATTCGCTAGAAAACGAACTGTCACCGGCGCGACATCGAGCTGGGCGCCGCGCAGCACGATGGATGCGCCGCCGCCTACCGCAGAGATCACGGCCGGCGCGACTTCCTCGACGCGCGGCGCCGCGCGGAAAATAATCGGCGTCAGCAGACTCGACCCGGCGCGAACGATTTCGACCGCGCCGCCGATGGCTTCCGGCGATGTGATGACGACGACGGTGCTCGCGAATCCGAGCGGGTCCGGCGTCGCCGAGCTGACCAGGCTTGCTATCCGCATCGACTCGCTACCGAAGCGCACCGTAAGTGCTTGCGGATCATCGCCGAAATTGAAGCCTTCAATGGTTACAAGCGTTCCGCCAGGGCCGAAACTCGGCGTGACCGAAGTGACACTGAGCTGCGCGCTCGGCGGCGGCACGTTGTCGATGGAAAACACGCCGCTCAAGACCTCCGGGCCGGTGCGCGCATTGGATGGAATAACGCGGACCCGCACCTGCGACGCGATGGCCGCGGTTCCGACGCCAGCCGCCGTGGAGTCCCACAAGAAGGTGTAGCTCTCGCCATCCGCGTCGGCGACGAGCCCGTTCGGGCTCGGGCTCGTGGGAGTGAGCGACAACGCGACGAAGCTCGCGCCGCCATCGATCGAGAAACTGAGTGCGAGATTCACGGCATCGGTGTCGCTATCGATGACATTGATCACGAGTGCGATGTCGCCAGTCAGCACGCCGACGAGTGCGGCGAGCTGCGCCTCGGGAGCGTTGTCGACCGGCGGCACTCCCGGTGGTGGCGCGGTACTTCCGCCCCCACCGCCGCCGCCGGAGCAACCGGCGATGCCAAGAGTGATGAGAAGCAAAGCCTGAGCGCAGAACCGACGACGCAGTACATACGACTGGTTCATTTGTTCACCTCGTTTGGAAGGGAATGAGGCGCGGATTATACCACCGAAAATCCGCGTCGTAGCGCCGTAAAAACCGTGGTTTAGCGCCAAAAAGTGTCAACCGGCGGGCACGCTCGTTGCCTCGCGCCGACCCGCTGCGTCGCTCTGAAAATCAGTCAAACGTCTGACACTCGTTCTGCCCGCTGAGCCAGTGGCCGAGTTTGTGTTTTTTTGTCTGCAAGTATTCGTAGTTGGCCGGGCTCCGACCAGTCTCGAGCGGCAGCCGCTCGGCGACTTCCAATCCGTATTTGCGGAGCCCCTCGACCTTGGCCGGATTATTGGTCAACAGTCGCACGCGCTGGATGTTGAACCAGCGCAGCACGGCCGCCGCATCTTCATAGGTGCGCAGATCCGCTGGAAACCCGAGGCGCAGATTCGCTTCGACGGTATCGAGTCCGAGTTGTTGGAGCTTGTATGCCGCGACTTTTTTCGCGAGGCCGATGCCGCGCCCTTCTTGCGGCAAGTAAACGACGAGGCCGCGACCGTGGACCGCGATCGCTTGGAGCGCGTTCTCGAGTTGCTGCCCGCAGTCACAGCGCAATGAGCCCAGCACATCGCCGGTGAAACAAGCGGAATGCACACGCACGAGCACCGTCTCGTTGCTCGACGGCGGTTGCTCGCGCAACTTCCCCATCGAGAGCGCGACGATTTCGTCGCTGCGCTCGTTCGCGAAAACATCGATCTCGAATACGCCGGCCGCGGTCGGCAACAGCGCATTCGACAGGTGGCGGAGCGGCGCCGCGTCGGGTGGCAGCCCCGTCTCAATCTCATGTCGGCGTCGATACGCGATCAAGTCCTCGATCGAGCCGACGAGTAACGACTCGCGCCGCGCCAGGCGTACAAGGTCCGGCATGCGCGCCATCGTGCCGTCGTCGTTCATGATTTCGCAGATCACGCCTGCGCCGCCGAAACCCGCAAGTCGAGCGAGATCGACGGCCGCCTCCGTGTGACCCGATCGCTCGAGCACGCCGCGCGGCCGGGCGCGGAGCGGAAATAGATGCCCGGGTCGCTTCAGGTCGCGCGGGCGCGTCGCGGGGTTTGCCAATAAGCGCGCCGTGATGGCGCGATCCTGCGCGGAAATCCCCGTCGTGATCCCCTCGCGCGCGTCGACTGAAATCGTAAACGCACAGGCCGACGGATCGGCTTCGCTCGAGTCGTCCACCATCGGTGGGAGCGCCAAGCGATCGGCGACGTGTGGAGCGAGCGGCACGCAGACGAGACCACGTCCCAAACGCGCCATGAAGCCGATCGCCTCACTGGTCGCGCACTCGGCGGCCATGACCAAATCGCCTTCGTTCTCGCGATGGGGGCTGTCCACCAGTATGACGAGTCGCCCACGACGAATTTCTTCGATGAGTTTCTCGATCGGCGCGAGCGGCGTGGCGGGTTCGTTCGAATCGACGTTCATGGGCCGAATATTACTCTTATTGAGCGCTAGAGGAAACGGCAAGGGCGCTAGCCATTGCGCGCAACTCACGAGTACCGGACGACCACCGCCGCTCTGAGTTGGCGTCGGCGCCCGCTTCTAGCTCAATCCTTGACCCTGGTACCTTCATCGCTAAAACTTCCAACTAATCGGTGAGTGCCCCCTCTCACTAACCTGCTGCAATTAGAAACGGATTCAACGCCAATGCCGCCGAAATCCCAGATGAGTATTGCGCCGCTGCTCAGAGTCTATGTGGGCCTAATGTTGCTACTTTTAGTCACAGGGTCATTCGGTTGTCGTCACAATGGATCGTCAAATTCCGGTGGCGTCGCCGCCGGGCCCGCGCCCGGTTCACAGCCGCCAGAATTTAGCGAAGTCGCTCTACAAGTCGGAATCGATTTTGTCGGCGATGTCGGTCCGACTTTCGCCGACGTCGTCGGCGCCGATCCTCAGCTCATGCAAATCAACATGGGCTGCGGCGCCGCCGTTGGTGACTACGACGACGACGGCGACTTGGACATTTACTTGCTCGCGCACAACAATCTTCCGAATCGGCTCTACCGCAATGATCTCGATCTCGGCATGCGCCACTTCACGGACGTCACGCCGGCGGCGTTGGCGGATACTGGACTTTCTCGCGTCGCGCACTTTATCGATCTCGATCGGGACAACGATCTCGACGTCGTGCTCATCAACGATGACGATGGCGCGCCCGGTTCGAGACCCAGTCGGTTGTTCCGCAACGACGGCGGCGGCGCTTTTACCGACGTAACCGCCGGCTCGAATTTCAGTCCGGTTGGCTACCTGCGGGCGGGCTGTGCCACCGCCGACTTTGATGGGGATGGCTGGCTCGATATTTATGTGACCAACTGGGGAATGGATCCGACCGGTGCCGGTGCGTCGATTTTTCCCGGCGAGCATCTCCTCTATCGAAATCTCGGCGGCTTCGTCTTCGCGGAAGTCGCCAGCTCGGTTGGTCTCGGCGGCGTCCACACCAATGGCTTCAGCGCCATCTTCAAGGACTTCGATGGCGATTTCGACCCGGACCTCATGGTCGCCGTCGACAACGGTCCTGACCTGTTCTATTGGAACAACGCCGGACAGTTCGCGGAAGTCGGCGCCGCGCTTGGAATCGACCACTGGGGCAATGACATGGGTGTGGCGTGTGCCGACTTCGATGACGACGGCGATCTCGATTTCTACGGCACGAACATCACGGACCCGACCGGATTCCTTGGCGTTGGCGAGGGCAACGTGTTTAGCGTCAATCAGCAGGTGGAAACCGGCACCGTTGGATTCATCGACGAGGCCGAGGCACGCGGCGTTTTTGCCACGCACTGGGGCTGGGGCGTCGAATTCGTCGACGCCGAAAACGACGGCGATCTCGATCTCGTAGCGGTCAATGGGTTCGACGATTGGATCGACTACTGGTTCTCGTCGCTCCAGAACCCGCTCTATCAGACCCCGTCGACGCTATTCATCAACGACGGCACCGGTCAGTTCACGCGCCGCACCGGGACCGCGCTCGACATGCCGGACGATAGCCGCGCGCTCATCGCGTTCGACTACGATCGTGATGGTGACCAGGATTTTCTCATCACCAACTGTGCGCAGCCGACTCGGTTGCTAGAGAACCAGACGCCGAAGCCTGGCCATTGGCTGACCGTAGCACTGCGCCCCGACGCGCTCGCGATCGGCGCGGCGGTCTATGCAACGGTGGGTCAAATGACGATGCGCCGCGACGTCATTTGCGGACGAAGCTACCTCGCCGGCACGCCATCGGAAGTGTCTTTCGGCCTCGGTGCCGCGAAGCTCGTATCGACGCTTCGCATCGTCTGGGCCGACGGCACGGAGACCGTGTTCAACAACGTGGCGACGGATCAGATCCTGCGAGTGACGGCGCCGTGATGACGTGTCGACCGCGTAGAGTTCGCCGAACGCGCGAACAGACGGCTTTAGACTGTCGCACCGAAGGCCGGCGACGCCGAGGTGTTCGCGATTCGAGTCGCGTCAACTGAGGTCGGTGCGGTACGGCCTATGTTTTTCGAAAAACACCGGCCCGCGGCCGCCGGATGGGCGAATTCTCGATCTCGCAACCCCGCGTAAGAACGCCGCTCCCACTCTTCGCGTCTTCGGCTAACAGTTGCCGCTCGCACTGCTTGGACTATTCAGCGGCGACAAGCTCGAACTCGCTCATTGGTCATAACCCGACCACCACGGTAGATTTCTCTGTTGCGATCACTATCGACGCTGCGCTCTGAGCGCTGCATATGGAGCATTGGCTATGGCGATCAAACGCTACCCGCGTCCTGGGCAGAAAATCTCCCCTCGCATTCTGGCGTCGCTGCTCGATGTGCCGATTCCCTGGCGATTGCTGAAGGTCGAAGACGCGGTGCCGCAGCGCTTGTGCGAGTTGGACGAGCACGTTTGGGAAAGTGTCTCGCCGAACACATGCACAAAACTGGGCGCCGCGGTCGTGCGCGAAATCAGCTCGCGTATCGCGTCGTTGCCGGACCTGATTCTGCGCTCGCCGCTGCCGATTCCAACCCAATGGCCCATCGATCAGCGACTCATTGAGCAATTGCCGCTCGAAGCGCGCACGTACAATTGTCTCGCCAACGAAGGCATCATCGAATCCCCGCAGTTGCTGGCGCAGATGACGATCGCCGATCTCCTGCGCATTCCGAGTTTTGGCGCCAAGTCGCTCGTCGATCTTTTGGCGACGCTCGAGTCGCTGGCACAACTCGCGCTCGCCAATGGTAAGACGCACATGAAAGCGCTCGTACCGGCGCCGTCGTCGTTCCCGGCGATCAATCCGCGCATCTCGCGCTATCCGCGGCCCGGGCACCGGCTGGCGCCGGAAGTCTTGCGCGAGATCCTCGCCGTGCCGGTGCCGGCGCGGCTCCGTAAACGACTCAACCTGCAACGCGAAATGCTGGCGGACTTCGACGAAAAACTCTGGGGCGAACTGACCACCCAAGAATGCGCGCGGCTCGGCGAAGTAGTGGTCGCGCAGGTTGACGCCTGTCTCCCTTCGTTGCCGCCGAACGTCTTGTACATGCGGCTGCCGCTGCCCAACGAGCCCGCAGCCCTCGCGAATCTCGAACTCGAGCGGCGCACGTACAACTCGCTCGCGCGCGAAGGATTTCTGAAGCAACCGGGCCGGCTGACGAGTATCACGATCGGCGATCTCATCGGTCTGCGCGGAATTGGCGGTAAGAGTCTCGTCGACTTCCTCACGGCACTCGAACATTGCCAACCGCGACTCGTCGAAGAATCGCACTTGGAACCGGACGGGCATCTCGAAGCACAGGCGACCGCTCAACGTCTCCTGACACGGACGGTGGGATTTCACATCGGCCGCGAAGATCCCCGCCTCGGTCAACTCCTGCGGACCATCGACGCCACCGCCGCGAGCCTTGCGGAGTTGCTCGCGAACATCACCGCACGCAAATACAACGACGTTCGCCTCAGGAGTCTGGCGCCGGGCTTGCGCGAATTTGAACGCGAGGTGGAGCGCTGCTTCGGACTCGAACTGGTCGCCGAACTCGTCGAAGTCAGCACTTTTGGAATGCGCGCCCGCGACGGTGACATCGTCACCGATTACTACGGTTGGGATGGGCGTGGTCCGCGCACGCTGCGTGAGATCGGCGATCGGCTCGGTTTGACCCGTGAACGCGTGCGCCAAATCAGTGTCGAGCAAGCGACCCGATTGCGATCGAGTCTGCCTTTCGCTCCGACTCTGCGACGCATCTTGGATGCGGTCGAGTCCGCGTTGCCCGTTGCGGAAAGCGGACTCGCGCAAGTCGTCGCAAAGAGCGGCGTCAAAGCGCAATTCGTGTCGCTCCGTATTCTCCAACAGGCCGCTCAACTCTTCGGGCTCCGACTGCCGTTCAATCTCGATTCGCCAACCGGCGGCGAGCCGCTCGCCGTCCGCGCGGAACAAACCCTCGCGCTCGAGCCCGTGCGTCGCCTCGTTCGCAAGTCCGCCGAGCATTGGGGCGTTGGCACCATCGCGGAAGTCGCGGCGTTGGCCGGCGCGCTCGCACTCCCCGCCGAGGAGGATTTCATCGCGCGAGTTGCGAAAGCGCAGGCGGGCTGCGAATGGCTCGACGTCGAGCGCCGTTGGTATTCGCTCGCCGGGGTTCGACGCCAACGCCTCGACGCCGTCATCTGCAAAGTGTTGGCAGTCTGCAAGGTCGCGTCCATTGCAACGGTTCGCGGCGCCGTGTTGCGGAGTTCGCGACACAACGACTTCGCACCGCCGGCGGCAGTGCTGCGTGCGTATTGTCAGAAGCACGAGGCGTTAGCGGTCGACGGCGACACCCTCGAACTGCGGGCGGGACCGCGCGAACCAGAATCTTTTCTCACGGCGGGCGAACGACTGCTCCTCGAGCACTTGCGACTCCACGGCGAAATCGCGCGTGCAGAGCTCGACGCGCTCTTGAGCGCTTCGGCCAAACGCGGCGCGCCCATCGTGCGTCCCGAGCAATGTCCTATCCTGGTTTCCCTCGAAGGCGGTCGTTACGTCTTGCGATGTCAGTCGACGTCGCCAGCTCGCCGCGCCGCGCCTGAGGGCGGCGCGATCCTCGCCGGACAAAGCGCCGCCGGTTCCGCGATGGAATGGATCGCCCTTGGACTTGCAAACCTCCTCGAAGCCCCGGAACTCGTGCTACCGAGCCGAGCGCATCTGAGCGCGGCGGGAGAATACGCGCTCGTCGGCGCGGATGGCACATTCTTCGGAAACATCGGAGTCCAAGCGCGCCGTATCACAGGACTCGCCGCCTTTGCCCGTCGGCGCGGAGGCGACATCGGTGACACACTCTTCCTCGAATTCGACGGACCGGCCCGACGAACCATCGTGCGCGTGGGTGAAGGGGCGTTTTGGGTCGAGCGACAACTCGTGAGCACGAGTCCGCCTTGAGATCTCAAGAATTCCGCGCGGGTCGAAGAGTTTAATCGGCGCCGAGCTTGAGAATATGGTCCTCGATCTCTTTAGGCTGCGACAACGACGACGAGACGACCGACATATAAGCGCCTGAGCGTTGGAAACACACCATGACGTGCTGCTTGCCGGCTTTCAAATCCACGCAATAGCACAGCGCCTGGCACGACTTCGGCATCTCGGCGCATCGAGAACCGGGAACAACAATCACGGTCAACGGCTTGTCATCGAAGAGACAAGACACACTGACGCCCGAGCGGTTGCAAACCGTGATCAGTTCGAGGCGCTTGTATTGCAGACGCGCTGAGTCTTGCAACGGCAAACAAAAGTCGATTCCGAGCTGTTCGCGAAGTATGCGTTGTGCGTCAAGCCGGGTCTCGCATAGCCAGCCGCCTTGCTTCGACTCGTTGCAGTATGACACATGCACGGACTCGCTCACCCGCACCATCTCGGCGTGCGCCAACGACGGGGAACTTCCCGGTCCAGAGATCCTCGAATAAATCGTCATCACACCGGCCACTAACAAGATAGCCGCCACCGCACGCCAACGACGCGTGAACGCGCGCGACCGCCCATGCGGCTGCGCGGCGCGCGCGACGCGCAATCGGAGGTCGGGCGGCGCCGCCGGGCGATACAAGCGACTCTGCACGATGGACTTGATGCTCGCGAGCGCATGGGCTTCGGCGTCGCACGAGGTGCAGTCACTTAGATGCGCCTCAATGGCTCGAACACGCTCGGCATCGATTTCTTGATCGAGTCGGTCGTTGAGAAGCTCTCGCACATCCGCACAGTTCATGACGCATCTTCGCTAAAAAAATGGCCCACGCCGATTATCGCCAACGACTCCACACGTCGGCACCCCGGCGATTGATCGATGCAGCATCACGGGTGATCCGAAACCCCAGTGATCCGGAAACCCTGTTGCCGAGCGTAATCCTCGAGCATTCCCCGCAGTTCGCTGCGAGCGCGCGAGATCCGCGACCGCACAGTGCCGATCGGCACTTCCAACACATCCGCAATTTCCTGGTAAGAAAGTCCGTCTAAATCGCACATCAGCAACGCCTGGCGAAACTCGGGACTCAGATCCATCACCGCACGCATCACTTCGTCGCCGACGAGTTGCGGTAACACTCGCTCGCTCGCGCCCGCGCTCTCGAGGGGTTGTTCGGTCGCCGGCTCGCCGCTTCGGTTTCGCGTGGTAGCGACCGCGACTTCCGCCAACGAACCGGCCTCGAGCGACTGTTCCCGCGGCCGACGCGCGCGCGCGCGAAATCGGTCGATGTAGAGGTTCTTGCAGATTCGCAGCAGCCATGCTCGACAATTCGTACCTTGCTCGAAACGAGCGAAATTTCGCAGTGCTTGCAGGAACGTGTCCTGCGTCAAGTCTTCGGCGGCCGCATTCTCGTGCGTGAGATGCATCGCGAACCCATAGACAGCGTCGAGGTGCGGTAGTGCTTCTGCCGCGAACACACCGTCACCTCCCAACAAGCGATCTCGACCCGCCACGAATCCTCAGCTCCCTAACACCGGTCCTGTTTCTGTTCAACTCTTAGGGAGCCGCCACTTGAACGCCGAACGGTCCCCTATCAGTTCCGCGAGAGCATAATCGATGTACCAGCCCAAGTGCGCCGGGATCCAGGCGATCACGGCCGGCATTGATACCACTCGCGCGCTCAAGTAGCTTCAGCTTCATGGTTTCAACGACATCGGTCCCGCGCGCGCCGAACTACGGGTTCATCATAGACAATCGGCGCTGCATCGGCTGCCACGCCTGCACGGTCGCCTGCAAAGCCGAGCACGACGACCCCATCGGTATCAATAAGACTTGGGTTCAATACATCGAAAAGGGCATTTTTCCCGCGACGGTACGGGCGTTTCACGTCTTGCGCTGCAATCACTGCGCGGACGCGCCCTGCGTCGAGATTTGCCCAACGGCTTCGCTCGAGAAGCGCGTCGATGGCATCGTTGACTTCGACCCGGGGCGTTGCATCGGCTGCAAAGCCTGCATGCAAGCCTGCCCCTACGATGCGATCACGATCCATCCCGATTCCGGGACCGCGACCAAGTGCAATTATTGCTCGCACCGCGTCGACACCGGTCGCGCCCCCGCCTGCGTCGTTGTTTGCCCCGTCGAGGCGATCGTCTCGGGCGACATGAATGATCCGACGACGCGCATCAGTCAGATACTCGCGACGACGCAGACGACGGTACGAAAGCCCGAGAAAGGCACGCACCCACAACTCCACTACGTCAACGGCGACAGCGCAGCTCTGACTCCGTCGGCGGCTTCGCGTTCGACCACGACTCTGTGGGGATCGCGACTCCGCGATGCGACCGACAATTACTTGGCGCCCATGCGACCCGACCACGATGCGCGCGGTGCGCCGCGGCGCACGTATGACATCGCTCAGCGCCACGCTGGTAGCTGGGGCTGGAAAGTCAGCGCGTACTTGTTCACCAAGTCGATAGCCGCGGGCGTGATGTTGGTGCCGATACTTTTCGCGCTCGTCGCGGGAGCGCGTGCGCCGGCGACCGTGTGGCGCGTCGCTGTCATAGCAGCGCTCGTCGGGCTCGCGCTCACAGGAATCTTGTTGGTCGCGGACCTGCGCCGACCCACGCGCTTTTTGTGGGTGCTTTTGCGACCGCAGTGGCGCTCGTGGCTCGTGCGCGGCGCGTACATAATTACCGGCTACGGCGCGTGCTTGTCGATTTGGTACGTCTGGCAACCGACTATCGACGGACTCGTCGAACAACTTTTCGCCGCGCTTTGCGCGCTCCTTGCCGCTGGTACCGCCGCGTATTCGGGTTGGCTCTTCGGACAAGCGAAGGGGCGCGATCTCTGGCAGTCACCGCTCGCGCCGCTCCATCTGTTGTTGCAAGCGGTGCTCGCTGGTATGGCGACGCTCTTACTGATTGTCACCGATAGCGGCGCGCACGCGTGGCTCGCCGGCCTCGAGCCGATCTTCGCGACGACGCTCGTGGTGAACGCTTCCTTGATCGGCCTCGAAGTTTGGGGACGGCACTCGACTGCCGACGCGAAACGGGCCGCGCACTTAATGTCGAGGGGCGTGCACGGTCGGTGGCTCGTGCTCGGCGCGCTCATCGGCGGGCACGGGTTGCCACTTTGTTTGCTGCCGTTCGCGGGTAACGCGAGCGCGGCCGCCGCCGGCGTGTTCGCGCTCGTCGGTCTACTCATCTACGAGCACTTGTGGGTCGATGCGCCACAGCGTATCGCCTTGGCCTAAGGAGTCGACGGTGTCATCCGGTCGCAGCATTTCGTGGCTCGAGCGTTGGGCGGCGCGACTCGGTATCGTGCCGACGCAACGAGCGACTTCCGCTCCCGAGCGCCTGCCCGACGGCGCGCTCAGCCACTATCCGCCGTTCGAAAAATGGGACGATTGGCAGGAACTCGATCGCCAACGCCGACTGCGCCGTTACGCGATCGTGCCATCGACATGCTTCAATTGCGAAGCCGCGTGCGGACTCCTCGCGTACGTCGATAAAGCGACCGGCACGATCACCCGCATCGAGGGCAATCCACTCCACCCGGGTTCGCGCGGTCGCAATTGCGCGAAGGGTCCGGCGACTCTCAACCAGGTCAATGATCCCGAGCGAATTCTGCAGCCGATGAAACGCTCGGGCCCGCGCGGCGCGGGTCAATGGCAAACTGTGAGTTGGAATGAAGCGCTCGAAGACATCGCCGGCCGCATCCGCGCAGCGCTGACGAGCGGCCGCGGCCACGAGGTCATGTACCACGTCGGTCGACCCGGCCACGAAGGCTTCATGGAGCGGCTCCTCGGCGCGTGGGGAATTGACGGCCACAACTCGCACACGAATATTTGTTCGTCGTCGGCGCGTCTCGGCTACCAACTCATGCTCGGCTACGATCGCCCAAGCCCCGACTATGAGCACGCGAATTTGATTCTGTTGATGTCAGCGCACCTCGAGAGTGGACACTATTTCAATCCGCATGCGCAGCGCATCATGGAAGCGAAGAACCGCGGCGCGCGCATCGTCGTGATCGATCCGCGGCTCTCCAATACGGCGGCGCGCGCGGACCTGTGGCTCGCGACGCGGCCGGGCACCGAGGCCGCGCTCTTACTAGCAGTCGCACGACTCCTCTTGGTCAGCGGTCGAGTCAATCACGCGTACTTGCGCGACTGGGTCGACTGGCGCGGCTTTCTCGCCGCCCGGCATCCCGATGACCCGCGGACACTCGAACAATTTCTCGCTCGCCTCGCCGAATGTTACGCCGAGCACACGCCGGAATCCGCGGCCGCCGAATGCGGCGTCTCGGCAAGCGCGATCCGCGAACTTGCCGACGAGTTAGCTCACGCCGGTCCGCGCGTCGCCGCGCATATTTGGCGCGGCGCCGCCACCGGCAACGAATACGGCTGGCAAGTGGCGCGCGCGCTCGCGCTCCTCACCGTGCTGGCCGGGGCGGTCGGCGTGCGCGGCGGCACCAGCCCCCATGCATGGAACAAATACAAGCCGCACTTTTGGACGACGACGCCGCCGCCTGCGGAGTGGAATGAGCTGCAATGGCCGCGCGAGTATCCGCTTTCGTTCTACGAGATGAGTATTTTGCTCCCGCACTTCTTGGCGGAGAAACGCGCGCGCCTCGCCGTCTACTTCACGCGCGTCTACAACCCGGTGTGGACCAATCCCGATGGCTTCCAGTGGATGGAGGCGCTCAAGGATGAAGACAAAGTCGGTCTCCACGTCGCGCTGTCGGCCACGTGGAACGAGAGCACGTACTTCGCTGACTACGTGTTGCCGACTGGCCTCGGCGTCGAGCGCCACGATATTCAGAGCCAGGAAACCCACGCTGGAGTTTGGCTCTCGTATCGCCAACCGGTGTTGCGCACGTATCGCGAGCGACTCGGTGGCGAGCGCTTCGCCGACACGCGCGGCACGAACCCGAAAGATGTTTGGGAAGAAGATGAGTTCTGGATCGACCTCACTTGGCGCATCGATCCGGATGGCGCGCTCGGCATACGCAAACACTACGAATCGCCCTATCGGCCGGGCGAAAAGGTCCAAGTGCATGAGTACTATCGTTGGATTTTTGAGAACGCCGTACCGGGCTTGCCGGAAAAGGCACATGCCGCGGGCATGACACCGCTCGAGTACATGCAACGCGTCGGCGCGTTCGAAGTCACGCGCGATCGTTACGAGTTGTTTCGCACGGAAGTCACCGCGCCGGCCGGTAAGAATCTCGAGGTCGAAGCCGAAACCGGCACGGCGCGAGTGGCCGGCGAGATCGTCGGCATTCTCGTGGACGGCGCCGTGCGCCAGGGATTCCCGACACCGAGTCGACGTATCGAGATTCACTCGCAAACACTCTACGACTGGGGGTTCGCGGCGCAGAGCATCCCGCGCTACGACCAGAGTCATGTCGGCCCGCAAAACATCGACCCGGAGCGCGGCATTTACGTGTTGCTGCCGACCTATCGATTGCCGACCTTGATCCACACGCGTTCGGGCAATGCCAAGTGGCTCGCCGAGATTTCGCACTCGAACCCGGTGTTGATCCATCCCGACGATGCCGCCCGGCATGGCATCGAGTCAGGCGTGCTCGTGCGCGTGTCGACGGCGATCGGCCACTTCGTCAATCGCGCGTATGTGACCGATGGCATTCGGCCGGGAGTCATTGCGTGCTCGCATCACATGGGACGCTGGAAACTCAAGGGCGGCCCCGGCTCGCGCTGGGCATCGGCGACGGTGGTGATCGAGGAGCTCGACGCCGACACGCGCCGCATGCGCATCGTCGATGGCACCGAGAAGTTTAAGAGCGTCGACAAAGACAGCGGCCGCATCTGGTGGCGCGAATCCGGCGTGAATCAAAACCTCTGTTTCCCGGTGCAGCCCGATCCCGCCAGCGGCATGCACTGCTGGCATCAAGTCGTGCATTTGGAAAAGGCGCACGACGGCGATCAATACGGCGACATCGTCGTGAACCTCGCCCGTTCGCGCGAACACTATCGCACTTGGCTCGCGAAGGCCAAACCGGCGCCGGGACCCGGCGCATTGCGTCGCCCCATGTGGTTGCCGCGGCCGCTCCGACCGCGGAATGAGGCGTACCGGATCAATTAGCGCCGAGCGCGGGCTCGCCGGTCGGAAGGACGCGAGTGCGAGTTCCATAGACTCGTCGTCGGCTGATTCGGTGACTGCGCGCCGCCCGACTTCTCCTTCGCGCCGCTGTCGTTGTCCTTCTCCTTGTCCTTGTCCTTCTCCTTGTCCTTCTCCTTCGCGCCGCTGTCCTTGTCCTTCTCCTTGTCCTTCTCCTTCGCGTCGCGCTCGAGCTTCTCCTTTGCTTCGCGGGCCTTTTGCTCGGCGGCTTCCCGCTCGGCCTTGGCTTTCGCCTCTTGGGCGGCCGCGGCGCGCTGCTCGACTTCGTATTCTTCCTTCGTGAGCGGCTGCGGCTGAATGCGCGTGCCCTTGCACAGTTCACATTTGAGCTGTGGCTTGCCACCACAGAGATCGCAACTGCGTGGCGTCCCTTTTTTTCCCTCGCATCCGGCGCAGGTCTGTTTGCGTTTCCCCTCGCACGTCGGGCAGACTTGGTCGCCCGTGCCGCGACAATCATCGCATTTCGTGCGCACCTTCATGCCGCGCTTCGGATCGAAACGTTCGTATTCGCCGGCTCCAGCGCAGCGTCGGCACCGCAAGAGCCCCGCCTCGCGGTTCGCGCAGCTCGCACACACGATCACGCCGTTGCCATCGCAGCGCGCGCACGGATCGATGAGCTGGCCCTTGCTTTCGCACTTCTTGCACCCCACCGAACCGGTCGCATTGCACGGCCGACACCAATCGTACGGATGATCCTTCTTGTGCCGTAGCAGCTCAATCATCGGCAGCCGACTCTCGAGTTCGATCGCGCGCGCTTTCAGTCCCGCTTTATTGGCCCACGCAATGAGTTCTTTGTGTCCGGCGAGGTCGTCCGGCTGCAGCAGCCCAAGGCGTTGCTCCAGTTCCTCCTCGGCGGTGAGGCCGACCTCAATGCGCAGGATGTCGCTTCGAGGGATCCACACGTTTGCTTCGAGCGTCCCCTGCTTCATCCGAATTTGCACGCGCTGCGGTTCTTCCAACAGAATTTTGCCGACGACCTTGGTACCGTTCTTCTTCCAAATCGTGTCGGCCTCGAGCCAGCCGGCGCTCACCACGACCAACAAGAGCGCGCTCGAGACGACGACCAACAAACTGTGCTTGGAAAAATCGCGCATGGACGCAGCTCCTTCTGTCGGGATGCGAGAGGTGCGGCATTTTCGCATACGGTCTAACGGCGGGCTATGGTGCTGCGGGTGCTGCGGACAGCACTCCTAAAAAATGAGGGGGCGCGCATACGCGCCCCCTCTCCAAGGAGGACCTGGAGCTGTGCTGCTGTTTTCCGGGGAGAACGCGGAAAAGCCGGAACGGGGCGTCCTGCCTGCCCGAATAAGGAGGCAAGACGCACACCGTTCCGAATCCCCCCTTTGATGAGATGCGACGGAGCGCGCAGGATGTAACGAGAGGCACTAACAAAAACGAGTAAGTTGCGATAGCGCACGGGTCAGCAGCATTCGAGCCGCGGATTCGCTGCGGCCCATGAGTCGCGCGATGTCGGCGTGTGCGAGCCCCAGAATGCGCGCGAGCAGCAATACTTCTCGGTGCTCAAGGGAAAGACGCGAATAGGCATTCTCGAATCGGCTGAGATCTTCCTCGCGCCCCACGATGGCGCTCGGCGACCGCCACGCCGCAGCTCCGCGATCCTGAAAAACGCAATTTTCGGCGGTGATGTCCGGCGACAGCGCCTGGACGCGTTGGGGATCCCGTTTCGCCGCACGCCAGTAGCGATGCTTGTCGAAGAGTTTGCGCTCGGCCGCCTTGTAAAGCCAAACCCGCAATTCGTCGACACTCGGCGCCGGCAAGTCCGCGAGATCCGTTAACACTTCCCGACAGACGGATTGCGCGAGGTCCGAAATCGACTCGTATTTTCGCATGCGCCCGCCGGCGCGCAGACGCAAAAATGCGGTGATCGCCGGCAAATGGTCTTCGAGCGCGCGCGCTAATACTTGCGCGTCCAAAGATTCCCGCTTCGATGCGGCGTCGCGCGCCGCGGAATTGTCAGCCGCAAAGACCATAGGAGTTTCCTCGCTGCGGCATTTCACCACTTGTCGTGCGCTTCTCGCAAGACTGAGTGCGGCTCGCGATCTCGCTCCCAGTTTCCGGGTGGCGTTTCCGCCAAGCGATCGGCGCGCTTGCGGACTTTGTCCGCCAGAACTTCTTCGCCGGCGGCGTGATAAGCGAGTGCCAAGAACGCGAGCGAAGCCAAGTCCTCGCGCCCATTTGCCTCGAGAGCGAGCCGATTAGCGCGCTCCAGCTCGGGTATCGCGTCCGCCAGTTCGCCGTTCCGGAACAGCGCCGCGCCGCGCAGGAGCGGCACGCAAGCGAAGTCAGGCGCTTGCTCGGCAACCAAGTGCGCTAGGCGCAGCGCCTCGGTCGGGTCACGCGACTCCGCCGTCAAGCCGCTCACCAGCACCCAACATTCGTGCGCGAGTTTTGCAGGATCGAGAGCGCGGCCCAGCTCTTCGGGTTCGTTTCGCGGTGCGTCACCCGATTCGATGCCGTACTCGCGACGCTCCGTCGCGCTCAGTACTCGCGGTGTGAGCGCACGCGCGGCGGCAAGCGGCGGAAACGGCCACAAGTAGGCACAACCATCGTCACAACCCGTGAGAATCCGATTTCCGCACGGGCTGAATCGCGCCGAGCGCACCCAACCCGAGTGGCGAAGAACCGCGATGCAGTCGCCACTCGAAACCTGCCAGATGCGCGCCGTCCGGTCGAAGGAAGCCGTGACCACGAAGTCGCCCGAGGGATGAAAACTCGCATGTTCCACGGAATGTTGGTGGCCGCGTAATACTTGTTGCCCTTCGCCTGTTGCGCTGTTCCACAGCCGTGCCGTTCGATCCCACCCCGTCGTCACGACCCGCTTGTTGTCGGGGCTGAAACCCGCGTACCGCACATCGGCGCGATGCCCAATGAGCACGACCAACGGTCGCCCAGTATCCGCCTCCCACAGCCGAGCAGTTCCATCGAAAGACGCCGTCGCGATGCGCTCGCCGTCAGAACTGAAGCTCGCCGACCGAATGACTCGAGAGTGCCCGTGCAACTCCGCGCGCAGCGTCGAGCACGCCCCGTCCCACGAATAAATTCGAGCGCGCCCCTCGATGCCGCCCAAGCGCCGGCGTGTGAGGAGCACGTAGAGATCGCGCGTCGTGTTCTCGCTCAGACCAGAGAGGCCCCATTCCGCCGCGTTCTCCTCGAGTTGCGACATCGGAACGAGTTTGTTGCCAGTATCGAGCCAGGCGCGCGCTGCACATAAGTACACGATCTGCTGCGGCGACCAATAGTATCGCGCCACCGCAACTTTCTTGATCTCGTCGACCGCCGCTTGTTCAGCATACTTGGCCGCAGCAATTTCGGGTTTGAGCGCCCCATGTACGAGGTCATACTCTCGCATCGCGCTGTTTGTCATCGAGACGATTGCGCGTGCGCCGTCGCGACTAAAGTCCGCCGATCGAATCTCACCTGGCGGCCCCACGAGTTGATGCAGAGGACGAGCCGCGGCAAGATCCCACACCCGAATGGCCGAAGACTCGGAAGTCGTCACAACCAGCGAACCGTTGGGTTGGTAGCTGAGCCAGTGCATCGTCGTGCCACCGGCCGGCAATGTGAATTCGGGCGCTTTGGATTCGAGACTCCAAATCAACGACAGCCCGTTGACGTGCGTGGTCGCCAAGCGATCGCACGAGCCAGGGGCAAAGAGCGTGAAGTTCTGTCGTGCGTTAAGAAACTCGGGCGAGCGCAGCGTCTCGATCACTTCAGCGTCGGCGATGCTCCACAAAGTCAACGCCGAGGAATGGCAACCGACGATCCGCTGACTGTCAGCAGTGAAACAGAAACCCCGCAGGTCACTCGTGTGTTCGTGGCGAAACACGCGCTCCGCGGCGCCGCCCCGCCCGCTGTCGAACAAATACACATTGCTGTCGAAAAAGACCGCGGCAGCGAGCCACTGTCCATTTGGCGAGAATCGTACCCGACCAACACGATCGGTCAGCACGTCGGTTCGAATGAGTTCCGCGCCGGTCGCCATATCAAAAACTCGCACGCGATTGTCAGCGCAGCTCGCGGCAAACCTCTTCCCATCAAGACTGAGATCGACGGCACACGGAACCTCGGTCCAAATGTCGGCGAAGCGCCCCGGGCTCGTGGTCACCAAGTTGCGTACGACTTGCAGCGGCGCAAGCGTCGAATGGCGATCCCAAATCCGCGCCGTGCCATCGAGCGACGCGGTGAGAATGCGACGCGCGTCGACCGCGAATCGCGCGAAGTAGATGGGGGCGCAATGACCTCTGAGCTCCGAGAGCAGTCGACCATCCTGCGCATCGAAACGTCGCGCGATTCCATCGACACACGCGGTCAGTAGTTCGCCGCCGTCCGGACTGTATGCGAGATCCGTGACGCGGCCGTGATGCGCCGCGAGCGTGAGCACTTCCGAGCCGGTCGCGACATCCCAGATGCGCGCCGTCCCATCGGCCCCTGCCGATGCCAACCGCGCGCCGTCCGGGCTAAAGACCGTCTTATAGACGGTGCCGTGATGACCGAGCAGCGTCCGAACTTCGCGACCTGGCGCGACCGCCGATTGCCACGCTTGATAGAGCACATTGTTGGCATGCAGTCCGGGGCTGCGCTCAGCGCCCTCGATCGCGAGTACGAGCGCGAGGCCGGGATCACCCGGCAAGACCGCTGATGCTTCCGCCAATAATCGCAGTCCTTCGCGCTGGCGCTGTGCGGTGTCGGCGCGTTTCGACTCTCGTGTCAGCGTCGTCGTGAGCGCGAGCGCAACGAGAGCGGCGACCACACCGACCACGACCAGCGCACGTCGGCGCAAAAAACGCGCGACACGATGCGCGACCAGCACGGGGCGCGCAAGCACCGGACGCCCGTCGAGAAATCGGCGCAGATCCGCGGCAAACTCGGCGGCGCTTTGATAGCGATCTTCCGGCCGCGTCTGGATCGCCGTCGACACAATCCTTGCCAGGTCGCGCGGTACGCGGGCATTGTGGTGACGCAGCGCACGTGGACTCGCGTTCAAGACCTGCTCAGTGATCGCGAGCTGGTTGGGCCCATCGTAAGGCAGTTCGAGACTGAGCAAGTGATAGAGGGTCACGCCGAGCGCGTACACATCGGTCCGCGCATCCACTTCGCTGTCGCCAGCGAGAGATTGCTCGGGCGCCATGTAGTGGGGCGTGCCGAGCAGTTCGCGAGTCTTCGAGGGATGATCGGCGTCGAGATTCTTCACCAATCCAAAGTCGACGAGGCGCGGCGCACCAGCCGAATCGACGAGGATGTTGGAAGGCTTCACGTCGCGATGCACGACGCCATGCGCGTGCGCAAACGCGAGCACGTGCGCAATCTCGAGCGTGAAACGAACGGCCGTGAGCAGCTCGGGTCGATCGAGCGGGCGGCCGAGCGCCTTGCGTCGTTCGATGCGATCGGCGAGCGAGTCGCCATCGATGTACTCCATGGCGAAGTAACGGAATCCTTGTGCTTCGCCGTAGTCGTGAATCGCCACGATATTCGGGTGTCGCAGTCGCGCGATGGTCTGCGCTTCCCGGCGGAATCGATCGCTCTGGCGCGAACTCGTTCCAAAGGGCGCCGGCATCACCTTGAGCGCCACTTCGCGTTTCAGCGAAACCTGCTCGGCGAGATAGACGACGCCCATGCCGCCGCGCCCGATGATGCGAAGCGGCCGGTAATCGCCGAGCTGTTCGGGCAGCGGCATCTCGACGTCGAGCGCATGCGCGTCAAGCACACTACTGACCCGGAGGTACGCCGCACAGCGCCGCTCGACCTCCGCACGCGACTCGCCGGGTACGGTGTCGAGAAATTCATCGAGCGCGATCGGGGCCGCGCCGTCGCAAGCCGCGATATATCGCTCGACCCAAGGATCCGCCGGTTCTGCGCGCTCGTCATTCATTGCCGCAGAATAAACCCCTGCGGCCTGCTTGACAAAGGCCCGCTCACGGGCGTCGCGGCGCGGGTCGCCCGGGCCGTTGATAGCCAAGCAACCTAACTACGCGCGATTTCGACAGGTGGTGCGGCGAGCGACTGTCCGCAAAACTTCGTTCCAGGCCTTCGGACGGCGTAAATCGAGAGTCGCAGCAAATGAATCGTCGAACGGGAATCGGCGTTGTCGCTGTTTGCAGCGCGTCGACTCGCCGATCAGTGCGCCGTCTCCGACCCGAGCGTCGGCGGCAGTTCGCCGCGCGCTTTCGCGGCGAGGTCGGCTATTTGGCGGCGCAGTTCGAAGTAGGTCGTGACCGTGTAGGGGTGGGCCTGCGCAACGGCTTCGAGTCGCGCGACGACGTCGCGATAGCGGCGCTGCTCGATGAGATGCTCGCGACTGATCGCCTGCTGCGCTTCGGCAAGCGCGACGCGTGCCCGACCCTCGAGCGTCAGCACATACCCTAGTAAGGCCAGCACGCAGATCGCGACCGCACGGCGTACGATCCGGCGCCGCGCCGCGCGCCGGCGCTGGTGCGCCTGGGTGTCGATCGCGTCGAGCGCCTGCAGCGCGTCTTTGTTGTTCGCATCGACTTCCAACACCTCGGCGTAAAACTCGCGCGCGACATCGAACTCTTGCCGCGCGATGAGGATCTTGCCGAAGCGCGCGAGCAGCTTGATCGCAGCTTGCGGCTCACCGAGATCGACGAGGCACCGGGCGAGTTCCCGCTGCGGCGCGGCCGCCTGCGGATCGAGTTTCACGAGCCGCTCCAGAACTTCGCGGGCCCGCGCGTGGAGTCCCGGCCCGCGGTACACCGCAACGAGTTCGAGGCCCTCTTTGATCGCATCTGCTTTGCGCCGTTCCTCGATCGCGAGCGCAAGACATCGCTCCAACACCGCCGGGTCGTTCGGCGCCATGCGCTTTGCCTCGAGTAACGCCGCGTGCGCCTCGTCGCGCGCACCCGACTGCAGCTTGAGATGCGCAATGATCTTCACCGCGGCGCTCGCCGACTCGTGATCGCCGAGCCGCTCCGCGAGCTGCGCTTCGCAGGCCAGAAATCCCAAATGGTGCGGCTCACTCGCGAGTCCGCGCTGCAGGATCGTGCGGGCGCGCTTCGGGTCGCTGGTCGCGACGCGTTGCGCGACCGCGAGCAACTCCTCGCCTTCCGCCGCTGAGACAATGCGCTCGCGCACGAGCCGCGCGAGTATGCTGTAAACCTCGAGACGCGAGATGGGAAATTCGTCACTGATCTCGCTCACCGAGCGCGTGCCATCGAGGCGTTTCAACATCGCTTGGGCAAGCTGCGGATTGTCGATATCGGCCGGGAGTTCGATACCGGGCAGAGCGAAGTAGTGGGCGGAATCAGACGGAACCACTTTCCGCGCCATCGCCCAGTGATCCGAGCGCCGAGCGGCCTCGAGCAAGAGGGCACTCACACCGAGCTGGAGCCGCAACGCCCGCTCTTCGGCATCGAAGATGCGCGCGGGCGGCTCACCCTCGTGAAACTGAAAGCGACCCGTGCTCGTCAGCGCGACGAGATCGGCAACGTCATCCGCGAGCACTTGTCCGGCGAGTTCGGCAAGCGCGGCTTCTTTGATGACATCCATCGCGACAAGCACCTCGCCGAGCGACTTCTTCGAGCCGCGGCGTTTCGTGCGCGCGGTCTCGAGTTGACGCTCGGTCAGGTAGCCGAGCGCGACGAGCCGCTCTGCGAGCGGCGGCCGACCCGGCCGCGCAAACATCGCGATCTTGCCTTCGAGAAAATAGAGGAACACCGACTGTTGCGTGTTCTCGATGCTCAACGTGCCGCAGCATCGATGACTCTCGAAGTTCTGCAACAAGTCGGGCAGATGGATGCTGGTCAGCTCGCCGTAGAAGCTCATCGCCCGGTTCCTTGCGGTGCCCGTCCCTGAGATGCACGCGGTAAATAATTTCTCATCTAAAGTATCGAACGCTCGGGCGCGCTCGGCAAATCGGCGCCGGAATCGTCGAGCGAGCCCAGAGTTGCAACCAACGCGACGAGCAGTAGCAATGGCCCGTAGGCGAGCGCCGCGCTCGCCTGCGCCAACCGATCACCGGCGCGTCCGACAACTTCTGCGCAGGACGCGAGCGGTAGTCCAGCGGCGAACGCCAAAGTCGCCGACCAGCGCTGCGGCGCGCGCAGACGCACGACCACGCTTGCGATTCCGAGCACCACGAGGAGCGGGAGAAGCGGCGGATCAATGCCGCCGATAAACAGCCCCAGGACGAACAACATCGCCGCCGCGCCGCCGAGCGCCCCGCCCCATACGATTTCCCGCCACGACGCGCAGCGCAGTTGCAGGAGCAGCCAAAAGTACGGCACGAGCATCAGCACGTGAAGCGCTTTTCGTACGATCGGGGCCGCGAGCAGCATCACAATGATTGCGACCGCGTAAGCGAGGAGCGGATCGTCGCGCCGCTCTGCGCGCAGATAAAGCGCGATGCCGAGCACAGCGACGACGGCGCACATCGCGAGCCACGTATTTCGTTGCGCACTTGGGCGCAACGCGTCGTTCGCACCGGTGAGGCGATAAACGAGCGGCTTCAACGACACCCCAGGTTGATAATCCGTTGCGGCGACCGTGCTGAGCGCGGCAAAGTCGCGATACGTCTTCGTCAAGTTTTCGCCGAGCACGAGCGCAGGAATCAACAAACCGAAGAGCAGACAACCGACCAGAAACCCACCCACCGACCGCCAGGACCGGCTGAGGAAGTAGAGCACGAACATGCCGCTCGGCCAAACCTTGAGCCACGCCGCCAGCGCAATCCAGAATCCGGCGCCCCCCCGTCGCCCGCTTTGCGCCGCTCGGATCGCCACGACAAACGCGAGCAACACCAGCGTGTTCACTTGACCATTGAGGAAACTACTCCCGAGCGGTTTCAGTATCGCGATCGTGAGCAGCAGCTCTGCCCCGCGACGCCAGCGGAGATCGACCAGCTGTTGCGCAAGCAATCGCACGGCGGCCCACGCCGCGGCCGTGATGATAAATGCCCAGCAGACGGCCGCGACCGACGCGCCGACCGAGACGAGCGGCGCGAGCAGGGTCGCGAGGAGCGGTGGATACAGGTAACCCGTCGCCGCATAGAGATCGCCGCTCGCCAGGCACCGGCGCGCGGCATCGAAGTAGCGCCCCGAGTCGTGGTCGAGTTCGAGCGCACTTTGCGTCGCGGTGACGAGGAGCACGAACCAAACCATCGTTTGCAAGCAGGTCAGCGCCGGGACAGATGTGATGAATCGCAGCCATCGCGCTCGCAACGTATGCCTAGACTCCCAGGCTCGTTTCGGTAGGATGCCCCGCCTCACGAGCCAACCTGTGGTCGCCACGGAGGATGCCGGGCGCCGCGATTTAGTCCGTCAACCATGCCCGCCGTGTGGAACGCCGACAACCGTCGAGAATACCCAGAGCGCAGGAGCAGCGACTTACGTTGATCAATCCCAGCCGACCTGCCGCGGGTCTCGACTGCCTATTGGGTTCGACGCGCGAAACCGTGGCCGCCACACACTCACTCGACACGGGTACGCTGTTACCGATCGGATCGCTCGCACCGATCGGATCGCTCGCCGGTGCGACGACGATCGCTCACACCGATGCCGAAATCGCCGCGGTCTTCGCCGACACCCGGCAAGCCTTCGCGGTCACCGAGTCGAATGGTGCGCCAGCGCTCGCACTTTGTCCATCGCCGGCTTCGAGCGCGAGTCGTTCGCTGCCGATCTACGCGTGGTGTCCCGCGCAACCGCTCAACCGACTGGGCGACAGCTCTTTCCTGCACGACGTCGGCATTCAGTACGCCTACGCCGCCGGTTCGATGGCGAACGGCATTGCGTCGGTCGCGCTCGTCGAAGCGCTCGCGCGCGCGCGCGTGCTCAGTTTTTTCGGCGCCGCTGGACTCGCGCCCACGGAAGTCGAAAAAGCCATCGATCAGCTCGAAGCGCGCCTCGACGCGCGCGAGCATCGCTACGGCTTCAATCTCATCCACAGTCCCAACGAGCCGGAGCTCGAAGCCGCGATCGTCGACCTCTATTTGCGCCGCGGTATCCGCCTCGTTGAAGCGAGCGCGTATCTCGATCTCACGTTGCCACTCATCCGCTACCGCACGCACGGCATCACGCGCGACGCCGCGGGACATCCACACGCGCCGAATCGGGTGATCGGCAAAGTCTCGCGCGTCGAAGTAGCGACAAAGTTCTTGTCGCCGCCACCGGCGCGCTTCCTCTCAGAACTCGTCGCGCGCGGCGAACTCAGCCCGCTGCAAGCCGAACTCGCCGCCCAGCTGCCGGTCGCGCAAGATATCACCGCGGAAGCCGATTCGGGCGGGCACACCGACAATCGACCGGCGCTCGCGCTGCTGCCGGCGATGTTGGCGCTGCGCGATCGCCTCGCCGCCCAGTTCAACTACGCGGCGCCGCTCCGCGTCGGCGCGGCCGGCGGCATCGCCACACCGGCGGCGGTCGCTGCAGCCTTCGCGATGGGCGCCGCCTACGTGATGACCGGCTCGATCAATCAAGCGTGTCGCGAGTCAGGCAGTTCCGACATCGTGCGTGACCTGCTCGCCGAGGCCGCGCAGGCCGACGTCGTGATGGCGCCCGCGGCCGACATGTTCGAGATGGGCGTGAAGGTGCAAGTCCTCAAGCGTGGAACGCTCTTCGGCATGCGCGCCGCGCGACTCTATGAGCTCTATCGTTCGGCCGCGAGCCTCGACGACATTGCGCCGCGCGATCGCGAGCAACTCGAGAAACAGTTCTTTCGCGCGAGCCTCGGGGATGTGTGGCGTGAGACGGCAGAGTTTTTTCGCGCGCGCGACGCACAACAGCTCGAGCGCGCCGAGCGCGATCCAAAGCACAAAATGGCGCTCGTGTTTCGCTGGTACTTGGGCAAATCATCGCGCTGGGCAAATAGCGGCGTCGCCGATCGCAAAGTCGATTTCCAAGTCTGGTGCGGACCAGCCATGGGCGCCTTCAACGAGTGGACCAAAGGCAGTTGCCTCGAACGCGCGGCCGACCGCAATGTGGTGGCGGTTGCCTTCAACTTGCTCTACGGCGCGGCACTCGTCAGTCGCGCGCAGATGTTGCGTAGTCAAGGAATCCGCTTGAGCGCTTCGCTCGCTCGTGTTGCGCCGCGTCCGTTGGCCGAGCTTGAACCGTTTTTCGCCGTGAATAGAGGATGCTGAGATGGCCGAAGACACGAGCCGCGCGACGCCGGAGCCGATCGCGATCGTCGGCATGTCGTGCCTGTTTCCGCGCGCCGGCAGCCTGGCCGAATATTGGCAACTGCTCAAGCACGGCCGCGACGCCATCACGAGCGTGCCGGCGACGCATTGGTCGCCAAGTGACTACTTCGATCCGGATCCGAAGGCGCCCGATCGCACCTACGCCAATCGCGGCGGGTTTCTCGCGCCGGTCGACTTCGATCCGATGGAATACGGCATTCTGCCCGCGAGTTTGGAAGCCACCGACACAACGCAGTTACTCGGACTCCTCGTCGCGCACGGCGCACTCCGCGATGCGGGGTATGTCGATGGTGGTAAGAGCTTCGACCGTTCGCGCGCGAGCGTCATTCTCGGCGTGACCGGCACGCTCGAACTCGTGATCCCACTCGGCGCGCGCCTCGGCCATCCGATTTGGCGACGCGCGCTCGCCGAAGCGGGTGTGGCGCCCGCGGTCGCCGACGATGTCGTCGCGCGAATCTCGAATTCCTACGTACCGTGGCAGGAAAACTCGTTTCCCGGCCTCCTCGGTAACGTCGCGGCCGGCCGCATCGCGAACCGGCTCGATCTCGGCGGTACGAACTGCGTTGTCGATGCGGCGTGCGCGAGTTCGCTCGGCGCGCTCCACTTGGCAGCGCTCGAGCTCAACGCGCATCGCACGGACCTCGTGATCTCGGGCGGCGCCGACACCTTCAACGACATTTTCATGTACATGTGTTTTTCGAAAACGCCCGCGCTGTCGGCGACCGGCGATGCGCGGCCGTTCTCGAGCGACGGCGACGGCACGATCCTCGGCGAAGGCATCGGCATGATGGTGCTCAAGCGGCTCGGCGATGCGCAACGCGACGGGGATCGTGTGTACGCGGTGATTCGCGGCATCGGCGCATCGAGCGATGGCAAAGGCAACGCGATTTACGCGCCGAGTGCGAAAGGCCAGGCGCGCGCGCTCAACGCCGCGTATGCGATGGCAGACATAACGCCAGACACCATTGAGTTACTCGAAGCGCATGGCACGGGCACCGTCGTCGGCGACGCAACCGAAGTTTCGGCGCTCGCGCAGGTGTACAGCGCGGCGCGCGGCGCGGGCACGCCGATCGAGAGCGCGTGGTGCGCGCTCGGCTCGGTGAAGTCGCAGATCGGTCACACGAAAGCGGCGGCCGGTGTCGCCGGTGTCATGAAGGCGGCGCTCGCGCTCTATCACAAAACGCTACCGCCGACCATCAAGGTGAAAGCGCCCATCGCCGAAGTCGCGCCCGGTCGCACGCCGTTCTATCTGAACACGGAACGGCGGCCGTGGATCGGCCGCGCCGCACACGCACGACGCGC
This sequence comes from Planctomycetota bacterium, assembly GCA_046154185.1. Lineage (GTDB taxonomy): Bacteria > Planctomycetota > UBA8108 > UBA1146 > JAJFFE01 > JBJXGE01. Next base: position 26,934 of record JBJXGE010000032.1, read on the forward strand.
CGGCGTCAGCGCGTTTGGATTTGGCGGCAGTAATTTCCACGCTGTCCTCGAAGAGGCGGATCGCACGAAGTCGGCGCCAGACTGGGATGGAAGCGTCGAACTCGTGTGCCTCGGCGCCGAGAATGTCGCGGCGCTGCGCGCGGAACTCGAACCGTGGGCCAAGGCGCGCGAGTGGGAGCCGGGACAAATCTCCGCGCGCGCGGCCGCGAGTCGCGCCGGGTTCTCGACGACGAGTGCCGTGCGGCTCGCGTTCGTCATCGAGATGGAAACGACGAACATCGCGGCGCTCGTCCGCGGCGCCCTTGCACAACTCGAGGGTCGCGCCGACGCAAGTTCTTGGACGACGCCCGACGGCGCGCACTTCGGCCGCGGGCCGCGCTTGGGAGAACTCGCGTTCCTGATCCCGGGGCAAGGTGCGCAGTACCCGGGCATGTTGCGGGACCTCGCGTGCCAGTTTCCGGAATTCCTCGAGAGCCTCAGTGCCGCGGATGAAGAATATTGGCACGGCGCGAATCACGAGCCGAAGCGGCGCCTCAGCGACTGTATTTTTCCGCAGCCGCGCTTTTCGCCATCGCCGAGCGCAAACTCCGACGACAAGTCGCATGAAGAAATTCTGCAAGCGACCGAGATCGCGCAGCCGAGCCTCGGCGCCGTCAGTATCGCGGCGCTCGATGTACTGCGTTCGTTCCGCATCGAGCCGAGCGCGCTGGCCGGTCATAGTTTCGGCGAACTCGTCGCGCTCTGTGCCGCCGGCGTCTACTCGCCGCGCGCGCTCCACCAACTCGCGAATTTCCGCGGCCGGCTGATGGCGACCGCCGGCAGCGAGCGCGCCGGCGGCGATCGCGGCGGCATGCTCGCGGTGCAAGCCGAAAGTCGCGAGCTCGAGCATCAAATCACGACGCATTCCCTCGCGCTCGTCGTTGCGAATCGCAATGCGCCGCGTCAACAAGTGCTGTCGGGGGCAAGCGCCGAGATCGAGCGCGCCGCGGGGTTACTCGAGAAAGCCGGTTTCCGTTCGCGGCGCCTCCAAGTCGCGGGCGCGTTTCATAGTCGCTTCGTGTCCAACGCCGAAGCGCCATTTCGCGAAGTGTTGCGGCGCGTGCGCTGCAAATCGCCGAGTATCGCGGTCTACGCCAATTCGACGGGCGATCGCTACCCCGCGGACGGTGACGATGTTCGCGCGATTCTCGCCGGTCAGCTCGCGCGGCCAGTCGAGTTCGTGCGGCTCGTGAACAACATGTACCGCGATGGTGCGCGCGTGTTCGTCGAAGTCGGACCGGGCGCGCGACTCACATCGCTGGCGCACTCGATTCTCGAGGATCGACCGCACACCGCGATCGCGCTCGATGCATCCAGTGGCAAGCGCAGCGGCCTCGCGGATCTCGCGCGCGTGCTGGCGCAACTCGGCGCGCTCGGCCACGACGCCGCGTGGGCGAACTGGAACGGCGGCGCGCCGGTGCCCGCCAAAACTCCAGCGACGCGGCGGCTGACCGTGAAACTCTCGGGCGCCAACTACGTGACCCGACCCGCGTCGACACCGGTCGTTCCCCTCGTCAAGCAACCGAATTTTGAATTGAGGTCCGAACCGATCGTTCCGACTCCCGCTCCGCGCGTCGCCGCGTCGAGCGTGTCCCCCTCAGTGCGAATCGAGACGCCTGTCGTGAAGACTTCCGCTCCGCCATCCGTCCCGGCCGCGCCAGCGCCAACTCCGGCGCTGACGCTCATTCAAAGTCAGCTCGCGGCGCTCAACGAGTTGCAGCGCGAGACCGCGCGCCTCCACGAACAATTCCTCGAAGGGCAGCGCCTCGCGCAGCTGAGCTATCTCAAGCTGCTGGAGAGTCAGGAGCGTTTCGCCGGAGTTGCACCGAGCGTACGGGTAGCGCCGATTGCAGTCGTCGCGGCAACTGTGCCGCCGACGCCGGCGGTGGTGGTCGCACCGGTCGATGTCGTCGCGCCGCTCGCCACGCCCGTGATGGAAGTGAGCCCCGCGTCGACGCGCGATGTCGGCGCGGAAGCGGTGCTCGCGATCGTCGCCGAGAAGACCGGCTACCCGGTCGAGAGCTTGGCGATCGAGATGGAGCTCGACGCCGACCTCGGCATCGATTCGATCAAACGCGTGGAAATTCTTTCGGCGTTGCAGGAGCGATTCCCGATGGCGCCGCGCGTGCGCGCCGAGCAGCTCGGCACGCTGCGGCGCCTCTCGGACCTCGTCGGCGCGCTCGGATCGGTCGTCGACATTCCGGCTTCGCGCCCCACATCGATACCCGCCGCCGCGCCGTCAACGCCTGCGAAAAACTCGCCGCACGAAGTCGCTGTCGACTCGCACTCGCGTCTCGGCCCGGAGCTGATCCGAATCGTCGCGGAGAAAACCGGCTACCCGCCGGAGATGCTCGGACTCGAAATGGAGCTCGAAGCGGATCTCGGCATCGACTCGATCAAGCGCGTCGAAATCCTATCGGCCTTGCAAAGCAGCTTTCCCGAGTTCGAAACGCTGAAGGCCGAACATCTCGGAACCCTGCGTCGCCTCGCGGATATCGTGGCGCACTTCGCACAGCGAAACGCCGCAACACCGGTCGCGCAGCCGGCTCCGCACGTCCACGTTCCCATGCAATCTCGCCGGGATGTGACGTGCGAAGAAGTGATCGCTAGACCGCTCAACACGAACGCGCCGCGCGCTGCGCGCGACGTCGCGCCGAATGCGCTGGTCTGGATCGTCGGCGCTCCGAACGAACTCACGCGGCGCACGATCGCGGCGCTCAGCGCCCGCGGCGTGCATGCGGCTGAAATCAATGTCGCGGCTCCGGCGACACTCACCGCGCCCGGCGAACTGGCCGGTCTTCTCGTTTTGCCAGCGGAGTCGCCGCGAAATTCTGAAGAATGGCGGCAGGTTGTCCACGTACTTCAATGCGCGCAACCGGCGCTCGTGCGAAACCGTGGCTTCTTCGTTGGCGTCTCGGTGCTCGGCGGTCGGTTCGGTATCGGTGAATTCACGGCGAACGGCGACGCGCTGTCGGCCGGGATCGCCGGCCTCGTAAAAACCGTCCACCAGGAATGGCCCGACGTCGCGTGCAAATGCCTCGACGTCGCATTGCCGCCGGCGCAGAACGCCGCCGCGATGGATGCGCTCGCAGACTCGATCATCACTGAAGCCTTGACCACCGGGCCCATCGAAATCGGTATCCAAGGCGCGGCGCTCTTCAGCGTCGAGACGCGCGCCCGCGTGGCGACCACGAATCCGGCGCGCAATCCCGCGCGGCCGCTCCTCGAGCCGCGCGACCTGGTCGTGATCACCGGCGGCGCGCGCGGCGTGACGGCCGAAGCGGCGCTCGCACTCGCGACGCGCTACCGTCCGACGATCGCGCTCGTCGGTCGCACGAACATCGACGAAGAGGAGCCGCAGTGGCTTCGCGATGCCGCCGGCCAACTCGTCACCGGCGAAGCCGCGCTCAAAGCCGCGATCGCAACGAACACGCACGGTCGCATGCTGGGCCAACTCGCGCCGCGCGAGTTGGAAGCGGCGTATCAGCGCATCGTTGCGGTCCGCGCAATCCGTACGAATCTCGCGCGGCTTCGCGCGACCGGCGCCGACGTCAGTTATCACGCGGTGGATGTCGCGGACGGCCCGGCGATCGCCGCGCTCTTGCAACATCTCACGCACAAACATGGGAGTATTCGCGGGCTCATCCACGGCGCCGGCACGCTCGCCGACGCGCTCATCGAGAATCTGACCGAAGATCAACTCACGCACGTTTACGAACCGAAGGTGCGGGGCATCGAAGCGCTCCTCGCCGGACTCGCCACTGTCGGCGGCGACGCGCTGCGCTTCCTCGTCCTCTATTCATCGACGACGGCGCGCGTCGGTCGCCGCGGCCAGGCGAGCTATGCGCTCGCGAATGAAGTGCTCAATAAGATTGCGCAGCGCGAGAGTCGACAGCGCCCCAACACGCGTGTGCTCGCCGTGAACTGGGGACCGTTCGCTGGCGGCATGGTGACGCCGGCGCTCGCGAGTCTCTTCGCGGCCGAAGGCGTGCCGCTCCTCGATCCCGAGGCGAGCGCCGCGTGGCTCTTGAGCGAACTCGAACACTCCGATCGCACCCCGGTCGAACTCGTCGTGCTCGGCGGCGGCGCGCCCGCGCCGCGCGCTGGAGCGCCACTCGGCGACAGCGCTGCCGACCCCGTGCTCGAACGCGTGTTGTCGCTCACGGTCAGTCTCGACGCCGTGCCGATTCTCGCTGCGCATCGACTCGACCACCAACTCGTCGTGCCGGCCGCGCTGATGATCGAGTGGCTGGCGCAGGCGGCAATGCATGCAAACCCCGGCCTCAAGTTTCTCGGCTTCGATGAGTTTCGAGTACTGAACGGCATCACGATCAAGGATGACCAGCGCGTCGAAGTCGAGCTTTGGTGTGCGAAGCCGAAGATTTCATCCGCAGGCTCGAACGTCGTCGTCGAACTTCGCAGCGCGGACGCGTCGACGCGCGGGTGGCCGCGCCTGCATGCGCGTGCAAGCGTGTGCCTCGGTTCGAACTATGGTGAGCGCCCTGCATCGTCGCTTGTTCGTCGCTCACCCGCTGCACTGCCGCTCGATGCTCCGCGCGCGGGAGCCGAGCTTTACGGCGAAGTTCTTTTCCACGGGCCTGCCCTGCAGAGCATCGAATCCCTCGACGAATGCCGCGCCGACGGCGTCGCCGCGCACATCCGTTCCGCTCCACCACCGCGCGAGTGGCTCAAGCACCCCCTGCGCGCGCAATGGCTCGGCGATCCGCTCGCCCTCGACAGCGCGTTTCAGTTGCTGATCGTGTGGAGCCACGAGCAGCGCGGCGCACACTCGCTGCCGGCGTGCGTCAACCGGTATCGACAGTTTCAGCGCCAGTTCCCCACGACCGGCGTTACCCTGCGCGCGCGCATTACAACTGCGACAGCGAACCTCGTGCGCGCCGATTTCGAGATTCTCGACGCAGCAGGCGAAATTCTCGCCACCCTCGAAGGCAGCGAATCGACCATCGATGCCGGCCTCGCGGCCGCGTTCCGCGCCAGCGCAAGTTCGCCGCACTAGCCCCTGGACAAACGCCTAGATCTCCCTGACTGTCGGGTTTTTGTTGTTGGGGAATCGCACAGGGCGAGAACGCGCGTGTGCGGCTGCTGGCGATACGCATCGACAAGTCCTATTTGCAATCGCAGTTGGCATGCGTCAGGCGAGTGGCGCTAGAATTGCGCACCCGTGCGCGAACTCTGACGCGCGCCGCTCACATCGATGAGCATTCGGCAGAAAGGACTTCGCCATGCTGCGGCTGGAATTCACCGACAAGATGATGCGTGGGCTCGTCGCCTTGAGTTGCTTCGTCGTCATCCTCTCGACGAGCGTCGTGAGCGCGCGTCAACCCACTCAGAATTCCCGGCCCAAGCCGGCGGCGCCGAAGAAACTCTCGCGCGGCGTACTGCCAGTGCGCGACTTTGCTCGGTATGTCTATTTAATCGGCGATCGTTGGCTCAATTTTCCCAGCGAGCCCGCGGAACTCAGCTACATCGACGCTTCGGAAATCAACCTCCTCACCGATATCGAAGAACTCAGCGATGGACTGCTCGACGCCGTTTTGGAAGTCAACGGCTTCTATGTCTGGGAAACCCGCCTGTTTGAAGGCACGCCAGTTTATTATCTGCGAGTTTCGCAGCGCTGGAACACGCCGATTCCGACGCGAAAGTTCAGACCTGCGCCGCGCATTCCGGCGCTCAAGCCCGTGACCAACGTGTTCCGTTTGCAGCATGCGACTTCGTACAAACTCGCCGCGGCGCTCCGCAGCCTCCGCGGCTCAGCCTCATCCGACGCGGCATCGATGATTTTCAATCTCGCGCATCCCGACGCGCGCACGCTCGTGTTGGCTGTCAATAGCGACCTCGCCGTCCACTACGACGCGCTCGTAAAATCGCTCGACGTGCCGGCCAACAGCGGCGCACATGCCATCGAAGTGCGCGCGTTGCGCCATGAGAATGCCAGCCACTTGGCGCAGCTCTTGCGCCCGCTCATCGAATCGATCGTTGCGCCGGGCGAAGGCGAGTTGCCCATGTTGATCGCGGATGACAAACTGCAGAAGCTCGTTATTTGCACCGACAATCCAACCCATATGTCGGTGATGCACGGACTCATCGACCAGCTCGATGTCGAGAGCGCCGTGTCACGCGGGACTACGAAGATCTACCGCGCGCAGCACTTGCCAGCGGCCGAGCTGGAAGCCGCGATCAATCAAGTCATTCAAGTCACCGAAGCGGTCAACGAGTCGGGCGCGGACGCCGTGCTGGATGGCGCCACGCGCTGGTCGGGCGTGCAGATCATCGCGCACGAGCAAACGAATTCGCTGCTCATGCGCGGCAGCACCGAGGAAATCGAGAATCTTTTTCGCGTCTTGCCGGCGCTCGATCGACCCCGCAGCGATGTCGAACTCATGGGGCGCCGCGTCGCGCGCCTCGAGCTGCGCCACTTGAGCACGCGCGTCGCCGTGGACGCGCTCCGCAAGGTGATCGCCGCGGACGAGCGCGCGATTGAGCCAGCAAGCGATCGCACGCACGTCGTCGAAGATGCGCAGAACGGCCGCATCCTCATCAGCTACTCAGAGCCGGATCGGTACAAGAAATACCGCGAACTGCTCGCCAAGATCGATGTCCCGCCGGCCGACCGGGCGCCGAAGGAAGAGCTCCAAACTTGGGTCTGCCAACACCGCGTCGTCGACGAAGTCATCGCCGCGGTGCGAGAGAGTTGGAAAGACCCGCAACTGCCACTCGTCGCGATGCAGACCAACAACACGCTTCTCGTCCGCGTCGCGCCGAACGCCTGGCCCGAGCTGCGCGCCTTGATCGAAAAAATCGACGCGCCACGCGCGAACTGAGCGGCGCTGTGAGATCTGCGGTTTTGGACAGCGTTGCTTGCTTCAGGCGATGCGCTTTCGCCGTGGCGCCTCGAGCACGTAGTAGAGCGCGCCCGCAATACCGAAGCCGACGAACCAGGCGTACTGATATATCGCATCGAAAAGTCCGGACTCGCCGGCGGTCACATGCGTGACCTTTAGAAAGCCTGGCACATTCGGCAAAACGCCGGCGATCAAAGCGAGCACCGCGGCTCGATTCACTCCCGCGTAGCGGCCGGTCGTCCGATAGAGATCGGCGACGTCGAGTTCGCGCCGCCTGAGCACCCAATAGTCGATGATCATGATCCCCGCAATCGGCCCAAGCAGCGCCGAATATCCGATCAGCCATTCGAAAATGTATGTTCCCGGTGTTGCGAGCAGCTTCCAAGGCATCATGGCGATGCCGAGCAATCCTGTGATCAGGCCGCCGGTTTGAAACGAGATGTGGCGTGGCGCCAAATGAGCGAAATCGTTGGCCGGACTGACGACGTTTGCGGCGATATTGACGGAGATCGTGGCGACTCCGACACCGAAGAGCGAAATCACCGCGACCAACGTGCGCACGCCGGCCGAAGCCACGAGCGGCCCTTCGTGGCCGGACGGCGCGTTCGGCGAAATGATTTGCGCGAGGATGAAAACTGGATCCCAAAGTTTGGCGACTTCGACATCGCGCAGGATCAACTGGGCGGCGCTCGTCACGACGACGCCCATCGCCGAGAACGCGACCATCGTCGTCGGTAATCCGAGCGTCTGGCCGAGAATCTGCTCCTTTTGCCCGCGTCCGAAGCGTGTGAAGTCCGGAATGTTGAGCGATAGCGTAGCCCAGAAACCGACCATCGCCGTCAGCGACGGGATGAACACTGGCCAGAATTCGCTGAACGTCGAGAGCTTAGAGTTTGCCGCTAGCATGGGACCGAACCCGCCCGCGCGATTCACGGCCCACACCAAGAGGCCCGCCGCCAGAATGAGCACTATGGGCGCCGCCCAGTTTTCAAACCAACGCACGGCGTTCATGCCGCGGTAGATGATGTAAATATTGAGAGCCCAGAAGATCGCAAACGTAATGGCGCTCGCGCCGGAGAGGCCGAGGATTGATGTGCTCCCGCCAATCGTCGCGAAGCCCGGCCACAACGCGACGACGAAGACTCTCATCGCTTCGCCGCCGATCGAACACTGGATGCCGAACCAGCCGCACGCCACGAGCGCACGCAGCAGCGCCGGGATGTTCGCGCCGATCGTTCCGAACGACGCGCGCGCCAAAACCGGAAATGGAATTCCGTAGCGCGTTCCTGGGTGGGCGTTCAAGAGAATCGGCACAAGCACAATCGTGTTGCCCAACGCGATCGTCACCAGCGCCTGCCACCAGCTCATGCCAACGGCGATCAAACCGCCAGCGAGCATGTAGGTCGGAATGCAGTGCGCCATTGAAATCCACAGCGCTGCGAAATTGTAAGTGCTCCAGTTTCGGTGACTCTCCGGAACCGGCGCCAAGTCGTCGTTGAAAAGCGGACTGTCTGTGACATCGGCGGGCAGCTCGGCAAGCACCTTTTTATCGCGCATCAAAACCTCTCCGTCGGCCGCGTTGCGAGCGCACTTTTTTTTGGGGGCGTCTAGTTTGTTCGAGCCTCACGACCGCATCGAGGGATTCGGAGGTCAAAGACCGCAAAGCGCAGAGTGTACAGCGAGAGTGGCCCGAGGCTGCCCGGACAAAGGGGGTCAAAGTCGCCTGACGCTGAGTGGTCGCGGGCTCTCGTCTATTCCGAGGCAACTCAGTTCGGCGGGATCGGGAGGGCCGCCGGACTCGGGTTGCAAAACGCGCCATCACCACTACACTTATCTCCGTTGTGTCGGGGCTCTACTTGCCGCGAAAACTGAGCAGGCCGCCGAAACTTGACGGCGGTTCGACCGGAAAGCAGATCGTTGCTCGCATCCGACGCGTGCGCAACGGACTGCGATGAAAGTGGGATGGAGAACGCATGTGGTACTCGAGAAATCTGTGCGCCGTTTTACTGCTGGCCATCGGGGTGTTCTCCTTGCCTGTTTTCGGTCAACTCGCGGCGACAAGCCAAACGCCACTCAGCGCGCCGGTGCGCGATGCGTTGCTCCTCACCGGCGGGACAATTCAGTCGCTCACTTTTAGTTTTGATCCCGTCCATGAAACGCTCTACACGGCCATCGACGCGGATGGCGCGACGTACACGCTGGTGCTCGATCGGCACTCGCTCCGCAGTGATTCTTTCCAGTTACTCGTCGACGTGGGCGGTAATCAGCTCGTGCGCTACCCCGAGCCGCGGGTTTGTACGTACAAGGGCACAGTTGTCGAAGACAGCAGTCTGCGCGCGCGCGGCTCGTTCTACGATGGCGGCCTGCGCGCGATGGTGTTCGGCCCGACCAGCACCTGGAGCATTCAACCGCTCCGAGACGTATTATCGGGTGCGCCGTTAGACCAGCACGTTGTCTATCGCGGCGATCAAGTCCGACCCGATGGCAGTGTCTGCGGGCTCGACACGAGTCAGATTCCGGCTCCGACCGGCGGTGGCGCCGCGCCTTTCGGCGGCACCGGCATCAAAGTGTGCGAGCTCGGACTCGATGCGGACTTTGAGTATTACCAAGACAGCAGTTCGAGCGTGAGCGCGACCGTCAACGACCTCGAGAACATCATCAACCTCGTCGAGGCGGCGTACGAGGTGCCGGGCATCCTGATCCACTACGATGTGACGGTGATCATCGTGCGCACGGCTTCGGGGACGTACACGACGAGTAGTCCAGGCGGACTCCTCACGCAATTTGAGAACCGCTGGCAGCTTTCGCCGGAGTCGACCATCCAACGCGACGTTGCCCACCTCTTTACCGGCCGCAATCTCGACGGCACGACGATCGGCATCGCGAACTTGAGCGCGATCTGCTCGTCGAGTTTCGGCTACGGTCTTTCCGAGTCGAAATACACCAGCAACATCAATCTGCGGACGTCTCTCACGGCGCACGAGCTCGGTCACAACTGGTCCGCCACGCACTGCGATTCGGCGCCGGGTGATTGCCACATCATGTGCTCGTCCAACGGCGGCTGCGACGGCATACCGCCCGTGAGCTTCGTCGGACAATCGACGACGCAAATTTTTAACTTTCGAAATTCGCGCACGTGCTTACACGATCTGCCGGAATCCGCCGCGCTTCCGTTCACCGATAACTTTCCGTCGACGTCGATCAACACTGGCCTGTGGTCGTACATCGACGGCCCATCGTCCGGCACCGGCGGTGTCGCGGAACCGTCGGCGCCCAACTCGCTGACGCTCAACGCGACCGGCTCGGGGCTCTACTCTGATGATGACATCCGCTCGACTTTCATTTTGCTGCTAGGGATCACCGCGCCGACTCTTCAATACTCTACCCAACACCGCGGCGTGCCGGCGGGCGGGGTACTCCACGTCGAGTATTGGCGCACGAGTGAAGAATGGGTCAGCCTCAACGTGCTGACGTCGGACGGCATCGATGAGTCGGTCTACACGACACACACGCACTTGCTGCCGGCGAACGCCCGGCACAACGAGTTCCGCCTGCGTTTTCGCGTCGATGTCGCCTCGGCGAGTCAAAACTGGTACGTCGACAACGTCAGCCTCACCAACGGCAGCCCGCCGGCCGATGAACCGCCCTTTTTGTCGGTGGTCTCGCCGAGCGCTGGCCCCCTGACTGGCAACTCCTTCGTCAACGTGCTCGGCTCGTTCTTCACTTCCGACGCTTCGGTCTTCTTCGGCGGCGCGCCGCTCGTGTCGCCGCAATATGTCAACTCGACACTGATCACCGGGCTCACGCCGCCCGCAGTGGTTTCCGGTCCGGTCGTCGTCAGCATCAGTCAAGCCTCAGGGAGCGACTTCTTGTCCGAGGGATACCTATACGCGCAGAGCAATCTGCAGCTCGAAGGCGCCCAGGGATTCATCGGTTCGATCACCGAGGCGGGTATTTTCGCGAGTACCGATAGCCCGCTGGAAGGTTATTCGATTGCCGTCGACTTTGATGGTCAGCACATCGACATCGTCGAAGTCACGGTCGTCGGCACCGGCGCGGATGGCGCCGATTTCGTCGCACCGAACTACTCCAATAACCCGACCGATAGTTGGTGGACGATTGGCGTACTGATGGACTTGTCGCCCCCGATCGTCGACGTCGTGCCGGCCGGCATCGGACAGTCGATCGCGGTCGCCCGCTATGCCGTCTCTCCGACCGCGCCCGTTGGAACGTTCGTCCAAACGACCCTCGTCAACGGCATTGGCGTACCGCCGGTCGATAACATCTTCTCGATCTCTGGTGGTACGGCGGTCGTACCGAGTTTCACGCAGGGCTTGATCCAAATCCTCGCCGGTGGGTTCGTGCGCGGCGATGCCAACGATGACGGAATCGTGGACATCGCCGATCCAGTGACGACGCTCAACTACTTGTTCGCAATGGGACCGGCGAGTTGCCTCGACGCGTTGGATTCGAATGACGATGGTCAACTCAACGTCGCCGACCCAATCTTCTCGCTGTCCTACCTGTTCTCGCAAGGAACGCCGCCCCCGGCACCGTTCCCCGGCGAGGGCGCAGATCCGACCGCGGACACGCTCGGCTGCTTGTGAATTGGTGATGCGATACGGGCAGTCACCTCGCGCGGAAAAACCTTCGAGTTAGAATGCGCCGCACGCAGTAACTCGAAAGCAGGCGTTTCTTCGTGTCCGCGGACTCTGTGCCCGGTGTTAGATTCGATAGCACGGCCTCGTTGCCCGCAAACGTCGCGGCGCTCGATGTCGTAGGCGCTCTTATCGGCGGGCGATATCGACTCGGGCCACTGCTTGGCCGCGGTGGTTCCGGGCAAGTTCACGCCGCGATCGACGTCGCAAACGATCACGAAGTCGCGATCAAGCTCATCATCGATTGTGCCCCATCGGAAATCTCGCGCATCAGTCGCGAAGTCGCGGCACTCCGCCTCCTCCAGTTTCCCGGCGTCGTGCGCTTGCGCGGCGAAGGCCGCGACGGCGATCTCTTTTTCATCGTGATGGACCGCATCGACGGCACGCCGTTTCCCGGCCTCGCCGCGCCGCCAGTCGACTGGGAACGCATCGCGCCGACCGTCGAGGCGCTCCTCGAGTGTCTCGCGCGCGTCCATGCGACCGGCGTGCTGCATCGCGACCTCAAACCGAGCAACATTCTCGTCGACACGCACGGACGCCCGACCTTGCTCGATTTTGGCTTGTCGTGGGGCCCAGAACTCGGTAGTCGCATTACCGGTCGCGGTCGACTCGTCGGCACGCCGCAATATCTCGCGCCCGAACAAATCTGCGGGCAACCGCTCGATGCCCGCACGGATCTCTACGCGCTCGGCGTCATGCTCTACGAAAGTCTTGGCAATCGCCCGCCGCACGCGACGCGTGACCTGCAGCAACTGCTCACGGCGCGGCTCGCCCGGCCGCCGATTCCCTTGCGACGCGTCGCGCCCGCAGTGCCCGAGCGCGTCGCTCAACTCATCGACGACTTGTTGGCGACCGATCCCGCTGAGCGGCCACGCTCAGCGTGGGCCGCGCTCGCGCGTTTGCGCGCCGAGAGCGGGCCGGAAGAATCTTTCACGCTTCCGCGCCTCGGCAATGACTCGCTTCTCCACGATTCACTCGCCGCGCTGCGAGCCCGGCGTTCGATCGACATTTGCGGTGCACCCGGCGCCGGCAAGTCGCGTCTCTTACGCGACCTCGCCGATTCGGCGCAGCGAACCGGCGAGCGCGTGATCTGGGCATTACCCAGTCGCACGCCGTTCGGCTCGCTCGAGCAAGTGGCCGCGACCAGCGAATGGCACGGCGCTTCGCTCGACGAGCACCTGAACGGACTCGTGAATCAACTCATCACGCTCACGACGCACGGCTATATTTTGGTCGCGGACGATTGGGAGGCGCTCGACGAGTGGAGCCAGCAAGTCATCGAGCGCTGTCGTGGTCGCGCGTGCATCGTGCGCGCGAGCCGCGGCGAGCTTGCGCACGCGCTCCGCATCGAGCCGCTTTCGAAGCGCGAGTTACAGGCGTTGTTCGCGGGGCCCGACTTGGTTTGGCATCTGCGCGAAGACGCCGCGCACGAGTTGCATCGCCGGACGCTCGGCAATCCGGCGCGTGTGGTGGACGAAGTGCGGGTTTGGCTCACTTCCGGTATCGCGCGTTGGCAGGAGGAGGCGGCGAACGATGTGCGCGCGAGCGGCGCGTTCACAAGATCGCCCTCTGCCGCGCAGCAACTCGAAATCTCACGGCCGGCGCTCGATCGCCTGCGCGTCGGCTTGCCGGCGCTCTCGGGCACACTGCGCATCGATGCTGCGCCGCCTTCGATGAGTTACGAGTTGGAAGACTTGCTCTGCTGGCTCCAGCTCGCGAGTCCGCACGCTTCGAAACAGCTACTCGCGCGCGCCACCGGCCAAGCGGAATGGCAAGTAGAAGCGGGTCTCGTCCAGCTCGAACGCAAAGGCGCGATCCGTGCGCTCGTGAGCGGCGTTCACGAAGCGCTCGTGCCGGCGTCCGCGCTGCAAGGATGGGGATCCGATGCACAAGCGGCGGCGCATCGGAAGGTCGCAGGGCTCCTGCCTGCGGGTAGCGAAGGCCGACTCCAACATCTCATCGCCGGCGGAGAAGACACCGCGGTGGTCGCCGAGGCGCTCGTCGTGGCACGGCACTGCATCGACGCCGGCCGCATCGGTGACGCGACGGCGGCGTTGGCCGAGGCGATGGCAGTGGCCCGAGGGCAAGCCAACGCGACGGGTGCGTTTGAGATTGCGGCCGAATGGACACGCGCGGTTTTCTCGCAAGCCACCGTCGCGGGATTCGCGAGTTTGCAGCGCGAATTGACGGTCTTGCTCAACGCGGGCTTGCCGGTCGCGCCGCTCGTCGCACTCGTGACGGCATCGATCGCCGCACTCGGCGGTGTCGATAGAGAAAGCGACCCACACACGGCGTTGATGCTCGCGCGTGCGTTGCCAACATTCGAGCACGCGTCGCTCGAACACTGTCGCCAGAGTGTGCGCATCCTGGCGGCGAAGCGGCTCGGTCCAGCCGCGCACGAAGCAGAGCTGTCGGCGCTCGAGGCCGAAGCGAGCGCCACGGCGTCGCCCAAAACGCGCGCGAATTTCGCGACTTGGCGCGCCCACTTGCTCTATACGCAAGGCCAGTTCGCCGCGGCGGCGCGACTCCACCTCGAGGCCGCGGCCGCGCTCGATTCGGGACCGGCGCGCATCGGCGTCCTCTTGAATGCCGCGGCGAGTTGGCTCGAAGCGAACCTGCTCGCGGAAGCGGGCGAACTCGCGGAAGAGGCGGCGGCGCACGCCGCCGCCGGTCGACTGAGCTTGCTCGAAGCGCGCGCCCACTGGTTATTGCGCAGCATCGCCTATCGAAGCCGACGCTTGAGCGCGCCGAACTTCGAACTTGTCGATGCGGTCTCGCGACTCAATATCCCAGCGCTCACTGCGCAAGTTTGTTTGACGGAAGCGGCCTTGGCGTGGCGGCGCGGCGAACACAAATCCGCCCGCGAACTCGCGCACGCCGCGGAAACTTCTTGGCGAACGGCCGGTCAGCCGCTCTTCGCAATGCTCGCGCATGGACTCGGCCGCGTCGCGGTGGATGCAAGAAGCGGCGGCCAGCCGCCGCTCCCCGAAGCGACCCTACTCAGCGCGCTCCGCGATTGCCGTCACCCGGCCATCGCCGTGCAAGTCATCGGCCTCGAACGGCGCGCGAGCGGCGGCGCTTCGCCGCAGGTCATCGAGCTGCAGGCCACCTACGCCGAAGCGTTGAAACGCGAAGACTGGCACGTCTGGCGTGAAGTGCTCGCGATTGCCGAAGCACTTGACCCCGAGATTCCAGCCGGCGGATGATAAGTGCTGCGCCGAATGAGCCGATTTTCGCATTTTCGAATCATCGGGAGGAATCATGCTGCAAGTGGACCTGGGTACGATCGACGTCTTCACGATGCAAGTGAACGGGCAGAAGATCGCATCTGTCAGCATCGAACAAGGCGCGTCGCCGAATATCTACATCGAGACCTGGGTCGTGGTCCCCAATCTCTCGTTCCCGCTCAATGGGAGCTTTTGGGCGAAGCGCATCAGCAATGCGCCGACGCCGCTCGCCAGCCTCAAACAAAACTTGAACAGCGCCGACCGCGTCTTCGTCGTGCGGGCCGAGATTACGCAACTCACGGCGGAGAAATCCTGACACCCGCAAGTACCTTCGACTTCGCCAATGGGTCGTCCCCGAGTTTTTTCAACCACGCGAGCGCATAGTATGCCTCGAAGGTAGCAGGCGCTTTCACTAACAAATCGGCCAGCGTCGCCTCAGCTTTGGCGCGGTCCGACTGGTAGAGATCGCGGGCTTGGCCGAAGAGGCGGCGGCCTTCGACGCGCTGTTCGCCGCGCAGTTTTTCGTAGTGCTTGACGAGTTCGGCGGCGGTTTGCGTGGGACCGTGGAGGCGCCAGAACTCGAGCCACTTCGGGACCCATGCTTCACCTGGTTTCGTGGCCATCAGCTTGGCCATGGCGGCGACTTGCTTTTTCGCGGCGGCTTCGGCGGCTTTGATGATACCCTGCGCCGTTTGCTTGGCGCCGCCCTTCGCGCCGAGTTCGAGTGCCGTGCGCGCACTCTCGATCGCCCAGCCCCACTCGCCGAGTCCGGCCCACTTTTCGCCGAGCGCGGCGCACTTCTGCGCGTCATTCCCGACCTGGGAATCGAGCCAATCGAGCGCCTCGTCGACCGGCGCCAGCATGAATTCATGGCCGAGATTCTTCGGCGCGAAGAGTCGTAAGCGCGGGTATCCCATCGCGCGAAACACATCGTAGCCGTGCTTGCCGTCTTCGAAGGGCACCACTGGATCGCGCTGACCATGGATCACGGCGATCGCGATCTTGCGCTGCTTGGCGAGCAGATCCGGACGCTCTTCCCACAAGTTGGGTTCGTTCTGTGACCAGCAATTGCCCGCCATCGGAATTGCGCCGTGATAGAGGTCCGGAAAAAGTGTGATGACGCTGTAGGTCAGGAACCCGCCCTGCGAATGACCACCCACGTAGATGCGCGTCACGTTGAACGCGGCTTTCACATCGCGGGTGATTTCGGCGACGTAACGAGCGCTATCGAACGTGAAGTTATTGGCGCCATAGGGCGCGTCACCGGTTTCGCCGTTCGGGCACACCAGGAGATCATCTTTCGCCCAGCCCATTTGCTCGAACGAACCGAGATAATTCATGCCGTTCATGTTCGAGCCGTGCAGAAACACGACCATGCGCGCGCCGCGCTTCGCGTCGTAGCTCGCCGGCACACGCAAAAAATAGCGCATGCCGAGCTTCGCCTTCAGCAGCGCCTTCGTGCCGGGCTTGACCACGTTCGGCTGCTCGACTTCAGGCAATCGATCCTGCGCGGTAACCTCGGACGCAAGCCCAATCGCCAGGCCGACGACCAGCGTCGGCGCCCACAATGCGCGGTGAAACATCTGTCCATCCTGCCGGTGCTGACTTTGTATTTCGGAAGGCGCCCAAAACGCGGGCTATTTCATGATTCGCCCGGTTCGATTGCAAGCTCGACTCTGTAACTAATCGGTCACACGCGGGACCCCTTAGGTTGAGAAGCGACGAATGCCGATACCGACGGAAGCGTCGCCAGCCGAGGTCGGCGCTGACACAAACTAAGGACACACAAGTATGGCAGATCCGCAGCCGGCAGTCGCGACCTTGAACGGCCGCTCCGCGGTCGCAGGAACGCGTGACGAGCTTTGCATCAACACGATTCGCACACTCGCGATGGATGCCGTGCAGGCCGCCCGTTCGGGGCATCCGGGTACGCCCATGGCGCTTGCGCCGGTCGCGTACACGCTGTGGCAGTATTACCTGCGTTTCGACCCCCAGGATCCCATTTGGCCGAACCGCGATCGCTTCGTGTTGTCGTGCGGACACGCGTCGATGCTCTTGTACTCGCTCCTCCACCTCGCGGGAGTCAAGTCCGTCAACCGCAAGTACGAGCGACTCGGCGCGCCGTCCGTGACGCTCGATGACTTGCGGCGCTTTCGCCAACTCGACAGCAAATGTCCGGGGCACCCGGAATACCGGTGGACGTCCGGCGTCGAGATGACCACCGGACCACTCGGTCAAGGCGTAGCGTCGAGCGTCGGCATGGCCATCGCCGGCAATAGCCTGGCGGCGCGCTTCAACCGCCACGACTTCCCGCTTTTCGACTATCACGTCTACGCGCTGTGCGGTGACGGTTGCTTGATGGAAGGCGTCTCAGCGGAAGCGGCGTCACTCGCCGGCCACTTGCAACTTGGGAATCTCTGCTGGATCTATGACAACAATCACATCACGATCGAAGGCCACACCGATTGGGCGTTCACGGAAGACGTCGCGACGCGCTTCATCGCCTACGGCTGGAACGTGACGCGCGTCAGCGACGCGAACGACATCGAGCGCCTCTCGCGCGCATTCGAATTGCACCAACGGACAACGGATCGCCCGACGTTGATCATCGTCGATAGTCACATCGCCTACGGCTCACCCAACAAACAAGACTCGAGCGCCGCGCACGGCGAGCCACTCGGCGAGGACGAGATCCGACTGACGAAACGCAACTACCGTTGGCCGGAAGACAGCAAGTTTCACGTGCCGCCCGAGGTCACTGAGCATTTTCGCGCCGGCATCGGCGCGCGCGGCGCCGCGGCCCGTGCAACGTGGCTCAAACTCTCAGCGTGCTACGAGCAGGCGCATCCGCAACTCGCCCATGAGCTCCAGTGCGTGCAACGGCGCGAACTCCCGGAGCATTGGAACGCTGGGCTACCGGAATTCCCTGCCGACGAAAAGGGTCTCGCTGGCCGCGACGCCTCGAGCAAGGTGTTGAACGTCTTGGCGCGCAACATCCCGTGGCTCGTCGGCGGCTCGGCCGATCTTTCGCCATCGACGAAGACGCGACTCTTGTTCGACACCGCGGGCGATCTCACCGCCGCCACGCCGGGTGGACGCAACATGCACTTCGGTGTTCGCGAGCACGCGATGGCGGCGATCCTCAACGGCATGGCGCTCGCTAAAGTGCGCGCGTACGGCTCTGGTTTCTTGATTTT
Source organism: Planctomycetota bacterium (assembly GCA_046154185.1). Lineage (GTDB taxonomy): Bacteria > Planctomycetota > UBA8108 > UBA1146 > JAJFFE01 > JBJXGE01. The sequence continues at coordinate 44,918 of JBJXGE010000032.1, forward strand.
CAGCGACTACGCGCGCCCGGCGATTCGCTTGAGTGCGTTGATGGAAATCCCCGTCATCCACATTTTCACGCACGACTCGATCGGCGTCGGCGAGGACGGCCCGACGCACCAACCGGTCGAACAGCTGGCGTCACTGCGCGCGATTCCAGGCCTCATCACGTTGCGTCCGGGCGACGCCAACGAGGTCGTCGAAGCGTGGCGCGTGATCGCGCAACTGAAGCACGAACCGGTGTGTCTGGTCTTGAGCCGGCAACCGATGCGTACCATCGATCGCACGCGTTTCGCCCCAGCGCGCGGCGTCGAACGCGGCGCCTACGTGCTCGCGGATCCCGCGCAAGGTGCGCCACAACTCATACTGATGGCGACCGGCAGTGAGCTCGGGCTCGCGCTTGAAGCGTACGAACAGCTCGCGCGCGACGGCATTGCTACGCGCGTCGTCAGCATGCCGAGCTGGGAGCTGTTCGAACGCCAAACGACCGAGTACAAGAACGGCGTGCTGCCGCCCGAAATCACGGCCCGCGTTGCGATCGAGCAAGCTTCGGGCTTCGGGTGGGAAAGGTACACTGGCGCTCGCGGCTCCATCATCGGCATGCACAGTTTCGGCGCGTCGGCGCCGCTAGCGGAACTCAAGCGACACTTCGGCTTCACGACCGAAAACGTTGTCGCCACGGCGCGCAAACTCGTCAGCAATTCTTGCGATCAGAATAGGACGGCATGAACCCACTCAAGGCGATCTGCGCCCACGGACAAAGCGTGTGGCTCGACACGATGAGCCGCAGTCTCATCGGCTCGGGGGAACTCAAACAGCTCATCGAGCGCGACGGCCTCACCGGCGTCACCACGAATCCCGCCATCTTCGAGAAAGCGATCGCCGGTTCGGCCGACTACGATTCGATCATCAATACGCAGGCCCGCGCCATCCTGGACGCGAAAGCGATCTACGAGTCCATCGCGATCCGCGAAGTGCAGGAAGCCGCGGATCTCTTGTTTCCAGTCTACGAGCGCAGCGCGCGTCGCGATGGCTACGTGAGCCTCGAGGTCTCGCCGTTTCTCGCGCACGACACGACCGGCACGCTCGCCGAAGCGCGCCGACTTTGGCAGCGCGTCGCGCGACCAAATGTGATGATCAAAATCCCAGGTACGCCGGCCGGCATACCAGCCGTGCAAACACTCATCGCCGAAGGCGTGAACGTCAACGTCACGCTCTTGTTTCGCCGCGAGTTCTTCTTGGAAGTCGCTGAGGCCTTTGTGCGGGGGATCGAGTTGCGCGTCGAGAATGGCGGCGACCCAACCGGCGTGGCCAGCGTCGCGAGTTTCTTTGTGAGTCGGGTCGACACCCTCGTCGATGGCCTGCTAGCCGCGCGCATCCAGACTGAAACCGATCGCGAGCGTCGCACGCAACTAAAACAACTAGAGGGGCAGGCTGCGATCGCGAACGCCAAGCAAGTCTACGACGACTGGCAGCAGTTGTTCGGCAGTGCCCGTTGGCAGACCTTGGCGGGACGCGGTGCCCAGCCGCAGCGGCTCTTGTGGGCATCGACGAGCACCAAGAATCCGGCGTACCGCGATGTCATGTACGTTGAAGGGCTCATCGGGCGCGATACCGTGAACACGCTGCCAGCGCCAACTTTCGCGGCGTTTCGCGATCACGGCGTCGTCGCCGAGACACTGTCGCAAGATCGCGCCGGCGCCCGCCGTACCATCGCCGCGCTCGCCGCGCACGGCATCGACCTTGGGCAGGTTGCCGATCGGTTGCTCAACGAAGGCTTGCAGCTCTTCATGGACGCCTTTGATCGGCTGCTCGGCGCCGTCGAGCGGAAGCGCCAGGCTGTCCTCAAGAAAGACTTCGCGTCGCTGGCGATCGAACTGCCGGAGCCATTCAAGCGACTCGTCGATGCGCGCCTCGAGAACTGGCGCGCGACCGGCAATGTGCGCCGCCTGTGGGGCGCGGACGCCAGTCTGTGGAGTGGCGGCGACGAAGCGCGTTGGCTTGGCTGGCTCGACATCGCCCGGCAACTGGGCGGTACCGTCTCGCAACTCCAGAACTTCGCCGCCACGGTGCGCGCCAAGGGTTATTCGCACGCTTTGCTGCTCGGCATGGGCGGATCGAGCCTGGGCCCGGAAGTCCTCAAGCTGACTTTCGGAGCTAAACGCGGCTACCCGAAACTCGAAGTGCTCGACTCCACGGATCCCGCACAAGTGCGGGCGATCGAGGAACGCATCGATCTCGCGAACACGCTGTTCATTGTGTCGAGTAAGAGCGGTAGCACGCTCGAGCCGAACATTTTCAAAGACTACTTCTTTGCGCGGCTTGTCGAGCGCGTCGGCCCGGTGCAAGCGGCCGAGCAGTTTGTCGCGATCACCGATCCAGGTTCACAACTCGAGCGCGATGCGCGCCGCGATGGTTTCGCCAGCGTCTTTTCCGGCGTCGCGTCGGTCGGCGGTCGCTACTCCGTGTTGTCGATGTTCGGTATGGTGCCGCTCGCCGCGAGCGGCATCGACGTCGAGCGTTACGTCAACGCGACGCAATCGATGGTGCACGCTTGCGCGGCGTGGGTGCCGCCCACCGAGAATCCAGGCGTACAGCTCGGTGTCGCGCTCGGCGAGTTGGCGCTCAAAGGTCGCGATAAGCTCACGATCGTCGCGTCGCCCGGTATCTTCGATCTCGGCGCTTGGCTCGAACAACTCGTCGCCGAATCGACGGGCAAATCGGGCCTCGGCATCATTCCCGTCGATCGGGAGAACGTCACCGCGCCGGCCGCCTACGGCGCCGATCGATTGTTCGTGTACTTGCGCCTCGACGACGCCCCCGACGCCGCCCAAGATTCGGCCATCAACGCGCTCGCACGCGCCGGTCACCCGGTCGTGCGGATCCAGCTCCCCCACCGCTACACGCTCGGCGCGGAGTTCTTTCGGTGGGAAATCGCGACCGCGGTGGCGGGCGCGATTCTCGGCATCAATCCGTTCAATCAGCCCGACGTCGAGGCCAGCAAGATCGAAACAAAAAAACTGACCGACGCCTACGAGCATGCCGGCAAACTGCCGAGTGAAGCGCCGGTGTTTGTGTCCTCGACCGGCATTGCAGTCTATGCCGATGCGGACAACGCAAAGTCGCTCCGGCTCGCGCAAGCCGGCGACGACTTAGCGACGGCGCTGCGTGCGCTCCTCGCGCGTCTCGCGCCTGGCGATTACTTTGCAATCCTCGCGTACCTCCACATGAGTGACGAGTTTCACGGCGTGCTGCAGGACATCCGCCACATGGTGCGCGATGCGACGCGCAGCGCGACTTGCCTCGGTTTCGGACCACGGTTTCTCCACTCGACCGGCCAAGCTTACAAAGGGGGACCGAATAGCGGCGTGTTTCTGCAAATCACCGGTGCTGACGCGACGGATTTGGGGGTGCCGGGTCGCAAATTTACATTCGGCGTCGTGAAAGCCGCGCAAGCGCGCGGCGACTTGCAAGTGCTCATCGAGCGCCGGCGACGCGCGTTGCGCATTCACTTGCCGGCCGACACGCGGGCCGGCCTGCGCGTGTTGCGCGACGCCGTGCGCCAAGCGCTGATCCAACTCGCGGAAGCGCGTGAACCGTCAACCGAAGCGAGTGAGGAGGTTGGCACAAGATGCAATTAGGGATGATCGGGCTCGGTCGCATGGGCGGCAATATGGTGCGTCGCTTGATGCGCGGCTCGCACGATTGCGTGGTCTACGATTTGAGCGCGGAGCAGGTGCAGAAACTCGTCGCGGAAGGCGCAACGGGCGCAGCGTCATTCGAACAACTCGCCAGTCGCCTCGCGCGGCCGCGCGTCGTTTGGGTCATGGTGCCCGCGGGCGATGCCACCGAAAAAACCATAACGGCGATTGCACGCTGCCTCGACAGCGGCGACATCGTGATCGACGGCGGCAACTCGTATTTCAAAGATGATGTGCGACGCGCCGCCATGCTCAAAACGACGGGCATTCACTTCGTCGACGCGGGCACGTCGGGCGGTGTTTGGGGACTCGAACGCGGCTATTGCCTCATGGTCGGCGGTGATAAATCCGCGATCAAGACGATCGAGCCGATTTTGCGAACGTTGGCGCCGGGGCGTGGCGCGATTCCGCCGACACCCGGTCGCGACGACTTGCCGCACGCTGGCACCGCCGAAGAAGGCTACCTGCACTGCGGTCCAGTCGGCGCCGGTCATTTTGTGAAAATGATCCACAACGGGATCGAGTACGGACTCATGCAAGCGTACGCAGAAGGCTTCGATATTCTGCGCAACGCCGGGCAGCAGAGCTTGCCGGCGGACCAACGCTACGAGTTGCCGCTCGCCGAAATCGCCGAGCTTTGGCGCCGCGGCAGCGTCGTCGGTTCGTGGCTCCTCGACCTCACGGCGATGGCGTTGTGCGAAGACCCGGCGCTAAGTCATTACACGGGCTTCGTGCAGGATTCCGGCGAAGGGCGTTGGACCGTCATGGCGGCGGTCGAGGAAGCGGTGCCGGCAGATGTGTTGTCAGCCGCGCTCTACGCGCGTTTTCGCTCGCGCCAAGACCACACATTCGCGGAGAAGATTCTCAGCGCGATGCGCGAGAAGTTCGGCGGACACGTCGAAAGAACGACCGGCAAATAGCGCTCATACCCAGAGGAAGCGACGCTCTTATGGCGACTGCGCCTGAACCTACTGAACACTCGACGCGCACGGCGCGCGTGGCGGACGCCTGCACCATGGTGATTTTCGGCGCCACCGGAGACCTCACCAAACGCAAGCTTTTGCCCGCACTTCACAATCTCTACCTTTCCGAGCTGTTGCCGCGCGACTTTGCAATAGTTGGTTTCGCCCGTGGTGAAGCAACGGACGCCGCGTTTCGTGCCGCAGTGCGCGACGACTCAGAAGTCGCCTCGAGCGGGATCGATGCCGCGGCGGCGAAGTGGTTCGAAGAGCGGATTCACTACGTCGGCGGCGGTTACGATGATCCGGCCGCGTTCAAGCGACTGCGAGCGACGCTCGACGAAACGTCGCGCCGGCACGGCACCCGCGGCAACGCGATCTACTATCTCGCAACACCACCCGAGCTATTCAATGGCATCGTCACGCAACTCGCCGCCGAAGGACTAACGCAGGAGCAAGCGAATACGTGGCGGCGCGTCATCGTCGAGAAACCCTTCGGTCGCGACCTTGAAAGTGCGCGCCAACTCAATCAAGACTTGCAGGCGAAAATCTCTGAGCAGCAGATCTATCGCATCGACCACTATCTCGGCAAAGAGACGGTGCAGAACATCTTGGTGTTCCGGTTCGCCAACGGCATCTTTGAGCCAATTTGGAATCGCCAGTACATCGATCACGTGCAGATTACCGTCGCCGAGTCGGTCGGCGTCGAAGAACGCGCCGGTTACTACGAAAACGCCGGTGCGCTGCGCGACATGGTGCAGAATCACCTCTTTCAACTGCTTGCGCTCATCGCCATGGAGCCCCCGTCGTCGTTCGGCGCCGACGCCGTGCGCGACGAAAAGACGAAAGCGTTGCGCGCGATTCAGCCGCTGACGTTGCAAGACGTGCTGAACAACACCGTGCGGGGGCAATACGGCTCCGGCCTCATCGGCGATCGGCCGGCACCAGGCTATCGCCAAGAGAAGCGCGTGAATCCGAGTTCTAGCACCGAGACGTTCGTCGCCATGCGACTCACAATCGACAATTGGCGTTGGGCGGGCGTGCCCTTTTACTTGCGCACGGGCAAGCGCCTCGCGCAGCGCACGACGGAGATCGCGATTCAGTTCAAAGCGGCGCCGCAGGTGATGTTTCGCGGCACTGCTTCGGAGGTCACCGAGCCCAACTCGCTCGTCCTCCACCTCCAGCCGCGCGAAGGCATCTCGCTGAATTTTCAGGCGAAGCGACCGGGCGCCGTCGTTGAGACGGGCGAAGTGACGATGGACTTCGAGTACTCGAAACACTTCGGGACTCAACCGAGCACCGGGTATGAAACGTTGCTCTTCGATTGCATGTGCGGCGATCCAACTTTGTTTCAACGTGCGGATAGCGTCGAAGCCGGTTGGAAAGTTGTCATGCCGATCTTGGATTTCTGGCAGGGTGTGCCGGAGCGCGCCTTCCCGAATTACTCGGCAGGGAGCGACGGACCGAAGGCGGCCGACCTGTTGCTCGCGCGCGACGGGCGCCACTGGCATCGTCCGCGCGGCGCGAAGCAGGCGCCGCGTGCTTGAACGCCGACATGTGCTCTTCGTCGAACCGGATGCGGAACGAGTCGCGGCGCACGCGGCGCGACTCGTCGCGGAGGCGTTGAATGCAGCGGTCGCAGCGCGTGGTCGTGCGACCGTCGCGCTCGCGGGTGGCGGCACGCCGAAGGCGCTCTACCGGTTACTCGTCGCGGACACTGCGGTCGGCGGCTACCGCCAAGCGCTGCCCTGGCCGCAACTCCACTTCTTCTTCGGCGACGAACGACCGGTGGCCCCGGAACATGCCGACAGCAACTATCGGATGGCGCGCGAGACACTCTTCGCGTCCGGCCTCGTTGCGGACGGACAAGTGCATCGCGTCGCGGGCGAGCTCGGAAACGCACAGGAAGCCGCCGCACAATACGAGCGCGAACTCGTGCGCTACTTTGGCGTCGCACCATCCGCGTGGCCGCGCTTCGATGTCGTGCTGCTCGGTCTCGGCAGCGACGGTCACACGGCATCACTTTTTCCCGGCACGCTCGACCAAATTCCCGCCGCCCGCTGGGTCGCGGCCCCGCACGTGGATCGGCTTGGCGCCGCTCGCATCACGTTGACACCCGGCGTGTTCAATCACGCGGCGCTCGTGATATTCCTCGTCACCGGCCGCGAAAAATCCGGCGCGCTGAGACAGTTGCTCACCGGTGACTGCGATCCCGAGCAACTCCCGAGTTCCGCGATCGCGCCCGTGGCGGGGCGCCTCGTCGTTGTCGCCGACGCCGCGGCCGCAAGCGAACTCAGCTAGCTTGGGCGGAGGAAGAGTAGTCCCTTGTCGTCGCAGCCGAGAAATGCCGAAGAAGTGCGACTCCGCGAAGACGCGCGGCGCATCCGCAATTGGCAGCGCTGGGGCCCGTATCTCGCCGAACGCCAATGGGGAACGGTCCGCGAGGATTATTCCGCGAGCGGTAATTGCTGGGAGTATTTTCCACACGACCACGCGCGCAGTCGGGCGTATCGTTGGGGCGAGGACGGGCTGCTCGGTTTCACGGATCGCGAGTGCCGGTTGTGTTTCGGCGTCGCCCTGTGGAATGGTCGCGATCCAATATTGAAGGAGCGCCTCTTTGGGCTCGCCGGTCCGGAGGGCAATCACGGCGAAGACGTCAAAGAGTGCTACTACTATCTCGACTCGACGCCGACCCATTCTTACATGAAGTCGCTCTACAAGTACCCGCAGGCCGAGTTTCCGTATTTTAAACTCGTCGATGAAAATCGGCGCCGCAATAAGCGCCAGCCCGAGTACGAACTGACCGACACGGGTGTATTCGATGACAATCGTTATTTCGATGTCGTCTGCGAGTTCGCGAAAGCCGGGCCGGATGATCTGTTGCTTCGCATCGTCGTGACCAATCACGGCGACGCGGCGGCGCGGCTTCACGTGTTGCCGCAACTCTGGTTTCGAAACACCTGGTCGTGGGGCCGCAAGGGCGAAGGATATTGGCCGCGCCCCGAACTGCGGCTCGACGCGCACGGAGTCCGGGCGCAACACGCCAGCCTGCCCGCATTTCGTTTTGTCGCCGCACCCGCTTCCGACGGGACGGCGGCCGAGTACATTTTCACGGAGAACGAAACGAATACGGAGCTCCTCTACGGCAGCGCCAATGCCCACGCCTGCGTGAAAGATGGCTTCCACGCTTATATCGTTCGCGGCCACCAACGCGCCATCGCGCGCGACGCAGGCACCAAGATGGCGGCGCACTATCCGTTGCTGGTCGCGGCGGGCGCGACCGTCACGCTGAGCCTTCGGCTAACAGCCGAGACCGAAGTGACGAACGCGCCGTTTGACGACGAATTCGAAGCCGTGTTCGCCGCCCGCCGCGCCGAGGCCGACCAATTCTATGAGCAGCTCATCCCGAGCGAGCTGAATGCCGACGAGCGCGCCGTGTCACGGCAGGCGTATGCGGGACTCCTCTTCAGCCGCCAGTACTACCACTACTGCGTCGAGCATTGGCAGGAAGGCGACCCATCGCAGCCGGTGCCGCCGCCGGAGCGCCTAAATGTGCGCAACGCCGATTGGCGGCATCTCTACAACCGCGACGTCCTTTCGATGCCTGACAAGTGGGAGTATCCGTGGTACGCCGCGTGGGATTTGGCGTTTCACATGATCCCGTACGCGGCGGTCGATCCGCAGTTCGCCAAGCGTCAACTGCGACTCGTACTGCGCGAGTGGTACTTGCACCCGAATGGGCAAATTCCGGCGTACGAGTTCAACTTCTCCGACGTCAACCCGCCGGTGCACGCGTGGGCCGCATGGCGCGTGTACAAAATGACGGCGCCGCGCGGCGAGCGGGACATTTCTTTTCTCACGCGAATTTTTCAGAAGCTGCTCGTCAATTTCACGTGGTGGGTGAATCGCAAAGACCTGACGGGCCGACACGTGTTCTCGGGCGGCTTCCTGGGGCTCGACAATATCGGCGTCTTCGATCGCTCGCGCCCGCTTCCGACCGGCGGCTTTCTCGAGCAGGCCGACGGCACGGCGTGGATGGGATTTTATTGCGGCACGATGATGTCGATCGCGCTCGAGCTTGCGAGCGTCGACATCGCGTATGAAGACATGGCGTCGAAGTTCTTCGAACACTTCATCGCGATCATCGATGCGATGAACACGCTCGATGGCACAGGCCTGTGGGATAACGTCGACGGCTTCTACTACGACCACTTACATGTCGGCGGTCGAGCGCAACCCCTACGCATCCGCTCGCTCGTCGGACTCTTGCCGCTCATCGCCGCGGAAGTGATCGACGAAGCGGTGCTCGAGAAGCTGCCGGGTTTTCGCAAACGGCTGCAGTGGTTTCTGCGGGAGCGCCCCGAACTGTCGCGTTATGTGCAAGCGCGCACCGTGCCCGTGGCGGACGCCGCCGAGGGCGCGACGACCGACGCGGCGACCCGCCGCTTCCTGTTAGCGATTCCATCGCGCGAGCGGTTGCAGCGCACGCTGCGCTACCTCGTCGACGAAACGGAGTTCTTGTCGCCATTCGGAATTCGCTCGCTCTCCCGCGCGCATCGCGATCGGCCATTTCAATTTCAGGTCGGCAGTGAGATCTTGACGGTTGACTATCAACCAGGTGAATCGACGACCGAGATGTTCGGCGGCAACAGCAACTGGCGCGGGCCGATTTGGTTTCCGATCAATTACTTGCTGATCGAGGCGCTGGAGCGCTACTCCTATTTCTATGGCGACGCGCTCACCATTGAGTGTCCGAGCGGGAGCGGCCAGCACATGAATCTCGCTGAAGTCGCCGCGGAACTGAACAGTCGGCTCGTGCGGTTGTTCCTGCCCGATCGCAACGGCGAGCGACCGTGCCACGGTCATGACGTGCGCTATGCCCAGGATCCCGCGTGGCGTGACCTTGTCCTGTTTCATGAGTACTTTCACGGCGACACCGGCCTCGGACTCGGCGCTTCGCATCAAACGGGTTGGACCGCGCTCGCACTGCGCTGCCTCGAGAGCCATGCGCGGAGTCGCACCGCGCAGCAGTCGACGACGATCGACGCTTGACGTCTTTGCGAGCGCAACAAGGCTTGCGGTGTGTCTTCGAGTCGCTAATGTGACGTTGTCTTTTCTCGAAAGGACCTACGCCACATGTCGAACAAACCCAAGATCCTGGCTTTCGCCGGCAGTACTCGCAAAGAGTCCTACAACAAGAAACTGGTGCGCTTGGCGGCAGAGCTAACGCGGTCAGCCGGCGCGGAAGTGACGCTGATCGACCTGCGCGATTTCACACTCCCGGTTTTCGATGAAGATCTCGAAGCAGCGAGCGGGCTCCCGGAGGCCGCGGTCCGCCTCAAGCGACTCATGATGGAACATCACGGTTTTCTGATCGCCTGCCCCGAGTACAACAGCTCGATCACGGCCGTATTGAAAAACGCCATCGATTGGGCCTCGCGCCGCGCAAAAGACGAGGCGCCGCTCGAATGCTTTCGCGGCAAACTCGCGGCTCTTATCGCGGCGTCTCCCGGCGCACTGGGTGGTTTGCGCGGACTCGTCACCGTGCGCTCGATCCTCGGCAATATCGGCATGCTCGTGCTTCCCGACCAAGTCGCGATCCCGGTCGCGAACGAGGCCTTCAACGCCAACGGCAGCCTCGTCGATGACAAACGCCTCCAGACCCTCAAGGCCCTGTGCGAACAAATCGTCAAACTCGCCCGCAATCTCACGGCGTAACCGGGGTGATGGTTTCTTGCATGCGGTGCGGGCGAGGTGATGGTTTTTCGCATGCGGTGCGGGCGAGGTGACGGTTTCTCGCATGCGGTGCGGGTGGGATGACGGTTTCTCGCATGCGGTGCGGGCGGGATGACGGTTTCTCGCATGCGGTGGACCCAGGGTAGGCCGGCGGACCGGCCAACCCTGGGCTTTGGTATGTGGGCCTTGCAGGCCCAGCTGTTTTTTTTGCGCGCGTTCGGTGGTTTTGTTCAACCCGCGAATGGGCGCGCGGACGGTAGAAGGCTCGCGATGGTTGTTGCGCCGATGATGATGACGCCGCCGGCGAGCGCCATGGGGCTGAGCGTTTCGCCGAGGATGAGCCAGACCCAGACTGGATTCAGCGCGGGTTCGGCGAGGAGCAAGAGCGACGTCTCGAACGCTGACGTTTTCTTCACGCCGGCGGATACGCAGAGATAGGCGATGCCGATCTGGAAGACGCCGAGATACAAAACCAAGGACGCGTTTTTGATGTCGAAGTCCGGGAATGGCATCGCGAAGTAAAGGAGTCCCAGACACGCGAGCGCGTTACCGGCTACGACTGCGCACAACCCGGTGTCCAAGGGCTCGACCGTCGCCGACTCGGCGCGTCGTCCCACACTCAACCATCGCAGTCCGCTCACGGTGAACGCCCACGTCACGCCGGAAAGTGTGGCGAGTAGATTCCCGGTGCCTGGATCGGGCGCCGTATCCGTCTTCGATTGCGGTGCAATGAAAAACAACGACATGCCGAGCGCGATCACTCCCATCACGATGAGATCGCGCAGGCGCAACCGTTCCCGCAACCACATCGGCCCGAGCAGTAATATGTAGAGCGGCGCCGTCGCCTGCAGAAAAATCGCGTTCGCCGACGTCGTGAGTTTCGTCGCGCTCACAAATAACACGAGTGTCGCCGCAAACGCGACGCTGACCGCGAGCACGCCCGGCGTCCAGCCGCGCAGCGAGCGCGGTCGCAGCAAGATCAATAGGAACGCCGCAACACCGGAGCGAAAGCACGCGACCTGGACGCTGGTCAAGTCACACAACTTGATCGCGACGCCACCCGTCGAAAACAACACCGCCGCGGCGAGCAGTTGCCAGCGAGCAATTCGTTGCGTCGTCATAGTGTCGCGAGCCCCGTGACAAGATAATCCGCGTTGACCCGCAAAACTCAGCACTTCCCCGCGCGAGCCGCTTCGGGTCCTCCCGAAGCCAGCGATGGAACTCCTACCACACCGCACTGTCGACCCCCACCGCCACCCCGCGCCCGGAGGCGCGAGCGTGCGGGGTGAGTCGATTTGGGTCTGCCCGAAGCGGCGACGGCTGCTGCGGACAGCACCCCCAAAAATACAGGATCCAGGGTGGGTACACCCTGGATCCCGCATCGCAGATTCGCTCGTCGCAATCCGCGTTTAGTCGCCGTAGACGATCGTCGTGAACTCGCCGTAGATTCCTAGGATTTGCATCATTCGGTAGTCAGCGTGCTTCACGGTTTTGATGTTCCCCTGCTTCGCAGCAGCGTCGATGGATGCATCTTCCCACGCAAAGCTCCAAGAACCGAACAGCGGGATGTGCAGGTATTTCGTGGAAGCGGTGCCAGTACGGGACCCAAGCGAAGTGTTATTAAAGTCGACCATCAAGGGCGCCTTGATGTCGGTGTACACTCCACCCATAGGTGGCCGAACCGGAACCGTGGGAAAACTCCCGCAACCACTCAAAACACCGCAACCCACAACAAAGGCGGCGACGACGACTGCAGATTTCAGCCGTGTCAACACTCAAGCCTCCTTAGTCGCCGTGAACGTGGGTGGTGAAGCGCGAGTAGACACCGAGAATGTTGAACATCTCGTAGTCGGCATGCTTGACGGTTTTGATGTTGCCGTTCATCGCCGCTTTGCCGATGCTCGCATCGCCCATCGCGATCAGGCCGAGAATGTTCATCGTCTCCGCTGAACCCTTCTTCGAGCCAAGATCGGTATTCATGTAGTCGACATCCAGTGGAGCATGCACCTGCGTGTAGACCCAGCCGAGCGGCGGCACAACCGGCGCCGAGACAAAACCGGCGCAACCGCTGGTCGCGAGCGCCATGAGACAAATCATCCCCAACGCGAAACGCTTCATCCAATTCCCCCATTTCCGTAGCGGACGAACGGCTTTTCTGATTTCCCGAACTGGTCGCGGCGCACGTGCTTTCTGCGCATCGCCGCAAACCGGTCGTGTCATCAAAAGCCGAGAACGGGTTCGAGTCCGGCCCATCCGGCCCCGAGTTGCGGCAGATCTTGCCAGACCTAAATCCTCAGTCAATAGGAGCTTTGCACGATGAAGGTGCTTTGCGTTTGCCTCCGCGGCTTCGTTCGAACACCGATCGGAGTTTGGAGCGAGCGAAGAAAATCGTCGCGCGCGCGCGCTTCCTCTCTTTCGATGCCTCCGAGAATGACGTCGAGTTGAATCTTCTCGATCGACGATTTCGTATGTCGCTCTGCGCCGCCGCCATTCCCCGGCGCCGGGCATCGAACCAACCGACGACGCGCGCGACTGCGTGGATTCAATTTGGTCGCCGTGATTGACCGCGAGCGCTGACGTGCGCGCTCCGAGTCGTCGATTTCGCCGGCGCGGCGGCGCGGCCTGACGCGAGGACGCGCGCGGCCATCGCCTTCTGTAGCTTCTTCCAGCGCTTCCCGATGACGCGGGCGAAGGTCGATTCAAACTTCGCACGCTCGCGCGCGGCGGCGCGCGAATAGCGCTCACAGAGTCGGCCGATCACGAAGGCAGTCGCCGCTGGCAGTCGCCGTCTTGGCTGCGCGATCCAGACCCGCAAGCGGGACTCGGCCACTTCGGCGTCTTGATGCGCACCGAGCAAATCTTGGAGCGCGACGAGCGCGGTGACCAACTGCGTGAGCGAATTGCCGAACAACGGCGCGAAAAACTCGAGCGCGTAACGAAAAGTACGCGCCTGTTTCCGCAGCTCGTGCCACTCCGTCGCGGGAGCACTCGAATCGAGGCGCCGCCCGCGCTTTCGAACGCGTCGTTCACACTTCGCCAGCAACGTGGGAGCGACGATCCGCGCGGCGCGCAGCGCGGCCGAGTTTCGTCGAGGCGGACCGGCGGCGCAAAAGCGCTCGACACGCACGAGCAGCCGCTCGTAACGTCCGGAATCGAGAACCCGCAGCAGGCGGCGACGCGCGCGCCGGCGCCTGCGGTCGAGATCCGTCTGCACCGCGGCCAACGCCTCACGCTCGGCCGCCACAAGCGTCGTCTCCCAGTTTTTGAGCTCAGCAATCTGCACATCGAAGTCTCGCACTTCGCCGAGAACGCGCCCGAGCCAACCGAGCTCACGGCAAAGTTGACGAGCACGACGAGGTAGGACTTCACCAAAAAGCTTGAGCGCGGCACGCACCCGCCGAACGGCGACCCGCTGATCGTGCAATTCTTCGGCATCGATGCCGAGGCGCGTGCCGGCCTCGTGTCGCAGACAGCGTCGCCAATTGCTCCGCAACGAAGCGAAAGCGAGTGCGCCGACCGAGCACTTGGCATCGATCGTCGAAGCGCCCATGTCGATGGCGGGAGCTGCCGCGAGGCCATGTGCCGCCAGTGCGAGTTCAAAGAGGCTGACCGAAACCGGCTGCAGTCCGAGCTGCGCTGGCAGCTCCAGCGCACGGCGCGCGAGTTCTCCTTCCCCGTCCGAGATTTCGACCGTTCGCAGTGCGACGAGTGGCGCGTTCGGCGCGGCGCGCGTCTCGATCGAGTTGAGTCGCAGTGACGCTTCGATCCGCGTACCGCGGCGAAGCGTCAGCTCGACGCCGCGCTCTTCGGTCGCAATCCAGCGCTCGAGCGCGCGCGGCCCAAGCAACGTGCGAAGCGTGGTCGCGAAGTCCGCGTCCGCGTGCCACCACGATTCCGGCGATGCACGATCCTGCGCGGCGCGGTGGTCCACGCTGCTCGGCGCGTGCGCCGACGCGAAGCGTACGCCGGAGGTCGATTCGATCGAAATTTCGTGCGTCACGCCAACGACTCGCTCGACCACCACAATCGCGCCGCGCAAGATTCGCAAGTCTGCGGTGTCGTAGAAAACTTCGTGCCGTGGTTCGAGAACGCGTTCGTTGACGACGACGGCCGTCCCGCCGAACTCGGGGATCGCCAAGGTGGCAAGCCGTCCCAACTCCGCGCGCAACGACGAAAAGTTGTCGACTACGACCCAGCTTGGCACGAGCTTTCTCTCTTACGAACGTGTTGCTCAGCGCCGGTGCGCAGTGGTCAAGATCCTGGCAGGTATACTCTTACACTCCAGCGCGCGGCGCTAGGCTTCCAGCTCGACGCCGCGCGTGCGGAGACTGCAAAATCTGTCGATAATGAAAGCAGCTGCGCTGCAGAAGGGAGTTCCTATGCCACTCAAGTGCGAACTGTGCACATCAGCGACCGACAGTGTCGAGACACTTTGGTTCAGCGAGTTGTGCCGAGTCGTGCTCGTGACCGATCCGGACTATCCCGGATTCTGCCGCGTCATCCTCAATAGCCATGTGCTGGAGATGACGGATCTACCGGTGAGCTCGCGCACCAAGTTGATGGACGTCGTGTTTGCCGTTGAATCCGCGATTCGTAACGTGGTCCGCCCCGACAAAATCAATGTCGCGAGTCTCGGCAACCGGACGCCCCATTTGCATTGGCACGTGATCCCGCGTTGGCGCACCGACCGGCACTTTCCGAATTCGGTGTGGTCCGAACCGGCGCGGGCGAAGTCTGAAGTCGCGGCGCCTACCGATCTCCGGCAGCGCCTGATGACCGCGATTGCGGATCAACTCGCGACATCCCACAACGCGACCACGAGCGAACGCCTCCGCGGCTGCTAATCGCCACGAGTCCGTTCCACACCTTCTGCGCACATCCCACATCTGGTCACGCCGCTCGACACGGACCGTCTCCATCCGCGATAATCCGCCGCGGGCGAGGGACTCTCCGCCGAGAAAGGGGGATGTGCGATGGAAACACTCGGCGTCACGCTCATCGGGCTGACGGCTTTATCGTTCGGACTTGCTGTAGGCTGGTATTTCGGTGGGCGACTCGATCGCAGCGATGCCAGCGTTATCCGACGCAAAACTGCGGCGCAGACCGCGCTCTGGCAACACCAACTCATCGAAGCGCAGGCGGCGCTCGCCGAGGCCGAGAGCCTCGTCGCGGCGCGTGCGAGCGATGCGACCGCGGAAGCAAAAGCCGCGATGCTCACTGCGTCGCTCGCGGATGTCACGGGGGAACTCGACGCCAGCCGCGCGCAGTGCTTGTCGCTCTCGAAGGAGATTACCGAGCAACTCGCGACCATCGGTGAACTCGAAGAAGAAGCGCTCGCGAGTCAGAAACAGCTCAAGCTCGAAGCGAAACGCCAGCAAGAGCTCATGGCACGACTCGAAACCGAGAAATCCGAAATCGCGGAGCGGCTGGGCGCCGAGCTCAAGGAGTTGCGCGCGACGGTAACAGCCGTGCCGGTTGCCGCGGCCGCGGAAGAGCGGGTCGCGACGCTGGAGTCGCAGCTCGCGGAACTAACGACGCGACTCAGCGCGCAGGAACACGACTGGCAACAACTCTTCGAAGAACAGAATCGCGAAGTGCAAGCGTTGACGACCGAGTTGCAAGACGCCCGGCGCCTTGCGGAAGAACGCAGCCACAGTAATACCGAAACAGCGGCGCGTACGACGACTCACGAACACCGCACAGCTGAGCTCGAACGTGAGTTGCGCGCGCTGGCGGATGAAAATGCTCAGCTCAAGGCGAGTCAATCGGGCTTTCTGCAAGAACTTGAAACCCGCGACGAGCAGATCATCAAATTCCGCGCGAAACTGATCGAACTCATGCGACCCGCCGCCGGCGATGAAACCGACGAGTCGGACCGTGAGCGGCCGGCCGCAGTACGCACCGTCACGACCGACGAAAGTGATTGGGAGCTGGATGTGGTCATCGATGACGAGGAGGTCGACGACGATTCGCCAGTCGAGCGCCGGCCATCGCGACTGCGTGTCATCGAAGAGGAGGTCGCGGGCGCCCGGCCGAACCGTTCGAGCACCGGTCATCTCGACGCGACAGTGGCGAATGACGGCGACGTGGCGACTCCTCCGCCAGCCGAATCGCCGCGCCGCGCCGCGCGCTCGCGCGCTAAGAGAGCTGCGCCGAACGATGCGGCGATTCACCAACCGGAGCTGCTCCTCGACGACGCTCAGGTCGCGGTCGAAGCGCCACCGCTCATCGACGTCGACTCGCAAGCCGCCGAAGACGACTTGACGTTGTTACCCGGCATTGGCTCGGGTCTCGCCCGCAAACTGCGAACACTTGGCTTCGTCAGCTTCGAGCGTCTGGCGAAACTCAGCGCCGGCGACGGCGCCGAGCTCGCTAACAAACTCGGCAGCCTGTTCCGCCGCAATCACAGCGTGGCAAAGCTCATTGAGGAAGCCAAACGCCGCACTGTTGATCGCCGTCGGCGCTGATGGGCGAACACGCACGAGCAAGGGGGGAGGCTGCCGGGCCGGCCAACCTCGGTCTTTGTTCCGTCGGACCCTTCAGGTCCTCTCAGATGCGGCAGAAGCGAACCCAACTCATGATGGAATCGGCGCGCTGCGGAACGATTTCCGTTCCCACTCTGACGTCGCTGCCGCCGCGGCTCGAGCAGCGTCTTGCGCCCTCACTTCTCTCCGATGATGTGAGCGACAAATTTTTTGGCATCGGGCGCCTTCTCGCGGAACAGGACGCGCGCATAGTCGACGGCCTTGTTGCCTTTGCGGATGCGCACGAACGCAACGAACCATCGTGAGTTGATATCGCGGAACTCTTGAAAGAACTCGTAATCGACCGACTCCTTGTCGACGAGCTCCAAAACCAAGAGCATTTCGGCGGCGCTCGATTTCTGCTGCAGCGCCTCGAGGAGTCCGGGGTAGACCTCGTCGGCGATCGAAACGAGCAGCTCGCTGCTCGTGAGTTTGCCTTTGATCTCGAGCGCGGAGTCCTCGACATCAGCGGCGCTGGGGTCGAGCACTTTGACGCGAATGACACAGAAGGTCCACGCCGACATCCCCACGCCGCGCTCGACATCGAGCCCGAGCCCGCTGTCTTCCGGCTCGACCGGTTGCACGAAAAAGCGCACGACGGCGCTACCGCGGCGCTTCGGCGCAATGACTACTTTGTTGCCGTTCGCTTTGACATCGATGACAGCGGCGTTATCGCAAAGCGGAATCTCCACCTTCTCGTCCGGCGCGACTTTCCACAGTGATTCCCAAACGGGCGTTTCGGCTTTCTGCAGATTTTGACGGCGGCGACACTCCGTGCAACCTGAGCGAAAGCCGGTGCTGCGGCTGGTCTGACCGTGCTTCATGTCGCGGATGGCGGTGGCGTGGCTGCACGTCACTTTTGCGTACAGTTTGCGACACTGCTCGTTGGTCCCACGCACGGCGGTCTCGAAATCGACGGCGACGGCGTTCTTGAATACTTTCTTGAACTCGTCCTTGGCGGTCGGTTTCGGCGCGTACAACAGATTCAAGGAGTACACGCCTTGCTCGCCCTCGACCAATTCGGCGACCCGGTTCGCCTTGCGAAACGCATCGAGATCGATGGGCGCACCGCCCGCCGCGGGTGGCTCTTGCGCGAGAGAGCGATACGACAGTATTACGATCGCTACGACTGATACCGCGAGCAACAAGGAGTTTCGCACAAGCCCCTCCGTTTCATTGTCACAGAGTTCGCCGAGAAGATGTTGCCGGACAGGCTATACCAAGGCTCCGGTGCCAATCAACTAGCGCGCGACATCTCGAGTCCGAGTACGCGCAATCGCTCGAGCAGCGCACGGTCACGACTTGCCGCTACGATCCCCGAGAGCCGAAACATCTTGGTCCCTTCGTCGTAGCGCGTCGCGCCGAAATGCACGGGCTCACCCGATTCGACCCAGATCGCGTCACCGCCGAGCGCCCGCGCGAGATGTATGCTGACGGGGAAGTCGTAAATATTTGGGTTCGACGCCAGCACGCCACCGTAAGCGCCGGCGGCCAAGAGCGAAAATATGCAGCCCTCGAGCTCTTCGGAGCGCACTCCTTCGAGACCGAGTTCGCGCGCGCGCGCGATACACGCGCGCCGGCGTCCCTGAAAGCCATTGACGAAAAATCGTTCGGTTGGCGGCAATGAACTCGCGTCCACGGGCGGCAGGGCCGAGAGGCGCGCCCTGGCCGACACGCGCGGATCATCGGCGCCGACTCGCACACCGGCGCGATCGATGCGTAACCAACTCCCGTGCTCGCCTTCTTCCGGAATACTGAGGAGTGAATACTCGACGTTCGCGCGCGACTGCAATGTCACGATGATCGAGTAACCGCTCCCCTTGCGGTCCCGATACTGTTTCGTGCCATCGATGGGATCGATGGCAAGCGTGTACTCGCCGGCGCTCGCAAACGGGGCGAGGTCACCCACCGCCTCTTCGCCGCGGATGACTAACGTGCGGAGAATCGGGTCGCCATCGCGCAACGCCGCGATGATGAGTTCCTGTACCGTGAGATCGGTGATCGTCAAAGCGTCGGCCGCCGCGTTGCCGCTCTGCTTGTGTTCGAGCGAAATATCGAAACTACGCAAACGCCGGGCAATCGCGCCACTCCAACGAAAGACGGGCGCGAGCGCGTCGTCCAAAGCGAGAATGAGTGCGCGCACGGTTGCGTCGGTCATCCCAGGAATACCTCACGAACAATTGTGAAAAACGCTGCAGGGTTGTCGCCGACGACAACCCTGCAGCGATCGTGTTCAAATCCGCAACTCAGATGCAAATCAACGGATCGTCGGTGGGGTCGAGCCCAGCGTCCGCCGGATCGAGTGTCCGCGGCAGGATCGCCGGGAACGGGAGCGGCAGCGGCGGGCCGCTCGAGAACAGGTGGTTCAACGTGTAGATCGGGTCCGCGGCATTGATTCCGCCGTCATCGTTGGCATCGGCCGCGTCGAAACAGCACGGCATCGCGCCACCGATGAAGAGGTAGTTCAATACGTACTGCGCATCGCCGATGTCGACCGCGGTGTCGCAGTTTGCATCGCCGCGCACGAAGCCGTAAGTGAACGCGTCGAGGAGCGACACCGACGCAATGCTATGCGTGACCGTTACCGTCACCGCGCCGAGTTCAGGAAAAGCCGGCGTGCGCGCGGTCACGTGCGAATCGTCGACCACCACGACGTCGGTGGCGGCGAGTCCGCCCACCGATACCGTCAAGTCCGTGCCGGTGAGAAATCCGGCGCCCTCGATCGTGATGACATCGCCGCCGTAGAAGAAACCACGCGTCGGGCTAAGGCTCGTGATTTGCAACGTCAACAGCGCCGCGTCGCACAGCTCCTCGATAATCAGCGCCGGTCCCGTCGGATCCGGATAGACGACGCCGATGAGCGAGTAATAGTACGTCACGTCGGTGTCCAGCGTGTCGTCGATGTACTCGGTGGTGTCCGGCGGCAGCACTTCGAGCAGCTCACCATTGCGATTCAACAAGTAGTACTCGAACGGGCTGCACGCGGTCCACGTGAGCGTCGCGACATCGAAGTCCGCCGTACATTCGAGCTCAAGACAGAACTCCGGCGGCAATGGAATTGTGATCGAGCCGCAATCTTGCACGGGTATCACGCTTTGACCGCCGACCACCAAGACCGTCGCGACCGGCGGCGTTCCCAGCGAGTCACAGAAACAGACGTCCGAGACGATGTCGGCAAGGACCGGAACGCCGATCAGATCGTAACTGAGATCCAGAATCTGCAGGTCCGTCCCCACCGGCAACGACGCGCAACCGATGAAGCAAATCACGACCCCGACTGTCACGCCGCCATCGTAGAGATTGATTTGATTGAAATCGGGCGGATTACCGTTCTTCACCGTGAGTGTGGTCGCGCCCGAAACCGCGGTCACCAAGTCGATCTCGGACGCATCATGGCAAGCGCCGAATGACCAGCCTTGCGAGACGCTGACCGTATCAAAGAGCACCATCAAACCGACGCCTTGGTCGCCGCTGTCGCCGCTGTTATCGGTGATCCGAAAGGTATCGAGCTGCGCGTAGGCGGTCGACGGCGCCGCGATGTGCAGCGCGGCAACCGACAACAACGCATAACAGAGGTTTCGAATGCTCAAGACTTCTCCTCCTTCGCTGCGAACTTCTCAACACACGCGCTGGTCGCGCGGCGCCGACGTCGTGTGTTCTGTGTGTGCCCCCGGAATTCTAGGGGCAACTCCCCACTTGTACATGGCAAAGGCACGACGACGCCGATCGCCACCGAAATGCACGGCGACACTCCCAGCAATCAAGAAATTCTTGTGCAAATCAAACGGCGATGCCGCAGGTCGGAGCGCCACGATGAGTTAACGCAGCTCGGCAGAAATTGGGCCCGGCGCTCCGCGGAAGAGGGTCGAAATCGACAGCAAGCGGCGTGATCGGCGACGGATGGCGAAATTCCCGACCGGCATTCCTGACGCCTGACTCACACGCGGGCGACTTTGCCGATGGCTCGCGGATCCCTTCATACTTCTTGGGGAGCGGAGCGCAACACACGCAATGCTTGCGTTGAGAGGGGTCCGCGTGCTGCGAACAGCGAGAAATGTCTCACCTGCAAAATCGGAACATCGCCAACGCGCGGTGTTGTGGCTCTGCGCGATGCTCGCGTTTGGCGTGAGCGGCAGCTTGCGCGCGCAGGATCCTAACTACGTCATACGCGTGACCGACGCCGCCGGCGCGAGCGGCGCTAGCGTCGTCGCCGATGTTCGACTCGATAGCACGGGCGCGCCGATTCAAGGCTGGTCGTTCGGGATTTGCCACGATCCGGCATTCGTGACGCTCAACGAGGCGTGGGACGGCGCAACGACGCTCACCGTCAAGAACGGCGGACCGCCCGACTTCAACGTGTTGACGTACTATCCGAACGGATTCATCAAAGCCGTGCTCGTCTGCTTCACGTCGTGCGCTACGCTTCCGCCCGGCTTGAACTACCACCTCAACTCAGCGGAATACCAACTCGACGCGGTCGCGCCGATGACAACGGAGCTGCATCCATGCTCCACGCTCGGCGTTCCGGTGGTGCCCGTGAAAGTGGTTGTTGCCGGCCTCACGATTTCCGCGACGCGCGTGTTCGGCACCTTGACCGCGAGTGACGCCCCACCTTTCTTCGCGCGCGGCGACGCCAACGGCGACGGGAGCGTGAACATCGCGGACGCGCTCAACGTGCTCGAGCACTTGTTCATCGATAGCGACTTGAACTGCATGGATGCGGCGGATGCGAACGACTCCGGCATCGTCGATGTGTCGGACGCGGTCCTGTTGCTCGGTTACTTGTTCGTGAGCGGCATGACGCTACCAGCGCCATCGCCAGATTGCGGCACGGATTCAACCGGCAGCGCGCAATGCGACTGGTCGGGCGGCTGCCCCTGAAACATCAACGCGCCCACGGGCTGGCGCCATGCTCAGAGAGGCATCGCGCTACCTAGAGTCGCGCTTGCTTTGCAGCTACACTCTCCCGCTCGAACTCAGAACGGGAGAGCCTACATGGTCGACAAACTCGTCATCATCGGGAGCGGGCCAGCGGCACACACGGCCGCGATCTACGCGGCGCGCGCCGAACTGCAACCGGTTTTGTTTGAAGGATTCCTCGCGGGCGGCGTCGCCGCCGGCGGTCAGCTCACGACGACGACCGACGTCGAGAACTTCCCGGGCTTTCCCGAGGGTATTCACGGCCCGGAATTGTGTGATCGCTTTCGACAACAGTCGCTCCGATTCGGCACGAAGATTTACACGGAGACGATTACCAAAGTCGATCTCTCGCGCCGACCCTTTCGCTATCAATCGGAAGAGCGCTCGGGCAGCGCGGAAGCCTTGATCATCGCGACGGGCGCGACTGCAAAGCGACTCGAGATCAAAGGCGCCGGCGACGGTGAACTGTGGCAGAAAGGCGTGTCGGCGTGCGCCGTTTGTGACGGGGCCGCGCCGCTCTTTCGCAATAAGCCGATCTTCGTCATTGGCGGTGGCGATTCCGCCATGGAAGAAGGCACGTTTCTGACGAAGTATGCCTCGCGCGTGACAATCGTGCACCGACGCGACGATTTGCGGGCGTCAAAAATCATGCAGGCGCGCGCCCAACAAAACCCGAAGATCGAGTTCTTGTTATCGCACAACGTTATCGAAGCAATCGGCAAGGATCTGTTGTCGGCGGTGCGTGTGCAGAACCTCAAGACCCAGGAAATCCGCGAACTGCCGGCCGGTGGACTCTTCTTCGCGATTGGCCACGAGCCGAACACGGCGTTTCTCGCGGGACAACTCCAGATCGACGAGGCCGGCTACGTCGTGACCGTGCCGGGCACGACGCGCACGAGCGTTGAAGGCGTGTTCGCCGCCGGCGACGTGCAAGATAAGAAGTGGCGGCAAGCGATTACTGCCGCCGGCACCGGATGCATGGCGGCCCTCGAGGCCGAGCACTTCCTTTCGACGCACTCGAGCCACGCATGATAGAGCCCAGACGTTTTACGCCACTCTCGAGCGCTGCGCTCCGCTGGCGTTGCGACCCCAAACGTTTGGGTTGCGAAAGCACGGCGGAAGTCCCGCCGCTGAGCGGAATCGTTGGCCAAGCGACCGCGCTCGAAGCGCTGCGCTTCGGAATCGAATGTACCGCGCCGGGGCAAAATGTATTCGTGCGCGGCCTTTCGGGCGCCGGCCGCATCACGCTCGTGCGTCATATGCTCGACGAGTTGCGACCGCTGTGCCCTACCAAACTCGATCGCTGCTTCGTCCACAATTTCAAGGAACCGGACCGCCCGCGATTGATTTCGCTCCCTCCCGGCGCCGGTCGCGACTTGCGCCGCCGATTACGTGACTTCGCGCGCTTCATTCGCAATAGTCTGAAGGATTGCCTGGCCAGCGGCCCTTCGCGCGCACGGCGTGATGCGTTGGAAGCGGAAGCGCGGGCGCAAGTCACCCAGGTCTCCGCACCGCTAAACGCCGCACTTGCCGAAGCGGGACTCGCGCTCGTGACCGTCGTCACCGGCCCTGTGTCGCAAACCGCGATCTTCCCGCTGTATTCCGGTCAGCCGGTGCCGGGTGAAGAATTTCAGCGTTTGGCGGCGCAAGGCAAAGTGACCGCCGACGAGGTGCAGGCGTTCAAGACCAACGTGCAGCGCTTTGAAAAACAACTCGAGACCGTCACCGAAAATGTCCGCGAAGTGTACCGGCAGACAACGGCGAGCATTCGCGATCTTGTCGAGGAGACGACGCGCAAGATTTTGGGAGAACTCGCCGACACGATCAGCGGCGCCCATCCGGTGGAAAGTGTGCGACGGTTTCTCGACGAAGTCATTCAAGATGTGATCGAGCATCGACTCGTGGACTCGAGTGAGTCCGACGATGAAGAGGCGTCGGAAGCCCAACTGGATGTCGACGCCGAGGATCCGCTCGAGCTCTACGGCATCAACGTGTTGCTCGACCAAAATGCCGACCATGTCGCGCCGATCATCGTCGAGCACACGCCGACCCTCGCCAAGTTACTGGGCACGGTCGAGCCGGAATGGACGCCGCACGGGGCGCCGGGACGTAGTGACTATCGGCGCATTCGAGCCGGTGCTTTGCTCCGCGCCGACGGCGGCTATCTCGTTTTGGATGCGCGGGATCTGTTGGCCGAGAACGGCGCGTGGAAAGTCTTGGTGCGAACGCTGCGCACCGGCTTCCTCGAGATCGTGCCATCGGAACTCGGCTGGCCTGCGCATCACAGCTCGGTCAAACCCGAACCCATCCCCGTGCGGTTTCGCGTCGTGTTGGTCGGCGACGGCGAGATCTACGAGCTGCTCGACACTTTCGATACCGACTTCAAAGACTTATTCAAGGTGCTGGCCGATTTCGACAGCGTGCTCGACCGCGAGCCTGAAGGCTTGCACCTGTATGCGGGAGTACTCGCACGCATCGTGCGCGAGGAACAGCTTCTGCACTTTCACGCGGGCGCGGTCGCGGCCTTAGTCGAGCACGGCGCGCGCATCGCCGCCCGCAAAGGAAAACTCACGGCGCGTTTTGCGCGCATCGCGGACCTAGCGCGCGAGGCGTCCTTCCTCGCAAAGCGCACGGCGCGCACGCTCGTGATGCACGAAGACGTCACGGAGGCCGTACGCCGCACGAAGCGCCGCGCCGATTTGCCGTCGCGGCGATTCCAAGAGTTGTTGGTGGACGGCACGATCCGCGTGCAGACGCGCGGCAGCGTGGTCGGACAGATCAACGGCCTCGCCGTCATCCATTCGGGACCATTGACCTACGGTTTCCCGGCGCGCATCACCGCGAGCATCGGCGCCGGCGCGTCGGGAGTCATCGATATCGAAGGCGAGTCGCAGCTTTCTGGATCGATCCACACGAAGGGATTTCACATTCTCGGCGGTCTCTTGCGGCACTTGCTCAGCACCGAGCACGCGCTAGCGTTCACCGCGTCGCTCGCCTTCGAACAAAGCTACGGCGGTATCGACGGCGACTCCGCATCCCTTGCGGAGGCGTGCTGCTTACTGAGCGCACTCGCGAAAATACCGCTTCGTCAGTCGCTCGCGATCACCGGCGCCATCGACCAATTCGGGCACGTGCAAGCCATCGGCAGCGTCAACGAAAAGATCGAGGGATTCTTTGACACTTGCGCGCACGTGGGTTTGACCGGCGATCAAGGCGTGATCATTCCGTTGTCCAACGCGGGCGATCTGATGCTGCGCCCCGATGTCGTCGCCGCGGCCGCCACCGGGAAATTTCACATCTACGCCATCGAAACCGTCCAAGATGCGATCGAGTTGCTGACCGGCATCGCCGCGGGTGTCCGCGAAAAAAATGGCGGCTACCCCGCCGGCACGGTCTTGGATCACGCAGTGCAGAAAACGCACATGTATTACCGCCAACTCCACCACTCCCCGCCGAAGCCGGCGCGCGCGAAGCGGACGGACGCGGCGCCACGTGCGGCCGCGAAACCGACGCGCAAGCGCGCAGCTAAACGCTAACGGAATGCCGACCGATGTACCGCACGCTGCAAGCGGAAAAAATCATCGACACCACGCGCAAGCTTCGCAGCCGCGTGCAAGAGCGTTTTCCCGATTCGAGCCTCTTGAAAGTCACCCAAGAGCTCGTCGCGATCGCGGAGGAGGCGAGCGCGCGCTGTCGCAGCTTTCGTACACCGAATTTGGGACTGCGCGTCATGGTGACGGCGTTCTTACTCTCCGGTGTAACGGCGATCATCCTGCTGTTCACGCAAGTCCACATCTCCGAAAGCATGTGGAACATCGAAAATTTCCTCGAAGAGTTCAACGCGGCGCTCGGCATCGTGGTCTTTATCGGTATGGCCGTCGCATTCCTCATGACGCTCGAAATACGCATCAAACGCCGTCGCGTGCTGAACGCCATCAACGAGCTGCGCGCGCTCGCGCACATCGTCGATATGCATCAGTTGACCAAGGATCCCGAATTCATTTTGCGCACCGGTCCGAGCACGCCGAGTTCGCCGATTCGCAATATGAGTTCGTTCGAACTCAGCCGCTATTTCGACTATTGCAGCGAACTCTTGGCGCTCACGGCGAAGATTGCCGCGCTTTACGTGCAGGACTTCCCCGATCCCGTGGTCCTCAACGCGGTCGACGACGTCGAAGAAGTGACGAGCAATCTCTCCCACAAGATTTGGCAAAAGATCACATTGCTCGATCGATTCGCTGAGCGGGAAGAAGAACTGAATCGGCTCCGCGGAGCAACGACCGGGGGCAATTCGTGAACGTCACTTGCGAACGCGTTTGCGACTTCGTTCCGCCCAACGCTTGCCGATAAAAGGCACGGCGCGCTTCATGCGCGTGTAATCGAGCCAAAGTGTATTGGCGATCATCCAGCCGCTTGCGACCGAGTATGCGGTCACCATGAGCAGCGCGAGTCCGGCCATTTCTTGTGGGTGCATGCCCTTTGGCGCCTCGTTGGTCGTCAGCACTGGACCGGCAGCCGCTTGCTCGCGTGGACGGTTGTAGTAGTTGCTGAGCACGGCATAGCCAGCGATGAAACACACGAACGCGAGTACGGCATGAATGCAGAAATTGCGCTTCAGCTTGTGCTCATTCGCCAACGCAGCGAGTTCTTCGGCTTTCAGCTCGGCCGCGGTCGGCGGCCGTCGCGCGGCCGAGCCAGTCTCGTAGACGAGCATTTGGCACTCCGCGCATTCCGTGATGTGGAGCACGATTTGTCCGACTCGCTTCGGAGACAATGGAGTCTCCGGCTCGAGCAAGGGCGGCGCGCCTCGATCGCGCGCCATGCGCGCTAACAGGCGCGTGAGCTCGGTGGGCAGCTCCAAGTCCGCGATCGTCTCGTCACCTCTTGCGTGGCGTCGCAGCGCATACATCAGCGGGTAGAGTTGCTCAGCTTTGAGATGTGACATGGCTCACGTTCGTGTGCGGCGCGTGCGACGCTCCATCATTCCTCGTGGTAATAGCCGCCGCAGCGGGTGCCAAGAAACTGGCTCAATAGTATGTCTTCCTGCTTGATGAAGCCTTGTCCGGGGAGAGCACCATTTGCGACCAGCTCGACGATCGCGCACACCGAAGCCGCCGTCGTCCAAGAGATCGCGCGCCACATCTTGCCGGCGATTCGCTTCGGAAAGTACGCGCGCACGAACTCTTCGCGAAACATGTCGCCCTGCTTGCGACCCTCGACCGCGGCGTGCACGAAGACCACATCGTCATTCACCGGCGGCTTCGCGTTCACGAGGATCTCGCCGGCCGCCTTGCGATTGTCTTTCATGTGCAGCTCGCGAAAGAAAAAGCGCATCAACTCGCAGTGACCGTGATAGCGCATCGTCTTGTAATTCAGCTCATCGACACGTCCGAGAAAAGTGTCGCACATGGTGCCGAGTCCGCCCGAAGTCGTGAACGCCTCGAGGCTGATACCCTGTACGACGATCGTCTCGAGCTGCTCCATCGGCGGGACGAGCATCTTGCGCCGATCCTGAATCACTTCGCAGTCGTTGAGATACTCATTGACGACTCCCTCTGGCGACCAATTGAACGCATACCCGAGGAGTCCACTCGGGTGTTGCGGAAGCGCGCCGACGCGCAACTCCACGCTGCGCACGTGCTCGAAACCGTGCGTGAGCGAGGCCCCGACAATCCCGATGAAACCCGGCGCCAAGCCACACTGCGGCGCCATCACACGCTGCGCTTGCGCACTCATATCGATGATTGCCTTGGTCGTCGGCACGTCCTCGGTGAGATCGAAATAGTGGACGCCGGCCTGAAATGCCGCCTTCGCGACGCCGAGGTTCAAGTGGTACGGCAGACACGAGACCACCGCGTCCCGACCTTTGAGCACTTCGCGAAGCTTCGCGGGATCGGCGACATCGGTTGCGAAAACCGGAAACCCGAGGTCGTCGCGCGCCGTGCTATCGTGGCCAATGACCTTGAAACCGCCTTCGTGCAAAAGGGTTGCAACCAAGGTCCCGACTTTACCGATGCCGATGACCGCGGCGGTCTTGATACGGCGTTCCATGTGACTCCTGTGTCTCTCGAATGGACTTCCCGAAAGCCGAGCTCGGCGCGGATTAAGTTGCGGAGAATTACGGCGCGGCGACCGCGGCAACTCAATATCGGCGAATCCGACATTTTGCAAGCGGACAATGACGACGTGCCGCGGCGATTCGGCGCCGGCAGCCGAGTCGTGGAGGGAAGTCGAATTCGCTGCCCCCTCTCCCCTTGACAGGTCCGGGCAGCTCTGTTGGCCTATGAAAGGTCGTCCGCGCGCTCGAGTTCTCGAGCGATTTTGGATAACAACCGATACGACCAGATCGAACTGCCGACGCGGTTCTGCCGACGTGCGCCTCACCGCGGCGTGACGGCAGACCCGCCGCGCCCATCGCGTGAGGACTACGTTTCATGCACGACATCCAGCCGGCTCGGCTCAAACCTGACATTACCATCGAACAGTTGCCGCTCGCGCCCGGAGCGAAGCACGCCGGCGCCGCGAGTCGGGACACGCGCGTGATTCATGGACAAGCGCTCATTTTTTGGGATCCGCAACGACCGGGCAAGAAACTCGACGCCATCGACACGGATCAAATCACACCGGCGAAGTACTGCGTGTCGGAGAGTCTCGAAACGCTGGACGAATTGTGGAAGGTTGGCTCCTTCATCTATCTCATGCCGGACTTCCGCGCGCGCGTGCATCGCGGACAGACCTTTATTGTGGCCGGTGATCGATTTGCGATTGGATCGTCGCGCGAAATGAGTCCGGCTGGCCTCAAAGCCATTGCGGATGAAGTCGCGCTCGAGATCGTTGTCGTGTGCGGCAACACCATGGGCGACATCTTTCGCCGCAATGCGCTCAATCTGGGCCTGCATGTCGTGCAATGTCCGACGGCCGTCGACGACGCGCGCGACGGCGACCAATTCTCGTTCGAGGTCGCGACGCGAAAACTTCACAACAAGACGCAAGGCAAGAGTTATACGCCGGTGGCGCTGACGACCAAGGAAGATGAGATTCGCCAACAAGGCGGCATCTATGATCTCGGGCGTCGCGAGCTACGCGACGCAATCGTGAACGCGCCCCGCGTCGAATGGGCCGACCCGCGCACCGCGCGCGGCCTCACCACGACGGAGCAAATCGTGTGGGCGCACCGAGTCGACAAGAATGCGGAGGTGAGACCCGGCGCAACGCTGCGCGTGTACGCAGACTTGTTGCCCGCGTCGGATGGCACGGCGCCGTTTGCCATCCACACGTTTAACGCCATCACGGGCGGCAACACGTTGTTTCCGCGCCAAGCCGCGATTGCCAACGACCACTTTGTCTTCACTGGCAAAGAGCCAGACGACCGGCAAACGGCGATCGGTCGCGAATTCGCCAAACGCCATGGCTTGCAGCGCCCGTATTACGCAACGCCCGGCGATGGGATCTTCCATTTTTACTTTCCCGAGCAAGGGCTCATCATGCCGGGTCAATTCATCCCGGGGGCCGATTCGCACAGCCGCGCGTATGGCGCCTACGGTGCGGTCGGGTTCGGTGTCGGCTCGACGACGCTCGGCTTCGGCTGGTCGACGGGCTACGTGTACTTCACGTTGGCCGCGGCGCGACGCGTTGTGTTTACCGGCAAGCTTCAGCCGTGGGTGAGCGGCAAAGACGTCGTGCTCAAATTGCTGGAACGTTGGGGGGCGCGCCAGTCGCAAGGCATGTCGGTCGAGTTCGTCGACGGCAATTTGCAATTGCCAATGCCGTATCGCAACACGATCGCCAACATGATGGCCGAGGGTGAAGCACAGAACGGGATCTTCGCGGCCGACGACATCACCTACGCGTGGTTCCGCGCCAAGGGGATGACGGAACTCCCCTACCCGCGCATCGCACCGGGCGCGAATGCGCACTACGGGATCGAAGAGACGATCGATCTCAACACGATCGTGCCGATGATCGCGAAACCGTTTAGTCCAGGCAACGCGCACGCTGCGAGCGAGGTCGCCAAAGAGCGCATCACTTTCGACAAGGCGTTCATCGGCTCGTGCACGAACGGCAGCTACGAGGATCTCCTAACGGCCGCGCTCGTGTTGCGTGCCGCGCGTGCCGGCGGCCACACCGAAACGCGCCGCGAGTTTGTCATCTTTCCGGGCTCGGGTGGCGTGAAGCAGCGCATTGAAGCACCGGAAGCGCGACTCGGCGGCGAATCCGTCGCGGCGGTGCTGCGCGGCGTCGGCGGGAAGATTCGACAGTCTTGGTGTGGACCGTGCTTCGGCCAAGGCCCCGATGCGCTGGCGGCCGGCGAACGCGCGATCACGACTTTCAATCGCAACTGGCAGAATCGCATGGGCGTCGGTGGGGAAGGATATCTCGCGAGCCCGGCCGTGGTCGCGGCTTCGGCGCTGCTCGGCTATATGGCGCCGCCGACCGCGCTCGACCTCGAATGGGACGCCGAGCATTACGCCGTTTAGGCTGCTGAGCGTGTATATATAGGAAAGCACGCGACGTGCCACACGGCCGGCCCGCCGGTCCAGTTCGCCCCAGGATACTCTCCCACCGTCGCTTGCAGCGGGCACTGAACGGTCACCGAGTCGCCGCCTGAAACTCTGCGCAGGCGCGCCTTTATTCGCCGCGGCGACGGCCAAGGTGCGAGTTTGTACGATTTTGAAAAATCGGGCGGCGGGTCGGGATCCTTAGAATAGCACCGAGTTCATCGCCAACGGCACGCGCCATCGAAGGGCCTTTCACGTCATGACCGGCGAGTTTCCCGAGTTGCATGTGAATCAACTACTCGAGCGATCGACGTGGCTGCGTCAACTCGCGCAGACGTTGGTGCGCGACGCAACGCGTGCCGACGATCTCGCGCAAGATGCGTGGGTCACGACGCTCGAGCATCCGCCGCGGGAACCGCGCCTGATGTGGAGCTGGTTGAAACGTGTCGCCCGAAATCTCGCAGCCCGCCAACATCGCGATGCGACGCGGCGTCAGCGCCGCGAGTTCGCGGCCGCGCGTAGCGAAATGGTGATCGATCAGCAATCGCTCCTCGAGCGCGCCGAACTGCAGCGCAGCGTTGCAGAAGCCGTCCTGCTGCTCGACGAGCCGTACCGTTCGACCGTCTTGCTTCGGTATTACGAAGAACTCACACCGCCGCAGATCGCCGAGTTGTTGCACATCCCAGTCGCCACCGTGTGGACTCGACTGCATCGGGCGGCAGAACAACTTCGCGGAACGCTCGACGAGCGCTACGGCGCGCGCGGCGTCTGGTGTCTCCTGCTGTTGCCAGGCGCTTCGTCACTCGTGTCGAGCGCGACATTAGAAGGATCCATGGTCGCGAACTCGAGCGCGGCCGCCGTCACGCAAGTCACCGCATCAACCACGCTGAGCCAAGCCGCGCTCGGAGGAATTACCCTAGGAGGATTGATCGTGTCCAAATCTGCGATCGTGATGTCCGTCGTGGTCGGAGTCGCCATGCTCGGAGTTGGAATCGGCACGAGCTCCCTGTGGCTCGGCGACAAGTACGAAGGCCCGCGCCAAAAACTCGCGCAGGAACGCGATTCGTTGCAACAGCGCACCGCCACGCTCACCGCGGAACTCGACACACTGCGTGCAGAGCACTCGCAATGGCAAACCCAACGCGCTGAGTTGCAAGCGAAGCTCGCCGCGGCCGAGCAACAACTCGAACTCGCGGCACATGCCGCCGCAACGCCGACGAAGCCAACTGTCGCGGCCACACCCACGGATCCGCAACGAGCTGCGCTCCTCGTCGCGTTCGGTCCCCATGCCGAACTCGGCGAACTCGCCGCCGCCGATTGGAAGAAGCTCGCGATTTCCGCGAAGAATCTTCAGTCATCGCTCGACGAGTTGATCGCGCTCGTCGAGAGTGGCGGAGAACCGAGTCAAGAGCTCGGTATGAGAATAGCGAAGAACAACACCGATCTCGCGCAACTCACGCTCAGCCTCTACGAAAAACTGCCGACCAATGCGCACGGTAACGGCGAGTTCACGCATCCGCTCCTCATCGGAAATTTGGTCGGCTCCGTCTTGGACGCGCAGGCGCTGCCCCTTTCGAATGAGCAGCGCGAAGAATTGGTGCACCTCGGCACAACGTACGAATCTGAATGGCAATCGCAGTCTGAGCGGTATGGAGATGACACATATCAACTGCGAAAAATTCTCGATGAGCTGGAAATGAAGCAAAGATTCATGGCCGGATTTGAGGACACGCTCGACGCTGGTCAGCGAAGCGCGGTGTTCACGGAGAGTGTGCGAGATGTCTTTGGTCTCGACATTTACTCGCCGACTTTGATGTTGGCAGGCACTTCAGAACACATCCCTGTGACGAGCCCGGAAGCCTTCGAGAGCGAGCTACAGCAAGCCGCAAAGAAACGCTTCGACCTCAGCGACGAGGAAATGGTGATCGCCAACGCGGCGTTTCGCGCGTGGAGCGATGAGTTGCGCGATGGGCTAGAGTCCGTCGATCCCGAAGAAGCGCCATACTTCAAACTCCAGGACGCGACCCGCTCCGGACGCGCGCAACAACGGGCGGTAGAAGCGTTGCTGCGCACGCCGGGTCTATCACAGGCCGCTCGCGAGCGAATTCTGAAAAGCGGACTTCTGCTGGTTCCGCGACTCATCAAAAAGAAGGCCGGCTAGTCATCAGTCGCTACCGGCACCGCGGCGCCGGTCACGGCGCCATGCGTGTCGCTCGATCGAGCCGCGGGTGATTCGTACGCAGATCGGCGGCCTTACAGCCAGCGCCGCCGTTCATGCGATCCAAATGCTGGAGCAACGCGACGATCGCATGCGTCGCCGCCAACAAGTCTCCGGTGTGGCCGCACTCGGAAATCGTGTGCATGTTGCGAATCGGAAAACCGATCGAAGTCGCCGCAGAATCGATGCTCGCGAAAACGGCGGCCATGGCGTCAGTGCCGGTATCACGGCCGACGACTTTGTGTTGGAACGGAATTCCGCGTTCACGCGCGACCTCTTGCACGAGGCTATTGAGATGTGCGTGCGTGATCGCGCCGACGGCGAGTGTGAAACCCGCGCCCATGGCAACCGGTGTGTAGCGTTTGTCTTTGACGCCCGGCGCCGCTTCAAAGTCATGCGAGACGTCGACGCCGATCACGATGTCCGGCCGATACTCCTGCGCGATGACGCGACTTCCCATGCGGCCGATCTCCTCGTGCGTGGCGATGGCGCCGAGATAACGCACGTTCTTGAGGCCCCCCTGCTCCGCCAGAATTCGCGCGACTTCCGCGACGACAAAACACCCCAGTCCGTTGTCGAGGTACGCGCCGTAGAACGTGTCGGCGCTAAAGCCGCGGCGAATCTTGCGATTCAAAATCAGCGGATCGCCCGCCTTGATGCCAAGCCGTTCGATTTGTTGTTTACGATCGCTGCCATGCACCTGCAATTCGAGAAAGAGCATCTCGCTGGTGATGCCTTTTTTCCCAGCTCGCAATTCCGCATCGGCAAAGTGAATCGCACCGATGGCCTCGATCGTGCCACCCTCGATCACGCGGTAACGCCCGGACTGCGTGGGGTCCTCGCTGAAAAGCAGAACTTCGTGACCCACCAGCGTGCTTGGCAAAAAGGAGTCGCTGTCGACCCAAATCTTGCCGTCGTCGCCGATACTACGCACTTGCATACGAATCTTGTCGGCGTGACCGATCACCATCACTGAAAGCGCGGTCGCTGCGGTCGGCGCCGTATCGATGACCAGACCGGCGTTACCGCGAAACTGTTGCAGCGACCAGCCCGCGAGCTTGTGCTCTTCGAAATAGGGGCGCAAGACTCCCTCGGTCATGGCGGCTTCAAATCCGATGGGACTCGGCGCGCCGAGCAATCGCTGCAAAAACTGAAACTGCGGCTCGGCGAGGCTGATCTGCCACGGCTGATCTTTCGAACTGCTCTTCACTTTATTTCCGTTTTCTCTAGAGAGAATCGCTGCCTGACTCAGTCGCCGTTTGCGTCCTGCCACGGTGGTTCATTGCGTGAGATCAACGCCGCCGAGCAGCATCCGACCTTTATCTCCGCTTGCGACGTGAATGCCGTTGCAGCTTGACCCGTACAAGTTCGTTTGCATGATCGTGGTTCCATTCACCGCGACCGCCAAGTTCGATCCGGCGAGACTGAACACAACTTCGGCCCATTGACCGTGCGCCGCCGGCGGGATCGCCTGCCGAATGCTCTCGGCGGTTGACTGCCATTTGCCGTCCGCTAACCGAGGCCCGACACCCGAATTGCCCTTCATTAACACGCTCACCGTCGCGCCATCGCCCTCGAGCGGCAACATCCAAACTTTGAGAATGAAGTCCTGCATCGTGATGCCCGGCAGACGCAAGATGCCGCCCGGCTCCAACAGAAATTTTTCGCGGAATCGACGCACGCGGTCGGCGGCTTTCTCGTCGCCCATGCCACGCTCCCAGCTCGCGTCGCGCAGAAGGTCGTGTCCCGCGCTGGGAAAAGTCTGCGTTTTGAGCGTAAACTGCGCCAGCAAGTCTTTCCAGTCGCTGTTCAGCCGCTCGAGTTCCGCCGCGGACAGTCCCATTTGCGCGCCGAGTACGGCGCGCAATTCAGTCGACCGATCGACGCCCTTAGCCGGCTTCTTCAACGAGCTGTGTAGTTCGCCGACTGCTTTGGCGCTCAGCGGGTATTCTTGTAGCGCTGTGCACAACGCCGCATAACTGGGAGTAGCCGGAGTGGCGCGCGACCAGCGGTCGATGACGAATGATTCGGCCTCTTTGTCGCCGCTATTGAGAATCGCGGCGATCACCTTTGCTTCATGCTCCGAGTCGACAAGCTTCTTGAGTTCTTTCGTCGCTCCGACGATCGGCACGTCGGCCGCGAGCGCCAGTGCACGGGCGCATGTCGCCGGGTTCTTCACGGCGGCGAGCACCAGGCTCGCCAGCGGTTTGCCGTTGTTCGCGCGCAGGGCGCGCGCAAGTTCAGCACAACGTTCCACGCTGGCGTTACCCGCGACGAATTCATCAACGTGAGCCGACAACTCTTTCTTGCCGAGCCGAGGAGGAATAAACGACGGTGGTCCGACGGCTCCGGTTAGGATCGCGGCGCAACCGAGCACAACGAGCCAGCATCGACAACGCGACATGATGTCGCCTTTCTGAACGGTGCCATTTGGGATGCCGCTAGTGGGCAGCCAAGGGAGTGATGCAGTATAACCCCGACGTGACGGCGCCGCTTCGGGTCGGCGACAAAGAACTCAACTTCATTCGCGGGAGAGCGCCATGCGAAAATTCACCGGACTACTGTGCGCCGCGGTCATTGTCACCTCGCTTTGTTCATGCGCGCCGCGCCAAGCCCGCGTGCTGAGGGCCGGCCATGGGCTGGCGGAAGTTCATTGGAGTGAAGACGAACTGGCGCAAGCGACCGCGACACGCCCCATGCGGACCAGTGCCGAGACAAGTCATAGCGTGTTGCGACTCGCAGGGGCAGAAGTGCCGCACACACACGATCGTCATGATCTGACTTGCGTGTTGTTGCGCGGACGTGCGCGACTGCATTTAGGCGCTGACGTCTACGACGTCGTTCCCGGTGACGTCATGGACATTCCCCGCGGCACGGTCCATTGGGCCGAAGCTATCGACGAAGATGCGTGCGAAGTCTATGTCATCTTTTCGCCCGCGTTCGACGGCAACGACTTTCACGAGGTCAAGTGAGCGACGACGTCATTGGCAGTTCTGAACCGATCACCGGGTACCGGTAATATTCGCCATTGGCTGCTTTGACGGCGCCGAGAATCGGCAGAAGGACCCCCACGACGCCGAGCACGATGAACACGAGTATGCCAATCGGTATATAGACAACCGTGAGAAACAGCAGCCCGTTGATAATGCACGCCGCGAGCACAGCGATGTTCAAGTACAGCGCTTGCCGCGCGATGGTCGGCACGATCGGAGTCTCGCGTTGCATACACATGAGCACGATCGGGGCGACAATTCCGCCAAGTGGAACCAGATAGCCCGCGAGCCCGGACAGATGCGCCAGGGCCGCCATCGCGCGTTCCTCGGGCGCGATTTGCGACGCATTTGACATCGAAGAACTCCTTACCCTGACTACTCAACAATTCGAAGCGAGCTGAACGCCGTCAAGACGCCGATTCGTCGGTGGCTTGGCCCAATCTAGAGCCGGCAAGCCTCTTGCCCATGCGTCGAATCCTCTTCAACGGATCTTCGGCAAGAACTGTCGCCAGCACTCGCCTTCGGCGGTGAACTTGATCACACGGTTGCGCGCCAGGAGAAGTCGGCGCATGTAGCGCGTCAGCACAAGCAAATTCACGGCCTGACCGAGAACTCCGAACGGCGATTCGAAGTGGAATTCATCGCGCAACGCCGTACCGCCGGCAATCGCCTCGAAGTGATGCTGGTGCTCCATGCGGCGAAAGGCCCCACTCACCATGCTGTCGGCAAAATAGATCGGGCGCTCGTACGCGGTGATGCGAACGCGGAGTTGTTGCCAGCAACCGAAATGGCGCGCGCGCCAGGTAACCTCTTCGCCAAGACCCATGAGGCCCGTCGCGACGCCTGCCACGATGTACTCGCCGCTCGTCGCCATCGAGCACAAATGCAAATCGACGCTCCGGGAAAGATCGAAAACGCGTTCGACGGGCGCGGAAATCGCGGTGACGAGTCGCACCACGGCCATGGCCGCGTCCAGTCAATTTTTCGAGATTCGGATGTCGCCGTGCTCGACGGCGAGTTCGAGCAACGGTTTGCCGGTCAAACCGGACTCGTTGCGCTCGAGATAAGGCAACGCGCTTCGCACTCGACCGAAGGACGCCCGTGCGGCAATCGCCGGCTCCGCATGCGGCGGCAACGCGACTTTGATCGAGCCAAACTTGGTGTCGGCTTTGACCATCTGAAAATCGGCCCGCATCAGCTCGATCGCCACGTCACCATGTTCGTTACGACAAGTAAGCTCCGAACCGTCGCTTTCCAACGTCACATCGCCGAAGGAATTGCGCGCCGTCGTGCGACCATGGAGCCTTGCGCCCTGGATGCTCCCGTGTTCGCCGTTGAGCTTCGCGTCACCGGCAATTTCGAGTGCGACAATGCCATTGAAACTCGTCTCGAGGTCGGCATCGCCACCCACGCGCGAGACTTTGATCTCGCCATGTTCGTTGCGCGCGGTCAGATTGCCGCTCACATCCTCCGCTTCCAGCGGTGCAAACGTTGTCCGTGCGTCGAGGTCGCCGTCGACGCCGACGATGTGAATCGCGCCATGGGCATTGCGCACGGTCGCGTTGTGAATTCTCCGCGCCGTGAGCGACGCGAAACTGGTCTCGAGAAAAACCGCGCCGCTGAGGTCTTCTGCATCGATCGCCCCATGGGCAGCCTTGATATGCGTCGAGAAGATCAGCCCGCGCACTTCGGTCGGGCCGAAACGATTTCGAATCTTGATCGCCAGCGAAGCCGGCACTCGTAGCGTTATGTTGGATTCAAGTCCGCGCAGGTCCGACTTGCGGTCTTCCGGCAACTTCAATCGCAGGAGGCCACGGCTTTCCGTTTCTTCCCCAGCAAGCATGACCTCCGCGAGCAAAGCCTCGGCGACTTCGGGGGTCTCGCCCCATACGGAAAACGTCCATTCCCAACTCGCCGGCTGATCTTCCGCCAGCGCCTCGACCAGGACTTTGCCGTTGCGATTCTCAACACTCAGCTCGGAGATCGCCACGCTAAAAGCACCTTGGTTTGCCCCATCGCGGCGCGTCCCGGAGCGATCGAAGCGATAGCCGTCCGCCGTCATGCTCAGTGTGCGATACACGCACGCGGAAGAGATGGACACGACGCCCACCAAGACCAGCAGGCTAGACAAATAACCAACGCTTCGCCATCTCGACGTGTCGCTGTGCATGCGCGCGCTACTTTCCTGGTAGTAACACCCTGTCGCGAGACTTCCCCAAC
This sequence comes from Planctomycetota bacterium, assembly GCA_046154185.1. Lineage (GTDB taxonomy): Bacteria > Planctomycetota > UBA8108 > UBA1146 > JAJFFE01 > JBJXGE01. The sequence continues at coordinate 82,676 of JBJXGE010000032.1, forward strand.
CACTGGAGCTGCGGAGAACAGCCGACATCTCACAGCCGAGCGCCGCGATTCTCGCTGGCGACTCCCGGCATTACAAGCATCGGCATGTCGACTTGTCTGCGAGAATTCCTACGCTTGGCGCGGGACATTTGTTCACGGTATTCAGCACGTGGCCCGTTCAGACGCGCGCGGTACGATCCGCGTCCGGCACTGGCGGCGACCAGACGGCGGCTTGCTCGGCGTCGAGTCGCGCGGTCGCACGCGACTTTCCGTGGAGCAAACACTGCCATTGATAGCGACGCAAGAAGCGACGAAATTCCGGATCGTCGTAACGCGCCACGCGGCGCAAAGCCGCACCGACATATCCCCACCAACTCGCCAACGCCCCGGCCACGGCGGGCGGATGGAGCAGCCGATACATGCAACTCACGCTCAAGTACGTGAAACCCGTGCCCATGAAATACTGGCCGAACCCATGACGACGCCGGCCGGTCAGTACGCTTTTCTGACTGGTTCCCATCGGTCGCAGGTGAATGAACCGGAGTTCGGGATCATCCCAACTCACCGCACGCCAGCCGAGCATTCGACAACGATGGCAATCGATGCCGTCCCACATGACCTGTCGCACAAAGCCGCCGATCTGTTGAAAGCACGTACTGCGATAAAACTTGATCATGCCGACCGACGTCTCGTCACCGCACAACTCGCTGATGAGGCGGCCGGTGACGGCTTCGCGAAAATAGGGCTTGCCGCTGCAGGTGCCGATCCTTGGCTCGCGCTCCATGCGCTCCATCAGATGCTCGAAATAGCGCGCCGGTACATCCAGATCGAGATCGAGTTTCGCTATATAGTCGAACTCGTCGAGGTCAATTGTCTCGAAGCCGGCGTAAAACGCTTCGATCACTCCTGGACCGACGCTGCGCGCGCCGCGATCGCGCCGGCTGACGACTCGCAACACCTCGAAGCGCGCCGCATACTCGGCCAAAATCTGCGGCGTCGCGTCGGTCGAGCCGTCATCGACAATGACCCAGATCGCCGGTGGCACGGATTGGCGCAGCACACTATCGAGAGTAACGCGCATGTACTGCGCTTCATCTCGACACGGCGAAATGAGCGCGTAGCGGCGACCTTGAGTTGACGACGACATGATTCGGTTACTGCCTGTAGCGCGAATGTTGCGATGGGGACGTGTCCGGCCAGAAGCATAACACGAACTCGTCGGCGAACGGAACCTTGGGCTGGAGCGCGCGACGCGGGGCAAGCCACGAAACTCCGATCCCGCTCGGGCGGCGCTTGCTGCGAGCGAGTGCAATCCGTTACGCTGGCGCCCAGCAACTTGTCGAGACCTCGCAAGTTGAGGGTCGCGGAAAAAGCTCGGCCGCAAGAGGACACGGACTGGATGAGTCACACCGAACCGCCGCTGTCCGAGCTCGCGCTTCGCACAGTCCGAGTTGGCGCACTCGAGCTCCAGGATCTACGGCGCGGCGAACTCGTCGATCATATTTTCACGCAACTCGAGTCCGGTCGCGGTGGCTGGGTCTTCACGGCGAATCTCGATCACTTGCAACGGTGCGCTCGACAACCGGAGTATGCGGCGCTCTACAGCGAAGCAGACATCCGAGTCGCCGACGGCACGCCGCTCATCTGGGCGGCCAGATTGAGCGGGACGCCGCTCGCTGATCGCGTCGCCGGTTCGGACTTAGTGTGGCTCGTGGCCGCAGCGGCAGAACGACACGGGCGATCCATCTACTTACTCGGCGGCGCACCCGGAGCGGCCGAAGGCGCGAGCGAAGTCTTGCTCGCGCGATGGCCGAGCCTCAAGATTTGTGGGCTCGGCGCACCGGATCTTTCGTTGCCGCCAACCGCCGACGAAGTCGAGAGCGCGATCGCGCTCTTGGCGGCTGCTCGGCCCGACATCGTTTACTTGGGATTTAGTTCGCCGAAACAGGAATATTTCATTCGTTTAGCGCGAAAGCGACTCCCAACGATTTGGTTTCTCGGCGTCGGCATCAGCTTGAGTTTTATCGCTGGGCATGTCCGGCGCGCACCGCGTTGGATGCAGCGCACCGGACTCGAGTGGCTTCATCGCATGTGGCAAGAGCCGCGACGACTTGCGCGACGTTATTTGGTCGACGGCTTGCCGTTCGCCGTGCGCTTGTTGTGGGGAGCGTGGTTTGCGCGTCGTCGGCGAACGGACCTTATCTGAATCAGTTCGCCTAGCGATTTCAGCGACGAATTCTCAAGCCTTCACGCGTCCCGCGCGCAACACCGCGGCCGGCGGCTGGCGCAAATCGCTGACGAGCCGTAACCGGCTCAAGAGTGCCAGCACGTAGTACGTAATATCGATCTGCCACCAATAGAACCCTTGGCGCGCTGACTGCATGTAGTAGTGATGATTATTGTGCCAACCTTCGCCGAGCGTCATGAGCGCAAGCGCCAGGCTGTTGCGACTTCCATCGTCGGTCGGGAAGCGGCGCCGGCCGATCAAGTGCGCGAGCGAATTGATCGCGAATGTCGCGTGCCACAGAATCACCGTACTCAAGCAAAACCCGACGACGAGACACGACCAGCCGCCGTAGAGCCAACACGCCGCACCGAGCAGCACTGCCGGCACGAGGTGGAAACGATTAAGCCAGCGCAACTCGGCAAATTTTGCGAGATCGCGTACGCGATTCACGTCGGTCGCGTCGGTGCGGTCAAATAGCCAGCCAACGTGCGAATACCAAAACCCGTGCTGAAGCGGAGAATGCACGTCATCGGCAGTATCCGATAGCCGGTGGTGATCCCGGTGATGCGCGGCCCACCAAAGCACACCTTTTTGCGCGCTGCTTTGCGCCAGAAACGCCAACACAAATTGACCCACGCGACTGGTCTTGAACGATCGATGCGAGAAGTAGCGATGGTAGCCGGCCGTGACCGCGAACATGCGCACAACGTACAAGGCGAAACAAATCAGCGCGTCTTGCCAGGTCCAACCGGTCCAGATCACGGCGAAGACCGAGAGATGTACGAGCAGCATCGGGATTGCGCCGGTCTGCAGATAAAGTGGCCGCGGCGGGGGCAAGTATCTCGGACCGGGGTGATCGAGGGTTGAAACTTGAGTATCGGGATTCTGAGCGGCAGGATTCTGTGCACCTGGTATCCGTGAACCAGTCAATGTACCGGTCAAAACGTGCGCGCTTTGCAAGTCGCCGGCGAGCGTCGCGGGTTTCGGCAGGTCGGCGAGCAATTCGGTCGGCATCAGGCCGCTCCTTCGGGCTCGAGAATCGCGTCGCGGTGCAGCGTCAACCGGGCCATCGCGATCGCCAGCGGAGCTTACTTAGTCATCGGAATCTCGGTGGTCATGCTTCTGTCACACTTTGTCATATTTTCGTCAAACGCCGACGCGACGCAGCTCAAGGCGCCGGATGCGACTGAAACTTGTATCCGGCGCCGCGCACCGAAAGAAAATGCACCGGACGAGCGGGGTCGGGCTCAAAACACTTTCGGATGCGCATGACGAAGTTGTCGACCGTCCGCGTGTTCGGGTAGTTGCGCAGCTTCCATACGTTTTCGAGCAGTTCTTCGCGGCCGATCACACGTCCTTCGTTGTCGGCGAAATAGCGCAAGAGATCGAGTTCGAGCCGTGTGAGCGAATGGTGTTGGCCGGCGATGGTCACTTCGTGCGTTGCGAAGTTGACCTGCGCGGTGCCGAAGTTGAGGACGTCCTCGCGCACTTGCTCGCCTTGCTGGGCGGTGCTCTCCCAGCGGCGTCGGCGCAAGAGCGAGCGCACGCGCGCCAACAGCTCGCCCATTTGAAACGGTTTCACTAGGTAATCATCGGCGCCGGCCTCCAGGCCGCGCACGCGATCTTCGGCCGCCGCCCGGGCCGTCAGCAATATCACGGGCGTGTAGTTTCCCGATTCGCGTAAGCGACGGCACAAGTCGAATCCGTCGATATCGGGCAGCATCGCGTCGAGCACGATGACCGCAAAACTCCGCGGACCGATCAGTTGCTCAGCCGCACCTCGCCCGGTCGTCGCGATCTCGACAACAAAATCCTCAAGTTCAAAATTTAGTTTGAGACCGGTCGCGAGATGACTCTCATCCTCCACGACCAACAGGCGGGGGCGCGCATCGTCGGCTGTCAATTCCGTATCGATCATCGACCCGCCAACATCACCGCTGTGCCCGCGAGCAGCACCGCTCCGCCAGTACGCATCATGAGATTGCCAGCACTCGGTCGGCACGACCGGATGCTGCTGGATCGAACGGTCGCAAGACATTGCTCCGCAGGCGTATTCTCATCGTGGTGCCGAGTTTGAGACCTGCGGAATGCGCCGTCAATCGACCTCCCAGCATCCGCACCAGCGACGCTGCCACGAAAAGTCCCAGGCCCGTGCCGTGACGGGCCATGACTGCTTCGCTCGGAACTCGATAGAAGCGTTCAAAAACGTGTTTCAAATGGCGTGCTGCGATGCCGATCCCTTGATCCACGACTTCAATGAAGACGAATCCCGCGGCGTCATCGACTCGCGCCAGAATCTGCACGGGGAACCGTGTCGCGTCGGCAGAGTACTTCACCGCGTTGTCGATGAGGTTCTTGAGGACGGTCTCGAGCGCGACACGGTCCGTCACGAGTACCAACTCGGCTGGTATCTGCGTCACAATCGCAGCTGCGGGCAAATGGTATTGGCGTGCGACGCTAGCGGCACAGACCTTGGCCAGGTCGATCAGGCGAACCTCTCCTAGATTGTGTCCGGCCACCCGATGTGAAAGTCGACTGACCACGAGAATATCATCGATGAAACTCGTGAGTCGCTCAACATCGTCGATCATCAACCCACGCAATTCGCGCTGTTGGAGCGGTGCCAGGTCGCTGCGGCCAAGTGTTTCAAGACAGAGCGTTAGCGACGCGAGCGGACTCTTCAGTTCGTGCGTGACGGAATCGATGAAGCTATATTGGCGATTCACCTCGCGAATCTCGCGCACGAGAAACACGCTGAACAACACCAACACCGTCATGATAATGACGAGCGAAATGATGCCGAGAACGAGCAGCCACGTGTTGCGCGTAAACTCACCGGGAATCATCGAATAGTTGCGCACGATGACCAAAGTCCAAGCGACAATCAGCGCGATGCTGAGAGCGACTGTCACACTGCAAAGAATGATAGGAAGCGAAATAGAGCGGCGAACTCGAGCCACCGACGACCCTCCAAACCGCACGCGACCGAAGCGAATTGAATCCGTGAGTGACCATATCAGGAGTCGAAAATGGTCTCTACCCCGGTCGACCTCAAGCGGTTAAGAACTTATTGCGTAGCGGCTTAACCGGCGGACTCGAGATCGACTCCGCAGCACCATGATCGTCGCGCGATTGACGGTGCGGCGCCGACCGCGGCAAATATTTCCTCTCGGCAGCCCCTTTCCAGCATGCGGCACACGTGTTAGTGTCTCCGCGTCACAACATTTGCGCTGTTGGCCTTATCGAGGGTTCGAAAGGTGTTGCGCAAATGATCTGGTCAGAAAGGTCACAGCGGAATGGGTACTCGACTCTACGTCGGCAATCTGTCCTATAGCACCAGCGAGGACTCCTTGCGAGCGGTGTTTGAGGCTGATGGTCGCAGCGTCACCGATATCCACATGGTCATGGACCGCGAGACAGGTCGTCCTCGTGGCTTCGCGTTTGTCGAAATGGGTTCGGATGGCGATGCGCAAGCTGCCATTCAAGCTCTCGACGGCGCCGAAGTTGACGGACGCCAACTCAAGGTGAACGAGGCCAAGGAGCGCACCGGCGGCGGCGGCGGTGGTGGCGGTGGTGGACCGCGCCGTAGCGGCGGCGGTGGTGGTGGTGGTGGCTACCGCGGCGGCGGCGGCGGCGGCGGCGGTGGTGGTGGTGGCTACCGCGGCGGCGGTGGTGGCGGTGGTGGTGGCCGCAGCGGCGGCTCCTCGGGTGGCGGCTGGTAACGTACCTGCGCCACGCTGATTGGTAATACCAAGCACAGCAACACGAAAACCTCAAGCCGCGCGGATCCGTCCGCGCGGCTTTTTCTATTCCCCCCCCCGCCGACGCGCCGGCCGGTTGCCGATTTTCGTCACGCAGCATAGATTTCATAGGTGGCATCGCATCGTATCGATGACCCCGGGCAGGCATATAGCGTTGGAATCTCGCGCGGCGGGGTGGCAGCTTTCACCTCGCGCGAGTCAGCAGAAGAAGCGATGACAACCGCAGAGCCAATCACGAGCACACGTCCGACGGATCAAGAGTTTCGCGAATTCTTGCGGCGCTTTGCGCGCGAGCTCAATTCGTTAGACAAAGAATTGCAGTTGTACGCACTCGAGCACAAGCGGGTGCAAGAGCGGTTTGCCCGACTTCATGGCGTGCTCAATGAGTACCTCTCACACTGGCCGATACTCGAGCTGAAAGTAGCGGGGGACTCGCTCGCGGATCTCGGCGACGCGCCATCGACCGTCGAACAAATGGCGGCTATTACGCAGATCTCCTCGGCGCTGCGCGCTTCGATGATTCAGGCGGTACAGTTTTCGACCGGTCTCGACGAACAGGAGGTCCGCGAGTTTGTCGTTTCGCTCCTCCACCGCCGACAGGAAGAGTCGGAAACAACGTGGGCACATATCCTCGTAAAGCAGTACCCGCACCACTTCCTGCGCTTCGCCGGCGACGGCACAGGCGAATCGAACGGACTGGCGCGCGTGACTGTGCCAGCCGCGTGGCAAGGCTTCGATCCTCGGCAATTGAAAGCCGTCGCGGAGGTGATGAATGCGCCGGTCGTGCTCCATCGACTGGCGCAGTTCCGGGGCGCCGAACGACAAACGGAGCAAGAACAACTCGACTACGTGTCGCGCTTGCTCGAGTTATTGTGCGAGGACACCGCCACCGACTGGTCGTCGAAGCACCACATCGAACAGAAGGTCATCGCCGGCTTGGATCTGCTCGAGGAAGTCCAACGCCAAGCGGCGGAAGGCCCATTGGCGATGCAGCTCGTGGTGCCGAAGTCGGGCGTCAGCGACCACCTCCTCACTCGATTCCGGTGGCGCTTGCTGCGAAACTTCTTTCCGCAAGGCATCGACGGCAGCTCACCGCGCGTCGGTGAGGACTTGGCCATGCAAGGTCTCGGCCAGGTGCCAGGCGTGCCGGAACTCCTCGCCACCGCCGCGCCGCCTGTGGATGACAGCCATTGCCCCAACAGCAAGGCGGCTTGGCGCCCGCAAGCGGCGCTCGAGCATCTCGCACCGAGCCGCATTGAGCCGGTGATCGCGGAGCTGCGCGCCGCGCTCGGCAAGCAGTTCGGTCCCGAACAGCTGCTTTCCGAGTACTTGGCGCTCAGCGCAACATTGTTGAACGGCGCCGACCTCGATGAAGGTCGCCGCGTACAAACGCAGTTCCTCCACCTGTTGAAGCAGGCCGTCACCGTTTCGGCGGCGCCCGAGCCGTTGCTCGCGCGACTGTACTCGAGCGGCGATTGGCAATCCCTCGAGCGGCCTGGCCCTATCACCGCGCAAGCACTCCGCATGCTGCGACCGGAGCGCGTGCTGCGGTTTCTCGTGCGCGGCGATCTTGAACTCGAGTGCGCCGTGCTCAGCACCTCGCCCCTCGCCTTCCTGAGGGCCGAGACGCCCGAAGGTCGCCTGGAGCCATTCGATGCCGTCCGCGAACAACTCCGCCGATCGCTCGCGCCTCGCGATGACTTCGCATTCTCGATGCTGTTCGCGATACTCAACGGCGACAATGGCGCGCTCGCACGCCAACACGGCTGGCTCGACTTGCTCGAAGCCATGAGCACGAACTGCCCGGCATTGCGCGATTGGGCCGAGCGACACGCGAGCGAGTTGGTGCACGCCGACCAGGTGCCGCTCTTGTTGCGGCTCCCGATCGAGGAATCGCAGAGCGAGATCTCGAAACAGATGTTGGCGCTACCGGCGCATGTACTCCAACGACTCCTTGCCGCGCTGGGCGAACACAGTCACCCGTCGGCGACCCGCTATTTATTGAACTGCCTAAGCCACAAAGATTCGCGACTCAGCGAACTCGCGATTCAGGGTCTCGGCAATCAGCGCGACTTGACCAGTCTGTTGGCATTGCAAAACCGTCTGCGAGATTTCAACGAGCGAACCGCCGACAACCAGCAGATCGACTGTTTGTGCGCGGCCATCGCCGCCCACGACAACGCTGAGTCCCGCGCATTTCTCACCGCAGTGATTCGCGAGCGCGGCATCTGGTCGCACCGCTGGCGCCGCCCCATTCGGCGGGCGGCGCGGCTCGCGCTGAAACAACTCCCGCAACCGAGTGCAACAGCATGACGAGCCCACACGACGCCCAATCGCTCCACGACGTCAGTACGCTCCTAGGCACTTTGACCGCGACGCTCAAAACGCTGCGACTCTATGGCGAGCAGCACCCGCGTCTCATTGCGCAAGTCAATGAATATCGACGGCGTTGCCAGGTCGTGGTCGACCGCGGCGACATCATCTCCGGCCGACTGATCATCGCGCGAGCTGCCGGTCGCTACTACTTGGAGAACATGCCGCTCCCAGAGACGGCGCTGTCGCTCGACTACTTCGGCGAGCAACTGGATCGCCACCGGCAACGCGGATTCGAAATTGACATCACGCTGACGGATGATCGATTGCTGACCGTGCTGCACTATCTCGAGTTGGTGCGACGCAAGATCGCGAACGGCGACGATCCGCCGCCGGGTTTTCGGTGGCTGACGGACCGGGAACTCGAACACCTCGAAGGCTCTTCACCTGGGGCGGCTCGCGCCGAAGTCGAAACGGCGGCCGACGAGAGCAAGGGCGGTTGTCCGCTCGAGCTCCTGTTTGCGATTCCCGAATTGCGCGTGAGCAGCGATCTTTACTCGAGCGCTATCGAGCGACTCTCGCAGTTCATGGATGAGAGTCAAGCGGCGAAGAACGGTCAGATCGCGCCGATTCTCGGCGTTGCAAACGATCTCGTCGCGCGGCTCATCACCAGCTCTAGCCAGTTTGTGCCGTTGACGACGGTCCCCTACTACGACGTCTCAACCTACCAGCACTCAGTGAATGTGTGCATCCTCTCGCTCATGATGGCGCGGCACCTGGTCGACTCCGACGAGCAGCTCCAGCGCATCGGCCAAGCCGCGCTCTTGCACGACCTTGGTAAAGCGCGGATTCCGCGCGCCGTCCTCAACAAGAATGGGCGGCTGACGGACGACGAGATGCAGCTCATCATGCGCCACCCGGCGGACGGCGCGCGCATGTTGTCCGAATTCCCGGAGGTCGATCCGCTCCACGTAGCGGTCGCGTTTGGGCATCACATCAAAGACAACGGCGCCGGCTATCCGAAGGTACAGCAGAGCTACGTACTCGGTGCCGCCACTCGACTCGTCGAAGTCGCCGATATTTTCGAAGCGTTGACCGCGCACCGTCCCTACAAGAAGCCGCTGACCGCCGCGCAGGCTTTCGAGATCCTGTTCAACATGCCGAACATGCAGTCTTTCGTGCCGTATATGCAATTGCTGCTGAAGTCACTCGGCTACGAGCCGGTCGGCTCGCGCGTCCGCACGTCGTCGGGCGAACTCGGAATCGTCTGCGGCCATCACGAGAACGATCCCGCGCAACCCATCGTGCAGATTCTTGAACCGCCCGCGACCGGTGACTCAAAATGGGTGGTCGGCGTCTCCGCGGCGAGTCCGAACGAAAATCAGGACCCCGCGCGCGTCAAGATCATGGCGATCGACCCAGAGCAAGAACTGGTGCCGGCGCGCTAGCCCCAGATCAAGCGCGATCTTGAGCAGCGCCTGTGGCGCGAACTTGTGCGGTGAGCATTCTCGGGTCCGCCCGAAAATGCGCGGGGTGCTGCGGACCGCACCTCTAAGAAAACCGCTAGGCTTCGACTGGAACTCGGGCGCGGGGTTGGCGCCGCTGCGATTCGATGAACTCGATAATGAGCCCGGCGACATCGACACCGGTCGTCTTCTCGATGCCTTCGAGACCGGGCGTCGAATTGACTTCCACGACCATCGGTCCGCGGCGCGACCGCAAGATATCGACACCGGCAACGTTTAATCCCATCGCTTGCGCCGCGCGCAGCGCGGTCTCACGCTCTTCCTTAGTGGTCCGCACTTTCTCGGCTGTACCGCCGCGGTGCAAGTTAGAGCGAAACTCACCCTTGCGACCCGAGCGCTTCATGCTCGCGACGACTTCTTTGCCAATCACGAAGCAGCGGATATCCGTGCCTTTCGCCTCGCCGATGAACTCTTGCACGAGGATATTGGCGTCGAGTCCGCGAAACGCTTCGATCACTGACTCGGCGGCATTGGCGGTTTCACACAACACGACGCCGATGCCTTGCGTGCCTTCGAGCAGCTTCACCACCAACGGCGCTCCGCCCACGCAACGCAGAATGCTCTGCACATCCTTCGTGTTGTGCGCCATGGCTGTGACGGGCAACGCGATCCCTTCGCGCGACAGCAATTGCAAACTGCGAAGCTTGTCGCGTGCGCGTGTGATCGCCTGCGAGCTATTGAGCGCGAGCACTTTCATCATTTCGAACTGGCGCACAACCGCCGTTCCATAGAATGTCTGTGACGCACCGATTCGCGGCACGACCGCGTCGAAGCCGACCAACGGCTTGCCTTTGAACAGCACGCGTGGCGTCTCCGCACTAATCTCCATCGAGCAGCGCAAGTAGTTGATCACGTGCACTTCGTGGCCGCGTTGAAGGCCGGATTCGCGCAAGCGCCGCGTCGAATAGAGCGAGGGTTTGCGCGACAGGATGGCGATTCTCATCGGAAAAATTCTCTCGGATGGACTGCACTCACGCGGAGCGCACTCACATCGTTTTCTGCGGATGGAGATCAGCGGGTCGGCGACGGGTTCAACGCGCCCAGGGACACAGCCAACGCCGCAACCATGTGAGCGCCATGTCGAAAAAGAGTCCAGCGAATCCGAGCAACGTCAGATAGACGTAGACGACGCGCATATCGGAGAGCCGGCTTTGCATGCGGATGCGATAACCGAAGCCGAGGCTCGCCACCATGTATTCGGCGGCGATGAGATACACCATGGCCGGCCCGACTTGCAAACGCACGGCATCGAGCACCTTCGGTAGGATTTGGCGCAGCACCACGTTCCAGATGATCTCGAATTGTGATGCGCCGAGAGTCTGGGCCTTATGAATCAACTCTTCCGGAACATCCGAGCGCGCCGCCAAGTAGACGCTCTGCGTCAAAGTTGGAAAGACGCCAAACGCGATCATGCTGATGTACATCTGCAGATCGATGCCGAACAGCACGAAGAACACGGCCATCATTGCGGTCGGCGGAACCTTGGCGAGCAACGAGAGCGGGGGCACGAGCACGGCCTCGACGACGCTGTAACAACCCATGAACAAGCCGACGATGACACTCGCGACAATCCCGGCCGCCAACCCGCAGAACAGTCGGTAGAACGACGCTTGCGCGTCGACCACGATCCACCGCCCGTCCGGCACGTGCGGCTCGAGCATGCGCTCGACCCCTTGCCAGAGGCCGTGCAGAGTCGGCACGGTCAAGTTGTCCGCGTTGGCGCGCCGCTGCAGTTCGGCGACCAATGCGTAGAAACCGACCAGCGCGAGAACTCCAAAGATGCCAAGTCCAATTCGCCGGGATGGGCTGAGCGGGCGAAAGATCATGGCTTCTTGGGGAGTGCGCGCTGTAAGTAGCTCGAGTCAAAAAGGAGCTGCGCCGGGGTTTTCGACTTCTCGCCATACACGATCGACGGAATTTCCTTCAACATGTCGTGTTTCTTGCAGAAATCACCGATGCGCTGCATCGCTTGCTTCAGCTTGTCGCTCTTGAACAAATCCACCGCCGCTTGCGGCGTTTTGTAGATGCGAGTCTGCTCGAGCACACGAGCCATCTCCGCGGCGTTGAGATTCGAGAATTTGGCGCCGAGCGCCACCAACGTCGCGTCCCGGTGCTGCGGTTCGTCGAGTAATCCGGAGACTGTATAGAACGCGTCCATCATCGCAGCGACGAAGTCGGCGCTTTGCGGTCGGTCGAGTACCGCCTCGGCGACTACGACCATGTCGATGATCTCCTCCGGAATCGCGCCGGAATCAAACAGCACTTTCGATTCCTTGCGCGACTTGAGTGTCGACATCACGAACGGGTTCCACACCATGATTGCCGTCACATCGGCGCTCCCGGTCTGCATCGCCGCGGCTGCGGCCTCCGGCGCCATGTTCGTAAAGACGTGTTGCGATTCGCTTTCGCCCGCGACTTCCAGGCAGCGGACAAAACAATACTGAGAAACGGACTTCTCGAGTCCATAGACTTTCTTGCCACGCAAGTCCGCGACGTCTTTGATCCCGACGACGACACACGCATCGGCGCCGACGCTCGTTGAAGTCGGCAACACCGCAACGGAACGGCGGGTCGCTGCCGGATTCAACGCGTCGGTATTCGTAATGCAGACCGCATCCACTTGCCCGGCCGAATAAAGCGTGATGCACTCGTCGTAGCCCAATTGCTTGAGCTCAATGTCGACGTTATAGCGTTCCTCGAGGCTGCCGTATTCGCCGGGCTTCCCGTTGAGAAGCCCGCGCCCCTCGGCGACGCCGAAGACGCTCCACGACGGATACTCGCTCCACGCCAAACTGAAGACCGGTCGACCAGCGACCGAAGCTGTCTTGGCCGCGCCCGATCCCGGCGCGTTCGGCGTCTTCGTATCACAGCCGACCAACGCGACCGTCGCGAACGCCACGCAGAGCAGCGCTTTGTTTTTCACATTCCCCACGACAAAGATTCCTTCCAGCAGCCCGCGGCTGCCTTGTCAACGCGCGCCTGCTCGCGCGCTCCGCTTCGATTCATACGCCACGTGGCACGACGACCGCTCAAGACTCCGGTAGCCGCGTCCGCGCTTTATCTTCGCGCGACTTGTCCTTGCTGTCGGTCTCGGCTGCCAAACCGATGAGTCGATCAAACTCATCCGATGCGCCGCTGCGGGTCGCGTAATCGAGAAACTCGGCTTCTTGGCGCTTCGTGTCGGTGCCGGCGAGCTCGCGCGAAACACGCGCTTCCGCCTTGCTGCGTTCGCGCATCTCGCGCAACTCCTGCAGCTCCTTAGCATGCCCCTCTTTGCTGATGCCGGCGATCATGTCGGCGATGCCCTGCTCCTCCTTGGAGGTGATGATGTCGGCAACGGCCGCCGACGATTCTTCGCGGAGTTTGTCGATCTCGCGCAGCAGCTCTTGCAACTGCACTTTGTGACTAGCGACGTTGACGGTCAATTGCTTCAGATCTTCCTCGAGCCCAGCGATATGGCGGTTCTTCTCCGTGAGCGTCGAGCTGAAATCATTGAATGCGCTCAAGCACTGCTTGTATTCCGGGTTATTCTTGATCGCTTCGGTGTCCGCGCCACTTGCGCGCAGTTTTTCGACGAGCGACTTCGCTTTGGCACCGGCGCCTTCCTTGAGGCGCTCGAGTCGACCCACTTCTTCCGAGAGTTTCTTGAGCGTGGCGAGCTTTTTCTCCTCCTGCGTGATCATCTCCGCTACCGCTTGCTTGTAGCGATGGATGTTCCCTGTCTTCGCCCGAATGATGGAATCGTATTGCGCCTGAATGACGTACGGGTTCTTGCTGATCTCTTTGCGCGCGCTGTCGATGCGCCCAGTGATCAGGTAGAAAAAGGCTTTGACGTATCGGCCCATCGCGCCCAGCATGTTCGGACACCTCCCGCTTCACAGGCTTGCGTTCATCAGTCGACACGGCGCGCGACGCGCCAGTTAATGCACCGCACGAATGCTTCGGTTTAGGCCACGGACTCGACTTCGAGTCGAAGTAGCCGTCACTCGCGTTTTCGATCATCACGCGAGAGATCCCGCTCCAGTTCGTGGATGCGATCTTCTACTCGCGTCGCGACGTTGAGACTCTCCGCCAACTCAGCGCGCACTCGCGCCAAGTCTTCGTCATCGTGTCGCCTCAGCTTCAACGTGCGCAGACCATCGAGTGTGTTCGCCAACTGCGCGACGTTGGCCTCGATCTCTCCCAGCACTTGCTCGCGCGCTTCGAGCAGCGTACGTCGAGTTTCCGCTGCGCGCACCGTGCCAGCCGCATCCGCGAGTTCCAAGCACCGCTCGAGCGACGACAACGATTCGCGGTACAGACGATCGACATTGCCGCTGATTTCGGCCGCGACATTCGCCCCCACGCGCTTATCCAGTTGCGCATCCTTCTGAAACTCCGCGAACAGCGTGCGCAACGTGCGCAAGCTCTGCTCGTCGCGCGGATCACGGTCCTTGGCGAGTCGCGCATCGAGCGCGTTCAACGCCGCCTCGCGCGCGGCGAAATCCGCGGACTGCATCTCCTCGTAAACGCGGCGCGCAAACGTCTCGGTCCGCAACAGGGCACTCGTCACGAACGCACCGACACTCGCCAGCACTCCCGCCACACCGCCTGCCAGCAACCAAGTCGCATCCCCCGCGCCCCACGCGACCGTTAATAGGCTCAAGCCGGTGACAAGCGGCGCTAGTGTGAACGGCGACAGGAGGTGCCGCTGAAACACCTTGCTGCGAAACTTCGCACGATCCATCCGTGTGACGCCGCCCTGCTGGTCCGGGTGCCGAATCGTATTCGCCGGTGACAGCGCAACTCTACTTGCTGGCTCGCGCGCTGCCAATGGACGCAGCACGCTCGGCAACACCCACGATCCAACGCGCACCTAAAACGGTAGCTGACACAACAAGAACGTGACGGTGTACTGTTCGCTGTTCGCGCGCGAACTCGTTTGCGTCGCGTGCATGCGCGCCGCGGAAACGCCGGTCTGACGCAAGTACTCGACGGCTGCGGCGGCGCGGCGCAACGCAAGTTCGCGATTCATGGCGTCGACGGCAGGATCCGCCGCACTCGCCGCGGCGACTTGGCCGTTGACCCGCAAGTAGTACTGCGGGCAATCCGCTAGGGTCTGCGCAATTTGGCGCAACACGGCCTCACTCTGCGGCAGCAAAGTCGCTGCACCGCGCGGGAAGACGATCCGTTCGACGGTCAACGTGCCAACCGGCAGCAGTTGCTCCCACTCCGCTTCACTCAAAGCGCGCAACTCGGACTCGACGCGTATAGCCTCGCTCGTCGCCGCCGCACCCGCTTCCGCCGGATGAAAATTCTTCGCCGCGAGCTGACTGAACAGCCGATCGTAATACAAAATGTTCGGTTGCCCGTCGGTCGGATCGCGCGCGATCGCGCCCGTCGCCAGGAGCACGCGAATGAGGTTCGAGATCATCGTTTCGAGCGGTTGCAAACCGCCAGCCTCCGGGCCGGTGCGAATACCGAGGTGACCGTAGTTCTCGCTCGTGTTCTTCCACCACAGTCCTCGACAAAGTTGCTCCGCTTGGGCAGCGGTGAGCGTCAGGTTCTGCCGACGCGCGTCGGCGAGGACGACTTCGGTCATGCCCGCCGGCCGTTGTCGAACCGCGAAGAGCGCGCGTTGGTAGGCTTCGATCAACTCCAACACATCGTCCGCGCGATCGCGCAGAAACTCGCGTTGCACGACTAACACGTCGACGATGCAACCCTTGAACTTGCTGCTATCCGCGAGCCGAATGACGTTTGGCTGGGCAAGCGCGTTGGATACGTAGGGCTCCCAAAGCGCGTAGGCGTAGGGTTTCACGGCGCCGTCGATCGTCAGTTGCCGCTCGACCTGCGCGGCGGTGTCGAGATAGCTCCAGCCGGTCATCGGCAATTGCGACAGGTTAAACGTGTTGCGCACGACACGTGACAAGGTCTCACCGGGCGAGCCCGCGACCGTCACAATGCGAGCATCGGTTCGGTTGAGCGCGTCGAGGTCCGGTACTTGCGAGCGATGGGCGAGCAACGCATCGGCGCCGCGCGACTCATCCACGAGCATCACGATCGTGCCCGGCAGCTTGCCAAGATCCGCGCAGGCCTTGATGAGCGCGTCGATCGTGAACACTGCAACCGGCAGCTCGCCCGAGTCGAGTCGCCGAAGTCGCAGCGCGTAATCGGCGCCATCATCGACGCACTCAAGACCGATCCCGCGCAGTTCGAGAGCGGTGCGCAACGCATCGCTTCGGAACAAGCAGTAGCCGCTGAATGCGTCGAGCGCGAGCTTGAGTTCCCGACCGCCGTCCGTGCGCCGCGCGGAACTCGTCTCGTCGAGCAGTTGCCGCTCGCTGCGCGGGGCCAACACGAAGCGATAGAGGGCAGCACCTAGGCCGAGCAAGACCAACCAGGTAAGACCGACGAGCAGCCAACGACCTCGCATAGTTGTCAGTGCCCCCTCGGACCGCGGCGCATGCCGCGCCGCAGGAGGAGAATCACAAAGAAGCCGATACCGAACCAAACCCAACCCGAGAGGCCGCGGTTCGAGTCGCCATCGCCCGGTGGCGGCACCTGAACTGCCGGCGAGGACGGCGCGCTCCCGCTCGAACTCGATGGCGCCGGCGGCGGCGTCACGGTGTCTACCGGGGCGACCTTTCGCGGTGGCGACTCGCCGATCGGCGTGTCGTGGACGGCGCTCAACGTCTTGAGAACTTCGTTCACTAATCCTTCGGGAAGCGCAGCTACCGCCGCGTACGCTTCGGCGTCGGCGCCGACATCGCGGACTGCGCCGATTTCAGCAATGGAGGCCGCGACCGCTTTTTGCAGTGCCACGGGATCATTCGCGCGCCGATAGTTGTGCACTTTCGTCGCCAGCGCATGATCGCTTTTCATGTCGACCCCGATTACGTCGACCACGATGCCGCGCGTCATCAAGTCCGGCAGATACCGATCGACCAGCGCTTTGTCGCTGGCTTCACCATCAGAGACCACGAGCAGTCGGAAACTTCCGAATCCGCGCTGCGCCGTGCGGCGCTTCAAGAGCTCGTCCGCGCCGATCTTCATGTATTCACCCAGCGGTGTATTTCCCGCGGGTTTCACGCGCCGAATCGCCGCGTTCAAGCGTTCGGCGTCGATCGGACCGAGCGGATAAACCCAATGCTCCCGCATGGATTCGCCGCTCGTTTCAACGCCGCTGAAAACGAGCACGCCGATATGGGCGGTCGGCGGCAGCGTTCGCAAGACTTCGCTCAGTGCTTGCTGTGCGATTTGCATGCGCGATGTCGATTGCCCAGACATTTTTTCTCGCATCGATCCGGATGCATCGAGCACGACGACAATATTGTCCCGTGCCGCCGACTGCGCTTCGGACTGCCCCATGCACGGCGGTACGGCGCCCAGCGCGACTAGGGCGACCAGCGCCACGCCGCAAACCCATCGCACGCGAAGGCTGTTCACCATCTGACGGTCCTCTCTGCCGAGACACCGATCCCATTCAACTCCCTGACGAAGACTCGCGGCCGAAAGTTAGAAATCGAAGTCACTTTTCTGCAGTGTCTCCGCCGCAACCCGGATCAGCCGAAACTCGACGCGCCGATTCGCAGCCGCCTCTTGCTCGTTGAGAGGTCTCGAAATGACCGGTTCGGTGACGCCGACTCCTACCGGCTGAATTTGGCTGGCGTCGAGGAGCACGGCTTTGCTCTTTGCGTACTTGACGATTGCGTCACGCACGGCTTCAGAACGCTTGAAAGACAGATTGAGCGCGGCGTAAGCCGTCGCGCGCGGATCGTCGGTCGCTCCATCAAAAGCGCCGCTGTCGATGAGCTTCAAGATCGTCTTGGTGTCCGCGAGATCGAGCGGTCGCCCATCGTAGAAGTACTTGTAGTCGGCTTTGGAAGTGCCGGTCCGTTTGAGCACGCCCTTTTGTAGGCCGACCTTCACGAAATTCGAGAGCGTCTTCGTCGGATCAGCGTGTCCTCGCACGACGACAACTGCATTTCCGAACAATGCGGCTTGTTCAACCGCGCGCTGAAACTCCGCACCATAGACTTCCTCGCTGAACGTCGCTTGATCTGGCTCGAATCCGATCGTAAATGAAAGCAACGTGTTCTCATCGAGCTCGCTCGCGTTGAAATCTAGCTTCTCCGCGACGACGCGCCCGTCCCGCGAGGCTTCGACGTGCGTGAGCTTGCCAAGTTGCGTGATCTTCGGGTAATCGAGCGTCGGGGGAAAAAACGCGTTGCGCACTTTGACGTAGCCCTGCGACTCGGCGAGATCGAGCGCTTTGCGGCTTTTGGCGTCAAAGCCCTCGAGATTCGTTTTGTCGAGGAAGAAACTGCGATTGCCGGGCAACCCGACGAACGTCGCGTCAGCAATCAGACCATGCGCGTCGGCTTCCAACGTCGGCAGCACTTCCGCGCCGTAGATCGTTTGGGCGAGTCGCAAGAGCTCGAGATACTTGGGCGCCGCACGTTGCGCCTCGAAGTCTTTTTTGAGTGCGACGACTTGCTCGCACGCTTGCAGATATCCGGCGACGAACTTCTCGATGTGATCGGGGTGCGCATCGTAGTAGTCCTTGCGGCACAAGTAGACGTCCGGAATCGAGCGACTCATCTCGGCCGTAGAAACGACAACGTGCGCGCCTTTGACGGTGCCCTCGGCGCCCGTGCCCTTCGATGTCAAGCCGCCGGTGAGTCCCGCCATGTCCGGCGAAATCACCATGCAAGCGTCGACGCTGGTATCGCCACGAAATAGCTCGGCCGGGCTGCCCTTGCCCGTGAGATTCTCTACCCACACCACTCGAACATCGCTCCACGCGAGCCGCGCCGAACGAAGAATGTCGTCGAGCATGCCGATGTGCGGGCCGTTCTTCTGGAGCGCAATGCGTTTGCCTTTCAGATCGTTCAGCGTCTTGAACTGTTCACGCCCGACCATGTGGTCGCCCGCCGACCAAGTGAGTTGGAGGAAGACGACGCCTTTGGTGCGCGGATCGCGACCCAACGCCTCCGAGGCGAGCGCCAACATTTGAAAAGTGCCGCGTAGGAACGGCGATTCGCCGTTCAGGTAACGGCGCACCTGCGCGGGAAAATCGTCACCCGGCACAAGCTTGAGCTTGAGGCCGAGTTGATCGTAGATACTGCCGGCCTTGGTCTCGAGTCCGCCGTTGGCGTGGAACGTCGCGACGTCGCCACCCCAAGTGATGTACGGCACCGAGATGATCGGCCCCGCCTTCACGTCCTGCACCTTGGTGACGCCAATCAGGTCCGCGAAGTTCTCGATTGCGCGGACGGAATCGACCGCGACCAGCAGCAACGCGGCCGAGCAAAACATCTGAAGCCCGGATTTAAGTCCGCATGGAAGCCCGATGCGCTTCACCATGACTGCTCTCTTTCTTACTTACTGCAGAGGTTGCGCCCCAGCGGAGTTTCGCGCGCGGAAAGAATGCGGGTCGCCTGCACGCGACGCGCGGCGCAAGCAATTTACCGGCCAGATTTAAGTTCGCGTCCGGAGCGGTCCGCGACAGAAAGAGCGGATTATGGCCGTAGCGAGCCGTTTCGAGCAAATGGAATTCGATGACGCGATTTCGCTCAAGAGCGGCACCGACGAACAGCTCGAGGCGGCGGAGGCTCGACGTCGCGAAAACTCCCGCCGCTAGCGCGGAACACGCCAACGGAGCGAGACTCCGCGCGACGCGCAGCGCTCGCATTCATCCGCTCTTGATGTTCGTCAAATCATGCGCGACCGCGTCGCGTCGGACGCGTGAGATACGCATCCACGAGCTCGGCTTGGCGACGGGCAAGCCGCGCCGCGTCTCGGCGCGTGCCGTCGTCGTAGCCACACAAATGCAGAATCCCGTGCACCACGTATTCAAAAACTTCGGTGAGCGGCTGGCGACGGTACGCGGGCGCTTGTCGCACCGCGGTCGTGATCGACACGACGACCTCCCCGCAAATCGCGCCGCCGCCACGCTGGGTGGCCTTGCGCGCGTGGGGCGCAACGGGCGCCGGAAACGTCATCACATCGGTCGGCGTCGGATCACCTAAGAAACGTGCGTGCAGATCCGCCATCGTCGCATCGTCGACGAACGCGAGGGCGACTCCGACCTGTCGCCCTTCCGCTAAGAGCGCCTGCCGCGCAAGCGCTCGGAGGCGCGCGTGCGGCAGCGCCAACACCGATTGGCGATCACTGATGGGAATCGCTAGCAACCCCGGACGTGTCGCCGAGCGCTGACGCGGCGACCGCTTAGCGCTCAAGCCGCAGATCCTCGAGTTTGCGCTCGTTGGCACCACCCGACTGGCTCGGATATTTGATGCGACCATGGTGAATGGAAGTGAGCACTCGCACGAACGCGTCTTCAATGCGACTGAAGTCGTTCATCGTGAGTTCGCACTCGTCCAACTGCCCGTCGGACATTTTTTTCTCGATGAGTTCGCGCACGACCGTACGGAGTCGCGCCGGCGTCGGGTCTTGCAAGACGCGCGAGCGCGCTTCGACGCTGTCCGCGATCATCAAGATTCCAGCCTCCGGAAAAGTCGGCCGCGGTCCCGGGTAGCGAAAGGCTTCGTGGCCCGAGTCGGAAAGCTTGAGTCGCGCGTCCTTATCCTCGAGCTGACGCTTCTTGTGATAGAAGTACTCGACGATCGACGTGCCATGATGCATCGGAATCATGTCAATAATCGGTTGCGGCAAGCCCTCTTCTTCGGCGATGCGAATGCCATCCTTGACGTGCGAGATGATGATCAGCCGCGACATCTCGGGCGACAACTTGTCATGGATGTTCTCGTCGCCCCGCATGTTCTCGATGAAGTAGTTGGGCTTCAGCATCTTGCCGACGTCGTGATAGAGCGCGCCGACGCGCGCGAGTAAGTCGTTGGCGCCGATACTCTGCGCTGCTTCTTCCGCCAATTGTCCGACCATCAGGGAATGTTGGAACGAGCCGGGTGCGAGCAAGCTCAGCTCGCGCAGCAAAGGGCGATTTTGATCGGCGAGTTCGAGTAACCGCATCTCGGTCGTCAGGTCGAAGATTCGTTCCATGAACGGCAACAGACTCGTAAACAAAACGCCGGAGCAAAGCCCCGAGAGCAGCGCCCAACCCGGCTCGAGCAGCGCCGTTGGTTTCGGCACGACGCTGAGTTGCGGCATACCCCAAACGTGGAACACCAGCGCCGCCATCGCCATCGCGGCGCCGCTGGTCATGCCGACCGTCACCAAGCGCGTGCGCGTGCGAATACGCCGTACGCCGAGCACCGCGATGACACAGCCCGTGAATTGAGAAAGCGCGATCGCAATCGGCGCGAGCACCGTCGGCGGCGCCGTGACGCCGCCCGCTGCAACTTGCTGAAGGTGCACAAGCAGACCGAGAAGTGCCGCGACGGCGAGCGAGCTGTGCACAGCGACCAACCCACCGTACATGACCGCGAGGATCATCGCCAAGAGCGGTAACGGCACCATATACGGTGAGATAGCCGGCGACAGCAGCATGAGCTTGGCGAGCAACAGCGTCGCGCCGATAAAAGCCAAGTAGCGCGAGAACGTAGTGAGCACTTCGGGATGAAATGCGCGCACCAGCAGATACATGACAAAGTGGAGCAGCAGCGCCGCGGCGCCAAGGCGAACATAGGTTTCAAGTGTCGACGGCGCCGAGGTGCTCAACACCAGCGTCACTGCCGTTGCGAACAGCAAAGTCAGCGTCAATCGCCAGAGTCGACGCGATCGCGATTGCTCCTGCGCTAACACGCCGGCCTTGGTGAGCTTGTTCTTGAACGAGAGCCGTTGCCAGCTCTTCGCCTTGTGGTCGCCGAAAAATCCCATCGATGGTCTTACCGATCGTCGCCGCGGCGATGTCGGTCACGCGACCCAAGTCCGTCGCGAATCACCACCGACCACAATCTCCGAGCGCTGAGAATCACCAACGACACCTTTCCGGCGCCGAACTAGCACAAAGTGAACAGCAGCACCGTGCCGCGATCCACCGTCGACGTCTGCCGCCAGACGGGCGCGGGCCGGCCAGTGGCTGCGGCATCCGCTAACGCTCTATCGGACGGCGGGAAAACGGAGATTTAAGCTCCTCGCGCTCCGGAAGTGTCAGCGTTTTGCTCGAATCTCTCGTAAGCATTGACGATATCGGCGACTAACGGATGGCGAACAATGTCAGCGCGAGTCAGAACGCACCAGTCGATTCCGGTAACTCCGGCAAGAACGCGGCGCGCATGCACGAGGCCGGAGAGTTGGCCGGCAGGCAAATCGACCTGTGTCGTGTCACCTGTAATGACCACTTTCGAACGCTCACCCATGCGCGTGAGGAACATTTTCATCTGGGTCGGCAAGGTGTTTTGACCTTCATCCAGAATGATGAAGGCGTTGTTCAAAGTGCGACCGCGCATGTACGCCAACGGAACGATCTCGATGATCTCGCGATCGGTATAGCGGCGAATTTGCTCGTACTCGAGCATGCAGTGCAACGCATCGTAAAGCGGTCGAAGATACGGATTGACCTTCGCTTGAAAATCGCCGGGCAAGAAGCCGAGACTCTCACCCGCCTCCACCGCCGGTCGACAGAGAATGAGTTTTTTCGCGGCGCCCGTCTTCAGCGCTTCCACCGCCATGCGCACCGCTAAGAAGGTCTTGCCCGTACCGGCGGGTCCCACGCAGATCGTCATGTCATTCGTGGCGATGGCGCGCAAGTATTTGCGCTGACCTTCGGTACGCGCGACTGCGAGTAGGCTGTTCAAGTGCGCCTCGGGATTGACCGGCCGCCGCTCTTCGCCGTTTCCTTGGTTTGCGCCGCCGTTGGTCCCCGCCGATTTCGCCGCTGCGGACGGAGGTCGTGACGCGGCGGATGACGTCGACCCGCTCAATTCCTCGATCAACCGCTCCGGAGAGGGTCCACCGTTCTTACCGCTACGAACCATGGTTTCGAACAACTCGGCCGCGCGCCGCACGCCCTCGTCGTCACCGCTGAGATGCAAGTCACGGCCACGCGCACTTATCTCAATTTGAAAATGCTCGCGGAGTCGCTTGATGTTTCGATCCTGCACGCCATAGATTCGCATCGCATCCGCGTCAGTCTCAAGTTGAATGACTCGTTCCATCACGCTCCCATCGCAACCTTTACCGCCCAAATCACGGGCACGCCCAACAAGATGCTATCGAGCATATCGAGCGCCCCGCCGAATGCTGGCACCAACGCGCCGGAGTCCTTGACGCCGAACGCGCGCTTGAACAGCGACTCCGCGAGATCCCCGGCTTGGCCAGCCACGCCACCGAGGAGGCCGATCATCAACGCCGTCCGCAGATCGGTCAATCCGAGCGGCCAAACGAAAGCCAACGCCACGAGGATCCCGAGGCTCAGCCCGCCGAGGGCGCCTTCGACCGTTTTCTTGGGACTCACCGGCGTCAACGGCGTGCGGCCGATAGCCCGGCCGACCAAGTACG
Source organism: Planctomycetota bacterium (assembly GCA_046154185.1). GTDB lineage: Bacteria > Planctomycetota > UBA8108 > UBA1146 > JAJFFE01 > JBJXGE01. The sequence goes on from JBJXGE010000032.1 coordinate 105,886, forward strand.
CGCCGATGTCGTTGCCTTTGATGAGCAACACGGCGAGGAAAATCCACGAACCGCCCTTTTCTGCGAGCCGCAGTTGGACAACGAACCACAGTGGAATGCCCAGATAGGCGACACCGAGCGTGGTGTGCGTGAGCCACTTTACGCGTTCGGCGTTGGGTTCACGCGTAAAACAAAGCGCACTGAGAAAGAACGGCACAGCCGCGACAATACCCAGTTCGATCGCGCCGGCGGTTCCCCACACCGGCAAGTCGCCACGCCGCGTCAGCCAAGCGACGATTGGCAGGGCGACGACCGCGACGAGACCGGTCGCGAACGCGGCGCGCCAGGCGATGCCGGTCATACGAGAAAACTCAATCCACGAGACGCCGCCAAACAGCACAATCAGCGCCAGGAAGAAACCTGACGTCGACAAGCGCTGATCTGCAAAGAGCGCGAGGAGCACACCGCCGAGCAGCAGCGTGCCAAAAAAAAATCGCTGCTGCAGAACGGTCATGGCAATTCGTCGCCGTCCGTCGGTGAATCCGCCGACGCCGCGCCAGCGGTCACCCGACCGAAGCGCCGATCACGACTGTTATAGGAGCGCAGCGCCGCTTTTAGATGCTCCACGGTAAAATCCGGCCACTTCTCTTGAGTGACCCAAAGTTCGGCGTAAGAGATTTGCCAGAGTAAGAAATTTGAGACGCGCATCTCGCCGGCGGTGCGAATCAGCAGATCGGGATCACTCATCGCGGGATCGTACAAATAGCGCGCGAAGTCGCCTTCCGCCAGTTTCAAGAAATCTCGCGCTGGGCGCTGATCATTGACGATCTCGGCCGCAATGCGTCCGATCGCGTCGAGAATCTCCGATCGACTGCCATAGTTGAGCGCCAGGCGCAATACCATGCCGTCGTTCTTGCAGCTGAGCTCTTCACTGAGACGCAACTCACGAATGACGCTCGCGGGCAACTCCTCTATCCGACCGATGCTGCACAATCGAATATTCTGCTCCGCGATCTCGCTGCGCTCACCCACCAAGTAGTCCTTGAGCAACGTCATTAAGTAGCGAATCTCGAGCTTAGGACGAGCTCGATAGTTTTCGGTCGACAGCGCAAAAAAAGTCACTTCGCGCACGCCTTGCGCCCGACAATAGCGCGTGATCTCGCGCAGCGTGCGCGCCCCCTCCCGATGACCGCTGATACGTTCGAGGCCGCGCTCCTTCGCCCAACGACCATTGCCGTCCATGATAAACGCGATGTGGCGAGGCAATGCGCCGCTCATACGGCACCGGTCAAAAACGCGTCGAGGGGCGGGAAGAACACGATCTCGTCGCGCCGTCGACCGCACGACAGCATCGCCACTGGCACCTTCACGCGCGCTGTGAGTCGCGCCAGGAAGGGCGCGAGCGCCGCCGGGCTCGCGTCCGCCCAACCCGGCCAGTCCTCTAACACCGGTTCGATGCGCGCAAGATCCTCGATGTGCGCCGGAAAACGCGGAAGCGCACGGCCGTCGAGGCGATAACCCACCACCACCGGGATCGTCGGTCGCCCGACCAACACATCCGCCTTGGTGACGGCGAGCGAATCGACGTCGTTGATGGCGATCGCGTGTTCGAGCGCGACCAGATCGAGCCAGCCGCACCGCCGCGGGCGGCCCGTGGTTGCGCCAAACTCATTGCCGGCAGTACGCAGCTCGTCGGCCGCGGCGCCGATCAGCTCGCTCGGGAACGGACCCTCGCCGACGCGCGTACAGTACGCCTTCGTCACGCCGAGCACATGATCGATGCGACGCGGCGAGAATCCCGTCCCGGGACCGAGGCCAAAGAACGACGGACTCGATGAAGTGACATAGGGATACGTCCCGAACTCGACGTCGAGCAAGCTCCCTTGCGCTCCTTCGAAGAGCAGTTTTTGACTACGCGCATCGAGATCCGCGAGCAGCACCGCCGTATCCGTAACGCGCTCGCCGAGCACGCCGACGAATTGGCGACAAACGGCGAGAAAGCTCTCCACGACGTCGAGTTCGACCCCGTCCGCGACGAGGCGCGCTCGCAGCGGTCCGTCGATGTAGCCCGGCCGCACCAAGTCGCCGATGCGTACGCCGCGCCGCGCGTACTTGTCCTCATAGGCGGGTCCGATGCCGCGTTGCGTCGTGCCGATGCGACCGGCCGTCGCTTCCTGCTCGCGACGTCGATCGCGCAAGGTGTGAGACGGCAGCACGACATGCGCGCGATCCGAGATGAAAAGTCGCTGGCATGCTTCCGGCTTGAGCAGCCGAATTTCCTCGAGCAGACGCGTCGGATCGATCACCATGCCGTTGCCGAGCACCGCCAAGTTGCGCTCACGCAGAATGCCGCTTGGCAGGTGATGCAATACGTGCTTGCGGTCGCCGATGTAGATCGTGTGGCCGGCGTTCGCGCCGCCTTGATAGCGGACGACCGCGTCGACGCCGGCGCTCAAGACATCGACAATCTTCCCTTTGCCTTCGTCGCCCCACTGGAGCCCGACGACGCATAGATGTCTCACAGCCGACGACTTTCCAAGCGCTGCCTCCGAACGTGACGACGTGTGCGGGCGCGTCATTTCACGACTCACGTCCCGCGCGCACGGATATGCGTCATGCCACCCATGTAAGAAACGAGCGCTTGGGGAAGCTTGACACTACCGTCCGCTTGCTGGTTGAGCTCCAAGATCGAAATCAGCACGCGCGGCGTCGCGATCACGGTGTTATTCAACGTGTGACAGAAGTGCATTTTGCCGTTCGTGTCCCGGTAGCGCAGATTGAGGCGCCGCGATTGATAGTCGTGAAAACGAGAGGCGGAATGCGTCTCACCGTAGCCACCGCGCGATGGCATCCAACATTCGATGTCGAATTTCTGCACTTGGCCACCGCCCAAATCGCCGGTGCACACATTCACGACTCGATACGGTATTTCGAACGCTTCGATGATGTCCTGGGCATTGCGCAGAATCGCTTGGTGATGCGCCTTGGATTCGTCCGGATCGTTGCGACAAATGACGACTTGCTCGACCTTGTTGAATTGATGGATTCGGTAGAGCCCCTTCGTGTCGCGACCCGCGGCGCCGGCTTCGCGTCGATAACACGCCGAGTACCCGGCATAGCGCACCGGCAGCTCCGCCTCGCTCAGCACTTCGTCGCTGTGGTACGCCGTCACGGGAACTTCCGATGTGCCGGTGAGGTAGAGTTTGTCGCGCTCGCAATGATACGCCTGCTCTTCACCTCCCGGAAAATACGCGGTACCGAAGAGCGGCTCGTACTTGACGAGCGTCGGCACGATCATCGGCGTGAAACCCTTGGCAACGATATGGTCGAGCGCGAATCGCAATACCGCGAGTTCCAGCAGCGCGCCGGCACCCTTCAGCAAATACGTCTGTGGTCCGGACAACTTCGATGCGCGCGCGAAATCGAGGATCCCTAGCTCCGTACCGAGTGTCACATGATCCTTGAGCGGAAAGGACGGCGTCGGCGGCACGCCCCAGCGCGAGAGCTCGACGTTCTCGGTGTCGTCTTTGCCGTCCGGCACCTCAGAACTCGGCGGATTCGGTACGCGGCAGAGAATGTCGCCGAGCGACTCTTCGACCGCGCGGTGGCGGTCGCCGAGTTCTTTCACGCGCGCCGCCACTTGCCCCATTTCGGCGATGGCCGTGTTCTTCGCGTCGCCCTTGAGCTGCGCGATTTGGCGTCCCATAGTGTTTTGTCGATTACGAAGCTCGCCCAGCTCGGTGTCGAGCGCACGGCGCTCTTCGTCGAGCGCGATCAATCGTTCGAAATCGATCGCGATTCGCTTGCGTCGCGCGCCGTCCCGCACAAGGTCGAGGTTGGCGCGTACGAACTTTATGTCGAGCATATTGTCCTTTGGATCGGGAGTGCCGTAAGCGGCGGAGGAGCATATGGGAGCGGATACAGCGGATCAAGAGCCGGGCGGACGTCACGCACGGAGTCGCGCGAGCGCCCGGGCGGCCAGCGGTTTGCCAGCTCGCGCGGCACCATCCTAGACTTCATGGAGTCGCTATCCGAGAACTCGGCGCCGCCCGGCTATGGCGCGGCGCGCGAGAGCATTTGCGGCCAGGAGCGCACACGATATGGGTCTTCGAATCAATACGAACACGATTTCGGGCACGGCGCTTCGGACTCTGCAACGCGCCGACCGCGCGCAAAAAGTGTCACTCGAACGACTGTCGACCGGGCTGCGGATCAATCGAGCGTCGGATGATCCATCGGGCTTGGTGATCTCCGAGCAGCTACGCAACCAGGTCGCCGGCATCCGGCAAGCGATCGAGAATTCCCAAAACGCGTCCAATCTCATCGGCACGGCCGAAGCTGCCCTGAGTGAAGTGCACTCGCTGTTGCTCGGCATTCGCGAATCGGTGCTGTTCGCGCTCAATAGCGGCGGCAACGATGCCGACCAGATCGACGCGGAACAGGACGCTGTTGACAACGCTATTCGTTCCATCGACCGCGTGGCGCAAACGACGAAATTCGCGACACGCAACCTGCTCGATGGCACGTCGAGCGTCGTGGTCCGCTCGCAGAACTCGCAGTTTTCTGAAATCGACGTCAACAAAGTCGAGTTTGGCGGACTCACAAGTCAGCAGTACACACTCACGGTCACTCGCACCGCAAGTCGCGCCAACGCACTGAACGGTAACGCCTACGCCGGCACGAGCGCGACGAGCGCCACGGTCCGCATCACGGGCGCCTCAGGCACGCAGGACATCGTCGTCGCGAGCAGCTTCACGACGGCGCTGTTCCGCAACGCGATCAACGCGTTCACCGCCGACACGGGCGTCTTCGCCTCGGCCAATGGTCAGCTCTACAGCGTCGACTTCGGCTCGGATGTCGCCGTCTCGGTGGAAGTCGTTTCGGGAACGCTCAACACGGCGGGCGCCGATCTCACGACTTCGAGTGGCGTCGTGTCAGATAGCGGCGCCGATCTCGCAGGTCACTTGAACGGCATCTCGCTCGATGCGAAGGGCAACGACGTGCGGGTCGTCTCCGACGTGCTGACCGCGAAGTTCGTCATGAGCGACGCAACGACCACCGGGAGCAAGACCTTCACCGTCAAGAACACGGGTCTCAACTTCCAGCTCAATCACAGCGCGGGCGCCATCGACCGCGAGCAGGTGGGCATCGGTAGCGTGCACTCTTCGCTGCTCGGCGAAAAAGCGCGCACGGTCACCGGTATGAATGGGACCAGCCTCACCATCGGCGGCTACCTCTCAAGTCTCGTATCGGGGGGCGCCAACGATCTCAATACGAGTGCGTCCAACGCGCTGCGCATCCTCGACTCGGCGATCGACGAGATCTCCAATCGGCGCGCGTTCCTCGGCGCGTTCCAGAGTCAAACCGTCGACACCAACATCAACTCGCTGGAAGTGGCGATGGAGCAGCTCGCCGCATCCGAGTCGACGATTCGCGACCTCGACTTCGCGAGCGAATCCGCCAACTACGCTCACAACCAAGTGCTCTTCCAATCGAGTATCGCGGTTCTCGCGCAGGCGAATCAAATCCCGCAGGCCATCCTCGCGCTGCTCTCATAAGCTGTCCGCGCTAAGATCTGCCCTTTTGCCGCACCGAAACTAGTTCCAAGAGGGGCCGTCGTGCCAACGCCAGACACGCGCTGCTGGATCGGATTGCGCGAACGACTCGCTGTCCATCGGCCAATGCTCATCGATGCGGACGCGGGTCGACGCGCCGCTACGGCCGTCATCTTGCATTGGCCGAGCGTCGAGCAGCCGGAAGTGTTGTTGATGCAGCGCGCCGAACGTGTCGGTGATTACTGGTCCGGGCAGATTGCGTTTCCGGGCGGCCACCGGGACGACGACGACGCGGACCTCGCTGCAACCGCCCGGCGAGAAGCCGCGGAAGAAGTCGGCGCAACACTCGCACCGCCCTTCGCCCGGCTCGACGACGTACAAGCAGCAACTGGCAAACGCACGATCGTGTCGCCGTTCGTATTCGTCGTCCACGAGCCGCCGAAGCTGCGACTTGACGAACAGGAAGTGAGTCGCGCCTTTTGGCTGCCGCTCACGGCGCTCCTGGATGCGGAGGCCGCGGTCAGTTACGAGCCACCCGGACGCGATCGGCGCTATCCGGCGCTGCGCTATGGCGAATCGCTGGTTTGGGGTCTCACCTATCGCACGCTCGAGCAACTCGCGCGCATTCAATGCGTGGAACTCCCGCGCAGTCGCAACGATTGAGCATTCTCGGTGGCAGCCGGCGCTATTGCGGAGCGTGCGCGACCGTCTGCGCGGCCGAACGCAACGATTGGATGATGGTTGCGCCGTGCTCACTGAGTCCGGCGAGTAGTCGTTCCGCTTCGCGACGAACATCGAGCTGCACGACTCGCGGATCGAGCAAAAGTCGCACGAGCAACTCAATGGACTGCGCCAGTTCGCCGCGCTCTTGGGCGCGGCGCGCACGGCCGAGCAGCGCCTCCGCCGCCTTGTCGTCGAGTTCACGCAACAGCTCGACAAGTTGGCGACGACACTCGTCAGCAAGTCGAGACTCGACCGTCGCGGGGCTAGGCAACTCGACGCTGAGGAGTTCCGCCAGCTCGGAATCGTCGGTGACGCGCTCGCGACGCAAACGAACTTGAGCACGCAGCGTTCTCGCTTCGGTCGGTCGGTCGCAGATCGTGAGCTCGACGGGCCACTCGAGCACCGCGAATAGTTCCTCTGTTTCAAAGCGCTCCGCGGGCCGGACCCAAAAACCGCGGTTCTCCAGCGGTTCCGTTCGAGCGAGTTGCAGCTCGGACCGCGCGACTTCTTCGCGCAGCATTTCGTGGCGGCGCAGCAGGTGCTCCAGCTGCTCAGGTGCCGCGTGCTCGAGCGCGCTGCGCAACGTCGCGAGCTGCTCACGCGCCTGAGTCGCGCGAGTCACGCTCTCGACAAACCGCGGGTTCGGCACGTTGTGAACTCCGATTCGGCGCGGAACACTGCTGCGCTGACCTTCGCTCGCTTGTCGCGACTCGGAGTACTGCGGGCTGTGGCAACGCACGATAATCTCGGCGCCGATCGCCGGAGCGACACGAAAATTCACGAGTTCGATGGGCTCCGCGAGGATGGCGTTGCTGCGATCTATCGCAACGAGCGGCACACCGCGTATGGCGGCTTGTAGCCGTTCTAGCGGCACGAGCAAACTCACCGCATCGTCGATCCAACGCGCGGCTTCGCAAAGACTCAAAAAAGCGTTGCCTGGTAGCGCCAGCAGCTCGTAACGGCGCGCTTCGCGCAACAAGTGATCCACCCAGCGCGCGCGCGCCGTCGACAGTGATTCGTCGCCGGCGGACGCGCCGAACTGCCGCAGATCATCGCCGATCCGCGCCGCCCGCGACCACTCTTCACGGGTCGTAGCTTGCTGCAGGGCGCGACGCAAATCGGTGACGCACGCTTCGCGCGTGGCGAAGAGGTGCGAGCGCAAGTCGCTCGATTCCGGCATGAGCGCGTAGGCGCGGGCAAAGGCGCGGAATGCCGCCTGGGACTCGCCACGACGCAGGCATTCGAAGGCGAGCGCGCGCGCCAGCGTCTGTTCGCGCCGGGCCGCCACGACTGTCGACAATTCGGCGAGCCGGTCCCGATATGAGAATTCCGCCGCCGCACCCAGTAACTCGTACGACTCATCGTAGAAGCGCTCGGCCGCGGCCAGCGCCGCGGCCGCCTGTAGAAAATCGAGCGGTTCCAGCACTGCGTTTTCGTGCCGCGCCCACAACGCATCGAGTAGCCACCGCAGTTCGGCAGTGTCGATCGGCACCGGTGAATCGAGGGTCGCGCGCAGCCGCCGAGCAAGTCGCAACAGTTCTTCTGCCGTCGGCGGCTCGCTCGCGTTGCGGGCGAGACTGACGGCGCGACGGCAAGCTTCCGCCTCGAGCGTCGCGTCGTGGAGACGACGAAACTGCGCGAGCGCACTCACGTGTTGCGGGTACAGCTCGAGACAGCGTGCGAGCTCCCGTGCGGCATCGACGACGACGCCGCGGGCGATCGCCGTTTGCGCACTTCGAAAGTGCTGCTCGGCGAGTTGCTCCTCGATGGAATGGAGGTGCGCCGCAGTCTCACGACTCGCTCGCGTCCGCAACTCGGACTGCAGTTGCGCGCGGGCTTCGACGAGCAAGCCTTGCCGCTCGAAGACGCGGGCGCGATCCAGGTCAGAGTGAACGCGGCAGCCGGCATTCAAGAGAATGATGAACACCAACAGCGTCGCAATTCGACACACGAAGCTGCGCCGGGCCATGCACCCCTCTCTCGCACCCCGTGTGATCGCGGGGCGCTGCATGGTGGCGGCAAGAAGAGGTATAGAAGCGTAGCATCCTGCGCGTGAGTCGTCGAAGTCGCTAGGCGGCGGCGCGGCGGCGCAGAGCGAGCCCGTGACACTACCAGACGGCGAGCCCAGCGCCGGCCGGGGTCAAACACCCTTCCAGCAGCAAATCGGCGCCGAGGCGGCGCAGGCGCGTCGAGCGAAGGTCGCACGCGTCCGCCATTCGCTCGAGCCCGCCGCCGCCGATTGGCGCGAGCGCGGCACTTCCACCGATGAGTTTTGGCGCCAGAATCATCTGCACGCGGTCGGCGAGCCCGGCGTCGAAGAATGCGCCGTGCACGCGGCTCCCGCCCTCAACCAGCACATGTGTGATTCCGCGTTCGCCAAGCAGCCCGAGGAGCGCTCGCAAATCGATCCCGCTATCCACGTGACTCGGCAATTGCGCGATCTCGAGTCCCGCTGCCGCAAGCTCGGCGCTGCGCCGCTCCCGCGCCACGTCACCTCGTGTTGCGCGCGTGGCGACTAATACCGGCGAAGTGCGCGCGGTCGTGACCAGTCGATGCTGCAGCGTCAGACGCAATCGCCCATCGAGCAGCACCCGCAGGGGATGCTGAGCGCCACGCCCGCTACTCAAGAGTTGCGGATCATCGCGCAGCAACGTGCCGCTACCGATCAAGATTGCGTCGAACGCCCGGCGCGCGCGCCGGGTGTACGCGAGCGCCGTCGTGGAGGAGATCCACCGAGCATCGCCCGTGCGCGACGCGATGCGGCCGTCGGCCGTCATCGCCCATTTGAGCGTGACGATCGGCAGCCGCTCCCGGATCCAACGCAAGAACGGCGCGAGCAGCCAGCGACTTTCGTCGGCGCAAAGGCCGCTGTCGACGGCGATGCCGGCGGCCGCGAGGCGCGCGGGTCCTTGTCCGTGCGTGAGCGGGTTCGGATCCGCGACCGCATAGTGCACGCGGCGAAAGCCGGCGCGAATGATTGCGTCAGTGCACGGTGGGGTTTTGCCCTGGTGGGCGCAAGGTTCAAGCGTCACGTAGAGGTCAGCGCCGCGGAGCGCGCCATCGGCGACGCTCGCGATCAGCGCCGCCTCGGCGTGCGGACCACCGAAGCGCGCGTGATAACCCGTCGCGACAACCTCGCCATCCCGGACCGCCACCGCTCCGACCGGCGGATTCGGTGCAACCGACCCGAGACCGCGTTGCGCGAGCCGCAGCGCCTGGCGCATAAAGCGCGCTTCACCGCTCATGTTTTCGCGCCGTGGATTCGGCTGCTCAACGCCGTAGCTTTGGCTGTTGCGGGCGATCGGTAGCCGGACCGAGTTTCACGCCGCGCAAACTGACGCCGGACGCGCCATCGACGCACAATAGTTGGAACGTGCCCGCGCGGTCGGACGCGTCCGCGTCATACGTGACGATGCGATGGTCGCGCGTGCGCCCGGTGTAGCGCTTGGGCTTGGTTTTGCTCGGCCCCTCCACCAACACTTCCACCGTACGACCGATCCACTCGCGGTGCCGTCGCTCCGCGCCGGCATGCACGGCCGCGAGGAGGCGATTATTGCGCTCGAGCTTCACCTCCGGCGAAACGTCGTCAACCCATTGATGCGCGACTGTCCCGGGGCGCGGCGAAAACTGAAACACATACCCGTGGTCGAACCCGACTTCCTCGACGAGAGAAAGCGACTCGGCAAACTCGCTCTCCGTTTCTCCCGGGAATCCGACGATGAAGTCGGTTGCAACCGCGAACCCGGCGATCTCGGCGCGACAACGGGCGATCACTTTGAGGTAGTACTCGCGGTCATAGGTGCGTTTCATTCGCGCCAAACAACTCGACGCGCCCGACTGCACCGGCAGGTGCAAGTACTCGCAGACTTTCTCGCACTCCGCCATCGCCTTGACGAGCTTTGGTCGCATGTAGCGCGGATGCGAAGTGATGAAACGCACGCGCTCGATACCGGAGATCTCTTCAATTCCGTAGAGGACCGTGTGGAGTCCAACGCCATCGCCAAGTCGCTTGCCGTAGGAATTCACGGTCTGACCGAGCAGCGTCACTTCGCGCACGCCCTGCGCCGCGAGATTCCGTACTTCCTCGAGCACTGCCTCGACCGGCTGCGACTCTTCTTGGCCGCGCGTCGTCGGCACGATGCAGTACGTGCAGACTTGATCGCAGCCGCGCATCACCGACACGAACGCCTGGTAGGGATTCGGGCCGAGATTGCGCCGTCGTTCAAACACGAGTGGCGAGTCGAGCTCGGTCGCGACCACGCGACCGTTGCCGCCGCGCACGCCTTCGATCAGGTCGGGAAGCCGATGAAACTCACGCGTTCCGACAATGAGATCGACGTGCGGCAACCGTTTCAGCAGCTCGTCCTCGTGGTGCTGGGCGATGCAGCCGGTCAACGCGATGACGAGGTCGGGGTCCGCGAGTTTGCGGCGCTTGAAAGTGCCGAGCCGTTGATAAACGCGTTCCTCAGCCTTTTCGCGAATCGAGCAAGTGTTGTAGATAATGACGCCCGCGTCCTCGAGTTCGTGCGTCAACGCATAGCCACGCCGCGTGAGCGCCTCGAGCATCACTTCCGAGTCGAGTTTGTTCATCTGGCAGCCGAACACCTCGAAGTAGACCCGTTGCTCGCGCGGTACGGCGACGACCGGCGCCGAGTCGATGGTCATAGCGTACGGCGTTTTCAAACTCGAAACTCCATTCTGACGAGACGAGCCAGAGCGGCACGACCGGTCGAAACTCCGGCTACCCACCGGACGGCGAAGCCGCGGATGTTAGGCCGCGGCTCGGTGATGGTCAATGAGTGCTCGGGCTCGCGGCTTGTAATTCCGCGCAGTTCCGTCTTGAATGGCGTCACGCGCTGCAGCCGCGAATTCGACCGCCGAACACGAGAACGAATGCAAAACCCATGACGCAACATCAATGGCGACCCCGCGAGCTGTGGCGGACCCTTGCCGAACTCCGCATCCGGCGCCTCTTGCGCGCCAATAGCGCGCGCCCCGGGGCCCGACAATTCGGCAATACCACCGCGCCAAGGCACGATCCCGCCGTCGCGATTGAGCTGCGCCAGAAATTGACCGGCGTGGAGAAGCGCGTCCTGCGACGGCTCGAAGGCTAACGCGTCGAAGCGATCAGTCCCCAGACTATCAGTTCGATCGCAACATTGAGATGAGAATGCGAACGCTGATCAAGCCCGCGAAGACATAGCCGGTCAAGCCGACCGCGGAGACGCCCCAAACTTCTGGTCCGACTTTCGAATTGATGATGAGCGACGACGAGACGAGCAGCGAGGAAACGACGAGCGCCGCCACGATGCGGTTCGTGCTCAACTCCATCGCCCGCTGAAAACGCTCGAGCCCCTGGATCTCGGTGTCCACCGCAATGCGACCTTCCGCCGCGCGATGCAAGATCTCCCCCACTAATTGCGGGTACTCCCAAAACGTGCGCGCTAACTCGGCGAGCTGCTCACCGGCATCCTTCACCAAACGGTCGGGACGATAGCGTTCGGTGAAATAGCGCCGCGCGAGCGGTTCGAGCTCGACGACGGCGTCGAAGTCGGGCGCCAGGCGATGCGCCAATCCCTCCATGAGCACGAGGCAGCGCGTCATCGTCACGAAGCCAGGCGAAATGCGAATTCTATAGTCGCGCGCGATGTCCATGACGGTCGTGAACAACGTCGGAATGTCGGTCTCCTTGAGCGAGAGTCCGAAGTAAGGATCGAGGCGCGACGCGAGGTCCTGCGAAAACTCGAACATCGAAATCTCGCCCTGCGGTCGGCCGACCTTGAGCACTTGGCGCGCAAGCAGCCGGTAATTGCGCTCGAGCAATGCCCGCAAGAGTTTGACCAGCCGCAGCCGCATTTCGTCGGTAAACAGGCCAACCGCGCCAAAATCGATCCAGCCGAGTCGTCCATCCGTGAGGCGCAGAATATTCGATGAATGCGGATCGGCGTGAAAGTAACCGTCGCGAAAAATCATCTCGAAGAGAGTGCGTGAGCACTCGCGCGCGATGCGGTGGCACTCGGCGGGGCCGAGCGCTGCCGGATCGAGTTGTCGAATCGGCGTACCGTCGAGAAATTCCAACACCAAGAGTTTCTCGGTCGAGTGCTCGCGAAACGTGCGCGGTACGACCACGACGGGATCGTCCGCGAATTGCGCCCGCACGCGGTCGAGCGCGTTGCGCTCGAAGTTGAAGTCGAGTTCGCGCTCGAGCGCCCGGCTTACTTCCGCAACGATGCCCTTCGGGTCCCAGACGCCGATGCCTTCGATATTCGAGAGCGCTTCGGCCACGAGTTCCAAGATCTCAAGATCATGCTCCATAATCTTCCGAATGCCCGGCTTTTGAATCTTGAGAATCACATCCTCCCCACTGAGCGTGACCGCTCGATGCACTTGCGCGATCGATGCGGCTGCCAGCGGTTCGGGATTCACGTGGCGGAAGAAACGCTCCGTTGGCGCGCCGAGTTCTTCCTCGAGCACCGCGTTGATCGTCTCGAACTTGAGCGGTGCAACGTGGTCCTCGAGCTTCGCGAACTCCGTCACCATCGCGGGCGGAAATACGTCGGGGCGATTGGCGATCAATTGGCCCAGCTTGATATAGATCGGGCCGAGTTCTTGAAACGCCAACCGCAAACGGGCGATCTGGCTGAGCGGCGGCTCACGACTTGGCGCACCGCGGCCGCGCACGAGCCCCCGCAGGCGCACGAACACCGGCGCGCCCAGCCGTGACGCGACCTGATGCAGTCCGTGCTTGAACAGAATGAAAGTTATGTCTTTGAGCCGCGGAATATTGCGAATCGTGCGGATCGAGCGTAGCACGCGTCGGCTATCCCTTGGCGCCGAACCGCGCCTCGAGGTCATCGACACGTTTCTTCAACGCGTCGTAATCGGCGCGTGAAACCAGTGAGAGCTTGTCGAGCAGCTTACGCAACTCATCGGCGACGCGTCCCGACATCTTGTCGTGTTCGGCCTGACCCCGCGTCAGCCACTCGTCGAGGATGCGTTGGCCTTGCTCGCGCGTGAACTCACCCTTGTCGATGAGTTCCTTGACCATCGTTTTTAGTTTCTCTTGCGAGTAACTGAACGCCCCGAGACCGGCGAGCAAGAAATTCTTCAGTGGATCCATGGCGTTGCGCACTCCTCTCACCTTGCGGGCGCGAAGTGTAACCGCAAGGGACGGCGCAAGAAAGAAATAAGGGGCCCGCTGGCGAACGGGCCCCTTCAAGCGTGGGGGAGGGAGTAGGTGTTGTTTCCTGTCCTCGGGAGCCGCGCGCCGGAGCGCGTGGCCGCCATGAGAGAAATGGCAAGCGCTGGGCCCGCCCGGGTCGGGTCGCGCCAACGCGCGCGAGCCGAGCGCGGGCTCGCACTTAAGAACGGTGAACGAATATTGACCAGAACGATGCGATTGCGAAAACAGGACGACCGCCCGGCAATTGTTTCGCGCTGGGAATAGAACGGAGGATCAATGCAGCGCCGAGCGCGCGGAAAAAAATGGCCGACCCTGGTTGGACCCACGCGGTCGCGAGAATTAGCCGGCGAGGAGTGCTTTCACAGCGTCGCGCTCTTCGATCAGTTCCTTGGTCGTTGCCGCGAGCTTTTTCTTAGCGAACTCATCGTGCTGAATGCCGGCGACGATCTGTAGGTCCGAACCGGTCGAGCGAACCGGAAAGCTGAAGATCAATCCTTCGGGTATGCCGTAGCTGCCATCCGACCGCAAACACAACGAGAAACAGTCGCCGGACGGCGTCGGGTTGCTGACGTGCTTCACGCTGTCGATTACCGCATTCGCGGCGGACGCCGCCGACGACGCACCGCGCGCGTCGATGATCGCTGCGCCGCGCTTCTGCACCGTCGTCAGGAAATCCCCTTCGAGCCACGCGCGATCCGTGATGACCTCGGGAGTCGGGCGCCCGGCGATCGTCGAATAGTTGAAATCGGGAAACATCGTCGGCGAGTGATTGCCCCAGACCGCCAGCCGGTGGACGTCGTTGACGGTTCGACCGGATTTCTGCGCGAGCTGCGTCATGGCGCGATTCTGGTCCAACATCGTCATTGCATAGATATTCCGCGGATTGAGGCGCTTCGCCGAGTGCATGCAGATCAGCGCGTTGGTGTTGCAAGGATTGCCGACCACCAAAACCCGACAGGTCGGCCGCGCGTTGTCGCTGAGACTCTTTCCTTGCTGCGTGAAAATCCCGCCGTTGATGTTCAACAAGTCCGCGCGCTCCATGCCGGCTTTTCGCGGCGCCGCCCCCACCAAAAGCGCCCAATCGGCATCACCGAAGGCCTTCGCAGGATCGGCCGTCACCGTCACCGAGCGCAAAAGACCGAACGCGCAATCATCCAGCTCCAGCCGTACGCCGGCGAGCGACTTCAGCGCCGGCTCCACTTCGAGTAGTTGCAAGTGCACATCGGTCGCGGCGCCGAACATCTGCCCGGAAGCAATTCGAAAAACCAATGCGTAACCGATTTGGCCGGCGGCGCCGGTCACGGCAACGCGCACAGATTTATTCGTCACGAGTCGTGCTCCTTCGGAATCAAGTTTCAGGTTCGGCGAGGCGGCAACTGCTTTGTGGCCACGAAAGGGCGAGATCCTAGCGGTCGTCTACCATCACTGTAAAGACCCGCCGGGCGGGTGCACGTCCCAGTAGTTATCACCGTCGATGGGGTCGCGCATCCGTTCGCGCGTGGCGCGTCGCCGACGTCGCACGAAGATGAAGCCGATCGCCGCACAGACGGCGACGATTGCGAACAACTGCACGTAGCCGAGTATTGCCCGCACCCACGAGAAGTTTCTTTTCAGGTCGGCGTGCCAAGCCGCCTCGGTCGCGCGCGGCGTCATACCCAAGGCGCGTTCGAACGCTGCATCGAAAGTCTGACCAACGCGCAGCGACTCGAGGAGTCGCGCGTGACATGCGTCGCCATGCCGCTCGCTCATGAACCGCACGAACGCCAGGCATTGTTGATAGTAGACGCCGGCGCGGTGATGCGACGTGTTGAGCTCGGACTCCAAACCGTCGAGCGGCAGCAGCACGCCGCGGGCCGCCCACGCGCCAAACGCGTTCAACCACTCCGGGTCGAGGACTTCGCCGCTCAAATACTCAGCCAAACCCTCGTGGTACCAACGCGGTAACGCGGCGCCGGCCTCGCCCAAGCACAGATGCACGAGCTCATGCGAGAGCGTGCGAGTCTCGAAACCGAGCGCGCCGAACTTGAGCGCCGGCCCCTTCAGCAGCATGACCGCGCGAGTCGGGAATGCGACGGCGGCGACCCAGTCCGCTTGCGGCGTCGCGCCCATGCGCGCAACGTAGAGATTGAAGTCGGCGGCGGTCGCGGCGTAGACCACGAGCGGAGTGGTCGTGGCGGTGAGACCTAGCAAACGTCGCACCCGCGTGAGCTCACTCGTGATGTGGGAGAGTATCGCCGGCGAGCCGGGCGCGACATCGGCGCGATGCAACCACCACCAGCCGGGCTGCTCCGTTCGCACGAGATCTGAGAATGGGTCGGCCGGCGCCGCGCGAACACTTGCCGCGAAGAATACCAAGAACGGCAGCAACTTGATCCACGTGCGCATGCGGCGCATCCTGCGGCGCGCGACTCGAATCAGCAAGCACGACTCACACGATCACAATGACAAAATAAACGAACGCGCCCGGTTCGGCAGGTGACACCTGCCGGTCCGGGCGCGCGCGCCGAGCTCCGCAACCGCAGTTGTCGTCGCTTAGGACTCCGACAATGCCGCGACGAGGCAGCCTTTGGAGACGCTGTAGAGCGGATCCTCGGCCATGCGGATCTCTTTGACTTGAATCGGGAACTTCACGCGCTCGAATTCCTCTTTGAAGATATCGATGAAGCCACCCGCCATCGAAGTCCCGCCCGCGCAGACGATGCTGATCGGGTCCGGGAAACTCGGCATACCCTTCGACGACGTGAAGCGCTGCTTGATGTTCTCCAGCGTGTAGGAGATCAAGTTGCGGTAGTAGATCTCGACCGCTTCCTCTTCACGATTGCGCGGCTTGCGCAGATCCGGGAGCTTCTCTTTGATACTGGTCGCTCGCGAAGTCGCGATGCCCAGCACATTGGCGACGTTTTGGTCGATCCAGTCGCCGCCTCGCGTCGTGGCAAAGCTGAGCGCGGGAATCGATTTGTAGGCGACGCAAATATTGAACATGCCGCCGCCGCACGAAATGCCGATGCCCGTGAAGTCATCCTCGGCGAGTTCGGCGAACACGACCGCATGGCCCTCGACGAGCGGCTTCGGCGTATAGCCGAGCGACTTGACGAGGCCGGCGAACACGCCTTCGTGGTAGATCACGTTCATGTCGGCGTCGATCGGCGCGGCCGGCACAGAGAAATAGCAAATCTCTTTCTCGGCCGTCGGCTTGCCGAGCAGCGTCTCCAGCAGCATCTTCTCGATCGGCATCGCGTCCGTCTCGTTGGGACTGATCATGCCGTTGCGCATCGGGCGCCGCGTAGGTCGATTGAAGATGTTCGCGAGTTCGAAGGCCGGGTTGCCGACCACGATCATGCGGTTCTCGATGACGACGTATTGCACGTTGAGACGCGTCAGCATGGTGCGCGTATAGTCATCGCAGTCGATGTCGATGAATGCGTTGCGCTGCAGCTTGATGTTGACGTTGCCCTCAGCGTCTTGACCGGCGGACACCAAGTTGGCGGTACCAACGTCAAGTCCGCGGCCCAACACGGCCGGGGCCTTCTGGGAGTTGCTGGTCTTTCGCTGTCCCGTCGGCGCAGCCACGCCTGGGTTCGTTGGTTTGCCTTCATGATCCGGGTTCACGGCGCTCGGCTCCTTTTCAATTTCGCGCTCGCTGTTGCGCAGCATTTCCTCGAAAGTTCCCACGCTACCCCCCTTTTTTGCCTAGCGACTTGAGTTTCTCTAATGTGCCGCCGACGCCCTTCGACCGAGCCTTCTGCACTTCAATGTGCTCGAGATTGCTCTCGATCTGACTTGCGGACTCGGCGGTGCGATTGATCAACGCGCGAATCGAAGCTGCGTCCGTGCGCGCGCCGATATCGTCGAGTTTGCCGCCGCGACCACCGCTGGCGATGCCATCCGAAACCGACTTTGCAAGCGCTTCGATACTGCTCTTCAGTTCCGCCATCCCGGCATTCGGCACTTCGGCGGACTGCTCGTTTTTCATCTCCATGAGCGCGGACCTGATCAACACGCCCAGGTCCGGCGCGGGCGTATTGCGCACGGTCTCGAGCTCGCGCGTGCGCGTTTTGAGCTCGGTCTCCCGCTCGACTAAGGCGCCGCGCAAACGCTCGACTTCGGTCTGCAATGAGTTGATCTGGCGTGCGGTCTCGTGGAACACTTTGAGTTGCGAATCAAAGTCGGCGCGCACTTCGCGCTGGATTTGCTGGCGCTCGTCGCCGCTCGCGATCTTGAGCCGATCCGCGACCACTTTGTCGACGGCGTCGGCGATCATTCGATTGACCGCTTCCTTGTCGAGGACCTTGACGCGCTTGAAACCTCGCTTGGCGAGATCCTCGAGTTGGACCTCGGAGGTCGTCTGCTGGATCATGTCCTTGACATCGATATCCGGTGACATCCCGAGCACTTTCAGTTGCCAGTCATCGCGACGGTGCACAAAGCACCCATTGCATACGCTGCGCGGATTAATCCGGCTGAGAAGCCTAGCATCTGCGAATCAAAGACGGCAAACGCGCGGCGCCGAAAGAGCGCGAGACGCTAACCCGGTGGCCAGCCAAGACGCCGACCGCCGAGCAGGTGCAGGTGGATATGGTCAACGGACTGGCCGCCGTCGGTCCCGCAGTTCCATACGAGTCTGTAGCCGCTCGCCGCGCAGCCCTGCTCGCGTGCGAGGCTCGTCGCCGCGAGCACGAGCTCACCCGCCAAAGCCGAATCGTCCGCGCTCAGATCATCGAGGCGCGCAATATGTTTCGTTGGCACGATCAGGATGTGCTGCGGTGCTTGCGGATGGATATCACGAAACGCGAAAAGCCGCGGCTCGCGCCTCACGATCGCTGCGGGAATCTCGCCGCGCTCAATGCGGCAAAGGAGACACGCCGACATCAGCTCTTTTCCCTCGACTTCGCATCTTCGCCGGCATCGACGGCTTCGATGGCCTTGTTTTGATATTCCCTCATCAGGTTTTCGAAGTAGGGTCGATCGCTTTTCGGCACGTCAGGATTCTTGAGAAAGAGCTGAATGGCACGCGCGGCGAGATCCCAGTTCTCGAGCACTTTGTGATTCCGGGCCACATCCAGCCACAAGTGAGCGTATGGTAGTTTTCCTGCACTCGGAATGTAGCGATCGAACTCGAGATTGGAAATCCGCGCGTATTCACGCGCTTGATCGCGTGCTTCGCTGCGCTGCCGCTCGAGCTTTGCGTCCGCCGTGCCACCTTTGTCGACGATCGCTCTGATCCGGCCGGCAATCTGATCCTCCTCCAGAGCGTAAAACGAGGCGATCCGATACAAGCAACGGGCGAGCGCAAGCCGCGGTTTGGCCGAGTCGGGCGCGAGAATCACGGCGCGTCGATAGAGAGCCTCGGCTTTGCGCATCTTCGCTATTACGACGTTCAGCGGATCCGGTTCCGGCGTGCTCTGACTATTCTTGATTTCATCTTCGATCGCTTCGGCCTCTTTCACATACCTCGTGATGCGAATGGCCTTCTCATCTGCCGGCAGCTCCGTTTCGGCGACGCAGCCGGTGACGATCCAAAGTGCGGCAAGCATTGCGCCGACCCAAAAACGCCGCGCAATCCGTGACTCCAACTTGCCTAGCTGCAAACTTCTCATCGCTTGAATCACTCCGTCCCAGACTCTCATCGTGCGCGCTATTCGTCACAACTTCGTGGAGCCGCGCCACGCCAAGATGACGATGATGACCGCGTTTGTCACCGTTTGTTAACGGCCCAGCGGATTAACGGCTCAACGGATTCTCGTCGGCGAGCACCAACCGCTCCAACAGCTCCGGGCGATACTCTACTCGATACTCTCGTTCGCGCGCCAACGTCACCAGGCCCGCGGGCGCGCCGCGCGGCTTGCGCACATACTTCGCCTCCGTCCAATGCACGGTGACCGCCCCAGGACCGCGCCAACCGCTGAAATACGCCGCGATGAATGCTGCATCCTCGATGCTCTCCGGGGCGACTTGCACGCCGCGTGGCACGCGGAGTATCACGTGCGGTCCAGGTCGATGCGCCCGATGGAAGAATAAGTCGTTGCCATTTGCGACCGTCATCGTCAGTTGATCGTTTGCGCGCGCACTGCGTCCGCGAAGAACGTCGAGGCCTTGCCGTGTGCGGTAACGCAGCCATTGCGTGGCGGTCGAAGCGGCGGTCGCGCCGCTTGCTCGCGCTCGAGTCGGCGGCGCTTGTTTCACACGCCGCTTGAGTTCGACACTCTTGAGCGCGCGCTCGGCCGCCGCCGCGGACGCCGAGTCATCGATTCCCGCGCGCAAGCAACTCGCCGCCAACTCCAACTTTTCTAGCTCGCTGCGGCATTGCGCTAAACGCGCCGTGACTTGCGCTTCAGCGCGCTTCCCTTTGCGGGCGCGCGCGAACAGTGCCTCGACGTTTTCGAGTGGAGTCTTTTCAACGTCGAGCGCGATCGTGATGGTCGGGAGCGACGCATCAAAGTAATCGACGACTTGACACTCGGTCATGCCGCGACGCAACCGATGTGTCTCGGCTTTCAACAAGTCGCCATGGCGCTGTTCGAGCGGCCACGTGCGAGCCGTGGCAAGATCGAGTTCCAGATGCTCGGCGAGTCGCAGGCGGCGTTTCTGCTCCTCTTGAATGACGTGGGCGAGTTGGTCGCATCGCGCGCGATCGTCGGCCGCCTGCTCCGCGCTGGCCATGCGCGCCGCCAACGCGTGATTGAACGCAAAGTCGTCGAGTTCCGATTCCGCCGCCAGCAATACGCGCGGTTCGAATGGCGGCGTTTCCGGCTTCCGACGCGGCGGCGCCTCGGGGAATCGATAGACTTCGCCGACCGCGGCGTTCCCGGAGCGCCCGGCTAACCAGAGGATCACGCGCGTCGTCGTGTCAAAAAGTACGAGCCGACCCCGCGCTCCGAAGAGTTCGAGGACGAGCGTGCGCGCCAGCACGGCGTTATCGCGCACCACGCGCAACGCAATTCGCACGACGCGGTCGTGGCCGAGTTGCTCGAGACTCTCGATGGCACCCTGGTTGATGAGCGCCCGCAACTCCGCGACGTCGGGCGACAACACCTCGTTGTCCGCGGCGCTCGGCGCGACGAGATGAAAACGACTAAAGCCGACGCGCGTGCTCAGGAACAGCTCGCGACGTTCCCCCTGCGCCCGCAAGCGCAACACATAGGCGTCGTCACCTCGTCGAAACACTTTCTCGATGCGCGCGCCGGTGAGCGCCGGCGCGAGTTCGCGCACGAGCAACGCCACTTCTTCAGGCCGCAGGCCGCGCGGCGCCGGCAAAGGATGATCGCCGCCGTCGTCCGAGTTCACGATGGGTGCGGCGTCACTCAGCCGCGTGCCAAACATCGTCGGCGAGTTTGTAGGTGTGAATCTCCGCCGGAGTGAAAAACAGCTCAACTTCGCGCCGCGCCGTGTCAGCACTATCAGAACCGTGCACGAGATTGAACTGATTCGAAATGCCGAAGTCGCCACGAATCGTGCCGGGCTCGGCGTCATAGCCAAAGGTTTTGCCCATGAGTTTTCGACACACGTCGACCGCCTTGTGGCCTTCCAGCACCATCGCGACGACCGGTTCCGACGTCATGAACTGAATCAGCGACTTGTAGAAGCCCTTGCCCTTGTGCGGCGCGTAGTGTCGCTCGGCGAGCTCGGTTGAGATCTTCATGAGTTTCAGCGCGGCCACGCGCAGACCCTTGCGCTCGAACCGCGAGGTGATTTCGCCAACGAGCCGCCGCTGCACGGCATCCGGCTTCAAGATGATCAGAGTCCGCTCCACGTTTCGTTCCTTTCGCGATCGACCGCTCGAACCTCGCCGGCTGGCGGGCGATCCAGGATGTTAGACTTTCTCGTCGTTATCCGCCCCGGCACCAACTCGGACCAGGGCGCAATGCGCACCGATTGTGCAGTATGCCCGGCGGATTTCCAGCCGATCCGTCGCCGGGCTCGTCCATGAAGTTCCGAAAGGGTCGGTCGCCGGTCTGACTCGACGGGTCGGATCGATCGCAAATGCTTCTATGGCCACGCAAGTACTCGAGGCGATGCAAACACCTCTCACAGTCTCACCGCTCGCACTCGTGAAGCGTTTCGCGGCCCTGCTCCCGGGCCGCGCGGACGCCGGCGTCGCGGGCGTGGAGGCGATGCTCGCGTTAGCCGCACACCTCGGCACCAGCGCCGACCCGCCGGAAGCCCGCAAACAACTGCTGGAAGCCGCGCTCCACCTACTCGCCGGCGAACGCGCCTTTCTGCTGCGACTGCCGACGAACCTCGAGCTGGGCGAAGTGCTAGCGAGCTGCTCGTTCGACGGCGAAGTGGTGTTGCATCCCGGCGAGAAGATCATTTGGCCGTTGGTGGTAACGAGTCGCGAGCGCCAAGAGTGCTTCTTCACGTCGGTGCTCGAGAGCGAACCGATTTTCGGCGCCCTTGAGCGCGCCCGCCAACCGCGCACGCGCAGCGTCCTGATCGTGCCGTTGAATGATCAAAACCTGCTCTTCTACTGCGACCACCGCTTTCAGACCTTGACCTTCGCGGACCAATTGTGGCTGCAGCTCGGCTGGTTACTGACGTTGTTGGTCCAGCGCGAGCGCTCGCAAAGTGCGAGGCTGGAATTCGAGCGGCTGAACGCGGAGTTCGCCGCGGTGCACGATGAGCAACGAGTGCGCGGCTCGTCCACTCTCGCCACTCTCTCCGGCCATCCTGACAAGCCAAAATCGACGGACGACTCGGAGATCATCGGCAAGCAGGCGGACATGCTCGATATCGTCGCGCTCATTCGCAAAGTCGCGCCCAGTCAGGCGCCCGTCCACATCAGCGGCGAGAGCGGAACGGGCAAGGAACTCGTGGCGCGCGCAATCCACCGGCAGAGTCGTTGCGCGCACGGCGCCTTCGTGTCCGAAAACTGCGCGGCGCTGAGTGAGAATCTGCTGGAGGCGGAACTCTTCGGCGTCGTGAAAGGCGCCTATACCGGCGCCGTCGAGGATCGCCCGGGACTATTCGAACTCGCGAGCGGCGGGACGCTCTTTCTTGACGAGATCGGCGACACGAGCCCGGGCCTCCAGAAGAAGCTGCTGCGCGTGTTGCAAGAGGGCGTGATTCGCCGCGTCGGCGGGCAGGACCTCATCGCTGTCGATGTGCGCATCATCTCGGCGACCCATCGAAACCTCGTCGCCGAAGTCGAGGCCGGCCGCTTTCGCGAGGACCTCTTCTATCGACTCAACGTGATCAGCATCCAAGTGCCGCCGCTGCGCGAACGACGCGAAGACATCCCGCTCCTCGTCGAGCACTTCCTCGATCAGCTCGCGCTGAAGGATGGACATCGCAAGCAAGCCACGACCAAACTCTTGTCGGCGCTCATGGCGTATCACTGGCCCGGCAATATCCGCGAGCTGCAAAACGAGCTGCGGCGCGCGAGCGCGGTCGGCGGCGATTTCTTGCTGCCCCAAGACTTATCGCCGCGCATCACCGGCGTGCAACCGACGGTGCTCGTGCCACAGACCGCACTCGATAGCGTGATCGCCGCCGGCTCGTTGAAGGAAGCAAGCGAGCAGTGGGAAAAATCGATCCTCGCGGCGACGCTCAAGCGCTTCAACGGCAACAAAGCGCGCATCTGCGCGGCGCTGAAAATCCCGAAGACGACGCTGTACGCCCGACTGCGGCGCTACGGCTTGGATCTCGAAGAACAAACCGAGCCCTCGTCCCCGCAAGAACCGAAAGCCGCCTCGCCATGAAACAACACTCACGCGCACAAGAGTCACTGACTCCTTGGCGGCAGCGGCCGCGCCCGCGGCGCCTCGCCGCGGCTGTCGATCCCGCGGTGAGCCGCAGCCGATCCCGTCTTCGGCCTGCGTGGACGCCGCGCATCGCGGCTCCGCTGCGCTAGCCGAGTCCCGCTCACCCGCAGAACCTGGCCCCGCGATCGGCGGCTTCGGGGCGCGCCGAATCCGTCCGATATATATCGCAGGCGTGGGCGCGAATCGTGATGGAATCGGAGCGTGACCCGCGCGAACTCGCGGAGCCGACGCCCGGTGCTATTCAACTCTGTTCAATACATGCTGTTCTTGCCGATGGTCGTTGCGCTTTACTATGCGCTGCCACCGGCGCGCCGCTGGCCCCTACTATTGGGCGCGAGCTACTACTTCTACATGTGTTGGCGTCCGGAGTACGCGCTGCTCCTCTTGCTTTCGACCGCCGTCGATTATTGGTCCGCGATCCAAATGGCCGCGCGTACGACGCGACGCGCACGACGGCCGTTTCTCTACCTCAGTCTCGCCGGCAATCTCGGCCTGCTCTTCGCTTTCAAGTACTTCAATTTCTTCACGAGCAGCATCGAACGCGCGGGCCGCGAACTTGGGATCCTCATCGACTTACCGCATCTAAACATCTTGTTGCCGGTCGGAATCTCGTTCTACACGTTTCAGACTCTGTCCTACGCGATCGATGTTTATCGCGGCGAGACGCGTCCAGAGCGGCATTTTGGCTACTTCGCGCTCTTCGTCTCGTACTTTCCACAACTCGTCGCAGGTCCCATCGAACGCTTCGACCATCTCAATCCGCAGCTCCGGCAACCGGTGCGGTTCGACAGCGCCAACGTCCGCGCCGGCCTGCAGATCATGCTGTGGGGATTCTTCAAGAAAATCGTCATCGCTGACCGACTTGCGATCTACGTCAACCAAGTTTATGGCGCACCGGGCGATTACGCGGGCTTGCCACTTTGGCTCGCGACTTACGCCTTCGCCGTGCAGATCTACTGCGATTTCTCAGGCTACTCGGATATCGCCGTCGGCACGGCTCGCATCCTCGGTCACAAGTTGATGGTGAATTTTCGCACGCCTTACTTCGCCCGCTCGATTCAAGAATTCTGGCAGCGGTGGCATGTTTCGCTTTCGCAGTGGTTTCGCGACTACGTCTACATTCCGCTCGGCGGCAATCGCGGTGGTCCGGCGCGCTGGTACGCGAACCTCTGCATCGTTTTCCTCCTCAGTGGACTTTGGCACGGCGCGAATTGGACCTTCGCGATTTGGGGCGCATTGCACGGCAGTTATCTGGTGCTGAGTTTGGCCACGAGAAAATGGCGCAGCGCTGCCGCCGCGCGCATGCAATTCGATCGTTGCCCGCGCTTGACGGCGTTTGGCAGTTGGTTCGTGACCCTCCAGCTCGTCATTTTCGCGTGGATCTTTTTTCGCGCCCAAAGCACCGCCGACGCGTGGCACATCATCACGCACTTGTTGGCGCCGGCTCAGTCGCCGTCCTGGCCGCCCGGTTTCTTCACGTCGGCGGATGCCGCTTTGGCGATCACGAGTCTCGCGCTTTTGTTCGGCGCCGAGGCGGCGGCGGGCGACGCTCCGCTCGCAAAACTCGGCGCGACGCGTTGGCGAGTCGTTGCTGCACCAGCCTATGGGCTGCTGATGGTCTTCGTGCTCCTCGCCGGAACGTTCGGGTCGCAGGAC
This sequence comes from Planctomycetota bacterium, assembly GCA_046154185.1. Taxonomy (GTDB): domain Bacteria; phylum Planctomycetota; class UBA8108; order UBA1146; family JAJFFE01; genus JBJXGE01. The sequence continues at coordinate 130,743 of JBJXGE010000032.1, forward strand.
TTCCTCTACTTTCAGTTTTGAAAACGCCGGAGTCACAGTATGGACCGCACAATGACCGCGAGTGATCGGCGGTGGCTCAGCGCGATCTACACGCTCGGCGCGCTGTCGGCCGTGATCTTCGCGCTCCTCAAGTCGTCGGCCTTCATGAGGTCGCTCCGTGACGACGCGCATGTCTTCGGCGATCTCTATGACTTCGCGCGCATCGAGCAATTTCGGACGCCGCTCCCGGCTTGGGTACCACCGGTCGCGGAATTGCGCGCGGCGGATGCCGCTAGCGCCGATCTCATCGCCGTGGGTGATAGTTTTCTGCGTACGGCGCACGGCGCGGAGGCCATCGTCGATCAGATCGCGCGCGAGCTCGGCTGTCGCGTGTACTCGGTTCCGCTCGCCGGCGATCCAGCGCACGTATTGCGCGGATCGGCCGTACCGGATCGCCGACGAGTTTTGTTGCTCGAAAGCGCGGAGCATCAAGTGCTGCCGCGGTTCGCGAAAAAGTGGCAGCGCCATGTCCCGCGTACCGGCGGGCAAGCGCCTTGGCTCGCAATCGGGCTGGATCTTCGTCGTCGCTGGTTCATCGCGAGCGAGCGCAATTGCCAATATTTCGTGCGGAACTGGCCGCTCACCCGAACACTCTACGACGCCTGGTCCGAACTTCGTTTCGCGTGGTTGCGTGAAATCTCGAACAAGACTCCGGCGTACTCCGTCGCACCCGAGCCGATGCTGTTTTATGAGCAGGAGCTGTGCGGTCCAACCGCATCGGCGATTCGCGGTTTCTATCAGCCGAGATCTGATTCCGACATCGCTGCGGTGGTGGAAAATCTCGTTGCGCTCGCGAAGGAACTCCGTGAAGAACACCAAGTCGAGTTGGTCTTCATGCCGGTGCCGAGCAAGTACAGCGTCTATTACGAACGCGTGGATGCCGACGCGACGTACGATGATTTTCTGCCGCGACTTTGTCAGGAACTGAAGCGACGCGGGGTCGCCACGATCGATTTGTATCGCGAGTTTCGGCGTGAGACCGAGGCCGTGTATTGGCCATCCGACACCCACTGGAATCCGCGTGGCGCGGCCATCGCCTGCGCGCGCTTCGTCGACGAGGTCCATGCGCGCGGCTGGCTGCTGCGCTCGCAACCGGCGCCCCCAGCCCGCGCCGGCCTATAACCGTGACGGCGAACGCGGCGGCGGGCGAACGCCGTATCTTCCACGTCACACGTGCTCAATAGCTTTCGCGTTGCAGATTTACAACACCATCCGTAACATTTCGATCACACTGAATCGCGCGTCTTCGGAACGCGAAAGCGTGGGGACCATGGAGACTGGTTCGATCTTCGTCAATCGCCGCTATGAGCTGCAGAAACTCCTTTCGCAAGGTGCGGGCGGACTCGTTTTCGCAGCGCACGATCGGCTGATGAAAACCGAGCCGCTGAGTTTCGACGCCGGCGGTGGAAATCGAGTCGGTTCGCGCCCGGATCCGACGTTCGTGATCAAGATTTTTCTCGATCCGCAACGCGAGCGCGGCGCGCGCGCCGATGAGCGAATCGCGCGACTCGTCACGCTGCGGCACCCCCACTTGAGTCCAGTGCTCGACTTCGGCCGCGTGAAGACGATCGAGTCGCTACCGGTGGCCACCGATGAAACCGCGGTCGCGACCCATCACTGGCACGAATCCACCGAAAAACTGCGCGGCGCGGTGTTCCTTACGACGGCATACGTTTCGGGAGGCGACCTCACGCAGGCGACGCAGCGATTCCTCAGCAAGCAACCGCCATCGGAAGCGCTCGATCGATGGCTGACGGGCGTCGTCTCGCAAGCGCTCGAAGCGTTGCGTTATTTGCACGAGCTCGCGCTTCTCCACTTTGACATCAAACCCGAGCACTTGCTGTGCGATGCGCTCGACGAATTTGCCCCCGGTATCCCCAAACTGTATTTGATCGATCTCGGACTCAGCGCGCGCGAGTCGACGCCGCTCGGCAATCGCGTGCGCGGAACGTTTCCGTATATGGCGCCCGAAGTTCTCAAAAGCAGCATGGTCGACCATCGAGTGGATTTGTATTCACTCGGAATGACGCTGTATCACGCGCTCACCGGTGGTTTGCTCGTGCGCGAGAATAAACGTGAGGATTTGCTGCAAATGGCGCGCAATGACGCCTGGCCGCAGCTTTCGGACCTAGTACCGACTGTTCCCGAGTATTGGCGGGCGACCATCCATCGTTTGCTCAGCGCGGCGCCCGAAGCGCGCCATGCGAGTGCCGCCGCACTCATCGAGGAAATCCGGCGCCGCGAGGCCGCGGCTGGGCTACCCAAGGTCGTACCGCTCAGTTGGAAAGTCCCGTTACTGGTCGGGCAGGAACGCGAGTACGAATACGTCGGGCGCGAACTCGATCGGCTTGGCGTCGGCGAGATCAACTGCTCGCTCATCTTGTTGAGTGGCGAGCAAGGCGTCGGCCGACGCGCGCTGATCGAACGGCTCATCGGCTTGTCCCGGTGCAAGGGGATTGAGTGCTTTCGCGTGCGATGTTGCGGCGCGACCGAAGCGCCGCTCGCGCCAATTGAAAAACTGCTGCAGCAGCTTCGACAGCATCCGCTGACGCCGGAGAGCATGCATCGCGAATTAGAATTCGTGATCGACTGGCTTCGTAATGGCGCTCTCCCGCCGACGAGCCAGTTTCCGCCCTTGCCGGAACGACGGCACGAACGCGTTCGCTTGCTGGCGCTCATTTCCAATCTGCTCGCGGCGTTGCCCCGCGGAGAACCGTTCTTGTTTGTCATTGAGGAACTTCACCTCGGCGCGCCCGAACTCATCGAATGCCTCGCACTCATTTCCCATCGATTGCGGCAAGCGCGACGTCAAGATGTCGACGCAAACTCGCGACCGGTCGCAATGCACCGGGCGAAGGCGAATAGTCGCCAGCCGTTCGACGAGTCCGTCGGTCGCAACGATACGCCGCTGATGGATTTAGTCGGCGGCGCAGCGGAACTCAGCGTCGAAGACGACGGCGCTTATCCGCCGAGCGAAGTCGCATCCATCCCGACAGAGCATCGCGACGAGCCGGCGCTCGGACCGGCGGTGTTGATCGTCGCATCGATCGACGATCGCTGGCACGAGCAGCCGCGCTTCAAAATCAAGGGCCGCATCCTCTCGTTGTCAGAATTGTCCCGCGAACCCGACGTGGCGCGCATCTCGCTCAAGCCGCTCTCACTCGCGCGCACTCGTGACCTGCTGCGCGAAGCGCTCGGGCCTTGTCATTTCCCACCGCAGGTTTACGCGGATCTTCACCGCGGCTCGCGGGGAATGTCGCGCTCGCTGTTGCAGCTCGTCGGAGAGAGCTTGCGGTACGGGCTCATACGCCGCGAGTCGCACGGTTGGGTGCTCGGCGACACGGGTTTCTCCCTGGATCGGTTGCGGGCCTTACGCACCGCGGAATGGAATGAGTTCACGCCCACGGAACGCGCGGTCTTGCTCGCGCTGGAGCGCGCGCAAGGCGGGATAAGTACGCGTTCTTTACTGGCGGCACTCGAGCGCACGCAGCAAGCAAATCCAAAAGTCTTGCTCCAGCGTTTGGAAAGTCTCGGCTGGCTCAGTACTGACTCGGTCACGTCCCTCGTCCTGCTCGACCACTCGCCGGCTGACGCGCACACCGGAGACTCGACAGCCGCGGACCGCGCCGAGCTCGCACGGTTCGAAAACGAACGCGCGCAACTGCTGCTTGAAGAGAGTCCACAACAACCCTACGGCGCGGTTCGTTTGCTGCAGAAACTCGGCGCGACGGCGCTCTTGAGTGGGATTCTGCCGCGCGCGCTCGACGGACTCCGTTCCATCCATGCGGAATCGACGATTGTCGAGCTCGTCGACAGTTTGCGAGCAACTGCGCCGGAAGTGCTCGACCCCGATACGTTGTTCACCGAGGCGCTCGCGTTATTGGATCTCGATCAGCTCGCGCTCGCGACGGATCGCCTCGTGGCGCTCATTGCGCTGAATCCCGGCGGCGAGCGACAACCGGAAGCGCGCCTGGTGGTCAGCAAACTCTTTCGCGCCGAGGGACGCAGCGCGGAAGCGCGTCGAGAGCTCGAACTCGCGCTCGTCGAAACCCGCGCGCTCGCAAACGTCGAGCTCGAAGCACGTGCTTGGATTGAACTCGGCGAGACCGAACTCGCGGAAAACGATACGGATGCCGCCGCGCGCTGTGCCGCAAACGCACTCGAGCTTGTTGTCGGCACGTCAACCGCCTCGCCTCGCGCGTTAAGCGCGGACGTTGTGCTCACGGCACGCGTTCGTTTGTTTCAATCGTTCGTGCAGCGCGAGCAGGGTTTGGGTGAACGCGCGCATACGCAGCTCTCCGCGTTTCTCGATCGTTCGCGTGAGGAACTCCCGGGTCCATGGTTAGCGCGCGCGCTCGACCGCGTTGCGGCCTTGGAGTACCAACACGGCCGCTACGACCAAGCCTTGCGCCATTGGGGCGAATGCATCGCCTTGCACGAAAAGTCGCAAGACTGGCTCTTCCTCGCCGACGCGCTCGGCAACCTCGGCCGCGTCTACACCAACCGCGGCGAACAGGAGCTTGCGACGCGCTGCTACCAGCGCTGCCTGGTCTACTTTGAGCGCGTGAACCATCGACATGGAATCGCGAGCACCCGCAACAACATGGGTCTCGTGTACAAAATGTGCAATCGACTCGAAGAAGCTGAACGGTGCTTTCGCAGCAGCCTCGAGCTCTATGAAGCGCTCGGACCGCCCGACAAATTTCAAGCCGTTGCGCTCAATAACCTCTCTGACATCATCATGCAGCGCGGCGACTATCAGGAGGCGCTGAAGCAGAGTCTGCGCAGCCTCGAGATTCGCAAGACGTTGAACAACCCGAACGACATCGCGTTCTCGTATTACCGCATTGCGTCGATCTATCGCACACAAGGCGAAATCGACTTGGCGCAGGACTTCGCCGAAAAGTCGCTCGAAATTCGCCGCGAGCACGGCGACAAGATGAACCTCGGCTACGTGCTCAAACTGCTGGGCGACCTGCACCTCTTGCGTGGCCAATACCTCGAAGCTCTGCGGTGCCTGCGCCAGAGCTTGGCGACCTTTGAGGCGCTTGGCAACAAAGTCGGCCGGCTCATTTTGCTCGACTTGTTGAGCGCACCGTTTCGCCAAGTTGGACTCTACGACGAAGCGCGACAATACGTCGACAAGGCAACCGCACTGGCCCGGGAACTCGGTGTCGAGTGCCATATAGGCGCGGCGATGCAAAGCCAAGGTCTTTTGCATCTCGAGCTCGGTGAACTCGCCGAAAGCGAAACGTGTCTCAAGCACGCCGAGCAAGCACTCCGCCGCGAAAGCAATCGTCGCGATCTCGCCGCGCTCCTGCTCGACAAGGCTCGACTCATGCTGGAACTCGGCCAACGCGAGCGTTCGGAGTCGGCGCTCGAAGAGGCGTACCAACACATCGAGGAGCTGGGCTCCGTAGATTTGTACCCGTATTACTATCGATTGCGTGGCCGGCTCGAGGCGGCGCGCGGCGCGCCGGACTTGCCGGTAGCCATGAAGCTCCTCGAGCGCGGCTTGGAGGAGGCGCGGAAGCTCGACCTGCCGGAAGAAGTGTGGCGGATTCAACACGCGCTCGGCCGACTCGAGAATTCCCAAGGCCGGCGCGAGAACGCGCGGCAGTTTTTTCAGCAGGCGGTGGATGCCTTGTATTCCATCCGAGGGCGCTTGCCGAGCCAGTTCCAGGAAAGCTATCTGCAAACAAGCGAGCGCGCCGAAGCGCTCGGCGATCTCGAGGCATTGTTGACCACATCACCGGACTCGCCGAACGAAAGCGGTGTTTTCGGTAACAGCGAAAACGCGGCGCCGATCGCGAGTCACAGTAACGGCGGAGAGCGCGGCAGCGCCGGAATCGAAGCCGAGGAGTTACTAAAACTGCAGGAGATCAGCGCGCTCATCGCGACCGAGCGTAATCTCAACACACTGCTCGAGCGCATTCTCGATGCTGTTATCGAGTTGTTTCACGCCGAACGCGGTTTTCTGATCCTGAGTAAGGATGGAAAAGTCGTGGTTCGCAGCTCGCCCCACCTCGTGCTCGCCGAGGATTCGACCGCGTATCAACCGTACTCGAGGTCGATTGCCGGGCAAGTGCTCGCCTCGGGAACGCTTTTCCTAACGACCGATGCGCAACACGATGAGCGGCTCGCAAGTTCAAGCTCCGTGCATGACCTGCGACTGCAAGCGATTGCATGTTTCCCGCTCGATTGCCAAGGACAGCGACTCGGCGTCATCTATCTGGAGAACCGCCATTCCAAGCAGTTGCTGCCAAAAGCGAAGGCGCGGCTCCTGATGGCGTTCTCGAGCCAAGCGGCCGTGGCGATTCGCAACGCCAGCTTGCTCGAGGAGAACGATCGTCGCCGCGGTGAACTCGAGATCTCGAAGCAGCGCATCGAGGAGTTGAACCGCGCACTGGAGCACAAGCTCGAAGAACAGAGCCGCGAACTCGAGCAGGCGCAGATCGCGATTCAGCGGCAGCAGGGCCAGCTCGAGGCGCGCTTTCAGTTTCACAACATCCTCGGCGCGTGTCCGCAAATGCGAAACGTCTACGCGTTGCTCGAGCGTATCGCGGCAACTAGCTTGCCGGTGCTCATCGAGGGTGAAAGCGGAACCGGCAAGGAGCTCGTCGCGCGCGCGCTCCATTACTGCGAACGCAGCGAACGACGGCAACGCCCCTTCATCTCCGAGAACTGTGCGGCGGTGGCCGAATCCTTGTTCGAGAGTGAACTCTTCGGCCACGTCAAAGGTGCCTTCACGGGCGCCGATCGCGATAAACCGGGCCTGATCGCGCTCGCCAAGGATGGCACATTGTTCTTGGACGAGATTCATGCCCTCAGCCTCGAGATGCAACGCAAGTTGCTGCGCGTTTTGCAGGAGGGCGAGTATCGCCCGGTGGGCGGCGGCGAGTTTTTCAAAGCCAACGTGCGCTTACTGGCCGCCGCGAATCGGCCACTCTGGGACCTCGTGCAAGAAGGGAAGTTTCGTGAAGACCTGTACTATCGCCTCAACGTCTTGCGGCTTGAGCTGCCGCCGTTGCGTGACCGCGGCAACGACATCTTGCTGCTCGCAAAACACTTCCTTACCGAAATCTGCAGAAAGGAACGGCTCGACGCGAAAGTGCTCAGCCCGGAGTCTCTGCAGAGACTGCTGCAGTATTCCTTTCCCGGCAACGTGCGCGAACTCCGCAACATCATGGAGAAGGCGGCCGTGCTGTCGGTCGGACCGACGATTCGCGCCGAGGAGCTCTACTTCGATACCAAGACCGCTCCGGCGAACAGTAACGGTGGTCTGGAACCCGGCTTGGTAGCCGTCGACGTCCCCTTGCGGAAAGCCAAGGACTCCTTTCAGCAGCACTACCTGCGACAACTCTTGGCGACGACCGACGGTGTCGTCGCTCATGCAGCAGCAGCAGCCGGGATTACGCGCGAGTCGCTCCACCGTTTGCTCAAGAAATACGGCATTCGATAACCTTCAGCTCCGGCCCGACCGGCCAAAACGGCGCGCTCCGTCGGTTCGTTGTAAAGATGTTGGTTGCGCCCAAACATCGCCGACCTATAATTGGCGGCGTTGATTCCGGCTCACACGCAGTTCGTCAAATAGGTTCGCTGCGTTCCGGTCGGACCCACGCTAGAGCGGTTGGTGATATGTTCCGAGATTCTTCGCAGGGAAACATCCAAGCAGAATTGGTCCATGGCAGCGTTCAAAGACGGGTCCACAGTCGAAATCGCGTCTCTCGCGTGTGGTGCGTTTCGCTTGTAGCGCTGCTGCTGCTTTCTATCCCGACCATTGTTTGTCTGCGCAATTCTGTTACGGCGCTTGAGCCGATCTTCCTTCTGCCGCCGGTGACGCCGACCTATTTCTTCTCGATTTCTGGGCAGAACGACGGCGAGAGCGTCAATGTCTTGAGTTGCGTCGGCGCCCGGACGAATCACCCGTTCGCGGCTAGGGTGGAATTCTGCCAAGCGGACAGATTGCTCGGCGGTCGCATGTTGACGGGCGTCGAGACACCCGTCTTGATCGATACGAGTCAAGTGCCGGCGGGCCTGCAGACCATTACGGCACGTTTTTACACTCTCATCGGTAATTTGGTCGGTAGTGCGAGTGTCACGGCGCTCGTGCAGCACCCCACCCTCGACGCGCAACTCGAAATCAAGCCGGACCTCTCGCGTGTGATCCAACTCAACGTGACGCCGACCATCGGTGCAACCTCGTACGCGGTGTTGGCCCGCGCGGATAGCTCTACTACCTACTCCAGCACCTACGGAATCTGGTCGCCGATTCAGTTGGATAACGCGATGGTCCTCGGCCAGGGCTCGTTCCTGACGCCCTCGACCGGAGCCCCGATCACGGCGAACCCAGTCGTTCCGTCATCCGTCCACGGCGTCACGTGGAACATCGCCGTGTTGGTTCTCGTCGATGGCAAGTGGCGCTCGTCTATTGTTCGTTCGGTGTATCTGCCGTAGGGCCCGCGTGCCGCGGGTCCGGCTAGATCGTCTGATTCGTTGACGATGGGTTCGGCGTGGAACGACTCTAGGTTCCCACGTTTTCCTTTTCTTACTCTTCATAGACTGAGGTCTCGACGCGACTTTGCTCACAAGTCCGCCGGCCGCGAGCACGCAGGTCCTGAGTTTGCCTATCTCCTGCGCGTCTCGTTGGACTGTTCATGCCGCTGCGGCGCTGGTTCACCACACACGATGTTGTGATTCGGTTACACACTGACTGCCGAATGTATCCCGACGGATACACGCGACTCTCAGTATCCCGCCTCGGTTCATGAGCTTAGCTGTTTCAACAAAGCCGTTTAAGGCGGCACTCACCGGACGAACCCCATTGGCGCTTGGTTTGCACCTCCCGAATGCGTTTCTGTCCCGTCCCCGGACCGCTTTGATCCGGTCAGGACTTCGGGTTGAGAGTGCAGAGCTACGCGCCGCTTCGAGTTGAGCAACGAGTGCAAAGAAGGCAGGCGTGATGAGCTTTGAGGAGGCAGCCGAAGTGATACCTGAGCTTCGCAACGAGTCGGATCGGCTACGCAGTCACTTGGAACTCGTACGCGCCGTCGTGCGTGGTGCTGCTACGCCCCGTGCAAACGCGCACGCACGCGGGGCAGGAACCGCCGAGCGCAACGGCGGCTTCGGAGCCCGAACCAAAGAAGGCGCCGACGAACCGAGCGATGAAGGCGCCAGCTTCGAAGAGCGGGAGCCAAAAGACGAGGAACTCGACGCCGTCCACGAAAACACCTACGGGGCACTGACAGCGCGCGAAGCCGATGATCTGGCATTTCGTTCGCTCGACGATCCCGTTCGTATGTACTTCGCGCAAATGGCGGCGATCCCGCTCCTCACGCGCGAAGAAGAGATTCGGTATGCGCGTGAGATCGAAGAATCGCGGCAGAAACTCAAACGCTTGATTTTTCAGACGGCGCTTGGTCAAGAGCGCGCGGTGCTGCTGCTCGAACAAATCGACGACCATTCGCAGCTCGTCGAGAAATCGCTCGACCTGAATCTGTCGCGCAAAGGCGATCGCAGCCAATTTTACGATCGCATCCGACGCGAGATTCCGCTGCTGCGCCGCAGCCTCAGCGAGAATCGCAAGGACTTCGCCGCACTCCAAGCTCTCGAACCACAGCAGGTGCTCGAGCGCCAAAAAATCGATCGTCGACTTGCCCGCCGCATCAACCGCGTCGTGCGGCTGTTGGAAGCCTGCGACATCAAGATGAAGTTCCTGACCCGATGGCAATCCGAGATCAACAAGCTCGGTCGCCATTTGGAATCCGAACTGCCGAAGATGCAGGCAAAGAACCGCATGTCGTCGGCGCCGCAGCACGAAGAGATCAACGGCGCGACGCTCGAGAGCTACGCGGGTTTCATCGAGCGCGCACGCGAGATCGGTCGTCAGTTTCTGCGGTACGAAGTCGCAAAAGGCAAACTTTCGTCAGGCAACTTGCGGCTGGTTGTCAGCGTCGCAAAGAAGTACCGCGGCCGCGGCTTGTCGTTCTTGGATTTGATCCAAGAGGGCAACACGGGCCTCATGCGCGCTTGCGAGAAATACGAGCATCGCAAGGGCTACAAATTCAGCACGTACGCGACTTGGTGGATTCGGCAGGCGATCTCGCGCGCGATTGCGGAGAAATCTCGCATGGTGCGCTTACCGGTTTACATGTCGGAAACAATGGCGCGCCTCAACGCATTCACGCGCGATTTCATGCAGCGCACGGGCAACAAACCGGATCTGCACCTCATCGCCGAAGAATTGGAAATGCCGGAGATCGAGATCCACAAGATCATTCGAATGTCACGGGTGCCGCTCTCGCTCAGCAACCCGATGGGACAAGACGAGGATTCGTCGTTCGGTGACTTCCTCGCCGACCTGGCGGTTGAGTCGCCGGACACGCCGCTCACGAGCGCGGCGCTCCGGGATCGGTTGCGATCGACACTCGAGTCCCTCAGCATGCGCGAACGCGAAGTGATCAAGATGCGCTTCGGGATCGACCGCGACTCGACGTACACGCTTGAGGAGCTCGGCAAGAAGTTCAAAGTCACCCGCGAGCGCATTCGTCAGATCGAGATTCGCGCCCTGAAAAAACTGAAACATCCGATCCGTGCGCGCAGCCTCGAAGGGTTTCTTGACGAAGTGTAAGCGCGCGGAGCAAAGAATGAGTTGAACGAAAGCAAACTACACTCTCCTCCTTGTGCGTGGCCGGGGTATGCCCCCTTCGCCGGGTGATTCACTGCGACCTGACATCGACAGCTTGGAGTCGAATCACACGTCGAAGAACCTCGGCCACGCAAGTTTTGATACATGAGTCGTCGTCAGGAGCCTCTCTCACCCCCCCCGAGAGGGGCTCCTCTTTTTTTAGGGGATGCGGCGCACGGGCCGTTTTTCTTTGTGGTGCTGTCCGCAGCACCGCAAGAAACAACGGCCGCTAGAAACCAACCGCGCGATGCGAAGTTGGCTCGAATTGAGCGAGCTGCGCCAACTGGAATTGCGTCGTGACGCAAAGGTGCCCGTTCACGTAGGCCTGACCGGAAACACGGCGTTCAGCCGAGACGTCCCCGGTCGCGACAACGTGCGGGATTGTGTCGAGCAGTTGCACGCTGAGCACGAGCTGCCCCACTTCCGTGATCTCGCGCGCCACGTCGAAGCTCTCCACACTCGCGAGCAACCACTGCCGTAGTCGAGGGCGCCGAGCAATCGGCTGCGCCGCGCTTTCATAGTCGAGCACGACCCCAGCGAGTTGCGCCAATGCCTCGAGCGCAAACGTCGACGGAAATACGAAACCGTGGCGGCGCTTGGCTAGCCCGCTCTCGTTGCCGGTCAGTGACTTAATCCCGACGCCGCTCTGCCCGGGAATCAACGTGAGCACACGATCGAGCAAGAGTTGCGGCTTGCGATGCGAGAGTATCCCTTGAATTTCTTCGTTCTCGAGTTGCAGCGCACCGCCGTGTAATGCACGCCGCAACGCGTCGACGCCGTTTGTCGACGGCTCCGACGGATGACCTCCGGTCTCGACGCTTGGCAATGAAATCAATGACGCCTCTTACTTCTGCGTACGCGCTGGCGGCCAACAAAACTTGGCATCCGCGATCGGAATGACGAAGCTGATGTCCTGGACGGAGCGCCCGGTCGTCTGATCGACATACACGCCCCGCGCGATGCCGATGATGCGACCCGCTCGATTCAAAACGGGTCCGCCGCTACCGCCCGGATGAAGTCGAGCGCTCGTCTCGATGAACCCCGTCACTTTGCGACTCACCACGCCCTCGGAAACGGCGGCGCGCACGCGGTCATCCTCTTGCGGAACTTCGCGACCGTAGCGAAACCCGATGAGAAAAACCGGGTCGCCGTCGCTCGGTAACGGCTCGTTGAGCTGAAAGTCCACCACATGCGGCATGCGCGCGAATGGTTTGATTCGCAACAAAGCGAGATCCGGTTCACCCGAAACGCCCTCGCGCACAATCTCAGCGCTATATTCACCGGCCGCGCCGGAAAATGAAATCACGACTTCGCGTTGTGCTACGGCCTCCACTCCTTCGAGTGCCGGAAGTGCGAGTACGTGTGTATTCGTCAGTATCCAGCCCTCCTCCGAAACGCAGAAGCCGGAACCACTATTGGATTGCTCCACGACGCGCCCGCGCTGCTCATAGTTGTAATCCGACGCCCCCTGAACATAGAGCTTGGCACTGTTCTGGGGATGGCGATACGTTGCGACGCACTCAACGAGCACCACGGCGGCGAGCACCGCTTGCATCGGCGAATCGGCCTGCGGACTCTGTCCAACAGTCGACGGCGGGATCTTGCCGAGTGGGGGCGCATACTCGGCGAGTCGGCGTTGGTGATCGGTCAGTTCGCGCTTCAACCGGTCTATCTCGGCGACCGACGTGCTACCTCGCGCTTCAATCGCTGCGAGCTGCGCCGCCAACTTGTCGCATTGCAATTCGAGTCGCCGCCGACTTTCTACGTCTTCGTCGTGTTTTCGCACCCAGTAATTGCCGCCGAAAAAGAGTCCGAGCACGAGCGTCGCGACGACTCCGATCACCCACCAAGCCATCGACGGCGAGGCGCGGCGCGGCGCGGCGGCGGGCGAAACGGTGAACTCTGGCTCGCGCGGCGCGAGCGTCGCCATCTCCAGGACCGTCGACTTCAGTCGCGCTTCGGCGCCCGCGCTGCGATCGACCACGAGAAAACGCGGACCAAAGCTGCCCAGTTGAATCAACTGTCCTGGCAACAGGTTGCTCAACGAACTCGCCGGCTTGCCGTTGATCAAAGTGCCGTTTTTTGAGCCAAGGTCTTCGATAACCAGGCCGCCGTCCGCTAGCCGGACGCGCGCGTGAAACGATGAAACGTGCGGGAACTCGATGCCGGAGATGACCACGCCGTTATCCGGGCTGCGGCCGATCGTCACACCGAGTTCGGTGACGTCGATCGCTCCCAGGCCGGGAACATTCAGCGGCTGAAGTTGCAGAGCCTTCGTTGCCGATGCCATTGACCCAAGGATATTCGAGTTACTTAAGTTCGGCCAGCCCCCGGGAAACCTCGCCCCGAGTCGCATCAATCGGTAGAAAGAACTTCGCGCCCGGTGCGTGCGCGAAAAAACTCAGAATGCCGATTGACAGTCGTCCGCGATCCGACGGATGCTCACTGAGTCGCGACGCCGACCACCGGTTACGTAAGCCGCTCGTACCAATCGAGGCCATTCATGACCCGCGAAACACTGCCCGTAGACATCCTGTTTGTCGGCGCCGGTCCGGCAAATCTTGCCGCCGCGTATCACCTCGCCCGTTCGCTCAAAGAGCGCGGTGGCGCGGCGGAAGTTTCGATTGCCGTCATCGAAAAGGGTCAAACGGTTGGCGCGCACATTCTGTCGGGCGCGATCATCGATCCGCGCGCGCTGAACGAGTTATTTCCGGCGGGCTTCGAGTCGGCGGGCTGTCCCGTGGAAGCGAAGGTCGCCCAAGAAGCGGTTTATCACTTTACCGCGAGCCGCGCACTGCGCAGTCCGTTGATTCCACCGCCCCTCAAGAATCACGGCAATTACATCGTGACACTTTCGGAAGTCGTTGCCTGGCTCAAGGCGAAAGTCGAAGAGCTCGACGTGATGGTGTTCGAAGGATTCCCCGGCAACGAGTTCCTGTGGGAAGACGGCAAAATCTGCGGCGTTCGGACGATGGACAAAGGACTCGATCGCGACGGCAAACCGGGGCCGGCCTATGAAGCCGGCGCAGACATCACCGCGCGCTGTGTCGTGCTCGGCGAGGGATGCCGAGGTTCACTCACAAAGCAACTGGTCGCGAAGCTCGGTCTCGATGGCGAAAACCCGCAGGTCTATGGCACCGGCTGCAAGGAAGTCTGGCGTTTGCCGCCTGGACGGTTTCCGGCCGGCAAAGTCGTGCACACGGCCGGTTGGCCGCTGCGCAATTCGCAGTACGGCGGCTCGTGGATCTACGGACTCGCGGGCGATCGCGTGTCGATCGGCTTCGTCACGGCACTCGACGGCGGCGATCCGTGGCTCGATCCCTGGGAGACGTTTCAACGTTGGAAGAGTCATCGCTTCGTGCGCGAACTCCTCGCGGGCGGCGAACTCCTCAAGGCCGGTGCGAAGACCGTGCCCGAGGGCGGCTATTGGTCACGCCCCAAAAGCTACGGCGATCACTTTCTCATCGTGGGCGACGGCGCGTCGCTCCTCAACATCAGCCGACTCAAGGGCGTGCACACCGCGATGAAGAGCGGCCTACTCGCCGCCGAGACTTTGCTCGATGCGATCGCGGCGGACGATTTTTCGGCGGCAAAACTCGCCGACTACGAGCGCCGATTTCAGGAGAGTTGGCTGCGCACCGAGCTCTACAAAGTGCGGAATTTTCGCCAAGAGTTTAAGTCGGGATTCTTCCTCGGCGCCGCGAAGGCCGGCATCAAGTACTTGTTCGGCGGCGCCGGCAAGGCGCGCATCCCCATCGAAGCCGACTACCATGAAATGAAGAAGCGCGACCGTGCTGCGCCGCGTCCCGCGCCGCTCAACTTCGACGGCAAGTATCTGCTCGACAAAGTCACGCACGTCTTTCACGCCGGGGCCATGCACGGTGAGCACCAGCCGTCGCACTTAAAAGTCGCGGACCTCGATATCTGCCGGACCCGCTGCGCGGAAGAATACGGCAATCCCTGCCAAAACTTTTGCCCAGCGAACGTGTACGAGATGGTCGACGACGCGGAGCGCGGCGGCAAGCGCCTCCACATCAATCACTCGAATTGCGTGCACTGTAAGACCTGCGACATCTTAGATCCTTACGCGATCATCACATGGACCGTGCCGAGCGACGCGGGCGGACCGAAGTATCAGGGGCTGTAATCCCGTCGTCGCCAGAGACGCGCATTAACGCTCGAAGTAAAAGCGATGCAGCGCCGTGACGACCGGAACGACGCGCTCTTCCGGCATCAGCAGCGAGAGGTTCGTGCCCGTGGCGCCGTAGCTGATCATCTCGATGGCGCCGCCGATTTCCGCGATCGTGTGCAAGACTTCGCCGAAGACCTTTTGGTTTTCGGCGAGTCGCCCGCCGACGATGCTCACTTGTCCGCGACGATCGTTGACCTCGACCGACAAGAACGTCCGCAACTCTTCGATCGAGGGCTGGAGTCGCGCCATGCTTTCCTCCGTTGTCAACGACACGGAGACTTCGCTCGTCGAAATCATGTCGATCGAAACGGCGTGGCGATCGAACACACTCGCAATGCGCGCGATGAAACCGTGCCGCGCCACCATGCGCGGACTGATGATCGTGACGACGCGCACGCCGAGCTTGTGAGCGATCGCGCGGATGCGATGCGGCGGTGTCTCGTCGCCCGGAACATCGCCCAGAATATATGTCCCGGGTCGGTCAGGCGCTTTGCTGTTGAGGACGCGCACCGGGATGTTGCCTTCGAGTGCCGGCGTGATCGTTTGCGGATGCAAAACCTTGGCGCCGGAAAATGCCAGCTCGCTCGCTTCGCGAAACGACATGCGCTCGATGAGCCGCGCGCGCGGAATGATCCGCGGATCGGCGGTCAGAATTCCATCGACGTCGGTCCATATCTGCAACTCTTCGGCATTCACGGCGCGCGCAAAGATGCTCGCCGAGTAGTCGCTGCCGCCGCGCCCGAGCGTCGTGGCCTCGCCCGTCGCCGTGCGCCCGGCGAAACCCGTGACCACCGCCAAGTGCTCGTCCGTCTCGGCGAGCGTCGCGGGAATGCGTTGATAGGTTTCCGCGACCGGTCGCGCGCGACCGAAGCGATCGTCGGTCACGAGCCCGAGATCGCCAGCATGCCACGCGCGCGCGACGACACCGTTGCCGCTCAAATGCGCGGCGAAGATCGGCGCGAGCAACAGCTCACCAGACGCGACAAACAAATCCGAAATGCGCGGCGTGACTTCCCGCAGCAATTCGATGCCGTGACAGAGATCGTGCAGCTCTTGAAAGCGCGCATCGAGCAAGTTCGTGGCGAGACCGAGGTCCGCCAAGATCGCACGGTGCCGAGCGACGAGGAGCTTGAGACCCGCGTGCCACTCGCCGCGCGGCGCGGCTTCGAGGAGGCGCAGCAGCGCATCCGTGACACCGGACGCCGCCGAAACGACGACGAGCGGTCGACGCGGCAGCACGCGCAACACAATGGCGGCAGCCGCGCGGATCGCCGCCGCGCTCTCGACCGACGTTCCGCCGAACTTCATCACAATCCCGGGCAGTTGCATGCGCAGCGTCCTTACGTCATGACGAGGGTCGCGAATACGTCTTTCGACGCGTAAAGCGGGCCCCTCTATACCGTGCATGCGGCGCCTTGACCAGTGTCATTCGTGTTCCTATCATCGCCACGGCTTTGCATGACCACCACTTAGCTGCCGGAGTTTCATGTCCAACGTCCCGCCGAAAGCCGACTCGCCGCAGACCGCCGATCTGCGGCACGCGGATCTGATCTACGATTGGAACGTGGTCCGCGATTTCGAGCCGCCGGCGCGCGGGATCGAATTCGATGACGAGACGCTGCGCGACGGATTGCAGTCGCCCTCGGTCACTGACCCGCCGATCGAGCGCAAAATCGAAATCCTCCATTTGATGGCGGCGGTCGGCATTCAATCCGTGAACGTCGGCCTTCCGGGCGCGGGACCGCGCGCGGTGCGCGACGTGACGCGGCTCGTCGAGGAGATTCGCGACCAACGGCTCCCGCTGCAACCCAACTGCGCGGCTCGCACCCACGATAACGATATTCTGCCGGTCGCGGAGATCTCGCAGCGGACGGGCGTCGCGATCGAAACGGCGACCTTCATCGGCTCGAGCCCGATCCGCCAATACGCGGAAGACTGGACGCTCGAGCGCATGCTCGAGCACACGATCCATGCGAGTAAGCTCTGTCAGAAACACCAGCTGCCGCAGATGTATGTGACCGAAGACACGACGCGCGCGCATCCGAACACGTTGCGGCAGTTGTATCTGGCCGCGATCGAGCACGGCGCGCGCCGCATCGTCGTGTGCGACACCGTCGGTCACGCGACGCCGCTCGGCGTCCGCAATCTCATCCGCTTTATTCGCGAGCTCGTCGCCGAGAGTGGTGAAGACGTCAAGATCGACTGGCATGGGCACCGCGACCGTGGCCTCGACTTGAGTAATGCGCTCGCGGCGATCGACGCGGGGGCGCATCGAATTCATGGCACGGCGCTCGGCGTCGGCGAACGCTGCGGCAACGCCGCGCTCGATCTTCTCCTCGTCAACTTGAAGCTGCTCGGCGCGATCACCAATGACCTGACGCGCTTACCCGATTACGTGCGCGCCGTGAGCGAATCCTTGCGCGTGCCCATTCCGCGCAACTATCCGGTGTTCGGCACCGACGCATTCGAGACCGCGACCGGCGTGCACGCCGCCGCCGTCATCAAAGCTTTCAAGAAGAAAGACGTGTGGCTCGCCAATCGCGTTTATTCCGGCGTGCCCGCCGATGAATTCGGCCTCGAACAAAAAATCAGCATCGGGCCCATGAGCGGCCGCTCCAATGTGATCTTCTGGCTCGAAAAGCGCGGACTCCGCGCGGACGAAGCCCTCGTGACGAAGATTTTCGACCGCGCCAAGCAGAGTGACCGACTGCTCACGGATGCGGAGCTAAACGCGCTCGTGAAGTGACAAACCTGCACGCGGTACTCACTGTGCGCCGCATGATATTGTCAGTTCGCGTGCAAGGCGCGCGCACTCTTTTTTGAGCTACATCGTGACCAGCGCCTCCAGCACACCGAGTTCTTCGGCCGCGACGACTCGCGCTCCTGGCGCGGCCTGCTTGTATCGCACGTAGCCGAGTGCGACCGGTCTGCCATCCACAGGTGAGATTGCGGAGGAGGTGATGTGGCCGATCTCCGACGCGTCGTCGCCGGTCGCGCGGATGACGGTCCCTGGCACGGGCGGCGCGCCGGTCTCAAAGCGGATGCGGCAGAGGATGCGGTTCACGTGACCATAGGTCTTGAGACGCGCGACAATTTCTTGTCCGACGTAGCACTTGTGATAGGTGAGAGTCCCCTCGTAGCCGGCTTCAGGGGGCAGGTTTTGATCCGTCGCATCGACACCGAAGCGCGGGAGGCCGGCTTCAATGCGGAGCGCGTCTGCCGCGTGGTCATCGATCGCAACAATGCCGGCGGCGGTGAGGCGAGCGCGGAGCGCCGCGATTTGCGCGCGCGCGACGAGCAGATCGAAACCACCGCGCGGGCCGCGCGTGGTTCGCACGATCAGTAGCACCGAGGAATTCGCCGCGGGTTGCACGCACTGTCGCTCGAGGGCCGGCAACTCGTCGACTGCGACCGCATCGCCAAGCGCCGACGCGAGGGCGCGCGGCGCATCCGCACCTTGCACCGAAAGCCACGCAAGCTCGCCGCGCACGGATTCGATTGCCACATCTTCTCTTATCACGCGGCTCGCGAGCGCGTCGATAAGGACGGCTTCGGACGCGGACTCGACCGCGATCAGCAGCGTGCCGGCGCCGCACTTCGGCCACGCGGGATCGGACTCGAAGAGTGTGTAGACCGCGCGGAGCTTGCCCTTACTCGAAAGGAGCGCGCTCCACAGGCCGCGGTGCGGATTGAGTTGCTTGAGATCCGCGGATGCCATGCGCTCGAGATAACTGCGCGCATCCGCGCCGCTCACGAGCACCGTACCGATGGATTGATCGAGATCGATGAGCGCCGCGCTCTCGACGCCGACTGTTGTCATACTCGCTTCGCCGTGCTCTCGCGCATCGACGGACGCTTACTGAGACTTGAGCTGCGACGCGATCATGTCGCCAAACACATCGCACGGGATGCCGTTGCGCGCGTCGAACGAGCTGATGCGATCTTGCTCGAGCAGGCTGCGCACGGCGGATTCGATCGCGAGCGCCGCCTTGGGCTCGCCCAAGTATTCGAGCATCATTTGTACCGCGCAAATCGCCGCCACCGGACACGCCGTGTTCTGTCCCTTGTACTTCGGCGCCGAACCATGAATCGGCTCGAACAACGAAACGCGTCCGGGATGTATGTTGCCGCTCGCCGCGACGCCCATGCCGCCCTGCAGCATGGCGCCGAGATCCGTGATGATGTCGCCGAACAAATTCGTGGTGACAATCGTGTCGAATGCCTCCGGGCTCTTCACCATCCACATACACGCCGCATCGACGTAGGCGTGATCCTGCTGCACGTCGGGATACTCGCGCCCGACTTCCGCGAACGTGCGCGTCCAAATGTCTTGCGCCCGAATCGCGTTCGCCTTATCGACGAGCGTGAGCTTCTTGCGTTGGTTCCGCAGTCGACACTGATCGTACGCATAACGGATCACGCGCTCGACGCCCTTCCGCGTGTAGATCATCTCTTGCAGCGCGACCTCGTCGGGCGTGCCCTTCTTGAACTGTCCGCCGATGCCGGCGTAAGCGTCTTCGGTGTTCTCACGAATCACCAACATGTCGATGTCTTGCGGGCTTTTGTTCTTGAGCGGACACACGCGCTCGGCGAGTAACTTGATCGGCCGCAAATTGACGTAGAGATCGAGCTTGAAACGCAGGCCCGAGATCACGGCGCGCTCCACCAATCCCACTTCGACGCGCGGGTCGCCGATCGCGCCGAGCAGAATCGCGTCGAAGCTCTTCATTTCTTCGATCACGCTTTCCGGCATGAGCTCGCCGGTCGCTAAATAGTGCTCGGATCCGTGCGGAAAATCCTTCGTTTGATAACGAAAGCCGTACTTGCTCGCGGCCACCGCCAGGATCTTGAGCGCCTCGCGCATTACTTCCGGCCCGATGCCATCGCCCGCGAAAACCGCGATGCGAAAACTCTTCGTCATTTTGATTCCTCAGTGGATGGAGAACGAGCGTCGAGCGCTTTCATGCGGATTCAATCAGGATCGCAATGCCTTGGCCGCCGCCGATGCACGCGGACGCGATGCCGCGGCGCGCGCGCCGCCGCTTGAGTTCGAGTGCTAGCGTGAGAACGAGTCGCGCGCCTGTTGCGCCGAGCGGATGACCGAGTGCAATCGCGCCGCCGTTCACGTTGACGCGATCGCGTGCAAGTCCGAGCTCTTTTTCGACTGCGAGGTACTGCGCCGCGAACGCCTCGTTCACTTCGAACAAATCGATGTCTGTGAGTTTGAGGCCTGCCTTCGCGATTAGGCCGCGGATTGCGGGCGCAGGGCCGATTCCCATGATCGAGGGATCGACGCCGACGACTTCCCACGCAATCACGCGTGCCAACGGGTTCGCGACGCTTGCGCTGGTGAGCACCATCGCCGCCGCGCCGTCGACGATCCCGCTCGCGTTGCCAGCCGTAACGGTGCCGTCTTCGCCAAACGCGGGTCGCAGCTTGGTGAGCGCTGCAATGCTGTTTTCGGCGCGCAAGTGATCATCGCGCGAGACGTCGACCGCCTGGCCGCGCTGCTTGACTGCAACCGGGGCAATCTCCTCGGCGAGTCGGCCAGCGTCGATCGCGGCCTTCGCGCGTTGCGTCGACAACAACGCGAACTCGTCCTGTTCGGCGCGCCCGATCTTGTATTCGCGCGCCAGTTTCTCGGCGGTCTGCGCCATGTAGAGCGAGCAATAGGGATCGAGCAGCGCACTCATCAGGCTGTCTTCTAACTTGCCCTGGCCGAGTGCGAATCCTTCGCGTGCACCGCGAATCACGTGCGGCGCCTGGCTCATATTCTCCATGCCGCCAGCGACGACGGTCTCCGCCTCACCGAGCAGCAACAACTGCGCGGCGCTGATGATCGACTGAATGCCGGAGCCGCAGAGTCGGTTCACCGTCAACGCGGGCTTCCCGATCGGAATCCCGGCGTAGAGCGCGGCGTGGCGCGCGCCGTAGATCGCATCGGCGGAACTCTGAAGCACGTTCCCCATGACGACCTGATCAACCGCCTCCGGCTTTACACCGCTCCGCTGGAGCGCAGCAGCGATCGCGTGCGCGCCGAGTTTGACTGCGGACAGGTCTTTGAGTTTTCCGGCGCCAGCCGTGCCGACATACTCCGCCATCGGAGTCCGAGCACCGGCGATGATCGAGAGAGTTTTCGCCATTATCATCTTTCCGCAAAGCGACGCACACGCGGCGAGCCAAGAGTCTCGATCCGCCTTAAACCGTCTGCCGGTAAACTAACTGCCAGTAAAGCGGCTCGGCCGTTTCTCGAGAAACGCCGCCATACCTTCCTTCATGTCCGCGCTCGTGCTGACGAGACCAAAGAGATCCGCTTCGATCGCCAGGCCCGTCTCGAGCGACGCGCCGAAACCGCGACGAACCGCATCCAACACGGCGCGCAACGCCAGCGGACCGCGGCTCAGAAGTTTGCGCGCAATCTCCTCGACTCCCGACTGCAGCAACTCGGGCTCGAACACGCGGTTCACCAGACCGATGCGGTGAGCTTCGTCCGCCGCTATCGGATCGCCGAGGAGCAGCAACTCGAGCGCGGGCCCCTCGCCGACGAGACGCGGCAAGCGCTGCGTGCCGCCGAAACCCGGCAGAATTCCGAGCGTGACTTCCGGCAGTCCCAGTTTGGCCTTCGCCGACGCGAACCGCAGATGACAGGCGAGCGCCAACTCGAGTCCCCCGCCGAGCGCGAAGCCATTGATTGCCGCGAGCACCGGTTTGCCGAGCTGATCGATGCGACCGAACGCGCGCTGACCGGCGCGCGACCGGTACTTCGCCGCCGCGGCGTCTTGACTCGCCAGCTCCTTGATGTCGGCGCCCGCGACAAAGGCCTTCTCGCCGGCGCCCGTCAACACGATGACGCGCGCGTCGTCGTGACACTCTAGCCACGCAAAACATCGCTCGATCTCCCGGAGCGTGGCGTCGTCCAACGCGTTGAGCACTTTGGGACGATTCACCGTCACTCGCACAAGCCCGGCCCCGCGATCTTCGATCAGCAGGTTTTGGTAGTCACCTGCCGGGATCACTGCTTCTGCGGCTCCTTTTTGCCCTGCTTCGAATCCCCGCTGGGATCGATCGGTAGTTTCTTCGACTCGTACGCGTGATCGCGCTTGGAAAGCACTTTGACTTCCATGATCGGATCGCCCTTGGCGAGCTTGTCGACCACTTCGATCCCGCTCACGACTTGCCCGAAGACCGTGTACTGACCGTCGTAGTAGGGTTGAGCGTCCCGACAGATGTAAAACTGGCTGCTACCGGTATTAGGCTGCGGTCCGCGCGCGAGTCCAACCGAACCGCGCACGTGCTCCCGCGCGTTGGGCTCATCGGGAATCCAATAGCCAGCGTTGCCGGCCGGCGTGCCGTCACTGCTGCCGCATTGAATGATTCCTCGATTCTCGCCTTGCATCCAGTCGCGGTGAATCTTCTTCATGTTGTAGAAGCCGCTCTCCGCCAACTGGATGAAGTTAGAGACTGTGTTCAGCGCATCATCTTCAAACAGCTCGATGACAAACACGCCCTTGTCGGTCTTTACTTCGACGCGCGGCAGCGGCACGGCGCTCGGGCGCTGCGAGTTCGACGGCGGCGGTTTCGTCGCGTCGGGTTTGGTGGTCGTGGGCTTCTCGCTACTCTCCGCAATCGTGCCGTTGCGCACGTCCTCCGGCACGAGATCGGCCGGGTAAGGCACCACCAGGCGAGTGGTTGGCTCTTTACCTCTCACCACGTACTCGGACGAGATTCGAGTCAGGACATCCTTTCCCGCCACAACTTTGCCGATGACCACCGCCTCGCCTTCGAGCGACGCTGGATCTTCCAGCGTCAAGTAGAAGCCGGTGCCGATAGAGTATTGCGAGCCGACTTTCCCAACTTCGAGCGCGAGTTGAAATGGTTCGAGCGTGGGATTGAACTCGTTCGAAAATCGAAACGCCGCAACCGGTGCCGACATCGCGTCGCGCACGACACCCCCGGCGCGCAGAAACGCACCGGGCCGATTGGCGTTATAGGGTTGATCTTCATACACGAGTCGACGCGTCAGGCCGATCCAATGTTCTAGCAACCCGGGAATGCCCGGATCCACGAGTTCGATCCAGATATTCTCGCGCGTATGAAGCAGCACAAACCAACGATCGCCCGGTTGGTAAGCGCGCAAGACATTCATCCGCGATTCATCCGACGCGTAGTACTTCCAATTGTTCCGCATCTCCGCGTACTCAGGCGCTGACTTGAGGTCAGGAAACGTTTTCTCGGCGCGACCGAAAAACACGTTCGCGCGCCAGTTCATGCGGATGAGCGGCCATTCCTCGATCGTGCCGCCTTCTAGGAAATCTTGCAGCACAAATTCTTGCGCCATCGTCGCGCGGGGCGCGATCCGTTGGATGAGCTGGGTCGGCGCCGCGCGTCCGACCGGCCATGCCAAACTGAGATTGAGCCGTCCGCGCTCAAAGCGCACGGTCGAACCGAGCGGCCACAAGGCAGGATCGAAAATCGGCAACTCGCGATCGGTCGTGTTAGTGATTTCGACGCGCACGATGCACGGCTCGCCAATTCCGTAGTCGGGCTTGAGCGGCTTGAACGTGACGGTCAAGTCGGTATTGGGTTTGACCGGTTCGGGACGCGGTTTTTGTTCGACCGGTGGCTTCGGTGGTGGTGGCGTCGCAATCGGAACGAGCTGCGTCGCGATCAGTTGCATGGCGTGCCAGCCATACTTGGTTTCGCACTTCCCGACATCGCCGACCTTTTGCAACGCGAAGGCGACCTTGTCGAATTCGAGTTCCATCATTCTCGGCGCGATGAAACCGAGATCGCCGCCGAGCGGCTTCGTTGTGACGTCGAGACTATGGACGCGCGCCAACGCGGAAAAATCGGCGCCACTCTTATGTTTCGCAAGCAACGCATCGACCTCCGCCTCGGTCCTCATCAAAATGTGGCGGACGTGGCGCTGCTCTTGCATCTGCGGCTTCGCCGACGGCGCATTCGGAGAGGGCAGCGGTTGCATCGGAGTCGGGGACGGCGCCTGTTGCGCGACGAGGGCACTGATGCCGCCGCACACGAGCACGGCGACGATTGCCAACATCGCGGGTGACCGACGCCCGCTCGACGCGGTACTTCTCAATGCCGATCGACGAGTCAGGTCGATCGCGACCGCACGGGTTTCTAGCGCGTTCATTCCATTCACCTCTTCACAACGTGGGTCTCAACTCACGGGCCCGGGCCAGCGGTTCTGACAAACGGCAACGACGAGCCACTCGCCGTCGATTGCTCAGCCTGAAGTCCGATTAAGAACAGCAGTTGGCGGGGCTTGCGCGACAAATCCAAAGTCCGGGATTATAGGCACACTTTAACGCGTGGCCAAGCCCCAGCGCAGAATTCAAACGGCCGCGCGCGCGCGGCGCCAACCGAGGAAGGTTGCGACCCAGCTGCAGAGTTCGGAATCGAACCCATCGGCGACGAACGGCATGAGATCGAAACTTCCGACTTCGCGGAGTGCGCAGATACTCCTTGGCACCCGACAACTCTTCGGTAGAGTCGCGCATCGGCTGTCGGCGACACGCGATTCGCGGGCCGAAGAAACCTCCCCTGGGCCACCCGCCCAAGGGCCTCGACATTCCAATTGCCTTGCCACGAGGACCATCGTCATGACTCACTCGAGACACGTGTTGTATTTCTTGTGGATCGTCGCCGGATTGTGCGCGGCGCCGTCGATCGGCTGGGTCGTGGCCCTGGCGCAAGAGCCAGTGCCGGCGCCCGAGCCGACGCCGGTGCCGGCGACCGGCCAACCCAAAATCCGCCTCAGCGCGGATCAATTCGATTTCGGCGCCATGCTGCAAGGCGAAAAGTGGCACACGAACATCACGGTCTACAACGACGGCGACGCAGCGCTGGAACTTTCGCCGCCGTTACCGTCATGTGGTTGCATGGAAATTCTGAGCTATCCGCAAACGGTCGCCGCCGGCTCGAGCGGAGAAATTCAGCTCGAGGTCGACTCGAAGAAAATCGTCGCCGGCAATACCCGTAAGAACCTGAAAATTCGCAGCAACGATACGGCGGCGCCGGAATTGATCATATGGTTCACGGGCGACGTCCGCGTCATGGTGGTCAGCGAGCCGGCGAATATCTCGATGACGGGCCTGGTCAACGAGTCCAAAGAGACCACGATCGACTTGATCGCGGGCACGGAGCTCGGCCTCACGATCACGGAGCTGCGCTCACGCGAGGGGCTGTTTGAGATCGTCGAAAGCAAGGAAGTCAGTCCTGGCAAACGTTACCGCGTGAAACTGCGCGCCAAGCCGGCCGCCCAGAGCGGCAAGACTCGCGACCCGCTCGACATCACGGTCAAGTTCAGCGAGGAACGCGTCGTGACGGTCGGCATGTGGGTCAATATCGAGCACATCAACTATGTGACTTCGCAACCAGCCGATGGTGTGCAGTTCGGCAACAAGGACACGGACAAGTTGCTCAAGGAGGGAGCTCCACCGCTGGTGAAGGCAGTCACCGTGATCGGCAATGCGCCCGACTCAAAGTTCGAGATCAGCGGCGTCGAGTTCGAAGGCGTCGCGCCCGGCGTCTTCGAAGTGAAGGTCGAACCGCAGGTCGCGGGGAAGCGCTATACGGTGAGTGTCTCACTCGCCGCTTATCAGTCGCAAAGCTACCTGCGAGGAAAATTGATCGTCCGCACGACGGATGCTCGCTGCCCGGTCATCGAGGTGCCACTCCTCGCGCGCTTCGGAAAACGCGCCGGATGAACTGTGTGCGCCAGTGAACAAATCCGCACCGCGTTGGTCGAACGAATTGTGGCGCGTCGCTGTCATACTCGGATTGAGTCTTTGGACGGGGCAGATTACGGGGAAATTATTGGCGGTCTCGGAAGAAGTATTGGAATTGTCGATCGGGACCGGCGGCGCGAAACTTCGCTACGTCGTACTGAAACCGAGTGAAATCGACAACAGCCCAGTCACTGCCGGAAAACTCGACGAGCTTCCGATCTTGCTGGCGCTGCCGCCGGGCGCGCAAGATCAGTCGATGGTCGAAGCCGGATTGAGTCGATACTGGGCGCACGCGGCGGAACACGGTTGGCTCGTCGTTTCGCCTATTGCGCCCGCCGGCGAGTCATGGACCCATCCATCCGCGACGGCGACGCTGTCTGCCTTGCTCGATCACATCGAGACTCAGTTCCGACCGGAAGGCGGTCGAGTACACCTCGCCGGTGTTTCGAACGGCGGACGCAGCGCGTTCGGGCTGGCCATCGAACTGCCGGCGCGTTTCGCTTCGCTGACCGCGCTGCCCGGATACCCCACCACTTTGCGGGACGCCTCGCGTGTTTACAGGTTGCGCGCGATCCCCGTTGCGATGTTCGCCGGGGAACTCGACATACCTTGGGTCGAAAAGATGCGCGCAACCGAGCAAGCGATTCTCGCCGCCGGCGGCTCCGCGAGTCTTGAACTGATTCCGCAGGAAGGCCATGTCCCAGAGAGTTTGACGGCACCACGCGTCCTGTTGGCGCTCGAATCTCATCGTCAGCGCGTCCGCGCGCAAGCGCCCGACACGATCGCCATCCACCGCATGCTCGACGACTTTCATCACGCCGCCGCGCACGCGGACGCGAAACGCTACTTCGACCATTTCGCGCCCAATGGAGTTTTTCTCGGCACCGACGCCGCCGAGCACTGGACCGTCGACCAATTTCGCAACTGGAGCGCGCCGTACTTCGCTCGACCATCGGCTTGGACGTACGTGCCCGCAAGCCGCAGCGTCACGATCGACGAAGCCGCCGCCTGCGCGTGGTTCGATGAACTGCTCGATCATGCCAGCTACGGTGAGTGTCGCGGGAGCGGCACGCTCGTGCGCGCGGAAGGTCGCTGGCGCATCGGTTTGTACCACCTGTCTATTCCCGTGCCGAACGACCTGGCACGGGCGGTCGCCGACATCATTCGTGACGGTCGCAAGCTCGACGCGACACGCGTGTTCGTCGTGCGACATGCCGAGAAAGCGACCGGCGCGGGCGAGGATCCACCGCTCACCAACGTCGGCGTTGCGCAGGCCGCGGACTTGACGCGACTGCTGGCGTCGGTCCCGCTCCGCGCGATTTACACGACGCCCTTCACGCGCACACGATCGACCGCGGCCGCCGTAGCGGCGACTCACGCCCTCACGCCGATCGAAATGGCTGCGGCGAAGACCGTGGAACTCGTCGCGCAAATACGCGCGACGCATCGCGGCCAAGACGTGCTCGTGGTAGGTCACTCAAACACGGTACCCGCGATCTTGCGCGCGCTCGGTCACGCCGAACCGCCCGTTATCGACGAACAGCAATACGGACAGCTCTTTCTCTCGATGTCGTTTCAAGATCGCCCACCCGAACTGATCGAGTTGCGCTTCGGCGAATAGCCGTGCTATTCGCAGCGAGCGCAGAAATCCGTGTGATAGGCAACCGTGTGATTGGGCGCTGAGAACTAGACCGAAGCGCAGCGCTAGTTCTGGGACCAGATCGATTTACCGCAAACAGTCGAGCCCGTCGAGCGTCGGATCCGGTCCGAAGGAATCATCGCCCGGTAGCGGGAGCGGCGGTGCCGACTGAAAGAGCCGCGCGAGCACACTCACGGCATCGGCGAGATTGAGCGCGCCGTCATCGTTCGAGTCCGCGGCATCCGCGCACGCGACGGCAGCTCCGGCGAGAAACAAATAATCCAGCAGGCGGATCGCGTCGCTGATATCGACCGTCCCGTCGAAATTCGCGTCGCCGCGGCGAAAATACGCACGCAAGCACGGCTGGTCAAATGGCGGGGCTAAAGCCGCAACGCGCGGATCCGTGAGGCCGAAGGTGAGAAAGTCCACGAGTCGGACTTTGTCCTCGTCGAGCAGGTCGAGCACAAACATCTCGGGATCCAAATGATCGTCGAACTCGCCGCCGATGTCGTAGAACTCCACCACCTCCATGAGCGTGGACTTGCCGCCGTTATGAAAATACGGCGCCGTCAAACCCACGTTACGCAAGCTTGGTGTCTTGAACTTGCCGCGGTCGTCGAACTGCAATGTCACTTCCATGCGACCCACATCATCAAAGCTCGGTCGCACGCCAATGTTGTGGTAGTCCCCATCGTTGAGCGTCGCCCCGCCATGACACCCTGCACACAGATCGATGAAGAACAACATGCCGACGACCTGTTCATCACTCAATGCGTCGGATTGGCCGCCGAGAAAGAGATCGAAAGGCGTTTGGTCGGGAACCAACGTCCGCTCGTAGCTCGCGATCGCGAACGCGATCCGAGCTGGTGTAATCTCGCTATCACCGAATGCGAGCGCAAACATATCCGGGTAGTCGAGCCCGGCGGCGCGCGCGGCCGCGAGGTCGACGGGCAAGTCCGAACCAAGTGCGAGAGGTGTGACGGTTGCGAGTTTTTGCTCGACATCGCTCCACGTGCGACCGACACAGCTCATTTCGGCAGCCGACAGTATTGGCGTGAGCGCTTGGTTCTCGAGCGCGCCGCCAGCGGGAATCAGGGTTTGACCCGTGATAGGGTTGATGAAAACCTCTCCGGCTGCGCCGTTCCAAAAAACCTCTGGATCGTACGCGGAGGCGATCACCGAAGACGCGTTGCGGCGCGTCACTTGACGATCGGGATGGAACACGCCGTCGTCGATCGTCGCCCCGCCGCAATCATGACGCACGATGCCGATGGAGCCGAGCGCATCGTCACCGGTGCCGAACAGCAAGTCCGCCCCGGGATGGCGCGACAGCGGCGAAAACGCCCGCGCGTCGGCGCCGCCCGCCGTCATCGCGTGGCAGCTTCCGCACGCGACCGTGTCATCCGCGCTCAATTGTTCGTCCCAAAACAGGAACTTGCCGAGCAGAGCCTTTTCAGCCGTGAGCGGATTTTCGGGCGGCACGGGCGGCGGCCCGAGCGGAATCGGTGTCACTTGCGCAATGAGTCCCGCCGCGCCAAGCGCGAGAAACCCGCAAACCCAAGCCAAGCGCCCGCAGCGAGCCGCTGCGTTGAGTTTTACGCTCTGCATTTTTTTCCTGGCGAGTCAAGTTGAGTGTCGAGTAGTTCGCCCGTCAAACCGAGGAACAAGATATAGGTAGCGAACGCGCGTGGCTAGCGTCGTTGCACGCAGCGCGCGTAGCTCCGCGTCCGGTGGCGGGCTGCGGAGATTCTTTTTCGCCAGGACCGAGTCTTGCGGCGCGGCGGCATTGAGAAACGACAGCGGCGCCGAAGCCACTGTTTCGGCGCCGCTGTCGTATTCCGTGCGAACTTCTAGGCCTCAGACCAGCCCGATGCTAAGCATTCGCGTCACGCAGTTGGCGTTGCTAAAAGTTGGAGACACCCATGTCGCGGAGCGCCGTGCGAACCTCCGCGGCGCACCGGCGCGCATCGCGCGCGAGGTCATCGATACGGGCGAACTCCCGTTCGATTTCTTTGAACAGTTCGAGTGCGGTCAACAACTGCTTTTGCGCCCGGAGGCTGGCGGCTTCGAGCAAGAGTTCGCGGCCGATACTCACCAGATCCGCCTGATCCGCCTCGACCTTCGCCAACACTTGGCCGGTGAGTTTGTCCTTCTGCTTGGACAAGCGCTCCAGCAGCAGCAACGCTTTCGCGTACTGCTTGTCGTCGATGTGTTGACGCGCCTCGCGCTGCATCCCGAGGTGCTTTTCCTTGAGTTCGACGCGCTTCTCGTTCAGCGCGAGCGCCGAGCTGATCACTTTCTGATATTTCTTCGGATCCGTGCAAGTCTGCACTTTGCTCAGGAGTCCGCCCTCGACGTCGAGCAAGAGCAACGCCGGCTTGCTTCGATCGAGTTCGAATCGCTTGACCATGAGATCACCGGCTTGGGCGAAAGTCGTCTTCACGCATTTGAAATTCAGCGCGACGTCAACCACCGGCTTGTAACGAAAGATCGAGCGCTCGAAGTTGGCGGCGCAACAATCTTCGTTCATATTCTCGGCATAAACGTAAACGAGAATCGGCCGCAGCGAGCCTTCTTCTTGGTTGATCGCCCGCTCGAGCGTCAATTGAACCCAGGGCAGCCGATTGTTTTCACCGGGCACAAACGGTTCTTGTCCGGCAGCGCCACCACCGCGAGGGCCGCTACTTGTTCCACCGCCACCGCCCATGCGCCCGCCACCGCCTGCAGCTCCACCGGAGCCGCAACCGCCCGCGCCTCACTGACCATAAAGTGGATCAGTCGCGAGCGCACAAAGCACCAAGCTGATCCCCAAGAACTCCCGAATCCGAACCATGCTGATCCCCTTCCGCTGGAAGTCGCAAGGCGTCGAGGGCGCCGCCACATTGAGCAGTTTTTTCATCGCCTCAATCGGTATCGGTCGCCGAGGCACGAAATCGTTGTTCGAACAGTACGGCCGATCGCTGCCGACTGTGAGAATTATTTCCCGGGCGAACGGCGGCGCGACGATAGGGCAAAGATTAGCACCGCGCAAGCTTGCGGCACCGCGCCGCGCTGGCGCCAGGACTATTGATCTCGTCACTAATCCACTCAGCACCCGCGAGTTAGAGCGGATAAACGTCGGGTCTGGCGGACCACGTGGCAACCGGAACGATTGCCCCGAAACGTGGTCCAAGAGGGCTTCTAAACGGCCGTTTCTCGACGGGCGCGAACCTTGCCATGTAAGGAGCGAGAGTCTTTATCGGACCGGTCGCTACGCCGAACAGATTGAGTTCGGTTTCGAGAAGCAAGGAATGCGATGATCCCTCGAACAGTCAAACCACTCGGCTCCATGCCGCAACACTCACAGAAATCGACACCTGGTTTCACGCTGCTCGAGGTCACGATCGGGATGTCCATCCTGTCGGTGCTCACCTTGTCGACGTTGCTAACTTTGATTCCGTTGAGTCAACAGAACCGCCTCAGTCGCGAAGCGGAGACGGCGGTTGCCGAAGTGCGTAACGTCCTGGAGAAAATCCAATCCGTGCCATTCTCCGATGTCGTCGCGCTTTATCCGGATGGCACGACGATCGCAATTCCCGGCGTCTCAAATGGACAAATCACCATCAACTATGCGAACCCGGCTGCCGACCCGCTCGAGATCCAGCTCAATCTCAGTTGGGACAGCCAGGATCACGGGCTCATCGGTCGGTCGTTTTTCGCCGTGCGCACGGAGTAACAAGGAACCATGAACAAGCAACAACCTGGCGGATTCACGCTCATAGAGCTCACCATTTCCGCCGCGCTCATGTCGCTGCTCGCCGCGGTCGCGCTCAACATCGGTATGGAGTCGACTCGCATGGTCGCATTCGCCGATGCGGACACGCAGGTGCAAGCAGAAGCGAATCGCGGCTTCCGCCGCATTTCGGAAGTGTTGCGCAAAACCGGGTGGAACACCGAGCCGTTGACGGCAACGACCTATCCGGAGATTCCGGCCGGCAACACGGAACTGCGCATGCGAATGTTGGCTGATCTCGATGGCAACGGCTTTCCGTTCGACGAAGACACGGGCGACCTTGAATGGGACAACACAGTGTTCAGCGTGCGCTTCGACGCCGTGAACCAGACGGTGGCCATTTACGATCCATTCGGCAACCAAGTCATGCTGATCGCGCGCCACGTCACAGCGTTCAGCGCGTCGACGTACCTGCAAGACCCGACTCTCAACTTCAACGAGATACGCTTACTAGTACAGGTTCAGCAAAACGGACCGCGAGGCGAATTGCTGAGCTACACGGCCAGTGGCAGCGTGCACATGCGCAACTGAGCAAGTTGCGCTGCCCGCTACGCGCCACTGCGTCGAGTCATGGAAAGGTCGGTCAACATGCTCACGGCCAATCGCCGCGGGAGCTCTGAACGCGGCACGATTCTCATCTTGGTCATCGTGCTGGTGCTGACAATCAGTCTGATTGTCGCTGGCGCGGTTTCGACATCGTTCCATCAAGGCCGCAATACGCAGTACTCGCTCGCCCAAACGAGCGCGCTATCGCTCGCCGAGAGCGTGACGGAAACTGCGCAGAAAAACATGCTGACCCAAGTGGCGAACTACGAGACGCCCACGCTCTCTGGCTCGCTCACGATGGGAGGCACGCCCTATGACTACACGATTGAGCCGGTCGGCGTGCAGATTCAGCGCGCCGATGTCGACGGTGTGACTATGACGATCCAGCCGTACCGCATTCGCTCGTCGGTCGAAGTCGATCGCGGCGGCGCCACCGTGCATCGCATCGTCGAGCTCACGATGACACCCATCTTCCAATACATGATCTTCTATCGCGACGACCTCGAGATCCTGCCCGGCCCGAGCATGACGCTCGGTGGACGCGTGCACTCTAACGGCAGTATCTACGTCGGCTGCGGCAACACGCTCACCGTCAACAGCGACTACTTTCGCTGTACGGGCAAGATCCTGCGAGAGCGTAAGAATGACGGCAGCGCCACGGGCGGCACCGTCAACATCAAGGAATATCAAGACACGAGCTACACCAACATGACGGCGTCGATGGACGCCGACAACCCGGATTGGACGAATCTCGCGCTCAATACTTGGCACGGCACCGTGATGGACGGCAGTCATGCCGTCAATGAGGTCGCGGCCCCGTCGATCGCCAGCATCAAGGCGTTTCCTTCGCCCGGTGTGAAGGGCTACTTCCACGAGCACGCGGACCTCGTGGTGGTGGACGGCGTCGCATACGACCGCACTGGCACGGTTCTCACGCTGCCGGCGGGAACCGTGACCCAGCGCACCATGTACGATGGTCGCGAAAATCGCAACGTGACCGTCAGCGAGATCAACGTCGGTCTGCTCAACAGCTCCGGCGCGTTTCCGGCGAATGGATTGATCTACGCCTATCGCACGGACGCGTCGGCTGCGCAGCCGAACGGCATTCGGTTGACGAACGCGACCGAAATCCTCGCGCCGATGACGGTCGTGAGCGAAGACCCGGTCTACGTGCACGGAAACTTCAACACGGTGAACAAGAAGGGCGCTGCTGTCATCGCGGATGCCGTCAACTTGTTGTCACAAAACTGGAATGACACCAAGACGGCGACGAGCGGTCTGCCGAGCGCCGCGCCGACGACTTACAACCTCGCGATGGTGACCGGAATTGTCCCGACTCCGGATGGCGGCGGCTCGTACTCCGGCGGCTTCGAAAACCTGCCGCGTTTCCATGAGAACTGGTCGGGAGTCTCCTCGACCATCAATGGCGCGTTCATCAACTTGTTCGACAGCGAGATCGGCCGCGCACCGTGGATGTACGGCGGCCGCGCCTACACCGCGCCCATCCGCAACTGGGCCTTCGACCCCATGCTGCAAGACATCGACAATATGCCGCCTTTCACACCGAACGCGGTTTACTTCCGCCGCGTGGTGTGGGACGACGCCGTGCCGCTGCCGTTCTAATCGCGCTCGGCACGCCAGCGATCGAGTCGACATGAAAAGCCCCTGCGATCCGAGTCTTGAGATCGCAGGGGCAGCTTTGTTTGAGTGAGCTTGCGGCCTGCGTCGGCGGCGCGAGCACCGCGGCTATTTCGCGTTGTCGGTCGACGCATCATCGACAAAAGTCCAGCCGCAGGCTTTGCACTCGATCGCGTCCGTGGGTATCTCACCGCCGCAACCCAAGCACTGTTGCTCGGTCGCGTCGAGGCGAGCCTCGAGGATTTTTTTCCGCGCCCGTAACGTCTCGGGCGCCGCACCAAGACCCAGCAATTCGCAAATTGATTCCACGACAAAGTCAATGCCGTGCCACATTGTGATTGCCTCAATTACCGAGTTGGGCGTCAGGTATCTGAACTCGAAAATTCGCTCTCACCGTCGTAGGAACTGACAACCGCGCGTCGTTCTCACAGCACGCCGCGCCGCCAGTCGCCCCACATCGCGACCGTCATGCCGGGCGTCTGCAGGTTAAAGAAGAGCGTCTCACCGTCGGGACTGAAGTTGACGCCGCAAAACTCGGTGTTGAATTTCAGATTGCGCACCAAGTCGAAAATTTCACCGGTGGCGGTGAGACCGCGCATGTACTGAACATTTAGGCAGTCCTCGCACAACACTAACGCGCGGCGCGGACTCACGCACAAGTTGTCGGGGTTCTGGAGCACCGCGGCCGAACGCGATTCGAAGACCAGCGTGAGTTCACCGTGATCGGCGCCTCGTGGCGTGTAGCGCCAAACCTGACCGAGTTTCGCGTCGCCGCCGTCGGTAGCGGTCACGAAGATCGATCCATCGCCGTACCAACAGCCTTCGAGACGCGAAAAGGTTGCGGCGCCGAGCGCCTTGCCCTGTTCATAGACGGCCTGCGGTCGAAGTTCCGCCGGGACTGGATCAGGATCCGCGATCGGCACCCAATGACAATTTCTCACGACTCCCGCGACTTGGCCGGTACGCGCGTCGAATCCCGGATGATCCGTCACCGCCAACATCTCTAGTTGACCACCCGCGTGGAGATCTTGCGGTTGCCGCGGAATGAATCGATAGAGTCCCGCGGTCGGCCAATCCTCTGTCTCGTAGACGATGCCCGTCGCTGGATCGATCGCAATCGCCTCATGAACGAAGCGGCCCATCGCGCGGATGGGCTCAGCGCGGCGCACGTCATCAGCCCGCGCCGGCACCTCGAAACAGTAACCGTGTTCGCGTTCGAACCCGCCGTGTTCAGCCCCCGTCGCATCCGTGAAGCGCGCGACACCGTCGGTGCTCTCTTCGCAACTGATCCAAGCCCCCCACGGCGTCGGACCGCCCGCGCAGTTTTTCGTGGTGCCGCTCAAACTGATCCATGCGCGTTCGAGTCGGCGCAAGGTCGGGTCGATCACCAAGGTCGTCGTGCCACCGGCCGCGCTCGGGTCAAAAGAGTGCGCAGGCGCTGCCACGCAAACTCCTCGCGGCGAGACCTCGTGATTGCGAACAATGCGAATCTTGCCGTCGACGAGGAACGACGCCATTCCGTCGTGCGCCGGCGGAGTCAGCCGGCCGTCCGCGAGCGGGTCACCCACGCGCCCGAAAATGCGATACTTGAAACCGGTCGGCATGGCGAAGGCCAGCTCGCCGGTATCCTCTTCGGGCGTCGGAACGAGCGGGCCGTACCCGCCGATACAGCGCGCGGCGGGCACGTCACTCCCGATTGCAAATGCGCGACCGGCGGATCGACGGCCAAGTTGGCCGAGTCCGTACGCGCTGGCCAAGATTCCGAGCTTGAGGAACTCCCGGCGTCCGATCGTCATCGTGAGGCGCCTCTCGCGTCTGAAGTCACATTTACGACTAGAGCTTACTTCGGCAGGGAGTCGCGCATCGACGAATAATTTCGGGCGCATTTTGTGTGAAGAAACGGCGTGAAGCGAGCGAAGGCAACGAACGGGCGGCGTGAGCCGTTTCGGGTCCCTCC
This sequence comes from Planctomycetota bacterium, assembly GCA_046154185.1. Taxonomy (GTDB): domain Bacteria; phylum Planctomycetota; class UBA8108; order UBA1146; family JAJFFE01; genus JBJXGE01. The sequence goes on from JBJXGE010000032.1 coordinate 165,964, forward strand.
GAAACGATAGGGAAGTTCCGCTGAAGCCACTCGTACGCCACTCACCTCCGGAGCGGGCGGGACGCCCGCGCTCGCATCGGAGCACGCATCGCCGGAGGCGCGATCGTGTGGGGTGAGCCGTTTCGGGTCCTCCCGAAACGGCATGGGGTGCTGAGGACAGCACCCCAAAAAAAACGGTGCTGAGGACAGCACCCCAAAAAAAACGGTGCTGCGGACTGCACCCAAAAAAAAACGGTACTGCGGACAGCACCCCAAAAAAAGATGGACCGGGAGTGTAGGCTCGAAAACTCGCCGGTCCATCCAACCAAATGAAAGCCGCTCAGCACATGGCAATGCACGTGCCATCGGCAAAAGACGGGTAGGCATGGACCCTCGGCGATTCGATACGTCGCGCGGCAAACAGCACTTCAGCATTCACTTAGCGACGGTGCGCGGCGACAGAACTATTTTCATGTCGGACGAATTCTCTGCGCGACGAAGGAAAGCCGGGCAATTCGCAGCCGCCACGTCGCTCAAGCTGTCGGAAAGTCCATCGCGGTCGGCGCCGCGGTCCGGCTCATTCCTCTTCGCGAGCGACCGCATCGCGACTCGAGCGGGGCGCGCGACCCTGCAAATACGATCGCGCCGGATTCACGAGAAATCGGCGCCGCACGGACTCGCGACCCAGCAGCATGCGAAATCCCATCGCATGCCGACTCGTCAGAGACAACTCGATCGGAAATCGTTCGTCGTTCAATTCCAACAATGTCGAGATCACCCAGCGCAGCTCTTGCTGGCCGCTCGAGTTTCGCACGTGCCGGCGATCGATCACCGGCGCGCGCGCGAGAATCGGCCGCGCATCGTCCTGTTGGTGGGGAAAAACTTTGAACCGCAAATAAAGCGTGCCGGCGCGCCGGTACTCATTGACGTCGACGGCATGCAAGACGGACGTGCGCGCCCCGGTGTCGACTTTTGCTTCGAGCGACTTGATCGCGAGCTCCGGCAGACACACCCATTCACGCCAGCCGATCACCGGGAGACTGCGCCGCCGGGGTGCATTCTTCATTCGCGAATTCCACCTTGCGTTCGCGCGTACTGTCGCAACTCCGGACACGACCCGTCCGCACCGACGGTGCGACCGCGGCCATCATGGGCAATTCGCCGCGCCACCGCAATCGAGCGTATCGCCGGAGGGGTCGATACCGCATAGCGGATACGGTGCCGGAAAGGCCGGCCCGCTCTCAAATAGGAAATTCAGGTGATAAACGGCATCGGCGAGATTGACTTGCCCGTCGTCGTTGCAATCGAGCGCATCCACGCACGACGCACTCACGCCCTCGAAGAGCACCAGCAAAACTAACACGCTATCCGCGATGTTCAGGTTGCCGTTGCCGTTCGTGTCGCCACGGACAAAGGGTAAACCAAGGTCCGGGACGAGCGAGACGAGACCACTGTCACCGGTTGCGAACCGCTCGGTCAAACCGATCACGACGACGTTTGCAACCGCCGGCGCGCCGAGCGTCGCGTCGTAATCGAGCGAGCTATCGACGCCGGTGAGATCGCCGATGAGCGCTGCGGCCTGCGTCGAGTAATCGAGCGAGAGCACGGGCTGGGCCGTAGGAAAGCTGATGGGCGTCGACATGTTGAACGTGTAGACGCAACCCACGGTGAACCCATCGATATAGGTATTCACGGCGAAAAATTCCGGGCCCGTGCCGCCGCTGAGCGCGGCGAGAACGCCAGTTGGCGCAACGCCATCGATGAGCAAATAAGTCTCGTCGTGCCGTACGCCGAGCGAGAGGGCCAGCGTGGCATTTGGAAAGCCGGCGCTCGATCCAAGTTCCGTGACGCTCGCGGAAATCGTGAAGCTCGCGACGCCATCCGCGGGTTCATATTCCACGGTGACATCCGGCAGCGAGAACACAAAACCCTGCGCTTCTACCTGCGCCGTCGTCGCAACAATCAGCAACGCGAACCCAATGCAAACCGCTCTCGCCAGCCGCATGCCATCCTCGATTCAATGGAGTATTCTTCGCCGCGCTCAACTTCACTGCTAAGTTGTCCGTCCGCGTGGTCGAGGTGCGTATCATATCCTGCGCGCGAAGTCGGTCGAGACGCTTTGGCGAGGCGCTCGCCGGGTCGAAAACTCGTCCGCCGTGCCCCGGCGACCGGCGCTGCGCGGAAAATTTGGACCGGATCTCGAAGGAGCAAGGCCGGCGCGTCTATACCGAAAATCTAAAGAACAGTACGTCGCCATCCTTCAACACGTAGTTCTTGCCTTCGACGCGCAAGAGCCCGGCGCTCTTGATCTGCGCTTCGCTGTGATGCCGCATCAAATCGTCGAAGTGGTAAACCTCGGCGCGAATAAAACCGCGCTCGAAATCACTGTGAATGACACCGGCTGCTTGCGGCGCCGTGGCGCCGACCGGAACGGTCCACGCCCGCACTTCCTTTTCACCGGCGGTAAAGAAAGTCTGCAAGCGCAACAGCTCATGACCGGCGCGGATGACGCGATCGAGTCCCGATTCGGCAAGGCCGAGCGCCGCCAGAAATTGCTGTTTGTCGGCGCCGCCGAGTTCGGCGACCTCCGCCTCGATCTTGCCGCATATCGCGATGACGCGCGCCCCATCGCGCTCCGCGTAATCCGCGACGCGCTGATAGAGCGGATTCGCCTCCACCGCGCCAAGATCGCTCTCATCGATGTTGGCAATGTAAAGCACGGGCTTCGCGGTAATGAGATGCAAATCGCGGACGTCCGCGAGTTCTTCCTCTGAAAGTGAGAGCTGACGCACCGGCTTCCCAGCTTCGAGACCGGTCCGCACCGTGCGGGCGACCGCTAACGCGCGCAGCGCGTCCGCGTCCGCGCCGCGCGTGCGCTTTTCGAGCGTCGACACCCGGCGGCTCACCGAGTCGAGGTCGGCCAGCATCAACTCCGTTTCGATCACCTCGATATCGCGAATCGGATCGACGCCGCCATCGACGTGCACGACGTTTGGATCGGCGAAGCAGCGCACGACGTGCGCGATGGCCTGCGTGTCGCGAATGTGGCCGAGGAACTGGTTGCCAAGCCCTTCGCCCTTCGAAGCCCCGCGCACGAGTCCGGCGATATCAACGAAAGTCATCGAGGTCGGAATGATCTTCTGCGTCGGGATATATCGCGCGATGGCTTCGAGCCGCGGATCCGGCACTTGCACGATGCCCTTGTTCGGCTCGATCGTGCAGAACGGAAAATTGGCGGCCGCCGCGCCGGCGGACGTCAGCGCGTTGAAGATAGTCGACTTGCCGACGTTCGGCAGCCCAACGATTCCGCACTGAAATCCCATTCGCCCTCTTCGTCTCTTTGACTACAACGGAAGTGATTCTTCGGCGAGCTGAACCAAAGTGCGAACCGCGAAGCCCGAAGCGCCGCGCGGTCCGAGATCGTGATCGCGCTCGATCCAGGCGCACGATGCGATGTCGAGATGCACCCATGGTACGTCGCCGGCAAAGCGCGACAGGAACGCCGCGGCAGTACAAGCACCGCCAAAACGCCCGCCCGAGTTCTTGAGATCGGCGTGGTCGCTCTTCACGGCATCGAGATGCTCATCGTCGATCGGCATCGTCCACATTTTTTCGCCCAGGCGAGTGCCGAGCTCGGCGACGCGGCGCGCGAGTCGTTCGTCGCGACTGAAAACCCCCGCGCGCGAAGGTCCCAGAGCAACCGCGATCGAACCGGTCAGCGTCGCGACATCCACCAGCAAACTCGGTTCGTACTGCTGCGCGTAGTGGAGGGCGTCCGCCAAAGCCAAACGACCTTCGGCGTCCGTATTGATGATCTCGATCGTGAGGCCGTTGGCGCTGCGCAGGATGTCGCCCGGTCGATAGGCGCCACCGTCCGGCATGTTCTCGGCCGTCGGCACGAGACCGATGACGCGGCGACGTGGCGCAATGCGTCCGATCGCCGCCATGGCGCCGATGACAGCGCCACCGCCGCACATGTCGTACTTCATGTCTTCCATGCCCTGCGCGGACTTGATGCTGATGCCACCGCTATCGAAAGTCACCGCTTTGCCGACAAGCACCAGCGGCGGACGCCCGTCGCCGCGACGCGGCGCATGCTCGAGAATGATCAATCGCGGCGGTCGCCGACTCCCCTGCCCAACCGCCAGTAATGCTCGCATGCCCGCGCGCGCGAGTTGGCGCTCATCGAGCACTCGCGACTTGAGTCCGGCCTTGCGCGCCTCGACCCGCGCGCGCGCCGCGAGTTGCTCGGGACCTAAGTCGTTCGGCGGCAAATTGCCAAGCTCGCGACAAAGATTGATTCCGTACGCGAGCGCGTTTGCGCGCACGCTTCCATCACGTCGTTCGCTCGGAGTACTCGACTCCGAACTCTCGCAGAGAAGCAGCTCGCGGATCAGCGGACGCGCACTCGCATCACCGCTCTGCGACTTGTAGGTGAGAAATTTGTACGCGCCGAGCGCCGCGCCTTCCTCGACCAACGCGCGCAGTTCCGCGTGCGGAAGGGCGCGCGTGCGGGCAGTCGGAATGAGTAGCGCGGCCGTCTGCCCGGCCGTACGCGCGGCGGCGGCGGCGGCGATACCGGCGTAACGCCGAACGCGATCGGCCGTGAGGCTCTTCTTCTCGCCGAGGCCGATGAGCAACACGCGTTGCGCGCCCCGCTTACTCGGCGTGTGTAACAGAAGTCGCGTGCCTGCCGCTCCCGACAGATCGCCGCTGGCGAGGGCCGCGCGGGCGTCCGCCGGCACCCACTTCGCGGCGCCGGCATCGAGTTCCGCAGTCGCCGACGTTTGATAGACGGGCGCCATCAAGAGTGAAAGTCGGCGCGGGAGTCGCGTCGCCGGTTTATGAGTGATACGCATGTGGTTCAATTCTGGTGGACGAGTTGATCAATCGCGGCCCGCACGCGAAACCTCGAGCGCGAGTCCCATGCCGCCCGAGATGCACAAGGTTGCGAGGCCGCGCTCGACACCGCGGCGACGCATTTCATGGAGCAACGTGACGACGATGCGCGCGCCGGTGGCGCCAATCGGATGCCCGAGTGCAATGGCGCCACCGCTCACATTGAGACGCGCGCGATCCAGTCTGAGCTCGCGATCGCACGCGATCACCTGCGCCGCGAATGCTTCGTTCAACTCCACGAGTGGATAGTCGTCGAGTCGGCGGCCGTTCGCCGCCAACAACTTTCGCAGCGCCGGCACGGGTCCCATGCCCATGCGCCGCGGCTCGACGCCGGCGCGCGCGGAGTGGCCGATCTCTCCGATCGGACTCACGCCCAAGCGCCGCGCCGCGTCTTCCGAGGCGAGCAACACCGCGGCGGCGCCATCGGTGATGCCGGACGAATTGCCGGGATGCACCGTACCGTTGTCGCGAAACACTGGCTTCAGTTTCGCCAACGACGCGAGCGTCGCGCCATCGCGCGGATGCTCGTCGGTGTCGATGCGAACCAGGTTCTTCCCGCCCGCGATTTCGACCGCCTCGATCTCGTCGCGAAACGCACCGCGCTGGCGCGCCGCTTCACAGCGAAGCTGCGACTCGAGGGCGTACTGATCCTGCTCCTCGCGCGAGATGTGAAACTCATCCGCAAGATTCTCGGCGGTCGCCCCCATGAGCTGATCGGCGAGCGGACAATGAAATCCATCGCGGTACATACCATCGACAAGTTGTCCGTGGCCGAGCCGATAACCGGTGCGCGCGTCCTCCAGATAAAACGGCATGCGCGACATGCTCTCAGCGCCGCCCGCCACGACGACCTGCGCGTCGCCGCGGCGGATCGCGTCGGCGCCGTGGATGATCGACAACAACCCCGAGCCGCACGCCATATTCACCGTATACGCCGTCGTCGCCACCGGGAGGCCGGCGCCGATGGCCACCTGGCGCGCGGGGTTCGGTCCCGAACCGGCTTGGCGTCCAACGCCGAAAATCAACTCATCGATTTGATCGGCGCGAACGCCGATGCGTGCGAGCAGCGGCTTCACGACCCGCACGCCGAGCTGCGGCGCGCTGAGGGATGACAGTCCGCCGAGAAACTTGCCGATGGGCGTTCGCAAGGCGCCCAACACCACGACGCGAATCATGTCGTCGCTCCGATCCAGGTGTCCGCTACGATCAGTCGTTGTGCGTGATTCACGCCGCCCATGACCTCCAGCATCTTCGCATCGCGATACATGCGCTCGACCGGGTATTCGCGGGAGAAGCCGTTGCCGCCCAAAATCTGCACGGCGTCTTTCGCGATCTGGTAGGCGGTCTCGCTCGCGAAGTACTTCGCTTGCGCCGCTTCCGCGATCGCCGGCTCGTTGCGATCGAGCACGGCGGCGGCGCGATAGGTCAAGAGTCGCGCGGCCTCGGCCGTCGCCACTGCGGCGCCAAACTTGAGTCGCAGCGCCTCGAAGCGATCGATCGTGACGCCGAAAGCGCGCCGCTGCGCCGCGTAGCCGCGCGCGTAGACGATCGCGGTGCGGCTCAGGCCGTTCGCCAGCGCGGCGAGTGCGACGCTCGCAGTGGCGCCGACGCGCGCGAGTTGCGCCGGCGTCAACGGTCCGCTCCCGAGCCGCGCGCTGGCGTCGACGCGCACGGCAGCGAGATTCACGTCCGCCAATTCGCCGCCGCGCAACCCGAGTAGATCGGCGTCCTCGGCGACTGTGAGGCCGGCGGCGTGCGCGCGTTCAACGATGAAGAGTTCCGGCTCACCGGTCGACGCACCCGTGCCGACGACGACTACGAACACGTCGGCGCGGCGCGCGGCGGCGACGAGGCGCTTGCGACCATGCAACAGGATCGCGTCCGATTCCGCGTCGCGCTCGGCGCGCGCGGTCAAGACTCCGGGCGTCGCGAGTTTCTCCAGATGTGCCCACGCCGCGGCGCGGCGACCGCTCGCGAGTTCCGGAAGCCAACGCGCCTTTTGCTCGGCGCTACCGTGCGCCGCTATCGCCAAGCTCGCGCACGCATGACTCGCGACCGCGACGGCGGTTCCCGCGCAGCCGCGCGCGAGCTCCTCCAGAATGATGATCTGCATCAACAGGTCGCCACCAGTGCCGCCATACGCTTCCGGCAACGCGGCGCCGAGGAGGCCCAACGCGCCCAATCGCGCGAGTTGATCCTCGGCGCTCCGACCGCTTTGATCGACATGCTCGGCGTTTGGTGAGAGTTCGTGGTCGGCGAAGTCCGCAACCATGTCACGGATGGCTTGATGCTCGTCGCTGAAACGGATCAATGTTCCGTCCTATCTCGGCCCCCGCTTTGGTCGCCACGCACGAGCTCCGCGATCACGTCCGCAAAATCGCGGCGCCCGGTTGCAATTTCGCGCGCCAACGCGCTCGCGCGCACCCGTCCCCCGCCGCGTGACCAACCGCTCTCGATCCACTGTGCTTCTGCTCGCTCGATCAAGCGGCGCTCAAGGCGCGCCGTCAGGCGGTCGGAAGCTGACGCCTGCCGCACAGTAGCTGCGGTCTCGCCCATCGCTTGCACGAGTGCTTCGATGCCGGCACCGGTGTTCGCGCTCACTGCGAGCGGCTCGGGCGCTCCGCGCTCGTGCGCCAACTCGCGCAAGAGGCCAACGGTCTCGTCCGCACCGGGTCGATCGCACTTGTTCACAACAATTCGGTGCACCAGTTCCAAGAGCCCGGCTTTCAAGTACTGCACGACATCTCCTGAATCCGGCGCCACCAACAGATGTATCTCGTCGGCAACCGCGACAATTCCCAGCTCCAACTGACCGACACCGACGGTCTCGATCAACACGAGTGTGAAACCGGCGCAAGCGAGTAACTCCGCCGCTTCGTCGCAAGCGACGGCGACACCCCCGACCGCACCACGACTCGCAAAGCTGCGGATGTACACACCGTCGTCGTTGGCGTGACCGCCCATGCGCACGCGGTCGCCTAGCACCGCACCCCCCGTGATCGGACTTGTCGGGTCGACGGCCAGTACCGCGACGCGTTCACCGCGCGCGCGCAACTCGACGATCAACCGCGCCGTCACCGAGCTCTTGCCGACCCCGGGAGCACCCGTGATGCCGAATCGCACACACTTCGCCAGCCGCGGTTCATTGCCGGCCCGCAGCGCGGTCAGCAACGCATCCGTTTGCGGATGGCGATTCTCGATCCACGTCAGCGCACGCCCCAGCTCGCGCCGGGCGCCGCTTCGCACTCCCGCCACCACCGCGCTCAGCTCGAGCTCGACGGTCACGCTGGTCGCGCATTCTTCAGAGTCTGCCGCGCGATCACGAGTCTCTGAATCTCGCTCGTGCCCTCGTAGATCTCCGTGATGCGCGCGTCGCGAAACAAGCGATCAACGCTCGCGCCGCGACAAATCCCTTCACCGCCGTGAATCTGCACAGCTTCGCGCGCCGCGCGATTCGACGTTTCGGAGGCGTAGAGTTTCGCTTTTGACGCCTCGACCGAGTGCGGCCGGCCGCGGTCCTTGAGACTCGCGGCACGGTAAGTCAGCAGGCGGGCGGCATCGATTTCCATCGCCATGTCCGCCAGCTTGTGCTGCAGCGCTTGTGAATGCTGGAGCGATTCGTTGCGCTCGAGGTAGCGAAGCGAAGCCTCGAGGCACGCTTGCGCAATGCCGACCGCCTGGGTCGCAATACCAATGCGACCTCCATCCAACGTATGCATCGCGATCTTGAAACCCTGTCCCTCCTCACCGAGCAAGTTCTCGACCGGGACTTCGAGATCCTCGAACACGAGCTGTACGGTGTCCGAGCCGCGAATGCCGAGTTTCAGCTCCTTCTTGCCAACTTGAAAACCGCTGAACTCGCGCTCGACGATAAACGCGCAGATGCCCTTCGGCCCTTTCGCGGCATCGAGAGTCGCAAAAGTGATCACGACGTCGGCCTTCGAGCCGTTGGTGATCCACGCTTTGGTGCCATTCAAAATGTATTTGTTGCCGGCGCGCCGGCAGGTCGTTTCGATCGCCGCCGCATCGGAGCCGTGATTCGGCTCAGTGATGGCGTACGCGCCAAGGCTTTTTCCGGACGCCAGGCGCGGCAAGTACCGCGCGCATTGGGCCGGGTTCCCGAAGGTGATGAGCGGATGCGTGAGCAGCGAATTGTGCACCGAGACCGTGACACCGGTCGATGCGCAACCGCGATGAATTTCTTCGAGCGCGCAAGTCAAGCCGACCGTGTCGAGTCCGAGTCCGCCCATCTGCTCGGAGACTAAGATGCCGAGAAACCCGAGTCCGGCGAGTTTCTCGATCTGCTCGGCGGGAAACTCCTCGTTGCGATCGTAGCGATCAGCACTCGGCATCAAGATCTTGTCGGCAAACTCCCGGGCCATGTCCTGTAGCTGAAGGTGTTTTTGACTCAGCTCGAAGTTCATGGCGATCCTCTGTTCTCGACTTTCGCTCGATGCTTTACGCGCGTACCGCTGAGTATTCGAAGAAACCGCGTCCTGACTTCCGTCCTAGATGCCCGGCCGCCACCATGCGACGCAATAACGGGCAAGCGCGATACTTCGGGTCCCCAAGTCCGGTATGAAGTACTTCTAGAATGTGCAGGCAAACATCGAGGCCGATGAAGTCGGCTAACGTGAGCGGACCCATCGGATGGTTCATGCCAAGCTTCATGACGTCGTCGATCGCTTGCGGAGTCGCGACGCCTTCCATGACACAGAACATCGCCTCGTTCAGCATCGGCATCAACACGCGATTCGAGACGAAGCCGGGGTAGTCGGTGGACTCGACCGGCGTTTTGCCGAGTGCGAGCGCCACTTCGCGAATCGCCTTCGCCGTGGCATCGCTCGTTGAATGACCGCGAATCACTTCGATTAACTTCATGAGCGGCACCGGATTCATGAAGTGCATCCCAATGAACTGCGCTGGTCGGCCGGTCGCCGTGGCGAGGCTCGTGATGGAGATTGAAGATGTGTTTGAAGCGATGATCGCCGCCGGCGCAAGTAACTCGTCGAGCTGATGATGAATGTCGAGTTTCAGCGTGCGCTGCTCCGGAACCGCCTCGATCGCGAGCTGCGCGTCGACTGCGGAATCGAGTGTCGGCGCGAAGTGGAGCCGCGCGAGCGCCGCCGTCGTCTGCTCGAGCGTGAGCTTGCCCTTTTGGACCAGCTTCTCGAGGCTCTTCTCGATGCCGACCTTGGCGCGCGTTAGCGCCGTCTCGAACGGATCGATCAGCGTCACCGTGTAACCGCCCGTCGCGAACACCTGGGCGATACCATTGCCCATGGTGCCGGCGCCGACCACCGCCACGTTGCGCAAGCTCTCGAGAAAACTCATCTTGTCTCCCACCAAATTCATGGTGTCACTGACCCGCCGACGCCAACTCGCTCGGGCTCATCTTTCCCAGCTCGAGCGGAAGTCAAAAAATGGCTTGGGATTGTAAGAATCGCCTCGCGCTGTTTCAAGCCGACTGGATTGCCGCGAAGCAACCGAGTATGCAGGTCAACTCGTCGAATGTTCGCGAGAGGATGCCACTTCATGATCGAAGCGGAGCAGCTTAGCAAGACCTTTAGGGTGCCAAAAAAACTTCCCGGGCTCAAAGGCTCGCTGCGCGCACTCTTTCGCCGCGAGTCGGTCGAGCGCGAGGCCGTCAAGTCCGCAACGTTTCACGTCGGCGAAGGCGAGATCGTCGGACTCGTCGGCGCCAACGGCGCCGGCAAGACCACGCTCGTAAAAATGCTGGCCGGGATCATCCATCCGACGGCAGGCACGGCGCGAGTGCTCGGCCACGTGCCGTGGCGGCGCGAGAACGGGTTGCGGCGACAGATGGCGCTCATTATGGGCCAGAAGGCGCAACTTTGGTGGGATCTCCCGGCGGCCGATTGCTTCTTGCTGCTCAAAGAGATCTATCAACTGGCGGAGCCGGTTTTTCGCGCGAATCTCGACTATTTGACGGAAGTGCTCGGCGTTCGCGATCAGCTCCATGTGCAAATCCGGCGACTCTCGCTCGGCGAGCGCATGAAAATGGAATTGATCGCCGCGCTCCTACACGGCCCGCGCGTCGTTTACCTCGACGAACCGACGATTGGGCTCGACCTCACGGCGCAACGCGCGATTCGCGATTTTCTGCTGCGCTATCGAGAAGAGCATCGGCCGGCGATGCTCCTCACGAGTCACTACATGGAGGACATTGAGCGACTCTGCCAGCGCATCATCATTCTGCGCGCCGGCGAAATCGTCTACGACGGATCGCTGAGCGGCGTCGCGGAGGTTTACTCGGCGCACAAGATCGTCTGCGCGCATCTGCGCAAGTCGGACGGCGAGCTGCCGCGCCCGGACTCCTGGAGCGCCTACGGCGAGATCGTGCGCTGCGAGCCACACGAAGTGAGGCTGCGCGTGCCGCGCCAACAAGTCGCCGCCGCCGCCGCCGCGCTGCTCGCCGCGTTGCCGGTCGCCGATCTCAGCATCGAAGAAGTCGATATCGCCACCGTCATCGAAGAACTCATTCGCGAGCGACAGAAGTAGCCGATCATGCCGCTCCGCCTCTTCCTGCAAATTCTTGCGATCGAGACCAAGAAGGCGGTGAGTTACCGCATGGACTTCTGGCTCGGCGCCGTGGGCAGCCTACTCGCCGGCATTGGCGTGCCGTATTTCACTTGGCAAGCGATCTACGCGGCACGCGGCACGCCGCTGCTCGGCGGTTACACCTTCGCCGGTATGGTCGCGTACGCAATCGCCTGCACGCTCATCATCAAAGTCGTGCGCGGCTCCGACCTGACGCTCGGCATCGCCAACGACATCTACGACGGCACCCTCAACCGTTACTTGGTGTATCCCGCCGGCTACCTGCGCTTCAAATTTGCGCAACAGTGCGGAGTCCTGACACCGTCGCTGCTGCAACTCGCGCTCGTGGGCGGAGCGTTTCTCCTCGTGCTGCCGCAGCCGGCCGATCTCGCCATCACGCCGACCAGCGTCGCCCAGGCGCTCTTGTCGATGGCAGCCGCCAACGTGCTCCACTTTCTCATCTGCTATCCCGTGCAACTCGTGGCTTTTTGGGCCGACAACGTTTGGAGTCTCATCGTCATGTTGAGATTCATCTCGTCGCTGCTCGGAGGCGGCCTGATTCCGCTCGAACTCTTCGGCGCCGAAGCGCGGGAATGGCTGGGCTACTTACCCTTTGCCCACTTGTACTGGACGCCGGTCAGCGCACTACTCGGCAAGCTGACGATGGCGGAATGGCTCGCCAGTCTGGCGACGACCGGACTGTGGTGCCTCGCTTGCGCACTCGTGGGCCGAGTGCTCTGGCGACGCGGACAGCTTCAGTACAGCGGAATAGGCATGTGATGCTGAGGTATCTGCGCCTCTACGGTTGCTTCGTGCGATTCTCGTTCAGTCGCGCGCTGCAGTTTCGGCTCGACTTCTTCTTTCGCGTCGTCATGGACTGCATGTTCTACGCGATGCATCTCGGGTTCTTCGCAATTCTCTACGGCCATGTCGCGGAACTCGGTGGTTTCGATCGCCACCAAACGATGATTTTCTGCGCCGGCTTCTTCTTCGTCGATGCCCTGCACATGACGATTTTCTCGAACAACATGTGGCATCTGCCGTCACTGATCAATCAGGGCGATCTCGATTACTACCTCGTGCGACCAGCGGCGACATTGTTCTTCGTGTCGCTGCAAGAGTTCGCTGCCAACTCGTTCTTGAATTTGTTGATCACGGCGGGAATTCTGGTCTGGGCCATCGCCACCTATCCGAGTCCGCTGACGACGATCGAGATCGCCGGCTTCGTCGTGTTGCTCGTGCTCGGCACGCTGCTCTATTGGAGTTTGTACATGCTCTGCATCTTGCCGGTGTTTTGGTTGCACAGCGCGCAAGGAATCAAGAACTTCTTTTTCAGCATCGAGCAATTCACGCAGCGACCGCATCGCATCTACACGGGCTGGGCCGGTCGCCTGTTGCGCAGCGTCTTGCCCTTCGCCATGGTCGCGTCTTATCAGTCGTATTTGCTGCTACGCGGGTGGGACTGGCGCGCGCTGGCGGAACTCATCGGCGTCGTCGCGATCTTCTTTGCGCTGGTATTAGGCGTCTGGTCGCGGGGCTTACGGGTCTACGCATCAGCGTCTTCTTAAAGACAGGATATTTAAGGCTTTGGAACGCGACGCGCGGCCGGCGCTGGGGGCCGGCGATGCGCCCACCGTGGTCGGCGTCCCGCCGTCGATTGACCGCACCTCGGTGCGGCGACACGACCTTCCGCGCTCGGACGCCGAGCGCATCCACACGCGATCATCGTTGCCTCCCTTGCATAAACTACTCCGCCGAATATTGTGGCGGCCAGCGTGGGTCTTGGACGGTCTTCGACACGCAGTTGGCCGACAGGATTGACTCGGGAAGTTCAGCGCGAGAGGAAGGCCGAAATGGCCAAGGCGAAGAAAAAAACCGCGAAATCCAATGCCGGCAAAGCCGCCAAAAAGCAGGCTCCCAGCAAGAAAAAGCCGACCGCCAAAAAGAGCGCGACCAAAAAGTCAGCGGCGTCCTCGGCGAAGACCTCGAAGAAAGCCGGCAAGAAACCGACCGGTACTAAGAAGAAAGTCGCCCCGAAGAAGCTCACCACCAAAAAAGTCGCCGCCAAAAAAACGGCGAAGAAACCGGCCAAGCCGAAAGCCAACTTGAAGGCGAAGACGACACGGCAGACAGGTCGTAGCGCGCCGGTGACGACGTCGGACAGCCTACTCATCGCCGCGAGCTCGAGGCAGCCGGCTGCCGTCGCGCTCGCGCCGGAGCTGCACTCCGCGGTCGGCCGCCAACTCCCGGCGCTGACGCTCAACAATCAACGCGGCGAGGCAGTGCACTTGCACGACCTCGCACAGCGCGCGGGCCGACTCGTCCTCTACTTCTATCCAAAAGATGACACCCCAGGATGTACGACCGAAGCTTGCGACTTTCGCGATCAGCACAGTCGCGTGCTCGCGACGGGTGCGATGATCGTTGGCGTGAGTCCGGACGATACCGAGAGCCACGCGAGCTTCGCTGGCAAATATCAGTTGCGTTTCGATTTGCTTGCGGACACCCAACATGAGCTCGCCGACGCGCTGGGAGTCTGGAAATTGAAGGAATTTAGCGGTCGACAATTTCATGGCGTGGAGCGAGCGACGTTTATCGTCGATCAGGACGCTCGCGTTCTCAGAGGCTGGCAACCGGTCAAGGTGGACGGCCATGTGCAGCAAATCGTCGACGAGTTGGAGCGTCTGCCAATGACCTCGGGCGAAACAGCACTCGCGACAGCGAGCGCCGGCGGCGGAAACGGCGACGCGTTGAACGATTTCTTCAAGACGTAACTCCCTGCGCACGTTCGGGAGCTGGACCAGCCGGAGTATGGTTTGCGGTCCAGCTCGCTATTGAGAGAGCGACCCCCCGTGCTCGGCATCGTGACGCGGATCCTCGTTGTCGTCCTCATCGTGGCGACGATTGCCTATTGCCTGCAAAGGGCAAACCGGTCGCGCTTCAAGTGTCGCACGTGTCGCCACCGCCGCGTTCTCTATGACAACGGCGTCCGCTGCGGTTTCGGCGCCAAAGAAGTTTTCAAGAACGCCGTCCACATTGAAAACTGTCCGGATCACTCACGAGGAAAACCCTAGGAGTTCCCGCGATGCTCAGTCTTTTCTCGCGCGGCAGTTTTCCCTGTCGCATCGTGCCATGTCTCATGGTGACGATCGTCATCGCGTGCAACGCTCGGTGCAGCGGGCCGCATGGGAGCCGTTTGATCGAAAGTCAGGAACGAGCTGAAGCGCCCGGACCGCAGCGCGTGACTCTGGCTACGCTGATCGAAGAGCTCGTCGATCTCGCTGGGCCCGGCGCCGTCGTGCGGTTTCGCCCCCAGCGAAGAGATCGAACTCGGACGCGCCGATCTCGAGCGCGGCGAGAATCGACTCACGATTGAGATCGTCGGTGCGAATCCATCGGCGCTCGATGGCTTCATGTTTGGAATCGACTATCTGCGGGTTGCCACGGATTGAAGGAAAACAAAAAACTGCTGGGCCTGCAAGGCCCACAGATTAAAGCCCAGGGTTGGCCGGTCTGCCGGCCTACCCTGGGTCTATCGCATGCGAGAAATTACTTATTGCGGCGCGAGCATTTTCTCGAGGGTCGCCTTGAGTTCTTTTTGACCGCCTTCGCCAAACCCGACGTCGAACGAGACGACTTTGCCTTCGCGGTCGAGCCAGAAGCTGGTCGGGTAACCGCGCACGCCGTAGCTTTCGCTCGCGGTCTTGCCGCCCATGAGCACGATCGGATGCGTGAGCTTCTTCTTGTCGACGAACCGTTTCACTTGCTCGGCCGATTCGTCGTAGCCGTTGACGGCGAGCACCGAAAAACCACGCGTCTTGAACTCTTCATGCAGTGCCGTTAAGTGCGGAGCCTCCGCACGACAAGGCCCTCAGCCAACCCCCCAAAACGTCAGGAGCACGACCTTGCCTTTGAAACTCGCCAGGCTGACCGGTTGGCCATCGAGTCCGTTGAGCGTGAAATCGGGCGCCGGCTGGCCGACGAGTTTCTGCAATTTCTCATCGCCGCCCGCATCACCCTTCATCCAAGCGGCGAACTCTTCGGCTTGCGCGACGAGCGCCTGCGCGACATCGTCGAGACCGGCGCGCGGAAAACGCTTCGCAAAGTCCGCAGCGACTGCCTGCATTTTCGCGACGTCTTGCATGTTTTCGTTCGCGTAGTGGAGCACATTGAGCGCGCCGTCGAGCTCCGCCAGGTAGTCGTCTGGCAGCTTGTTGCAGGCGACCTCCCGCAGCTCGACTTCGCGTTCCATACGGTATTGCGCGCCGACACCAATCTGAGTCATCGAGCGAAACGCGACGACGCGTCCCTGGTCGAGATTGATTTCAAAACGCTCGTTAAATTGAAGGAGCTGCGGGTTCTCGGGTTCGAATTCGTCGCCGTCCACCTCGCTAGCGGCGGGCGCAGCTTGGCCGTCGGCGGGTTTCTCCGCCGGCTGCGGCGGTTCCGCTTGGAGGTCTTTCTTGGCCTCGCCCTGCTCACCGGCGCCGGACTCTGGGTTTTCCGGCGCCGCTTCGGCCGGTTCCGGCCCACCCATTTTGAGCTCGATCGGCAACGGTCCAACCGCCTCGATGGTCACCTCGGCGACGCGCTCACCCGCCGCGTTCTTCGCGTGCGCAACAGTGATGCGCTGCTCGATGTCATTCCGGATGCCGAAGAACTCGAACGCCCGCTTCACTTGCGTCGTCCCAGGCGTACCCATCATCGTTGTGTCGAGTTCCGGAAACGGCGGTACTACCTCGCCGGGCCCGCCAATCATCATCGCCGGCTGTGCACCGGCCGGCAGCGCTTTGGTCTCGGGTTGAAATCGATTCCGCGCCAGCTCCTTGACCAAGATCGCGGCGCTCGGGCGCACGCGAAACATGTCGTTCGAACCGCTCTTGAGCTGATGCCGCACGACCCACCCGAGGCGCAGTTTTCCGTCGGCCGCTTGCGAGAGCACTTGCAGCTTCGCCGCGACGTCGCTCTCCATGACCTGTGGCTCTGACTGCGGCTCGCCTATGCCGCTGAACGCCATGCGGCTCTTGCCTTGATACTCGATCTCCGTACCAACCGGGAGTCGCACCCAGTCCTTCACGCCATCGGCTGTTGCGTTGCGAGCGAGGGCTGCAAGACCTAGCGGCAGCACGACGACGCCAAGAACAATCAGCCAAGCTCGCCAAGTCCTCTGCATTCCATCTCCATTCTTGCGAAGGCGTCGGCCCTCACATGTTGCGCCGGTACTGACCACCCACTTCGTAGAGCGCGTGCGTCATCTGGCCGAGACTTGCGACGCGCACGGTATTCATGAGTTCGGCGAAAATGTTGCCGCCGTGGGCCGCGACTTCCTGCAAGCGCTTGAGCGCCGCAGGCGCCGCCGCCGCGTGGCGCGCTTGAAATGCGCGCAGCTCCGCAATGCGTTGAGTTTTGATCTCTGGCGCACAACGGCGCAATTCGACCTCCCGCGGCTCGCTCGCGCCCGCGTCATCGCGCGTGAAGGTGTTCACGCCGATGACCGGCAGCTCGCCTGAGTGTTTCTTCGTTTCGTAGAGCAGCGACTCGTCTTGAATCTTGCCGCGTTGATATTGCCGCTCCATCGCGCCGATCACGCCGCCGCGATCATTCAGCCGCAAGAACTCCTCGAGCACGGCTTCTTCCACGAGCTCCGTCAGCTCCTCGACGATGTAGGCGCCTTGCAGCGGATTGTCATTCCTCGCGATCCCAAACTCGCGCGCAATGATGAGCTGAATCGCCATTGCGCGACGTACGGATCCCTCCGTCGGCGTCGTGATCGCTTCGTCGTAAGCGTTCGTGTGCAGCGAATTGCAGCTATCGTAGTAGGCAGTGAGCGCCTGTAACGTCGTGCGAATGTCATTGAAGTCGATCTCCATGGCGTGCAACGAGCGGCCGGAGGTTTGAATATGGTATTTGAGCTTCTGCGAGCGCGCGTTGGCGTGATAGACGTCGCGCATCGCCACGGCCCAGATGCGGCGCGCGACGCGGCCCATAACTGAGTACTCCGCATCGAGCCCGTTCGAAAAAAAGAACGACAGATTCGGCGCGAAGTCGTCGATGTGCATGCCGCGGGCGAGATAGTACTCGACATACGTGAGCCCGTTCGCCAGCGTGAATGCGAGCTGCGTGATGGGATTTGCGCCCGCCTCCGCTATGTGGTACCCGCTGATCGAGACCGAGTAATAATTGCGGATCTGTTGCTCAATGAAAACCTGCTGCATATCGCCCATCATGCGGAGCGCAAACTCCGTGGAGAATATGCAGGTGTTTTGCGCCTGATCCTCCTTCAGGATGTCGGCCTGCACGGTCCCACGCACCGTCGCAACCGTTTGGGCGCGGATCGCCGCCAGCTCGTCGGTGTTCGGTGCGCGGTGCGTGCGCCGCGTGAAGACTTCGACTTGCTGATCAATGGCGGCGTTGAAAAACATGGCAAGGATGATCGGCGCCGGTCCGTTGATGGTCATCGACACCGAGGTGCTCGGGTGGCACAGGTCGAAACCTTGATACAACTTCTTCATGTCGTCGAGCGTGCAGATGCTGACGCCGCTCTCGCCGACTTTGCCATAAATATCCGGGCGTTCGGCCGGGTCTTCACCGTAGAGCGTCACGCTATCGAAGGCGGTCGAGAGCCGCTTCGAAGGCTCACCGCGACACAAATAATGAAAACGCGCGTTGGTCTGCTCCGGTGGGCCTTCGCCCGCGAACATGCGCTTCGGATCCTCATCACGCCGCCGGAACGGAAAGACGCCGCCCGTGAAGGGAAAGTCCCCCGGGAGATTCTCGAGCATGAGAAACCGCAGCAGCTCCGCCTTCGATTCAAAGCGAGGTAGCGCTATGCGCGAGAGTTTGCTGCCGGCGAGCGTGACGGTCTTGAGTGGCTCGCGCCTTTCCTCGTCGCGGATCTTATAGACCAGCTCATCGGCGCAGTACGCGTTGCGCCGCGCCGGCCATGATTCGAGCAACTGGCGCGCGTCGGGCGCGAGCTCGATGTTCTGGGCGCGCGCGCGGAGGCGCGCCGCCGCGTCTGCGCCGCCCGGCTCGGCGCCGACCAGTTCGGCGCTGCGTTCGAGCGCTTCGAGGTCGCGCGCGCGCTCAACTTCCAGCGTGACGCGCTGTTTGTAGCCACGCACTGCGCGCACGATCTCGAGCAAATAATTGCTGCGCTGCGCCGGAATGATGCTCGCTCGCTCGACGACTTGATGGGTTGCGACCGCCGCGGGCATTTGCCAACCTGGGACATCGCGCGCTCGTGCCCACGTCTCGAGCTCCTGCAACAGTCGCTGATAAAACCGTTCTACACCCGGATCATTGAAGTGGCTCGCAACGGTCCCGTAAACCGGTAGGTCGTCGTCGCGCACCGAGCCGTCGAACAGTTTCCGGCTGCGTCGATACTGTTTGCGTACGTCGCGCAGCGCATCTTCGCTACCGCGCTTGTCGAACTTGTTGAGTGCGATGAGATGCGCATAGTCGATCATGTCGATTTTCTCGAGCTGGGTGCTTGCACCGTAGTCGCCCGTCATCACGTAAATCGCTACGTCGGAGATATCGGCGATCTGAGAATCGCCTTGGCCAATACCGGAAGTCTCAACGAGCACCAAATCGAAACCATCGTTTTTCAGAACTTGTAGCGCACTGCGAATTGCGGCCGGCAACGCCGCACCGCTCTGACGCGTTGCGAGCGAGCGCATAAAAACGCGCGGGTGATGCACCGAGTTCATGCGAATGCGATCGCCGAGCAGCGCGCCGCCGGTGCGCCGCTTGGTGGGATCGGCGGAGATGATGGCGAACCGACGGTTCGGAAAATCGGCGAGGAGTCGCCGTAAAATCTCGTCGGTGAGTGACGACTTGCCGGCACCGCCGGTGCCGGTGATGCCGACGACCGGGATTGGCGCGCCGGGCGTCGCGGTCGCAGGCGCCGTGGTGGCTTGTTCTTCGACTTCGGTGATGCGACACGGCAGCGAGCCGTTCCGTTGCGCGCGGAGTTCGCCACCGCGCTGGCGCTTCACCCGCTCGAGCATGTCCTGAATCATCCCGTGCAAGCCGAGTCGCCGCCCATCCTCCGGTGAATAGATGCGATCGATCCCATATTGCTCCAACGCGCGAATCTCAACCGGCACGATCACGCCGCCGCCGCCGCCGAAGATGCGAATCCACGGCGCGCGCTTCTCTCGCAGCAAATCGTGCATGTAACGAAAAAACTCGTTATGGCCGCCTTGATACGACGACACCGCTATCGCGTCGGCGTCTTCTTGCACGGCGGTATCGACGATCTCTTCGGCGGATCGATTGTGTCCAAGGTGGATCACTTCGGCGCCGGCGTCGAGTAAGACGCGGCGCATCACATTGATCGAGGCATCGTGACCGTCGTAGAGTGATGCAGCCGTGACAAATCGTGAGGGGCGTACCATGAGAGTTTCATTCCCGGAGAACCCGCGGAGCGGCGGCCCAAGTCGTGAACCGAACGCAGAATATCCGCTGGTGGCGGACAAAACTCAAGTCGATTGATGTGTCGTGCGACGCAAATGACGAATCCATGACGCAAACCGGCATAATGGGCAACGTCTCGCGCGCCGAACCGTTCGCGCACTCCCTCGTTGCGCCGCTGGTTCGCGACCGCTGCTTGAGGATGAAATGAAGGGAGCTTTGTGATGCGTTCATACCGACGACCGATTCGAAGCGCGGCCGCTTTCTTTTGCACAGCGACGGGGCTGCTCGTCTGCTGTGGTCTCGGGCTCGCGATCGCGCCGAACGCGAGCTGGGCGGATGACAAGCTCTATCTCGAGATCTACGACGTATCCGATCTCCTCATCAAGCGGCCGGACTTTCCAGCGCCGAAGCTCGGGCTGAGTGGGCTCGAGCCGGAATCGACGCCGACGACCACCGAGGAGACGGAAGCATCCCTGACCGGCGAGCAGCTCATCGAACTCATCCGGAAGGCTCTCAGGCTCGACGATTCGAAGACGGGTGAAACCGTGCGACTCGTGAATGGCAGTTTGGTCGTGCTCGCCAAACCGGAGGAGCACGCCGCCATCGGCGCCAAACTGGTCGGCTTGCGCGCGCCAAAGCATTTCTATCGCATTGACGCTCGCATCGTGGAACTGTCGATCGCAGATATGGCCGAGCTCAAGCGTCTGCACACGGGCAAACGTAAGTGCACCGTGGTCGCCAAGGCGAAGCTCGAGGAATTCATCGCGACGCGCAAAATGGCAATCCTCTCGACGCCATCCGTGACCGTTCAAGAGCGTCAAGTGGCGAGCATCGCGGTCGTCGATCAGAAAGCGTATCTGAAAGATTTCGAAGTCGACGAATCCAAGCAGATCGCCGATCCGGTGATCGATACGTTGAATCTCGGACTCACACTCGAGACCTGGGTGAAACCGCTCAGCGCCTCGCGCCGGCTCCTACGATGGAAGGTCGAGATCGCCAGCGCGGAATTGCCATTCGATGAGGAGCCACTCGAGCGCGGCGGCACGATTGAGCTGCCGCAGGTGGAGATCTTCGCGCGCCAAGGCCACAGCGCTCTCAATGCCGACCAAGTGCTCGTCGTGACTGACATCCCCGCGCGCACGGAAGGCGCCGTGGCCGTGCTCCTACTTACAGTCGACGTGGCGCCCGAATAGCCGGCGTCGACGACGTCGCGCCCGACCCCCGCGAAGCCTGTCCGACTCCACGATCCACGGCTACAATCCCGCGCCTTCATTGCCAGGGTGATTGGGAGCGAGTCGTGAATAGCGGGGATCCATCATGAAGCTCAAGCGCACACACATGTGCGGCGAACTACGTGCGGCGCACCAAGGCCAAGTTGTCACCGTCGCAGGTTGGGTCGATCGCATTCGCGAAATCGGCGGCGTCGTCTTCATCGATCTGCGCGACCGCGAAGGTGTCGTGCAGTTGAGTTTCACCAAAGAGCATAGCGCGGCGCTTCTCGATAGCGCTCGCGAACTTGGCCGCGAATATGTCATCGCCGCGCGAGCGAAAGTCATCGGTCGCGGGCAGGAGAATACGAACGCCAAGCTCGCGACCGGTGAAGTCGAGCTGCTCGTCGACGAGCTCGAAGTGCTCAACAGCTCCAAGACCCCGCCCCTCGACGTGCGCGACCACCTCGAGACGAATCCCGAGCTGCGCATGAAGTACCGCTACATCGATCTGCGGCGGCCGAAAATGCACGCGATCATCAAGTTGCGTCATCGGCTCATCAAATCGGTGCGCGACTACCTCGATGGCCGTGGCTTCTATGAGATCGAAACTCCGCTCCTCACCAAGCCGACGCCCGAGGGCGCGCGCGACTTCTTGGTGCCGGCGCGACTCATGCCCGGCAACTTCTACGCGTTGCCGCAATCCCCGCAGATTTTCAAACAGATCCTGATGATCGCCGGCTTCGATCGTTATTTTCAGTTTGCGCGCTGCATGCGCGATGAAGACAAACGCGGCGATCGACAACCTGAGCACACGCAGCTGGACTTTGAGATGAGTTTCGTCCGACCGGCCGATGTGCAAGCCGTCATCGAAGGCGTGCTGTCGCACGTCATGAAGAGTGTGCTTGGCGTCGAGATCAAGACGCCGCTCCCCCACCTGCAATATCGCGAGGCGATGCGGCGCTTCGGTAGCGACAAACCCGACACGCGCTTCGGTATGGAGCTCGTGACGCTCACCGACGAACTGCGCGAATGTGGATTCGGCGTGTTCGCGAACACCATCAAGGCCGGCAATGTCGTCAAGGCACTCCGGCTCCCCGGCGGCAATGCGTTGGTTTCCAAGGGACAATTCAAAGCGCTCGAGACCGACGCGCGCGGCCGCGGCGCGAAGGGGCTCGCGTTCATCCGCTACACGGATGAGGGGCTCGATTCATCGTTCACGAAATTCTTGAACGAGCAAGATCTCGCGAAGATTCAACGTGCGACGGGCGCGGAGCGCGGCGACTTGCTGTTGTTCGTCGCCGACAAGCAGGATCTTGCCGACCAGGTGTTGTCGTCGCTGCGACTCCAGTTCGGCGAAAAGCTCGGGCTGCGTGACGCGAAGCATTTCAATTATCTCTGGGTCGACAATTTTCCCCAGTTCGAATACGACGCCGAGAAGAACTTGATCAACGCGGCGCACCATCCTTTCGTGATGCCAGAAAACCCGGAGCAATTGCTCGCGCTCGCCGACGAGCTGCGCCACTCGGGCGGCAAGGCGACGCCCAAGGCTGTCGACCACGCGCTGGCAATCACGGCAAGCCAATACGATCTCGTCGTGAATGGCGTTGAACTCGGCAGCGGTTCGCTACGCATCACCGACCCAAATATCCAATCGGCGATGTTCACTTGCCTTGGCATTTCGCCCGAGCAAGCGCAACAAAAGTTCGGATTCCTCCTCAACGCGCTGAGCTTTGGCGCCCCGCCGATGGCCGGTATCGGTATCGGCGTCGACCGCTGGCTCATGGTGCTGCTCGGCCTCGACACCATTACGGAAGTGATCGCTTTTCCAAAGACTTCCGCCGGCAAGGGCTTGATGGACGAGAGCCCCGCCCCGGCCGATCCCGAGCTACTCAAAGAGCTGCGAATTCAAGCCGTTCCCGAGTAACCGACGAGAATCGCAAACTAAAAAGTTTCTTCGCAAGCCCACAGCACTCTTGCCGGATATATCCGGCGCCGATATATTCACGACCAACCGATACGGCAAAGGAGCTTCGACGTGTTTGGAAAAGATGGCCGTCGCGAGGCGACCGAGCTTGTTGTGCTTTCGATTCTCAACGCTGGGCCGCGCTACGGCTACGCGATCAGCAAAGAGATCAGCGTTCGTTCGAGTGGCGCGTTGCGTGTGACGCCCGGAATCCTTTACCCGCTCCTGCACGAGTTGGAGGCGAAGGGGCTGTTGCGCAGCTACTGGGACAGCGTCACGGCCAACGCCGGCGACGACAGCCGCGTCCGCCGCGTGAGCAACGAATCGGAAGAGCACGACGGCGGTCGGCGTCGCAAGTGGTACGCGCTTTCGGTGCGCGGCCGCAAACTCTTGGCGCGGCGAGTCGACGCCCACCGCGAGATGCATGCGCTCCTCGATTCATTCTTGCCGCAGCTCGAAGGTGAGGGTGGACGGTGACGATGCGGCGACCGAAACGACTGCAAGTCGCTCGCGCCGATCACAGCGCCGCTGCCGTCGCCGTATGGCTCGCGACACTCGCACGCGGCCTGCGCGTGACGCCGGCGCGGCGCGACGACATCGTTTGCGAAGTCGACGAACACGTCCACGAGCGAATTCGGGAATTACTCATCAACGGTCTGTCTCGAACCGAAGCCGAACGCGTCACCCTCGACGAGTTGGGCGACGCCGCGCTGGTGGCGCGGCGCTTTACCGTGGTTCACACTTGGAGAAGGAGACTCGTCATGCGTTTTGCGTTCATCGCCATGGGAGCCGGTTTGTTGTTATGCGCGGCAAGCGTCGTCAAGAGTCCGGCGCCAGTCGGCGTGCGCTACTTCCAATCGGCCCCGGCGACCGCCGCCGAGAAACTCGCGGACACTCGCATTTCGGTGCCCAGCTCGACGACGCTTGGCACCTTCATCGACGCGTTTGCGCACGCCGCGCAGCGACCCGTCTATGTGCATTGGAACAGACTTGCCGAACGAGAGCGGGATCGCGAGACCACCATCGAAAACCCGATCACCAACGTGTCGCTTACGACTGCACTCGGTCTCGTCGGCGCCGAACTCTTCGAAGGCGACGGCCTGGCCTGCAAAGTCACCGACGAATTGATCGAGATCTCCACGCGCAGCCACTTCGATAGACAATCGCGCACGCTCGCGAGTTACGACCTGAGGGATGTCCGTGAAGAGGGCATGGACTACGACGACGCGCTCTTAGAACTCGTCAATACGATGATGGAAGACGCGATCAAGAGTAACGATGCAATCCATATGTATATCCTCGGCCACAAACTCTTCCTGCACGCCCCCGAGCGCGCCCACGACTTAGTGCGGTGGATCCTCACGGAGCTGCGCGCGACGTCGGCGGAGATCGATACCAGCGCCGGCGAGGCCCTACCGCGCTGAGTTCGTTTTACTTGCGCAAAGACTCGGCACTCACGGGTGGTTCTCTTACCAGAACCACTCGTGCGCGGGTCGTAAGAAAAGTCGGCGGACGGGCATTCACCCGCCCAGCGTCGAGAACATCCCCGCCCCGCCGCGCGGGGTGCGGTATTCGAGCGCCTCGTGCAAGTGCCGATCGGCGATAGAGCGCTCTGCTTCGGTATCGGCGATGGTCCGCGCGAGGCGCAGCACGCGCGTGAGACCGCGCGTCGAGAGATCGAGTTCCGTCGCGCTTCGCGCGAGCAGGCGCTCGGCGGTCGTCGCCATCGGCGCCCACTCGCGCCGCGTCGTCCATTCGAGAAAACGGTTCGGCTGCGGCCGCCCTTCGCGGCGGCGAAACTCGACGGCTCGGTCGACAATCGCGCGCAAGGCGGCGCTTCCGATGGGATCGCGGGCACCCGCGGCCGCGAGCATCTCGCCGCTCGAGGGCGCCGCCACTTCGATGCGCAAATCGATGCGATCGAGAAGCGGCCCCGAGACCTTTTCCAGGTAACGTCGAATGCGTTCGCCAAGACATCCGCAACGCCGTCGAGGGTGCATGTAGTATCCGCACGGACATGGATTCATCGCCGCGACCAACAGGAATGACGCGGGAAACCGCAAGCTTCCGGCGGCACGCGAAATCGTGATCTGCCCTTCTTCGAGGGGCTCGCGCAATGCTTCGAGCGACCGCCGTTGAAACTCCGGCAACTCATCGAGAAATAACACGCCGCGATGCGCCGCAGTGATCTCGCCAGGTCGCGGAATGATCCCACCACCAACGAGGCCCGCCCACGAAACCGTGTGATGCGGCGCACGAAACGGCCGCTCTGTGATGAGACCCGGCACTTGCTTCAATCCCGCGGCCGAGTGGATGCGCGTGATCTCGAGTCGTTCTTCGTCAGTCGGCGGCGGCAACAGGCCGGATATGCGCCGGGCCATCAGACTCTTGCCCGCGCCGGGCGGACCTACGAACAGCACGTTGTGTTCACCCGCGACGGCGATCGCGAGCGCGCGCTTGATCGCGCGATGCCCCACGACTTCGTGAAAGTCGAGCGCTGGCAATAGTGTGTTCTGATGCATCGAATCGCTCGTCGCGACCGGGGCCGCCGCGCAGCCAGGATCCGTTCCGCGCAAAATATCCGCGGCTTGCCGAAGACTTACCGCCCCGCGCGTGACTACGCCCGGAACCGCGGCCGCCTCGTCGAGATTCTCAACCGGCACCACAATTCGTGCGCGTCCGACATCACGCAGCGCCGCAACCATGGCGAGCGTTCCGACCGCAGGTCGCAGCCGGCCGTCGAGCGAAAGCTCGCCGAGCACGCCCCAAGCCGCCAGACTGTCGTGCGCGATCTCGAGTTCCTTCGACGCGAGCAAAATGCCGAGCGCGATCGGCAGATCGAAAACGGCGCCATCTTTTTCCCAAGCCGCCGGGGCCAGATTGACGATGACCTTCTTGTCACCCGGGAAAAAATAGCGCGAGTTTTGAATCGCCGAGCGAATCCGTTCGCGGCTTTCGCGAATCCCTTTTCCGGGTAAGCCGCTGATGACGATCGTCGGCTGAGTCGTCGGAAAAAGCGCGACTTCGATTTCGACGATGCGACCGTCGATACCAAACACATCCGCGGAGCAAAGGCGTGCCACCACAACACCCATCCCATCGTGGGATGCGAGCGCCAGGTGGCGAGAGAGTAACGCCTCCACACGCGCCGCTCAACGGCGCCGGGGCGCCAGTCGGCGGCCTGCAGCGGGTGGTCCGAGCGGCTGTCGACTGTTATGATGCCCCACCAGACCCTGACCTCCAGGAGGAAAGACACCGCATGACGCACTCGCTGCGCTTCCGCTTCGCGACCGTTCTGGTTCTTGTCATTTGTGTGCTAGCGCCACTTGCAAAAGCGCGGGGCCAGGAAGACCCAACCGCCGACCCAAAAGCGAACGTCACCGCGGAGATCGAACGCATCACCAAGCGCTACGGCGCTGGCGATCTCGCGCGCGCTTGGCAAGGCGCCGCGCAACTCGAAGAGCTGGGTCCGGCGATTTTGCCGTGGGCAACGGAGCAATTGGCCACGGCGCCGGAGGCGCAAAGCGACGCCGCCGCGATCCCGCTCCTCATGGTGGCAAAGTCGTTACTCGCGCTCGGCGAAACGGAGCCCGTCGAGAAAGCGCTGCTTGCGCTGGGCGCAGCTTTTTCGTTAAGCGTCCCGGTGCGTTCGGCGGCGCTCGAGCTCCTCGGCGAGTTCCCCGGTGAGCGCGCCGAAAAACTGCTCACGGAAATCTTGGCCGGCGATGAACAATTCGACGCATCGCTGCGCATCGCGGCGGCGCGCAGTTTGTTTCAGGTATCGGGCGAATACAAAGCCGTGCGCACGTTTTTGCGTCCGCTGTTAGAGGTCGACGACGCAGCCGTGCGCAACGCCGCGGCCCTCGCGCTCGGCGAAATGGACAATCTCGACGGGCCGGTCAAGCGCATCTTGCTCAGCCTCGAGAAAGAACCGACCTCCGCCGGAGCGCAGGCGCGCCTCATCCTTGCGCACGAACGACGCTTGCGCAGTCTCGAACGTCGGCTCGAGGCAAAAGAACCGGACTTGCCGACCGGCGGCGAGGGAGTGCGGCTCGAGCGCGAACTCGAGCAGACGACGCGCCAACTCGAGGAAAAACGGCAGCAGCTCGAAGACATCCGTCAGCAACTCGCGCAGGGACGTCTCAACCATCCGCTCGTCAACGATTTGCTTCAGCTCGTGCTCGATAACTACGTCGATCCGGCACTCGCCGATCCGAAGGCGCTCGTCGTCGAGGCCGC
Source organism: Planctomycetota bacterium (assembly GCA_046154185.1). Classification (GTDB taxonomy): domain Bacteria; phylum Planctomycetota; class UBA8108; order UBA1146; family JAJFFE01; genus JBJXGE01. The sequence continues at coordinate 193,237 of JBJXGE010000032.1, forward strand.
GAAGGGCATGATCGCAAGCCTTGATCCATTCTCGATGTTCATGGATGTCAAGGAGACCAAGGAGTTCTACGAAAGTATCGCGGGCGAATACGCCGGCATCGGCGCGCAAGTCGGAAAAGATAAGGAGACCGATTTCCTCATCATCTTGCGGCCGATCTATGGAGGCCCTGCCTACCAAGCCGGACTTCTCACGGACGACAAGATCATCTCCATCGGCGGAGTCTCTACCAAGGGACTCAATCTCGAAGAGATTCTCAAGAAATTGAAGGGCGACGCTGGCGCCACAGCTCAGCTCGAAGTGCATCGACGCGGCTGGAAGGAACCGCGCAAATTCGACATTCAACGCAAAATGATTCGTCTCGAGTCGGTGGCCACGACGGTGCTGCCCGGAAAGATCGGCTATCTAAGTCTCTCGCAGTTCGGCGATGACGCGGTCACGGAATTCGAAAACGGCATACAGTCACTGCTCAACGACGGTGTCAACGCGGTAGTGCTCGATCTTCGCAACAATGGGGGTGGCTACATGGAGGCCGCGGTCTCGATTGTCGACATGTTTGTCGGCGATCAGAAGGACCCGATCGTCTCGCAGCGTGACATTGGCCGCCGCATGAGTCCCAAGCAGCACTTTGCAAAGCCGCCGCATTTGGGCGACTTTCCGCTGATCGTACTCATCAACGAAGGCAGCGCGAGCGCCGCGGAAATTGTCTCGGGCGCGCTCCAAGATTTCGGCCGTGCGACGCTTGTCGGCGAACGAAGCTTCGGCAAGGGAAGCGTTCAACAACTTCTCAATTTGCCGGAAGGCACCAATGCTCTCCTCGGCGGTCCGACAAAGCTGCGGCTCACCGTCCAATACTACTTTTTGCCATCGGGGCGTTCGATTCACACGCAGCGGGACGCCGAGGGACGTGTCATCGAAGAAGGCGGAGTCAAGCCCGACATCGAGGTCGTGCAGGACGCGCCGCCTTTGTGGCGCCTCGAAGCGCTCAATCGCCTCGTCGACAAGAACGCGTTTCGCGACTACTTGGAGAAACACCCGCTGAAAGATAATGGCGAACTCTACCGTGTCGTCGCCGAGCTGGGCGACGGCGGCAGCACATCGACCTATCCCGGGTTCGACGAGCACTTCTCTCCACTCAATACGGATCGCGCGGAAGTCGACGACATCCGCCGCTACTTGCGCCGTGAAATCCGCCGCCTCGTCATGGATGAGCGCGGCAAGGAGTTCGCGTGCGACTATTCGGATGACATCCAACTTCAGCGCGCGATCCTCGAGCTGCTCAAGAAGCTCGGCACCGCACCGGAATCCATCGTCGAGTACAAGACCTTCGCCAAAGTCGCGGACAAGGGCGGTTAGGCGAACTAGCCCCAGAACAAGCGCTGCGCGCGTGTTCTGGGGCTAGCTTTTTCCTGTCGGTGTTGCTCCAACACCCCTGTACGAGTCGCGCTTGTTTTCGGACTAGACGTATTCAGACCAGGTCTTGATTTGCAGATCGCGATCGACGTCGAGGCTGAAAATGGCTTCGACAAACATGTTCGCGGCTTGAATATTTGTGAACAAACTGATCTCGTAATCGACGGTCTTGCGGCGAATCGCGTAATCATTGTCGAGTTCCTGCGGCTCGAAGCTCTTCGGCACATTGATGACGAGATCGATGTCGCCACGGTCGATGAGCTCGAGCGCCGACGGACTTCCGGAGCCCGGGAACGGCACGGATTGCGAAACGATTTGGTGCTGCGTCAAAAACGCGTGCGTGCCGGGCGTGGCGTAGAGCGGGAGTCCGAGCTTCGCAAGCTTGCGCGTGCTGTCGAGGAATGCGACTTTCCCCTCGATGGTTCCGGTCGAAAGCAGCACGCCCTTGCGCGGAATCTTGTAACCGACCGCGAGCACTGCCTTGAGAAACGCCTCGTAGACGTTGTCACCCAAGCACGCGACCTCGCCGGTCGAAGCCATTTCCACGCCCAACAACGGGTCGGCGCCCTTGAGGCGCGAGAAGCTGAACTGCGGCGCCTTTACGCCGACGAAGTCGAGTTCGAACGCCGAGTTGGCGGGTGACTCGACCGCCTCGCCGAGCATCGCGCGCACCGCGTAATCGATGAAGTTCACCTTCAGAATCTTCGACACAAACGGAAAACTTCGCGAAGCGCGCAGGTTGCACTCGATCACTTTGATTTTGTTGTCGCGGGCGAGGAACTGAATATTGAATGGGCCGGTGATGCGCAACGCTTGCGCGATACTCTTGGAGATTTTTTTTATGCGCCGCACCGTTTCGTGGTAGAGGCGCTGCGCCGGAAAGACCATGGTCGCATCGCCCGAATGCACACCTGCGTTCTCGACGTGCTCACTAATCGCGTAGCAAATGACGCGTCCGTTTTGCGCAACGCCGTCCAGCTCGATCTCTTTGGCGTTCAGGATGAACTTCGATATCACCACGGGGTGCTCGCGCGACACTTCAGCCGCGAGCGCGAGATAGGCCTCCAATTCGCGATCGGAATGCGCAACGCTCATCGCCGCGCCGCTCAACACGTACGACGGTCGAATCAGCACGGGGTACTCGGACTCGCGCGCGAATTTTTTCGCCTCTTCAAGGCTCGTTGCTTGCACCCACTCCGGCTGATCGATCTCGAGCTGGTCGAGTAGTGAAGAGAACTTTTCGCGATTCTCCGCGCGATCGATGTCACTGACCGCAGTCCCCAAGACCGGCACACCGCGCTCGCCGAGCGCGACCGCCAAGTTGTTCGGAATCTGCCCGCCGACGCTAATGATGACACCCACCGGCTGCTCGCGATCGCATATATCGAGCACCCGTTCCAGCGACAACTCCTCGAAGTAGAGCCGGTCGCAGGAGTCGTAGTCGGTGGAGACGGTCTCGGGATTGTAGTTGATCATGATCGTCGGTCGACCGCACCCCTGCAGCGCTTGCGCGGCGTTGACGCAGCACCAATCGAACTCGACCGAACTGCCAATGCGATACGCGCCGCCGCCGAGCACGATGTAAGGTGGCGTCGACGACGGTTCGACATCGTCGCAGTCGGAGTTGTAAGTGAGATACAAGTAGTTGGTCTGCGCCGGATACTCCGCCGCCAACGTGTCAATCTGCCGCGTGCGCGGCAACACGCCCAGCGCCTGGCGCCGTCGGCGAACCGCAAACATCGACGCAAAGCGCCGGCCAGGGTCCGCATCGCGCACCAACCGCGCGATCTGATTGTCGGAAAAACCGGTTTGCTTCGCGAGACGAAGCAACTCCACCGGCATGTCGTCCAAGCTATGCTCCTCGACCGCGCGCGCGATATCGACAATCGTGCGAATCCGCTTCAAGAACCACGGCGTTACTTTCGTCAGCCGGTGAATCTCCTCGAGCGCCACGCCGCGCCGGAACGCCTCCGCAATCACAAACAGCCGCTGCTCGGTCGCGTGCTCCAGCTGTTCTTCGATGTTCTCGAGCTTGAAGGAGTTCGCGACGACTCCGTGCGCACCGACGCCGAGCATTCGACAGGCCTTTTGCAGCGCTTCCTCGAAACGGCGGCCGATCGCCATGACTTCGCCGACGCTTTTCATCTCGCTGCCGAGTTCGCGCGTCACGTGGCGAAACTTCTTGAGGTCCCAACGCGGAATCTTGATGACGACATAGTCGAGCGCGGGCTCGAAGCAACTTGTTGTTACTTTGGTTATCGAGTTCGGAATCTCCGCGAGCGAGTAGCCCAATGCGAGCTTCGCCGCGACAAACGCCAGCGGATAACCGGTCGCTTTCGAAGCCAACGCCGAACTGCGCGATAAGCGCGCGTTCACTTCGATGATCCGGTACTTCTGACTGCGCGGATCGAGCGCGTACTGCACGTTGCACTCGCCGACGATTCCGATGTGACGGATCAATTGGATCGCGATCGAGCGCAGCCGGTGATATTCGTCATCGCTCAAAGTCTGCGACGGCGCGACCACGATACTCTCGCCGGTGTGAATGCCGAGCGCGTCGAAGTTCTCCATATTGCAAACCGTGATGCAATTGTCGAACGCGTCTCGCACGACCTCGTATTCGATTTCCTTCCAGCCCTCGAGGTACTCCTCAATCAACACCTGCGGCGCCGTCGAGAGTGCTTTGCGCACCATTTCGGCGAGTGTCTTCGCGTCGCGCGCCATGCCCGAGCCTTTGCCGCCCAGCGCAAACGCCGCTCGCACCATCACTGGATAGCCGATGCGCTCGGCCGCCGCGAGTGCCTCATCAAGACGCGCCGCGGAACTCGACCGCGGCGTATCAAGCCCGATGCTGCGCAGCATGTCAGCGAAAAGCTGGCGATCTTCCGTCACACGAATCGCCTCAAGCGGAGTCCCCAGCACGCGGACGTTAAACTGATCGAGCACGCCGCGCCGGTGGAGTTCGATGCCGCAATTGAGCGCGGTCTGGCCGCCGAACGACAAGAACAAACCGTCTGGCCGTTCGCGTTCGATCACCTTGGTGACGAAGTCGGCGTTGACCGGCAGGAAATAGACTTCGTCGGCAAGATTCTCGCTGGTTTGAATCGTGGCGATATTCGGATTCACGAGAACGGTGCGAATGCCTTCTTCCTTAAGCGCCTTGATCGCTTGCGAGCCGGAATAGTCAAACTCGCCGGCTTCCCCGATCTTGAGCGCGCCGCTGCCTAGGATCAGCACCTTTCGAGGTTTCATCGCACACTCTCCAAAAACCGGTCGAATAGGAATGCCGTGTCGCGCGGTCCCGGTGTCGCTTCCGGATGAAACTGCACCGTGTAGATTTGGCGCGACCGGTGTCGAATTCCCTCGTTCGTGCCGTCATTGGCGTTGACGAACCACTCCTGCCAGTCTTCCGGAAGCGTGCGAACATCGAGCGCATAGCCATGATTCTGGCTCGTTATGTAACAGCGTTGCGTGCCGACCTCGCGACACGGCTGGTTCTGACTGCGATGGCCAAACGCGAGTTTATAGGTCTCGCAACCGAGCGCGCGACCGACGAGCTGATTGCCGAGACAGATACCGAAGATCGGCCGATCGCCGTTCAGTGCGCGACGCAATTCGGCGATCGTCGCGTCCGCACGACGCGGATCGCCGGGACCGTTCGACACCAAGATCGCGTCGCCGTCGGCGCGCGCAAGATCGTAATCCCACGGCACGCGCAACACACTCGCGCCGCGCGCGAGCAAACTGCGGATGATGTTCTGCTTGGCGCCGCAGTCGACGAGCACGATTCGGGTCGCGCCATCTCCGTAGAGAATGGGCTCGCGAATACTCACCTCGGCGACCAAGTTGCGCAGCGAGATGTCCTCGAACGGGCCGACGTCGGGGTCATCCGACGGCGCTCGATCGGGCGCGTCGATCACGATCTTGCCGGCCTGACAGCCACCGTGTCGCAACTTTTGGGTCAACGCGCGCGTATCGATATCGCAGATTCCGAGGACGCCCTCCTCGGCCAGCCACTGACTGAGCGAATTCGTCGCTTGCCAGTGACTATAGTCGTGCGACAGCGTCGAGACGACGAGACCGCTCACTTGGATGCGCTCGGACTCAAAACCTTCCATCAACGTCTCGGCGCGCCGACTTGTACTTGTCGTGCGCGGTCGGACTCCATAATTGCCGACCAACGGATACGTCATGACAAGGATCTGACCGCGATAGGACGGGTCGGTCATCGATTCCGGATACCCGACCATGCCCGTCGTGAATACGACTTCACCGGCCGCAGGAGTCTTTATCGTCGTCGATGAAACTGCACCGAAAGCGTGCCCGCGAAACTGCGTGCCATCGGAAAACACCAACCGAGCTTTGGGTCCGACCGCCTTGGGATCGACACAGTGGTTGGGGGATTCGCTACTTGCCGCCATGCTCGGGAGTCTCCACGGCCTCGATGAACGACGCTTACCACCGCACTCACGGCCGTGGGAGCACAGTCTAGCGAGTGGCGCGTTCTGCGTCAGGGCTTGTTGTCGGGAAATGGCGCGGAAAATTCAGCGCCAACCGACGACCGCGCCGTTGCGACCGGTGCGACCCGCGTCCCGGCGATGACTGAAATACCGATCCGGTTGACAACAATTGCAGTCGGTGTGCACTTGGATCGCGGACGCATCGATGCCCGCAGCGCGCAAGATCGCGCGCTGCGCCATGCGCAGGTCGAGGCGGCGTCCGCGCCGCGCGGGCTCGACTTCCGTGCGTTGGGCGAGCGCACTAAAGACCTCCTCGCCCACTTCATAACAACACCCGCCGATGCCGGGCGAGATCGACGCCGCGAGCGCCGACGGCCGCGAACCCTCACGCTCCATCGCCGCGACGAGCGCTTCGATGACACCGAGCGCCGTGCCGCGCCAACCAGCGTGGGCGACGCCCGCGCGCCGCGCAGGGACGTCGGCCAGCACGACCAGCGGGCAATCGGCGCTCAACGCCAGCGCAAAAACACCAGGCTCGGCGAGGAGGACGGCATCGTGACCACGTAGTCGCTGGGAAGTGGCGCGGCTGCCCTCGCCACAGTCCGCGGTCGTGACGCGTGCGACTTCGGCGCCGTGCACTTGGCCCGCAACGACCCATCGTTCGAGTGGCGCGTCGAGCGCGCGCGCAAGTCGCAATCGATTTTCGACAACCAGCGCCGCGTCGTCGGTCGTCGAAAAGCCGAGATTCAGGGAAGCAAACGGCGCCGCGCTCGCCCCACCCGTGCGACACGCGTAGTGCGCGACGAGTTCGGCGACCGCCGGAAAGAGCGGTAACGTCTCGACGACATTCATCTCGTGCAAATCTTTCGACGAGTCGCGCACAGACCACTGAAAACCTACGCCGGTTTTGGCGGTCGCCGCAGTTCCTCGAGTAACGGCAGGATGAACTCAACGGCGAGTATCTTCGTGATCGCCGCCAACGGCACCGACAACAGGACGCCGACGAAGCCGAGCAGTTTGCCGAAGACGAGGAGAGTGACGATGATCGTGAGCGGATGCAGCCCGACTTCCTTCCCGAGGAAGCGCGGAATCAGCACGAAACCTTCGGCTGCCTCCATCGCGCCGAACACCGCCGCTACGCCGACGAGCTGCAATAGATTGTGGTGCTCAAACCAGGAAAGCCCCAGCGCGGGAACGACTGCCAGGAAGATGCCGATGTACGGGATTAGACTGACAAAGCCGGCCGCCAGTCCAATCGGCAACCAAAACGGCACGCCCAACATCAAGAGCAGCAGCGCGGTGATCGCGCCCTTGAGTAAGCAAACGATCAAACGGCCACGAAAGAATGCCGCCAACGTCGCGTCGATCTGACGAAAGATACGCATCACGCGTTCCCGTTGTTCGGACGGCAAGTAGCGCTCAATTGCCCCGATGATGCTGTCGAACTCGAGCAGAAAGAAAAACACGTACAAAGGGCACAGCACGAGATACGACAACAGTCGCAGAAAACCGACCGACTCGCTTGCGTCGTCGTCGACGGCCGCGAGCTGCGGGTCGCCCCCAGCACGCCGCTCCGCGAATTGCTCGACCATGAATTTCCAGGCTTGCTCGAGCCGCTGTTTGATCGTCTCGGTGTCGGACATCGCCGAGTCCGTCTCTCGCAGGATCGATTCGCGCTTTTCGTCGATCCACTCACGCGCCGCGTCGCGCCACTGCTCCGGGATGCCGAGCTGCGCCGGCAACTCGAACACCCAGTTTTTTAGCTGGATCAAATAGCCGGGGTCATACTTGTCGTTCTTGACGCGATCCACATAGTGGACGCCGGCACGCAGCTCGACCGGACCACCGGACTCCGACAAGCCAGCCTTCGGAAACGCCGGCAGCCTGCGATCTCCGGCGAGCTTGAGATAGCCACTATGCACTCCTCGCATCATCAAGAAGCTGCCGCCGACTATTCCGATCAACGCAAGCAGGTTCGCGACGATGAATATCACCAACACGGCATTGAACCGCGATAATCGCAGTCGCTGCAGCCGGTCGGCGATGGGATCGAGGACGTATGCGATGAGGAACCCGAGCAAGAGCGGCGCGAAGATATCACTCAGCCAATAAATACCCGTGAGTGCTGCCACTGAGACAAGGAGCAGCAGGCCTAGCCGTACACCGCGCTTTCGTACGAAGCCTTCCATTCATCCTTTTCCGGGCTGTATTCAAGCACTGGCTTGACGCTGAACACGGCATGGAAGGGCAAGCCGTCATAACCCTTCGCGAAGTCCGCCTTGCTATCTGACTCCTGGCTGCCCATCAAGCCGTATTCGATCAGATTGAAAACGATGTCACCAAAGTCTTCGCTCTGACCGACCCCCCAACAATCGAGCACTGTCGGGGCGAGACAGCCAAAGCTGGCGATCGCGTGCTGGCGGATTCCCTCGAGCAGATCCTGTCCCGTCACGTGCTGGCTGGTCATGCCGCTGTCGGTCGATTTCGGTTTGTGCTTGAGCCGCACTGTGTAATCGAGCGCCTCGAAAACGAAGTTGTAGGCTTCGGGCATGAAGCGCCGATCTTGGCGCAATAGGGTTTGAAACCGTTCCTGAGGAGTGCCGTGCGTCATCGCTTTTCCCCGACTTAAGATTCCGAACGCGCCACGCGTCACTGCGACCTCGCGCCGATTTTTCTTATCGGCACGAGAACGCATGAGCCTTCGGGGGAATCTTCACATCCGCGAATTGAGCTCGGCGCAAGCTGAACGCGCTAACCGCGCAGCAGCACCGCTAACCGCTCGACCACGAGCTCGGAATTGACGTTGATATCGAGATCACGATCGAGTTCGAGGACCGCAAGTGCGCGGCGTGCGGCGCGAATTCGCGCGAGCGGTTCGGTCACTCGATGGCCGGCATAGGCATCGGCCAAGAGGCCGAGGAGTGCGCGAAGTTTCTGCTTCTTCGACTCGCCAGGCAGCGCGTTGAGCGCGTCCGAGAGTCGCTCCGGGCTTTCCGCCAGCTCGTGGCCGTCCATCAGGGCGAGGAGCCGGTCGCGGCCAGCGCCCGTGTCCTCGCCGAGCGCGGCGATTCCGTTGATAAACCGCAATGCGCGACCGGGTGAGCCGGTTGCGGTCGAATAAAGCTCCGGCCAACCACCGACCGCGGCGCCGAGACGCGCGAGCACCCGCTCAAACTCATCGGGTTCGAGCCCCGCGAACGGCACGCGTTGGCAACGCGATGCGATCGTCGGGAGCAATTGCGCGGGCCGACTCGTGATGAGGAGGAACACGACGCCCGGCGGCGGCTCCTCGAGAATCTTGAGGAGCGCATTCGCCGCTTCGTCCGCAAGCCGATCCGCGTCATCGAGAATCACAACGCGGCGATCGCTCGTGCGAATCTGGAGCGTCGGATTGAGTTCGCGCACGGCGCCGATCTCGAGGCGCTTGCCTTCCTCCGCCTTGAGAATGGTCAGCGCCGTATGCGTGCCACCCGCGACGGCCCGACAAGCGGGGCAATGGCCGCAGCCGATCTCCGGCAGTCGCGGGCAGAACAGCGCCTGCGCGACGCCTTCCGCGCAAGCGCGCTTGCCGATGCCGTCGATTCCGACCAAGAGATACGCATGCGAAAGTTGGTCGCGGGCGATCACTGCCGCAAAGAACCGTTTGGCGAGCGCGTGGCCTTCGACATCCGCACAGATTGTCCGCACCGGTGAGATCGAAATCACGTGCGGCTCCTCAGACAACTCTTGGCCAGGAGACTGGCCAGATGTCGGGCCAAATGTGATGGAGCGCGCCATCGACGCGCGCCGCAACCTCCGCCGGCGCGCCGCGGCCGTCGACGTGCACGATTCGGTCACGGTCGAGCCCCTGGATGCGCGCAAACGCCTCGTGCACACGCGGCAAGAACCCCGGCCGCCCCTCGATGCGGTCCGTTTGACTGCCGACGCGCGCGAGACAATCGGCGAGCGGCAGGTCCAGGACGACGTTCACGTCCGGGCGGCGCGCGCCAAGCACGACTCCACACAGTTCCTGCGCGCGCTCGAGGCCGAGTTCGCCGGCCAGGCCTTGATAGACGAGCGTCGAGATGTGGAATCGATCCGACAACACGACCCCGCCTTGCGCGAGCACGGGAGCGATGACTTGTTCGAACAATTGCACGCGACTCGCTAGAAACAAGAGTGCTTCTGCCTCCGCGCCGATGGCAAGCTGTGCATCGTCGAGGAGGAGCGCACGCACGCGCTCACCGAGCGCCGTGCCGCCAGGTTCCCGCACCAGGATCGCCGACCGGCCGCCGCGTGCGAGGCGCTCGTGGAGCAGCTTCAACTGCGTGCTCTTGCCGCAGCCGTCGACTCCTTCAAAAGCGATGAATTGACCCGTGCGCATGACGAGTTTTGTATACGATTCGCGGCGTCGTTGCTACGACGCGTTGCTGCCCGGAGCGCGCGGCAATTTGGAAGCCGCGTTGGTGCTGGAGGCTTCGGGGCGCGCGCTGCGCACGCGCAAGAATCGCAACACGCCGTCGAGGCGATTGCGGATCTCCGGCATTTTCTCTTCGGCGGCGCGCACGCCGGCGTCGACGAGCCGCTGCAGGTCCGTGAAATCCGACCAGTATTTCTCGCCGATCTGCGGTCGCAACACGATATCCGCCTTCTCGAGCTCCATGGAATTGAGCTTCGTGCCGGCGATACTCTCGCAACGCATGATGCTCTCCCAACCCCGCCGAATGTTATCGACCGGCGCGAGTTGGCTCGTCAGATCGACGGCGATCACCATCGCGCCCGGCATCAGATGCTGCGCGGCGCTCACCGGCACCGACCCGATGACGCCGACATCGGCGAGCAGCATCTTGTCGATCTCGACCGGCGGAAAAAAGCCCGGTAGTGAACACGAGGCGACCACCGCGGTGCGCAGGTTTCCGTGCGTCAGCAACACTTCGACGGGTTGGCGCAGGTCGATCGCCGGCACCGCAAACGGGATAATCAAGTCCTCAAAATCGACGTCCGGAACGAATTGCGCGATGACCCGCCGCAACTGCTCGCCATCGTAAATCGACTTTTTGCGGATCAGACTCGTGAAATTCAGACTCCGTCGCAACCCACTGACAAAAGACTTGAGAATGTTCTGCTCGGCATCGTTCGCGCCGAACATGAGCCGTCGGAAGTGATCATTCTTGAATCGGTCGCTCGTCAAGTAGCCAAGCGTTGACTCCGCCAGCTTCTGACTATCGGGACTGAAGCAATACGCGGCGCCGGTGATCGCACCGACGGACGTCCCGACGATCGCGTCGATCGGCACGCCTTCGCGTTCGAGCACCTTCAGCACTCCCAGGTGCGCGAGGCCGCGCGAGCCGCCGCCGCCGAGCGCCAACACGACTTTCGGTTTATTGAATAGCGCCACGCTACTTGCCTTTCGCCGGCACACGCTTCGAGGTCGAACTCTTCGCGGACTCGCTCGTCGTCGCGACGGTCACCGCTGCGGCCGCACTCGGCGGCGCCGCTGGTTTCGGCGCCGGCTCCCGCAGATCAAGAATGCGATTCTCCTTGAGCTGCGTCTCCATGCCGGTGCGCCGCAAGAGTTCGGCGCGCGGCAACACTTCCACAACGCTTGGCCGAAGCTCGAAGTTCGAGACGAGCTGTTTTTCGATGTCCGCGACGACGCGGTCCTCAGCGTGCCCCGCCGCGAGGGCGAGGGCGAGCGCGAGTTCGTCGATCTCGAACGGGTCGTTGTTGCGCTTCCGGATCACGAGTTGCCACTCGTCGATACCGGCGTGCCCATTGAGTAGATCGACCATCGCGTTCAAGTTCACGAGTGCGCCTTTGATCTTGGTCAGCGAAAAATCTTTGATGTTCGATCGCCGGCTGAGGTCCGAGCCGAAGCGCGGCACGGTGCGGCCGCAGCCGGCGCAACGCTCGCGCATGATGCCGCCCGCGACGATGTCGCCGGTGCGGTAGCGCAGGACCAACGTTCCTCGCGAGTCGAGCGGCGTGTAAACGAGTTCGCCCGTCTCGTGATCCGGTAACGACTTGCCGGTGTCGGGATCGACTATTTCGAACAGATCGAGGTCGGGATAGGTGTGAAATCCGTACTGCGGACCGCCAGGGCACTCAGTCCAGCACTTCTTCGCTTCGGTGAAGCCGAGCACGCTGACAATGCGCGGCTCCCGCGCGCCGCCGCGACCAAGCAGCTCGATGAGTTTCTCGCGAAAACCCGGCGCGACGCGGTCGCCGCCAAGAAAAATCCGTCGCACAAAACTGAGGTCCTCCCCGGCTTCCACCGCGTCTCGCACCAAGTGGTACACGTATCCCGGAATACCGGCGAGGAATGACGGGCGCACCTTACGAATCGCGCGCAAGATGCCGTCCGACCCCATGACTTTGCCGCCGCCGGTCTGCAAAACAAAAGTTCCGCTGGCCACGCCGACCGACTGCACTTGCCAAAACGCGAGATGCGGCGCGTACGGAAACATCGACACGATACGGTCGACCGCGGGATCAACGGTCGCCACTTCCGCGATGCGCCGGCCGGCTTCGTCGAGAATGCCGAGATCGTAACGCGTCATGAAAAACGAAGTGGGCAGGGACGTGCGTCCCGTCGTGAAGTACACCTGCACCGGCCGATATTCGAGACTGAGTTGCTGGCGCACTGCTTCGGCGCCGTGGATCAAACGCGTGGTCGCCAATCCGAGTTTTCGGCCGAGCGGGAGGCTCGCGCGCAACGACTCGGGCGTCGGCTGCAACACGAAGTCGCGCGGCCGATCCGGCAGCTCTTTCGTCGGCGCGACGTCGGCCTTGGTCGTCAGCGGCAAGCGCTCGAGATCGGCGAGGGTGCGAAAACTCTCGGCATCGAGGCCTAGTTCGCGAAACCGCGGACCATAAAAAGGATGGAACGGCAGCACTTGCTGCTTCAGAAACTGGCGCAGACGGGCAAGCTGATACGGCACGATCGACTCTGTCGAGAGGCTGTGCCAGCGCTTCGACTCGCCTCGCAAAGTTCCAGCCGCCCTCATCATCGCTCCGTTTTTCTTAAGGGGTGCTGCTCCAACAACCCCTCGTGGCTGCGACCACCTCACCGCAACGAGCGCGCCTCTGGCTCGGCGGAGTCGGGGCTCCGAGCAAACGTACTCGAGTCCGTAACCTTCACTGACGCGCGCTTTATCACTGGAAATATATCGAAAGATATGACGCCCAACACGAGCCTTCTTCACCGGCGCTCGAGAAGAGCGGCAAGATCCGCCACCCACTCCGGCACGTGGATCCCGGCTCGAACGGGTGGAAAAGCGTAAACCCGCCCGTCGCGAACCGCTCGCAAGTGAGTGGCGAAACGGGCCCAAGTCTGCTGCGCCGCACCGGCCGGGCCGGCAGGACTCGTCGCGATCGAACCGAGAGTCGTGTCGACGATGAAGTCCGGATCGCGCGCGACGACGTCTTCCAAGTCAACTTGCAACCACGGCCGCGCCGCGTCCTGGTAGACACTCTCCGCGCCGGCCGCGCGCAACAACTCGGTCACGAACGACGCGCCGCCGGCCACCCAAAGCGGATCGCGATTGACGACGAAGAGGACGCTCGGCGGTCGCGTCGCGGCCGTACTCGCGGCGCGGCGCGGCGCCAAGGCTTGATCGAGTCGCGCGAGATACTCCGTGGCGCGCGCCTCGGCGGCGACCCGTGTGCCGAGTTCACGAACCGCGGTGCGGAGTTCCGCGACGGATTCGCCTCCGAACAATTCGACTTGGATCCCGCGACGGCGCAGCGCCGCAAACAACTCGTGCTGCTGTTGGCTCGCAATACCGATCACGAGATCTGGTTTGAGCGTCACCATGCGCTCGAAGTCGGGCTGCAACAAGTCGCCGACGCGCGCGATCGTCGCCGGCGCTTCTTCGCAGTGGCGCGTCACCCCGACCAATCGTTCGCCGGCGCCGAGGTAGAGCAAGATCTCGGTCAGGTTCGGCGCGAGCGAGACGATGCGATGCGGCGGCGCTCCGGATATCGGTGGCGCCGAAGTGGCGACCCGATTCGCGTCGCAACCGCTGAGCGCGCTGCCGACCACCACGCACCACACGAAACACCCACAACGCGCAAAGTCCATCAACCCGGCAACCCATCGCGCAGCACGACTTCGACCGCTTCGCAAAATCGATCGAGCTCCGACAAGGTCGTGTAGACGCTCGGCGTCACGCGCAAGCCGAGACAATCGGCCGTCGTGATCGCGACGACGATGATCTTATGTTTGAGCCACAAGTGTTTGCGCAGCGCCTCGTGATCGATTCCGTCGATGTGCACGTTGGCGATGCCACACGAGAAACGCGGGTCGAGGCTCGTATTGAGCCGCACGCGCGGCGATGCGAGCAATCGCCGCGCCCAGGTGTCGCGCAGGTAGCGCAAGCGCGCCTCCTTGCGTTCGATGCCCAAGCCCTCATGGAACGTGATGGCCTCACCGATCGCCAACGCGTTCGCGGCCGGATGCGTGCCGATCTCCTCGAACTTGCGAATGTTCGTGCGGCGCGTTTCCGGCGCCGCCATCAACGGCCACAGATCACCGATCCGCTCGCTGCGCACGTAGAGCATGCCGGTACCGTGTGGCGCGAACATCCACTTGTGGAGGCTTGTTGAAAAATAGTCGCAGTCGAGCGAGTCGCGTGTGAAGGCAAAGTGCGCAAAACTGTGCGCGCCGTCGACAATGACCGGAATACCGCGTTGACGGCCGAGCGCGACGACCTCGCGCACCGGCAAGATCTGGCCGGTGAGAAAGACTGAGTGGCTCACCAAGATCATGCGCGTGCGCGGCGTGATGTGAGCCGCATAGCGCGACACGATTTCCGCCGGGTCCTCGCACGGCACCGGGATCGGAAACTGCACGAGCTTGATGCCATTGCGTCGTTCGCGCTGCTGAAACGTCGTGATCATGCGCGGATAGTCATGCTCAGTCGCCAGCACCTCATCGCCGGGCGCGAAATCAAAACCGAGTTGACAGGTTTCAAGCCCTTCGGAGGCATTGCGCGTGATGGCGATTTCCTCCGTATTCGCGCCAAACACGCGCGCAAGACGCGCGCGCACGCCCTCGCGCTGCGGCTCGAGCACTTCCCACAACGCGTAGCTCGGCGCGCTATTCGCGTAGTCGAGATGTCGTTGCATGGCGCGCTGGACCATCAGCGGTGCCGGGCTTACGCCGCCGTTATTGAGATTGAGGAGACTGCGGTCGACACTGAACGCCTCTTGTGCGTGGCGCCAAAAGGTCTCGTCGGTCGCGACGTCGAGCGCACTGCGCTTGAGCTGCGCCGGATCTTGAAACGCCTCGAGCGCAGCGAGCGCCCGCCGCGGATCGAAAATGGCGTTGGCGATGCCGAGTCCCGCGCCGATTCCGATGCCGCCGAGAAACTGCCTCCGCGTTGGCATGAGTTGTCCTTCACTTCATCAACGACGTCGTCGAATCGTCCGACCGCGCCGCGAGCCCTGTCGGCGCCCACAACGGCGAGCGCGCCGCGAGTTCGTACCGAGCGAAACTGATCCCAAACAAACGTTCGAGGCTCTCCGCCGTGAGCACGTCCGCGGGCGCCCCACAAAATTGTGCGGCGCCGTCGCGCAGCCCGAGCACACGATCGCACAATTGCACCGCGACGCGAAGGTCATGCAACACGACGATGATCGCCTTGTCAGTGCTCGCACGAATTTGGGAGAGAAGCACAATCAGCTCTTCCTGCGCTGCCGGGTCGAGTGCGGTGGTTGGCTCGTCGAGCAACAAGACCGGCGTGTCCTGCACAAGCGCGCGCGCGAGCAGCAGCTTGCGGCGTTCCCCGCCGCTCAGGGAACGGATCCGCTGCGCGCGGCGCGCGCCGAGTCCAAAACGCTCGAGCGCCTCGCAAGCGCGCCGCCGATCGTCGGACGAGTAGTCCCGCCACGGCGCGCGATGCGGCGCGCGGCCGAGCAGCGCAACATCGAGCACAGTCGCCGACGACGGCAGCGACGCGTGTTGGGCGACCACCGCGACGCGTCGCGCCAATGCGCGCCGGAAGAGGCGTCGTACCGAAACACCCCCAAAAAGTACTTCGCCGGCGATCCGTGCTTGACCGCGCAAACCGGCGAGTAGCGTCGATTTCCCGCTGCCATTCGGCCCCAACACTCCGAGACATTCGCGCGGCGCGAGTTGGAACGAGACGCCGCTGACAACACGCAATGCGCCGCGCCACACGCTCAGGTCGCGCGCTTCGACGCGATGTTCACTCATCGATTGTGTCTCCCTCGCGCGCCTGCAGCACAAGCAAAGCCAAGAAGAACGGACCGCCGGCCAGGGCAGTGATCACGCCGACCGGTAACGGTTGCGCCGCGTGAATCGATCGCGAAAGCGCATCAGCGGCCACGAGAAACGCGCCGCCCGCGATGAGTGCGATCGGAATCAAACGGCGATGCTCGGCGCCATGCAAGCGCCGCGCGATGTGTGGAACGATGAGTCCGACAAAACCAATGGGACCGGCAGAAGCGACGACAACACCGGTCAGCAGCGACGCGACGAGCAGCGTCACCACGCGAAAGCGCCGGACCGCGAGCCCGAGGTCCAGCGCCTCATCATCGCTCAACGCAAGCAAGTCCAGGTGCCGCGCGGCACTCATGAGCAGTGTGGTCGCCACCACGAGTACGAGCAGATTGTGCTTCAAATGCGGCGTGCCGATGACGGTTTCACCGCCGATGTTTCCCATGAGTCGCATCAGACCCATCACGATTTGCTGCTCGGGCGCGAGGCTGAAGATCAGCAAGATGAGAGCGCCGAACACCGCGTTCAGAATGACACCCGCCAGAATCAAGGTCGATGGATTGTGCAGTCGGCCGACCGCGGAAATCGCGAGCAGGAGCAACACGGCCAACGCGGCGCCGCCGAACGACAGCAAACTGACAATGGCGTCGCCGTAACCGTCGCCGCTGACCACCGCACTGAGCGACGCCACGCCGAACCACGGCAACAGCCAACTGCCCGTCATGGCGCCGAGCGCTGCGCCACCGGACACGCCGAGGATGTAGGGCTCGGCGAGCGGATTGCGCAGCACCGCTTGAAACGCGACGCCGGCGAGCGCTAGGGCGGCGCCGACGCTCGCTGCGTAGAGTGCGCGCCAAACGCGAAAATCGAGCCACTGCGCGAGCGCCTCCGGGTCATCGCCGTGGCAAACCGCGGACCAGATCTGCGTTGGCGTCCACGCGGCGCTGCCGACAAAAATTGCCACTCCGAAGATCACGAGGAATCCCAGTGAGTACAGCGTCAAGGTGCGCCATAGCGGCCGTGGGCTCGACATCGGGCTGGCTTTTGGCGCGATCTCGCCGAGCGGCCTATACTTCATATGGGTCCTTCACACTAGAACGAGAATAAGCGCAAGCCACCAGCTTCGAGCTATAGCAAACCGAGACGGCGAGGCACATGACGCTGCGAAACTCTCTGTTAGCAATCTTGGCGGTGATCGGAATCTACGCGGCGACAGCCGGCGTTGTCGGCGCGGCGATGCAAGGTCAAGACAGTTTTCTGCGCAGCATCTTCGCGCCACTCGAGCGCGCCAGCTCGTTCGACATGTTACTCCTCACGGGAGCATTCGTGTTGCTGGGTTTTTCGTTGCTACCGAACACGCGCGTGAATCCGCTCGATCGGACGTCGCTCTTGCGTGGAATTGCGCTCGGTTCGGCAATGGTGACGGCAGCTTTCGTGGGCCTCGTGGTCTGGATGGGACAAACGATGTCCGCAGAACAACTCGGATCGCTCGCGGCCGCTAGCGCGCTGCAAGCATTCGTGGGACTGTGCGCCGCGAGTCTGCTCTTGGTGAGACGGGAATCGCGCCGCTACGCCTATGCGCCGGTGTGCGTGAACAGCGGTCTGGCGGTCGTGTGCGGCTTGTTTCTCACCGGACCGCAGTTTTAGTTCGCCGCGGGGAGGCCGATGAGCATTTTCTATTGTGATAACTGTGGTGAAGTCATTCAGGGAAATCTCCCCGAAGACAAAGCGATCGCACGCGAGACGCTGTGCGCGAGCTGCGTCGCGAATCGCGACGGCGGCGCCGCGCGAGATGAGTCGAGTGACGCCAGCAAAGCCGAGGCGAACGAGATTCCGCAAGACTTCAGTCTGAGTTCGTTGCTCAAGTCCGGCGACCTCGACTTGTTCTCGAACGACACGATTGCGCGGCGCAAGCAGCAACAGCAACAACAAGCCCAACAGCAACGACCGAGCACGCTCGTCGTCGAAGAGAACGAAACGATGACCACGCCGCGGCACGAACCGACCGCCAGTGGTTCCGCCAGCGAAATTTCCATCGATTGGGACCAGCTCGTGCCAAACGCGACGGCCGAAGCGCGCCCGCGACCGAAGAGCGACGCGTCGGCGGAACGCGCGGCGACCGCGCCGCCACGTCAGCAATCGGCACAGCCAGCGGTGGCCCGCCGCCAGCGACAGGAACAAATCAACTCCGACATGTGGCGGCTCGCCTGCCTCGCGTGTGCGGCGAAACTCTCCATGCAACCGGTCCGGAAACGCAGCCGCATCAGTTGCCCGAAATGCGGACAGCGACTCGTCGTGCGCCCGGATGGCGTGCTCGCGATCGAATCCGTCGCGATTCCAAAGTCGCGCAGCAGCGCGCTTGCGCACTTCGACACGGCCGCCCCGCCGCCGCGCGCGAAAGATCGCAATAGTCCATCCGCAACGCAAATCGGACTCCTCGAACGATCACCGAATGCCAGCGGCGCCGTCAGAAAGCCGCAGCTCGAAAGCGCCGCCGAGGCCGCGGCGGGTGGCGCGGATTTTGGCGTGCCGGGCACGCGACCGCGTTCGCCATCGACCGTGCAGCGCAAAGCACCGCGCCCGCAACTTCAACTCGAGGACGATTCGTCCTTTGCCGACTTGCACGCCGTCCAATCCCGCAACGCATCGATGATGTCTTGGCCACAGGAATCGGCGGGCGGTGCGGCCACTGAGATCATCGGCATGGGAGCCGCGACGCCGACCGGGCGTGCGCCGTCGCCGGCGCACGCGCACGCACGCGTACCGTCGCCAAGTAGATTGCCGGGCTCAGAGTCGATGAAGTCGCCAAACTTCAGCGACGCGGCGCCGAGCCAACCGATGACGAGACCGCAGACGCAAGCGTCGAGTATTGCGAGCGCACCGCCTGCGCCGATGGCCGCGCCGGCGCGGCCATCGCCCGCCGCCGCACCGCGACCGCAACGAGCGACGCGTTTGCCGAAAGCTGTCGCAGGTTTCGCAGTCGTCTGTTGGCTCTCAATGGCCGCGCTCCCGACCGCGTTCCTGGTCGCGACGCACAAGCCGCTCTTACCGGTGCGTTGGCAGAGCCAAGTCGAAAATTTCACGGCGACGGTCGGCGAAAGCACCCGCGCCGTCATCGATCTCGCGTTGAAGAAGCTGCGCTAATCCCTCGCGAACGCGCGGGTCGGAGCGGCGAAAACGGCCTGGACCTCGCCCGCTCCTCTGGTAAACTCCCCAGCCCAAAACCTGGGGCGATTAGCTCAGTTGGCTAGAGCATCAGCTCGACAAGCTGAGGGTCACTGGTTCAAGTCCAGTATCGCCCACCAAAAACAAACGCCTCGCAGGGTCAAACTTGCGAGGCGTCTTCACATCCTGAACGCAACACCGATTTCTCGCTGTTGCCCACAGGTTGCCCATGAGCGCGCTGTCGCTTCGATCGCTGAATTTGACGTCGTGGCACCCGTCGAGGCTATGACGGATGCTGGGCCTTGCGTGTCGGATCGAGGAAGCGACCGACGTCGTGCGCGCGCGAAACTAAACAGTCATCGCGCGCGCCAGTTGGGAATCACTCCCGCACAATGTTCGGCCATCGGTTCCCTCTAAAAAGAATTTCAGTCCCACGTATACTAGCCCGGCATGAGCCTCCGGGTCTGCTCTCGACTGCGTGTGCGTGCGTGTTTCGGCGTGATGTTTGCGATCGCGTGCGCGCGTTCGGCGTCGGCCAGCGAGGATTCGCATGCAATCGTATTCGCGCGCGACATTCGACCGATTCTCGCCAGCAATTGTTTCAAGTGTCACGGGCCGGATCCGGTGGCACGTCAGGCGGGATTACGACTCGATACGCGCGAAGGCGCGACTCAAGTCCGAACGCAGGGCGCCCCGGCGATTGTGCCCGGCGATCCAGCCCGGAGCCTGTTGGTCAGTCGAGTCTCAAGCGACGATCCGTCGGTGCGCATGCCGCCGCCGGAAGTCAATCCGCACGGGATCGACGCCGGCAAGATCGCGCTGCTCTCAGCGTGGATCGAGTCTGGCGCGACATGGGGCGCGCATTGGGCCTGGATCCCTCCGAATGCGATGCCAGCGCCCAAGCTCTCGCGATCCGAGTGGTGCCGCACTTCGCTCGACTATTGGGTGATGGCGAGACTCGAAGAGGAACACCTCGAGCCGTCGCCCCCGGCGCGCGCGTCGGTGCTGTTACGTCGCGTGACGCTCGATCTCACTGGTCTGCCTCCCGATCCGGCCGAGGTAGAGACGTTTGTGGCGGATCCGTCCGACGCCGCCTACGAGCGCGCGGTCAACCGGCTGCTCGCATCGCCGCATTTTGGTGAACGCTGGACGCGATGGTGGCTCGATCTCGCGCGCTACGCCGACACGAAGGGATATGAAAAAGACGACCGTCGGACAATTTGGCCGTACCGCGACTGGGTAATCCGCGCATTCAACGCCGACACGCCGCTCGATCAGTTCAGCATCGAGCAGCTTGCTGGCGATCTCTTGCCGGCGCCGACCCGCGAACAACTCATCGCAACCGCCTTCCATCGCAACACAATGACCAATGACGAAGGCGGAACCGATGACGAGGAGTTTCGAGTCGCCGCGGTCATCGATCGCGTCAATACGACGATGGAGATCTGGCAGGGACTCACAGTCGGGTGTGCGCAGTGCCACGCGCACAAGTTCGATCCCATCGCGCACGTCGACTACTATCGTTTGCTGGCCTTCTTCAACAACACGGCCGATGCGGATCGGCCGGATGATCAGCCCACCCTGCGAATCACCTCGCCCGACCTCGAGCGCGAGATCGCCGATCAGGCAGAGCGCATAAAAGGCGTCGAAGCCCAGCTGGCGAGTCTCGGTCCGGACGCCGACCCGCGGCAGTCGAGCGCGCTCGAAAAGTCGCTGTCGGAGCTGCGCGACGGCGCAGCGAAACTCTTGGCGCGTGCGCCCGCGTTGCCGGTGATCCGCGAGTTGCCGCTGGCCGAACGCCGCTCGACCCACCGGTTCGAGCGCGGCAGCTTTTTGAGCCCGCAAGAACGCGTCGAACCCGCGGCGCCGCCGTTCCTTGAAGACGTGGTGACATCGCACGCGGCTCGGGATCGGCTGGCGCTCGCGCGTTGGCTGTTCGAACCCGGCCAGCCGTTGACCGCGCGAGTGCTTGCCAACCGCATCTGGGAGCAACTCTTCGGCGCCGGGATAGTCGAGACTCTCGACGACTTCGGTACGCAGGGCGCCTGGCCATCGAATGTGGAGCTGCTCGATTGTTTGGCGCTCGAGCTGCGGGACTCGGAATGGAGTCTCAAACGATTCTTGCGGGGCATCGTGCTTTCAGCGACCTACCGGCAATCGTCGGCTGTCAGTGAGCTGTTGGCGGATCGAGATCCGCGCAATCGGCTGCTCGCGCGAGGCCCGCGCTTTCGGCTCGACGCGGAGATGATTCGCGATCAAGCGCTCGCGGTCAGCGGTCTGTTGAGCCGCAAACTCTACGGACCTCCGGTCTTTCCTCCGCAGCCCGATGGACTTTGGACCATTATTTACAGTGATGATCGCTGGCAGGCGAGCGAAGGGGAGGATCGATATCGGCGCGCGCTTTACAC
Source organism: Planctomycetota bacterium (assembly GCA_046154185.1). Lineage (GTDB taxonomy): Bacteria > Planctomycetota > UBA8108 > UBA1146 > JAJFFE01 > JBJXGE01. Next base: position 214,903 of record JBJXGE010000032.1, read on the forward strand.
GTTTTGGCGCCGCACGGTTCCGTACCCGGCGCTGACGACCTTTGACGCCCCGAGCCGCGAGTATTGTGTGTCGCGACGCATCCGCACCAATTCGCCGCTGCAGGCCTTCGTGACCCTCAACGATCCAGCCTTCGTCGAGTGCGCGCAGTCGCTTGCGCGGCGTTTGCTGCGCGAGACCGGCGTCGATGATGAGGCTCGCGCCGCGCGTGCGTTCGTGCTCGCGCTCGCGCGCCAGCCGGATGCGACGGAACAGGAGTTGTTGGTGCGCTTCGTTGAGAACGAGCGCGCGCGTTTTCGTGCCGACCCCGAGGCCGCAACCGCGGCTGCGACGACGCCGATCGGCGCCGCGCCGCCCGACGCGGATATCGCGGAGCTTGCTGCGTGGTCGATGGCGGCCGGTGTGCTACTCAACTGCGATGAGTTCTTGACGAAGGAGTGATCGCAGAATGCTCGACCAGCCGGACCAAGATCCTCAGATCCCGTCGGATCGGTTGGCGATGGCGCGCAGCGTGACGCGTCGGCATTTCTTTGGCCAGCTCGGAAATGGCATCGGTCTCGCTGCGCTCGCCGCGCTGATCGGCCGAGGCCGCGCGAGCGGGGCTGAGAGTCCCCTGCTTCCGGTCGGCGCGGATGTTCGCACAAGGATTCCGCATTTCGCGCCGCGCGCGCGGCGCATCGTTTATCTGCATATGGCGGGTTCGCCGCCGCAGCAGGATCTTTTCGACTACAAACCGCTGCTCACGAAACTGGATGGCCAACCGTGTCCGGCATCGCTCTTGGAGAAGGAGCGGTTCGCGTTCATCAAGGGACACCCAAAAATTCTCGGCTCACCGTATCGGTTTGCGCCGCGCGGTGGGTCTGGGCTGTGGGTTTCCGAGCTCGTGCCGCACTTCACGAGGATCATCGACGACGTGACCGTCGTACGGTCGGTGTATACCGAGCAATTCAATCATGCTCCCGCCGAGCTGTTTCTCTACAGCGGGTCGCCGCGCATCGGCCGGCCGTCGCTGGGGTCGTGGCTCGTTTACGGCCTCGGTTCCGAGAACGAGAACTTGCCGGGCTTTATCGTGCTGCTTTCGGGCGGAAAGAACCCTAGCGCTGGAAAGAGTGTCTGGAGTAGCGGCTTCCTGCCGTCGCTCTATCAGGGTTGCCAGTGCCGCAGCGAAGGCGAACCGGTGCTCTACGCCACGAATCCTCCCGGAGTGAGTCGAGCGGCGCGCCGCCGCGCGCTCGACGTGCTGAGCGCGCTCAATCGGCGCCGATTCGCCGGGCAGGGCGATCCGGAGATTCTCAGCCGCATCGAGCAGTATGAACTCGCGTTCCGTATGCAGCTCGCCGTGCCCGAGGTTATGGACTTGAGCCGTGAACCGCGGGAATCGTTTGAGCTCTACGGCGCCGATCCGAACAAGCCATCGTTCGCGCGCAATTGTCTGCTCGCGCGCCGACTTCTCGAGCAAGGCGTTCGTTACGTGCAGCTCTTCGATCACGGTTGGGACGTGCACGGCACGTCGAGCGGCGATGATCTCCTCACGCAATTGCCGCTCAAATGTCGAGACACCGATCAGGCCGCGGCGGCGCTGGTGCTCGATCTCAAGCAGCGCGGACTGCTCGAAGACACCTTGGTCGTTTGGTCCGGCGAATTCGGTCGCACGGCGATGAACGAGGAGCGGGACGGCAGCAAGTTTCTCGGTCGCGATCATCACCCGCATTGCTTCACGATTTGGCTCGCGGGCGGCGGCGTCAAACGCGGCTGTGTTTATGGCGAGACCGACGAACTCGGCTATAGGATTGTGCGCGATCCGGTGCATATTCATGATCTGCAGGCGACGATTCTTCACGCCATGGGAATCGCGCATGAGCAGCTCGTCTATCGCGCCCAGGGCCGTGATTTTCGACTGACGGATGTGCATGGCAAGGTTGTCGGAGAGCTGTTTGCGTGACCGGAAGCGCCCACCAAAACAAACGCCTCGCACGGTCAAACTTGCGAGGCGGCTTCACGTCCTGCACGCAGCATCGTTTTCGACGGCCTCACGACGTGACTGACAGCAGTGAACACGGGTGTCGAGCAACGCTCGTAGGAAAAACTTAGACGCGTAGCGCTAGCACTTATTGGGACTAGAACGCGATCTCCAAATACACCATCGGACCGCTCAGTTGGACATCGGTTTCGAGATTGCGGTCGGACTGTTCGAGGGCGATATCGAGGTGGCGGTAGCCGACGCCAAAGGAAAGCGCGGAAGTCTGTAAGCCGACGCGCGCGATCGCGTCGAGGAAGTGGCCTTCGGTGTCTTTGACCTCGCCGCCGAAACCCGTGACGTCGAGGTCCGCGATCACGCGCAGACTGTCGCCGAGGACACCCAGGTCAAATGTCGCGAACCCGCCGACTACGGGAAACACCTCGTCACGCGCCTCGCTGACGGTGATGCCACTCAAGTCATCACTCAACCGTGTGTCGACGTCGAGGTAGTTGGCCCCGAGTTTCGCACCGACGCACAAGGGACCAATACCGAGCCACCCCCAACGCAGATGTGCGGTCGCGAGATTCAGGTCGACACTGCTATCGAGATTCGCGCCCACGGAATAAGTCTGTCCATTGAACGAAATCGTCTGCTGCAGCAGCGACGTTCCATCCTCGCTGAGCGCAAAGTAACTCGCGTCGATGCCAAACGCCCCATATCGAAGTTCCGCGCCGTACAGCACGGTTTCCTCATCGCCGAGCTGAAGCACGTCCTCGACATCGATATCCGTGCCGGTGATGGTGCTCGTGCCGACCCGCACATCGCCATCGAGCTGCGGTCGCCAATAGGCACCGCGCGCCGCAAACGTCCGACTGTCCGTGATGGTCGCGCAACCGGAAGCGCAAACGACTAGCGCCGACCCGAGCAGCGCGAGTCGAAGAAAACGGCGGTCCGTGCGTCTGGCCATGCATTCCTCTTTCGCTACTGACCGCACGCTACCCGAACCGTCGCGCGGAGTCGGTCAGTAGCGAGCGAAGGCTAATGGCACCAGCGTGCTGCGTGATGAAAACAGTGGTCAAAAAACGGCGCTACGACGTACGCACGCGGCCAACAGCCGCCATCTACCACGATGCAACCCGAGGCGCCGAGCAGCAACGTCGCGAGTGCGCCGCCCACTAATAATCGGGTGATTCTTTGACGCACGAGATTCCTTTCTGTTGGCGATTTGTTTTGCGGCGACCGGATCGCCGCGAAGCTACAATCTCAACGCAGTGCGCTTGGGACTATTCGGTCGCCCCCCCGACGCCGCCCAAGTCACGGCGTGCCGTAGTCTTAAGGTCTCATGTTGGGGTCGGCAGATTGAGCTTCGCGTCGTCGTAAAGACGCAATTGATGGCCGGCGCCGGCACGCTGTTTCGCGATCCAAACGATTTGTCCGGTGTGCCAGCCGAAGTGCTCAACGACGTGCAGCACGGCCTCGAGACCGGTCGTCCGAAATCCTTGAATTTCGTGCGTGGCGCGTAGCACGCGCTTTGGCAATTTGCGGATCAGCGCGCACGCCTCCGATACCGTGCTCTTGAGCTTCAAGTACAGGCGGTCTTCTGTTTCATCGATCGCTGGGTGGATCGCGAACTCGGTCGCGCGCTCGCGATGGTCCGGCGCACCACCGAGCCCGCACACGATCCACTGGCGCACGTTGCCATCGAGATGTTTGAGCAGATTGCCGACGCTCGTCGAGTCCGGGTGCGGCCGCCAAAACAAATCGCCGTCCGGCAGCGTGTCGAGCGCCAGCGCGATGCGCGGCACGTACGTGGCCTCGAGCTGCTTGACAGCCGCATCGAGAAACAATGTAGTGATGTTGGTCATGAGCGCTGCCCTTCCCGGACCTGCGAGTCCGGCCCCAAAAATCGATTCCAATTGGCGCCAGCACTGACGAAGGAACATTCAAACTGATCGCTTCTGCTCCGTCTAGTTGGCGCTCGCCGACCTCGCTCGTCTTCGGCCTCGCGCTCGTGGCGCCGGCGATGGCGATCGCACTGCACACGCTTTCCAACAACGACCTGCCGTTGCATATCGCCACGGGGGATTACGTACTCGCGCATGGCATCCCGACGACCGATCCATTTAGCTTCACGGCCGGTGGTCGACCGTGGGTTCCGCACGAGTGGCTCGCGGGCGTCCTGTTCGCGCTCGCTCGCCAACTCGCCGGCGACCAAGGTCTCGTGTGGCTCAACGTCCTACTGGCCGGCGTGCTGGCGGCGCTGGTCGCGGGAGTTGGCCGTGAACTCAAGGCGTCCGTCACGAGCTTGTGTTTGTGGGGTCTGCCGGTCTGGGTGATGGTGGGCCAGCGACTCATTCTGCGACCGCATATGTTTCAGCTGTGCTTGGCCGCCGCGCTTTGGTGGCTCATCCTCCGCGCCCGCACGCATCGTCACTGGTTGTGGGGCTTGCCCGCCGCGATGGCGCTGTGGGTCAACGTGCACGGGTCGTTTGTGCTTGGCTACGGGATCTGCTTACTTGGTCTCTTCGCTCATTGGCGCGCCGGCGTCACGCCGCGCTCTCAACTCAAGATCTGTTTCGGACTCACGACGCTTGCGCTTTGCGCGCAGTTTCACGTCTGGCGACAGCCCGACATCTGGGCCGGTTTTCGCGACGCGCTGTTCCTCGTGACCGATCCGGTCTTCATGGCAGAGATTCAAGAGTGGCAGCCGCCGTTCACGTCCACGGCATTCCAGCGGAGCTATGCGTTCTGGATCTCGCTGCCGTTTCTCGGCATCGCCGCCTACAGCGTCGTTCGACCCGGGCGTCCGGTTCCGCTCAGCTACCGGCTCTACACGCTCGGTTGCTTCCTGCTCTATTTTCGACACCAACGGTTCATTGCTCTCGCGGCGCTCGCGACGCTGCCGCTCCTTCCGGACTTGCTGCACGGAATCACGACGCGCACCGCGCGCAGACTCGCGCTCGCGCTCGCGCTCGCGTGCGCGAGCGCCACGCTTTACGTGACGCTGGGATTCCCCGTCTACATCGATCAAAAACTGCGGAGGCCGGGCCTGAGTTGGGACGGCGACAAGTTTCCGATTTATGAACTCGAAGCACTGCGAAAGGACTCGAAACGGGGCGCCGCAGTGTTCTGCGAATACGACTACGGCGGCATCGTGATCTGGTTCGGCTTTCGGCCCACCATGGATTCACGGAATAGCGTGTATGGCGCCGAGCAATACGTCCTGCACCAGCAGGCATTGGCCGTCGACAGCGTGCCAGACTCGGAGACAGGTGGCGCGGCGTCCCGCGCCCGCGCCTATCGTGAGGAGCTACTCGAACAAGTGGATGCGGTCCTGATAAGAGGCGCAATAGTGGAGCCATTGCGCACCGGTCTTCAACGGCGACTCCAGGGCGACCCGAAGTGGCGCCTCCACACATTTTCCACGGCGGGACACTACTTGTACGTGCGCGTCGATTAGGTTGTCACGGCCGGCTTGAACGCGCGCACGAACGCGAGCAGTTTGAAGCCGTCGGCGTGCACCGTGAACACTGAGATGTTTTTCCGCGTCCGAACTTTTCGCTTCGCGCCGACGAGTTCGCCGCCGACGACGACGATCGGGATTTCGAGGCCGTGGTCGAGCTGAAAATCTATGATGTCGAAGTTCTCATCGCAGCTAATTTGCGGCTCGAGAACAATGAGATCTATGTGCCGGGTTGTGAGAATCGATTTCGCCACGTCGATCTGCAATGCCAGTTCGAGTTCGAATCGTTCCAACTCGAAAACGTTGCGAATCGCGTAGGCGGAGTCTTTCTCCTGGCCAACGATCAGTATGCGACCCATCTCCATGATGCTCGGTATCCGGTTCCACCCCTCGACGACCGTTACGTAGCGCTCAACACATTGGACCGCCCTCAGCGGGCGGCATGAGATGGGTTAGACCACCCTGCGACGCGGAGCGGCGCGCACGATCGCTTGCCGATGGCGACACGAAGTCGTTGCGGTCGGTGAACAGGAACCGAGGAACCAGAGCTCGGCGATCCGTGCCTATTCTGTGATCCCATGTTTCTCCTCGTTTATTGTCAGGCTATGCCAGCACTCAGGTCGCGCCCCGGCTTGCCCGGCGCGTTCTCAGTGCTGGTCAGTTCCGGTCCGTATCCAGAAAGTCTGCTGACGACCGTTGTCCGAGTACAAGAGTCGGTCGGTGTATCGCTGCAAGATCATGATGCCGCGCCCATGCTCGAGGTACTCGTTGCCGGGCGAGTTGGTATCCGGGATCGACTTTTGGTCGAAGCCCGGTCCTTTGTCGGTGATCTGCATGGCCCACGCGTGCGGCGACCAATGAAAGTGAATGGTCACCGTCTGGTGCGTACCTTTGCAGCCGTGCGTAATGCTATTGGTGATCGCCTCGTCAACGCACAAGCGATACTTGAACAACGCAGAAGGACCAAGAGGTTTCTTCTGCGCGAGAAATTGAATGACGTCGTCTATGACTCGGTTTTTTAGCACAGGATCCGGACCAATGGTCCAAGTCTGAATGTGCTGTTCCTTAATCACGGGAGCTTGCGCGACAAACTCCATGTGGGTCCTCCTGATGCGAGCCCGCTCAATTCGGAACAGCGCACGAGACGGCCGGCGCTGTCGGGAAGTTACCCCTATGTATCGTCAACTCGGGCTTGGAAGATTAGCCGGCTTCTCGGAAGAAGATCGACGAGACTCGGTCGGGTCGGCGCGCGTTTGACGCGCGCCATAAACGCGGCCCTGTTACGGAGCGGATACGGCGAAATACGCCGCGCGGATCAATCGGAGTCCGGACTACCGACCGCTACCGGTGTGGCCGGCGCATTCTCGGAACGCACATAGTTGAGGATGCGAATCAACGTCGCCCGCAACTCCTGCCGTGACACGATGCGGTCGATGAAACCGTGCTTCAAATTGAATTCCGACGACTGGAATCCCTCTGGCAGTTCGGTCTTGATCGTCTGACGAATCACGTTAGGGCCTGCAAATCCGATAAGCGCTTTCGGTTCGGCGAGCACGATGTCGCCGAGCGCCGCGAAACTCGCCATGGCGCCGCCCATCGTCGGATTGGTCAGAATCGAGATAAAGAGCCCGCCAGCCTTACTGAGACGGGCGACCGCGGCGCTGGTTTTCGCCATCTGCATGAGCGAGAGCATGCCTTCGTCCATGCGCGCGCCGCCCCCCGAGCCGGAGACGAACACGAACGGGCGGTTTTCAGTACGGGCCAATTCGATGCCGCGGCAGATTTTTTCGCCGACGACTGAACCCATGCTGCCGCGCAAAAAGCGCGAGTCGCTGACGCCGAACACGACCGCGTGCCCGGCGATCGTCGCGCGGCCGACGACGCAGGCGTCGTTGAGGCCCGTCTGCTGTTGAACCTCGATGAGTCGATCGCGATAAGGACGCTTCGCCACAAAGCCGAGCGGATCCGTTGGCCGCAGCGACGTGAAAAGATCCTCATAACTTCCCGCATCGCAAATGCTCGCGGTCCGCTCCGCGCTCGTGATCTCGAAGTGATAATTGCATTCAGGGCACACGTTGCCGCGCTCGAGCACCAAGCTGCGGTAGATCATGCGCGCGCACGCCGAGCATCGCATCCACAAGCCAGTTGGCATGTCACGACGTCGGCGTTGATTGCTAGCGGAGTTGCGACTCTCGCGATTCGTCTCCGCGGCGCGCTCCGGACTTTCCTGATTCATGCGACGCTTCTCTCTTCGACGCTCACTCGAGTTCGCTCCAGTCGGTATCAAAACTCTCGACGTCATCCAGGTCGCGCTCGGGATCGAGCAACTCCTTGAAGCGCGCCACCGTCGCCGGCATATCGGGGCTCCCGTAAATGGCGGAACCCGCGACGAACACCGTAGCGCCGGCCGCGCGGGCGATCCGAACCGTGCTGAGGTCGATACCGCCGTCGACCTCGATCTCGGGCTCGACGCCAACATCGCGCGCCGCGTCCATGAGCAAACGAATCTTGTCGAGCGGCTCGCGCTGGAACCGCTGCCCGCCGAACCCCGGCTCAACGGTCATGACGAGCACCAGGTCGCACAGGTCGAGACACGCCAGAGCATCTTCGGCCGGCGTGTTCGGCTTCAGCGCTACACCACCGCGCCGGCCCGCTTGGTGGATGCGCTCGAGCAGCGGTCGCGGGTCATCCACCGCTTCGATGTGAAACGTGATGCTGTCGGCGCCAGCCTTGATGAAGTCACTCAAGTATCGCGCTGGATCGGCGATCATGAGGTGGACATCGAGCGGCAGTTTGGTCACGGGGCGCAAACAGCGCACGACCGGCGCGCCAAACGTGAGATTGGGAACGAAGTGCCCATCCATGACATCGACGTGAATCCAGTCGGCGCCCGCGGCCGCGACTCGTTCGCACTCCTCGCCGAGCCGCGCAAAATTCGCGGACAAGATACTGGGGGCTAAGTACGCGCGGCGCAGACTCATCGATGCCTTTCCAGGAGATTGACAAGGCATGTTAGGTCGACCCGGGGGACTGTCAACGCCTCCCACCGACATTGACGCGCAGATCTGCGTTGGTTATCAGGCGCTACGAGCGGCTAAGATACGGACCATGCGTGTACTCGTCATCGAAGATGATCCCCGGATTCGCGGCTTTCTTGCGCGCGGTCTCGCCGATGAGAGCCACGAAGTAGAGGAAGTCACGGACGGCGCAGCTGGACTCGAGAGCGCCGCGCGCCAACAGCACGATTTGATCCTGCTCGACCTCGCGCTGCCGAGCATGGACGGATACGAAGTGCTGCGGAAACTCCGCACCTACGGTGTTCGTACGCCGGTCATCGTGTTGTCCGCGCGCGACATGACCTCCGACAAAGTGAAGCTGCTCGATGTCGGCGCCGACGATTATTTGACGAAACCATTTTCGTATTCGGAATTGTCGGCGCGCATTCGCGCGCTCGTGCGTCGCAGCCGCGATGGCGACGTCGCCCCACTGCGCGTCGGCAATCTTTCGCTCAATGTCATCCAGCGCGCAGTGCTCGTCGGCGCGAATCCGCTCGAGCTGACGAGTCGCGAGTTTGAGCTGCTCCAATATTTCGCGCACAACGTCGGGCACGTGTTGACACGCCGGAGTATCGCCGAGCAAGTCTGGAAAGACGACTGCGAGAGCTACAGCAACGTCATCGATGTGCACGTGAGTCGGCTTCGCAACAAACTCGAACGCCTCGGCGCCACGCTCTCGATTCAGACAGTCAGGGGAGTCGGCTATGTCGGCAGAGTTTGATTTGACGGCCACCTCCCTGGCGCGCCGTGGGCGAAGGCGATCCATTCGCTGGGTGCTGGGATTTTGGTATGGCGGCATTCTGATGCTGCTCGTGACCGCAATGTGTTTGTTTTTATACTTTCGACTCGAGCGTGATCTCATAAAGCAATGCGATCGGACCCTACGTTCTTACGCGTCGGACTTGGCGGATCATGTGCGCGGCCATTTCTCTGATCTCAGAGCGCTCGAGGAGGACATCGCGCACGAGATCGCCACTTACCGGCCGATTCTTGTCGCTTACAGGATTTACGACGAGCATGGCACCCTGCTGTTCGCGAAAGGGAATTGGGGCGAGCTGGCGAAATTTCGAGAGACGCCGACTTCCGAGCGCCCCGTCCAATTCCGTGAAGTTCAACTGACCGGGAATGGCAATCCATTCCGCGCTTCGCCATCACTTATCCAGTTGCCAGATGGCCGCGTTTGGACCGCTGAAAGCGCGCTTTCAGCCGAGTACGCAGTCAAGACAATGCGCAACAATCTCATGAACATGTTGTACTTTTCCCTCCCGCTGATTTTGGCGGGAATCGTCGGCGGCGCGTGGCTGGCTAGAAAATCACTGCGTCCAGTGGTCGTCATGGCGAACACAGCCGCCAGTATCTCGGTCCAAAATCTCAGTGCGCGCGTGGCCGTACACGAAGTCGGCGATGAGTTAGACCAACTCGCGATCGCGCTCAATTCGATGCTCGCCCGCATCGAGGAAGCAGTGCGGCGAATCGAACGCTTCTCGTCCGAGCTGGGGCACGAGCTGCGCACGCCGATCACACAATTGATCGGTGAGACCGAAGCTGCGCTGACAGCGCCGGCCACGGACGCGGAACTCCGCGAATTGCTCATTCGACATGCGGCGATTTATCGAGACATGCGTCAAATGCTCAATGACTTACTCGCGCTGCTGCGTGCCGACACGGCCGGGAATCAGCTCCAGTTTGAACCGCTGCCGGCCCGCGCAGTTCTCGACGATGTAGCGGAGAGCTTTCGGTTGCTCGCGGAAGATCGGGGTCTCGAGTTCTCGTATCAACCGCCAGCGCCAACGGTGCACCTACTTTGTCACGCGCCGTTCTTGCGCCGCGCGGTCGGCAATCTGCTCGACAATGCAATCGGCCACACGGCGCGCGGCGGCCGCATCTCCCTGCGCGTCGAGTCGCGCGCCGAGCTAGTCACGCTGGTCGTGAGCGACACCGGCGCCGGAATCCCGCTCGCCGAGCAAACGCGAGTCTTCGACCGATTCTTTCGCGGTCAAAGTCCACGCGCGCATTCGCCGACCGGCTTCGGCCTTGGACTCAGCATCGCGAAACAGATCGTCGAAGACCACGGGGGCAGCATCTCGTTGGCGAGCGCTCCCGGACAAGGGACGTCCTTCACTGTGAAACTACCACGCATCGACTTGGTCCCGAATCCCGGTTCAGGGAACCTTGACGAATAGCGCCATTTGGCGGCGATCGCTGCATTCGTGCGTATAGACGACTCGTAGCCTCGGCAGCGATTCCGGCGCCGGGCGCAACGTCGAGAAGCCGCGGAACCCGCCCCCCAGCCGATCGGGAGAATCCGTTTGCCCGGCGGCAACCCAATTGACACCGTTTTTCTCGACATAGATGACGTACCGCGCGCCCGGTCCCGCGAGAAACTCGAGGAGCGCGGCCGGCTCGCGAATGACACGCGGGAACAATCCCGTGTAGAACGGCACGACCGCCCGTGTCGTCTCATCGGGTGAATAACTTGCGAGCGCGGCCCCCGCCGGCAACTCCTCGACGAGTCGCTCCGCGAACGGCCGCAGCGATTTTTCACTGTCGAGAATTCGAACCCAAGGCAGTGCGCAGCAGGCATAGAGTGCAGAGAGCAGTAGTACTCCACTCACTTCGGCGCTCCGGAGTGAACCGCGCCGAGCGATCGTGAGCGCGATCATCGATAGCGTTGCGCCGCCGAGCGCAAGCCACGCGTCGACGAGATGGATCTCACGACCGCGAAAAAACTCGTAGAGCATTGCAATGATCGGCGCGATCACTGCTGCGCAAGCGACGCCTAGGTAGGAAACGCGCAACACCTTCGTCGCACCGTAGCCGACTTCCGCGCGCCGCAGTATCGCGCTCAAGCACGGCGCGACATAAACCGCAAACGGCGCGATCAACGGCAGCGCGTACAGGGAGCGCTTGGTGCCCGCGAACGTCAACAGGACAATTCCGAGCGCGAACCACCCGATGAGCAGGCTGAGACCTGGCGTAGCAGGTCGACGACGATGGTAGAGAATCGCGTGCACAATGAAAATCGTGGCCGGCAAACAAAAGACCGGAATCGCGGTGACGTAATAGAGCGACGACGACTTCTTGTGGCCGAGCGAGTAATCGACCACCGACGGGAGAAAGCGCCCGAGATGGTTGTGCACGAAGAACTCGTAGAGATACGACCCGTTCGGCTGGGCGCGCCAAAGCAGGAGCGCCCATGCGGCAATATTCGCGACCCAAAACAGACCGCCGGCCCAATGGCGCCAGCGAAGGAGTTCACGAAAGCGCCGCTCCCAGCAAACCACACCGATGAACGCGAGCGCTGGAAACAACATCCCGATGAGACCTTTGAACCAAAAGGCGAGCGCGCCACACAAGTAGAACCCAAGCCAGCCGAGACGCGCGATGCGGGTCGTTGACGAATAAAACGCGTAATGGAGTGCGAGGCCGGCGCCGCCGACCGCGCAAGCGAGTCCGGTGTCGGTGATCGGCTTATGCCCGATATCGATCCACTTGACGTTGAAGAGCATCAGAAAGAAAGCAACCCAAGCGGCGTGGGCGTCGAACATCCGGCGCGCCAAGCGGGCCGCGAAAAACGCGGCCCCGAACGCGAACAGCGCCGATGGTAGGCGCGCCGAAATCGGACCAGGACCACCACAAATCAGGTAAGAGGCCTTCACGATTGCGTAGTAAAGCGGTGGTTGCTCGAGAAACGGCTCCGCCGCCAGTCGCGGCAAGTAGCCGTGCTCGAACATTCCGATCTCGCGCGAAATCTCGGCGACCCGCGGCTCGTCCGGTGTCCAGAGTTCTCGGTCGACCAGTCCAATCGAGTAGATCGGCACAACAAACGCCACGAGCAACCACAATCGGCGTCGCTCGTGCACAGTGAAACTTGCGTCGCCAATTGTCGGCGAGCGCACGCTGGTGGCGAGTGCGATCGGCGGCGCTGGAGTTTGACCTGTCGTCAACGCCAGTGCTGCATCGAACATGATCGGTCGTTCGCTCATGCCGAAGATGCTCCGAACGAGCGAACCGCGCGTAGTCCCTGGTCGAAGCCCACGGCTGGTCCCTGCACCGTGACAATTCCGGCACGACCGGGAATCTCGCGATACTCAACTTCGCAGGTTGGCACGGGAGCGGAACTCACCTCGAGGTCCGCCGCAAGCTGACCGAGCGGCGCAACTTTCCAACCGCGCGCCGCGACCGCGTCGAGCAAATGTTCGAAGAGCGCGAGGTGTCCACGACCCTCCGTTTCCGTGTGAATCGTGTGCACGCGCACCGGAGTTTGCTCCATACACTCCATGAGTTGCGATACATAGTTGTGCAATTCGACGCCGTCGCGACCTAGACTCTCGTCGAGGGTTGGCAACGTGACCGGGATTTCCAAGGTGCGCAGTTGTTGCTGCCTCACGCAGGGCAGGTATGGCGACTGTCCACGACTATTGCTCATGTAACGAAAACCGCGTCCGTCGAGATGCGCGAGCGCGGCGGGCGTCGTGACCCAGCCGGGCGCTGCCCAAGCTTGCGCGGGCGCGCCGAACGTGTCGGCGAAAGCGCTGAGCGCCGCTTGTACTTGTTCTGCGATGACACTCGGCGGGAGTCGCGACAAGCGATCTTGCCAAAGCACATGGTCCCAACAATGCGCGCCCACTTCATGTCCGGCCGCGGCGATTTCGCGCAACACTGCGCCGAGGCGCCGGGCGATGTACACGGTCGGCAACAATGTGCCGCGCAAACACGTGGCAAGACCATAACTGCTGAGCGCGCGAGTGCGCAGCATCTTGCTGAGAAAGCCCCGCCGCCAAAGCACGCGAAAAATGGCGCGCCCCCAGCGGTCGGGCCCCAAGTTGATAAAAAACGTGGCGTGCACACCGCGGCGCGCCAACACTTCGAGCAAGCGCGGGATGCCGTCGCGTGCGCCAGCAAAACTATCGACATCGATTCTCAGGTAGACCATGCCGGCTCCACTTGGCGTGCGTCGGTGACTAGCATCTAGGCGACAGCCTCGCGCTTGCCGTTCGCAGTCCGCCCGCTCTCGCGCCATTCGTTGACAAAGTGGCGCAACGTCCGGTAGAGCGCGCTATCCAAATCGACCTTCGGCTCCCATTTCAGGAGCCGGCGCGCTTTCGCGATCGACGGCCGCCGGTGCACGAGATCCTGATAACCTGCGCCGTAGAATCCTTCCGCCGACTGGCACACAAAGGCGTGGTCTTCCGGTAACGTGACGCCGCCAAAATCGCGCACGTACGTCCGATGCAGCCGCAGGGCCAGCTCTTTCACTGAGCAGTCATTCTCCGGATTGCCGACGTTGAAGATCTGCTGGCGGCTCGCGCCGGTGCGGTCGCCGATCATGCGCTCCAGCGCATCGATCCCGTCGCTGATGTAGGTGTAGCAACGACGCTGCATGCCGCCGTCAACGAGCGTAATCGGTTCGCCGCGTACGATCGCGCCGATGAACTGGGTCGCCACGCGCGAGGACCCGATGCGGGCGTCGTCGATGCCGTCGAGTTTTGGGCCAATCCAGTTGAACGGCCTAAAGATCGAGTAGTCGAGGTCGTGCTCAACGCCATAAGCAAAAATCACGCGGTCGAGGAGTTGCTTGAGACACCCGTAGATCCATCGTTGCTTATGGATCGGCCCCATCACTAAGACGCTCTGCTCTTCATCGAATTCGTTGTCTTGGCACATACCGTAGACTTCGCTCGTCGACGGAAAGATCAACCGTTTGCCCTCGTCCGCGCATTGCCGAATGACACGCAAGTTTTCCTCGAAGTCGAGCTCAAACACCCGTAGCGGTTGCTTCACATACAACGCTGGAGTCGCAATCGCAACCAACGGCAACACAATGTCGGCCGCACTGACCTCGCGCGCTACCCAATCGCGATGCTGTTGAATGTCGGCCTCGACGAAACGGAACTGAGACTGATCGAGGCAGCCATCGAGTCGATCGCAACTGAGGTCCATGCCGGTCACGTGGTAGCCACCGATCGTGAGCAAGCGCCGCACAAGGGCGTTGCCGATGAAGCCGTTCGCACCAAGTATGAGTACTCGAGTTGACATCCTGCACTGCTGCCTTTCAGCGTTTTCAGCGGCTCGTGATTAAGCTAGAGCCCAGCAAGGACCCGCGCGGCAATTCACCAAACACGTCGGCGCCGGCGCGGACCTCGCCGTCGGGCGCCCAGCTGACCTTGAGCAGATCGAGGGCGCCGTCACGACACGCGACGCGTAACGCTCGACCGCGCACGCCGAGCACGAGGCCAGGCGCCGCGGTCAGGCTCGCTGACTGTCTCGGCTCGGATTGCCAAACGTAGAGATTTCGACTTGCCGCGAGTGAGAATGCGCCAGGGAATGGATGCGTCACCGCGCGCACGAGCGCATCGATGGCCGGTGCGCTGAGTCCCCAGTCGATGCGGCCATCTTCGGGGCGACGACCGCCGAAGTAGCTCGCCAGTCTCTCATCCTGCGGAATTCGCGGCGCATCGCCGGCAACAATCCGCGGGTGGAACGTATCGATCAATTCGCCAGCCGCCGGCACCAGCTTGTCGTAAAGCGAAAACGCCGTTTCGCGCGGCGCGACGGGAATATCGAGTTGGCCGACGATGTCACCCGCGTCCGGCCGACGCACCATGTGATGCAGCGTCATGCCGGTTGATGGTTCCCGGTTCAAAATTACCCAGTTCGCCGGGCAACGACCGCGATAGCGCGGGAGCAGCGAGCCGTGCATGTTGAACGCGCCGAGCGGCGCGCAATCGAGCACGCGCTGCGGCAGCAGTTCGCGAAAGTAGAACGAGTAAATTAAGTCCGGCGCGACGCGTCGTGCCAACGCGATCAATTGGCTGCGGTCGTAGTCTTCGGAATAGTACGGCTCGATGCCGTGCTGGCGAGCGAGTTCCGCAACCGAGGGAAACCAGAGCCGTTCGTGCGAGCGATCGCGATGCGTCACGACCACGATCTCGGCGCCGCTGGTGGACTGGGTGATGAGTCGACGAAGACACTCATGTCCCACCGCTTGGTAACCAAACACCAGCATTTTCATGCAGCGAAATCCCTATCCAGAAAACTCGCTCTAACCTCAGTCAAGCTTGTGCGCCGACGGCAAACGACCGGGGCGCTCCATCAGCCGCGACGAGAAGCGCGGCGAGACTGCGCGACGCTCCGTTGTCTCTCGCCCGAGAACTCGCCGCACGAAATAGCGCGGCCGACGTCGCACTTCACCATAGATGCGCCCGACGTACTCACCCAAGAGGCCCACTCCGATGAAGTTGCCGCCAAGCGCAACAAAGATCACGGCAAAGAGCGCAAGCGTGCCGTCAAACGGGTGCTCGCCGAGAGTGGCGCGCATGACCGCGGTGGTGAGCAATACGCCGCCGACGACGACGAGCGCGGCCCCGGCAAAGAAACACAGACGCAACGGCACGATCGAGCTGCTCGTGAGCAGGTCGAGCTGCAATTTGCACAAACGCCACAGTGTGTACTTGGAACTGCCCAGCACTCGTTCCGCGTGCTCGACTTCGATTTCGCCTGGGCAGGCGGCAAAACTCATCGCGAGAGCCGGCACGAAGGCAGTGGAACTGCCGGACGCGCACATGCGCTGCACTACGCTGCGGTGGTAGGCGCGCAGCATGCAGCCGATGTCGTTCATCGGCGTTCCGGTGAGCGCTCGCAACACTCTGTTGGCGAGGCGCGAGAGCGCACGTCGATGCCAGGCGTCGTGGCGCTTGATCCGCACGCCGCCGACAACGTCGTGGCCGGCGTCAGTCGCCGCGAGCAACTTGGGAATCTCCTCGGGCGGATTCTGCAGATCCGCATCGATCGTGATGACAATTTCGCCGGTCGATGCTTCGAAGCCCGCAAATATCGCGGCGTGCTGCCCACAATTGCGGGCGAGATCGACGACGATCGTTTGCCCGGTCGCGACAAATCCTTCGAGCAACGTCGCGGATCCGTCTGTGGAGCCATCGTTGACATAGATGAGCTCATAGTCGCGATCGAGCTGGTCGAGCACCGCGCGCAGACGGTCATGAAGTACCGCGAGGTTTGGCGCCTCGTTGAAGACGGGAATCACTACTGACACGTCCATCGGCCCCGCTTCCCTTGAAGTGCCTCGTCTCAGGGCGCCGATGAGTAGCCGAACTCGCGGAGCGCAAAATTAACTTCTCTTCACGCAATAAAACTCTGCGCTTCGATTCCGCAGACCGACTCGGATCGGCTACGAAAAAACCGGCAGGGCAGATCCGGCTCGAAAGCCGTTCTGCCCTGCCGGTCGCTTTGACGCGATTAGGACGCTTGGATCACTAATCGACGGGCGAGTCGGTCACCGCGGCGCCAGCGCCCGTGGCAAAGCGGATCACACCGCTCTCGTCCACGAAGAAGCCGCGCTCACCGGTACGACCTTGCACGGCCGCGTCCGCGCCCACCGACCACGTCGTCGCAGTGGCGGCGTAGCCAGTGAAGTTGTAGCCCGACTTCGCGCCCCCGCCGAGCACGTTGTCGATGTAGCCACTCGCCTGCAGCGCCGCGAG
This sequence comes from Planctomycetota bacterium, assembly GCA_046154185.1. Classification (GTDB taxonomy): domain Bacteria; phylum Planctomycetota; class UBA8108; order UBA1146; family JAJFFE01; genus JBJXGE01. The sequence goes on from JBJXGE010000032.1 coordinate 231,881, forward strand.
GTTCGCGGCGTAGGTGCCGAAGCGCGTTCGATACTGCTCGTTCACCGTAGTGAGCGTACGCAAGCTCGAAATCGCCGACGCCTCGTTGCCCGAGATTCTGGCGGCCAGCAAGCTCGGAATCGCAATGGCCGCGATGATCGCGATGATCGCAACAACGATCATCAATTCGATCAGCGTGAAGCCCTGATTACGCTTGTGCATTAGATCCTCCTCATCCGGATGAAGAATTTTTGGGTCCCGTTGGTATCGCTAGGCAAAGCGTTAACCTGGATACACGGTCAGCGTCACCGCGACGCCGTTGACTATTTCGGTCCGTTAGGGTCGGGACCTTTCCCGAAACACACACCCCCTCCGATCCGAGGTTTCAACCGTGTTCAGGCAAAGCCGAGGCCAAACGCAGTGGCGCATGCGAGTAGCCTGGCAAGACGTTGGGATTCCTCGCTTTCAAACTTCGCGGGGCTTCGCGAGCACCGCCGGGGTTAACAATTTTTTGAAGACAAAAAACGGCGCATCGACAATTCGCGTCACTGAAGCGGGCGGCGTCAACCACTCGCCCAGCGACAACGCGTCGCAGCGCTAGTCGACGGGCGTATCGGCGACTGTGGCGCCGGGACCCGTCGCGAAGCGAATGACGCCGCTTTCGTCGACGAAAAAGCCGCGCTCGCCGGTGCGGCCTTGCGTGGTGGCGTTTGCTTGCACCGACCACTGAACATTGGTGCCGGAGTAATTTGCTAAGGTGTAGCCCGACTTCGAACCGCTCGAGAGCACGTTGTCGATGAAACCACTCGTCTGCATGGCGGCCAGCGACGGCGCGTAGCCGCCGAAGCGCGCGCGGTACATCTCGTTCACGCTCGTCAGCACGCGCAGGCTGGAAACGGCGGACGCCTCGTTGCCGGTCATGCGCGAGGCGAGCAAGTTCGGAATCGCGACAGCCGCGATGATCGCGATGATCGCAACAACGATCATGAGCTCGATCAAAGTGAAACCTTGTGCGTGGCGATGCATAGCCGTGCACCTCTTTCGCCAGTCGGCCCGCTGCGCGCTTCGCATTCGAGCGCTCGGCAGGAAGTTCGCCGCGGTTCACCACAGGATTCGGTTCCGCGTCGGTCGGTCAGGAAACAACGAAGGGCAAAGAGGCAAGCACGAGGCCCACGAAGCGAGCGAGGACGAGATTCGCGACTAGCTGTGCGGGACGCTGCAATTATGAACATCGTGCGAGTGCGACGTCGGCATGCGTCGCGCCATAAACGACAATGCGTGTGCGACAAGTCTTGGCTGGAGCGACGCAAATTGTCACGCGGACGGTCCGCGCTCGCGGGCGCAGATCACCCATCCCACAAGCGTCACGACGCCGATCGAACCGAGCAACCAAGAGAGCCAAGGTCGAGCGCGACGTTCGATCCACATTCTCACGCAGAAAGATTCGAAATAGATTTGCAACACCGAGTCACGCTCAATAGCCCGGCGATGGAAGTCAATGACGCCGCCGACTCGGATATCCGCAAGTATGACCCAAAAGTCGGAGGGGCCGAATTCCCGGTCATCGTGCCCCAAATCACCGCCTTGCGCGTTACACAGATAGCGCACACCTCGCACCGTGACGTCTCGATCCGCGTGCGCGTGTCCGCAAATGACCGCGCAGGGAACTCGGTACTCCAACAGCGCAATGAGCGCCGGGTCGTCGGTCAATCGACTCGCGGGTCGATCTAGGTCGAGCGGCGGCCGGTGACAAACGAGTACGTACGGCGCGATCGGGTGCACGGCTAGCTCTAATCGCAGCCATTCGAGCTGTTCAGCACAGATCGGCGCGAGGCTGTTGTCGATTCCGAGGATGAGCACCTCGCCAACGGTCGTCGACCACCAACGAGGTCCAATCGCTCGCTCAAAAAGTCGGCGTCCGGGCTCATAGGCCTGCTGGCAATCCGGTTGCACGTCGTGGTTACCCGGAACCACGAGCGTCGGAATGGTGAGCTTGGCACGATCAAACGCTCCGAAGACCAGCCCATAGTAGGGAGCTTCGCCGTGGCTCACGAGATCACCACTCGAAATGAGTAGCTCAATGTTTGAGTCGTCAAGTTCGCGCGCGAGCGGTCGCACTACGCCAGCGAGACCGCGCTGAACATCCGCGAGAAAGCACACTCGGATCGGTGCAGTTGGAAACTTCGGCGGTGAGCGGTTGACGAACGCCGGCGAACTCGAGCGCGCGCCGATGGACTCGGCAAGGCGAGCCCCGACCTCGAGCAGCAACATCAACACGAGCAAACACGCGGACAAGAGAAACAGTACGGCTCGCAGCCGAGAACTGCGAACGAGTCGACTTCGGCCTTTGCGACTTGTCACTGCTCCCCTGGCTCTGCGCAAAGAGTCACACCGCCTACTTTCAGTGAGCCGCATCGACTCGATTCGAAAGCAGCACGAAGTCCGTCGAAGTCGCCACCACGCCCCAAGCCGAATCCAATTCCTGGAGCCGACTAACCTGGCGTTTTTTGCAGAACATCCACAGGCGTTCCGGGCGCCGAGACAATTCGGCGAGGCGCCCTTCGTCTAGCAGCCACGAGTTCCGCGGAATGAGCGCGGCGTCGATCGTGCTGAGCACAGCCGGTAGCGGCGTGTCGCGAGAAGTCGCTTCGACAAAGTGTCCGTAGCCAAGTTCGCGCGCCGGCCCCCAGATGAAAGGTCGGCGCCCCAGTCGCATCAAAATCTCGTATCGCTGTACGCAAGACTGCGACACGACGACCTTGTCCCCCGCGCCGATCTTGTGCGCTGCGATCTCGGCGAGCGAGTAGACGCCCCAATTCGGCAGCACGCGGTGAGCGAAGGGAGCAAGACAAACAAGCGGCAACGCGAACGTCAAGCCGGTAAGAACGAACCCGCGCCGCACATCGCCACGCGCGGCGACCCAACCGCCGACGACTTGGCCGATGAGCACGATGGCGATGGCGACTATCAATGCTGGGCGCCACGGCGCCGCGATCTGCTCGATGGGACCGGCGATCACAAAGGGCAGCGCGACTCCTGCTAGCAAACCCAGGATCGACTGCGCGGCTCCGGCCCAGCGCAGCGCGCGCTGCCCGGTTTTTGGACCAAGTTCGAGACCCAAGCTGACGGCTAACGCCATCGCGGGCAGTATCGGCAACAAGTAAGTCGGCAGTTTCGACGCCGACAGCGATAGCACGAGTAATGGAAACAAGCACCATGCCGTGATGAAGCGCGCCGCATTGGCGCGGGCGTCGCGGTTCGAGTGTCGCGCGACCAACCCGTGCGCGATCGTCCGAGCCGCGGCCACCGGCGCGAGAGCATGCCAAGGAAACCAGGCGAGCGGCAGCGCCAACGCGTAGTAGTAGAGCGGCTCGGGGTGATTCATGCCGCGTTGAGCGAACACGCCGCCGAGATTGACGTGCCAGTAGAAGCACTCGAGATGACGCACATCGCGCAGACCAACGGCTAAGTGCCAAGGGCCGATGACCGCAGCCAGGATCGCGAACCCGCGCACCGGTGCTAAACTCGCGAGCGCCCGCACGACGCCCCGGGATCCAACTGATAGCCAGCGCTCGCCGATGATCGCCGAGGTCGGCAGCACGAGCCCAATAGGTCCTTTGGCGAGCCAAGCAAATCCCATCACCATCCACAGCAGCCTCCGCTCAGAGCCGCGCCGTGCGTTGAAATGTCGGTGAGAGAGAAACATCGAGATCGAAACGAAGAGCGCCAGCAGATTGTCCGTGAGGCTGAGCGACTCGAGGACGAGAAAGAGGCCGCACCCGGCGAGGATCCATCCCGCCCGACAGCCGGTTGCACGCACACCGAGTTCGGCGCCGAGACGATACGTCACCAGAATCATCGCCCACGCGGCGAGCGCGCTGGGCAAATGCGATGCGAGATTTGACACCCCCAAGACCATCTGGCTCGCCGCCAACACCCAGTAAATAAGGATCGGTTTCTCGAGATACGGCACAAAGGAAAGGTGCGGCACGATCCAGTCACCGCCACGAACCATCTCTTGTGCGGCGGCCACATAGCGTAGCTCGGAACCGATCGGGCGATGCAAACCGATCACGAGTGCAGCGAATATCCCGACAACGGCGAGGGCGCGCACGGATCGAATCTCCCCCTTGCCCTTTGAACGCGCGACAATGCGCCTGGTCAAAGTGAAGACTGCTGTGACGAGAGGCATCACGAACTAAGCCCTACTAGCGCTTGCAGCGAAAACGTACTGGATGGAAACGAACTGCTGAAGTATGCGCGCCAAGATTGCCGGCCTTATGAACACTAATTCATGTACTCAGCGCGATAGTCGCTCAACATATGAGCCGGACTGCGAGCGAAAGGTAGGTCCAGTGACGACGAACGAGCTTCGGCATTATCCGTATGCACGACCCTGTCTCGACGAGTTCGACGTCGCCGCGGTGTTCGAGGTGCTGCAAAGCTCGATGCTGACGACGGGCCCGCGCGTCGTTGAGTTCGAAGGCGAGATGGCCGCACGACTGGGACCGGTCGCGGCCGCGGCGGTCTCGAGCGGTACCGCAGCGCTGCATCTGACGGCGCTCGCGCTCGGACTCGGTCCCGGCGATGAGGTCATCGTGCCAACCCTGACCTTTCTGGCGACGGCCAATGCCGTCCGCTACGTCGGCGCTCAACCGATTCTCGTCGATGTCGATCCGGTCACGTTGTCCGTCGCCCCGAGTGAAGTCGCACGGCTCATCGCGACTCGGCCGCGCGTGCGGGCCGTTTTCGTTGTGCATTTCGCCGGCCTACCGGCGCCTTTGCCCGCTCTCCGCGCAGTCACACAACGCGCAAATATCGCGTTAGTCGAAGATGCCGCCCACGCGCTTGGCGCGGAATACGAAGTCGATGGGACGCGACACGAAGTGGGTGATGGCGCGCACGTCGACGCCACGTGCTTTTCCTTTCACGCCGTCAAGCACATCGCGACTGGCGAAGGCGGCATGGTGGTGGCCCGCGATGAGAAATTCGTCTCCCACGTGCGCCGCCTAAGACATCATGGCCTCGAGTCTCCGCCAGAAGGGCGCGACCGCGATGGACCTTGGTATCGCGAAATGCGCGAGCTGGGATACAACTATCGGCTGACCGACATCCAGTGCGCGCTGGGGCGAAGCCAGCTCCAACGACTGAGTCAGTTTGTCGAACGTCGGCGCGCGATCGCGCGCCGCTACGACGATGCGTTTCGCGAGTTCCCAGAGCTGGACGTGCGAGCGTCGCCAGCCGGCGCTCATTCGAGTTACCATTTGTACACACTGGAGCTGTCCGCCGACTTCGTCGCGCGGCGCCGCGCCGTCTTCGAGTACCTACAAGCCAACCGCGTCGGCGTCACCGTGAACTATCTGCCCTTGCATCGAAATCCCTATTACTCGGCGCAGGCCGAGCCCGGCAAGTTTGCGGTGGCAGAAGCCTTTTACCATCGTTCGATTTGCCTCCCTATGTACCCGGATCTCACCGATGACGATGTCGACGAGATCATTGGCCGCGTGCGACGCGCGCTTGATAGTGTTCGATAAAGTCGACAACCTCTAACCATCACCAGCAAGCCAAGCCGAACAGTCTGCATTTTCATGCGCCGATCTCGTTTCGAACTCACCGCTGAAATACTGATCGCGTTTTTTGTCTGGGCCCCGCTCTGCTGGAAGGGTCTACGGCGACTCGGCGACGAAACCGATTTCACGATTTATCTGGATGCGGCGCGGCGCCTCCTCGCTTGGCAAGCGATCTACGATGGCGAGTACATGTATCCGCCCCTCTTGGCGTTCCTCCTCACGCCGTTCGCACTGCTGCCGGGTTGGCTCGCCGGCGCGCTGTGGTTGCTGGCGAAAATCCCGCTTTGCGCGTGGAGCGCCCATCGCCTGCTCACGGCCGGACCGTGGAGTGCGCGGCAACGACGAATCGGCTTGGCGCTCGCCCCGCTCCTCATCTATCGCTTTCTCGACTCTGACCTCACCACGGGCAACTCGAATGTGTACGTGTTGGCGGGATGTGTCCTGGGCTTCGCGTTCGCCGCGCAGGGACGAGCGATGACCGGCGGCCTCCTGCTGGCCGCCGCATCAGCGATCAAGTTGGCGCCGCTCTATTTAGTCGCGGCCGCGATCGCAAATCGCAGCTTCCGATTCGCGCTCGCAAGTTCGTGCGCATTGCTCGTGTTCCTGGCGTTGCCATTTCTCGGTTGTCCGGAAGGTCCGCACGTGGGGCTACGCGAATTCAACAAGGCGAACACGGCGGCGATTCTCGCGGTCGACGAGCCCGTGGATCGCAACGGCTCCGACCACGACTTGTCCGGTTACGTCGCCGGTCAGTCACTTCGAGCCTTCCTCCACCGCATCCTGCGCCCTATCGATGCGAGTGCGCATGACGGCGGCGAGATTGTCGCGATCAATTGGTGCGCGTTATCGGGCGGCACGGTCGAGTGGATCTATCGCATTCTTGCCGTGCTTGGCGGCGGCCTCTGCATCTGGGCGATGCGCCATCGATCTTGGCGTTGGACCATTGCCTTCGCCTGCGCCGTCCTGCTGTGGCTCGTTCCATACGCCCGCAAGGGTCACTTCGTGCTGTTGCTGCCAGGTTACTTGTTGATGGTGGAAACACTGCTCACGGCGAGACTCGAACGCAAAACTTGGATCTGGCTCACGGTGATCTCAAGTTGGATGCTCGGACAACTCAGCACGTCAGGAGTGTGGGGAAAACCGCAAGTAACGATCATCCTGTCGTATTGCCCCGTGGGTTGGGCAGCGGTCGCGCTCGCGGTAGCGCTTTGGTGGATCCCGACTCATCACTCGTTTCAGGAACCAGATCGCTCGACCCTCATCTCCCCCGGCTCGAAACTCTAGTCCAGACTAGCCCAACTCGACGACGCGCAGTTCCGCGCTCGTCACGCCGTTGAAGGTGTTCTGTTGGAGTTCAGCGAGCATCGAAAGCGGACGACGCTCGAGTGTCAGGCGCGTCGCGTGCTTCGCGCCGCGAAAATAAATGGCGCGCATTTGCGCGCCGCGCGCTGATTCGACGCGGAAAGAAAGATGCTCCTCGTGCTTGCCGACCAGTCGTAAGCCGCCGACGAGTCGCAGACCCGCGCAGTAAAACCGCGGGACCGGGTTTGCGCGGCCATACGGCGCCAATCGATCGAGCCAAGGTGAGAGCTTGGCGGCCGCTTCGAGCTCGAGCGGCAAGTCGTACTGTAGCGCGTCGCTCGCGCGCACCGCGGCGCGCCCGCCGTCGTGTTCGTTCAGCCTGCGCCGCAGGGCATCGATCCGCTCCGGCAACACGGTGATGCCGCCGGCCTGATCGTGACCGCCGACGTCTTCGACGATGTCGCGCAACGCGTCATAGTAAGACGCCAACGAGAAGCAATCCGGGCTACGCGCGGAACCACGGCCGAGCCCATCGCGCAGCGCGATCACGAACACCGGTCGACGGTGCAAGTCGACGAGCCGAGCCGCGACGATGCCGGCGATGCCGGAATGCCAATCGACTCCGGCGACGACCAGCGGACTACCGGCCCAAGTCGCGGTTTCTATCAAGCGCAGCTCGTCGATCTGCGCCCGCGCCGCGAGCAGCATCCCATCTTCGATGCGGCGACGCTCCTGATTGGTCGCGACCAGCGACCGCGCGAGTATTGTCGCCTGCGCCGCATCGCGACACACGAGTAACTCGAGCGCGCGACGCGCATCACCGAGCCGCCCGGCGGCATTGAGAATCGGCGCCAACTTGAACGCGATGTCGGACGCCAAAAGCGGCCGGTCGCCGATCCCCGCGACATCCTTGAGCGCGCGCAGCCCCGGATTGTTCGTATGACTGAACGCTCGCAACCCGTAATGCACGAGCACGCGATTCTCGCCGACGAGCGGAACGACATCGGCGACCGTACCAAGCGCGACGTAACAAAGGGCCGACATCATGAACGCGCGATAGGACTCACTCACGTGGTTTGTGCTCGAGAAACTTTTTCCGAGCGCCCACACCAGCTTGTAAGCGACCCCAACACCGGACAAGGCCGCGCTCGCAGTCGGATAGTCGGGACGGCCTGGATGCACGATGGCGACCGCGGCCGGCAGCGGCATATTTCGAATCGGATGGTGATCGGTGACCACCACGTCCATTCCGAGTTGCCGCGCGAGCGCGAGCTCCTCGAAATCATTGCTGCCGCCGTCGACCGTGATCAAAAGTTGCGCGCCGCGCGCCGCAATTTCGCGCACGGCTTTCGCATTGAGGCCATAACCTTCGACGAGCCGATCCGGAATATAGACGTCGGCCCGCGCGCCGAGTTGGCGAAACGCCTCCGCCAAGAGCGCGGTCGCGGACACGCCGTCGACGTCGTAGTCGCCATAGATCCAGATACGTTCGCCGGCAGCGAGCGCGCGGCGGATGCGGGCGACGGCTCGATCCATGTCCGGAATATCTTCCGGCGCGGAGAGTCCGCCCAGGCTTGGTTGCAAGAAGATCGACGCTTCGGCGGCGTCGGTGATGCCGCGTTGGCACAGCAGAATCGCACACGACTCGGCGACGTCGACGGCCATATCCTGCGCACTCACCAACTCGCGCGCGAGCGCCGCGGCGGTCGCGGCGTCGAAAGGACTCTGCCGCCACACGGGCGATTCTTCGACGACTGGGTCTCGGAGCGCCGACGCCATGATCCTCATTCCGAAAATTTGTGAGTGGTACGCTCGGCCATCCCCGCGCTACGGATTCGGTCGCCGATGAATGCGCGCTTCGAGCGATTCCGCGTCGGCCTCGGACACGTGCCCAAGCTTGAGGAGACGCAGCAGGCGCTGCACCTGAGTGTTGCGGTGCGCGAGGTCCAACTCGCTAACCGTTTCCGCCCACTCAACACGAAAATCCGAGTTTTTCGGCTCGAGCTCGACCGCGCGCCACAGTTGCTCGGCCGCTTCCGCGGGTCGCACCAAGCGGCGCAACAGTCGCGCGGCGTTGACGCGTCGCCGCGCGTTGTCCTCAATCTCGAGCGCTTGCGCAAGCAACTCATAGGCGATTTGCGTATGACCGAGTTGCGCCTCGAAAGCGGCGAGATCGGTGAGCAAATCCGGCTGTTCCGCGCGGGGCGCGAGCGTCATGCCGTCGCGCAACAGCTGCGCACCTCGTTCGTAATCCGGCGGCGTCCGGTACATGAACAAACTCGCAAGCGCGCGTCGCAGCGCGACTCGCCCTGGTTCGCGCGCAACGGCCTCCGCGAGGTCTTGCGCTAAACGACCGTGCAACGCGACGAGCTCTGGCCCGCGCTCTCCTTCGCGCCAGCGATTCGCGTACCCGCGATAACTCAGCAGCAACTGCTCCGTCGTCTTCGCCGAATTCGCGGCCGCCACCGCTGGCACTTCGAGCGTCGCGGTGCGCGCGCATAGTGTGCGGTCCGGTCCTTGGCAAAAACCCACGGTATAACTGCCCGGCGCCGATGGCGCCGGAAACACGACCCGCTCACCGCCACTCGCGATTTCAAGCGTGAATACATCGGCGCCGGCAGCGTCTCGCACGACGAAGGTCAGCGGGCGTCCCGGAAGTGGATGCGGCGGTGCGAGTCGGTAGCGCACGAGCACTTCCTCGCCGGGCCACTGTAAGCGCGGAAGTACGCGCAGATCCGTCAACGCCTCGGCGACTTCAAACGCGAACAGTTTCTTCGCCGAATTGCCGGCGTGATCGGTGACGACCAGCTCGAGTGGACCGCGCCCCGCCGGCCACGTCATCGGCTCCAGCTCGCATAGTCCCGCGACCGACGTGATGCGCGGCGAGTGCTCGACAAGAGTCGCGCCTTCACGCTGCCAACGCATCGTCACATGGCTTGGCGCCTCGACGCTGGCCCACTCGAGCACCACCGGCACGCCTTCCGTCGCTGTGCCTGGGAAGCGCAATGCGTCGAGTTGCGGCGGCGTGCGATCGATCACCAACTCGGGTCCCGCAATGGGCTCGCTGCTGCGATTTCCCTGGCGGTCCTCGAGTACCGCGGCGAGTTGCACGCGCCCTTCCGGCAAGCTCGCGGTATCAATCTCGACACTGATGTTTCCGGCGCCGCTTGAATTCACTTGCGCGGCGGAATCCGGCACTCGCTCCCATTCGGCGACGGGAATATCCGCGGCCGCCAACTTGCGCCGGTAAATCTCGACGCGCGCCACCGGCTCGGCCACCGCCGAATTCGCGGCGCTGAGTTCGAGTCCCACCCAACCGCGCAGCGAAGCGGGCGCGGGTCCCCACACGAGTTCGGGCGCTTGGCTATCGATGGAGAATTCGCCCGGATTGTGCGCGGTCCGCCGCGCGCCGCCTGGCGCTTGCCACCGAAACTCGATGTGATACACGCCGGTCACGTGCGGAATCGCCCACATGACACTATCGCGTGTCGCGTCGACGGTCCCGACCGCCAAGGTCTCACCCGTCGTCTTGGCGACGGCGACGATTTCCATCGGACCATCCACTTCACCCGGATCGATGCGATCGACGTGAAACTTAGGGCGATCACCGCCGCGAAACGTGCCGCCGTCGATTCCGAGTAGTCGTGGCAACGAGCGCTCGACGCTGAAGCCCCGCGGTGGTGTCGGCTCGAGCGCGTCGAGTCCGACTCCATCGACGGCACGCAGATAAAGTCGGTATTGCCCGGTCGGCAGCGTGAGTTCGTGCGAGCACGTTTCGTCCGCACTGCCCGCGTCGCGGGCGAGCTCTTCTACTTCCCATACGCCATCCCGCTCGAGATGCAAAAACGCGCGTAGCCCGACCGCGCTGCGGAGATCCGTCGCGCGCCAATCGATTCGCACGCCGAAACTCGTCGACTCGATTGCCTCGAGCCGGATGAGCGGCGGCGCACCATCGATCGCAAAACGCGAACTCCGGCGTTCGACGCCACCGCGCTTCGCGATGAGTACATACTCGTCACCGTCCGCCGTCGGCAATCGAACCCGCGCGCGCCCCGTTGCATCGACATCCACCGGAAGCGGTATCGCGGCCGAATCCGCCGGTTGCAGCAGGACCTCGATGCTCGCCGTCGGCAATTCGAGTTGGGCGCCGGCGGGCAAAACCGAACGCGAGCCCAAGGCGCGCCATAACTCGGCTGCGCTCGGCAGCGTGGAATTCGCGGGAATCGGCTTGAGCGCGCGCGGCGCCGTCAATTCTGCGGGCTGGTCTTCACGCGCCGTTTCGCGCGGAACGAGCGGTTCGGGCCCGGGACCTAGCGGCGCATCGATGTGCGGCGCGAGCGTCGGCGCGTTGACGAGCGGCGCCGAACCAGTCACCCGCTCGATGCGATCGATAAGCTGCGCCAAGGATCGCTCGACGGCGACAATGTTGCCGGCACCATCGACCGCCGTGACACGAAACAAATGCCCCGTCAACGGCTCGGGCGGCATCGGCCAACGAAACTCGGCGCGCGTTTCCCGCGACTCGGCGACGCGTTGCCAAGTCGCGCCGTTGTCATCCGAGTAGAGGACGGTCAACTCGGTGCCGAGCGGCAAGTCGTCGGAGATCACTGCACTCAACGACAGTGCCGCTTGCCCGCGCACCAAGTTCCAGTCGCGGACACTCGTGACCGTCAATTGCGGTGGTTGTCGATCGACGAGTATTCGCAGTCGCTCGACCGCCGCCGCGTGCGGCGGCCCGGCGCCGGCCGGCACACTCGTGAGCCGATAGAGCCCATCGCCATCCACGTGGAGTTCGCTGCGGCCGAAGGCGCCGATCTCGAGCGACCGCCATTTCGCCGCGCCCGGCGCCAAGACAAAATACTCGCGCGCCGTAGCCTCAGATTGCACGGGAATCGTCGCGCGCGTGGTCGCGAAAGTGATGACCCGCAATGGGTCTGTGGTTGGCAACATCAACACGCCGCCGGGGTCGCGATAAACGCCGGGCCCAAGCCGAACGGCGTCATGTCCCGGCAAAGTGCACGAACTCGCGAACGCGACGAGCACGCAGGCCGACCCGACGCTCCATGGTTTGAAACCCGTCAATCCATACCGCCTTCTCGCTTGCAAACTGCGCGCGCGACACGTCGCCTCGACGCGCGCTGCGTTCCGAGCGGCATCACATAAAGTCGACACGGGGAAGTCAACGGAGATGCCGATGGATTGCGCGAGATCACGGGACGGACAATTTCGGAGCGAAAGTGTCCTGGCGAATGGCGAACTGCTGTTGGGATGCCGGCCTATTGTTGCGAGGAGTTCGCGCGCGGTCGCACGGGGCGCACGGCTTCGACGCGCACGCGCGGCGTGCGGTGCGAAATTGTGAAGTGTCCACTCTCGAGTCGGCCGGAGAGGCCATCGACGTCGGTGACGGTCAGCCGCAGTTGGCAACGATTGCTGTCGACGGTCGGCAGCGTCCAAGGGAATGAGCCGTTGACGGCGAGATCGCGCGCGCACTCGGTCCACGCGACGCCGTCGGTCGTGAATTCAATCGAGAGGCCAGTATGCGCGACGTCGACACCGCGGCACTCCCATTCCAGCACGAACTCGCTGGCAGCGGAAAATATGCCGCCGGTCGGATCCGTCAGTAGCACGACGCGCGGCGCGGTCTTGATGACTTGCAGCGCGCGCAGTTCACGCGCACGATTTCCCGCGAGGTCCTCACCGGTTATTTCCAGATAGTAGAGGCCCGCTCGATCTGGCAACTCAAAAGAGTAATCGTGTCCATTCGGGTGATAGCGTTTGAGTTGCCGATAGCTTTCGCCGCCGTCCTCCGACATCCGAAACGCGATGGGAAACTGGCCGGGATAGCTATCGAAGAGCGATGCAGAAACTGTCACAGTCTCACCTTCATGGTAAATGCGCTCGCGCTCTCCAACACCTTCGACCTTGAGAAGTGGCGTGACCGTGTCGACGAGCAAATCGCCCTGGCCCTTCTCGCCCATCATCGGCTTGGGGCCACGATTGCCGGCGTGATCGACCGCGACGAGCGCGACGCGATACATGCCATCCGCGATGCTCACGCGCAGCGGTTCGCCGGCACGAGCACTTCCGGCGCGCTTCCACTGCGGCGTCGACACTGCCCGCAAGTAAAGTTCGACGGCGGCGAGCAGATCATCGTTCGCAACGCGATAGCAAATCTCCGTTGTGCCCGTAGTGGAGCTGGTCGGCCCCACGAGCTCGACGATCGGCGCACGAGAATCGATCTCGAGCGCGTCGGACACGGCGCTGTAGGAAGCGCCGTTTGCGTCCGTGGCGGTGACGCGTAGTTCGAGCGTGCCGCCCACGAGCTCGGGCAACTGCCAAGGGTGGATCCCATCCGCCGGCAAGCCCTTTTGGATGAGCACCCACTCGTCGTCACTTGCGCCAAGTTCGCGATACTCGAGGTGCACCGGAGTCTCGGCGAACGACTGCCCCGAGCCTTCGAGTCGCCAACAGATGTGATGTCGCGTACCGCCGCCGAATGATCCGCCGCGCGGCGCGAGTAACTCGATTCGCGCGGCTTGGGCCGGCCCGATCTCAACGGTGGCCTCGAGCAGCGCGTTCGTGGTCGGAGCGAGCCCGGCGTTACCGGCGGTATCCATCGCGGTCAACGCGAACGCGTAACGGCCGGCGTCGAGCTTCAACACGATTGCATCGCTCGGCGCGAATCTTCGCGGCCACAACTGCCAATCGGCCGCGGCCTCCTCGCGCAAGTAGAGTTGGATTTCTTGGAGCGGCGCGAGCGCTGGCTCGCGATCGCGATACTCGAGTCGGACGCTGTCGCCGCCAATCACGACTGCCTGCGTGATTTCAAGGTCGGGTGGACTCGAGTCGATCACGAATGGCACGCGACTCTGATCTTGCGTCACGTCCCCGACCAAATCTTGCGCCACGGCGCGCAGTCGACCGGCAGCGACGTCTGTTTTGGGAAGCTCCCAGTTGACGCGCTCCGTGTTGTGCGCCACGACGCAGATCTCGCGCCAGCTGCCCCCGTCGTCGCCGCTGAATTCGACGCGCACGCGGGCGCCGAGCGGTCGCTCGCCTTGCCAGGTGAGGAGGACCGGATGGCGCGTGCCACCTGAGTAGATGCCGCCGTCTTGAAATGACGAGAGTCGAATTCCGGATTGACCGGCGTCGACGGTGAGCTTGAAGCACTCGTCGAGGCTCGCACGTTCGTACGAGATTCCAGTATTGCCGGCGCCATCGGTCGCCACGGCCCACAGCAAGTAGAAACCCGGATTGAGCGGATCTAACTCGACGTGTCCACCGCCGCCGTCGACGCGTCCAACGTGACTCCACGCGTCGCCACTGATACTGCGCGCGAACAAGTCGATGCCGCGCACGAAACTCTCCCCGTCCATGCCCTCGACTTGAATAGCGCCGCCGGCCTGACTAACGCGCAGCGGCCCGAGGACGCGCGCCCGCGGCGGATGCGGATCGACGGCGATCTCGCCCTCGCTCATGGCAATAAGCTGCCGATCGCCGCCGCCGCGCACGCGCATCCGGAGGTGCGCACTCGGCATGACCGAGTTCGGCAGCAGCCACAAGAAGCGCCCGCTCAGGGCGAGGTCGGAAGCGATCGTCAGCCAGTTCGTGTGATCGGTCGTGTACTCGAGCGTCACGCTGTCAGGGCGCGCGCTCAACCAGTTCACTTCGTATGTGATCGGCAACTCCGCGCCGCCGCGAAACCAGCCCTGCTGCTGAGAAAGAAAGCGGACGATCGGCGGATCCAGGGTTTCGCGCGGCCATGATTCGAGTGCAGTATTGAAGTGATTGCCCGCGTGGTCGCGCCCAGCGATACGAACCAACAAGGGTTCGCGCGCCAACTCGGCGCGCTTGACGCGCAGGACGCCCTCGGCCGTTTTCGTCGTTGGGATGCGCAGCCAGTCCTCCGTGTCGGCACGATACGCGGCCTCGATGCTGTCGATGTCGAGCGCAGAATCGTGCACGACGTAGGGCTGGTCGACGACGAAGCCGCCGGCGGCGCGCTCAACACGGAGCGGGCCCCATTCGACCGTGGGCGAAACACGGTCGACGAGCACCTTCGCCCGTGGCGTGTCGCCCGGCACCGGTTGGTCGCTGCGATTTCCGTCGGCGTCGATGACAACCACTTGATATCCCCACACGCCATCCGCCAGTTCGACGCTGAACGGCGGCGTCAAGTCGTGATCATAGGCGTGAAGATTCCAACTATCTCCGCCATCGATCGTCACCCAAAGTTCGACGCGCTGCGGCGCACTCGCACCGGGCAGTGCGATCGCGTATGGCAAAAGAACGACTGGGGCGTTGCTCGTGATGCCTGCGGGCGATTGCGCTTGCGGGCCAACACACGTGACGTTGAGTGCGCCCGGCATTTCGATGTCGAGCGAATTCCCGGCGGTATCGCGCACCGACAGGCGCAAGCGGGCGTTGGTGACGGGCCGGTTCGGCACTTGCCATTCGAAATAGCCATGCGGCGGCAGCTCGGCGAGTTCGCGCCAATTCGCGCTGAGTCCTTCTGCGATGGCGAGCTGCACTGGCGCGAGCCCAAAAAGTTCGCCATCGACGACCCAACCGAGCGGCAACATCGAGCCGCCGACGATGGGCTGCGTCGGCAGACTCGTCACCGATCGAACGCTTGGCGCGGTCCAGTCGATTGCCAAGCGCAACGTGGGCGCAATTCGATTCGAGACGCGACTCAACACTTCGAGCGAGGCTGGCAACGCGACGAATTCGTACACACCCTCGCGCGGCGGCGACCACTCGACGAGCGGTTGACCGACGGTCCAAGTTCCGCACATGCGCCAGTTGTCATCGCCTAGGCGACGAACACAAAATGCGATCTGCGGTGTTTGCGCAGCGGATGATTGGAAGGCCAGCGGTAACGTGCGCCGCGCGGTCACGAAAAATGCGGGCTCGGTCGTGTGACCGGGAACGACGAGTGCTTGCTCGGTCAGCGCGCGCGCCGCGCCGAGCTGAGCGATCGGCACGACGCGAGGTTGCACGAGCAGGCATCCTGAAACGCACATCAACGAGCACAGCAGCCAGACCGAACGTCGCACGTTCGACAGACAATTCGCCACAGTCGCGCCTTTCGCCAGAGCCGCACGCCAAGAAGGCCAGCAAGGCCATTCTCCGCATCTGGTATTTTCGGCGCATCTCGGGTCGAGCTTCACGATGAGAATCGTGGATGTTCCGCGGATGGGAGTTGCGGCTGAGAAATGCAGGCGCGTGGCGCGTTAATCGCCGGCCCGGCCGCGCGGCTTCTTGCGGCGCACCGTGCGCGGGCGCGGGGTGGAGGCGGCAGTTGCACCGTGCTTGGCGAGCGTGCGCGTCGAAAACGCGTCCGGTAACAACGCGCTGAGGCGTGAAGTGCGATAGCGGCCTTTGGCGTCGCCAAGATAAATCGGCAATTCGGCCGCAAACTCGATGAGCACTTGCCGGCAGGCGCCGCACGGCGTCGCGCCATCACTCGTAACGACGGCGAGCGCAACGAACTCGCGCTGACCCGCGGCAACCGCGCTGAAAATCGCCGTACGTTCTGCGCAAATCGTCAGTCCGTAGCTCGCGTTCTCGACGTTGCACCCCGTATGAATCGTGCCGTCGCGCGCGAGTAGCGCCGCGCCAACCGCGTAGTTCGAGTGCGGCGCATACGCGGCAGCGCGCGCCGCGTGCGCCGCGCGGAGCAAGTCGTCAGGGCTGATTTTCATCGCGAGAACTTCCTGTTGGCGGGATGTTTGCTCTCATCAGACTCCGGCGCGCACAATGCGCCGAAACAACTCAAGTCCGATGGGTACTGGCAAATCGCGCTCTTGAACGGGCTGACCGGGAACGCGGTAGCGTGTCCAACTCGGAAAATTCGCGGGCTGGTTGAAGCGCTCGGGATGCGGCATGAGCCCCATCACATTCCCGCCGGCGTTCGTGATCGCGGCGATATCGAGGAACGAGCCATTGGGATTCTGCGGATAGCCCGGCGCCACACCATCCTCGCCAACATACGTGAGCGCGATTTGCTCGGCAGGAAAGTCCGGGGATTCGCCCTGGGCTGGAAAGTACTCGAAGCGTCCCTCGCCATGCGCCACCGGCATTTGATAGTCGCGATTCGCATCGAACCAGGGTCCCGGCGCGCGGCCGCCACGCAGCCGGACCCAACGACTTTCGAAACGGCCGGACAAATTGCGCGCGAGCGCGGCACGTCCGCCGCCGCCCGGCAGGATGCCGAGTCGGACCAACGCCTGAAAACCGTTACAGATGCCGAGCAGGAGTCGCCCTCTCGCGACGTGTGCGAGCAGCGCGTCGGCGAGCCGCTGCTTGAGGGTGTAAGCGAGCACGGCACCGGAGGCGACATCGTCGCCAAATGTGAAGCCGCCCGGCAACACGAGCAGTTGTGCGTGCGCTAATCGCCGCGGCTCCTGCGCGAGACTGTTCACGTGCAGTAGTTCAGAACTCGCGCCCGCGAGTTCGAGCGACGCCTGCGTCTCGGTATCACAGTTCGTGCCCGCCGCCCGCAGTACTATGGCTTTGAATCTCATGCGACCTCCGGCCGCGGCACCGCCGGCCCGGCCGACGCCGGCCACGCATGCTCGGGCCAAGCAACCTCGGGCCAAGCAACACTGAGCGGCGCTTTCCACAGTCCGCGCAGCTCCGCGACGGCCGCGCGACAGAGCGTCTTCGCGCCACGCGTCACGCGAAATTCTCCATTCGCCGTGACCGTGCCGACCCGCGCCACCGGCGCCTCCGATTCGCTGACGAGCGCCACCGCATCTTCCGCGGCGACTTCTAACAAAAATCGATGCGGCCCCT
The DNA here is from genome assembly GCA_046154185.1 of Planctomycetota bacterium. GTDB lineage: Bacteria > Planctomycetota > UBA8108 > UBA1146 > JAJFFE01 > JBJXGE01. The sequence continues at coordinate 249,529 of JBJXGE010000032.1, forward strand.
CGCCGAATAAAGTGAGCAACACATCGATGCGCGTCCGTTTGCTGATCTCGTCGAGTTCGAGATGGACGCCTTCGGACGCGGCGCCAATCGCCATTTCGGCGGCGGCGATCGCGAGTCCCCCCTCCGACAAGTCGTGACAGGCGAGCACGCGTCCCGCGACGAGCCAACGCTCGAGTTGGCGCAACACGGCGGTGCCGAGCGCGCCGTCGAACTTGCACGGCATACCGCCGACGCCCCCGTAAACCAATTGCAACTGGCTGCCGGCATCGCTGACCTGCGCGGGTCCCAAGAGTAAGAGCGCAGAGCCGGCGCGTTTGAATTCCGACGACACCGCACGCGGCGCACCGGGGACCACACTCACGGCCGTGACCAGCAAGGTGTGCGGGATCGAGCGCGCTACACCGCCCGCGCGATAGGTATTGTGGAGCGAGTCCTTCCCGGACACGAACGGCGTGCGATACGCGCGCGCGGCATCCGCGGCGCCGCGCGCGCACTCGATGAGCGCGCCGAGTACTTGCGGATCATGCACGTCTCCCCAAGCGAAATTATCGAGTAGCGCGAGTCGATCCAAGCTGCCACCCGACGCGACCACGTTGCGCACGGCCTCGTCGACCGATTGCGCGCCCATTTGAAACGCGTCGACTTCGCCGAGCAAAATCTGCAGCCCACACCCCACGACGATCGTGTGGCGACCATCGCGCAAGGGATCGAGCACCGCGCCATCATTCGGTCCATCCGCACGCGGCCCAGTGAATGGCTTGAGCACGACGCGCCCTTGCACTTCGTGGTCGTACTGGCGAACAACGACCTCTTTCGAGGCGATACTCGGATGCCCGATCAACGTGCGCAGCACCGCATCGAGATCCGCACCCAACATATCCATCGCCACATGCGGCGGACGCGCGGGTCGACTCGCTACGCGCGGTGTTCGCGGTCGGCCGCCATGCAGAAATGCGAGTTCGAGTTCACCGACACTCAGCTCCTGATATCGCAATTCGAGGCGACCGCTGTTCGTGAACTCGCCGAGCACCGCACCTTCGACTTCCTCTTCGCCGAGTATTTCGAGCAACCGCGGCAAACGAGCGCGCGGAACCGCGAGCACCATGCGCTCTTGAGCTTCGGAGATCCAAATTTCGCATGGGCTCAAGCCCGCATACTTGAGCGGCGCGCGGTCGAGTTCGACCCGCGCACCGAGCCCCTCCGCCATTTCGCCGACCGCGCTCGAAAAACCGCCGGCGCCGCAATCGGTCACCGCGTGGTACAGGTCCTCGTCGCGCGCGCGCAGCAGCGCATCCAAGACTTTCTTCTCTTCGATGGGATTGCCGATTTGCACCGCGCCCGACGACACTTGCTCCGATTCCTCCGTCAACTCGCGCGACGAGAACGTCGCGCCGTGGATGCCATCGCGGCCCGTGCGGCCGCCGATCGCGACGATGAGATCGCCCGCGATCACCTGCTTCTCGACTTTCGCGCGCGGAATGAGGCCACCGCTGCCGCAAAACACGAGCGGGTTGCCGAGATATCCCGGATGAAAACAGATCGCGCCATTCACGGTCGGAATGCCGATGCGGTTGCCATAGTCGCGCACGCCGGCGGCGACGCCGGTCAACAGACGCAGCGGATGTAACGCACCGGCCGGCAAGTCACCCTCCGGCACGTCGAGCGGTCCAAAACAAAAAACATCCGTCGAGAATATCGGTAACGCTCCGAGGCCGGTGCCGAGCGTGTCGCGAATCACTCCGCCGATGCCAGTGCCCGCGCCGCCGTACGGTTCGAGCGCGCTCGGATGGTTGTGCGTCTCGACCTTGATCGTGAGACCCCAATTCTCGTCGATCGCGATCACGCCGGCGTTGTCCTTGAAGACCGACCAACAGAATGGCGCGTTGATCTCGCGGGTCGCGGCAAAAATGGTTTCCTTGAGCAAGTTTTGGATGCGCATTCCTTGATAGTCGATCGGGCCGGTGAGCGTCTTGTGGCAACAATGCTCGGACCAAGTTTGCGCGATCGTCTCGAGCTCGATATCCGACGGCTCGCGATCGAGCGCGGCAAAGTGCATTTGAATCGCGAGCATCTCGTCGGCATTGAGCGACAGTCCGCCAGCGCGCGAGAGCGCCACGAGCTGCGTTGCGTTCAATTTGCTGATCGCCACTTCCACCCGTCCCGGCGCGACCGTCGGGTAGGTGCGAAAGGGATCCGGCAGATGCTCCGGCTCGCCGCCGAGAAAACAAAATGCGTCGTCGACGATGGCATTGGAAAGGCGCCCGAGCGCGATCGACTCGAGCAGATCGCGCGACACGTTGGCGTTTTCGATGGTGAGGCGATGGCGCGTGGCGGTGCGAACTCGGGCATCGGCGCGCGCGACGCCCGCATCGCCGAGCGCGTGCAAAACGCTGCCTTCGATCGGATCCATGACGCCGGCCTTCCGCATCACGAGGATCGCGGCTTCGTCGCGCGCGCGCTTCGGAAACGCGACACCTTGGGCCACGTGCGCGACGCGCAGCGGATCGCCCGCCAGAAACTCACGCGCGAATAGCTCAACAAGCGCGGGCGCAATGTGATCGGCAAGCTCGAGAAAATACACTTCGTCGCGCACGGCCCGCGCGGCCGGGCTCGCTGGCACGATCGCAACCGCGCCCGGTTCGTCGGCACACGGCTCTTCGCGCAGCGTTGCGGTCGCCGAATCGGCGCTCGCGGACAGCGCGTCACCCGCCGCTGGGCGCAAACCGCGGAGCGCAGCGAGCACTTCGAGATCGGCCGCGCCGCGCACTCCAGGCGCCGCGGCAACGGTCACTGTATAGACTCGTCGCATGCTGAACTCTCTCTCAGTCCCAAAACAAGCGCTGCGCGCGTGTTCTGGGACTGGCTTTTTCTAAGGGGTGTTGCTCCAACCTGATCTTGTCCCACATCTCTACGCGCTGGACACCGAGAGCTTCGGTTGTCGACGCTGGGGCCATGGTCGCGAGGCGACGACGCACATACGAAATTGAAGCCCCGCAGGGGCGCGATTCATCAGCCCCGGGCGAAGCCCGGGGTAACGGCAATAAAGACGGTGCACCCTGAAAGGGTGCGACTCTGCGCGGCGATGACCAACCGGCGTCGCACCCTTTCAGGGTGCGGCCTTTTTTTCCCGTTTACCCAGGGCTTCGCCCTGGGCTGATGAATCGCGCCCCTGCGGGGCTTCGGTCGAACACTTCCGACATCGCTTCGCGATCTTGGCCTCTGAACTCTCGAACTGCAATCGTGTCGTGCCCAGCGCATAGAGATGTGGGTCAAGATCAGATTGCTCCAACACCCCTCGCGGTCGTGGATCCGCCACGACCGCTTCACCCCCCGTGTTCTCTTCCAAACGGGCTCGCCTCTGGCTCGAAGAGTGGCTCGTAATGCAATGCGCGCGGAGCGACTGCTTGGAATCGCGCATCTTTTACGATTGTCGAACTCGGCGCGCGCGCGCGAAGCGGCGCGCGCTCTGTCGGAAGCGCGGATTGTGCCAGCTCGCGTGGGGATGGAAAGACCTCCCGATCGTGATCCGATCGAACGGGCGTCGTAAGTGAACCGTCGTTTCCGGTTGCGCATCGCCGGCAGGGCTTTTCTTTGCGTGCGCACGGCCTAGAATCGCCCGCCCCCGCGCGTCGTGCGATGCCGCGGCGGACTTTTTGAAAGTGAGCGAGCGGCATGAACGAGACAGCGCAGGTCACTGGCCTCGAGTTCGAAGCGCCGATCGTCGAGCTCGAAAGCAAAATCAAAGAGCTGTTGACGTTCAGCGAGACGACCGACGTCGATCTCTCCGGTCAAATCGAAGAGATGCGCCGCAAGTGCGACGAGAAGAAGCGCGCGATTTATGCTCGCCTCACGCCCTGGCAGCGCGTCCAGATCGCCCGCCACGCGGATCGGCCGCTCTTCACCGACTATGTGCGATTGATCGTCACGGATTTTCTGGAACTCCATGGGGATCGGGCGTTCGCGGACGATCCAGCCATGGCCACGGGTCTCGGCCGGATCGGCGACCAGCGTTTCATGATTGTCGGCCACCGCAAAGGCAAAACGACCCGCGAGAAAATCGAATGCAACTTCGGCTGTGCGAACCCCGAAGGCTACCGCAAGGCGATGCTCAAGATGCGCTTCGCCGAGAAATTCAAGATTCCGATCGTGACGTTCATCAATACGCCGGGCGCCTACCCAGGCGTCGGTGCGGAGGAACGCGGACAAGCGTTCGTGATCGCGAACAATCTCATGGAGATGGCCACGCTGCGCGTGCCGATCGTGTGTATCGTGATCGGCGAAGGCGGTAGCGGCGGCGCGCTCGGCATCGGCATTGGCGATCGACTGCTGATGCTAGAGAACGCCTACTACTCGGTGATCTCGCCGGAGGGTTGTGCCGCGATTCTCTGGAAAGACGCGCAGAACGCGGCGCGCGCGGCCGAGATCTTGAAACTCACGTCCGAAGACCTCGTGCGCTTTGGCATCATCGACGAAGTCGTGCCGGAGCCGCTCGGCGGCGCGCATCGCGAGCATGTCGAGATGGCGCAGTCGCTCGAGGAGGCGATCTTGCGCAACTACGAGCTCGTGCGAGATCTGGACCCGGACGAGCGGGTGGAGCAGCGTTTTCAAAAGTTCAAACGGATGGGAATCTACCTCGAGGAGCCAGCCGCGCCGTAGCCGAACGCAACGGTCGACCCGCGACGGCGTCCGAAGTCCGCACGTCATCGACTGGGTGAAGCCAGCTTCCAAGGCCTTGAATTGGCATCGGCGAGCAACGCCCCCGCTGGCGCGCTTGAGGCCTCATACAGACACGAGTAAGATTCTCGCTCGATTGTTTGGTGTTTAACCGAGTTCCACGCCATCCCGCAGTCGGAGGTTCCATGCGCTACCGTGCGAAATCCCGTCCGCTGTTCCTCGTCGCGTTCGTCGCTGCGGGGCTTTGGCTCATTGCTGGCTGCACTGCTAAGTCGAGCACTGAGGATTCCGGCGACGCCAGCGTCATTTCTACGGAAGTGCTTGAACAAGAAAAAGCCAAGGCGGAAGCAGCCAAGCTAGAAGCCGACAAAGAGGAAGCGCCGAAGTACGGTCGCACGGAATACGAGCTGGGCGCGAATGGCATTCTTGCAGCTGAGACGTCCGTCGAAAAAAACGAGCCGAACAAAGCGGTCAAGAAGTACAAACAGGCGACGAGAGACTTCGCGGAGGCGATCAAGAAGACCAAAGATCGCAAGGCGAAGCACGACGAGTTATTCAAGATCAAAGCGGAATACGACAAGTTGCGCGTCGACGCGATCACGGCAGACGTGCCGAAACTCATGCCGAAAGAATGGGAGAACCTCGAAGCCGAAGTGAAAAGAGCCGTCGAACAAATCAGCGATGGCAAGACGCAGAACACGAAGAGTCTCCTCAACACTTGCGTGCGCGAAATCAAAGAAAACATCGCGCGCACGGCCGAAAAGAAGAAACACCGCACGCGCGCCGAAGAAGCGAAAACCGAAATGGTCGCGTGGCGGCAGAAGGCTGAGGAGTTGGACGCCGCCAATATCGCAACCAGCGAGTTTGAGTTTGCCAAAACGAAACAGAAGCTCGCGGAGACCCGCTTCGAGGATGGCGATTTCGAGTCCGCGGCACGCGAGTTTTCGAACGCGAAGCTCGACTACACCGAGGCTTTTGCCGCGGCCAAGCGCAAACAGGACGGACCACAAGTCGCCGCGGCGCCGACGCCGGACGCTGGCGTGGAGAAGCCCAAAGTCGACGACGTGAGTCCGGGGCCGGTCGTGCGGCCGAAAGTTGAAGGCACCGGCGAAAGCGCGCCGCTCGAGATCAAGGACTTGTTCAAAGGCTCGCCACAACTCAACGGCAACAACCTGCAGCTCGATTACGTCGCCGAAGGGAAAAAGCTGCAGCAAGACGTGCGCATTCTGCGCGGCAAGTCCGAGCACGTGAAGTTTGCCGGGAATGAGGGTGTCGGAGTCAGTGAGTACACGCTCGCCGGAAATACTGAAGGTTTGGTCATCATCCAAGCCGGCTTCCAGGACGAGGTCCGGATCGCCATCAAGTTCTATATCTCGATGTTCGTGCCACAGCCGGTCCGCAACATCGAGTTCTTGTTCAACAGTACGCGCGACGCGAGCAGTTACAACGCGGTCCGCCTCGGCAACAGCGGACTCGACCTCGTTGCGGTCCGCAACGGCAATGAGGTCGGTACGACACCATCCGCCAACAAAGAACAGAATAGAGATGCCAACGTCTGGTTGAACCGTCGCGACCCGCATGACCTCGAAATCAGGTACGAGCGCGAAAACAAGGACGACGAAGCAAGCAAGGATTCGATCGTGACAGTGCTGCTCGACGGGGAGGAAGTGATCAAGACCAAAGCGAAGAGCGGCAACAAGGGCTTCGTCGGATTCAAGTGGAAAGACACGAAGTTCATCCTCGAGAACATTCAAGTCGCCGGAAACATCGACCTCGAGTGGGCGGAAAAAGCGCTCGAGGATCGCAAGGCGAAGAAGTAAGGATTGTCGCCGAACGGGCAGATCGCCTCCTCGAGCCCGCCGGCGCGCCGTACGTCTCGCACTTGCGACGTTGCGGAGGTTCGCGCATGATCCCGCAGCAGGCGTTCCAAAGCTGTTTCGATTCGTTTACTAGTCCGCGGCCCGAACGAATTCTTCACGATTCGCGCAGCGCCGAAGCGGGAGTCCATCTTGAGAACGACCGTACTCAACGCCGTGCATCGAGAGCTCGGCGCCAAGCTCGTAGAGTTTGGCGGCTTCGAGATGCCGATCCAATACACGTCGATCGTCGAAGAGCACCACGTCGTACGAAAAGCCGCCGGGCTGTTCGACCTGTGTCATATGGGTCGGTTCGAGATTCGCGGCGAGCGCGCGGTGGAAGCCGTAAACCACGTCGTCACGAATGATGTCGCGAAGATGAAGTTGGGGCAGATTCGCTATTCGCTCGTGCTCAATCACGCGGGCGGCGTGCGCGACGATATCCTGATCTACCGCATGCCCGACTCGGTCTATCTCGTGGTGAACGCGGGCAATCGCGACAAGCTTGTCGGTTGGTTCGCCGAGCATTTGGTGCGACCGGGCGCCACCTTTCGTGATCTGAGCGAGCGCCAAGCGATGATCGCGGTGCAGGGCCCGCACGCCGAAGGATTGATCGCGCCGTTGGTAACGACCGGTTGGGTGAGTGATATCAAGCAGCTCGGCTATTACCAAATGAGCGATGCGCGCATCAAGGTCGGCGGCCGCGTGTACACGGGATTCATCTCGCGCACCGGCTACACCGGCGAGGATGGCTTTGAGTTCTATGTGCCGAGTGAAGATGGCGCGAGCCTTTGGCGCGGGCTCGCCGCGGCGTGCGGTGATCGCTTGCGCCCGTGTGGGCTCGGCGCGCGCGATACGTTGCGCATGGAAGCCGGGATGCCGCTCTACGGTCACGAACTCGAAGAAGATCTCAATCCGCTCGAGGCGGGACTCGATTTCGGCATCAAGTTACAAAAACCCGGCGGCTTCATCGGTCGCGAGCCGTTGATCGCGTCGACCGTCGGCGGACTCAAACGCCGGCTGCGCGGCTTTACCGTCGATGGGAAGAAAGTCGCGCGCCAAGGCATGGCGGTGTACGCCGGCGAACGCTGCGTCGGCAAAGTAACGAGCGGTGCGCCGTCACCGACCTTCGGCAAGAGCATTGCAATGGCACTCGTAGAATCCGCCGTCGGCGACGCGAAACTCGAAGTCGACGTGCGCGGCAGCCGCGCGCCGCTTGTCGATCATCCCTTGCCGTTCTACCAGCGGCCGCGCCGAGCGTAGGGTCCGCTGCGAATCTTGAAAGGACCACCCGCATGACGCTACCGAAGGATCGCCGTTACGCTGCGAGCCACGAATGGGCGACCAAGAACGGTCAGATTTGCACGATCGGCATTTCCGATTTCGCCGTCAAGGAGCTCGGTGACTTGGTCTACCTGGACTTGCCCGCAGTCGGAAAGCAACTACAGGCCGGCGCCTCGTTCGGTGAGATCGAGTCGGTCAAGGCCGTGAGCGAACTCTATGCGCCGGTCAGCGGCAAAGTCGTCGAGATCAATTCGGAGCTGGAAGACAGTCTCGAATTGCTTGTGAATTCGCCCTTCGATGCCGGCTGGATGATCAAAGTCGAAATGAGTAGTCCCGCCGAGTATGAAAAACTCCTCGACGCCGCCAGCTACCAGAAGAAGCTCGACGAGCATTAGAACAGCGATCGCCGTCGATGGGATGGCAGACGGAGCGCGCGAGTCGACGCCACTATCCGCCAGCGCCGGCGAGCCAGGCTTCGAGTTGCGCGACGTCTTTGCGGATTTGTGTCACGAGGGCGGTTGAGTTTTCGAATCGCCGCTCGTCGCGCAGCTTGCCGTGCAAGACAGCTTCGATGCGCTGACCGTACAGATCGCCCGAGTACTTGTGCACGTACACTTCGATCTTGTCGAGCTGCTCGTTGAAGTAGCGAGAGTAATCCTCGGGGTCATCGGGACGCATGAAGGTCGGTCGACGACCGATGTTGACTAGGCCGCCAAAGCTGGTCCCCGCGACTTGAATACGCGCGAGATAGACGCCATGCGGTGGCGCCGCCGAGTGGAACAAGTTGAGGTTCGCGGTAGGAAAACCCAACGACCGACCACGGCCGTCGCCGTGAATGACTTCGCCGAAGATCGAGACGCTACGACCGAGGAGCCGCGCCGCGACCTCCAATTGCCCCTTGAGGACCGCCTTGCGCACCTCGGTCGAGGACACCGGAAGTCCTTCGAGCAAGTACGGGCTCGAGCGCCGCACCTCGACGCCGAGACTCGGCAAGCCTTGCAAGAATTCGGCGGTTCCCTTGGCGCCGTGACCGAATGCCGCGTCGAATCCCATCAATAGATGCCGGCAACCGATCGCGTCACGAATCACGCGCTTCGTGAAGTCCTCGGCCGGCAACTCGGCGAGCGTGCGATCAAAATTGAGCACGACCGCCGCGTCGACTCCGAGCCGATCGAGCAAAACGAGCCGGTGCTCGAGCGACGTCAGCATCGCGGGCGGTAAATGCCCGAGCACCGCCATGGGGTGCTCGCGAAATGTGATGACGACGGACTCGCTGTCGCCGAGCGCTTTTCGCCAAGCGACAAGTTCCGCGATGAGATGCTGATGCCCGCGATGCACCCCGTCGAAAACGCCAAGCGTCGCGACCGGGGAGCGGAACAACTGCGGGCGAAGCTGATCGTGTGGCGCGTGGATTCTCATGAGTTAACGCTGGGCGTAGTCCTTCTCGAGCTCCTTGAGCGCCCGCTTGATCTTGAGTTGCTCGACCATCGAGATCCGTTGGATAAATAGAATTCCGTCGAGGTGATCCACTTCGTGCTGTACACAGCGCGCTAGCAGCTCCGTCGCTTCGAGCTCAAAAATCTTGCCTTCGAGGTCTGTCGCGCGCACATGGATCGTCGCCGGACGGGTCACCGGAACGCGTAATTCGCGAAACGACAAACAACCTTCCTCCATCGTCTCTTCCACGGCGCCTGCTGTTGCCGTGACGATCGGATTCACGAACACGAGTTCCTCGGCCGTCTGCTCCGGGTCGCCGGTCAAATTGGCGACAAATAAGCGCTCCGACCAGCCGACTTGCGGGGCCGCTAGACCGATGCCCCCATGCTCATACATGATTTCGAGCATCGCGCGGGCGCGGCGACGCACCTCGGAGTCGATCAGCACGACATCGCGCGCTTTCCGGCGCAACACCGGCTCCGGAAAGTACCGGAGCGTCAGCTTGTCCCCGGGTGACAGCTCGGGTCGCAAGTTGCTTGGCTTATTCAGTCGCGCCCCTTTCGCTTTCAGCAACCCGGCACTCGGCCCATCAGAAGCTGCACTTTGGACTTGGCCGACCAAGGAATCGGCGGATTCTACGCGCGCATCGCCCCGTCAACTAGGCGAGGACTCCCCCAACGACCACGTTGCCCGCTTCGCCTACTGCCCGCCGATGGCCCACCTCGGTGCGACCGGCGCGACCTTTGCCGGATTGACGGAACACTTCGTCCAGCTAGAATCGGCCGCTTGCCTCTTGGCCGACGAGCGGCCAACGGTAAAGACAACAAATTCATTTGGCGGAGCAGCATGGGAGCGGCAGATAGTTTCTTTCTCAAAGCGGAACAAGCGCTGAAGAAGCGCAACTACGACTATGCGATCGAGCTCTGGCAGCAAGGGTTGGCGATCGATCCCGACCGCCTCGACGAGCGAATCAAGTTGCGGGCCACCGAGATCAAGCGCTGTCACGAGACGGGCGCGAACACGCAAGGCGGATCGATGTTCTCCATCAAGAACGCCGGCCTGCTGATGCGACTCTCGAAAGCCAAAGCGAATTTTGAAGAGCTGATCGTCGACATCGAGAAAGTGCTCGCCACCGCGCCGCAGAATTCCAAGTCGCTGTTTGGACTCGCCAATGCCTTCGCGAAGACCGATCGTGTCCCATCGGCGCTGCAGATTTACAAAGAGATCGTGGCCGTCGAACCGAATAGCGCCGAAGCCTACAAGGCGATGGCGAAACTCCATCGCGATCGCAAAGAATATGAAAAGTCGGTGGAGTGCTGGGAGCGCGTGAAAGCCGTCGACCCGTCCGATCAAGAAGCGGGCAAGGCGATCCGCGATATGTCCGCCGGCCTGATGATGCAGCGGCAAGAAGATCGGCGCAGCCAGGGCGGCGACGGCAGCTTCCGCGACATGTTGAAGAGCACCGAAGAAGCGGCGAAGCTCGAGAAGAAGGGCGCCGTCATTCGCACGGTCGATGACGCGAAGGCAGCGATCGGTTTCAAAGAAGAAGAAATCCAAGGCGACGCTCAGAATCCGCGGCTGTGGCGCGAGCTCGGCGACTTGCATGTGAAGATCAAGCAATTCACTGAGGCCGAGGTCGCGTATCGCAAGGCCATCGAGCTCAACCCGACCGATATCTACACTGCTGAACGTCTCGGCAAACTCACCGAGGCGCGCCTCAAAAACGACGTCGAAGAAAAAACCGCGAAGCTCGCCAAAGACCCGCAAAACGCCGCTCTGCAAGCCGAGAAGAACGATGCGGTGCGGCAATTCAACAAGTTCATGCTCGAGGAGTACGGTCGCCGCGTGACGGCGTATCCGACCGACATGCAGCTCAAATTCGTCTACGGCACGCTGCTGTTCCGGAACAAGCAGTACGACGAGGCGATCGGGCAATTTCAAAAAGCTAACAAAGACCCTAAGTTCGCCACCAGTTCGACTCATTACGCGGGCAAGTGCTTCTATGAGAAGAAACTCTACGACATCGCGATCAAGCAGTTCAAACAAGCGCTCGCGGGCGTGAGCGATCACGACACCGACTTGGGCAAAGAGTTGACCTACGACTTGGCGAAAGCCTTCATGCGGAACGGCGACAAACCGCAGGCGCTCGAGCAGTTCGAGAAGTTGATGGCGCTCGACATCGGCTACAAGGATGTTTCCAGGCTCGTCGATGAGATTCGCGGCGCAGAAACGGAATCGGAAGCGCGGCAAACTAAGGCAGAGGAAAACTAGGACGACGACGAGCAAGCCGCAGGCGCCAAAATCAAACAGTGAATCCCACCCGATAACACGCAAGAGAGGAATTTCGGATGCCCCATAGTGCTCAGGCGAAAAAGCGCTGGATGCAGTCGCTCGATCGCAACCTGCGGAATCGCACCGCGAAGTCGGAGCTGAAGACGCTGACGAAGAAAGTTCAGATGCTGACTGAAGGCGGCAAGCGCAGCGAAGCCGAAGCTTGTCTCAAGCTCGCGCAATCGCGGATCGACAAAGCCGCGCAAAAGGGAATCATGCACAAGAACACCGCCGCGCGCCGCAAAGCGTTGCTCGCGCGCTGGGTCGGCGCGATGAAGTAGCCCGCCGCCGGTCCCTCCGGGCGTCGAATTCGACGACGTCGTTCGCGCGGGGCGACAAGAATTTCGGCGCCCGCGCAGAATCTCTCAAGCTCATTTCGCTAGCCTCCGATAGCTAAGACGACTGTTCGGCCTTGTTCGAACATTTGGCGACGGTCGATCGGAGGTCCATTGGCAAGATTGTTTCGCGCTTTTGACCAAGCCCGCTTCGGGTGCCTGGCTCTATGCGCTTTGGCTCTCGCTGGCTGCTACACTCGCCTGACCACGCCCAAGGAAGCGATTTTCTATACGAATCCAAAGGGCGATCTCATCGGCTCGCGCGTTGCGACCGTCATTTTCGCCGACGTCTACAACGAAGCGATTCGCGGTATCGGCGTCGATGTCGCGGAAGCGTACCTGCTGCAGCCGAACACATTGATCAGTGTCGAAGTGTATGGCCAATCGATCTCCCAAACCGTGACGATTCGACCGGATGGGATCATCGACCTACCGCTGATTGGCGAAGTCAAAGCGGAGGGCCGCACCGTAACCGACGTGAAAGACGAAATCTCCCGGCGCTATGCGCCGTACTACGTCTTAGCGCCGCAAGTCATCGTCAACACGAGCTTCACGGAGCAAGATCCGAAGATTCGTGCTGGCGAGGTCAGCATTCTCAATCCGACGGGCTCGCAAGGTGTATTTACGCTCACCGGCGACGAGTATCTGAGCCAAGCGCTGGCCGACCTCGAGGCCCTCCACCCGAAGAGCGAGTGGAATGAGATTGCGGTGATTCGCGAAGGGAAGAAAACCAAAGAGCGTTACATCATCGTCTGCGACGTGGAAAAGCTGGTGCGCTTGGGCGATCTCGACCAAGACATCAAGTTGCGGAACGGCGACATCGTTTTCGTCCCCTACGAACGCAACACGCTGCTTGAAGAAGTGCTCGCGAGTTTCCGCGTGCTCGCTGGATTTATCCAGAACATCGATACGGTCACCTCGTACATCGAACGCGTCGAAGGCTACTAGGTCCGCTGGCGCGGTCGCTCGAATTCCCGCGTCGACCGCACACTGCAAGTTGCCATCGATTCGCCTTGCCGGTACCTGCACGGCTCTCTAGAATCCCCGGCCACTCTGAACTCAACCGGGGGCAGGTAGCTCAGTTGGTAGAGCACAGGACTGAAAATCCTGGTGTCGGGAGTTCAAGTCTCCCTCTGCCCACTTTTTTTAGGGGTGCTGTCCGCAGCACCCCTCGCCGTTTCGGGAGGACCCGAAACGGCTCACCCCACACGAGCGCGCCTCCGGCGCGGGGCGCAGTTGAGTGCGAAGCGTTCGAGAGAGTTGCGATCGCCGGCTTCCAGCGGACCCGAAGCAGCTCACCCAAGTATTGCACGCCTAAGAAGCAGGTCCAGCGCCGGTGGCGCAAACGTTTATGTTGCGTCGTGCAGTTCGCCGAGCTTTCGCACACATTAGCCCTGCGTGCCGCGCCGATAAATGACATAGCGCAGCTCGTCATCCAGCTCATAGAATCCGTGCCTCATGCAATTACCGACTGCTAGCGGACTCGAGAGTTTTGACGCGGCCGGGGGCCGGACTCGGCGGCCCGGGACCTTTGTGCCGTTCGCCGCCGGCTGTGTGCTCGCGGTGCTCGGCAACTGGCCATTCGTCGCGCCGCGCGAATCGCCGGCGGGCTTGATTCTGCAACGCGTCGCGGACCAAGTTGAGCAACGTTTCGTCAGTGAAGTCGATTTCGATCCCCTCCTCGCCGTTGGCATCAACGAGATTCTGGCGCAGCTCGATCGACACACGCAGTACATTCCGCCCAACAAGCGCGAAGACTTCGAAGGCGAAATGGATGGCTACTTCGTCGGAATCGGCGTCGTGATTCGGCCCCTCGAAAATAGCAAGCCGCCGATCATTCAACTCGTCGCGAAGCAAGGCCCCGCTGCACGCGCCGGTCTCCGTGCCGGCGACGAAATACTCCGTGTCGACGATTTCGAGACCGCGGGAGCCGACTTCCGCAAAGTCTCAGCGAAAATCCAGGGCCCACCGAACTCGCAAGTGAGCTTGGTCATTCGCCGCGATGAGAAGGATCTGCTGCGGCTCCGCGTGAATCGGGAGCGCGTGCATCTGTCGAGCATCGGCGAAGTCGTTTTCTATGACCCGGCAGCGACCGACGGCATCGGCTACGTGCGCCTCATTCAATTCCAACCAGAGACCGCTAAGGACTTGGAAACGGCGCTTTCGCAGCTCCGGACGGCTGGTGCGCGCCGCTTCGTTTTGGACCTGCGGGAAAACAGCGGCGGCTTGCTCGATGAAGCCGTCGCCGTGTGCGAGCTGTTTCTGTCGCACGAGACAATCGTCAGCACGCGCGGTCGCGCGCATGTCGACCGACCGACGATCTATCGCGCGCGCGCGCCGGCGCCGTTTGCGCACGAGACGCTCGTTGTCCTCATAGATAAGAACACCGCGAGCGCGTCCGAGATCGTCACTGCTGCGCTGCAAGATCACCGGCGCGCCGTCGTCGTGGGTGAAGAATCGTTCGGCAAATGGAGCGTGCAGGAGATCATCCCGCTCGAAAACGGCAACGACGGGTTACTCAAACTCACGACTCGCAGTTTTCACGCGCCGATCGGCCGTTGGATTCGTTTGGATGAGAACGGCCAACGACACGGCATCATCCCGCAACTCAGAGTCGAGTGCGACGCGGAAAGCGCGCGCGAGCGTAGCGGCGCGTGGAACGCCAAGACCGCGGAGCGAATCAATGATCCGCTCGCATTCGAGCGGCTGCCGATTCCGAGCTACGACTCGTCCAAACCGAGCGAGCCGGCTCCGGGAACAGAACGGCCCAGGACGACGAACGACGACACCCGCTCCGAGGAAACCGTCGTTGTCGAAACCGTCGACCGGCAATTGGTCCGCGCGTTGGCGTTGCTAGCGGATCTCGCCGATTATCAACGTTTGCTCGCGCTCGAGCCGCCGACGCCGGCGCATTCAGCCCCACCGGCGCCGACCGTCACCGGCTCCACGGCCGTCGAGCCGCCTCCGGGCGGCGCCGCGTACCCACCCGTGACGGGCGATCGCTCGCAGCAATGAAGCACCTGCACGTCCTCGGCATCGAAACGAGTTGCGACGAAACTTCGGCGGCGATCGTATCCGGCACCGGCTCCGGTATGCCGCGCCTCGTCGCGCAACGCGTCCTTTCACAAGCCCGCGCGCATGAGCCGTTCGGCGGCGTTGTCCCAGAAATCGCCAGTCGATCGCACGTCGAAGCGCTCTCACTCGTCATCGAGTCTTGCCTCACCGACGCGCGCTTGCGCGGCGACGAGCTCGACGCGATCGCGGTGGCGCATCGTCCCGGGCTCATCGGCGCGCTCTTGATCGGCGTGACGACCGCGAAAGCACTCGCTTGGGCGTGGCGAAAACCGCTGATTGGGATTCACCATTTGGAAGCGCACTTGGAGGCGCCGCTCTTGACGAGTCCGGAAGCCGCGGCTGCGGCTGCAGCTGCCGGAGAAAATGCGCGCGACGATTGGCTCACGCCGCCCTTTCTCGGCGTGGTACTTTCCGGCGGGCACACGGACCTCTATGTGATCAGCGCGGATGGCAAGCGCGAACACATCGGCGGCACGCTCGACGACGCAGTCGGTGAAGCCTTCGACAAAGTTGCGTCCATCATCGGTCTCGGCTATCCGGGGGGACCCGCGGTCGAGCGCGCGGCACGCGGCGCGACCGCCGGCGATTTGCGCTTGCCGCGCACACTGCTCGGTGCGACATCGCTCGACTTTTCATTCTCCGGCATCAAGACCGCCGTCTTGTATCTGTGGCGCGGGCAAGACGTGAAGGCGCCCGGCCCAGTCGCCGGCGCGCCGACGCGCGAACAAATCGCCGCCGCATTTCAAGAAGCCGTCGGCGATGTGCTCGTCGAGAAATTGCGGCGCGCGCTCAGAGCTACCGGACTCCGCAAAGTGGTGCTCGGCGGTGGCGTCGTGGCGAATCGTTACCTGCGGGATCGCGTGCGGATCGCGCTCGCCGAGCAAAAGGTCGGCGAATTCGGCGTGCCGTACGCCGACCAAGTCATCTTTCCGGAGCCGGCCTTCGCGACAGATAACGGCGCCATGATCGCGGCGCTCGCGCTCAAGAAATTCAAAGCCGGTGAGTTCTCGACGCTCGATCTCGAGGCGAGTCCATCGTGAAAAGACCGCGCCGCACACCGCCGCGCCGCGTGCCCGCCGACGCCGAGCCGCCGCATCTGAATCTCGACCTCGAGCGCGACGCGCGCTGCGGTTTTCCAGAAGTCATCTACGGCGCCGGCAAATCGCGCGCGCAGATTCTCGCGGCGGCGCGCGGCATCTATCAGAGTTGTGAGCGGCTGCTCGTGACGCGAATCGATGCCGAAACGGGGCGCTGGCTCGCCCGGCAGTTGCGCGGCGCGACCTACCACGAGAGCGCCCGCGCGCTCACGAAAACGCGCAGCGCACCCGCTCAACACGGTCACATCGTGGTGTTTTGCGCCGGCACGTCGGACGTGCCCGTGGCGGAGGAAGCGCGCGTCACCGCCGAGATACTCGGCAACCGCGTCGAAGCGCATTACGACGTCGGCGTGGCGGGTCTGCATCGACTGCTTAAACTGCGGCCGACCATTTCGGCGGCGCGCGTGCTCATCGTCGTCGCGGGCATGGATGGCGCGTTGCCTTCGGTCGTTGCGGGCTTGACGCATCGCGCCGTGATCGGAGTGCCGACGTCGGTTGGCTATGGCGCGGCGCTCGGTGGACTCAGCGCGCTCACGGCGATGCTGAGTTCCTGCGCCGCCGGCCTCACCGTCGTGAACATCGATAATGGCTATGGCGCGGGCGTCGCGGCGTCGCGCATCAATCAGCTCGAAACGCTTGGCGCGCAGTCGCAGCGAACGGCAGGTCGATGAATCCCGGCGGCGACCCCTCGCGACCGATGCCACTGTCGCCACCGGCCTGGGTGCCGCGACTCGTGCCGCGAGCGCGCGACGTGCACAAAGGCGACCTCGGCCACTTGCTCATCGTCGGCGGTTCGCTAGGACTCACGGGCGCCGTTTGCCTGAGCGCCGCGGCCGCGCTGCGTAGTGGCGTCGGACTCGTGACCTGCGCCGTGCCACGTTCGCTCGCCACCATCTTCGAAGTGAAGACGACGGAGGCGATGACGCTCGCGCTCGAAGATCGCGGCGAAGGTTTCTTGCGTTCCGCTTCGTGGCGGGGACTCAAGTCACTTCTGGAGCGCGTCGACGCCGTCGTGATCGGGCCCGGAATGGGACGGTCGGCTCGCACGCAGAAGTTTTTCGCGCAACTCGTCGAGTGGCTCGCAGCCGCGGACAAACCGCATTTGATCGACGCCGATGGTCTCTGCCACATGGCGCAATTGCTGGCGGCCGGCGCGATGCCGAAATCTTCCGCGCGCGTGATCACTCCGCACGCCAGAGAGATGGAGCGCATCACCGACGCGGAAGGCGCGCCGCACCAACCGGATCGGCGTAGCAGCGGGGCCGCTTTTTGCGAACGCCATCCCGGAGTCTTGGTGCTGAAGGGTCCCGGCACGTTGATCTGCGCCGGCCGCGACATCATCGAAAATAGTTCGGGCAATCCCGGCATGGCGACCGGCGGAACGGGCGATGTGCTGACGGGCATCATCGGCGCGTATCTCGCGCGCGGCCACGCGCCGCGCGAGGCGGCATTGCGCGGCGTCTGGCTGCACGGCCGCGCGGGCGACTTCGCCGCGTACGGCGCGCCGGCGGTGCGCGGCACCGCCGAGATACGGCCGCTCGGCGAGGAAAGTTTGATCGCTTCTGACATCATCGATAGTCTGCCCGCCGCCATTTGCGAACTCTTGAACGAAGCCTAACTCGAGGATCGGGGATATGGACCTTTCGCCCGTCTGCGCGCCGGACTCGCGTCTCGGATTCGTCGCGCGTCATCAATACACGGTGACCGACAACAGCGATTTGGGTGAAGGCTGGCATCGAATCGAAGTCGCTGCGCCCGACCTCGCGCCGCGCGTTCGCGCCGGTCAGTTCGTGCAAGTCGCGGTCGGCGGCGATTACGATCCGCTCGTCCGACGGCCGTTCAGTGTGTACGACGTGTTGCCGGCGCCGGGCCCGAGCGCGGAACGGTTGCGCTTACTCTATCAAGTCGTGGGGCCCGGGACGCGTTACATGGAAAAGCTGCGGCCGCGGGATCGCATCGACTTGCTCGGTCCACTCGGTCAGCCGCTGCCGCGCTTTCCGTTGCCGAAGTCGGCGTGCTTATTTCTTGTCGGCGGCGGCATCGGCGTCGCGCCGCTTTATTTGTACTGTCGCGAACTCGCGGCGAGCCCACCGCCCTATCGGGTTGAGATCGTGCTCGGCGCGCGGCGCGAAGCGCTGCTCGTCGGACGCGAAGCGTTCGTTGAACTTGGGCTGACGACGCACGTCGCCACGGATGATGGCAGCGCCGGCTATCGCGGCAACGCGATTGAACTCTTGCGCTCGCGCATCGACACCGAGCCGACGACGCTCGTCGCGGGCATCGGTTGCGGACCACACGGCATGAATGTCGCGCTGCGCGATTACGTCGTCGCGAACCAGCTCGACTTCTGGATCTCGCTCGAAAACTATATGCCGTGCGGCTTCGGCGCTTGCTTCGGCTGCGTCATCGAAGCGCCGGCGGGCCGGTTGCCGAAGTATCGGCGCGTGTGCCTCGAGGGGCCGGCGTTTCGGGCGGCCGAGTTACCGGCCCGTTTCTGATCACTTCGGCCGTACTTAACGAAGACGATTCCTGTTAAACGACACAGCTACTGCTGCTTAGCACCACAGCCGCCGGGCGACCCTGACGTCCGACGGTCGCGAGTTCGGCCATTTTCTAGCCGGAATGCCGCCATTTTTAGCTGTTACTGGTACCCTTCCGCGACCTAGCTACAATGTCGACGTCAAAGTCGGTCCGGAGGCGACCGGGTGGCCAGGGAGTGCACTCGACGCCGACAACACTCACGCGAAATTTGAAAATCGGTGGGGGAGACTTCGGTCGCCCCCCTCGATCCTGATGCGCCGGAAGGGTCGTCCCCCCTTCCGGCATTTTTATTTGCGTCCACTCCGTCGCTCAATGTTTGACGCGAAAGTCGACGAGTCCTTGCGGTTGTGACGCACGGCGCAGAACGCGATCGACGCGCGCAAGCGCCGGCCCGCGCGCGCACCACGCGGCAAAACTCTCGAGCGCGGCGGACTCCCCTTCCGCATGAACGATGACACTCCCGTCCACTGCGTTGCGCACGTAGCCGCGGACGCCGAATCGTTCCGCTGCGCCGACCGTGCTATGCCGGAAACCCACGCCTTGCACGCGACCGATGATGACAAGTTCGATGGCGAGTGTCACATCCGCATTCCCTGCTTCCATTGAGTCGTCGGTGCGCAAGTTCATGACCCTAAGTGTGAGTCGGCGTAGGATAATCCGGGCTGCCTGGATGAAGCAACTTTCACGAAGAGTTCGGCCGACGCATAGGGACGCTACGCGCGCGAACATGGTTCAACGAATCAGTCGCTGGCAACGTTCTACGGCTTGAGCGTGACGCAGGAAGCGAAGCGCTGCGACTCGAGTTCGCGGTGCATCAGACCGGCGCGTCACGCTTCTCAAGTAAGCGCCAACGATCGCGCACTTCAGTCACCAGTCCATCTTCAACCAACTTCTCCAACCCGGCCGCGAGCGCGCGTTCCGCGAGCTTCATCAACTGCGGTGGTGTGTCGGCGTAGGCTTCGGCGAGGAGCTCCGCGTTCGAACGCGGCCCGGCGCGGAGCGCTGCGACTATCGCGTCTTCGCGCGCGCGGCGGTGCGCGAGAAAACTATCGATCAACGCGCGGCCGTCGCGCACGGCCGGGCCGTGGCTCGGGTGCAACATGCGCAGATCGAGCGCGCGCAGACGTTCGAGCGAATGCAGATAGGTGCGCAAATGCCCCTCGGGCGGATCGATCAGAATGCTCGACACCGTCGAGAGCAAATCACCGACGATCGCGTTTTGATAACGAGTCTCGACGAATGCCAAGTGGCCACGCGCGTGGCCGGGCGTGTGCAACGCCCGCAGTCGCCAATTCGGTGAACCATCCGGCGCCGCGCCGAGTTCGAACTCCGCGCCATCCGCGACTTCATGGCGCTTGACCGCGACGTGGGGCAAGCGCAGCAGCGTCTCGGAGTGGGCGTGAACCGCAAGACCGTAGCGCTCGCAAACTCGCACGACTCCGGCGACATGATCCGGATGGTGATGCGTGAGCAGCACCCCGGCGAGCGACGCACCACGCCGCAAGTACTCAGCGAGGCGCTGATCGAGTCGCTCGTGCTCGGCCGGATCATCGCTACCGGGATCGACGATGTAGATGCGCTCAGCCCCGACCAAGAAACAATTCGTCGTGGTCGCGGGCGGACGCGTGCGCGTCGTGAGCGGCGCCGTGAAAATGCCCGGGCAATAGCGCACCGGATGCAGTTTCCCCGCCGCCAACTCCGCGCCTTCCGCTCGCGCGTGTCGCGCAAAGGCGTCGACACCGTGCGCGGCCAACATCTCGAGCACGAGCAGCACCGGTGGCGCGATCAGCATGTTGCCGGCGCGCCACTCGGCAAGCGCGAGCGCGGGCGCGATGAACTGACCAGCGACGAGTTCGCCCGGCCAAATCTCCGGCGCTTCGCCCGCCGGTAGCTCTGCGTGATAGAAAATCGTCTCGTAGCGGACCGGCGAGAACGCCGGCGTCGTGATCTCGAGCACGCGCTGGAACGTTTGCGTCGCGTCACGCGGTTCGGCGTCGAGCAGCGTGAGCCAAGGCTGCAAGTCGCCCGCGATCAACGCGCGACGAAGCGCACTTCGATCCGTCGCACCGCGCGCACGTGCGTGGCCCATCAACAACACGCCCGTTTCCTCGAACAGCTCGCGGGCGGCGCAGCGTTGATAGGCGGTATCCGCATCCGCGTCGCTTGACGCTTCGGCGGCATCGAGCACGCCCCCGGGAAAGGCAAAAAAGCCGCCGAAGAACCTGAGCGCATCCGCGCGCCGCACGAGGTACACCTCGGCCTCGACGCCGACGCGACGCGTGAGCACGATGCCGGCGGATTTGCGCGGACTTGCCATCGGACGACCCACTTCCAAAACCACCAGTTCTAGCGACCAAAGCGGGGCGCCACAGTTACCGCCGCCGCGTTTCGAGTCAAGGTCCTGGCCCCGGCGATCTTGCTCGGCTCGGCAACTGTGAGCTATCGTTGTCCGCGTCGATGAAAGGTCACACCATGTCGAGATCCTACTTTCTCCCCGGCCGTCGCCTTCCGCTCGTCGCGGCGCTCCTCGTGTCGATTGCCTGCGGACTCGCGAGCTGCTGCCTCGATCCCGTCAATCAAAGTCGCTACTTTTGCCTCGGTGAGACGTCCGACGAGGAAGAAGCCGCGATCGGCGCCGAGTATGCGCCGAACTTCATCGCCGAAAGTGGCGGCCCGTACCCGGACACCGAACTGAGCTCGTACCTCGAACAGATCGTCATCGATGAAATGGCGCGCAAGAGTCACCGGCCACAACTGCCGTGGACGTTCTCGGTGCTGAATACTTCGCAGATCAACGCCTTTGCGTTGCCGGGCGGACGGGTCTTCGTTACGCGCGGGCTCCTCGCGCAACTGGAAAGCGAAGCTCAGTTCGCACACCTCATGGGACATGAGATCGGCCATGTCACGCATCGCCACGCGTTGCGCGGCCAGGGCCGCCAGCTCTTGTTCGCGGTACTGATCGGCACGCTCGGCTACGTCGAGTCGGCGATCATCGACGAAGATAGTCCGCCGCTCATCACCGGCATCGCCGCCGGAGTCGGACTCCTCGGCATGCTCAAGTTCTCGCGCGACCAGGAACTCGAGTCGGATTGTCGCGGCGTCGATTACGCGCTGCTCGCCGGCTACGACCCGCGCGAGGGCAGGAAAACTTTCGAACTCTTTCTGCGCCTCAAGGAGCAATCCGGCCAGTCGGCCGGTCTCATCGAAGGACTGATGTCCACGCACCCGCTCGATCGCGATCGCATCGACGGAATTGACTCGTACATCGCGAAGGCGCACCCCGAGGTGGCGACGCGCCGCGATCTCAAGAAATCCGAGTCCAGCTGGACGCCGCAGATCGCGCGGCTCAAACGCGATCATGCCGTTTATGAAGAACATGACAAGGCGCTCGCGCTCATCGCAAAAGCGCGAACCGAGAAACACGAAGCGACGCTCGACGAAGCCGAGACGTTGCTGCGCAAGTGCGTCACACAGCTCCCAACACACGCGACGTTTCACGTCGCCTTGGGTGCGTTGGCGCTCGAGCGCAACAATCCAGCCGCCGCGCTCCCCCACCTCGATCGCGCGTGCACGCTCGACACCAACAACTTTGGCGCGTTTCTGTATCGCGGCGTCGCCGCGCGCAAACGCGGCGAGCGCCCCGCCGCGCGCGCCGACCTCGAACGCGCCAACGCGCTCTATCCCATCAATCCCCTTCCTTGTTATCTGCTGGGTCTGACGGCCGAAGAAGACCGCGATTCGCAGGCCGCCCGCACTTGGTATGAGAAAACCATGCAGCTCTCACCCGCAGACAGCGAAGTGCACAAACACGCGAACGAACGCCTTGTCGCACTGACCCCGAAGACGTAAGCGCGCGGATGCAGAGCGTCATCGTCAGCACGTACAATAAGCCGCGGCATCTCGCGCTCGTCCTCGAGGGTCTGCTCCGGCAGCGCGACGCCGAGTTTGAAGTGATCGTCGCCGACGATGGGTCGACGGCCGAAACGACCGCGGTCATCGAGAACTTCGCGGCGCGCGCGCCCTTTCGCGTCGAACACGTTTGGCAGGAAGACCTCGGTTTTCGCGCCGCTCGCATCCGCAACCTGGGCGTCAAAGCGGCGCGCGGCGCGGAACTCGTATTTCTCGATGGCGACTGCATTCCGTTCGCGGACTTCCTCGCGGCGCACCACCGCGCCGCGCGCCCGGATCGCGTGCTCGCTGGTGATCGTCTGTTTCTCGATGAGAAACCGTCGGCGTTGGTCACGGAACGCGAAATAGCAGATCCCGGTGTGAGCGCACTGGTACCGAGCGCGGAGACACGGCGCTTGCGCTGGCGCGCCGCGAAGAGTCGCTTCTACGCTTTGACCGGCCTGAAAGAGCGGCCAAAAGTCGTGACGGCGAATCTTTCGATGGCGCGCTCCGCATTCGAAGCGGTGAATGGCCTCGACGAGCGCTTTGTCGGCTGGGGCCACGAAGACGACGATCTGCGGCGTCGACTGCGACGGCGCGGGTTCCGCATCAGCTCGGTGTGCACGACCGCGCGCGTTTGCCATCTTTGGCATCCGCACGTGCCGTCGTTTCGCGGGAAGGTCAAGTTCGGCGACAACGCCGGTTACTTTGAGCGCGGGTTTTTTCTGTCGCGCTGTCGCACCGGACTCGCCGAGCGCCGCGTGCAGGATCTGAAGATCGCGTGGAACGGCGAGCACGACGGCACTCTACCGCTGGAACTCAATATCACCTGGGGAACGACGCCGGTCTTTTGCGCCGCTGAAATCTCTGTCTTCGTGACATCGCAGTCGGCGCCGATCCCCACAACTGCGATCGCACGAGCGAACGTGTTCGCGCTCATAACGTCACAAACCACCGGTGAGCTGCCCAACACGCATCACGGCAAACCGTGCATCGCGCTCACGGCGCCGCTCGATCCGGCAACGCCCGCGGGTCGCGCCGCACTCCTCAACGCACTCGAGAGCATTCTCTGAACCTCGCGCTTTACCGAAGGGTCACATGGAGACAGCGTCGCCGAATCAAATCGTCCAACTGAGCGGCGCGGCGCTCATCCTCATCGCATATGGACTCTTGCAGAGCCATCGGCTGCGCACGTCGCAGCCGATTTACTCTTGGCTCAACTTGGTGGGCGCCG
The DNA here is from genome assembly GCA_046154185.1 of Planctomycetota bacterium. GTDB lineage: Bacteria > Planctomycetota > UBA8108 > UBA1146 > JAJFFE01 > JBJXGE01. The sequence continues at coordinate 273,281 of JBJXGE010000032.1, forward strand.
CATTGCTCGCGGTCGAGGCTTGCCGCACCCACCAATGGGGATTCCTGCTGCTGGAAGGCACCTGGGCGCTGATCAGCGCCATCGTGCTATGCCGCCAATACTATGCCGTTAGCAAGCCGGCGCGTCACACGTGAGCGCATCGGTCGTCGGGTCTGGACCGCAGCCGGTCGGGCCGGGCGCGGGCGGCGCCGTCGTCGATTGGAACAAGTAGCCGAGCACGAAGATCGCATCGTCGATGCCGACTGCGCCGTTGTCATTGCAGTCCGCGGCATCGAGGCAGCTCGGCGTCGCGCCACCGGAGAACAAGTAGCTGAGAATCGCGATGGCGTCGTTGATCTGCACGCTCGCATCGCCGCTGACATCGCCGCGAGTAAAACCCGGGAGTCCGCCACCGACGAGCGCAAAGGTTTCGACTTCGGTGTCGATCGCGGCGGTTGGTGACGTGATGGTCGACGTGACGGTGAGTGTACCGCCGGCTGGTGAATGCACGTAAAACGGATCCGAGATCCACTCGATCGGAATGTCGAACGCGAGCGTTCCCGCGCCGGTCGGCAACGCGCCAGCGTCGGCCGCCGTGAGTGTCGTGCCGGTATCGCCCGGCAGATCGTTGTAGGTCAAAACGAAAGCGGTCTCGCCCGATGGGTCCGGTATGCCGATGAGCGCCAGGAACGGCAGCAAGGCGGGTGTGACGAAAGTCACGACCGCATCGGCGAGCAATTCGGAGCCGATGACGGAAGTGACGAACACATCCGCCACGACTTCGCCGGTGACGTCCGGCAGCGGAAACGGATTATCGAGGAACACACTGAGCGTGATCGTGCCGATGTCCGCGCCGACGACAATCCCCGTGAAGTTATACGACCCCTTGTTGTGCGCGACGCTCAAGAGCGACGGCCCCTCCTGCGTGTCGAAAAACAGGTAGTCTTGTGTGCTCGCCGTCGCCGCGCCGGCGTTCAGCGTCGCAAAACTCGTCGCGACATCCGGCGTAAACTGCGCTGAAACCGGCGAAGCGAACGCCAGCGCCGCGAGAGCCGCCCAACCGCCAAGAGTCCATCGCACTCTGGACATGCCGCCTCCTTGATTCTTCCCATCGACTCGCGCTAAGTGTGATCGAGCCCTATGAACGCGCCCATACTATCGCCCGTCGTTCCACCGGGAAAGCGTCGGCTTCGCAGCTTAAAGCGTCCAGCCGCTGCGATACACCGCGCGGAGGTACTGATCCGCTTCGGGCGCATTCGTCGCTTTGAGTTTGCCCGGATCCCACTCGAGGCGTTTGCCGACTCGATACGCGACGTTGCCGAGCAGCACGGTTTCGGTGAGCGCGCCCGAGTAACCGAAATTACAAGTCGTCGCTCGATCGCCCGCTTTGCACGCGCGAATCCACTCCGCGTGATGGCCGATCGAGTCCGGGATCGTCGGCGTCGGCGCTTTGAAATCCGCGACCGTGTCGCCGCGGAGCAACAGGTGCTTGTTGTAATCGGAGATCACGAGACCATCCGCGCCCACGAACAAATGGCCGTCGCCCCACGCGAGCGCGGAACCGTCCTTGTTCTTGAGCGTCTTCAACAACTCGGGCCGCTTGCCGCCGTCGTACCAAGTGACGGTGACCGGCCCGTACGCGCCGCGTGCGCCGTGATCAAAGCGCGCGATGAGCCACTCGGGAGTGCCGATCGCGTCGACCGCCGGTCCCGTCGCTTCGACAGTCTGCGGCTGTCGTAGATCGAGCGCCCAGTGCACGAGATCCAAGTAGTGACACGCCATGTCACCAAGCGTTCCGGTGCCATAGGCCCAAAAGCGTCGCCAATTCATCGGGTGGATATCCGCCGAGAACTCATGTTCCGGCGCGGGTCCCTGCCACAGATTCCAATCGAGATGCGCGGGCGCGGGCGACGGCGCCGCGTATTTGCCGTTCGACCACGTCTTGCCACACCACACGTGCACCTCGCGCACGGCGCCGATCGCGCCCGAGCGGATCAGTTCCACGACGCGGCGATAGTTCGCACCAGCGTGGATCTGCGTGCCCATTTGCGTGACGCGCTGCCTCTCGATGGCGAGCCGCGCGAGCGTGCGAGACTCCTCGACCGTGTGCGCGAGCGGCTTCTCGCAATAGACATGCAGGCCCTGGCGCAATCCGAGCGCGGCGGCCGGCGCGTGGATGTGATCCGGCGCCGCTACGAGCACCGCATCGAGATCGAGCGACGCGGTCAGCATCTCGCGAAAATCTCGAAAGCGCTTCGCGTCGGGAAACTGCTTGCCGCATGCTTCGAGATAATGGGCATCGACATCGCAAATCGCCGCGATTTGCTCGCCGCGGATTTGCTCGATGTTCCACGCCGCTTGGTTGGCGGTGCCGACGACCGCGATGCGGAGTTTGTCCTCGCGCGCTGCGTTCAACCATTTCGCGGCAGGCAAACTCAACGCCGCGACACCCGCGGCCGCGCCAGCCAGAAACCCCCGCCGGGAAATTCCCACAGTCGTGTCCTCCGCTTCGGTTTTAGACTTCCGCGTACGATTCGATCGGTGGGCAACTGCAAATCAAGTTGCGATCACCGTACGCGTTGTCGATGCGATTGACGCTCGGCCAAAACTTATTTTCCGCGACCCACGGCAATGGAAACGCCGCTTCTTCGCGCGTGTACGGGCGATTCCATTCGCCGCGCAAAATGTCGTCTTGCGTATGCGGCGCGTTCTTCAGCGGATTGTTTTTGGCGTCGATACGCCCTTCGCCGACCACGCGCGCTTCCGCGCGAATCTGAATCATCGCTTCGCAAAAGCGATCGAGTTCCGCGAGCGGCTCGCTCTCGGTCGGCTCGATCATCAGCGTGCCCGGCACCGGAAACGACATCGTCGGCGCGTGAAAGCCGTAATCCATGAGGCGCTTCGCGATGTCCTCGACCTCGACGCCTTCCTGCTTGAGCGGTCGACAATCGAGAATGCACTCGTGCGCCACCCAACCCTCGGGTCCCGTGTAAAGCACCGGGTAATGCTCGCGCAGTCGCCGCGCGATGTAATTGGCGTTCAAGATCGCGACCTGCGTCGCCTTCTTGAGCCCAGCGGCGCCCATCATCTGAATGTACGCCCACGAGATCAGCAGGATGCTCGCGCTCCCCCACGGCGCCGCCGACACCGCCGAGATTCCGGTCGGCGGCCCCGCCTCCGGCACCTGGCTATGCGTCGGCAAGAAGCGCGCGAGATGCTCCTTGACTCCGATCGGTCCCATGCCCGGCCCACCCCCGCCATGCGGGATGCAAAACGTCTTGTGCAAATTCATATGCGCAACGTCGGGTCCGAATTTCCCGGGCTGACACAGCCCCACCAGCGCGTTCAGGTTCGCGCCGTCCATGTACACTTGGCCACCGTGCTCATGCACGATCTTGCAGATCTCCGTGATGCCCGTCTCGAACACGCCATGCGTCGAAGGATACGTCACCATCAGCGCCGCCAGATTTTGCTTGTGCTCAGCGGCTTTGGCGCGCATGTCAGCGAGATCGACGTTGCCGTTCGCGTCGCACGCCGTCACCACCACGCGCATGCCGGCAAGCGCGGCGCTCGCGGGATTCGTTCCGTGCGCCGAACTCGGGATGAGACAGACATTGCGATGGCCGTCGCCGCGACTTTGATGGTATTTGCGAATCACCAAGAGCCCCGCGTACTCGCCTTGCGACCCGGCATTCGGCTGCAGCGACACGGCGTTGAAGCCCGTGATCTCGGCAAGCTGCGTCTCGAGTTCATGAATGATCTTTTGGTAACCCTCGGCTTGATCGAGGGGCGCGAACGGATGGACTTGCCCGAAGCCAGCCATCGTGACCGGAATCATCTCGGACGTGGCGTTGAGCTTCATCGTGCAGGAACCGAGCGGAATCATCGAACTCGTAAGCGACAGATCGCGCCGCTCGAGCCGATGGATGTAGCGGAGCATGTCCGTCTCCGAGTGATAACTGTTGAAGACCGGATGCGTGAGAAACGTGCTCGTGCGACGCAGCGCCGCCGGAATACTCGAATCCACTTCCGCATCCCAACGCTCGAGCGGAAAATCCTTCCGGCCGTTGCCGAACACTGCTAGGAGCGCCAAGACTTGCTCGCGGGTCGTCGTCTCGTCGAGCGCGACGCCGACCGTCGCGCCATCGATGCGACGGAGATTCATGTGCTGTTCGCGCGCGCGCGCCAAGAACTCGGCGACCTTACCGTCGCCGACGGTGACGGCGAGCGTGTCGAAAAACGCCGGCTTGCCGGCAGCGCCGACCGCGAGCTTGAAACCGAGTTCGCTCAAGCCGCGCCCGAGTAACGAACCGAGGCGGTGCGTGCGTTCGGCGATGCGCTTCAGCCCGCGCGGCCCGTGGTACACGGCATACATACTCGACATGACCGCCAGCAGCACTTGCGCCGTGCAAATGTTGCTCGTCGCCTTCTCGCGGCGGATGTGCTGTTCGCGAGTCTGCAGCGCCAGCCGCAAACCGGGCCGGCCGCGGGCATCGCGCGAGACGCCGATGAGGCGGCCGGGCATCGAACGCTTGTACGCATCGCGCGTCGCGAGGAAAGCCGCGTGCGGTCCACCGTAGCCAAAGGGCACGCCGAAGCGCTGCGCGTTACCGACGGCGACGTCGGCGCCCAATTCCCCGGGCGACTTGAGGAGCGTAAGCGCCAACAAGTCGGTGGCGACCACGACCAACGCGCCTTGCCCGTGCGCGGCCTCGATGGTCGCCGACAAGTCGACGACGACGCCCTGCGTGTCCGGATACTGGAGCAACACGCCGAACAAGTTCGTCGCACGCGACAAATTCTCCAACTTATCGACTATCACGGTGATGCCGAGCGGCTCGGCCCGCGTCCGCACGACTTCGATCGTTTGTGGATGGACGCGATCCGAGACCCAAAAAACATCGGCGCCCGACCGCTCGCTCACGGCATGACACAAGTGCATCGCTTCGGCGGCGGCGGTTCCTTCATCGAGCAACGAGGCGTTGGCGATGCCAAGTCCGGTGAGATCGCAGACCATCGTTTGAAAGTTGAGCAGCGCTTCCATGCGCCCCTGCGAAATTTCCGCTTGATACGGCGTGTACGCGGTATACCAACCCGGGTTCTCGAGAATATTGCGCAAAATCACGCCCGGCACATGGCAACCGGAATAACCCATGCCGATGAAACTTCTGTACAGCTTGTTGCGTCCCGCGAGCTCGCGCGCGTACTCGAGCGTCTCGTGTTCTGGACGCGGCGGCGGCAGTTTCAGCTCGCCCGCCATGCGAATGTTGGCGGGAATCGCTTTCCCGACCAGCGCGTCGAGACTCGCGAGCCCAAACGTGCCCAGCATCTTCTGGATGTCGGCGGGGCTGGGCCCGATGTGACGGTGAATGAACTCTTCGCGATGTTCGAGCTCTTTGAGCCCGATTCGGTGCTCGGCCATTTATCCTCCGCGGGCAATTGATCCCAGGCATGCGAGTCAGGTCAGCGTAACGAGGACAGTCAGCGGTTTTTTTAACATAGCCCTCGGCGGCAAGCCACCGGCTTTGGCTACGTGCGCCGGCTATGCCTTGTCGCGATCCGCCGCAAGGTGTTAGCTTGGCGCGCCCAAACCAGCGCAAAGGAAGCACCATGGCCATCATCCCCATGCGAGTTTTGCTCGATCACGCCGCCGAGAACAACTACGGCGTCGCGGCGTTCAACGTCAACAACATGGAGCAGATTCAGTCGATCATGGCGGCGGCCGAAGAGACGCAATCGCCGGTGATCGTGCAGGCGTCGCGCGGGGCGCGCGCTTACTCGCAGGACAATTATCTGCGCCACTTGATGCTGGCGGCGGCCGAGCTGCATCCGAATATTCCCATTGCGATGCATCAGGATCACGGGAACTCGCCGGCGACGTGCATCTCGGCGATCGAAATGGGATTCACGAGCGTCATGATGGACGGCTCACTCACGGAGGACGGCAAGAGCCCTGCGACCTACGAGTACAACACAGCAGTGACGCGCAAGGTCGTCGATTTCGCTCATGCACGCGGTGTCACGGTCGAGGGTGAACTCGGCTGCTTGGGCGGCATCGAGGACGGCGTCGGAGCCGGGCTTTCGGGCGACGAGATGGCGAGCCATCTCACGGATCCAAAGCAAGCGGAAGAGTTCGTCGCGGCCACGAAGGTGGATGCGCTCGCCGTTGCGATCGGCACGAGCCACGGCGCATACAAATTCAAACGCAAGCCCGACCACAATGTCTTGGCGATGGACATCATCAAAGAGATCCATCGGCGCCTCCCGAATTGTCACATGGTGATGCACGGCAGCTCTTCGGTGCCGCGCGAGTTGATCGACGTGATCAATCGGAACGGCGGCGCGATCCCGGAAACGTATGGCGTGCCGGTCGAAGAAATTCAGCTCGGGATCAAGCACGGCGTGCGCAAGATCAATGTCGACACCGACTGTCGGCTCGCGATCACCGGCGCGGTCCGCGCCGTGCTGTTCACGCATAAAGACGAGTTCGACCCGCGCGCCTACTTGAAGCCGTCGCGCGACGCGATGCGCAAAGTGTGCGTCGCGCGTATGACGTCTTTTGGTCAAGCCGGCCACGCGAGCAAAGTCGCGAAGCGCGGGCTCGACGAGATGAAGCGCTTTTACGCCGCGCAACGATAAGCCCTCAACGCACGACGCGGTCGATCTTCGCGGCGAGAATGAAGTCGTTGTCGGTGACACCGCCTGCCGCATGCGTCGTGAGTTCAACGCGGACTTTGCGCCACGACAGCAGCAAGTCCGGATGGTGGTTTTCCGCCTCGGCGAGCGCAGCAACACTGTTCACGAACTCGAGCGCCGCCGCGTAGCTTTCGAACCGGTACTCCTTGAACAGCGAGCGCGCGGCCGGCGTCAGTTTCCACCCCCCGAGCTTTTCGAGTAGCACCATCGCGCTCTCGACGCTGAGCGGCGGCGTCCCGCGTCGGCACGGCGCGCAGCGGCGCTCGGCAAGACCATCGTCGCGAGCTGTCATGCTCACTCCTTTACAAATCCGCAATCCGAAATTGTTCGACGGCAACCATGGCGCAGCCGTGGACACCCGTCGAGCACAGACCTATTATTCCCGACCTCACCGCGCGAAGGAAACGAAGGGAAGTCGGTGGCTAAAAAGCGCGCCAACAGATTCCTGACAAAGCAACTGTTTGTCCGCGGTCTACCCTGGGCGCTGACTTCCTACGAGCTGGAGGAGTTGTTTCGGTCGTTTGGCGAAGTGGTCGACGCCGAGGTGGCGTACGACGCACGTACGCGGCGGTCGAAGGGATTCGGTTTCGTCACCTTGGCCACTTCGCAAGCGGCGGCACGCGCGCTCGCCGCGCTCGATGGCGCGATTGTCGGTGGCCGCGCGATCTCTGTAACGGAAGCTCGATCTGCCAGCGACAAGTTGTCGGACCGAAAACTGTCGGACGGTAAGCCGCCAGCGCGCGCTGGTGCGGCACGCGGCCGCGGCGCGCGGCTGCGATAGTCGAGTTAAATGTCCGTCTCGTGCCACCCACTTGAGGAGTTGCGTTCGTGTTGAACACTGCCTTTCGAGTCGCAGAGCCGCGGAACGAGCCCGTCCTCGAGTTTCGCCCCGGCGCGCCGGAAACCGCGAGTTTGCGCAAGCGCCTCGCCGAGCTGGCGAGTCAGACCGTTGAGATCCCGTGCATCGTCGGCGGCCGTGAGATTCGCACCGGCAAACTCAGTCAATGGACGGCGCCGCACGACCACAGCAAGATCCTGTGTCGCTGGCACAATGCGACGCCCGATGTCGTGAGCGCCGCGATCGCGGCATCGCAAACCGCGTGGCGCGAGTGGTCAGAGACACCGCCGCATGTGCGGGTCGCGATTTTCCAAAAGGCGGCGGAGTTGCTCGCCGGCCCTTGGCGCGACACGCTGAACGCCGCCACTATGCTCGGTCAATCGAAGACTTGCTTTCAGGCCGAGATCGACGCGGCCTGCGAGCTCATCGACTTCTGGCGCTACAACGCGTACTTTGCGCTCACTCAGGTCTATAGCGAGCAGCCGCGCAGCCCGCAGGGATTTTGGAATTACGCCGATTATCGACCGCTCGAAGGATTCGTCTACGCCGTGACGCCGTTCAATTTCACGAGCATCGCCGGCAATTTGCCGACGGCGCCGGTCTTGATGGGCAACGTCGCGATTTGGAAACCATCGTCGACGTCGGTTTACTCGAACTACTTCCTGATGAAACTGCTCGAAGAAGCGGGCCTGCCGCCGGGCGTCATCAACTTCGTTCCTGGAAGTGCTCCCCAGATCACGGAAGTATTACTGGAGTCGCCGCATTTCGCCGGCATTCACTACACGGGCTCGACCCAAGTTTTTAACGGGCTCTGGCGGCAAATTGCGGCGCGGCTCGAACGTTATCGCGGCTATCCTCGCATCGTCGGGGAGACCGGCGGCAAAGACTTCATCTTTGCCCACGAGAGCGCCGATGTCGATGCGCTCGCCGTCGCCGCGCTGCGCGGCGCATTCGAGTACCAAGGTCAGAAATGCTCGGCGGCGAGCCGCATGTATGTGCCGCAAGCGATTTGGCCGCGCTTGCGCGAGCAACTCGTTGCGGAAACCCAACGCATCGCCATGGGCGATGTCACCGACTTCACGAACTTCATGGGCGCGGTTATCAGCGAGAGTGCGTTCAAGACCATCTCCGGCTACCTCGACGCCGCCCGCAACACGCCGGGTGGCGCGATCATCGTCGGCGGCGAAGCGCAGCGCGACCGCGGCTGGTTCATTCGACCGACGATCATCGAATGCACGAATCCGCGCTTCAAGACGATGGAAGAAGAGATCTTCGGCCCGGTGCTGTCGGTGCATGTCTACGACGAGGCGCGCCTCGACGAGGCGCTGACCTTGTGCGACACGACCAGTCCGTACGCGCTGACCGGCGCTGTATTCGCGCGCGACCGACTCATCGCCGAGCGAATCTCGGCGCGCCTCCGGCACGCCGCCGGCAATTTCTATATCAATGACAAGCCGACTGGGGCGGTCGTCGGCCAGCAACCCTTTGGCGGCGCCCGCGCATCCGGCACCGACGACAAAGCGGGCAGCGTGCTAAACCTCGTCCGCTGGGTCGCACCGCGTTCGATCAAAGAGACTTACAACCCGCCGCGCAATTACCGATATCCGCACATGGGTAGCTAGGAGTGGTAGCTAAAAATGTGGGAGTTGCAATGCGCGCAGGCCCGTTAGTCGCGCGGTGGATCGGCGCCGCATTCTTGAGCCTTGGTTTCGTTTGGGGCTTCTCGAGTCTCCTCATGGATACTCCGCTCGTCTATGTCTGGAGCGCAGAGCTTTCGCGCTACGTCGTCGCCGAGGGGGAGCAGCGCCACGTGAGCGAGGGAATCGCGACGACTCGCACTGGCAAGTACGGCGTCAATGGAATTCCCGATATCACTCGAATTGAAACGCCGATCGTCGCCCTGTGGGGCGACTCACACGTCGATGCGCGACAAGTCGCTGACGACGAAAAAATGGCGCAAGCCTTCACGCGAATTTGGAACTCTCGATCTCGCAATCCACTCACTGGGATCGGGATCGGCATGGGTGGCTGGTCGATGGCCGACATCTACTTTCACTTGCCAACTTACGAGAAGTTGCTCCCCAATTTGCGTTGCCACTGCATCGTGCTTACAGACATCGAGGATTTTCGTCCGGACCTCAAACAACGAGAGTGTTGGTTGAGCTCGCAGCCCACGCTGCATTTCGAGCCGTCCAAATGGGCTCCGCCTTATGAGGAATTCAAGGCTCAACTCATCCTCCTACGGGCGAATTTCGTCTGGTGGTTGTTGAAGGACATTCGCGAGAACGTGCGACTTCAGTTCCAGCCCGGTCCACGGCACCGTGCGGCGCCGACGGACGATGGCGACGCCGCACGTTTGCCGACGGACGCCTGGGAGTTCGTCGTAAATGCGCTCCGCGATCGAGCGACACGCCCCATATTCTTTTTGTACTTGCCGCGCGCGCCAGGACTTCAGGACGGCAAGTTGCGCACCGAATTCGCGGACTCGGAAGCCGGTCGCGAGTTTGCCGCGCTTTGCGCCAAGGCGCAGGTTTCATTCGTCGACCTCGGGCCGAGGCTGATCGAGTTCGCGCGCCAAGAGCGGCGTTTCCCGCGCGGCTTTCCATCGACATTTGTGTGGCATGGCCATCTCAACGTCGATGGGCACCGACTTGTGGCCGAAGCACTCGCCGATTTTCTAGAAAAAACCCCGAGTGTTATTCAATCAAATTGAGTTCTTCGTGCTTTTCGCGGCCGCGCTCGCCTGTTTGCTCTCCATCAAGAGCCACGGCGCGCAGAAAAACTGCCTGCTCGTCGCGAGTATTTACTTCTATGGATACTGGGACTGGCGCTTTTTGAGTCTGCTCCTGTTTTCGACCGTTTTTGATTACTCGGCGGGACGCGTGCTCGGCAGAGTCACGACGCCGCGGACGCGCCGTACGATCATCGTGTTGAGCCTCATCGTGAATCTTGGTGTGCTCGGGTTCTTCAAGTACTTCAACTTCTTCGTCGAGTCGTTGCGAGCCGTGGTCGAGCCTTTTGGGTGGCAGCTTGGCACTCTTGAGATCATCCTGCCGGTCGGAATTTCTTTTTACACATTTCAGTCGCTCAGCTACACGCTCGACGTCTATCGCCAAAAAATCGAGCCGTGCAAAAGTCTCCGCGACTTTGCGCTCTACATCGCGTTCTTCCCACAACTCGTCGCCGGTCCCATCGTTCGTGCGGCCGATTTCTTGCCGCAGCTCAAAACACCTCGCACGCTCTCCTGGGAGAAGGCGTATAGCGGCTACTCGTTGTTCGTCATCGGCCTGTTCAAGAAAACGATCATCGCGGATCGTCTCGCACCGTTTGTCGACGAAGTGTTCAACAACGCGGGCGCGTATGACGCCGTGACGACATGGCTCGCGGTCGTCGCCTATGCGCTCCAAATCTACTGCGATTTCTCGGGATACTCAGACATGGCGATCGGGGCCGCGCGCGTGATCGGCTACGAACTGACGCTCAACTTCAACTTGCCTTATATCGCGCACAGCATCGACAACTTCTGGCATCGCTGGCATATCTCGCTTTCGACGTGGTTGCGCGACTATCTCTACATTCCGCTCGGCGGTAGTCGTCGCGGCCGAGTCCGCACGTACGTCAACTTGCTCTTGACCATGTTGCTCGGCGGTTTGTGGCACGGCGCCAGTTGGATGTTCGTATTGTGGGGCGCGATCCACGGGCTCGCGCTCGCCGTGACACGTTTCATAGTCAGCCACCCATCCTTTCCCGCCACGACGGGCCGCGCCGGCAAGCTATGCGGTTGGGCGATCACGATGCTCGTCGTGCTGGTGGCGTGGGTGTTTTTTCGTGCGAGCTCGATGGAAACCGCGCTCCTGATGCTGCGGCAGATGTTTGCGCCGCAGGACGGGTTTTCATGGGTCGCGCCGTATCCGCTGTTCGCGATCGCGATGATGGCGGTGATCCACATTGTGCATGCGCTCGGACGCGAACGGTGGCTCCGCCTCGAGGCCAACACGGTTTGGGGACCAACCGTGCTTTTCAGCATGATTCTCTTGGTCGTGAACTTCTACCCGCGCGGCTTCACGCCGTTCATTTATTTCCAGTTTTAGATGGCCTGCCGCCCGCTAAGGGTCCGCGCAAAAATAACTTTCCATTTGGAGGTCGAAATCTGGCGTAGGTCCGTTCTCGGCGATTGAGCCCGATCTGCTCAATAACTCGGCGCAGGCGTAGCCTGGCTACGTTGAGGATTACGCGATTGAGCCGGGAGCGGAGATATGTAGAGATCGGCCTCCAAATGCGAAGTTATTTTTGCGCGGACCCTAAGGACAAATCGCGAACGATTGGCAACCGAGATCGCCGCCCACATCGGGAGTCGTGTCGACGCCGCACATGTCGAAGGGCGGTGGCGGCAGCGCGCCGCTGCCGAATAAATAACCGAGCAAGAAAATCGGATCGTTGATCTGCACGGCGCCGTCGTCGCCGACGTCGGCTGCGTCGAGGCAGCTCAGCGGCGCGGACGCGAACAAGTACGAGAGCAGCACAATGACGTCATCGATCAACACGGCGCCACTCCCGTTCACGTCACCACGCAAAAACTCTTGCGCGGGTGGCAACGGAAAGTCCTGACCGAGATTCGGCGCACCACGCGTTCCGGTCGCCGGTCCCGCCCAAGCGAAGTCGGTGGAGGTCGAGCCGAAGCCGGTGCGTTGCAAGGTGCTCGCGGCCGGAGTTGTGCCGACTTCGCTCACAGCGATGTCGACCGAAAAAACGCCGGCGGCGGGACCACCGACCGCGGTGAAACTGCCTTCGTAGCTCAAGAACTCCACGACCGCGCCCGTATCGTCGATCAGCGCGAGTCCATCCGGTGAGCCGTTTTGGAGCCCCGTGATCGGAAACCACACTGCGCCGAAACCGTTTTCTTGATTCGGAATCACGCCGTTGAGCGCGACCGTCGTGTAACTCGCGCCGCCCAAGCCGTTGTAGCCGACGAGCGCCCAGCCGGTGAGCGTTGTCCCCGCTGGTCCGGCGACTTCGACGCCCTCTTCCGCATCCGTGCCCTCGTTGTCGTAGTGAATCTCATTTATCCAAACCGTGGCGCCATCGCCCGGCGGCGCGCCTCCAAAAATCTCATAGACCCACTCTGGATGATCGATGAACGGATTGCGGTTGCCTTGTATCAAACTGAAAATACGGTTGTTGCGCAGGATCTCGGCGCTATCTGGCGGATCCTGACTGTGCCAAGCGAGCAGCGTCGACAGTCGCCCCATGCAGTAACAACCAAAGGTCGTGTCGGCGTCGCCAAGTTCGAGATCCGGCTCGCCCGCGATATCGCCTTCGTAGCGCACGTGCATATAAAACAACGCGCGCGCCAGGTTGCCCTTCTCGACATCGCGCGGCTCCCAGCGCTCCGAGTCGTACAAGATCAACGGCGCTTCCGAGTGCGTGATGCATCCTGCGAGGCATTCGTCGTAATACTTGTTTGAGCGCACGGAATTCACATCCGCGTCGCACGCCCGCAGGATGTGCATGTCGGAATTGGCCGGCGTCCCCGTTTCCGATCCGAGCGATTGCGGCCACAAATGTTCGCGGTTGTAGTCGGGCCACGTGGACTTCGGCACTGAGTAACCAGAATAAACCAAAATCACATTATTGGGATTACTCGGATCTTCATCCAATAGGTCGACGCCATCGCGCGTGTCGAAGCCGGCACCGCTGTACGGGATGACCGTGTGGTCATCGATGATGTTGTGAAGTGCGACGGCGAGCGCAGAGCCGCTCAGGCCGATCGCGCTGTCGTAGTAACCAGGCGGCGCCTGCGCCGCGAGTTGAGTTGAAGCGACTCCGGCGCCAATCACGAACATCGTCGTCAGCGCGCCCGAAGCGACCAAGTGGAAATGCTGTTTCATCGCGAACTCCCCATCACACGACGCGCTGTCGAACGTGCCGAACGCACTGCTGAACGTGACAGCGTGCGTAGCCGCAGGTAATGAACTGTGGTTTGGTCGTGGCGCCATTATCCACCTTGGCGGCCAAGTGCCAAGCCCCAAGAAAATGGCGAGAGCTGTCAACTGCGAACTAAAACGCGACGAGGCGCGTCCCTACACGCCTTCGCGCTCCGAGGCGCGGTTCTCGACTTTGCGAGCGCGACGTCCGGTGAGGAACGCGAAACAGGCGCCGACCCAGCGGCGAAAATAGATGCCAAGGCTGAGCACCGCGGCAAGCAAGGTCTGTAGCACAAGCGAGCCAGTGCCCGGATCGATATAGGCCAGTTGCATCGTCACCCAGTTCATTTGAGCACCTTTCTCGGCTAACTCGCGCGGCATTACCGCCTCTCCAGATATCGGCGCGCGTGGAGAAAGCTTGAGCCGCCCCGCTTCAGTGTCGGGCGGATCCCGTCGATATCGATAGCGGTCATTGGTCCCCGAGAGGAGCTGCTTTGTGCCTAAAGAGACTTCCTTCGAGCAATTCTTGACCGGTCAATCCGTGCAAGCTTCGGCGCTCGACTTCACGATCAACCTGCTGCTCACCGCGACTTTGGCGGTGCTCCTGCAATGGCTCTACGTTCACTGCGGCAGCTCCCTCGCCAACCGACGCAAGTTCAGCGGCAACTTTCTGCTCATGGGCGTCACGACGATGCTCATCATCACGGTTGTAAAGTCTTCCCTCGCACTCTCGCTGGGACTAGTCGGCGCGCTCTCGATCGTGCGCTTTCGCACCGCGATCAAGGATCCTGAGGAGCTGTGCTTCTTGTTCCTCACCATCGCGATGGGACTGGGCCTCGGCGCCAGCCAGCGTCTCATCACCGTGCTGGGTTTCTGTCTCGTCGCCGCATTGATCGTGGGTCGCCACTTTCTGCGCGGGCAGCAAACGGAGACAAACCTCTACTTGACGGTGGCGTCCGAAGGACAGAATCGTCTGGAGCTACCGGGGATCGTGAGCGCGCTTCGCGATCACTGTAGCGAACTCGATCTCAAGCGTTTCGATGAGCGAGATAACCAACTCGAGGCATCGTTCGTCGTCGGCTTTCCGAGTCTCGAACATCTCGAGGCCGGTCGCGCCGCGTTGAAACGCATGAACGACTCGGTCTCGATCACCTTCCTCGACAACAAGGGCTTGGTATGAGGGTGTTTCGCGGCGGCCGTGCCCACCGCAAAGTCGCGCAAGGCATCACCCGCGGCCGGCTCGCCCGCATGTCTCTCTTCGCGATCGTCGCCGGCGCGACGCTCCTGGCAGCCGTCGCGACCGGGATGGTGTTGCACAAGAACGGCACCGCACGCAGCATTTCGGATCACTTCGCACGCTTCGGATACGAATGGCGAAAACTCACGGCAGCGCAGGAATTCGCTCCGGAGCGACTCGAGCTCGACCTCAAGCACTTGACTCTCCAGCGACTCGCCTTTGATCGCGAACGAGGACTCAGCGCGGGGATTTTGAATCCTGAAACGTGCGAGGATTCGCCAGGCGTGCTGCGCTCACAAGACCGTAGATTCCCAGTCGACGTGCGACTCAAGGGCGTGTTCCCGGATCACTGGCAACACAGTTACAAGTGGTCCTTGAAAGTGTCGATCAAGAACGACGACACGTTGTTCGGCATGCGAACCTTCGCCCTCCAGCATCCGGGCACGCGCGACTACGCGCAGGAGTGGCTGTTCATGCGCGCGCTGGAAGCACAAGGGCTCATCGCGCATCGACTGCGCTTCGTGGAGCTGGTGGTGAACGGCGACGATTTGGGTCTGTACGCTTTAGAGGAGCAATTCTCCGAATCGTTGATCGAGCACAATAGTCGGCGCGCGGGGCCGATTATCGGTTTCGATAAGAGCGTGCAAGTCGACGCACTGGCGCGCATGCGCGATCCGGCCGCGCTCGACCGCGGCATCTTCGATAATCGCAATTCCTATTCCGGCTCCCCCATCGAGGTTGCGGGCGCAAAACAGCTCCTCAACGACGCGCAAGGCAAACGCCAACTGGAGCGAGCGATCATGTTACTCGAATCGTTTCGCAACCGTTCGCTGTCGCCGGCGCACGTTTTTGAGCTCGACAAGCTCGCGCGCTTGCTGGCGCTGTGCGCGCTCTTCGGCGCCGCGGAATTCGACTGGCGCGACTTTCGCGTCTACTACAATCCCATCGTTGATCGGCTCGAGCCGATCGGCCGCGAGATTCACGTGTTTGGCGCCCGCAAGGTCACTTGGTGGTTGACGGAGTTTCCGCGCGACGGCCGGCTCGATCTGCTCGGCACTTTGTTCGCCGATCGCGAGTTTCTTGCCGCCTACACGCAAGCGCTCGCCGAAGTGTCGCGTCCTGAGTTCCTCGTCGACCTGTTGAATCGCGCGCGCCCGGAGCTCACGCGCATCGAGTCGCTCTTGGCGCTGGAGTTTCCGGATTGCCGGCTCGACGCTCGCCAGCTCGAAGACAACCGGGCGTTCATCGTCGAGACGTTGGCGCCGGCGCACGCTGTTCACGCCTTCGTGCTAGCGACCACCGGCGAAAAAACGACGCTGCGACTTGGCAACCGGCAGAGCCTGCCAATCGAAATCGTGGCCGTCTCGCACAAAGGCCGAGTTCTCGCCGCGCCACAACTGTTGCTCGCGGGCAAGAAGTTGGCTGACGCCGTCAGCTACGAAGACGTCGTGGTAGCGGGACCACTCGAATCGGGGTTGTCAGATTCGGAGGCGCCGAATCTGCTCACGAAGTTCGACGTGCACTATCGCGTGCTTGGGTTGGCGCCGGTGAGCCAAGTTGCTGCCGCGCCCTGGGCCTTACGGATCGAGAACGCCGACGCCCACGACATCATGCGCGCGGATGGGAATCTCAATGCGCACCCATTTTTGGCAATCGATGCAGGTGCGCGTCGCATCGAGATTCTTCCCGGCACATGGACGCTGACAACCGACCTGATCATCCCAGCGGGCTATACCGTCTACGGCTTCGCTGGCACCGTCCTGCAGATGGGACCGGGAACGACGCTGCTCAGTCGCTCGGCACTCGACCTCGGCGGCGACCTAGAACGGCCCTTTGTCCTCGAAGCCGCCGGCGCGGAAGGACTCATGCTCCTGGACGCGCCGCCATCGCGATTTGTCCATGTCGTGTTTCGGGGGCTCAGCGCGCCGCGGCGCGCTGGTTGGGAGTTATCCGGCGCGATCACGTGCTATCAGAGCGACGTCCGCTTCGAGCATTGCTACTTTTCGGGGACGACGAGGAGTGACGATCTGCTCAACGTCGTACGGTCGCGGTTCTCTCTCGACCACTGCTACTTCGCCACGGCGCCGGCCGACGCATTCGATGCGGACTTCAGCTCCGGCAGCATTCGTGATTCCGTGTTCAGCGATATCGGCGCTGACGCCATCGATGTCTCCGCGTCGACGATCGAGCTGGCGCGAATAACCATCGTGCGCACAAACGGTCGCGCGGTCAGCGCCGGTGAACGCTGCGAAGTGCGCGGCGCCGACGTCTCGATCAGCGCCGCGAATCTCGGGCTCACGAGTCGCAACGCGGCCGATCTCGCACTTGCAAATGTGCAAATCGCCGACACGAAAATCGGCTGCGCCGTGTATCACGGGGAGCCAGAGTACGGACCGGGGCGCATGCGCGTCACTCAACTCAAGCAGCACGCGGTCGACCGTCCCTACCTCGTCGAAGGCGAATCCAGTTTGTCCGTGGATAACCAGGCCATCGTGATGAATCAACAATTCGAGCCAGCAAGCCGCGACGCCGTCGCCCACGCGACGCATCGCGATTGACGATGTCCGGCTGTGCCCCGCGCGAAAGGACCCTCGTGTCGACGCTAGCGGAGTTCGCAACTAAGACGACCGACGCCAAGCGAGACCTGCGCTTCGAGCGCAAATTCCGCGTCTCCGGCATCGAGCGCAGCCAACTCGAGGCGTGGATACTCGGCCAGCCCGCGCTATTCCGCGAACGCTATCGTCCGCGCAGCGTCAACAACATCTACTTCGATACGCTCGGACTCGCCCACTACGATGCGCACGTCGAGGGCAACACTCAGCGCGTGAAAGTCCGGGTGCGGTGGTACGGCGAGTGGCTCGGAGACATTCCGCGACCGACACTCGAACTGAAACTGAAGGACGGGCCAGTCGGTTACAAACGATCGTATCGTCTCGAACCTTTCGCTCTCGCTCGGCAATTCGAGAGCTCGCAAGTCACGCGCGCCATCGCGGCGTGCGACTTACCGGCGACGGTCCGTTCCTTGCTTCAAACCGTGACTCCGCAACTCGTCAACCGGTATCGCCGCCGCTACTTTGAATCCGCGTGCGGACGGTTTCGCATGACACTCGACGACGCGCTGGAGTACTACGCTGTTCCACAACGTCGGCGCAAATTCGGCGCGCCAGTGCGCGAAGAGGGCATCCTCATTCTCGAGGTCAAATACCCCGACGCAGCCGAAAACGATGCCGCGCGAGTGATTTCTCGTGTGCCCTTTCCACTTTGTCGCAATTCGAAATACGTCAGCGGAATCGCTCATGTCTATGGACTCTAGTCGCCCGAGGCATTCGAGCATGGGCAGCGGGATGCAAGTATGGATCTGGCACCTGTGCATCCTGATCTTGTTCTCGAGCGGCGCCACCGGGTATGCCGAACGCGGGGCTGCCGAGCGCGGCGCGTCCGACGACGAGTTCTCGGCACCGTTGCGATTCGTCGTGCTCGCGCATCTTCAACCGATGTTGGATCACGCGGCGGATCGCGCGGCGCTCGTCGCCTCGATCAACCGCTGCGCGCCGAGCTTCGTCTGCGTGCTCGGCGATTCCGACCTCAGCAACGAAGCCGTCGTGGGATGGTTGCGATCGGCGCTGAACGCGGAAGTCTGCTTTCTCCCCGGCAATCACGATATCGAACGCTTCGGCTGGATCCATCGTTACGTCGACGTAGTCGGGCGGCTCGAGCAAGTGATCGTTACAAACGCGGCGAATCTAGTATTCGTTAACTCGCTCGGGACCGGTGCCGAGTTTCGAACCACTCTCGAGCGATCGCTCGCGGATTTGGACCGGGATCGGCCGACGGTTTTGTTTTGCCATCACCCGATCTGGGATGATTCGCGGAAAAGCGATGCGCCGATGGCAGCCTTTCCGAGCTACGCCTTCGCCGAGGTTCGCGACGTGCTTCGCAGTCGTGTCGACGTGATCTTCGCCGGAAACTACTTGCGCGCGGTCGGCGACGCGGCGCCCGGTGTCTCGCTCGCCACCGAAGTGGACGGGATGCTGTGCTACACAGCAGGGATGCATCCAGCGCGAATCTCTTACTTGCTGTGCGAAGTTGAACGCGGCGAGGTTCAGGTCGCGCCGCAAATCGTCCGGCCCTATCGCGCGAATGAACTCCCGGCCACGCGCCCCACGGCCTTGAGTCCAGCGCCGCTCGGTCTCTGGCGCACAGCAAAATATACGCTGCGCTTCAAACAATTCTGGTTCGGCGTCGGTCTCGGCGCGTGCGGCGCGGCGCTGGCAATTGGCTGCGTGTGCCTCGCGCGCCACCGGCGCCGAGCCGCCAACCTTCGATGAGTCCCCGCCCCGCGCCGAAAGCGCGAACGTGCGGAGTGAGCCACTTCGGTGCTGCGGACAGAACCCCTAAAAACCGACCGAGCCGAACCA
>JBJXGE010000039.1:0-91023 GCA_046154185.1 Planctomycetota bacterium
TGATCGAACCGATGGCCGCTTCGATCGCTTTGCTTTCCACTGCGATATTGAGTGGATTGAAATTTTGCAGACCGGCGATGGCGTCGTTGACTCCGCCACCTTCCAGTGTGTCGTTTCTTCCGCCACCGTCGAGGGTGTCGGACCCATCGCCGCCGACCACTAAGTCTTTGCCACCACCACCAAACAGGACGTCATCTCCCAAGCCACCCACGAGCGTCACGGACATGGAGGCCGCAGAAGCGTCGATCGAGTTGGCATCGTCCCCGCCAATCAACAGCACTCGTTCGATGCCGGTGAAGCTTTCGACATCCTCTGGCAACGTCCCCAATCCCGTGAGGCTGGAGTTCGTCAGCTTGACCGAGCTGACGTTGCTCCGTTGAACGAACAGGTCAACTCCGCCACAGCCCCCTTCGATGCTGTCTGTCCCAGTCCCAGCTTGCAGTGTGTCGTTGCCGTTCTGGCCATCCACGATGTCGTTGTCGTCGCCGCCGTCCAAGAAGTCCGCTCCGTCGCCGCCACGCAATGTATCGTCGCCTAAACCGCCGGAAATCGTATCGTCACCGACGCGGCCGTGGAGCACATCGTCCCCGTCTTCACCGTCAAAGAAATCGCCGCTCTTGCCCCCCAGAATCGTGTCGTTGCCGGTGCCACCAAACACCGTGGTTGGTTGGGGGAAGTCCGGAAGATCCAAGCTGTCGTTACCGTCACCCAGGTTCGCAATGAGGCCACGGCTGACCAATGCGCCGGAGACGCGGACATGATCTGTGAAAGTAACTTTGTCAGTCGTCAACTCGTCCGTCTTTGCGGTGACGAGGAACTCGTTGGTCGTCTTGTTGTATTTGACGGTGATATTGCTGGATGTTCCTGCAATGTCGTCGAGCAAAAGATGCCCTTTGTTATCAACATGGACGAAGACGTCGGCGGTTAGCAGCCGCCGCGATTCCAGTTGCTCAGCCTGCGGTTGACGTAGCGTCATGCGGCCAGTCGGACGCATCATTTCTTTGATGAAACGGGAGGATCGCAACTTGGTTCGAACCGATCGGAGCCACGACGAAAAGAACATGCTGAGCGTCTCCCAAACGACACAACTGGCGAAGCACGATGGAGCGGCACGATGAGCACACTCCGCATTCCAGATCGGTTCGCCACGGCGCTTCACCGCACCATCGGTAGAAAGGTTCTAACCGTCTCACGAATGAGCGGATGGTTGTCGCGGGCGTATGGATTTTGCTGCCATTGTCGCAGATATCAGCAGGCTTGGCCCGAAGCGTCGATCAGCCACGTCGTGGCAGAAAGTCCTACCGGCGAAAGCCTTGAGTCTCATCATGACTTATCCGCCTATGCTGGTTGTGCTGCTGGTATAACACTTGCCATCCAAGTGAAACCCCGCCTCGGTCTTTCTGCTGGCCGTGTTCAATTCGTGTTTCATCCGTGGCCAAATCCCCAAACGTTTCAACCGGTCAAAACGAAAGCGGCGGGACACGCTACTTGCCGATGCCCCGCCGCTTTGTCTGCTCTTAATTGATTGCAGGCTTACTTCTTTTCCGCCTCTTTCTTTTTGGCTTCTTCGTCAGCTTTCTTTTTCTCTTCGTCAGCTTTCTTTTTTTCCTCTTCAGCCTTCTTCTTGGCCTCTTCTTCGGCCTTCTTCTTTTCTTCTTCCATCTTCTTCTTGGCTTCTTCTTCCTTCGCTTTCACTTCGGCTTCCGCTTTGCGCTTGGCTTCGAGTTCCGCTCGCTTCTTATCCAGAGCGATGTCTGGAATCAGTTGCGTGGTCGGTGCGGTCGCTTTGAATTTTGCTTGACCTTCTTCAGTGACCTTCGTCTGCCACACGTAAACTCGCTTCAGATTCTTCAACGCGGCCAGCGATTGCAGGCCAGCATCGGTGATCTCCGTGTTGTAGAGATTGAGATATTCCAGGTTTTGCAGCCCAGCCAGTTGAGTCAAGCCAGCATCGGTCACTTTGGTTCGCTCGAGGTGCAAGCGGACAAGGCTCTTGGCGACCTTGAGGTGCTCTAGCGCCTTATCAGTGACTTCGGTCCCGCGCAGGTTCAGTGAGTAAATGATGTTGCCGAGCGGTTTGACGGCCGCGACGTGATCGTCACCCACTTTGCCGTCTGCCAAGTGGAAAGCGATATCGAGGCGGCCATCGTTCTGTGCCACTTGCAACACCGAACCGCCCAACTTCTTCACCGCCGCAATGGCATCCAGTTCGGCCTGAGTTGGCTTCGCAGCCTCTTTAGGAGCTTCCTTGGCTGGCTCTTTTGGCTTGTCTTCCGCAAACAGCGGAGAGTTCAACACGCCAGTGGCAAATACCGAACACAACAGGGCAAAGCAGAAACGTCGCATGGATATTCCTCCAGACACAACGGTGATGAACATGGCCAAGAACCGCCGAGATTCTATCAACCGCACGTCTGAGGGCGAGCGATCGGACCACGAATCGCGACCAAAGGGAACAGAAGCCGCTTCCGCGAAAACGCCTGAACCTTCAGCCGTGGACTACCACATCTTTTCCAGCACATCGGGGGGGGCTGCTGCGTATGTCAACGGCTCCATCGAATGCGATGCTCGTCCCTGCGAGAGACCTCGCACCTGCGTCGTGTAACCAAACATTTTTGCCAGAGCGACTTCCGCTTCAATGATCCAAAGGCGCCCACGATTTTCCGTACGGACGATGGTGGCTCTGCGAGCGTTCAAGTCGGCTTGCACGTTTCCGATGAACTCTTCCGGCGTGACGACCTCCAGTTTCATGACCGGTTCGAGCAGCACGCAACCAGCCTTCTCTAGGCCCTCGGACACGGCTTTGGCCGCTGCCGCGGTCAGTACAACGTCGTTAGCGTCACCTTCTTTGTAGTCCACGCCAATGATGGTGAAGCGAACTCGCATTAAGGGGTTGCCATACATGCCGCCAGAGTTCGCGCCCTCTTCAACAGCTTGCTCCAGAATGGGTACTAAAGAGGCTGCAAGATCGCTGGGTTTCAACTTGTTCTGGACACAAACAGCCTCTTCGCCGTCATAAGGCTCCACTCGCAAACGGACTCTAGCCGTGTGAACTGCTGCACCGACTTGTCGCGAAAACTCCCCTTCCACTTCAACCGATTTCTGAACGGTTTCGCGATAACTCACTCGCGGCTTATGCACACGTACTTTAACAGCGAACTCACGCTCCATACGGTCCTTGATGACCTCCAGATGTAACTCGCCCATGCCGCTCACGAGTGTCTCGCCGGTCTCTTCGTTGATATGAACCTTGAACGTCGGGTCTTGCCTGGCGAGCCGCCTGAGGGTCTCTTCAAGCTTCTTACGTTCGGCACTGGTGTCAGGCTCGACCGCCATGGAAATAACCGTTTCTGGAAAACTGATCTTTTCCAACATGATTGGCTGCTGAGTGGCACAAAGAGTATCTCCGGTGAAGACTTCCTTGGGGCCAATCGCGCCGACGATGTCGCCAGCATATGCCTCGTCCGTCTCGATCTTTTCACGCGAGTCTGCTTGGACTCGCCAGATTTGGCTGATGAGTTCCTTCGTGTTCGTGCGGGGGTTCAGAACCTTGGAACCACTCTTGAGCGTCCCCGAATAGATACGCACGAAGCAAAGATCCCCGTGCTTGTCCGCTTGAATCTTGAAGATCAAACCACTGAATGGTTCGTCTGGAGATGCTTTGCGTTTCTCAGCTTTTGTTGATTGAGAACCTTTTTTCCCGACGAATGGAATCCCCTCAACCGGCGGGCGATCGAGCGGGGAAGGGAGATAGTCAACGACAGCGTCCATCACCGGCTGCACGCCGATGTATCGAAGCGAAGTGCCGCAAAACGTCGGAAAGAACAATCGTTCGATCGTCCCTTTTCTCACTAAGCGGCGGATTGCCTCCTCCGGTAAGTCCTGCGTTTCGAGGTATTGCTCAATCGCTTGCTCGTCGAGTTCCGCAACCGTTTCAACCAACTTCTGCCGCCATAACTGCGCTTCATCGAGCATCTCTGGTGGAATATCTCGCTCTTCATACTTCGTACCCAGTGACTCGACGTCGAAGTACAACGCTTTCATCCGCACCAGATCAATAATCCCCTTAAAGCAGTTTTCATCTGGCAGTGATCCGGCTCCTACTGGTATCTGCAACGCAAGCGGTGTGGCATGTAGCCGGCTTTTGATGTCCTCTAAAACGGTCTCAAAATTGGCACCGACGCGATCCATCTTATTGATGAAACAAATTCGCGGGACGTTGTATCGATCCGCTTGACGCCAGACGGTCTCACTCTGTGCCTCAACACCATCGACACCACTGAAGACAACCACGCCACCGTCAAGGACTCGCAAACTGCGTTCGACTTCAGCAGTGAAGTCCACGTGCCCCGGAGTGTCGATAATGTTGATCGTCGAGTTCTTCCACTGGCAGGTAATCGCCGCAGAGTAAATCGTGATGCCGCGACGGGCTTCATCAGGGTCAAAGTCCGTGATGGTAGTGCCGTCATCGACATTCCCCATTCGATGTGAGGCACCAGCGTAGTACAAAATTCGCTCGGTCGTTGTGGTCTTGCCGGCATCAATGTGTGCGATGATGCCGATATTGCGAATCGCGTTAATGTCGTACGGCATGATGACTCCTGACGACGAAAACCCCGCCAGCCTCAAGCCGACGGGGTTTCGTGACATGTACCAATGAAAAACAGCGCGTGACGACCGAACAAAGTCGGGCACCACGCGCTGTTGTAATCGTTTCCGCAACTACCAAGCGAAGTGAGCAAAAGCCTTATTGGCATCGGCCATGCGATGCACGTTTTCGCGAGTAGTCATTGCGGTTCCTTCGCGACGGTATGCGGCGAGAAGCTCTTCAGCCAATCGCATATCCATCGGTCGGCCCTTCTTGCCACGAGCGGCCGCCAGTATCCAGCGGATTGCAAGAGTCTGGCGTCGCTTGGGATTTACCGAGGTAGGAACTTGATAGTTCGCACCACCGACTCGGCGCGATCGGACCTCAATCGCCGGCTTGACATTATCCACCGCCGCCAAAAAGACATTGATCGGCTCTTCGTCCGGTAGCTTCTTCTTGATGACGTCCAAAGCGGAGTAGAAGACAATCTGTGCAACACTCTTTTTACCGTCGTGCATCAAGCAATTAATAAATTTGGACGCTAACACCGAACCACAACGTGGGTCAGGCTTCAGTTGCTTCTCACTTGCTGTGAACCGCTTGGCCATCGAAGAATACTCCGGAAACTTCTCGCTGTGTGTATGAGCTACGGAATGTTCCCCGAACATCCGTTTGGAATTTGACAATTCCAATCACGAAAACTAATTCAACCCTACTTAGGCCGCTTCGTACCATAACGGCTGCGGGCCTGTTTGCGATTTGTCACGCCCAGCGTATCTAAGACACCGCGAATAACCTTGTATCGAATACCAGGAAGGTCGCGAACACGACCGCCACGAACAAGAACAATCGAGTGTTCCTGCAGATTGTGGCCTTCACCTGGGATGTATGCGGTGATTTCTTTGCCGTTCGACAATCGCACACGGGCCACTTTTCGCAGCGCCGAGTTTGGTTTCTTCGGCGTTACGGTCTTAACTAACAAGCAGACGCCGCGCTTCTGAGGACAGCCTTCCAAAACAGGTGTCTTCGAACGAGAAGGCTGTGGCTTTCGTGGCTTGCGAACCAACTGATTGATCGTCGGCATTCAACAACTCGCAAAAAAAGTAGACCCCAGATGAATTTCATTGTCGGTAACACCGCTCAATGCGACTTAAGGCTGCGTTGCTGGGACAGCGTTTCCACCACCCACAGCACCCTCGCCACCTTCTTTCAACAGTTCCAAACGAGCAGCCATGATGCGATCGTGCTCGGCCTTTAACTCTTGAAGAGCTTCTTGCCGAACCCGAACCTCTGACATTTGATGGCTCTTGAATCCGGTTCCTGCTGGAATGAGGTGACCCAAGATAACGTTCTCTTTCAATCCAACCAAGTGATCGACCTTCCCTGCGATCGCAGCTTCTGTCAAAACCTTTGTAGTTTCTTGGAAACTTGCCGCAGAGATAAAGCTTTCACTCTGAACTGCCGCCTTGGTAACACCGAGCAACTGGACTGCCGCAGTCGATGGCCTTGGCTTTTGGAAAGAGGCCGTACTTCCACCGTCTGCCTCAATCGCTGAATTCACTTCTTCAAATGTCTTCTTCGGAACGATATCGCCCGGCTGGAATTCAGTTTCTCCCGGCGTTGTAACTTTGACCGAGTTCGCCAAATCCTGGTTCAACTTTCGGAATTCAAATTTATCGAGCACGATACCAGGCAGCAGAGTTGTGTCGCCAACATCGGTGACACGTACTTTACGAAGCATCTGCGACACGACGATCTCGATGTGCTTGTCGTCGAGGTCTACTCGCTGTGAACGATACACATTTTGAATTTCGTGAAGCAGGTACTGTTGAACTGCTTCCACGCCACTGACTCGAAGGATGTCATGCGGGACAAGAGGGCCACGGACGAGTGCATCTCCAGCACGAACAACGTCCTTTGCATGAACCATTAACTGTTTACCGTGCGGAATGACGTGCTCAACCTCAGTGCCGTCACTTCCTCGAACAATGATGATTCGCTTACCCCGCTTCTTCTCGGCAACCAGATCAACTTCGCCGTCGATTTCCGCGACGACCGCAGGATCCTTTGGCTTACGAGCTTCAAACAACTCTGTAACGCGCGGCAAACCGCCAGTGATATCCTGCGTACCGCCACTTTCACGCGGTGTCTTCGCAATCACACTACCAGCCGCGATCTGTTGCCCCTCAACAACTTCGATACTTGCTCGCTCTGGCATGTAATAAAAGTCGAGAATTTTACCGGTTGAGTCCTCAAGCACGATTTGCGGATGCAAGTCGCCCTTGTGCTCGATAATAGTCTTTCGAACCTTGCCGCTGGCCTCAATTTCGGTACGGATCGACTGGCCTTCGATGCAATCTTCAAATCGAGCCCGACCACCCACTTCAGAGAGAATTGGAACTGAGTGCGGATCCCATTGGCAGATCACTTGCCCGGCTGCGATTTCTTGGTCTTCCGTAACAAGCAACACAGCACCGTTTGGGATCGTATACTTTTCTAGCTCCCTCTCTTTGGTGTCAACGATGATGACTTCACCATTTCGAGCAAGCACGACGTTTTCACCCGCAGTGTTAACTACGCAACGAATACGAGCGAATTTCACACGGCCCCCACGACGCGATTTAATTTCCTTGTCTTCAATGCCGGTTTGTGCGGCACCGCCGATGTGGAATGTACGCATCGTTAACTGTGTGCCAGGTTCCCCGATACTCTGAGCAGCGATGATCCCGACTGCGAGTCCTTCTTCAACCAGGGAGCCAGTCGACAAGTCCATGCCATAGCACAAGCGGCAGATTCCCAGCGGGGCTTCACAGTTCATTGGACTGCGCACTTGGATCCGCTCAATTCCCAATTCTTCAATCCTCCGCGCGATCTTGACTGTAATCAATTCACCTTCTCGGACGATGATTTCGTCCGTAATCGGATTGACGATATTGGTTCGACTAACGCGACCTCGCACTCCTTCAGCCAAACTAACTTCAACTTTCTCGCCGCGATAAACAACACCCTTAGTTGTACCTTTTGTCGTTCCGCAATCTTCCATTGTCACGACGACATTTTGGCAAACGTCAGCGAGCTTACGGGTCAAATAACCCGAGTCAGCGGTCTTAAGAGCTGTGTCCGCAAGACCTTTTCGAGCACCGTGCGTCGAGCTGAAATACTCAAGCACCGACAAGCCTTCACGGAAGTTGGCCTTAATTGGCGTTTCGATAATCTCACCGCTCGGCTTTGCCATCAGGCCACGCATACCAGCCAACTGTCGAATTTGCTCGACACCACCACGAGCACCAGAGTGTGCCATCAAATAAATTGGATTCACATACGCGCCACTATCTCGCACGTCATGCTCAAGTTCATGCATCATAGACTTCGTGATTGCTTCTCTCGCGTGAGTCCAATGGTCTAAAACTTGGTTGTATCGCTCCTGGTCCGTGATGACCCCACGCTCATAAAGCTTCTGAGCCTTAAGCACTGCAGCTTCTGCATCAGTGATAATCTTCGGCTTGTCAGGCGACGTTTTCAGGTCACTGGCACCAAAGGACAAACCGCTTCGAGTTGATTCGCGGAATCCAAGCTCTTTCAAGCGGTCCAGCAGTGCAATCGTTGAACGCCGTCCAAGTTCAAGATAACAGTCAGAAATAACCTTCGCGAGATCCTTGCCGCGCATAGTCATATTATAGTATGCAGATCGCTCCTCAAGGATGTCATTGAACATGACACGCCCAGGTGTCGTTACAATAATGCCGCCGGGCTTGTGAGTTTCAGCACCTTCACCAACAACTCGCTTGTCGCGCGGCAAACGAAGTTTAATTTGCGCATGACGCGCCACTTTTCCTTGCGCAAACGCCATGTGGATTTCTTGGAATGATCCAAAAGTCATCCCTTCACCCGGACGCCCAGCGCGGCTCATTGTGAGGTAATAACAACCCATCACGATATCTTGCGATGGGCTGATAATTGGAGCACCGTTAGCTGGGCTAAAGACGTTATTCGTTGACATCATCAACGTGGTCGCTTCTACCTGCGCCTCAATGGAAAGCGGCAGATGGACAGCCATTTGGTCGCCGTCAAAGTCCGCGTTAAATCCTTTGCAAACAAGTGGGTGAATGCGAATCGCATTACCCTCCACCAGGACTGGTTCGAACGCTTGGATACCCATCCGGTGTAATGTTGGAGCACGATTTAAGAGAACGGGGTGGTTTGTGATTACTTCATCAAGAATATCCCAAACATTGTCATCCTTACGCTCAAGCATTCGCTTTGCGCTTTTAATTGTATCTGCGTGGCCTAGTTCTTTGAGGCGACGAATTACAAACGGTTGAAACAACTCCAGTGCAATCTTCTTTGGAAGCCCGCACTGATGAAGATGAAGTTCAGGGCCGACAACGATGACACTTCGTGCTGAGTAGTCAACACGTTTACCCAAAAGGTTCTCACGAAACCGCCCCTGCTTGCCCTTGATCATGTCCGTCAAGGATTTCAGCGGACGATTTGAGGAACCGAGCACAGGCCTCTTACAGCGATTGTTGTCAAAAAGCGCGTCAACTGACTGTTGCAGCATCCGCTTTTCGTTTCGGACGATAACTTCCGGAGCGTTGAGATCGACCAACTTCTTCAATCGGTTATTTCGATTGATGATGCGACGGTAGAGGTCATTCAGGTCACTAGTCGCAAAGTTGCCAGAATCCAACAGCACAAGCGGACGAAGGTCTGGTGGAATGACCGGAATAACATCCAATACCATCCACTCTGGATGATTGGCGCTATCACGAAGAGCCTCAGCGATCTTTAGTCGCTTGATGAGGTCTTTTGCTTTCTGTTGACTACCGGTTTCTTGTAGCTCAACACGTAAAACCTTGGACAGACTTTCTAAATCCAACTGACCGAGCAATTTTTTGACCGCCTCGGCACCCATATCTACTTGAAAAGTTCCTGCGCCATATTTCGCTTTGGCCTGACGAAGCTCTTCTTCGGTCAACAACTGCCCGCCGCGCAACGGCGTATCACCGGGCTCGATGACAACGTAGTCTTGGAAATAAATCACCTTCTCAAGGTGAGTAGTTTTCAAATTAAGTAATGCACCTAGACGGCTTGGCATCGACTTAAAAAACCAGATGTGGACCACCGGTGCCGCAAGTTCGATGTGCCCCATTCGTTTCCGGCGGACCCGGCTGTGTGTAACTTTGACACCACAGCGGTCACAGATCATCCCCTTGTATTTCATGCCACGGTATTTACCGCAGGCACATTCCCAGTCTTTTTCGGGACCGAAAATACGTTCACAAAAAAGTCCGTCACGCTCAGGTCGGTAAGTTCGATAATTGATGGTTTCTGGCTTCTTGACTTCACCGAACGACCAGCCACGAATGTCGTGAGGGCTTGCCAACTTGATGTGAACCGCCGAAAAATCGTTGACTCGGTCATACACGGCGGACTCTGTTGTCGTCGTGTTCATGCCCCGTTGTCCTTCCATATTCGCAGCCTCATTCAAACGTGAATTTGTTCGTATCTTGATCGCTGGCACATCCGATCAACTGATTCATCGCCAACCGAACTACGGCTAGCCCATTTTCTCTAATGACATATTCAGAGCAAGACCACGAATTTCATTCGTGAGAACGTCGAAACTTGCAGGGGTACCTGCCTCAAGTGTGTTTTCCCCTTTTACCATCGATTCGTAGATCTTCGTACGACCTTCGACGTCGTCACTCTTCACTGTAAGCAACTCCTGAAGAATGTAAGCCGCACCGTAGGCCTCCAATGCCCACACTTCCATTTCACCAAACCGTTGACCACCAAAACGAGCCTTTCCACCAAGTGGCTGCTGCGTAATGAGCGAATACGGACCAGTTGCTCTAGCATGAACCTTGTCATCAACCAAGTGATGAAGCTTAAGCATATAGATGTAGCCGACCGTTGTCTTTTGCTCGAACTGCTCTCCGGTACGTCCATCAAAAAGGAACGTTTTTCCGTCCTCTGGTAGTCCCGCCTCCTTCATGCACGTCTGAATTTCTTCTTCAGTTGCACCGTCAAAAACGGGGCAAACCGCCGAGAAGCCGAGCTTTGATGCAGCCCAGCCTAGATGAGTCTCAAGAATTTGTCCGACATTCATGCGGCTAGGTACGCCAAGCGGATTCAAAATGATATCTACAGGTGTTCCGTCAGCCAGGAACGGCATATCCTCCTCGGGCAACACCTTAGAAATCACGCCCTTGTTTCCATGACGGCCTGCCATCTTATCGCCAACAGATATCTGACGCTTAGAGGCAACATACACTTTCACCATCTGCAAGACGCCACTTGGCAGTTCGTCGCCTCGTTTGAGAGAATTCATGGCTCGCTCACGAGCCTCAAGGGCCTCATCAACTAACGGCCATCCTTCTTTCAGCAACTTCGAGCAATCGGCCTTTTTCTGAGGGCTGCGTATTTCAATCGTCTCCCACAGCCTCAAAAAATTGGCAGCAGCGTCACAAAGTTGCTTATCATCGTTTATTGACGAGATGTTCGTGCCATCAATGGTTGGAATCTTTCGTTCAAGCGCTTGCTCAAGTTCCCCTAGGAATTTCTTGAATACAGCAGCAACACTAGCAGCTTGAGACTGTTCCGTCTCCTTAATGTCTGCATCAAACCGCTTACGTTCTGTCTCGGAAAGGCTCATTCGACGCGAAAATCGCTCGGTATGAATAACAATGCCTTCAACACCGCTAGGGACTTCAAGTGACTCGTTCTTGACGTCTTCCCCGGCTCGCCCAAAAATAGCGTGCAACAATTTTTCTTCAGGCGTCAACTCAGTCTTCGCCTTAGGCGATACCTTTCCAACGAGGATATCTCCCGGACGAACTCGCGTCCCAGTTTGCACAATCCCAGTTTCGTCGAGATGTCGCAGCATTTTTTCGCTGACATTCGGAATATCACGAGTAAATTCCTCTCGCCCAAGCTTCGTCTCGCGAATTTCAACATCAAACTCATCAATATGGATAGATGTGTAAACATCCTCCTTCACAAGCCGTTCTGAAAGGATAATCGCGTCTTCATAGTTGTATCCCTCCCATGACATAAAAGCGACAAGCACATTTCGTCCTAGCGATAAAACGCCATTGTGAGTAGCTGCCGAGTCAGCGAGAAGGTCTCCCTTTTTAACCTTTTGTCCAATTGTCACAAGCGGGTGTTGATTTAGGCAAGTTCGTTCGTTGAGGCCGGTAAACTTTCGCAGTCGGAGTTTACGTCCGTCAATTTCGATTACCGTTGAATCAACGTAAGTTACCTTGCCGGCCCTATCGGCTCGCAGAACCATTCCAGAATTTTTTGCGACAGTAGACTCCATTCCGGTACCAACAATCGGAGGTTCAGCAATCAACAGCGGAACTGCCTGTCTTTGCATGTTTGAACCCATCAGAGCGCGGTTTGCATCGTCGTGCTCCAAAAAGGGTATTAGTGCAGCCGATACACCCACCATCTGGCAAGGAGCAATATCAACGAACTGCGCATCATCCGACGGAATCCATACCACGTCATTACGATGTCGTGCTAAAACACGACCGTCCGGAATCTTTCCGTCAACAAACGGTGTGTCAGCAGGCACTACAAACGCGTCAGACTCCTCGTCTGCTCTTAGCCACGCGACATCATCTGTCAACTTGCTATTCTTCAGTCGGCGATATGGTGTGATCAAAAAACCGTAGTCGTCAACCGAAGCAAAGATTGCCAAGCTGGAAATCAAACCGATGTTAGTACCTTCGGGCGTCTCAATCGGACAGATACGTCCGTAGTGAGAAATATGCACGTCACGCACTTCAAAACCGGCCCTTTTTCTATTCAGTCCGCCTGGCCCCAAAGCACTCAAGCGGCGCTCATGTGTTAACATTGACAGTGGGTTTGTCTGGTCAACAACCTGAGACAACTCACTTCGCCCAAAAAAGAAATCAACAGCTGCAGCTACACTCTTCGGATTAACGAGAGAGCGCGGGCTAATGTCCTCTACATCCTTGATGCTCATGCGCTCCTGTACAGTTCTGCGAAGCTTCAAAAAACCTTTACGCAACTCGTCAGTCGCCAGTTCATCAATCGTTCTAAGACGCCTATTCCCCAAGTTATCAATGTCGTCTACATATGCTGTATTATCACCAGATCTTAAACGAAGAATATAGCGAATAGCGTTAACGTAATCCTCTGATAGCAAAGCCATTTCGCTGTCAGGGCAATCCTGGTTAAATTTCCGATTAATCCTGAATCTACCTACTTGACCAAGTCTGTAACGATTTATATCAGTAAATCTTTCTTTAAAGAGATCCACCGCCTTCTCAAGTTGAGGCGGATTCCCAGGCCGCAACCGCTGGTATATCTTTAACAACGCTTCCTCTGACGAAACTGTAGTGTCGTCTCGCAAACTATTTAAAATACAGCGATCCACAGGAGAATCGAAAACTTCTACACTCTTAATTCCAGCATCTAGGATTGCGTGAATGGACTCTGGTGTAATCAATGTTCCGCTGTCAATAATAATTTCACCGCACCTTGAATGCTTTGGCGGATATGCAATGTCATCAACGGCAACCTTGTCTTTAAGCGCTTCAGATGCAGTGTCTTTGCCTACTTTGATGGACTTCGCGTCAAAGAAAAGTCGCAAGATCGATGCTGTTGTGCTGCAGTTGCGCCCCATGGCTCTCAGGAGCGTCATAGCTGAGAATTTACCGCTCTGGTCAATTCGTACAGCTAGAGCTTCTTTGCGTGTCGTTGCCAACTCGACCCAACTTCCTCTCTCCGGAATAATACGGCACGAATACCCCTCACGCTCATTCCCATCTGTGTTCTCCATGAAGTCAACGCCCGGAGAACGGTGTAGCTGGCTCACTACGACACGTTCAGAGCCATTTATTATGAACTCACCACCACCTAGCATTATTGGCAAGTCGCAAAGATAAACCTCCTCCTCAATCGGCTGTTCCTTCTTTAACCTAAAATATACCCTCAAAGGCCTCCCGTAAGTTAATCGCAACTGCCTGCATTCATCTGGACTATATCGAGCCTTGCCAAGTTCATAACGCAAATATTCAAGTTCAAACTGGCTATCGTAGCTAGCAATCGGAAAGATTTCCCTAAAGATTCCCTCCATTCCTATCGAAAGACGACGATCAGATTCTACATCAGCTTGAAGAAATCTAACATATGACTCAGTTTGAATCTTTGTGAGGTCTGGGATTTCGTACTGATATTCATCGTGCCCAAAATTTCGGACGAATAGCGACTGAAGTCTACGCTGCTCAGAAATAGCCATCTTATTACCTCAAAGACAAATAGACTTTTACAAATCAAACGCAGGCTTAAAACTCATAGGCCACTAAAAGAAATAGCTCCTCTGAAAGCAGAGAAGCTACATCAGCCAGCCGATTTTAACGCAAATCAAGACAAAAAGTCACTAGTTACTATTCATAATAAAACATGCACACAACCAATTGACTCGCTGCGCCGGCAAAAAAAGCATTAATTAAATGTTGTTGCATTATTACAACCGACGGATTCAATGCAGGAGCTTTAGTAGCAGTAAACTACTTAATTTCTGCCTTGCCGCCAGCTGCAACGACCTCTTTGACGATCTTTTCAGCGTCCTCTTTTGAAACCGCCTGCTTTAATGCCTTTGGAGCACCCTCAACTAGATCCTTGGCTTCCTTCAAGCCGAGTGAAGTAATCGAGCGAACAACCTTAATAACACCAATTTTATTTTCACCGAAACTAGTGAGTATGACGTCGAACTCAGTCTTTTCTGCGATAGCTTCAACTGCACCGGTAGTTCCGCTCGCAACCATAACGGCTCCCGCAGCGGCAGGCTTGATTCCATAAGCTGACTCCAAGTAATCAGCGAGGGACTTAGCTTGGAGAACAGTCAATGCAACCATCTTGTCTCCCAGCTCCTTAATAGCTGGATCAATTTCAATAGCAGACATCGAAACACACCCTTTCTCTAGGTCTTATGATAATCACAACAAATATTAACAGCCAACTCTGAAGCGTCTCGCGTCAGCAGTCTGCGGCCACATGGCACACAACGAATATGCTAAATCCGACCTGAAATTTGCTTAACCTGACCTGCAAGTGCAACAGCTTGTGCATTGACGGCACCAACGGCACAAGTAGAGGCAGCAAGTAGTCCCCCTACGATTATCGCAATCAACTCTTCCTTACTAGGACTTTCGCTAAGTATCTTTACTTCATCAGCATTGATAGATTGACCAGCAACATAACCACCTTTAAGCAACGACCCAGGGAACTCCTTTTCCCATTTTACAGCCTGTTTTGCTAAAGAAACTATATCGGGGCCCCAAGCGATAGTTGTTGGCCCTGCAAGGGGTCCCTCAATTTTCCATCCTAGATCACAAAGAACTCGTTTTGCTAAGTTGAACGGTGTGGCTAAGAGCCGAATCGACTGCTTATTTGAACCAGTTCGCATACGATTGTTAGAAACGCCATCAAGCCTAGAAATATCAATAAAAACCGCCTCTTCAACAGTTCCGAACTGCCTAGCCATATCCTTCATAATCAACGATTTAACAGACTTGCTCATTATTTCACTCAACGATCTATCAATTATGCGGCTAAACCAATTATATTTGTAGCGTAGTGCTATGCAAGTATCGCCACAGAAGGACTCATAGTCGCTGTCACGTACGCACTTCTAATATACACACCTTTGGAACTCGCAGGCTTAATTGCATGTAGATGCTTAACTAGTGATTGTATATTCTCAACCAGCTTAGAGTCTTCAAAAGACAACTTGCCTACAACACAATGCAATACAGCACCAGCATCAACTCGAAATTCTACCTTGCCCGCTTTGTACTCTTTAACAGCTGTAGCTAAATCAGAAGTCACAGTGCCTGCGCGAGGTGAAGGCATCAATCCTCTAGGTCCCAACACTTTACCTAATGGTCCGACGACACCCATCATATCTGGACTTGCAATCGCAACATCAAAATCCATCCAACCGGACTTTATCTGCTCAGCCAAATCTTTGCCGCCTACATGGTCTGCACCAGCCGACTTAGCCACATCAACATTCTGACCCTGAGCGAAAACCAGCACCCTTTTTGTTCTGCCAATTCCGTATGGAAATACAATTGACCCGCGCACCAACTGGTCAGCCTGCTTAGGATCTACTCCGAGCCTCAAAGCCACCTCTACAGTCTGGTCGAATCGACACTTTCTAACTCCGTCAGGGAGGTTAGATTCTAGTCGCTTCAATACGGCTACCGCATCTGAGATATGGACCACCCCAACGCTCTTCGCTATTTTCCTAAGCCCTGTCATACGCTTTGAAGTTACTCGCATTCAATCACCCAAATCTCTGTAAGCTTAACGCAAATCACGTTCTACGCGACCGCGCATTCAATCAGTGACTAACACGCCCATACTGCGTGCGGTACCTTCAACCATTCGGCAAGCCGAATGCATATCACTAGTATTAAGATCAACCATCTTATCTTTTGCAATACTCGTAATCTGCTGCTTGGTTACAACACCGACCTTTTCAGCGTTTGGTCGAGCTGAACCTTTCGCAATACCTGCGATCTTCTTGATCAGGACAGCCGCCGGTGGGCTCTTTAGGATGAAATCAAACGATCTATCGTTGTACACAGTGACTACAACTGGCACAATGGTGCCAGTAATATCCTTAGTTTTTGCATTAAACTCTTGCACAAACTTACCAAGATTAATGCCATGCGGACCAAGTGCCGTGCCAACTGGAGGAGCTGGCGTAGCCTGACCACCTGTAATTTGCACTTTAACCTGCGCCACTATTTGCTTAGCCATTTATAGCTTTCACACTGAAGTTGAAGGGCATCGATTTCAAACCAATTTCACCAGCAGGTAACTTTCGCGATTCATAAATGCAGCACTAATTAAATGTGCAATCACAACTTTTCTACTTGCCAATACTCCAGCTCAACTGGCGTTGACCGCCCAAATATTTCAATTAGAACAATAATCTTTCCACTAGTTTCATCGATTGACTCGATTGAACCCTCGAAAGTATCAAAAGTGCCCTCTTTAATTTTAACTACCTCGCCGCGACATAGCTGTATCTTTATTTTGGCTGGCTCGTCACGGGAATCCTCAACAGTCAACATTCTTCCGATTTCATTCTCGTCCATTGCCGTAGGTACGCCGCCTGTACCAGTAAAATCACCGACGCCAGTTGTGTCTCTAACTAGATACCAGGTTTCATCATTGAGGATCAATTGCACAAACAGGTAACCGGGATACATTTTCCTCTCGACGACCCGTCTTTTGCCACTCTTTGTTTCTACTATTTTTTCTGTTGGTATCGCAATTCGACCAAACAAAGATTCAAGTCCGTCTCTCCGTATTCTGCGTTCAAGACTTTCCTTAATCGACTTTTCACGATTGGTCTGCACTTTTAACACATACCACTTAAGTCGTTCTTCAGATCCCATCATTCGCTCATTGATCTCATGCACGACTTCCTATCTCCGGTGAATTTGCAAAAAACCGATAACTTGAAATACCCACTGCCACAACATATCGAAGGCAAATATGGTGCATGCCATCGAAGTTATCAACACCAGCACAACTAGGGTCGCCCTCTTTACTTCTTCAGAAGAAGGCCAAGTAATCCGATCAACTTCACTTTGAACTGATATGAGGAAATCTGCGGCTCTTGGTTTTTCTAGGATAAGCAGCGACACCACTAAACTCAGAACTATCTCTAAAACACACAACGCTAACCAAAAAGTTCCGGCTTGCCTAACCACAAACAAAGACGAAAACTGGATTAAAATCCAAGACAAACATCCAGATGCAGCGCATAACGATATTTGCCTTGCTGTCTTGCCTTGCTTTCTTTTGTATCCTGGCAAAATCATTTTAAACTTATTCCAACAAGCCCCATCGAAAGCATGATAAGCACGGGCGGAGGGACTTGAACCCGCAACCGCTGGATTTGGAATCCAGTGCTCTGCCATTGAGCTACACCCGTAGTCTAAGCGAGAAGTACAGCTCATTTCTTACGAGACTCTTTGTGAACTGTATGCCTTCTCAGCCTCGGACAGTACTTCCTTAGCTCAAGACGCTCTGTGCCACGGGTTTCCTTAGAGACTCGATAATTGCGGTCGCCTGATTCGACGCACTCTAGCCAAACGAACTCACGAGGCATTTTGTTACTCCAAAATTGTCGTCACAACACCGGAACCAACTGTTTTGCCTCCTTCGCGAATCGCGAATCGGCTACCTGTATCCATAGCGATAACCTTACCCAGCTCAACTTGAACCTTCACGTTATCGCCTGGCATACACATTTCAGCCCCGCCAAGTAGATTCATAGAGCCAGTGACGTCGGTAGTTCGAAAATAGAATTGCGGCTTATATCCATTGAAGAAAGGTGTATGTCGCCCCCCTTCTTCTTTGCTAAGAACATACACTTCTGCTTCAAACTTCGTGTGTGGCTTAATACTCTTCGGAGCCGCAAGCACTTGACCGCGAGACATATCCTCTTTCTTTGCGCCTCGAAGAAGGATGCCGACATTATCGCCAGCCATACCCGAATCGAGCGTCTTATTAAACATCTCAACTCCAGTACAGGTCGTCTCGGTAGTCGGCCTCAATCCGATAATCTCGATTTTTTCTCCGACTTTAACCACACCTTGCTCAATCCTGCCGGTTACGACCGTGCCACGCCCTTCGATTGAAAAGACGTCTTCAATTGCCATAAGGAACGGCTTGTCAGCAGCTCTTTGAGGCTCTGGGATATGCGCATCAAGAACATCCATTAACTCCGTTATGCACTTGCTCGCTACTGGATCCGCAGGAGTATCAAGGGCCGCTTTCGCGTTACCGCGAACAATCGGGATCGTATCGCCCGGAAAATCATACTTAGACAGTAGATCCCGGATCTCCATCTCAACAAGCTCAAGGAGCTCTGGATCATCAACAAGATCACATTTGTTTAGAAAGACAACTAGCGCCGGGACGTTCACTTGGCGAGCCAAAAGGATATGCTCTCGAGTCTGCGGCATGGGGCCATCAGCAGCAG
The DNA here is from genome assembly GCA_046154185.1 of Planctomycetota bacterium. GTDB lineage: Bacteria > Planctomycetota > UBA8108 > UBA1146 > JAJFFE01 > JBJXGE01. The sequence goes on from JBJXGE010000039.1 coordinate 18,633, forward strand.
AAACAACGAGGATAGCACCGTCCATCTGGGCTGCGCCCGTGATCATGTTTTTGATATAATCCGCGTGGCCCGGGCAGTCGATGTGCGCGTAGTGACGCTTCGGAGACTCGTACTCAACATGGCTTACCGCAATCGTGACCGTCTTAGTTTCATCGCGGACAGTACCGCCCTTTGCGATATCCGCATAGGACTTAAAGTTAGCGAGACCCTTCGCCGCTTGGACGGCAAGAATAGACGCCGTCGTGGTCGTCTTTCCGTGATCAATATGACCGATCGTGCCTACATTAACGTGTGGCTTCGTTCTCTCAAAAATTGCCTTGGCCATGCTTACTCCCTAGCTCTCGTTTTATCTAAATGCTGAACCTATGTTAGACCACAACTCCACAGACACCTGCACCCAGCCACGACAGAGCTACACCTGCGGAAGAGCTGCTAGTGGGGATTGAACCCACGACCTCGTCCTTACCAAGGACGCGCTCTACCACTGAGCTACAGCAGCGAACACGGATGCTTCGGCAACACAACACTCCCCAAACCTAACCGTTCGTCTTCAGTAGCGGGTGATGGGAATCGAACCCACGTGTCCAGCTTGGAAGGCTGGTGCTTTACCATTAAGCTACACCCGCAAAAAATGAAACTCGCCAATTGCTCGACCGTCTGCTGCTCGACCGTCTGCTGCTGGACGATGTAACTCTCCCGGCGTAACTCCCGCTGCTGCAGCCACGCCGTGCTCTACGCGCGCCAAATCGCTCACGCGCCAAAATCGTTCGCGCGAATCTAGCGGACCGCAAAGCAAGCCGCCCAGATAACCAGCTCCCAGGAAAACTTTCAAGGTCAAAACCCAAAGCAGTTTCAACTCGCGCGGCGCACTGCACGGCGCGACGATCCTCGTGCGCGGGAACGAGCGAATTGGTGGGCAGGAGAGGATTCGAACCTCTGAAGCGTTACGCAGCGGATTTACAGTCCGCCCCCTTTGGCCACTTAGGTACCTGCCCGGATTGTCATTCTCTATCGCGCTGCGTCCTCGCGCGCATCCGCGCGGCAGACTTGTGCCGTCGACTCAGACTCCGACGCCTGCGCGCAATCTCCCGGCGCGCCATCTCTCGGCCCGATTCACAGTCTGCCCGATTCACAGTCTGCCCGATTCACAGTCTGCCCATCACACAGCTCGAGTCTCTGAATCCGATACGTGCAGAGAGAGCTAGCGGTGGGAATCGAACCCACAACCTTCCGCTTACAAGGCGGGAGCTCTACCATTGAGCTACGCTAGCGCGGCCAGCAACACCAGCGTGGAGGAAAGTGCTCGCGCAGTATCGAATTCGACCCGCGACCTGATCGCCGTGCTCACCCGAAAGATTCCGCCGATGATGCGGGATTCCAAGAAGCGGCGGATTATAGCCACGACCGCATCCGTGGCAATACGTTGAACACGCGGCGTTAAGGCGCTTGGTCGACCAGCACGATCGCCGTCGCGGCGATCGCCAGTCCTTCGCCGACCGGCCCCATCCCTTCAGCGGTTTTTGCTTTCACGAAAACTTGCTCGAGTCGACATTCGAGCAGCTCCGCGATGCGCGCTCGAATCGCATTGCGATGTGGGAGGACCTTCGGCCGCTCGAGTTCGATGACGATGTCGGCATTGACGAGTTGGGTATCACGCTTGCGCAGCTCGGCGAGTGAGCGCCGCAGGATCTGAGCCGAGTCGAGGCCACGAAAAGCCGGATCATGGTCCGGAAACAACTCGCCAATATCGCCGGCGCCGACTGCGCCGAGCAACGCATCGGCAAGCGCATGCAAGACCACGTCGGCATCCGAATGACCGAGCGCACCGCGCTCCGACGCAATCGAGACCCCGCCGAGCCGCAACTCGCGCCCGCTTACGAGACGATGCATGTCCGTGCCCAAGCCGACGCGCAGCATGCCCAAGCTCCTTTTGACGATAGCTCCGGTTCGACGGATCGCGCGTGCTGCAATTCAAAAAGAACGATTCCGGACCACGCGCGCGCGGCGGTCCGGAATCGCTGTCTCGATCCTGCTGCTGATTCGGCGCCGAATCAGAACTGGATGATTGCCTGCACGACCGCGATCCAAATCTCTTGCTGCGTGCCGAGCGCTTTCGCGTCGAACAAGACGCCACCGCCAAGGTTGAACGTCAAGTAATCCGTCGCGCGATATCGCAACGTGAGATCGGCTTCATTGCCGAGACGATCATGATTCGACACCGAATTGTCCGCGCGACCGTTGTTGTCCTGGAGCGAGAAGATTCCCCACAGCGCTTCGATCGTCACTTGCTTCGAGGGCGAGAAACCGGCGCGCACTTTCCCGGCGCGATAGTTCGTGTCGATGTCGAGCCCGTAGTAACTATCCTCGAGGATCAGCGTGTCGTTGTTCGCTTCGAGCGAGACAAAGTTGTCGGTACTGCTGTTATTCGCATTGTCGTCACCGGAAACCTCCCAGTACGACGCGTCGACGTAAGCCCGCAGTGATTCGAGGAACGGCAACTCGAGACGCACGCCGCCGTAGGCGGCGAACGCGCCCTTCACATTGATCGTTGTCCCAGTGCCGCCATTTTTCGCGTAACGCCCGCCCTGACCGTAGGCTTCGCCGTACAGTTGCGCAGTATCCGCGAGCTTGATGAAACCACCGCCCCCGCCGGTGAACAGGTAGGAAGCCCCGTCATTCTGCAACACCAGCATCGTCGCGCCGAAACCGACGTTTTCGCTCGACCGCTCGAGGCTGGCGCCGAACAACACATCGTCGCTGTTCTTCCGCAATGTCTCCGAAATCGTGAAGTAGAAAATGTCGAGGTACGTGCTGTCGAGGTCGTACCGCATCCACGCGCCCGCCGCTTCTTGAAAACCAATAGCGCCGCTCGAAGGCGATTGCGGGGTACCGACGTCGCCCGCGCCCGCGGCCGGGTTACCGAACGGGTTCTCCGAGTGCGAGACATCGACCAGAAAGTACTTGTCTTGCCCGCCGAAATCTTTACGGAAATCCTGGATGCCGAACTGCAAAGTCAGGCCCGGGACGACGTCGCCGAACGCGCCTTCCCAGCGCACGTACGCCTGTTCGGCTTCGAGGTCGCGATCATGCGGGTTGGCGCCGCCGTAGCGTCCGGAGGTCTCGCCGAACTGCGTTTCCAACTGCACGAACGCGGTGACCGCTTCGGCCAATTCAAAATTGAGATCGAGGGTAATCCTCGGGTCGAAAAACACATCGCCGCCGGTCCCCGACCCCATCGTCGACACGAGTGGCGACCCCGGCGCGCCCGCCATGGCGTCACCCAGCGCCGCTGCGAAAATCTCTTTGTTGCGCCCCACCATGGACAAGTGCATCTCGCCGCCGATGGTGACTCGCAGCGTCCTCGCCGTCTGCGCATCCCCCGCGCGAACAACGTCAGTCGCCCCAGTGACGAATAACAAACTTCCCAACAACACCAAGAAGTTCTTGTGTCTTCGCATTCCCATCTGCTCCTGAAAATTCCGCGACCTCGCGGGCCCAACTTCCCCCGACGACCATTACAAGCGGCGACGTTCGCAGACATTGGCTCATCGAGCACCCGTCGCCAATTGAAGTTTCGGAGTCTGAATGATGCTCGGATTCAGGTCAAGCATCCTCTGCGCGAAAGAGGGTCGCGAAGTCGAGGTCTTGCTGGGTTGTGATCTTGAAATTCTTGAATTGCGACTCGACCACTTCGACCGGAATCCCAGCCGCCGACAACACCATCGCCTCATCGGTGCCGGCGATTTCCGCGCCGTGCCGAAGTGCGCGTTGATAGAGCGCGAGTTCGAACACCTGCGGCGTTTCGGCGCACCAGAGTGCGTCGCGCGCCAGCGTGGCGACAATCCGGCCGTCGCGTACTTCCTTGATCGTGTCGGTAATGCGGGATGCCAAAATCGCCGCGCCGCTGGTGCGCGCCGCCGCGACGACTCGCGACAAGTCATCGAAATGCAAGAGCGGCCGCGCCGCGTCGTGCACCAAAATGAGTCGCGTCTGGGCGGGCGCTTGCGCGATCCCGTGGCGCACGGAGGCTTGCCGAGTGGCGCCGCCGATGACCGCCGACCAGGCTTTGGCCCCGCTCCGCGTGCGCGGAATCCACTCGGCCTGCGCGCGCGCGAGATCGTCGGCATGCACTGCGAGCGCCCCGGCGAGAAATCCGGGCACGCGCTCGACCGCACGCATCGCCCAGACCACCAAACTCCGCCCCGCGAGCTCGACGCCCGCCTTGCGGACACCGAGTCCGAGCCGCACGCCATCACCGGCCGCCGGTATGACGACAAACACATCCTGATCGGGACTCGCAGCGCCGTTCACATCGGCAGTCCTTCCGCGCCCGCGCCATCGACGTACGGCACGAAGAGTCGCATGTATTCGCGCAGACAGAATCGATCGGTCATGCCGGCGAGATAATCGCAAACAGCGACCTGCAGGCCGTCGCGCTCGGCACGTTTTCGATACTCGATGGGCAACTGTCCCGGCGCGCGCAAATACTCGTTAAAGATCGCCGCGATGAATCGCTTGCCCTTTTCCGCCATGCGCACGCTGCGCGGATGCCGGTAGAGGCGCTCACGTAAGAAACTCTTCAGCTCCCGCTTCATTCGCTGCATTTCCGGTGTGAACTGCGCCAGCAAGTTCGGTGCGCGCCGGACATCATCGACGGACCGCACGCCCAACGCCGCCAGTTGTCGGCGCGTCTCGGCGAGCAAGTCCTGCACTTGCGCGTCGATCAAGCGCGAAACCGTGCGCGCGACGGACGCGCGCTGGTCGGCCTGCGGCCAGCGCTCCGCAACTTGCAGTTCGGCAAGCCGCCACAGCTCCAACGTTTTCAACTCGTCGAGCTGCAGATATCCCGAGCGCATGCCATCGTCGAGATCGTGGCTGTCGTACGCGAGCGCGTCGCCGATGTCGACAATCTGCGCCTCCAAGAGCGGCTTGAGAGCTGGCTCGAAGCTCGCCAACTCACGTGCATCGAAGCGGCCATAGTGTTTCGCGATGGACTCGCGCAATTCCCAGCTCAAGTTGAGTCCGGGAAAATCCGGATAGCGGCGCTCCAACACATCCACAACTCGCAAGCAATGGCGGTTGTGATTGAAGCCGCCGTGCGCCGCCATCAAATCGTGAAGCTGATCCTCTCCTGCGTGCCCGAATGGTGGATGGCCGAGGTCGTGGCTGAGCGCGATCGCCTCGACGAGATCCTCGTTGAGTGCGAGTGCGCGCGCAACGGTGCGCGCAATCTGCGCGACTTCCAGCGTATGAGTGAGCCGCGTGCGATAGTGATCGCCTTCGTGATTGACGAAGACCTGCGTCTTGTATTGCAGCCGCCGAAACGCGGTCGAATGGACGATGCGATCGCGATCCCGCTGAAACGCCGTCCGCAGCCCAGCCGCCTGATCCTCGTGTACGCGGCCGCGACTCGCGCGCGAACGCATGGCGAAGCCGGCGAGCAGCGATTCTTCGCGATCGAGCGGATCGAGGAACTCCGTGGTCACGGCCGTCGAACCTCAGCGACCGTCCGCGCGCGCGATTTCTGGGGCGCGCCTTTCGCGACTGTAATATTGCGCACGGCCGGCCGCGCGGATGGCAAATGCAAAGCAAGTCCGACGCGCAAACGCGTGGTATCGATGCCCGGGTTCATCGATATGAGTTCCTTCGGCGACACTCGGTTTCGCTGCGCAATGTGATCGAGACTCTCACCCGTTTTTACGACGTGCACGCGGCGCTCGGCGTAGTGTGGGATCCGAACCGAGGGACCGAGCGGCTCGATCACTGCGGCGGAACTCGCACCCAGTTCCGCGGGCGGCGTCGCCGCCAGCTCGGCGCGCGGCGTCGAAGAACGGCTCGGCGCCCCGCGCGTCGGAATTTCGAGGTCCGCGAGCGCGCACCCGGCGCAAGTCAACACTGCAATCAACGCCGCTGACAACGCAATTCGAACGCGTCCCGTCAATGAACAATATCGTGAGTCCAACGCGCTTCGCTCCTTCAATCGAAAGGGGGCTGTTGCACAGTCCCGCTTGCGGCGCGCCGTGATTAGAGCTTGCGAAGCGACCGTTGCGCAAGGCGGCTCATATTCGCCGCGCCGGCAGACAGGCTACTCTGCCAACAACTCGCGAAGCTTCGGCTCCATGGCGGCGGCCCAGATTTCATAACCGCGGGTCGAGAGGTGAAGCGCGTCGGGCATTATTTCCTTCGCTAAGATGCCGGCGTCCTTATCGAGAAAGTGCGCGCCAATATCGAGCGCGTGCACGTGCACGCCATCGGCGATCTTCGCCGCGCGCGCGCTTGCCAACCGATTTTTCTCGCGTTGCGGATTCGGCGCCTCGCCGCGCGGAAAAATCGCGAGCAACAACACCTTGGTTTGCGGCAGTTCGGCTCGCAGTAACGCGACGATCGCCGTGATTCCGTCCGCGATTTCCTCGGCGGTATTGTCGTCGCCATTCGAATTGTTGGTGCCAATCATGACGACGGCGAGTTTCGGTGCACGCGCGCCGGCGGCCGTCGGTCGCGCGAGGCCCGCCAAGTTGCCGTGCTCGAGCCGCCACAATACGTGTTGGGTTCGGTCGCCGCCGATTCCAAAGTTCACTGCGCGGCGCGGCGCATAATGTCGCTCCCAGACGGATTTACCGGCATCACCCCAGCCTTGTGTGATGGAATCGCCGATGAAGAGTACGCCGATATCACCGCGCTCGCTGCCGACGAGCGCCCTCGCGTTGAAGGATTCGTGCCGCTTTTGCCATTCGGCATCCGCGCGCGCCACCGGCGTCACGGCCGAGTGCGTTGGACGAGCGGGCGTCGCCGGTGGAATCGCACAAGCCGACGCCGACAGCCCGGCCAATAAGATGATTGAGAAAACTCGCGCTCTGGTAAACGTGAAACTCATACCGCGTGAGTATACGCACCGCGCCGGCAACTACCAGCGCGCGGCTTGTGCGACTTTCCATCGCGACGGGCCGACTGTTTCAGTTCGTGCTGCCGACCGCTTGAGTCGGGACCGTGATCGTGGCGAAGACCGAGTCGATTTCTCTTCGCACGGCGTCGATCCTGTCTTTGACGGTCGTACGGTCCACGTCGACTTTCGTCACGATATCACTCACCGAGCCGATTCCGGCGGGCGACAAGTCGGTGCCGAAACACTTGCGAAGATCGTGGAGATCGGAAAGGAATTTGGCGAGCGCCCCTTGTTGTTCGCCAACCGCCGTGTCGATCTTTCCGAACGCTGTCATCACTTCTCCGCGCCGCTTTTCGTTGCGCGTGCGAATCTCGGGATTGGCGATTGCGGCTAGCTCGGACTCCCAGGCCGTGAAGTAGGCCTGCGCGCGCGCCTTCAGCGCGGCGGCGACGTCGCTTACACGTTGCGCTTGCGCATCCGTATTCGCCAGCTCGCGCACAAATACTTCGTAGTTGGGCGCGGGGTTGGAGTCTTTCGCGGTAACAACGGCTTGCAGCGTCGCCACCGCCTTGTCCATTTGCGCCTCGAGCACTTGCGCTTGCTCGCGATAGCTATGCATCTCGGCGGTCGTTCGCACCGAGTGCTGTTGGCCTGACAAACTTGCGCAACCGCTCAACCCGAGTGAGCCGAGGAGCGCAATCAAGAGCGCGAGTCTCGATGCCATCGTTGCCGTCGTTGCCATTGTGACCTCCCAGACCCCACTTCGATGAACCGCGTAACACCCTTTCCATATCGGCAAAGGAGTGGTGCTGGCTTCGGCAGTTCCTATGCCGAGCCGGCGCGTTTTGCTATCGTGGGGCGCGCCGCCGACACGTTTAAGACTTTCGAAACGAGGCCGCGCATCATGTTTCGCGCCCCAATTGTTGACGCCGATATCCGCCGCGCGGAAACGTTGCCAGGCGAGATCTACACCGACCCCCGCTGGTTCGAGCACCAGCGCAGCCGCGTGTTTAGCCGCAGTTGGCAGCTCGTCGCCGATACCGATCGCGTGAAAGTCCCGGGCGCGTGCGCGCCGACGACCGTCTTAGAGGGTTGCCTCGACGAATCGATTTTGTTTACTCGCGACGCGACCGATACGCTGCACTGCATCTCCAACGTTTGCACGCATCGAGGAACGCTGGTCTGCACCGGACCGAGCGTCGCCGCGGCTCTGCGGTGTCGCTATCACGGCCGCCGCTTCGATCTGTCGGGTCGTTTTCTTTCCATGCCGGAGTTTGAAGCAACCGAGAACTTTCCAACGGCTGCCGATAACTTGCGCACGATTCCGTTCGCTCGTTGGGGAAAATTCTTGTTTGCGTCGCTCGATCCTGCGCTGCCGTTCGCGGAGTTAACGAGCGAGATGACGGCACGGCTTTCTTGGCTACCGCTGGCAGAGGCCGTGCTCGATCCGACGCGGTCACGCGACTATCTCGTGCGCGCGAATTGGGCGCTCTACTGCGACAACTACCTCGAAGGCTTTCATATTCCGTTCGTGCATGCTGGGCTCGCGAGCGTGCTCGATTATTCGAGCTACCGGACCGAACTCTGGCGCTGGTCAAACCTGCAACTCGGTGTGGCGAGCGGCGGCGAGTCGACCTTTGAGTTACCGCGTGCGTCGCCCGACTTCGGTCAACACATCGCCGCGTACTACGTGTGGTTATTCCCGAATACGATGTTGAATTTCTATCCGTGGGGAATATCGGCGAATATTGTTCAGCCGCTCGCGGTCGATCGCACGCGCGTGTCGTTTCTCACTTACGTTTGGGATCCGACGCGGCTCGAGCAAGGCGCCGGCGCCCAATTGGATCGCGTCGAGCGGGAAGATGAAGAAGTCGTCGAGAGCGTGCACCGCGGCCTCAAGTCGAGCTCCTATCGTCGCGGCCGTTACTCACCGACGCGCGAGACGGGAGTGCATCACTTCCATCGGCTGCTCACGCAGTTTCTCGCTGCTACGAAGTAATCCGCGGTGAGCAGCACTAGCTGCTCGCCGGCGTGGTTTTTCGCGCCAACCGCAAGATCGTTGCGAAGAGTCGCTGCCGATTGAAGGGCTTGGTTTCGTGGTCGTTACAGCCCGCTGCAATGCTCAAAGCTCGCTCGCTCGCCATGGCATGCGCGGACAACGCAATGATGGCTCCGGTATAACCGCGCGTCCGCAACATTCGCGTCGCCGCGTGGCCGTCGAGCACCGGCATCTGAACATCCATCAGAATCACGTCATAGGTCGTGTCGCTGGCGAACGCCGCTAGCGCCACGTCCACGGCACGCTGTCCGTTATCGACGAACATCACGTCGGCGCCAGCACGCTTGAGCATTCGCTCGAGCAGACGCTGGTTGGCAGAGACGTCGTCGGCGACCAAGACGCGGAGGCCGATGAGATCCTTCGACTCCGCGTCCAGCTCCGCAGACCGGGCTGCTTCAGCCGTCGCGGTCGCGAACGCCGAGATCGCCGGGCTTTCCAGCATCGGCACGCCGGCTAACGCCCCGGTTGCGATCGTCGCGCGAAAGTGGCTGCCGAGCTCGGGCGCCGTGCTGACAATGACGACATCGCCGCCGAGCAATTCGGCGAGACGCTTGCTGATGGTCAGCCCAAGCCCAGTGCCGCCGTATTTGCGGGTCGTGGAGAGATCCGCCTGGACGAACGGCTTGAAGAGCTGCTCACTTTGCCGCTCCGTCATGCCGACCCCGGAATCGATGATATCGAACTGCATGAGCGGGCCAGCCGGCGTGCCATTCACTGTGCTAGTGATGATTCGCACGACGCCGTTTTCGCGCGAGAATTTGATCGCGTTCGCGACCAAATTTATCAGCACTTGCTTCATGCGCGTCGGGTCGGTCGAGATAGCCTCGGGAATCTCCCCACCGAATTCAAACTGCAGCGTGATATCCTTATCACCGGCTCGCACCGACATGAGCGACTGCAATTCGGCCAGCAACCGCATCGGCGAAACTGGGACTCGTTCGACTTCCATGCGTCCATACTCGATCTTTGACAAATCGAGAATGTCGTCGATTAGTGTCAACAGGTGCGCGCCATTGTGTTGAATGACTTGAATGGCTTGGATGCGCTCGGTCTCCGTGAGCGCGGGGTCGAAGAGCGTATCGGCAAAGCCCAGAATCGCCGTCATGGGCGTGCGAATCTCGTGGCTCATATTGGACAGAAACTCGCTCTTCGCGCGATTGGCGGCGTCCGCGGCTTGCTTCGCCTTCTCGAGTGCGGCGTTTTTCTCGACCAGTTCTTGCGTCGCATCCTGAATGTCGAGCGTGCGCTTGGCCAAGACTTGCTCGAGCTCCAACACATGGCGGCGCGATTCCTGATGCGCTCGCCATTTCTCGCTGAGCGCCGACGCGAGCTGGCGCACTTCCATCGCGTCGAACGGCTTCTTGAGCAGCAGCAGCCGATCCGTCTGGCCAAGCCGTTGAATGATGTCCTCCCACGAGTGATCCGTGTACGCGGTGCAAATCACGACCTGAAGATCAGGATCGACTTTCCAGAGGTGGCCAATGGTCTCGAGCCCGTCCCAGCCCGGCGGCATACGCATGTCGACGAACGCCACCGCGAACGGAGAGTGATTGGCCAGCGCCGCCTTTACTTTCGCGAACCCCTCGGCTCCTTGGTAGGCGGACTCGAGCTCGAACGCCAAACTCTCGAGCGGTTTCGATTCGGCGCTGCCGAGGAATCCGGCCTTCGCCGAAGAAGTGCCCCGGGTCGTGCTCGTCAACACCTTTCGAAAGTCTTCGTGAATCGCGTCGTTGTCATCGATGATCAAGACGCGGTGATTGCCGCCGCTCATTAGGCTGGGACCTCCTCTACCGCCGCCGCATAGGGAATCTCGAGCGTGAATCGCGCACCGCGCCCAATTCCGTCGCTCGTGACTCGCAGCGCACCGCCGAGTTCTTTGGCCGAAAGCGCACAGGAATGCAGACCAAAACCGTGGCCTGCCTCCTTGGTTGTGAATCCGTGACTAAAGATTCGCGTCAGGTTTTCCCGGGGGATTCCCACGCCGTTGTCCCCGACTTCGATACAAACCGGACCGTCCTGCTCGCGGCGCAACCGAATCTGAATTCGACGATCGATGTCGGCGGCGAGCACCGCGTCGCTGGCGTTGCGAATCAAGTTCACAACGATCTGCATGAGTTTGTGCTTGTCGACGATGATCGCTGGCAGGCTGTCATAGTCCTTGGTGACGTCGATGCCGCGCTGCTCGAATGATCCACCGCAAAGCTGTAACGCGTCGTCAAGCAACTCCGCGAGATTCGACTCTTCGCAAACAGTGCTGAGCCGAGCGTGCTTCTGTTGCATGCTGATCACTTGCTTGACGTGCTCGACGTGCTTTGCAAGTCCCTCGATCTCCTTCGACAGGCTTTCGCGCTCGCGCGTCAGATCCGCGCAAATCTCCACGAGGAACGGTAGGAAGTGCTTTCCCTGCGGATCCTCGGAGATGAAAGTCGACAAATCAGCACGGTGCGCCTCCAACACTCCGACGCCCTGCCGCAATGAGTCGAGCTGAGACTCCCGAACAGCTTGCGCGAGCATCGAAACCGACACGTTGACGCTGTTGAGTACGTTGCCAACGTTGTGCAGCACTCCAGTGGCGACTTCGGCCATACCCGCGAGCCGGCCGGCTTCCACCAATCGTCGATTGAGTTCCGCGTGCGCTTGTTCTGCACGCCGGCGCTCCGAAATATCACGGAACGCCACCACCGCGCCGCGCGTGATCTCGGAGTTCTTCAGCGGACTAAGGATGAAGGAAATCGGCAGAGTGCTCTGGTCAGCGCGCACGAGCGTCGCGTCCTCCGTTTGATACGTGCCGCCCTCGATCACTAAGCGCGTGAAGTCGGCCTCGCACGTGATCGAGAAGAGCTCGGCCCACGGCCGACCGACCGCGGATCCTGGTACGACCTGCAGCAATCGCTCCGCCTCGAAGTTGGCCGTCTGAATCGTTCCGTCCGCGTCCACCGCGAGCATGCCCTCAGCCAGCGAACTGACAATCGTCTCGAGCCGATCACGCTGCTCGGCGATCGACTGGTGCAGGTTCGCCATTTCGGCGGACGAAATCGCTAGTGATCGCTCCATCAAATAACGACCGTCGTCCGACTCCGCGTAGGCGCGGCTCACACGCTGCAGAAACGCCTCCCAAACTTCTTGCGAGTTGGGCGGCGTCTCTGGGCAGAGATCGAGTCGTGCGAGATGTCGCTTGAGCAGCGCGTGAAGCACGTCTTTATGCCTCAGTGAGAGTCGTCAAGGTCATGGTTTGATTGTGGAGGTCGCAGTGGCCCGTCGCGTAGGGTGAGATTTCGCCGTAGCTGTAGAAGCCTACTTGCTGCGAACCCACGGGCAACACGTCGAGCACGCTCTCGAGTTCCTCTTCAGTGCGCTCGCCGAGGACGAGCCGTCGACCCACGCAGCTCACGGCGATCGAAAGACACGGCCCCGAATTGCTCCCAGCGTTTTGCCGTGTCATGAGCGCGGAACCGCTGGCGCCGTCAACAAGTCGATCGAAATTCGCTCGCATCAGTTGAACTCGACTGCCCACCGGGATGTCGCCCGCGAAGATCATCGACTGCGCTTTCTCGTCGACCGACAGCACGGTTCGCACGAGGCTCTTGTCGCTGTCGCGCTGATTCCTGAGCGCGAGCGGAAACAGTAACGCAGTGGCGGGCAGACCCGCGGCACGATCGCCGAGGTACTGCTTGTAAAGCGGCAACGCGGGCTTGCCGTCGAGTTCGTAGAGGATGTTTGCACTCGACTTGGTAACGAGGCGCTCGGGGCCAAAAACGTCCCAGCCGCCTTTGGAACCGTGACCGATGTGAATGGCGTCGCCATAGAACCCGACTGCGCTCACGACGCCTTGGCACGGCTTACCCTTGTGAATGACCCACGTTTGCTCGAACTTGTCGGAGTCACCCGCGAGTCCGCCCGTGACGACCACGGCCTCCGGCAAGGTGGAGTTGAGTCCGCGAACCAGCTCGCTCCCGTTCACTCGCAGGCCATCCGAAAGCACCATCACGCCCCGCAGCGTCGAATCGAGGAGTTGGTTCGCGATCTGTTGGCCGGCGCCGAACGAATCCTCGGGACCGTTCACGGCCGCGCTCGCGAGCGCTAGTTTCGTCTTACTAAACCGCGCAATCGCGACCGAGAGCGTGTCGTCGTAGAGCTGGTCGCCGAGAATTTCGCCCGAGCTCGAACAGCCGACGATGCGTGAGGAAGGAAACGCCGCCACGAGTTCCGCGATCGGCGCGGGATCTGTCGAATAGCGACGTGACCCGAACAGCAGCACGAGGGTCTTGTCAGAATTCAGTTTCGGCAGCGGGCTCGACCAGCCCGTGCTGGGGCTGTAAGACAGCGTCTCAATTTCCATGGTCACTGGCTTCCTTTGACGTGACGACCCAGATTTCGGCGACACCCCCTACGAATATCTCCGTTCAACATCGGCGGTTCGACTCGGAGTTCTTGACTGAATCCCGTGGGCGCCCGGGCAACCTCCGACGGCGACCGGATCACTGACGACAGGATGCGATGGGAACTTCCGCGAATCCGGACCGGATAGACCCGCGACCGACGCTCGAACGACGACTCGGCGTCTTCGACGGCACGCTCTTGACGATCGGCTCGGTCGTTGGCACTGGGATCTTCTTGACGAGCGACGACGTCGCGCGCGCGCTTCCGGACACTGCACTGTTCTTGTTGGTTTGGCTCGTCGGCGGTGCGCTCACGCTCGCGGGCGCGCTCACCTACGCGGAACTCGGCGCGATGTATCCGCGCGCGGGCGGGATCTACCATTTCCTCAAGGAGGCATACGGTCCGCTGTGGGGTTTTCTCTACGGCTGGACCTCGTTCCTCGTGATCATGTCGGGCGGGATCGCTGCGCTCGCGGTCGGCTTCGGCGATTCGTTGGGTGGACTCGTTCCGTTCTTCGCGAGTCATCGCATCGTGTGGAACGTACGCGTGGCGGAAATAAGTTGGAGCGTGAGTTCGAGCCAGCTCGCGGCCGTCGTTGCGATCGTGCTGCTGACGGCCGTCAATCACTTCGGCTTGCGGTCGGGTGCGTGGACGCAAAACGTGCTGACGATGCTCAAAGCGGCCGCACTCGGCGCGTTGATCGGGTGCGGACTGTATGTCGCAGCCCCCGAGCTGACGGCGGCAACGGCGACATCGCCGAGCGCATCGACGACACCCACCGGCCTCGGCATCCTCGCGCCCTTCGGCGTCGCGATGGTCGCTGTCTTGTGGACCTTCGACGGCTGGTACGGACTCACGTTTTCGGCGGGCGAAATGCGGAAACCCGAGCGCGACTTGCCGCGCGCGCTTTGCTTCGGCACGATCGCCATCATCGTGCTGTACGTGCTCACGAACATCGTTTACCTGCGCGCGCTCCCGCTCGAAACGATGGCCACAACCGAACGCGTCGGTGAGGCCGCCGCTATCGTGCTCTTCGGGGCGATCGGCGGGAACGTCGTTGCCGTGATCATCCTGCTTTCGATTCTCGGCTGCCTCGCATCGACAATCTTGTACAGTTCACGCATTTACATGCCGATGGCCGTCGATGGAGTTTTTTTCCGCTCCGCCGCAACGATTCATCCAAAGTTCCGGGTCCCGGTCGGAAGCCTCTGGTGCCAAAGTCTCTGGGCGATTGTGCTCACACTCAGCGGCCGTTACGAGCAACTCTTCACGTTCGCCGTTTTCGCGAGTCTCATTTTTCACGCCGCCACCGCCTGCAGCCTCTTCGTCCTGCGGCGGCGTCGACCCGATGTGCCGCGCCCTTATCGAGTGTGGGGATATCCGGTGCTGCCATTCCTCTTCATCGCGGGGTGCTTGTTGATCGTCGCAACAGCATTGGTAGAGACGCCGCGCGAATCGTTCGCCGGCCTTGGCTTGGTGGCGCTAGGCGTGCCGGCATATGCGTTCTGGCGTCGGCAGGCACGTGCGGGAAGGCGATCGTTTGGCTAGCACGGGTCGGACGTCTGCATATATATAGGAAAGCGAATCTCATGCCGTGCTCGCGCCGACGACGATCGATGGTGCAGAAGTCGAGCTGGGTTCGCAGGTTTCGTGGGCGCGTCGCGCGCCCGACAACATCCGAGGCGAGGCAGCACAATTGGTACACCGGAGATTCGTGCGCGACGTCGCGGCTGCAATTACACGCGTCCGTTTCGTTGCGCCGCTGATTGCGCTGCTGGCCGGTTGCAGCTCGCTCCAAAGGCAGCCAATGGCCTGCGATCCACTCGCATTGCCAGCCTTCGGTCTCGAGTGGGTTGCGTCGCGGGCGACTGAAACGAGTCTTCCACTCGTGCGCGAAACCGGACGACTTGTCGGCGCGTCCGCGACGTTGCTTCGCGCGCCGCCGCTCTTCGTCGAGTCTCTGGTGACTCTCGACGCCGGTCGTGGCGTTGGCGCGATGGAATCACTGTGTGCCGGAACGGGTGGCATCGCGACCGCGACCTGGAATGTCCCCTTCTTTTGGTTGCCGGGTCGCAGCATCGATCTTGCTCGCGACGTCGAGGGCGTCAACAGCGCGCTCACGCATCTCGAGCAACACGCTGCCGTTTTTCCGCCTGGAACGCGCGCTCGCGCGGCCGGCAAGTTGCTCGTCTACGACTTGCCGGGTTATGGACAAATCCACCAAGCCGCGGAGTCGAACGCGATCTGGGCGTTCTTGCAGTACGTCAGCGGAACCGAGTTTGTGGCTCAGGAACGTAGTTGGGGCTTCGTCGTCGATAGTCGCGCGACATGGGACGCGCGTCCTGATCGAACCCGCACAGTCACAATCCTCCACGAACTCTTTCATCAGCACGCGCAGATGCGCGAACGCTTCCACGGCTGGACTGCAATCTATTGGCCGAGCTACATCGCAACGTTTCTCTTCACCGGGTGGGACGAGCACTGGGCCGAAACCGGTTCGAACGGCGCGACCCGTGTCGACGAGGGACTCAGAACTTGGCCGGGCGCTAACAGGTGAGTGGCCGGCGCGCGCGCAGTGCTCGCCTTCTCTGCACGGCGAACCACAGCCGCCCGGGCTCGCCCGTTGTTTGTAGCGGCGGCCGTAGTCGCGACTCAGGGCAATGACAGCAACGGAATCGGCCGATCCGCATAAACGCTGAACTTGCGGCTGACGATTCGACCTCCGGGCAACGTTGTGGTCGCGGTGTAATTGCCAGGATGCAACGCGACGCGAATTCGACCCTGCGTGTTTGTGCGCATGTGACCGAGCGGCGGCGGCAGCAACTGCGAATTCTCCGCGGCGATCTGCACGGTGTGTCCACCGAGTGGTCCGAGTTCTGGGCTCACGACAATGAGCTCGATAGGCGAACCGAGTTGTATTTGCGTGTGGAGCGTCGGCAACTCAGCGCCGGCGGGGACATCGAGAAGAACTGGAACTGTGACAGCACTATCGATGCGGAGCTTTCCTGCTTCCACACCCGTCCAAGGCAATTTGAAAATGGTGCCCATCGGCGTCGGCAACTCGATCCATTGACCGTCCACCCAGCGTGCACCCTGAAAATGGGTAAACGTTCTTCTCGGTTGATCAAATTTGATCTCGATGCTCCGCGCAGGCTCGAGCTCGAAACGCACTTCAACTGCTGATCCTGCTAGCACAACGAATTGCCCGCAGCCGAATCCGTGTTTGCTGGGGCCGACCATCGTCCAACTATAGGATCCGGCTGGCAGCCGAGCGTCGACAATTCGCCCTTCCGCGTCGGCCTCAAATCTGTTTTGAACGGTCGCGCTTTCGACGCTAATTTGCACGTTGGGTACTGGCTCCCCGTTCGCTCCCACAACTATGCCGTTCAACAGCTCCGTCTCGAGTTCGATCAACAGCGGTTCGCCCTCGACGATGGAGACGGGCACGTTAAAGCTGGCGATCGATGGCACGCGGACGAGCAAATCCGCTAGGCCGCTCCCGTGGAAGTCTAGCGTGAATTCGCCGCGCATGTCAGTGTCGTGGCCATAGCCGAAAGGCACGTTTGCAAGTGAGATGCGTATATATGCCGATTCGAGCGGCTCACCGTCGATTAACACTCGACCATTGACACGAATTGCGGCCGGCACAGCGACTTCAACGGTTTGCGTCTCGCCTGATTCGATGAACACGACGACCGAGGCAAGGGTGGCTCGATCCTTGTTCACGTGCACGCTATTCCAGCCCGGACACACGCCGTCGACACGAAAACTCTGCGCCCCAGCGATCCACGCGGGATCGAGAGTTCGAGCCGTCCTCACTGCGAAATTCTCAACGACCACGCTCACGTCCTCCATCGAGTCGCCATCTGCGTTCCTGGCCGTCACCCATAGCGCAGCATCCGAGGCGAGTTCGATCGTGACGACCCCGGCTGCAAAGGGTTCCTTCAATCGACAACTGCTGAGCGCGTACCCCGTCTTCGTGAACAAGAGTTCAACTAAACCGCGCCCACTCGCCGACAATTTGTACTCGCCGCGCGAATCGGTGGCACCCACTGAGTGTTGGTTCGACGACGAGAAGTTCGACCACGCTTTGCTGACCTGAACATCTTCAAGCGGCTTGCCTTTCGAGTCGACGACGCGCACAACGATCTCCGGCGCGGCGATTGGCTCGATTTCGAAGCGCAACCGCGTAGCGATTCCCAGCTCCACTTGTGCGCTCTGCGGCGGCGGCGCCTTTATCCCTTCAAATGAGACTGAAGCGACATACAGACCAGGCTCAATATCGCAAATTCGCCAAACTCCCGAGGTAGTCTCAGCAGCTTTCAAACTTGGATGCGAGACTCTTCTCTTGTCGGATGTGCGTGTCGCTAAATTCGAGGTAGCGCTATTCGAACCGTTCTCAAAATAGTGCGCCGACGCGGAGCCACCATCGCCATCGATGCGAAGGTCGTACACCTTAGGCATGACCATCGAATCCGGAAACGCCACGCAAATCTCCAACAGAGTTGCGACGTTTAGCACGAACTCCGTCGGCATATTCACCGACAAGGTCGGCATCGTCCGCAGAGTCTCATAACAACCCGCCTCAATCTCCAGCTCGACGAGCTGTCCGCTCGGCGCCGCTAATACGAACTCTCCGGTACCATTGGTCGACGCTCTGCCGCGACGTTCGCTGTTCACAACCAGATGCACGTCAGCGTTGGGGATCGATTTCCCGTCTTCGTCGACGACTCGACCTCGGATCTCCGCCTCGACGGCGAGTCCAGCTTCCGTCGGTTCAGACTCCTCCGACGCCGATGGCGAGTCGGGCTCGCCGATGCTTGCCGATTCCGAGGCGCCCGGCACGAACGGCAGCGCGAGTGAGTTTTCTCGACTCGCGACGGGGGTCTTTAGCGCCGTCGAATCGCTCGTGCGCAACACGAACCACGCGCCGATGAGTGCAATGAACACTGCCGCCGCCGCCAAGTGCTTCGCCGTCATGATTCCTCCTGCGAGCCACGCGCTAACGACTCCCGCGCTCGACAAGCCCGATGCGGTGGACACAACTCGGCCATCGATCGCGCCGTTGGGACCAAATCCAGCGAGGAGCCACAACGCGCGCGGCGCGCTTTCGCCCCGGTCGAGCTCGAGTTCGGCGCGCAGTCTCTCTCGCGCGCGCTTGAGTCGCGTCCGCACGGTTTCAACGGATACTTGGTGGTGCTCCGCAATCTGGCGCACAGAGAAGTCTTCGAAGTAGCGATACAGAATCGTTGAGAGATAAGGTTCCTCGAGCCGAACTACTGCATTCAGCACGCGCTGGCCTTCGACAACTCTGTCCGATAGGTCTTGCGCCGAAGGCAGCGCTTCGCGCCGCGCGGCCGCGCGCTCGCGGTGGCGCCGACTCGCATCCTGCCGGCGCCGCGACGTCACGATGTTTCTCAACACACGCGCGAGCCACGCGCGGTCGGCGCCCGTGTCGACGGGCGGTGTCTTGAGCGCCGCATGCCAAGTGTCTTGCACGACGTCGTCCGAGGTATTGCCATCGCAAACCAAGGCGCGGGCGAGATTGCGCAAGAATGTCGCGTGCTCCAGCAGCGTCTCGACTCTATCCACCGCGCCTCCATCGACTCGGGTGTTTCGTGTTTCAATATGCTAACGCGAGCGAGTTCGAAACGGGTTCAAAGAATTGGCGACGACAGCCGTCCGCAGCGTCCGCTCCGCCACTCTTCAGTCGCCGACATCTAGTTCCAGTACGCCGCTCGAACGGAGGGAAGTGGCGATCTCAGTGAGTTTGCCGTAGGTCGTGCGTTCGGCTTCATTGAGTTGGCCCGGATCAATATTGGCGAGCACTTTGAGAGCCTGCGCGGGGCGTTTCTCGCCCTCCACATAGATGCGCGCGAGCAGTAACCGAACCGCCGCGGCGCGAGTCGGGAATCGCCGCACATGGTCGAGCAGCAACGGCTTCGCTCGATCCAGCTTGCCGGCGCGGACCGCGACCGAAATCCACTTGCGCTGGAGCGACTCCGCGAGCGGCCACGATCCACCCTCGCGGTAGATCTCCTCGGCCCGATCGAGGTCGCCGTCGGCGAGCGCGTCTTCGAGCAACGGCTCCGAATCATCCTGCGATGTGGGCGCGGCCGTCGCGGCGGCGACGAAAGATTTTTGAACTTCTCTTCGACGTACAAACTCGTTTTTCATCGCGCGCGTCGTCGGGTGTTCCTTGCGAATCGAAAACAGATCCCAACCCTCGCAGTCAACCAGGCCTTTCTTAACCAGCACGACAGCAAGCGGAAAACCGACGGCAGCGCCGAGTAAGTGGAGCGCCTCGCTACCAATACCGAGTCCCAATGCCAGATAAAACAGCGCCCAGGCCAACTGCCAAATCACGTAGAGAATCGCAACCGTTCGTATGCGAGCTTCGATCGTGTTCACATAAGGGAAAAGCCAGACGAAAATCCGCAACCGACTTTCAGGAGCCCACACCAACGCCATGGCCATCAAGGCAAACACCTGTCCCGATGCTCCGAGAGACCAATTTTCAGCGGCTGCCAAAGCAGCCGCTTGCTCAATGAAATTACAGACGATTGCAATGCCGAAATACGCAGCGAGAAATTTCCACGGCCCGAGCCGACCTTCGATGCAGAGCGCGAAAGTCCACAATCCGAACATGTTCCCGAGCAAGTGCATGAAGCTCCCGTGGATAAAAACGGACGTGACCCACTGCGTCGGATGCAGCCCGTTGCCCCACTCAAGCGCGAATTGCGCGAGGCCCTCGCCCGGAATCGCAAAAAACGCGAGTAAGTTGACCGCGATGATGCCGATCGTTGCCCAAGGAAAATAATAGAGCGGTGCGTCGGAGCTATAGGGGATGAACACGGATCTCCCTTCAACCGAACTCGCGACGATCGAAACTCGCGTTAATGCGTCTCGACGGCATCGACGCCTGCCGCGTCGCCGACCGCTTCGGGCTGCGAGACGCCCAGCATGCGCTGTCGATAGTGCTCGTCGGGTCGCCCGTGGATGCGAGCAACGGCTTTCGCCGACAGGTAATTCGGACCGCCGAGCGCGAACGCGCCCAACAAAATGCGCGCCGCCTTCACCGCCATGGCGGTGATGTGAAGGACTTCCCGCGCCGTCGCACCGAGCGCGATGAAACCGTGGTTTTGCAAGTAAATCGTCTTCGGCCGCTCTCCATAACGCGCCAGGTAGGCTTCGACCCGACGCTGGATCTCGTGCGCGAGCGGGAGCCCTGGATCAAAGTAGGGAACGAGCACGGGCGCCGCGCCGCAGAGCACGACTTCGTCCGGAAAGAGTCGCGCGCGCAGCGCGTTGAAACTCACGGAACACGTGATGGCATTGATCGCCGTCGGATGCGTGTGCCCAACAAACCGAACGCCCGGGATGTTCAGCAGCACCGCGTGCATCGCGGTCTCAACCGACGGCAGGCGCTCGGAAGATCCGCCGACCTTGGCCGCCAACAAACCACCGCGTACTTGGTCGTCTGTCGGGTTTTTGAGCGTCAACATCTCGAGCACGCGGCCGCGTTGCATCAGCACGAAATCCGCCGCGCCCATCGTGCCGAGCTGCGATCCGCTCGCCTTCACCCAAAAACTGCCGTCCGGCCCCGGCGTCGAAGTGTTGCCCTCGCCGAGAATCACATAGTCGTGCGTCGAGCTGCCGAGTTCATTCGAGAGTTCGACCAATTCGGTCGGCGGTGACAGTTTCGTGTCCTTCGACATATGAGTGAAAAACCCTTCGCTCAACGTCCGACGCGTGGCACCCAGCAAGACAGAGCGTTGCGCATTGCCTGCGAAAAGGAGACTCTGTCGCAGAGGCGAGGTCAAGACTTACTGCTCGAGGAAGTGGACGTCGGTGGCAAACGAGAACGCGCGCAACGAAAAACCCGCGACCGCGCAGTCGTTGTCGAAAGCGCCGCCTCCGCCCCTCGTCATCAACCTATCGATCGGCGTGCTGTGCGCCGCGTGGGGCAGCACGTGGATCGTCATCGCCGGCGGATTGAGCGACTTGCCTCCGCTGACATCGGCGGGCGCGCGCTTTGTGCTCGCTGGCATCGCGATGGCCATCGTCGCCGCGTGGCTCGGTCGACACGAAGGCGGCGCGTCGCCGCCCGCCCGCTTGTGGGTCGCCGTCGGCACACTGAATTTCGCCGTGTCCTACGGCATCGTCTACTACACCGAGACTCTGTTGCCATCGGGACTCGTGAGTTTGCTGTGGGGCATTTTCCCGATGATGGTGGCGTTTTCGTCGCATTACCTTGTGCCTGGCGAGCGCCTGTCGTCCATGCAGTGGCTCGGCTTCCTTGCGGGTCTCGTCGGCTTGGTGCTGCTCTTCTTCACGGACCTCCGGGGTTTCGGCGCCGAGGGTATGCCAGCGGCGCTCATCCTCCTCCTGAGTCCGCTCGCCTCCGTGGTCGGCAACACACTGACGAAACTCCACGGCGGCGGCGTCAATTCGCTCGCGCTCAATCGCAACGGGATGCTGCTCGGCGCCGCGCTCCTCTGCGGCGCCGCCGCGATCTTCGAGCGCGACGCCAAAGCCGAGTGGACGACCGACGCGATCTTGAGCATCGTGTACCTCGCACTCGTCGGCACCGTGCTGACGTTCGGCCTCTATTTTTGGCTGTTGCGTTCGGTCCACGCTCACCGCTTGAGTCTCATCTCGTACATCACACCCGTCATCGCCCTGTTTCTCGGATGGTTCTTCCGCAACGAGCCCATTACCCGCCACACGCTCATGGGCGCGGCTTGCGTCCTTTGCGGTGTCGTGCTCGTCGCGCGCGGCGGTCGCAAAAGCACCGCGAGTTGACGCGCCTCCTCCGCTTGACTTCCGTGTGCCGTCAGCCGAGACTCCCCGCCCGTCGCGAGTGCTCCTCTGCGCATCGGCGCCACTGCGCTTCGTCACGAGTCGTCCCCCAGTCACGTCTGGAAGTGGAGAACATGATTCTCAGTTCGTTGCTAGGCTTCGTCGCGCAGCAACCACTCCTTCTCGTCGCAGAACACGGACGCATCCCCTTCGTACTACTCTTCACGGTGTTCGTGCTCGCTTGTTTCATCGGCTACTACGTCGTGTGGCGAGTGACGCCGGCACTCCACTCGCCGCTGATGTCGGTGACCAATGCGATTTCGAGTGTGATCATCGTCGGCGCTTTGATCGCCGCCGGCACCGAGGGCTTTGGCTTCTCACAAGTGTTGGGGTTCGTCGCGGTAGTGCTGGCGTCGGTGAATATTGTCGGCGGATTTCTGATCACACAGCGCATGCTGTCGATGTTCAAGAAGAAGCACAAGTAAGCGGAAGGGTCGCACGACCGTGAACGAGAATATCGCTGCGCTCCTCTACCTCGCTGCTTCGGTGTGCTTCATCCTCGCGTTGCGTGGGCTGTCGTCGCCGCAATCCGCGACGACCGGCAATAGCTTTGCGATGGTCGGCATGGCCATCGCGATCGTGACGACGCTCGCCATGCTCGGGCACCCGACGACCGCCGGCTACGTGGTGATACTCAGCGGAGTCTTGATCGGCGGTGGGATCGGCGCCTATATCGTGAAGCGCATTCCGATGACGGCGCTCCCGCAACTCGTCGCCGCGTTTCACAGCCTGGTCGGACTCGCCGCCGTCGTCGTCGCCGCAGCGGCTTTCTACTCGCCGCTCGAGTTTGGCATTGGAACCGCGAATGACATTGAGACCGGCAGCCTCATCGAGATGGGAATCGGCGTCGCCATCGGCGCGATCACTTTCACGGGCTCCATCATCGCCTTCGCGAAGCTACAGGGATTGATGTCGGGCGCGCCGCTCGTGTTCGTGGGTCAACACGTGCTGAACGCCGCGCTCGGAGTCGTCATCGCGGCGCTGCTGGTGTGGTTGACGATGAACGATAGCGCCGTGGCGTTTTGGTTGCTCACGGCGATTTCGCTGCTCCTCGGTCTCTTGTTGATCCTGCCGATCGGTGGCGCCGACATGCCGGTCGTCATCTCGATGCTCAATTCGTACTCTGGTTGGGCGGCGTGCGGGATCGGCTTTACGCTCTCGAACACGTTATTGATCGTGACGGGTGCGCTCGTCGGCTCGTCGGGCGCAATCCTCAGCTACATCATGTGCAAGGGCATGAACCGCTCGATATTCAACGTGATCTTGGGCGGATTCGGCACCGAGTCGGGCGCGGCGGCAGCCGCCGCAAAGAGCGGCGAGCGCGCGGTGAAATCCGGTAGCGCCGAGGACGCGGCGTTTTTGATGAAAAACGCGAGCTCGGTGATCGTGGTGCCGGGCTACGGCATGGCGGTCGCGCAAGCGCAGCACTCGTTGCGCGAGATCGCGGATATCTTGAAGCACGACGGCGTGCAGGTGCGCTACGCAATCCATCCCGTCGCCGGACGCATGCCGGGGCACATGAATGTGCTGCTCGCCGAGGCCAACGTCAGCTACGACGATGTGCTGGAACTCGAAGACATCAACCGCGACTTCGCGGCGACGGACGTTGCCTTTGTGATTGGCGCCAACGATGTCACGAATCCAGCCGCCAAAAAAGACCCGACCAGTTCGATCTACGGCATGCCGATTCTCGACGTCGAGAACGCCAAAACGGTGCTATTCGTGAAACGCTCGATGGCGGCCGGCTACGCAGGTGTTGACAACGAACTCTTCTATCGCGCCAACACTATGATGCTCTTCGGCGACGCCAAAAAAGTGTGCGAAGATATCGTCAAGTCTTTGGGGTGAGCCGCTAGCGGAACGGCGGCAGCAGGCTACAATCCGGTCGGCTCAAACCCCGACCCGATGCTGAGTGGGAACAACGTTCGCTGGCCCTACGGCTGGGATTGCATTCGAACCTTCGAACTTTGTCGTCGTCCATGTGAGGATCATCATGCGTCATTCTCAACGCTTCGCGTGCGTGTTCGCGACCTCCGCGCTTTTGGTGCTGACTTCGCAAGTGGGTGCGCAATCTTTTCGGCGCGGCGACTGCAATAGCGATTGCGGTTTCAATATTGCCGATCCCATTGCGCTGGCGGAAGCGCTGTTCCTCAGCGCGAGCCCGCCATCATGCGCGAAGGCCTGCGACGGCAATGACGATGGTGCGCTGGACATCTCCGACGTGGTCTCGATGCTGAGCGCGCTCTTCGGTAGCTCGACGATTCCGCTCCCGGCGCCGCACCTGAGCTGCGGGGTTGATCCGACGCCCGACGCGCTCGATTGCGAGGTCGGTTCCTGCACGGGCCCCGTTGCCGACGCGCTCGTCGTTTCGATCCAAGGCACGAATGTCTTGCTCAGTTGGAACTGCACCGACGCGTCGAGCGGTTTCGATTCCGTCCGCCTGTTGCGAGCGCTCAACTCGCCGCCGTCTGGCCCGGACGATCCGTCCGCGCAACTCGTGTACGAAGGGGCCGGCGAATCGACGATCGAATCGCTGACCGCGCTCCTGCCGGATACGACCGCGGTGCCTCGCACGTATCACTACAGTGTCTTCGGCTGTACGTCCGGCATCGGGTGTTCGCCCATCGGTAGCACCGCGACGCTCACGCCGACCGTCACGCAGTGCCTCGTCGCCGGCGGCTACATGATTTTCTTTCGTCACTCGGCGGCGACCGTGTGTTCGGACCAAACCGTTCTCGGCACCGCCGCGACGACGACCGTGCCGGGTTGGTGGACGAGCTGCGCGACTGATTGTCCGCCGCTCGGAACAGCGACGGCGCGGCAACTCGATTCGACCGGCGTCTCCGAGGCGATCTCGATCGGTGTCGATATGGCCGCGCGCGGGATTCCCGTCGGTCGCGTCATCTCGAGTGAGTACTGTCGCTGCGTGCAAACCGCTGAACTCATGAATTTCGGCCTCCCGATCGAACTCAATCAAGGAATCAGCTTCTTCGTCTACGACGAGCCGAACCGCTGCGCCAATTGCTTCGCGGTTTTGGCGGAAGCGGCGCCGCCGGGCGCCAACGGCGTGATCATTGGCCACGCCGGGATGATCTGCCCGGTCCTCGGTACGCTCGCGTGGTCGGAAGCGGCGATCTATAAACCGGACGGCGCCGGCGGCACCGAGTACATCACGCGGTTGTTCTTTGACGGTTGGCTGACGCTGCCGTAGCGGGCGACGCTCTCTTCGCAGCGGATCAAGTGCTCTCTCCTGCGCGGTGTCGTTCGCTTGCCGCGCTTTACGTCGCAGTGGAGTCCGCGTCTTTGAACAAGACAAGCGCAGCTCCGCCCGACGCGCACTCGCTTTGTGCCCACGCGTAACGCGAATGCGCGCGCGACGCTCGGGAATTGGGTCGCGATCCGAGAATTGTGGCGGACTGGCCGACATCACGACGAGCGCCACGCCGCGCACGAGGCTTTCGGCATCTTTGTGCTTGATGCCTCGATTTCAATCGGTAGAAGTTCTGATTCACAGTTTCGGGTAACAAAGAGATTCACTTCCAAGAGTAGGCTCAAATACGTTCTCGCACCGGCGCACAGTCAATGTGTGAAAGTTGTCGGTGGTGTTGCCGTGATGCGTTTCTACACGGGAGGATTGGTCATGCCCAGGTCCCCATCTGGTTTTCGCAAGTTGAGAAGAGTTCTTATCGCCGCGACAGGCGTGCTCGCGCTCGCGGGCCCCGCGTCCGCCGACGTCATCATCGACTGGAATAACGTGCTGCTCGACACGATTCGCGCCACCGGCGGACCGCCGTGTCCGATCGCGCGAGCGGGCGCGCTCATGCACGTCGCGATGTACGACGCGGTGAACTCGATCGAGCGCACCCACGAACCGTACTTGTCGCTCTTGACGCCACCCGCCGGCACCTCGGCGGTCGCCGCTGCCGCCGCGGCTTCGCACCACATTTTGGTTGCGCTCTACCCGGCGCGCGAGGCGATTTGCGACGCGGCCTTGGCGCAGTCGCTGCTCGCAGTTCCGGACGGCGCGGCGGAGAACGATGGAGTCTTGCTCGGCGTCGCGGTCGCCGAAGCGCTCCTAATAGCGCGCGCAAACGACGGCACGAGTCCCGATCCGATTTATCCCATCGGCAGCAATCCCGGCGATTGGATTCCGACATTCCCGGACTTCACGAGCCCGCCGTTCACTCCCGGCTGGGGCAATTCTCTACCTTGGACGATGACAAGCGGTTCGCAATTCCGGCCGATCGGTCCAGCCGGCTACACGAACATGGCCGACTTGTTGGCGAGCCCCGAATACGCCGCGCAGGTCGCCGAAGTGCAAGAACTCGGCGCCCTGAATAGCACGACACGCACCGCTTACGAGACGGAAACCGCCTTCTTCTGGGCCAACGACGTCAATGGCACCTTCAAGCCGCCGGGACACTTGAACTACATCACGCAAGTCGTCGCGACGGACCAAGGTCTCAGCATGCCGGAAAACGCGCGTCTCTTCGCGCTCGTCAATCTCGCACTGGGTGACGCGGGGCTGGTCGCGTGGGACGCGAAGTATTTGACTGACATCGATCTCTGGCGTCCGATCAGCGCGATTCGCCTCGCCGATACGGATTCAAATCCAGCGACCGTCGCGGACCCGACTTGGGAACCCCTGAACCCGTTCACTCCGCCCTTCCCGGCTTGGGTGTCGGGACATGCGACCTTCGGCGCGACGCACGCCTCGGTCATGGCGGGATTCTTTGGTACCAACAACATTAACTTCACGATCACTTCGGACGACACGCCCGGAGTTTTCCGCACGTACGACACTTTCTCGGAGGCGGCGATCGAGAATGGCCGCAGCCGAATTTTCCTCGGCGTGCACTTCTCCTTTGACGCGGACGACGCTTACGTCGCTGGAACCAGTCTCGGCAACCATGTGGTCGCAAACTTCTTGCGTCCCGTCGGTGAGTACATCCGCGGCGACGTGAACCTGAATGGGATCTTGAACATTGGGGATCCGATCTGGACGCTGGACGAGTTGTTTGGGGGCGGACCCGCGACGATTTGCGAGTCAGCCGTCGACGTCAACGGCGACGACCGGCGAGATCTCTCCGACCCCGTCTACTCGCTGAGTTACTTGTTCATGGCGGGCCCTGCGCCGCCGGCGCCGTTCCCAGCGTGCGGCAGCGTACCGAGCGCGGGGTTGTACTGCCCACCGGGTTCGACTGTGTGTCCGTAACCACTCGCATAGTGACTTTTTGAAATCTTTGGCCGCGACTCGGAGCCTCGCTCAACGCGAGTAATGCTTCGGCTCGCGGCCAAAGATTTTTTTCTGGGGCTGGTCGGACACGAGGTCGGTGCGCGTCGGTCGCGAATCGCTAAGGACACTGCCCGCCTTCGATGCAGACGAATCCGCTGGCGGGGTTTGGATCTTCGGCGCAAGCCGGAAAGGGCTGGGGCGGAAGCGGACCGCTCACGAACAGATAATTCAAAACGAAAACCATGTCCGCGATGTTGAGCGCGCCATCGCCGTTCGCCTCGCACGCGGCCAAGCACGGAAAGTAGTCGGGCGCGGTTGAGAACAGTCGATCACCCAAGAACAGCACATCCGCGATGTCGATCGCGGCGCTGAAATTACAGTCACCACGCAGAAAAAATGGCGGCACGACTTCGATTATCCCCGGCAGCGTCACCGGCAGAAAAGCCACGTCTCCGCTCACCATGACGACCTCGACCGGCGGCGATCCCAGCGTCGAACAAATCGTCAACGGGACCGAAGCGGGCGCGGTCGCCACTGCCTCGTACTCAATGACGGCAAGCTCCCAGTCCGGACTAGGCCCGAGCGTCCACAGGCCGAAAAAGGAAAGGATTGCGGCCGCGGTCCAGCCGTCGGCATGCTCGCTGAGCGTGAAAAAATCGGCGCGCCCGAGCGCGGTCGTCGCGGTCCCTTCCACACCACCCATAAACACCGCCGCCGATGAATCGTGACAGACCCCAAACGAATACCCTTGCACCGGCGGCCCCTGCGATTCGAGCAAGGCTCGCACGGTCGTAACGCTACCGGTTACACAAACAGTCGCTTCGAGGCTCAGCACATAGCCGGGATGTAATGCGCTTTCCCCGCAATAGGTCGGGGGCGTGAGAATCCCGCCATCGTCCGCGATGAGGAAATACTGATGAAAGCCAGGGCCGGGACTATCAAGAAAAGATGTCGCGTCCGACGGTATAGTCGCCAGGAAGACATCATCGCGTACGAGTCGATAGGAATCGTGTCCTTCATCCGGCCAGGTCAAGAAGAGATCGAATCCTTGGCGCTCACATTCGAGCAACGAAACGGCGCCGATGGCATTGATCGGTCGCGAAGTTTCGAGTACGGCCGGGCACGTGAAGGAGCTGACGGTTGCGTCCCAATCGTTGTCCCAACGCGCAAAGTCAACGGTCGCGAAGGCGCCCGACGGCTGTCCCGCCGCCCAATTCGTGTAACTGACCGGCTCGCCGCTCTCCCACAGGTACTGCCCTTCGACGACCTCGTCGGACAACCCAATCCACTTGTAAGTCGGCGGTAATTGAGACAGAAGAAATGTCTCCTCGTCAGAGTCGTTGAGTGACACCAAGTAGCCGTCGTACGCGGCGGCTAAAGTGCGGCCTTCGAAGTAAGTGAGACCATAGAGCGCAATGAGGTAGTAGTGGTTGTTGGCCGGGTAAAAAAGTTGCGCATCGCTGCGCGTGTCATAGGTCAACACCTGCATGAAAATCCACGCCGCGAGAATCCGCGTTAAGATTCGAGCGGGCGGGTGACTTGATATTTTCAACATAGCGAACTCAACTTTCTTGCCGTCATGGGCGCGAATTTCGCGCGCACTTGGCCGAGCGAGCGGACTCTCGTATTTCGGCGGCCGCGGTCGTGTCGACCAGGAGCAATGATTCCCGTCTACGAAGATTTCATTCCGAGTGCGGAGCTAAACGAATTCTGGCGCGATCACGACGGGAATGCCGCCGATGATGCCGGTCGAGTCGCGAGCTGTCTACCAGGCGGGAACTCGGTGCGTCTTGCGGGCTCCCGCCCGTTGGCATCGAGACGCGCCGCGCGCGAAAATGGCCTGCGTAGCACTTTCTCGCCCAGCTATACTCCGCCGCGTGCCGCAAACCCCGACTAAGAAAATCGGCCTCGCGGCCGGCCTGCTCGCTTTCGGCGTGCTGAGTTGCGTCGACAGTTCCTTGCACCATCACCCCGAGCTCGGCGCGCGGCCCGCGCACGCGGCGGCGCTGATCGCGCTCATGGCAATCTGGTGGATCACCGAAGCGCTGCCGATTTACTGGACGGCGCTGGTTCCGCTGGTGGTCTGTCCCGTGCTTCCCGTTTTCCCCGGCGGTGCCGCCGAGAATTTGCGCGACGCCGCGCTGCCGTATCTGAATCCGTATATCTTTCTATTCATGGGCGGCATGTGCATCGCCGCCGCCATGCAGCAGTGCGGCCTACACCGACGCATTGCGATTCAGATCATGTCGAACATCGGCACCGATCCGCGCCGGCTCCTCCTCGGCGTTTTGTCCGCCACGGCGGCGATATCGATGTGGATTTCCAACACCGCGACCGCGACGATGATGTTCCCGATTGGTCTCGCTATCATTTCGCAACTCGAAGGACGCTCGAATCACCAGCGACTCGTGCACTACGGCGCCGCGCTGATGTTGGCGATTGCCTATGGAGCCAATATCGGCGGCGTCGGCACAAAAATTGGCACGGCACCGAATGCGCAGTTCGCTGGATACATGGTGAGCCAGGGCGTTGAAGTGTCGTTCCTTCAGTTTCTCGTGGTCGGTGGCGGCTTCATGTTGCTGTTCTTGCCGATCGCGTGGTTCGCGCTTTGGCGCGTCGGGCGCGCGGATGCGCCGGCGCCTGAAATCGGCGCCGCGGTGTTGGCGCCGGAACTCGCCTCCCTCGGTCGCTGGCGACGTGCCGAGAAGCTTGTACTCGTCGTGTTCTTGATCACCGCAACTTTGTGGATCGTCGCGCAGCCACTGACCGCTCTTTGCGCGCCCAGCATCAAGTGGTTCGAGTTGAAGTCCGCGCACGTCGAAGGCGCGATCTCGCTATTGGCGGCGGTCGCGCTGCTCGTCGCGCGAGTCGACGGTCGGCGAACGCTCGAAATCGCTTCGCTGCGGCGGGTGCCATGGGGCACGCTCGTCCTCCTCGGCGGTAGTTTCTCGATGGCAAGCGGCGTGGAAGCGAGCAGCCTCTCAAAGAGCTTCGCCGACCAACTCGTGGGGTTACGCGAACTCGCTTCATTCCCGCAGACGCTGGTGGCTAGCTCCGTCAGTGTCGTGTTGTCGGCGTTCGCGTCCAATACCGCGACGATCGGCGTGCTGCTCCCCGTGCTGAAGAGCGTGGTGACGCCAGAGCAACTGACGACGGTGCTGTTTGCGGCGACGATCGCATCGTCCTGCGACTTCGCGCTGCCGGCTGGAACGCCGCCCAATGCGATTGTCTTCGGCAGCGGCTATGTGACAGTGCCACGCATGGCGAAGACGGGAGCACTGCTCGACGTCGCCGCCGCCTTTGTCGCGGCGCTCTGGTGTTACGCAATTGTTCGCTTTGTCTTTTAGTCACGTCGCGGGGTCTTCTAAGTCGCTTCGTACCCAACGGATTCTGCTCCGCGCAGCCGAAATACTAAGAACGATGAATTCGAACTCTAGGAATCAGAAGGACGAGTCGTGGTGAAAGCAGACGCTTGGGTGCTCTACGCCGGACACGATGACCCGCCGCGCCACGGCGAGTTGGTCCGCGAGTCCATCGACGTGCCGACGGCCGGCGAATTCGACGTGATCGCGGCGCCGATTTTCGGTTGCTGGGAAGGAAATATGGGGCACGCCGTAAAACGCAGTCCCATCGATGTCTGCTTGCTGCGAAAGGAGCCGAAGGTCGTGCTCGGGAATGCCGGCGTGGTGCGCATTATCGAGTGCGGCCGGCGTGTCACCAGCGTCGAGCCGGGACAGCATGCGCTGATTTTCTGTAACGGCGAAGCCGATCGCTGGGGCTACCCGAAAAAAATCTTCGGCTACGATGCGCCGGGAACCATCGGTTGCCTCGCAACGCGCATGAAACTGCGCGAGGACCAAGTCATCGGCGTGCCAAGAGCGTCGCGCTTTAGTCTCGCCCAATGGGCGGCGTTTTCGCTGCGCTACATAACGGCGTGGTCGAACTGGGAGGTTGCGTACGGCGCGTTTCGCTTGCTCGTCTCTCGCGAGGAGTATGCCGCACCCAACGTGTGGGGTTGGGGTGGCGGTGTGACTTTTGCGCAGCTTGATCTCGCGCGTCGCAACGGCTGCCGCGCGGCGATGGTCGCGAGCAACGAGGAACGACTCGAGCTGATCGCGCGACACGGGATCGCGCCCGTCGATCGCCGTCGCTTTGCACGACTCAACTACGACGAAGCGCGATATGGAGAGGACGCTGAGTATCGCGACGCCTATCGCGCGGCGGAAAGCACGTTCCTCGCCGAAGTGCGCCGTTTGACGGCCGGCGACATGGTGCAGATCTTCATCGACTATGTCGGGACGCCCGTCTATCGAGCGACGCTCAAAGCGCTTTCGCGCGAAGGCGTCATCACGACCGCGGGTTGGAAGGAAGGCATGGTGCTCATGAACGTGCGCGCGATCGAATGCATTGAGCGTCATCAACATATCCACACGCACTACGCGCGGCGCGCGCAGGCGGAAGCCGCCGTCGCCTACGGCGAGCGCGAAAACTGGATGCCGACCGTCGACGCGCGGATCTATGCGTTCGATGAGATTCCGCAACTTGTCGACGACTACGAACTCGGTCACACCGGCTACTTTCCTTGCTTCAAGGTCTCCGAGTAACGGCCAGCACGGACCCAATGCCTTAATCTGAGTCATCCGACGGGAGTCGCCCGAGCAGCGGAAACTGCCGCACCTCGGGTTTCGGCCGATGGGCTGCGGCCGACTCCATGCGGAAAACGCCGCCAATCACCTCGCGTGAGGCCGAATTCACGCTCTCCCGAGTATTCATCTGCACAGCGCGGATTGAACTTTGGCGAAGGACCCTGTTATAAGGCGTCAATTCTCTGCGCGCCTCGACCGGGGGGAAGCACGACCGGCGGTGCGTGTTGGCGGGCGCTGAAGCGTCTGCGGTTTCGCAGACGGCCAACCCCAATACAACTCGGTGCATTACCTCGATCGGTGATGAACTGAAAAACTCCAATTTGGGGTTCGAACTGTGATTTTTAGGAGAAGGGTCTCATGAAACTGTCACGTCGCGCCGGCTCTAGGTTTAGCGGTGCTGGATTCCTACAGACGAATCTACATCGCATTGGACTCGCGATTCCGATCGCGCTCATCCTGCTCACCTTCACGGTCTCTCACGTAAGCTTCGCGCAAACGCCACCGGGTGGCGTTACGCCGCCGGCCGCGCCCGTGCACAAGGCGGGCGGCGAGGCGAACCTCGTGCTGCCAGCCCTCGACCAAGTCGTGTTTCTCGGCGGCATCAATGGTCACAATCTGTTGCTCGGCGGTTTGGTGATCTGCGCGCTCGGACTCTTGTTCGGAGTCGTGATTTATAGCCAAGTCAAAAACCTTCCCGTGCACAGTTCGATGCTCGAAATTTCCGAGCTGATCTACGAGACATGTAAGACCTACATGATTCAGCAGGGGAAGTTTCTGCTGCTGCTCGAGGTGTTCATCGGCGTGATTATGGTGTTGTACTTCGGCGTGTTGCTCGAGTTCGAAGCCCAAAAAGTCATCACCATTTTGCTGTTCAGCCTAGTCGGTATCGCCGGGAGCTACGGCGTTGCGTGGTTCGGAATTCGCATTAACACGTTCGCGAACTCGCGCACGGCGTTCGCGAGTCTCCGCGGCAAGCCGTTTCCGTGTTACGCGATTCCGCTCAAGGCCGGCATGAGTATCGGCATGTTGCTGATCAGCGTCGAGTTGCTGATCATGCTCTGCATTTTGCTCTTTGTACCAGGCGACTACGCGGGTTCCTGCTTCATCGGTTTCGCCATCGGAGAATCGCTCGGCGCCGCGGCGCTGCGAATCGCGGGCGGAATCTTCACTAAGATTGCCGACATCGGCTCCGACCTCATGAAGATCGTCTTCAACATCAAGGAGGACGACGCGCGCAACCCGGGCGTGATCGCCGACTGCACGGGCGATAACGCCGGTGACTCGGTCGGTCCCAGCGCCGATGGTTTTGAAACGTACGGCGTCACGGGCGTCGCGCTGATCTCGTTCATTTTGCTCGCCGTCCCGGATCCCACCGTGCAGGTCCAACTGCTCGTGTGGATCTTCGTCATGCGCGTCATGATGGTCGTCGCTTCCGGCGTCTCCTATCTAGCCAACGAAGCCGTTGCGAAGAGTCGCTACGGCAACGCCGACAAGATGAACTACGAGCACCCGCTCACGAGCCTCGTGTGGCTCACTTCGATCGTGTCGGTGGTGGCGACCTATGCGGTCTCATACTTGCTGATCCCGGAGCTCCGCGGCGATACGACGTTGTGGTGGAAACTCTCGACGATCATCACGTGCGGCACGCTCGCGGGCGCGATCATTCCTGAACTGGTCAAGATCTTCACGTCGACCGAGTCAGCGCACGTGCGCGAAGTCGTGACATCGTCGCGCGAGGGCGGCGCCTCGCTCAACATTCTCTCGGGACTCGTCGCCGGTAACTTCAGCGCGTACTGGCTCGGCATGACCATCGTCGCGTTGATGGCGATCGCCTACGGCGTGAGCACAATGGGGCTCGAGGCCACGGCGGCCGGACCGTTGATGATCGCCCCGGCGGTGTTCGCATTTGGTCTCGTGGCGTTCGGCTTCCTCGGCATGGGACCGGTCACGATCGCGGTCGACTCTTACGGCCCCGTGACCGACAACGCGCAATCGGTGTACGAGCTCTCGGTGATCGAGACGCTGCCGAACATCAAACAGGAGATCAAGCGCGACCACGGCTTCGACGTCAATTTCGAGAAGGCCAAGCACTACCTCGAAGAAAACGATGGCGCCGGCAACACCTTCAAGGCGACCGCGAAGCCGGTGCTCATTGGCACAGCGGTGGTCGGCGCGACGACGATGATCTTTTCGATCATCATGGTCTTAACTCAAGGCTTGAAGACCGACCTCGACAAGCTGTCGCTCCTCCACCCGCCGTTCCTGCTCGGTCTCATCTGCGGCGGCGCCGTGATCTACTGGTTCACGGGCGCGTCGATGCAAGCCGTCACGACGGGCGCGTATCGCGCGGTCGAATTCATCAAGCGCAACATCAAACTCGAGGGCGCGACGAAGGCGTCGGTCGCGGACTCGAAAAAGGTCGTCGAGATCTGCACCCAGTACGCGCAGAAGGGCATGTTCAACATCTTCCTGACGGTGTTCTTCTCGACCCTCGCGTTCGCGTTCATCGAGCCGTATTTCTTCATCGGCTACTTGATCTCGATCGCGCTCTTCGGCCTCTACCAAGCGATCTTCATGGCGAACGCCGGCGGCGCGTGGGACAACGCGAAGAAAGTGGTCGAAGTGAACCTGAAGGAAAAAGGTAGCCCCCTCCACGCGGCGACCGTGGTCGGCGACACCGTCGGCGACCCCTTCAAGGACACGTCGTCGGTCGCGATGAACCCGATCATCAAATTCACGACGCTGTTCGGACTCCTCGCCGTCGAACTCGCCGTGAGCGTGTCGCATCAGAAAGGCACGGGCCTAACCCACGCGCTCGCCGCCGGTTTCTTCGTGATCTCGATGGTCTTCGTGTGGCGCTCGTTCTACGCAATGCGCATCAAGGCGGAAGCGGCGTAACGCCGCCTAGCCTCTTCACTGCGGAAGCAACCACGCACGCAGCGCGATCGGTACCCGAACCGGTACTGGTCGCGCTGCTTTTTCTGAGCCCGTCCACGCGATACCTGTCGACATTCACTACAAATTTCCTCGCAGAGCGACGCGGTTTCGCAATATTCTGCTGCCATCGTGATTCGTCGCTCCGTCGCTTCGCGCGGAGAAACTCCGCATAGACATCAGGGAGACACCATGCTGATCCGCGACTATCTGCGTTGCTGTTTCGCATTCCTCGCGCTTTCGCTCTTGCCCAGTTGTAGCGGCGATGCGCCCGACCCCGCGCCCGCCGCGGCCGGCTCGAGCGGCGCTCAAGCGCCGGCCCCACTCAAGGGCAAAGACCTCGGCAAAGCGAGTCAACTCGTCGGCGTCTGGTTCGCGACGAGTCGCGACGTCGACTTCGAGTGCCTGGAGTTCATGAAAGACGGCAAGGCGATCCTCGGCGATGGCTCGGCCGGCGTGACCGTCGACTACAGCGTGCTCGACGGCGGACGACTGAGTCTCGTCGCACCGGGCGGCATGACGACCGTGTTCGCGGCGACGATCACCAGCGATCAGCTCGAGCTGTCCGGCGCCGGCTCGGTGCTCTTGAGCGGCGGGACGCATCGCTATCGCCGACTCGCCGCGGGCGAAAGTTGCGACGACGCCCGCAAGGTCGCCGTGAAGGCGCGAGCCGACGCTTACCGGAAACGCGTCGAATCGTTGGAGGCGTTTCTCAAACAACCCGGCCTCGTACTCGCCTTCGCCCAAACAGCGCCGGGCGCGCCGGCGTCGATCGCGCTCGCCGTCACGTCAACTGCGAGTCAGTTCACGGGGCAAGCGTGGCATGACGATCAACCGCCGCACTTGAATGCGATCAGCGGCCAGTTGCAGTTCAACGAAGCCGCCAATGCCGCGAGCGTGCTGGTGAACTTCGGTCCGCGCATCGCACCGCCCGCGACGCAGCCCGATGGCGGCGGTCAGATCAGCATGTCAGTCGAAGGCGATGGCAAGGACCTGCGGATATCGTCGAAAGTGACTTTTGGCGGCGGCGGACCCGCGCACGAGATGGTGTTGCGCTCGGATCCCAAATTGCACGCCGAAATCGTCAAGCGCTACGAAGCCGAGCTCGTCGCGATCGAGGCGATCAAACAGCCGCTCCTCGCGATGCTCAAAGACTACGCAGAGCTGCGCGGACAACTCCAGTCGATGGATCAGCGCACTACGGAAGTCGACACCACGAAACTCACACTCGTGCGCGATCCAAAGACGGGTCAATACACGTGCGAGGGCATTTTCGTAGGGCCCCGTGGACGGGGCGAGCTCGTGACGCCCGCAGCCGCCGAAATCGCCGTGGCGAATAAGAAGCCGCTCCTGCGCATCGTTTGCCCGGGGCGCGAATACTTGCTCGAGCTACCCGACGCGAAAGCGATGAAACTCTCCGGTCAGTGGTCGGGACCCGGCGTCGAGGCCCGCGGCGCGCAGTTCGAAGTGACCGAGTCGCTCGACGCGGCGGCACGCGACGCAAAATTTGAAACGCTGCGAAAGGCGCTCCGCGCGCTCGCCGCCGACTCAGTCTTCACCGGACTCGCATTCGAAGACAGCCGCTCCGGAATGGAGATGCCGATTCCCTTCCGGCTCCAGATCACCTTGCAGCCAGACGGCAAGGTCGCCGGTGTCGGCGAATATCCGACGCTTGAGACTCGAATGACCCTGGCCGGGCAGCTGGTGGAGTCGTCGATGGGTCCGCGGTTGCAACTCAATTTCACCGCCGTCGAGTCGACGCCCGGCAACAAGATCTTTCTGCGCAGCATCCAAAATGGCGCCTGGCAGCTCACGCCGGAGGCGGGCGCCGGCCCCCTGCAGCTCACTGGACACTTCACCGGACCACCCGTGCGGACAACGACGCTCACGCTCGTGAACGCCGACTCGACGGCGCGATTGCGCAAACATCTGACCGATGTGATGGGCCAGGGTGGTCGCTTTTACGTCGCGAAATTCGTCGGCTGGCAGCAAGCCGGCCAGACGCCGACTGTCGTCGAATGGCAGTTCGACGCTGCGACCGACAAACTCACCGGACGCAAACTCGTCGACGGCCGCCACCTCGGCACCAACGAAAAAATGGTCACGAGTTATGCTGGCGACCTGAAGTCCGAGCACGGTTGGAACACATTCGAAGTGATGCAAGTCTCGCCGTTTCATACGTATGACCGCGCCGTCGGCGCGCTCAAGTTGTACGTCGCGGAAGATGTGCGCGGAGTGCTGCACTTGAATGGCGCCATGATCAACATGGGCCAAGTGCCGAACGACAAACCGTTGCCGGCGTTCCCCGCGACCATGGAGCGTTTGATCGGGCTCATTCCCGTCGCCGACACCGATGCCGCGACGCACGCGGCGATTGACAAGGCCATCGCCGATGTCGAAGCGGCGCACGACGCGGCCGACGCGGCCACCAAGGCCGCGCAATCAGCCGCCATCGATGCGCGCCGCGCCAAACTGGCGCCGTATTTCCCGATGTTTTTGGCGCAGGCGACCCTCGTCATAACGACGGACGCGCCCGCTGCGATGGGCAGCGTCATCATCGAGTCGCAGGTCGACGAAGCGAGCGCCACGATCCGCGGCAACGGCCTCGACCTCCGGGCGATGCCCTTCCGCGAGTTTACGTTTGAGAGCGGAGTCGACAATTATGGCAACTTGACGATTACGACTTCGCTGTCGGCGACGCCACTCGCCTTCGCGGCGCCGAAGGACAATGTCGCCGCGGGCCGCGGGGTCGCGCTCAAGCTCTTGCCGGACGCCGAACGCGCGAAGCTCGACGCCACGATCGCGCTCGGCAAGCGCTTGCAATCCGCCGCCCAGACCGTGTTGACCGTGGAGATTCTCGACCCACCGACCGCAAAGACGCGCGAAGCAAGCCTTGCGGCCGTCGGCATGCCGGGCAACGCGCTCTACAAGAACGCGCGCAACGACCAAGTCTCGGCCATGTTCACGCCGCAATCGAACGGCCGCTACAGGTGGACGAAAGAGCCCGTGACGCATCGCCTCAACGAACCGATGACCGGAAAGGCGATCTACATCAAGAACGGCGCCCCCACCGACAACCTCGTCGTCATCATCAACGGCGTCCACCGCGCCACCATCGCGGCCATCGCCCAACACGGCGCCGCCATCATCTCGCTGCCCCCCGATCTCGAGATTCTCGACCTCCGCCTCCAAGCCGAGGGCACCGCACAAGCGCGCGGCGTCGTGTTGTTGAACTAGGCGCGTTGAGCTCCCCGGATTGAACGAAGATGCCGAGCGCCCACTTGCGCGCCCGAAAGTGAGCATGACGCGAAGCAAGTTCCACAGTCGGCCGCGCGCCTCGAGTGGTACACTATCCGCCGCTTCGGGCTCTTACTCGCATTCCGCGGCTGTGCATACGGAGAGGAACTGACATCATGTGGCGAACGCTACTTGTCGTGACATTTTGCGTCGGCGCGTCCTTGGCTCGACTGGAAGCGCAAGTGGCGGGCGACGCGTGCGTCGATGCGGTCGGTCTCGGTGGCGTCGGCACCGTGTCGTTCTCGACCGTCGGCGCCACGACGGATGGATTCCCGGTCGCCGGCTGCGGCGGCGCGAGTCAAATCTCGAACGACATTTGGTACTGCTTCACGCCGCTCGGACCGGGCGTCGTCGAAATCGAACTTGAGAATCAGACTTTTCCCGCGGCAGTCGCGGTCTACTCGATGTGTTTGTGTCCTGCGAGTCCGTCGCAACTGCTCGGTTGCGATTCCGGCTCCGTCCCGACCGTGATCTTTCCGGTGGCGATGGGCAATTCTTTTCTGATTCGGGTCGGCGGCGCGGCAGCCGGCGCGAGCGGCACCGGCGATCTCACGCTCAATAACCATATGCGGCGCGGCGACTGCAATGACGACGGGCTCCTCAACATCGCCGATGCCATTTATACGTTGACGTACTTGTTCCCACCGCCGACGGGCGGCACGGTCGATCCGCCGTGCAAAGATGATTGCGACTCCAATGACGACGCCGCCGTCGATGTCGCCGATGCCGTGCAGCTCCTCTCAACGCTCTTCAGTTCGGCGGGTCCGCTCCCCGCGCCGTTCCCCAACTGCGGTCGCGATCCGACGCCGGACCTCCTCGATTGCCCGCGCAAGGAAAGCTGCCCTTAGGGTCCGCACGCCGCCAATAGCTCCGCGATTTCGCGTCGACGCGCGTCCGTCGGGTTCGCGCTGAGCGAGCACTCGCGTGCGGCATCGTCAGCGGCGGCGCGCGCGCCGCGCGCATCTTTGGCGCGCAATCGCAAGCGACTGAGACCGATCAGCGACTCGACGCGCTTCGGGTGGCCAGTCGGCAGCGCTTCGTGCTCGATCGCGATCGCTTGCTTTAGCAACTCCTCGGCGCGGACGAGGTCGCCGGCTTGTTCGCGTAGTTGGGAAAGACCTCGATAAACATGGGCGCAGGAGGCGTGCACGCGCCCGTAAGCGAGTTCGAAAATTCGCAGCGCTGCCTCGAGATGCTGCGCGGACTCCTCGCAACGACCGGTCTCGCGCAACACTGTCGCCAAATTATTGTGGCAGTTCGCGACCGGCGGAGCGTCCGGCCCCAACAGGCGACTGCGCAGTTCCAACGCGCGACGAAACAAGACTTCGGCTTCGTCGTAACGCTTCAAGTGCGAGTACAAGAAAGCGAGGCTGTTGAGGTCAGTCGCGTGCTCGGGATGCTCGTCGCCCACCAGTCGCAGGCGCAGCGCCAATGCTTCGCGAAGTCGTGCTTCGGCCTCGCCGTAGCGCTCGAGACTGACCAGCACGAGACCGAGATTGTTGAGCGTCACCGCCACCTGCACGCTGTCGTCGCCGAGGAGCTCGCGCCGGACCTCGAGCGCGCTCAAGTAATACGCCTCGGCTTCCCCGTAGCGACCCAAGTGCCGCATCAAAAAACCCAGATCATTTGTGTAGCGCGCGGTCGCGAGGCTGCGTTCGCCCGTCACGCGGCGCGCGATGTCGAGCGCGCGGCGCAAGAGCGGCTCCGCGCCCGCAAAATCGCCGCGGTGCAGCAACATGGCGCCGAGGTTGTTGCAAGTCTCCGCAACTTCGGGGTGCTCGGCGCCGAGTCCGCGTTCGCGCACCGCAAGCGCTTCGCGATAGAGCGGTTCGGCGCGGCTGAATTCGCCGAGCGAACAATGAGCGGCCGCCAGCGCATCGATCGCGGTCGCGAGTTCCGCATCGTCGCGCACCGCGAGGCCGCGACGCTCATCCACAGCGGCGGCCAGCACTCGACACGCGTCGTCGTGATGGCCGAGCGAGCGATAGATATTGCCGAACGCCGTCAGAAGCATCGCCTGCACGTCGGGACCGCCGGGCGGCTCGCGCTTGAGCTTTTCGAGACCACGCTCGATGAGCTCGTGGACGGTCATGTTTTTCGACTTCTCTTCACTCGGGTTCGCGACTTGAAACATCTGCAGCAAGAAATCCGAAAATGCGCGCGCACGCGCGGCGATCTTGCGATTCTCATTCGCATCGAGCGCGGCTTGCTGCTGCGCGGCCAAGTAGTCGCGCAGCTTGGACGCGAGGTCCGCCGCGCTCAAATAGCGATTCGTACTCTCTCGCGCCATCGCGCGCTCGCACACTTCGACGAGTTCCGGCGGCGCCTCGGGCGCGAGCGTGGCGAGCACCGTCGGTGGACCGCGCCGCACGTGCTCGACAATCTCGCGCGCCCGCGCGGTGGTCTCCGTTTCCGCGATCAAATCGCTATAGGGCGCACGACCGCTGAGTAACAGATAAAGGAGCGCGCCGAGCGCATACACATCGGTCGCCGGCGACACGAGCTCGCTTTTACCCTGCGCTTGCTCAGGTGACATGTAGCTTGGCGTGCCAAGCACGGAACCCGAAAGAGTGAGCGCCTC
Organism: Planctomycetota bacterium; assembly: GCA_046154185.1. Lineage (GTDB taxonomy): Bacteria > Planctomycetota > UBA8108 > UBA1146 > JAJFFE01 > JBJXGE01. The sequence continues at coordinate 59,511 of JBJXGE010000039.1, forward strand.
CTCGTTGCTGTCGGCAACATCCTCCGCAGAAACTTCGTCCGGAGTCGCCACGCCTAGAACTTTCGCAAGCCCCCAGTCCATCACATAGACCTCGCCGTACTCCCCCACCAACACGTTGGCGGGTTTGAGGTCTCGGTGCACGACGCCGCGCGCATGCGCATAGGCGACGGTATCCGTCACGCGAATGAGCACTTCGAGTGCGCGCGCCAGCTGCCAACCTTCGTGTCGCGCGCGGGCGAGTTGAAAGATCTCGCCGAGTTCGCGACCATCGACGAGTTTCATCGTGAAGAACGGCCGCTGCGCGCCGTCGAAACCGAGTTCATGGATCGGCACGACACCCGGGTGGTCGAGCTGACCGGTGATTTTCGCTTCGCGGATGAATCGCCGCAGCAGCGCGATCTCGGCGGAGGGCGAACGCGCGCTGTCAGTCGCCGCCGTGCGCATCACCTTCATCGCGAGCACACGATCGAGATCCCGATCCCAAACTTCATAGACCGCACCCATGCCGCCGTGGGCAACTTCGTCGCGCAAGAGATAGCGATCGCTCGGCGTCGGTGGCGCTTCGCTCGCGCGCGGCGCCGCGTCGGTAGGCGCGCCGCCATAACGCTCGGCAAGCCGGGCCGCAAACGCGAATGAAAGCGGTGGAACTGCGGCAGCGTCGGGCTTTGCGGGATCAGGATCGGGCGAGGGTGGACGCATTCGGACTCCGATGGATAGACTTCCGCGCTCCAGAGCACGCCACATTCTAGGAACTACCGGCGGTGTTCGCCACGGCGTAGCGACGGAACCGTTGCTGACCTCCCAAGGACTGATGGAAGAAAACACGACACCCGACGACGAACGACCCACGCCAGCCGGGTCCAAGCTCGGAGCAGAGCCATCGTTCTCTGACCTGGTCGCCCGCATCTGTCATGGCGACCGCGCCGCGCTCGCCGAGCTCGCGGCACGCGAAACGCCGCGACTCATGCGACGACTCGAGCGCCGCATTCCGGCGTCGCTGCGCCGTCGCATCGGTGCGAGCGACCTCGTGCAGATGACGCTCGCGGATCTCGCCGCGAAACAAGACGCGCTCGAGGATCGCGGCGTCGCGGCTTTTCGCCGCCTCGTTACGGAAATCGCCGACGGGCAGCTTGCGCGGGCGTTCGTACGCGAACGCGCGCAACGCCGCGACATGCTGCGCGAGCAACGCGTCGAGCCGCGCTCAGACGTCTCGGGTACCCACGTCGCGGGCGGGATCAGTCAGATTCCGGGATCCGTCGCGACGCCGTCACAGGCGCTCGCGCTCACCGAAGAGGTCGCGCAAATGCGCGCCGCATTTCCCCGGCTCTCGGCGAGCGATCAGGAGATCATCCGCTGGATCGACTATGAGGAAATCAGTTACGACGAAGTGGCGCAGCGGCTCGATATCTCCGTGAAGACCGCGCAAAAACGCCACAGCCGCGCTGTCAGCGCGCTGCGAGAAATTCTACGCGTCGACAACAAAGAAAAGTAATCGCAGCGCGCACGGCTACGCGTCGGCGACGCCAGTCTCGGTGACGACGCCGTGACTGCCCACCACACCGACGAGGACGAATTTCGGCGCACCAGGCTTGCGCGTTGCGTTGATGCGGCCGGCGGTCTAAAAAGGCGCCTAGCAACATCCATTTTTTGAGAGGAAGCAGCATGTCTCTTGCGCGTTGGTGTGGAGTCGGGGCGGTGTTGGTGGCGGGATTCGTAACGTTTTGCATCGCCGCGGGTCATCGTTTTTGTGAGTTTGGCGCCCCACCAGCGGCGTTTGCGCAGGACAAGAAAGACGGCGGTGACGCCCTCGAGAGTCACATGGAAGCGATTCAAAGCGCCGAGCGCAAACTCAAGGGCATGATCGACAAAGCGGACAAGGTGCAGGACAGCCTCGGAAATATTTGCGAGATGCAGCGCCACAGTTTCGAAGCGAAATTGTTGCAGCCGAGTCATGCCGACGAGCTCGAGGGCAAAGACCGCGAAAAGTTTCTCAAGGCATTCCGACTTAAACTCGTCGACCTCGAACGCGAGCTACGCACGACCGAGCAAGCGCTCCTCAACGGCGATGTGGCGGCGGCGGCCGCATCGTTCAAGAAGGTGCAAGAGATCGAGAAGGCCGGCCATTCGCAGTTTCGAAAGAAGAGCTGAGGTCGCGGAACTCAAACTCTTGCTCCGAACCGCCTGAAGGTGCGGCTGAAGAAACCGACCGTCGAACGAGTCAAGGAGTCACGTGGCCAAGCACTATGTCTTTTTGATCCACGGCATGGGCGAGCACAAGAAGGGTGAGTGGCACCTCCCCTGGGTGAAGCAACTCACCGAATTGAGTGCCCGCTACGCGGGTTTCGCGAAAACTCCGCTCGACAAGTGGGTGGAGTTTGTGCCGATCAGCTACGACGCGCTGATCGAAGCGCGGCTCACGAAATGGGGGAAGGACGCAGCCAAACTCGAGGGCAAACTCGGCGCGCTCGGTAGCGGCGCCGAGAGCGTCTTCGCTTGGCTTAAGACGGCGAGTGATGAAGAGAAGGAGTTCTTCTGGTCCCATGTCGCGGACGTCGTGCTGTGGACGCTCTTCGCGCAAGAGCGGGCGAGCATCGAGGCGAATGTGCTCCTCCAAGTCGCCAAGAGTCTCGAAACGATGTACGGCGAGAGTGGCGCGCACGCGTCGACGATCATCGCGCACAGCCTCGGCACGGCGGTCGCGCACAATGTGGTCCACCAGCTCGCCACGAGCGGTGCGACGAAACAGGGTTTCGGTCCCAACGAGCATCGGTGGCACAACCTCTTCACGATCGCCAATGTCAGCCGGGTGATACAAACCATGCCGAAGGTCTATGAATCGGTCACGCGACCTGGGCCGGATGGCGACGCGAACTCCGCCTGTCGGCACTTCTACAACGTGCGACACGAACTCGACCCTTTCACGTGGCCCAAGCCGTTCGATCCGGTCGGCTGGCCGTCGTTCACCAAGATCGCAATTCGACAAGTCAACGATTGGAACGTGCACGGGATCGATCACTACTTCGACAATCCCCGCGTGCACATCCCGCTCTTGCGAGCGATCACGAGTTGGCGCCTGATCACGGTCGACGAAGAGATCGCCGCGGTGAGTCAGTTCGATGACGAAACTTCGCTCAAATCGTTCGATCTCACGGAGCTGTCGAGTCTGTTGCCGATCAACCCGGAGGGATTCAACGAACCGCTGCAATACGTGCGACTGTTCGTCGACACGCTGGCGCGCCTCCAAGCATTGGCGGCGGAATGACGACAGCAAACATGCAGGGAATGCGCAGCTTTACCCTGGCGCTCCTGGCCGTAGTTCTGTTCGCGAACGGACGCCGCTGCGAACAAGTTTTTGGTCAACCCCCCGCGACTGAGCTCGAGCCGGTGTATTTGACAAGCCCCGGCGGCGCGTTGTTTGGGGAACCGACCGATCCGCGACACATCGACGCGCTCGTCGCGCGCTTCGGGAAACTGCGGGACTTTGCCTTGCGCACGTATCTCGAGGTTTTCGAGTTCTGTCACGTCGACTTCGCGCGCTCCCTCACCGAACCGATCTGGAATAGTCCGCAGTTAACGGCCGTACAGGCGAAAGCCGGCCGCGATTTTTTGCTCCAGATCGACGAGTTGGTGCGAGCCTATCGAGCAGCACTCGGCGCGTCCAAAGATCCGGCCGGAGAGTTGACGAATTCGAATCGCTTCCAGAGTTCCTCGAGCCCGGAACGCCAGAGCGACATCGTTTACTTTCAGGGCACGATACAGGAAATCGTAACCTCCACCGGGTTCGAGCGACGACTCACACCGGCGCAAGCGACCGATTTGCGCTACCGGGCCGAGGCGTTGCACACGCTCCTCGTCGAACTCAAACGCGTGAGTCGCGCCGATGCCGTCGCCAGCATTGAAGCCGCCGTCACGCGGTGGTCAAACTTTCTCGATCGCGGCTATTCGCAGTATCCGTGGGAGTCGCTCGTGAACGGCAAACTTTGGTCGCCGATCCGTTGGGATAAAGTGCCGCGCCAACAACTCGTCCTCCTCCACCCGGAACTCGGCATGGAAGTCGCGATTCGCAATGATCGCGACGCGAAGACGGACGAGCTGTTACTTCTGCACGTGCTCGGTTACGTCCGCTATTTCGGCGCCGACCGCGACTATTTCCTCGGCGCCTCGGCAACGGCGGCGTCGAGCGATGACAACGGGTTCGGTTTCGGCTCCACGCTCCATTTGGGATTCCCGCAGCTCACGAAAAACTTCACGCACTTGAGTGTCGGCGTCCTCTGGCATGACATCGACGACGACGGCGATTACTTCGATCAGGCGCCGTTCGTCTCGCTGAGCATCGACCTCTTGAGCCTACTGCAAATCGACGAAGGCGCCGTGAAGGTGCTCCTCGAGTAGCCGCGGCCCGCACTTCGGCAAGGATGGTGCACGCGCTTGAAGACTCCCATCCTCGTCTTGGCGATTTCGAGCACGCTCGTATGCGTTTCCACCGCGACGCGCGCGGACGCACCGGCCGCCGTCGCCGGCCGCCTGCCGGTGCGCGAAATCGGTGGGCGTCTCGTTGCGCGATGTGAACTTTCGACCGCAGCGCGGCGCATTCCGGCGAACCTGTTCGTCGACTACGATCGCGCGATAGGACTCGAACTCCACGATCGCGCCGCCGACGGGCTCGAGATCGATCCGCAGGGCGGCACGCCGATCACGTTGCACTGCGCGGGGCTCGACATCGTCGTCGCGTACCGCGACTATGGCGAAGATCCTGAGTTCGCGGAGTTCACGCGACTTCACTCCGAGGCGCTCGGCGAAACTGCGCTCGTCGGCGCGATCGGCGCCGATCTCCTCGGCGCCTATCACGTGGTCTTCGATCTGACGGCGGGCTTCGTGTTCCTCTCGACTCCCCGCGACCTGGTGGGGACGGCGCCGCCGAAGACGGACGGGGCCGCGCTCGCGGCAATTTCCATCGTCGATCATCACGTGTGGTTTCCAGTCGAACTCGCCGACGGGACGCGATTCGCGCTGGCGTTTGGGACCTCGAACTACGATTCCACCATCGATGCCGAGCGCAGCCGTGTGCTCGGCCACCCAGCGGGCGACGTCGGATCGGTCCGTTTTCGCGAGCTCGACCTCGCGCGCTACGTCGCGTGGCGACCGGCCGCATTGGACGTCACGCATTCCGATGGCGCACTCGGCGTCACTGGGCTCAATCTCCTCCAACATTTTCGCGTCGAGATCGATCGCACCAATCGGACGATCGCTTTGACCGAGGTCGCGCCGGCGAAGTTTCCCGACGACGATCTCGCATTCTTTCAGGCGCTGGTCGCCCCATCCCAAAGCTCATTCGCAGGGTTTCTCGATCGCTTTCCGCGAAGTCGCCGCGCGCGCGAAGCCGCCGACGAACTGCTCAAACTGTGCCTGGCGGCCGACGCCACTGCTGCGGAGCTGGAGCGCGCGCTCATCGCGGTCGATCAAACACGGCGCGCGGACTTACGCGCCACCGAAGCGCTGCAAACCGTGAAGACACTCGTTGCACTCGGGCGCCAAGACGCTGCCGTTCACGCGGGTCGCCTCGGCATCAAGAATGGTCGCAAGGATCGCCATCCGGAATCCGTCCATAGACTGCATGCGCTGATCGGCGAGATTTTGCTCGACGCCGGTCGCAAGGATGACGCGTGGGAGCATTTGCTCTCGGCCGCGTTTGGTCTCCCCGAGGACGGCCGCGTGAATCTCCAGCTCGGTCGCTACTACGAAAGTGAAGGGCGCTACCCGCGCGCTCTCTCGCGCTACCTGCAGGCGGTCGTGACACCCGAAGCCGGAGCCGATGCGGTCGCGGCGCTCGAACGCTTGCAGCGCGCGCTGCCGGCTTCGATCGCGGCGCGTGACACCGCAACGGCCGCGCCGATGGATGCGGCGAGCGCGCCGCCCCTCCTCTCGGTCGACGACGTCGATCGCATGATCGCGGGCAAGGTGCGAAACTTCGGCGCCGCGACACGCTTTGAAACCACCGCCGACAACAGCACGAACCGCGTCGTGCTGGCCGAGTTTTTCACCAATGCGCATCTCGGCCGTCGACTCGACGAAGGCTGGCAGAGTTTCGGCGCCGCGGGCGCCATGGCCATCGAAGGACTGTTGAGTCATTTCCCACGCGAGCGACTCGTCGTGTTGAGCTACCACATCGATGCGCCCGAGCCGACGGCGCTGCAAAACGAATTAGCGGCGCGCATGGCGGAGATCTACCAAGTCACCGAGCCCACGTTGATCAAGATCAACGGCATTCACGATGGACCGGGCGCCGGGCGCACGCGCGAGGCCGAAGCGATGTTTGAGCGCAATCGGAGACTCGTCGTGGAGGAACTTCTGCGTCCCGCCGAATTCACGATCGAAGGCGCGGCGAGCGTCGACGGAGATCGGCTCACCGGTAGCGTCACAGTGCGCGGCGCCGCCGGCGCGACTGCGGATGTGCAACTCGTGCTCGCCGAACGCGGAGTCCTCTATCCTGGCAAGGCGCAAGTCGTCGTGCACCGCCGGGTGGCGCGTGCGACGCTGACCGACTCGCCCCTCGGACTGCCCTACTCGCCGCAAAACGGTGAGATGGTGATCGGCTTCGAGCGGTCGCTCACCGCCGTGACGACAAAGAATGAGGAATACCTCGTGAGCTGCGAAACCAAGAGCGGCCGCGCCGCGACGCGCTTATCGACACGGCTCGATTCGCGCCAACTCTTCGTCGTCGCCATCGTGCGCGATCGCGTATCGCACGCGGTATTACAGGCTAGCCAGATAGACGTGACGCTCGAGTCACCGAAAGTGACGAAGCCTTGAGCGATCCAGGCGCGGCGCATACCAAGATCCAGCGCGCGCTGCGGCGCATCGCCACGCGTTGCGTTGGAAGGATGCGAGTCGCCGCGGCGAGCGACGTGCTGCGCCACGGTTTCGTGCCGAGCTGCATCGCGACGGCGGCGGTTGCCTCGGTGGCGCTCGTCTTCGTGATCGCGGCGCCCACCACGCAGATCGAGCCCGCGATCATTCAACGCGCGGCGCTCATCGCATTCGGCCTTCCGTGGACGTTGTTGCTCGGGCGCGGCGCGCGCGCGTTCTTGCGGCGGCGCACGCCCGCGGCCGGCCTCGCGCTTGCCGACCAACAACTCGACCTTGCAGATCGATTGCGCACGGCGGATGAATTCCTCGCCGCGCCGATCGTCAGTTCCTTCATGGCGGCGGCCATCGACGACGCCGCTCGGCAATTGGAACGCGCACAAGGTTTCTCGCCGAACTTTCCGCGCGAATCGTCGCTCGGGACCTGGCGCGCGATGGCTTGGCTCGGTTTGGCGACGCTGTGTTTTGTCTCTGCGCTTCTCATCGACGATCCCGCGAACGTCGCGCACGTAGCGGATGAACAAGCCGCTGCGGTCGGACACGCGAACGACGCGAATTCCGTGCGCGAGACCGCGCGCGCGGAGCGAGCGTACAAAGACGTCGCGTCGACGCCGCAGCCGATTGCGGCGCCGACATCGCCGGTCGCACGAACGCGCGCCAGCGCCCGGCGGGACACGACTCCACCGACGCGAGATGAACCCGCGCGATCGACCGGACTCTTGTCGCCAGGTCAAAGCACCGATGCCGGCAGCTCGAGCGGCAGGAGCGACGCGAGTACCGCCGCGACGCTCGATGCAGCGGAGAGCCGCGCTCCCGAATTGAGCAACAAAGCACCCGCGCGACGTCCGCGGACCGAGCACTCGCAAACGCCCCCCACCTCACCGAGGCGGAAGAACGAGGAGCCCGCCGGTTCCACGCTCGGGCGCGGCGCGGCGCGCGGCACCAACCGCAATCCCGCGGCGTCCGACTGGGCGAGCCGCGATCAAGTCGTTTCCGGCGCCGAACCGGCGCTCGAGAACGAAACCGACGTCGATGACGACGACGCGGAGTCCGACGCGCGCGGCGGCGTCCAGCCGGATCTGCGTGATCGCAAACCACCCGCGAATCGGGATCTCGCCATCGGCTTTGGCAACGAGCCGGATCCGGACGCCAACGGTCGCGGCGGCGCATCGGAACAAAAGAAGTCGCGCGGCGTCGCGTCACTCGTCCTCGGTGTGCCGATCCCAGATCACATCAAAGGCAAACCATCACCCGGTCGCACGAAAGTCACGCAAGAACGCATTCAACCCGCGGCCGAGGATGCCGATCCGATCACCGCCGCGCCGCGTGCGCCCCGCGCGCGGCCGGCCGGCTACGTGCAGCACTCGGAGCTGTCGCCTTGGCTGCGCGACCTCGTCAAGCGCTACACGCTGTCACTACGTCACCCCATCGTGAGCGGAGAATAGCTTCGTGAACGCAGCGTCCAATGAATCCGCCGCGCGCGCGCGCGCCGAAGCGGCACAGTTTTGTCAAACGTATGGGCGGATCCGCGCCGAGATCCAGCGCGTCGTCGTCGGCCAGAGTGCGGTCATCGATGCCGTGCTCAGCGCGCTTTTTGCCGGCGGCCATGTGCTGCTCGAAGGCGTGCCGGGACTCGGCAAGACGCTCCTCGTGCGGACGATTGGCGAGGCGATCGAGCTCAAATTTTCGCGCATTCAATTTACGCCCGACATGATGCCCGCCGACATTCAAGGCACGACGGTGCTCGTCGACGTCGAAGGCGGCGGACACGAATTGCGATTTCAACAGGGCCCGCTGGTCGCGAATCTGGTGCTCGCCGACGAGATCAATCGCGCCACGCCGAAAACGCAGTCCGCGCTGCTCGAAGCGATGCAGGAAAAACAGATCACGGTTTCCAATCGGACGATCCGGCTCGCGGAACCCTATTGCGTGATGGCTACGCAAAACCCGATCGAGCAGGAAGGCACGTATCCGCTGCCCGAAGCGCAACTCGATCGCTTCTTGTTCAAGGTCGTCGTTGGCTATCCCGAAGTCGACGAGTATCTCGAGATCATCGACCGCACGACGTCGAACGCCGTCGCGACGGCTCATGTCGCGTCGAACGGTCCCGAGATCTTGAAGCTGCGCGAAGTCGTGCGGCAGGTGCCCGTGCCGGAACACGTGAAGCGTTACGCGGTCGAGCTCGTCGTCGCGACGCAGCCGGGGAGCCGCTTCGCGCCGCCGATCGTGAACCAACACGTCGCACTCGGCGCGAGCCCGCGCGCCGTGCAAGGACTCATGCTCGCGGGGAAGGTGCGGGCGCTGCTCGCCCAGCGCTTCGCGGTCGCCGCGGAAGATGTCGCGGGCGCGGCGCACGCGGTGCTCCGTCACCGCGTGATCGTGAACTTCCAAGGCCAAGCCGCGGGCACGCGGCCCGACGCGATCGTCGATGCTGTGCTCGCGCACGTCGGCGCGCCGCGCGCGTGAAACCGACAACCGACTCGAGCGCGCTTGCGCGCCGACTTCACGATCCCAGTTTTCTCGCGGCGCTCGAACGCTTGCGGCTCGTCGCGCGTCGGGTCGCACGGGGCGGGCGCCCGGCCGAGCACCGCTCGCGCGCGATCGGCGGCGGTATCGAGTTTCGCGACTTTCGGCCGTACTCGCCGGGGGATGACTTTCGCGCGATCGATTGGAACATCTACGGCCGCCTCGGCCGCGTGTTCCTGCGCCTCTTCGAAGAGGTCCAGGACTTGCCCGTGTATCTGCTCGTCGATACATCGCGCAGCTTGTTTCTCGAAACGCCGCCGCGCGCGCACGCCGGTTTCCAAGTCGCGGTCGCGCTCGCCGCGATCGCGCTCTCGCAGCACGACCGCGTCGCGCTCTACGGTTTCAACGATGATCTGCAAACCGTGCTGCGGCCGCGCGCCGGACGCGAGCGCGTGCTCGAATTCATTGCGGCGCTCACGACTTTGCCCGCGAGTGGCGCGACTGATTTCGAGCGCGCGCTCGCGCGCTTCGGCGCGCTCGGTCTCCGCGAGGGTCTCGCCGTCGTGATCTCCGACTTCTTCGATCCCCGCGGCCTCGAGGCGATCACGCGCGGACTCGGCGCGCTGCGGCACCGGCTGCTCCTCGTCCAGCTTTCGCGCGCGTCCGACGCGACACCCGCGCTCGCGGGTGATTTCGAACTCGTCGATTGCGAGACGGACGCCGTCGCCGAAGTTTCCGTGACGCAGGCCGTCATCGAAAAATACCGCACCGCATACGAGGCGTTCACGGCCGGGCTCGTGCGACTCGCGGACCGCCGCCACGCCGGCCTCCTTCGCATCGACACGGACACCGATGTGTTACCGCAACTCGAAGCGCTCTTCGCAACGGGGAGCTATGCGGTCTGAGCATCACGCGCTGCTGAAGGCTCGGCGAAAAGTTCACCGGCACTCTGCGAATTCACTCGCCGTCACGGTGCGCGCAGAATCTCACGTGCACGGCGCGGGATCGGCGCAGGCCAAACTGTCGGCCGTGGGGTCTAGCCCACAATTCGTCGCTCCAGGCGCGGGTGGTAAGGGCGAGCCGACGACGAAGAGAGCGTTCAGCGCAAACACCGCGTCACCGATGTCGACGCCGCCGTCGTCGTTGATGTCCGCGGCATCCGTGCAAGCGGGCGCCGGTGAACCGGACACGAAGAGTGACGAGAGAAGAAACACGGGATCGCCCACATCGAACCCGCCGTCGGCATTCACGTCGCCGCGTCGAAAGCCACCGCCGCCGACGACCGAACCGTCCGAGACCTCGAACAGAATGTCCGCTGTCGTCTGGAGCGGGCCGGTTCCTTGCGCCTGCGCCTGCGCATTCACTTCGACGAACAATAAGTAAGTCCCAGGCGCGAGCATGACACTGGCACTCTCGTCAAAGGTGCCCGTCACGGTTTGGATCCACTGATACGCCGTGGCGCCAAGTGGCGTCGCCGTGATGACGATCTGAGCGCGGCCGGAGGTGAACGGCGCACCTTCCACGACGGCGCCGGATACCGTCAACGCCAACGTCGTCGGCTGGTCGAGTGTGAACGTCACATTCAGTTGCGAGTTCGCGAAGCCTTCGGTGATTTGAAAACCAGCGGCAACCGTTGAGTCCGCGGTCGCGGCGACCGCGAGCGAACCCGAATAATTGCCGAGGCTGACGGACGTCGATTGGCTCGCCGTACCCGTCGCGTCGCCATCTGAACTGCTCACGGCAGCGAGCATCTCATTGAAGAGGCCCGGCAGCAGCGAATCGACGTCGGCGGGCGAGTCGCACAGATCGGTCGGCAGGAGCGCGCCGCAGGCCTCCGCGGCAATCGATCGAGAAACGATGTCGAGGGTGTCGGCCTGAATGAAAGTCGGTGCGACACTCAGGGCGCAGATGACTGCGACGAAACGAGCTCGGAAACTCATGCGGACCTCTTTCTATGGGAGAAGTCGCCATTCTTTCGGGCGACGGCGGCCGGGTCAACCTTTGCGATCCCAAAGCGCGGCGCCGGCCGTCTCGCACGTTCGCCAGTTTGCGAGCATCCAGCGACCTCCATAGAATCGCGCCGGCGCACGGCTGGACCGGAATCTGGCTCGCCGACCGCCCGGCATCGTGCGATAGTCCCCGTAACCGAGGAGCAAAGCACTTTGAGTTTCGCAAACTTATCGCCCGCGCTCGTGCTCGGCGGCTTCTTGGCGCTCGGAGCGATCCTCTTTGTGCTCCAACGGTTGCGCGTGCGCTATCGTCGCGTGCCCATCGTGACCACGCTCTTTTGGCGCCAAGCCATCGAGGAGTCGCGCGCGCGCGTGTTGACGCGGCGATTCCGCCATCTTCTCGCGTACTTGCTCATCTTGAGTTGCGCGAGTTTGCTCTGGCTCGCGCTCGCGCGGCCGCTCAGCGTCGACGACGGCGCCGAAGCAGTGGTCGTGCTCTTCGATGCCTCTGCCGGAATGGCCTGGGGCGATCGTCACGAGCGCGCGTGCGCGCTGCTCGAAGCCGAACTCGCGGCGACGCCGCGCGCGCAACGCGAAGTCTTTGCGTGTGGCGAACGCACGCGCCAGGTGCTCGCGCGAGGTGAGCACGAGCGACTCCTCCGCGCGCGACGCGATGCGCTCGCGCCCAACGCGGCGCCCTGCACGCTGGAAGCCACCATCGACGACCTGCTCGCAGCGCGCGACGAGAGTCGCGCGCTAAGACTCATCGTCTTCGCTTCGCGACCGCTCGACGCGGCGCGCTATCTGGCACCCCCCGCCGACGTCACGATCGACGCGCGTGTCGTGCCCGCGACGGAAGCGGCGCTCGCGAACGTCGGCATCACCGCCATCGGTGCGACCAACGCTGTTTCGGGCGCCTGGGATCGCACGGATGTGTTGATCGAGTTGCGCGCGGTCGGAATCGACACGGCGCCCGACCCGCGCTGCACGCTCGACGGCGAACCGCTCGCATTCCTCGCCGCACCGAGTCGCCCGAACGATAGTACTTGGCGATTCCTGTTGCGCGATCTGCCCGCACTCGGCGGCGTACTCGAAGTGCAACTCGTGGGCGGCGACGCGCTCGCGCTCGACGATATCGCGCAGCTCGTGCTCCCCAAACGGTCGCCGATTCGGGTCGCACTCTCGCCAACACTCGAGCCATTGTTCGCACCGGTCTTCGCCGCCGACCCGGCCATTCTGCTCACGCAATCTGACGCGCAAGTCGCGGTACGTCGCGTCGGCGAAAGTTTCGCGGAGCCGACACTGCCCGCGTTCGAAATCGCGACGCTCGCAATGCAACCGCACGCGATCAAAATCGAGCACGAGCCGGAGGTCGATTCCGATGCAATACTCCGTACGGCCGTTCGGACTTTTGAACTCGATGGCCTCGACGCCACCATCCCGTTGAGCGCCGCGCCGGGGCGCATGCGACGCCTCGCGATTTGGGAGTCGCTCATCGATCCCGAGGCCGATTGGATCGGCACGCCGGCATTTCCGGTTTTCGTCGCGTTGGCGATGCGGTGGCTGGCGAACAGCGCCGAGTGTCCCGAGTGGTTCAACGCGGGGGAGCCGCTCCGCGACTTCCGTGCGCGCTTCGCAACCGCGACCGACGTCGTGCTCGATCCAGTCGGTGACGATTTCACCGCGCCGCGCGCCGGCCGCTATCGCGATGCTCGCGGAACCACGCTGGCGGCGTCACTACGGGATGTGTGGGCGACAACGCCGCCGCGCGTCGCCGCGGAGCCTTCCACACCGCCGCTCACCCGTTCTGCTCCACCGCTCGCGCGCTCTTGGCAGGAACTCCAGATCGACACTCTGCTCCTCGCGGCCGCACTCGCGCTCTTGATCGTGGAATGGTGGCTCTATCAGACGGGACGAATCCCGTGAGTCCCATTGTGTTTCTCTTACCGTCGGCGCTCGCGCTTTTGGTGCTGTTGCCGCTCCTCCGCTGGTTTCCACGCCGCGCACGCGATGTGCGCCATCTTCTCTTGCGCGCGCTCCTGCTTGCGCTCGGAATCATCGCCCTTTCGCAACCGGTGGTGCTGCGCGACGACACGACGGTGTACTCGATCTGGGTCATCGACTTGTCCGAGAGCGCGAGCGTCGAGGCGCGCGTCGCCGCGGAGCGTTTCGTCGCCACAGAAGTGCCGCGACTCGCGCCGCGCGCCCGCACCGGTTGTGTCCTCATCGGCGCGGCCGCCGCCTCGACGCTGAGCGCTTTCGATCGCGTCGTGCGACTGGACGAATCGGGCGAGACTTCCCCGCTGAGTCGCGCGCTCCACGCGGCGCTGCGGTTGATTCCGGAACACGCGCCCGGCTCGATCACCTTACTCAGCGATGGACAGGCGACTGAGCGCGACTGGGGCCGCGCACTCATCGCGCTCGAAGAACGCGGCCTTCCGCTCCACACGATTCCGCTCACCGCGCGCCGCGACACGCTTGCGATCACCAACGTCGAATGGAGCGAGCCGCTCCGCATCGGCGCAACCGCGCGTCTCGCGGTCACCGTGCGCGGCGGACCGGCGAACATCACCGTCGCGCTCGTGGGACCGAACGGACTCCTCGCGACGAGTCCGCAAGTCGAAGCGTCGGGCGTGACGCACGTGCCGCTCGAGTTCGAACCCACCGCCGCCGGCTTCCTCCCCGTGACGCTCGAGATTCGTCTCGGCGACAACGCGGCGCCGAATTCCATCTCGCGTTCGACGACGCTCGCGATCTGCGATCCATTGCGCGCCCTCTATGTCACTACGCGCGTTCGCGGCGGTGGTCCCCAGTTGGCGACGATCGTCGGTCGCGGCATCACGATCGAGGCTTGCGCGCCATCGGCGCTCGCGACTCGGCTCGCGTCGCCGATCGAGTTCGAGCTCCTCATCCTCGACGATTGCTCGGCTGACGAACTCGCGCCGGCGGTCCAACAAGAAATAGTCGGCGCCGTGCGTGACCACGGCCTCGGGCTCTTCTTCGCGGGCGGCGCGGCGTCCTTCGGACCCGGCGGGTATCACGAGACACCGATCGAGGAGATCGTGCCGGTCGAGTTCGTGCAGAAGGAAGAGAAGAAGGATCCATCGACCGCGCTCGCGCTCATCATCGATACCTCCGGTTCCATGGGCGGGAACCGCATTCGCCTGGCGAAAGAAGTCGCACGACTCGCAATTCGCCGGCTCTTGCCGCACGACAAAATCGGGATCGTCGAGTTTTACGGACATAAGCGCTGGGCCGCGCCGCTCCAATCGGCGGCGAACGCGATCGAGATTCAACGCGCGCTCAATCGACTCGACGCGGGCGGCGGCACGATTCTTTTGCCCGCGATCGAAGAAGCGTATTACGGACTCCGCAATGTCGAGACGCGCTACAAACACGTACTGGTCTTGACCGATGCCGGCGTCGAGAACGGCGCCTATGAGGATCTCTTTCGGCGCATGGTTCAAGATGGCATCTGCGTCTCTACCGTGCTCGTCGGTCCGGGTCGCCACAGCGAGTTTCTCGTGCAGCTCGCCGATTGGGGCAACGGTCGCTTCTACACCGCGGCCGATCGCTTTCAATTGCCGGAAGTCATCCTCAAGCAACCATCGACTTCGCGCCTGCCGGCGTATCGCAGCGACGAGACCGCGGTGCGCGCCCGCGGCGGCAGCGCCTGGTGGGCTGACTTCGAGACGACCGGCATTCCGCCGCTTGCGGGCTACGTGGAAACGCGCACACGCGCCGGCGCGACGACGATTCTCGAGACCGAACGCGAAGCGGCGCCGATCATCGCGAGCTGGTGTTACGGACTCGGCCGCGTCACGGCGATCACGACCGAGCTGACCGGCCCGGGCACGGAGCCGTGGCGCGAATGGTCATCCTACGCCCCGCTCGTCGCGCGCCTCATCGAACGCACGGCGAACGACGCGAGCGAGCCGTTTCGATACGAGTGGACGCGGGACGCGCGCGAGCTGCGCCTCACGGCACGGCGCAATTGGCCGCATGAGTTTGAACCCCACGGCGACGTGATCGACGAGTTTGGTCGAGCGACCGAGCCGCTCGTGTTTCACACGCGCGCGGACGGCGCGTTCACCGCCGCCATGAGCGCGATTCCTGCTACCGACGTTCGCTGGCAACTCGACGCGCGGCGTCGCCTCGTTGCGCCCGGCGCCGAGTCGCGCGCACACGAACTCGCGGTCGATGCGAGCCGAACGCTCGACCTCGCGCGCGCCGCGGCCGCGACCGGCGGCTATGCCGCCGCCAGCTTGACGACTGTCGACACAGCGCAGATGGTCACCAAGGGCGGCGGCGATCGCGTTCAATTCTTCGATCTGCGACCGCTCGTCATCGCGCTCGCCCTCTTGATGTATGGGTTCGATCTCGCCTACCGGCGGCGCAAAACTAGTGCGGCAGAGGGTTCCGCATGATTCGCGTTCATTTTCTGCTACTGACACTCGCACTCGCGTCCACGATCTCGATCGCCGCCTCGCAAACGCCGACGCCGCCGGCACGCGGCCGTCGACCTGCGCCCCGCGGCGGCATTGCGGCCCTACCGGTACCGGAACTCGGCGCCGAGCTGACCGCGCAAGCGGCGGCGGCGTTAGCAGCGAGCGACGACCCGCGCGCCGCCGCGGACGACCTTTGGAACGCGTGCATCATCGCGCATGGCACGATCGAACCGTTAGTCGCGGAGCTCGTCGCGCGCATCGATGCCGACGCGACTCCGCCGCGCGAACGACTCGCGGCGCGACGACTCGCAACGCGAATTCTCCGCCGCCTCGGGGCACTCCCGCGCGCGCACCAGATCATCCAACGCATTCCCGAGTCGGAGCGAAGCCCGGCCGATCTGCAGGAACTGCTCGCGATCGTCGACGCGCTCGGCCAATACCCAGAAACGTTGCTGACCATCGAGCGCTTGCTCGCGCTGCCGTCCGATCCAAAACTAACGAACAGACTGTTGCTGCGCCGCGCGCTCCTTACAAAACGCGACGCGCAAGATACGCCTTCGCCGCTCGCGACGTTCGCGTCAGCGCCCGAACGAGACGCCACGACGCGCAAACAAGCGGCGATGATTCTTGCGCTCACGGGGGAGGAAGCGGAAGCCGTTCGGCTCTACGAGATAGCCGGTGAGCCGGTCGAGCAATATCACGATCACGTGCGCGTCGCGGAATGGGCGATCGAAGCGAAGCTGTGGCCGGCCGCGCAAGAGCACGCGTGGTCCGCGCTGCGCGGTGCGCGGCTCGCGCGCGATCGGCGCTACGCGCTCACGCTACTCGCCGAGGCCTATCGGCAACCGCGTGCGCTGAGGGAATTGTCGGCGCGGTTTGCGGCAGAACCGGAGCTTGCGCCGGAAGCGCGCCACGTTTGGATCGATGTCTTACGGGAAACCGGAGCAATCGAAGAAGCGCTGCGGCTCTTCCGCACCGAAAGCGAAGGGCGTTTCACGATCGAGATGCGCCGCGAGCTACTCGAAATGTGTCGGGAGTCCGGTCGCGACGCGATTCTGCTCGACGCCTACGCACATGCGATTGCCGACGAGCCGCGCGCTATCGAGTGGCGCGAAGGATTGAGCCGTTACTATCTCGAACGAGGCGATCGAACTGCGGCGCTCGAAGTGTGGCGACCTTACGTCACCATCACGAACGACACCCGCTATCTGCTGGCGGCGGCTACGGCGCTCGCGACACTCGGACTCGATGAATTGGCGGAGGAGTTCGCGCGCTGCTGTCCGACCATCGAACCAGCGACGGCCGACGCCGTCCGCCTGTTTGTGTTCCAGCTCCACTTCGATCGCGGTCGACTCGAACGTGCACGCGAAACGCTCGATGAACTCGACGCGCGCGCCGCGCCGGAAGATCCCGTGCGCGCCGATCTCGCGGAATCCTATGTTCGCCTGGGCGATCCCAAGCGTGCGATTGCGGTGCTCAAGGCGTTGGCCGCCGCGCGTGGCGACGAGCGTGGCGTCGATCTCGAAATGAAGCTCGCGCATCTCTACTCGCAAATCGGCGCTGAAGAGCGCGCGCTCGAGTGCTGGCGCGATTTGTGGCCCCGGGTCGATTCGATTCCACAGCGACGCTTCGTCGAAGATCGGCTCATGACCTTGGCAGCGCAGCTCGGACAACTCGCGGCGATCGCCGTCGAGCTCGAGCGACGCCTCATCGCCGGTCAAGCCAGCGATCGCGAAGCGGGGCTCTTGGTGCGCATTTACTCCCACGCCAAGGATCCAGTGTCGGCGGCCGAGATCATCGAAGAACACATGCGCCAAAAGGGTGGCAATGAAGTTGATGCGCTGAACGAAAAAGCGCGCGTGTTCCTCGCTTGTCAGGACTATTTCCACTACGAGGAAACTATGCGAGCGCTGATCGACATCGATGCCGACGGCGCTTCCGACTATCTGCGACAACTCGCGATGTCGAATCTCGAACGAGGACAGCGCGAGGAAGCGCGGCAAGTGCTCGTGCGCCTCGCCGCTAGCGAGAAAGACTCGCTCAGCGATGAATTCGAGGCTGGCGTCTTGGCAATCGCCGGGTTGCGAGAAGAGTCGGCGCGCGCGTACGCGCGCGGGCTTGCGCGGCGCCCGGAACGCATCGACAACTACTTGTTGCTCGCGAATGTGCTCCGCGAGATTGGGCAACACGAGGCCGCGGCCGGCATGTTTCAGTACTTGGCTGAGACCGCGGAGCGCGACGACTTGTTCACCATCGCGATCGACGGCATCCTCAATTTGCGCGATGGCCGCGGAAACCGCGGCGCACCGGATTCGCTCATCGCCTGGGCGCGTCGCATCACGCTCGAACGCATCGCGACGCGGCCCGACAAACTCTATCTCTATCAGCTCGCGGCGGACCTCGCAGCAGAGTTGCGCGACACCAACGGCGCGGTGCGCGCCCTCAAAGCCGGGCTCCCGATTGCTGGCGAGCAACGGTCGTCGCAATTGCGAGAACTCATGGCCCTCACCGACAACGCGGCTCTCAAGCGGATGTTCGGGCGCCGCCTTCTTGGCCAAGGCGAACTCGTTCCGCCGCAGGTTTATCTCGATCTCGGCGCGACTTTTCTCGCGGCCGGCGACGTCACGAACGCGGCGCGGACGTTTCAGCAAGCGAGTCGACTCCCAGAGTTCGCCGAACTCCAGCGCCGAATCGCCGCCGAGTTCGAACGCGCGCAATACCCGCAGCAGGCATTGCATGTCTATGAGCGCGTGCTCACCGTAGAAAGCACGGATGCGGCGCTCCTGTCGAAGGTCGGTGAACTGCACGAGCAACTCGGCAACGATGCGGCCGCGCTTCAAGTGTACTTGCGTGGCATCGACCTCTTGCTCGCGAGGCAGCCCGTCGTCGTCGGAGTCGCGGTCGAAGCCGACACAAAACCGACCGCCGCACTCACACCCACCCAATTCGGCGCCGGCAATGTCGGAGCATTCGAGAGTCATTTTCCATGGCTTCTGCGCGGACTCCTCGCCACGCTCCCCACCGACTCGAGCGCGCTCGCCGTGTTCGAGCGCCAGCTCGCCAATTTTCACGACGACCTGGAACGCGTGCGACGCACGGGAGTCGGGCCCGACGCACAGCTCGCCGCGCATCCGCGGCTCGCGGAACGCGCGCGACTTTGTCGGCGACTCGCAATCGCCGTCGGACAGACGGCGCGACTCAGCGCGATCGATGATCCGCTCCTCGAGACCTTCACCGCCGATACCAAGCTCCTCGCGGAACTCTGCCGTTTTCGCGTCGATTGGGGTCTCCTGGTATCCGCGCGCCACTTGGTGGATACGGCGGCGCGACCGGACGCGGAGAAGCAGCCGCTGCGTCTCCTCACGGGTGCCGCCGCCGGGGATCAACTCCCTGGCACCGCGACTATCGCGGAAGCTCGCGCGCAGGTGTTGACGCTGTTGGTGGATGGTCGCGAGCAAGCTGCGCGACTGCTGCTCGAGCGCGTCGACGTCGCTGGCGCCGGCGCGGACGACCTCGAAGCGATCCCGCTGCTCGTTGCGGGCGCGGCGTATCTAAACGCGAGCGATCTCGCGCTGACGTTATGCCGACATTGGATCCAACTCGTGGTTCGCAATACCAAAGAGGACGAAGTCTACACCGCCGTGGAATCGGTGCTGAACGGCAGTCGACGCGTCCTCGAGCCGGAGCAACTGCGCAGTCTCATGGAGGATCTCGTCAGCGGCATCGTCGCGACGCCGCAGAAGTTCGCGCAGTTTCTCAATCGACTGAGCGAACTACGGCCGATCTTGGGGGACTCGTTTCTCACGGCGAATCAAATCGAGACGCTGATCCGCAGCCGTCTCGCGGCCAGCGATCAAATGGTGTACGGGATTCCCGATCTCATTCAACTTGCCGCCGCCGATGACCGCCCAGAGCTCTTTCGCAGCGCGTGGCCGCGCATTGCGAAAACGCAACGGGCGAGCTTCGTGCTCATGTTGATTCCAAAACTCGACGCGCCGGTCGCGAGTGAGTTCGCGGACGCGCTGCTCGCGTCGTTCGAGGAGGCGCTGAGCGATCTCGAAAACCATGAGCTGCTCGCGTACCAAGTCGACGAACTCGTGTCGGCGGGCGATGCGAATCTCGAATTAGTGAGGCGCATACTCGAGACGCTGCTCGCGCGCGAGGCGCAAAACGTCCACACCTTGGCGGCGCACGCGCTGCTGCTGAAGAAACTCGGCCGCGACGACGACGCGCTCGCGGCAGCGCTCGCGGCGTTCGCGAGCCTGACGTCCGTCCCGGGTACGAGCTACCGCCTGTTGCAGGCGCGCCGCAACTTGCTCACGGCGTTCTATGAGCAACACGCCGCGGCCTTCTTGTCGGTGCTCGTCGCGGAAGAAGAAAAGAGCGGCACAAGCGTCGAACTGTCGCTTCAGCGGCTCGACCTCGCGGAACGCCAAAAGGACGACAGTCGCTTCGAAACCGAGATAGAGCGCGCGCTCGATCTGCACCCGCGAGACGCGAAGGTCTTGGCGCGCGCGCGCGCGTGGTACGCAAGCCGCGGCGATCGGATGGCGTCGCTTGGGCTCCTCGAACGAATGATCGCGCTCGATTCGACGAGCGTGCCGTTGCGTTCGCAACTCGTCAGTTTTTGGGAAGCTCTGCGGCACCCGCTGCGCGCGTTGGATGTGCTGACAAAAAAAACGGACGAGGAAACCTCGTTCGATACCGAAGGTGCGACGGTGGAGCGGACGCCGCCCGCCACGATGGAGCTCGTCGCGCAACAGGTTGCGGATAACGACCTGGCGGCGCGCGCGAATTACCGGCGCGCGTGGCGCCTCTTTCCGGATCGCAACGAACAGTATTTTGCATGGCGCTATGAACATGAGATCAGAGAGCGACGGTTTTGGCCGCGCGATGAGGGGCAGAGTCGCGCCCACCGCGAGCGCGGCGGATTTCCCGCAATCTTCGACCGCGCGCCGGGCGTCAAAGATGACTCGGACGCGGTCACCGACGAGGGACACGCGGACGGGACGACGAACCCGGACGACGACGACGCGCGTGCGGCGCAATCGGCGATCGTCGCGGCGGTGAATTGGGGCGCGGACGAAGTGCGGCGTGAGTTGCGCTCACTCGATCTCGAGGGTCTAGCGGCGCCGCTGGCGAGCGACATTTTCGCCGCACTCGCGGACGATGCGCGGCAGCAAAGCGCGGACGGCGCCGACGGCGCGGCGCGCGCCGTCGCTGAACTGTTGGCGAAAGATCGGGCGGGCGAGGCCGGCAAGATCGAGTACGGCCGCCTCTTCGCGCTCTTCGAAGCTGCGACGCTGGCTGCCACGAGCGAAGTCGCCGCGACTTTGCCGGGTCTCCTCAAGAGCATCGATGCGCACGACCTCGCGCAAATCACGCGACTCGCGCGCCTCGCGGCGCGACTCGGCGATGCGAAGCGCGCCGCGCTCCTCTACTCGTGGTGCGCACTGGTCGGCGGACTCGAAACGCGCTTCGACGACTTCGCAAACGCCACGCGCTTGCTGAAGGAAGTCGTCAAGGAACTAACGGGCGCCGAGCGCGAGCAGGTCGTCGCGACCGTGCTACGCTTCGCGGATCCGGGACTGAACGCTCTTTGGGGTCGCGATGGTTACGAGCGATTAGTCCTCGACACCTGGGACGAGCTCGGCGGTCCGGGCGTGGCGCTCGAGCGGGGCCGCGCCATTTGCGCCAGTATCGTCGGCGAACTGGGAGATCTGCCGCGACGCGAGACCGCGATCAAAGTCGCCGAACTCCACGCGCGCGCCGGCGAACTCGAGCCGGCAATCGCAGCGCTCGAAGTTGCGTTGACGAAGTTGACGCCGCCCGCGCGCGGCCTCCGCTACGCGTTCTTCCGCACGTACTTCGATGCCCCCGCGCAGACACCGCGCGCCGAATTGGGTCGTTTGTTCCCGCCGCGCGGCGAAGGCTTTCAAGATGCGAGCGCTTGGCTCGTCCGCGTCGCCGCGGCGCTCGACGCGTGGGACGCAGCGCGGCGACTTGACCCAATACAGGGTTTCGAAGCGCGTTCGCTCGTCGCCGCGCGCCTGGCGGAGCTCGGGCAACACGAGCGGGCGCGAAACATACTGAGCGCACTCGAGCCATTCGCGCGCGGCCACGCGAACCGCGAGCTTTGGCTCGCCGACCTCACGCGACGCGTCGGCGACAACGCAGCCGCAGACGCGCTCGAACTCCGGCAGTTCGCCGAACGCCGACTCCACAGCGGGCGAATTCCCGTATTGATCGAGCGCGTGCGCGCCGCCGAAGGCGAAGTCGCGGCCCTCGCGCTCGCCGAACCCGCGACCGAGTGGACACTCGACGAAGAGCTGATGGAACAAATCATCGCGATGAACGAAACGCTCGGCCGCACCGAGCGCGCCGCCGAGTGGCGCGCCACGCTCACGCGCGCGATCGCCGCGGAACCGCAGATCGCGAAGGCCATCGAAAAATTGAAGCCGCCACGGCCGTAGGCATCGGCCTTGCCGGTCAGCACCCGATGTTCACGATCCGCGTTGGAGCGATTCCTCCGGCGGTGTTTTCGGCGGCGCGTCCTTCGGCTCAAGATAGTTCAGAAGGTATTTGCGGCGCTGCTCCGCGAACGCTTTGAGGCTCAGTTGGCGACGGCGACCTGGCTCGACGGTTGTCGGCGCATCCAAGGCAAACGCTTCCTTGAATGCGGCGTACGACGTCAATTTGCGCGTGTCCGCCTCGACTTCTTTTTCGATGAGTCCGCGATACTGATCGACGATCGGGCCGAGTTTCTGCCAATCCAGCCACTCGTCGGCGATACGCCGCACGTTGGCAAGATAGCGCGCGCGCAGGCTCGGCACTTTGAGCAAGCGACTGCGCAACGGCTTCGTCGCGTCGTCGATCCCAATCAACGGATCGAGGTCGACAGTACGCGGTGGCGCTGACTCGCGCCCCCGATCACCGCGCCGTCCGCCGGGTCCGCCCATCATCCCGGGCGCCTGAAACGTCTCGTTCGCGTCGTGCGGCAACACATGAAATTTGCCGTGCTCGTCGAGGTAAATGCTGTAATCACTCGCTCGCACCCAGTAGCCATCGTTGTTGATCAACGCATTGTCGACGGCGAGAAACCACAACGCGCCGTCGATGTCCAGTTGCGGCGTCAGCGCCTCCTCTAGTTGCTCGGGCGGCGTCTCGTTGAGCGTCTTGCACAAGCGGATGAGCGCCTGCCAGGATTTGTCGTTATCACCGGACTTGACCTCGAACCGCCGTTTGTACTCGGCAACGTCGTCACCGGAATACTCGAGACCGCCGCCTCCGCGCGGACTCCCGGGCACTTTCCAACGCGCGCCCTTCGCGCTCGGAAAATGCTCCGCGATCATGTCGCGATTGAATTGCTGCGCGTTGACATAGAGCCCCCAACTCTCGCCGTTGATCACGACCTTGACGAAGTTCGCTTTTGGCGCGGTGAGATAACGCCGCGCGACGTGAAAGTACAAGACAGTGTGGAGAAAAGACGGGTCGGAATGCGCATTGAGAAAGTTCAGAGATCGGTAGCCGTGTACGCGTTGCTTGTCGTGAACCATATCGACCGAGATATTGAGCGGTCGCTTGTGGCCCGCCTCCACCATCATGAAAGACGTGGCGCCGCGAAACTGCACACCGACATCCAAAAGCTTCACACCATCGACGGTGAGCGTCGCCGGCAGCTCGACGTCGGTGTGCTTGAATTCGCTGAGTTCGGTTTCCCAATCCGGGCCATCGAAATCGAGAAAGACCGTGCGCAAGATCGCTGGGTCGTAGAAATCGCCGACGAGCGGTTGGACGTCGGCGGGAGAGATCTTCGGCCCCGGCGTCGCCGGCTCGGCTTCACGACCTTCGCCGAAACCTCCCGGTCCACCCGGCGGACCAAAGCCGCCCGGCCGTCGTGAGCCACCGCCGCCACCACGACCATCCCGTGCGCTTTCCTCTTTGGCGCGCTCGCCCTTTAGAAACTCGCGCGCGGCTTGACGCTCTTCCCGGTCGAGGCGACCGTTCGAATCCTTGTCGAACTCCTTCGCGAGCTTGCGCTCTTCGCGCATCTCATCGGGTCGAGGAAATCCTCCCGGTCCGAGCCGCGGCGGTTCTTGCGCGAGCGCGAGTCCACTGAAAACGCCGAACATCACCGTCAACAACGATCCAAACATGCCGCGATTCCACATCCGTCGCGCTCGCTCTCTCGCAGTGTCCGCAGAAGCGTTCAAAGTTGCCTGCCACGGCACTACAAACACCAGCCGCAAGCGCGCGGTTCCGCTGGGATTGGTTACGGCAGCTCGAATCGGATGTCTTTACGATCTTCCTTCAACTCGAGTTCGAGCGGCTGACCGCCCTCTTCGCTCGAACCGAGGCCGACAAGCCGGTAACGGCCGGGCACGAGTCCGGCGAAACGGAAGTTGCCGTTCTCGTCGGACATTTCGCTCTTTTGAACGTGCTTGTTTTCCGCATCGAGACCGCGCACGAACAGCATGCGCTGTGTCGGCCCACCGTCCGCCCGGCTCGTCACGATGCCTTCGCACACGAGCCCGGGCGCCAACTTCAGGTTGAGCTCCAGCTCGGAACCGCGCGCGACCGTGATGTCGTCGCGCGTCTCCGTGTTGTAATCGTCGTGGCTGAATTCAACGCGACACGGCCCGTCGGGATAGGTCGAGATCACGTAGCGCCCGTCTTGATCCGTGGTGCCGGACTCGCCGAGCATCGAGTCGCTCCAGTGGCGGCGAATCGCCGCCTCGTCACTGTCGACGCCGTCCGCACGCTTCATCGTTTTCGCGACGACGCGCACGTTCGCGACCGGCTCGTCGCGCTCGTTCGTGACGCGACCGCGCAAACTCCCAGCGCGGCCGAGCGTGAAGACGCGGTCATTGAGCGAACCGGGCGCGATCGAAATCTCAGTAGACTGGGTCGCATAGCCGGCGGCACGCAGGGTGATGGTGTACTTGCCGGCGGCCACGTCGCGCCGTTCAAACACGCCGCCGGCGTCGACGATCTGGCGACCGCCGAACTCGATCATGTCTTCAACCGAATCGTCGCCGCTCGTCGACTGAACTTGGACGTTGAATTCTTCGATGGGCTGTTGCGTCGCCGCATCGAGCACAACGCCGCGCAGATCAGCGGCGGGGACCAGCGCGACTCTGACGGACGGGCCGCCGGTGCGAACCGAAGCTTGCTCGGTCGCGCTATAGCCCTTCGCGCGCGCGATGACGATGTAGTACGTGTCTTCGGGAAGACCCTCGAAACGAAACTGGCCGTTGGCGCCCGACTGCGCCGACCGGTAGCCACTGCCGAGCGCGCGCTGCATCTCGACGATTTCGCGGCTGTCGCTTTCACGCAGGATTCGCACCGCGGCGTCGGCGATAGTACGACCCGCCTCGTCGACAACTATGCCCTCGATCACACCGCCAGCATCCAGAATGAAATCAGCCCGGCCGGTTTGTCCTTCGGCCAGCGTCAGTGTTTGTTCGGTCGAGTCTTTGAAGCCAACCTTCTCGGCCGAAACTTCGTACGTGCCGCTCAGTTCCTTCTCGAAAACATAGTGACCATTAGAATCCGAGTGCGTCGTCTTGCCGGGTTTCGGCAACCCAAACATGCTCATCGCCATGGCTACTTCATGAGAGTCTTCGCGCGGTTTGACGAGTCGCACGATGGCGCCCGCGACGGGCTGGGCGCCATCCGTCACGACACCTTCAATGCGACTCATGGTGACGAGGCGCAACTCGACGTCGCGCGGCTCGGCCAACAGCTCCCCGAATCGAAACGGCTCTGACGTGCCGCGCGAGTACAGTAAGTGATCGGCGATGATCTGGAACTCGCCGCCCTCGGCGACGTGATAGCTGCGAAATCGAAACCGACCGTCGATGCCCGTCGTGGTGACACCGAGGAATATGAGCCCGGCTGCGCCAATGCCGAGAAAATCCTCTTCCTCGTCGATCTTCGGCACAATGCGCACGAGCGCGCCTGCCGCCGGTTCGCCAGTTGGGCTCAATACGATGCCGGTGATCTCCGGTGCCACCTCCAGCTCGACGTCGACCGTCGCCGGTAATTTCTCAAGTTCGAACTCGATGTTTTCGCTGTGGTATCCCTTCGCGCTCGCTTCGAGCGCCACCTTGGTCGGGCCCGTTTCGGTTTCGCCATCGATCGACTCGCTGGTGGCCCTCACTCGAGCCATCCCGATTCCGAAGCCGAAACTTGACCCGCCATCGGCGCTGATGCCGCGCAGCTCAAACTCACCCGCCACGTTGGTTTCGGCGACCGCCGAGCCCATTTTCACCCGCGCGTGCGCGATCGGCTCGCCACCGATCGACAGCACGCGCCCGCTCAGCGTTTGTCCCTCCGTCAAAACCAACTCGATCGCCGTGCCTTCGGGCTCGACGGCTCTTTTGTGCGCCGACCCAAACTCGGCGAGCGTCGCGACAAGGTCGTACTTCCCCTTGCGCAGCCCCGACAAAACGAACGTGCCGTCGGCGTGCGTGACGGTGCGGACACGGCCGGTCAAGAAATCGCTCACGACGCTGCCGGCATTGAAAAAGGTCGTGTCTTGGACGTTCGCCAGTACCTCGGCGTTTTCGAGCGGCTCGCCACTCGCCGCGCGCACGATGCCACGGATGGTAAGGCCCCGATTGAGTTCGATGACGCCGAGTGCCACGTTCTCGTTCCAGTCGAGCGTCACGTTTTTCCGCGCCGGGTAAAAACCCGCCTCGTCGATACTCAGCTTGTAGCTGCCGGTGCCGAGCGGATGAAACGTGAATGTGCCATCGTCGCCGCTCTTGACCCGCACTGGTGGATCGCCGAGATAGCGATTGACGAGCTGCGCGACTTCGCTGAACTGCGCGGCCATCGGCGGGAGGCTCAAAGCGTCGTCGATGCGCTCGAGCTGCACGACGATGCCACCGAGCGGCGCGCCAAAATTGTCGGCGAGCGCGCCGGAAACGCGCGCGCCGACGCCGAAGTAGATGACGTTTGCGCTGGAACCGGTTTCGACGCTCGGCAAGTAGGACTCAATCCCGCTCGCGTCGTACGCCAACAAATCATACGTACCGGCGGGCAACGCGGTGATCGCAAATTCGCCGACGGCGCCGGTCGTGGTCTCGAATGGCCCCTTCAAAAATTCGCCGTTGATCCAGCGCAACGCGCGGCGCACGAGTCGCGCGACGCCCGCGGTGCCGGCGGGACGATATTCCGCGAGCACGCGAATTCCGGCGAGCGGCTCGCGTCCAGCGCCGACGACGCGACCCGAGATTTGCGCGCCGCGTTCGAGGCTCACAATCAACTCCGCGGTGTTGCCGTCCTCGAGGTTGACGACGTCGCCGAACTTGAAGAGCCACTCGCGCGCGTAGACCAAGACGAACTGCCCGCCACGACGCTCCGTGCGCACGACGAACTCACCCTTGTCATCGGTCGTGACGATGAGCGCGGATGACTTGAGTTTGCCGAGCTCATTGCGCACGGTCTGAATCAGCTCTGGAACGCGGGGAATCTCGCCGACCGAAGTGACAATGCGCTCGAGCCGAAAGATCAGCGCCTCGAGCTCACTCACGGAAAAGAGTAAGACGCTCGCGCCGGCGACGCCTTGTCCTTCGCCGAGCACACGGCCGATGAGATTCGCCGGCGTCGCATCGACCACCGTGTCCGGCGCGACGTCGGCGACCGCCGGCGTCGGCTCACTCGTCGGGACGGACGTCGTATCGCCGCCCGTACCCCCAGCGACTTCGCGCGCGGGTACACCGGGGTTCCCGCCGAGACCCGAACCCGGCGGGGCGTCGGATCCGCGCATGAACCAAAAAAGCACCGCGACCATCGCCACGAAAATGATGGGAAGCACAATCTTGAGATTCACCGGCCGCCACTCCTCTTCCGCCTTCACGAATACGAACGCGCCCGCCTGGCGCGCTTTGCCCGTTCGACTGCTCCGCGAATTGCAAACCAATTTGCAAAACGATAGCAGATATCGGGCCGCACGAGTCGCCCGGTCCGGCCCGCGTGCGAACGAACCCCAACCGAGACGGTCGTGTCGAACCCGCGGAGCCAGCGCGGCGCGCAGCTCGCCCCACACTTCACAGCGCCTAGAACTAGGGCGCGCGAGGAGATGCGTCGTCGTCCCGCCCCACGCCAAAGGCGTCGTTTCGGCGCCACCCTTCACTTCATAGAGCGAATTGCGGACGGGGATTCGCGATGCGCTCAAACTCCAGCGCGTGTGGAAAAATTGTCCCGCACGTGGCGGCCCATGCCAGTCGTGCGCGCAATTTCACGGGCAGGCGGGAGACTCCGCACAGCCGAAGTCGCTCGGTGCTGACGCGCAAACATCGAACGGAGCGGCCGGCGCCGGACCCAGCCCGTTGATGTATAGGAGCAGATAGAGCGCGTCGGCCAAATCGAGCGCGTCATCGCTATTCGAGTCCATGGCCGACTCGCAGGCCGACGGACCACTCACGAACAGGTAACTGAGCAAGTAAATGGGATCCGCAAGATCGATCGCGCCGCTCGCATTGGTATCGCCGCGTCTAAAGACCGGCAACACGATTCGAAACTTGCGCATTCGGCGACCGGGACGATCGAGACACCGGCAACCACGACGACGACGGCGCTCGGTGGAGTTCCGACGGCGCTCGAGAAGCAAAGTTCGTAGCTTGAGGGGGCGTCCGTATCGACGTAATAGTGCATGTGGATCGCGTCATGGACGCCGGGAAGCAAGGGCGCGGTCCCGAGGAAACTAAAAACTGTGCCGCAGTAGAATCCGGTCACGCCGCCCGGCAACGGCGATAGACCTTGCTGAAAAAAATCGGGTCCAGCCCCACCATTCAGGCTTTGAATTGCGGGTCCGAAAGTAGCGCCGAGCGGATCGACGAACGGCGAGCCCGACGTCAGACCGAATGACAAGCCCAAGAGCGAACCGCCGATATTGGTAATCGTGATCTGAACGTCTGCCTCCGAGTTCGTCGTCGCTACGGTCTCCGCCAGCTCGAGAATATAGTTCGGATCTTGTGCGCGGGAATTCGTCACGGCACCGAGCAACAGCGTCCAAGATAGAACTGTGGTAGCGAAACGCGGCATCCCGACCTCCCTCGTCTATGAAGAGTTGTGCGGAGAAAGCCCGATGTCGGGATTCTGTCGGTTTTCGAGCGCGCGTCAACGAACTCGAACTAACTCGCGCCGACGAGTCGCTCACAGGCTCTTGCCGACGCTGCTCTTGGTCTTTTCGATGAACGGCGTGAGATAGCGATAGTAGATCTCGAGCATCAACACGTTCAACGACGTAGTGTAGACCCGGTAATCGTCGGTGTCGCCCGCGTACTGCGAGTAGACACAAATCGGCTCCCAGGAACCGTCGCGAGCTTGCGACGGCAGCAACGTGGATTTCAGGGCTTCATTCCAAGCGGCCCACGGTTCCCCGCCATGGAGGAACATCGCGAGCGTGCCGTAATACCAGTAGTACGAGTTGCCGGCCGCGTCGTTCACGAAACTCGTGCTCGATGCCACGTTCCAGCCGGTCGGCGGATGCTCGGTGATGAAGCGCACGCCGCCCGCCACCTCCGGGCTCTCACAGTTTTCGCCGAGCAACTCGAGCGCAAACACCGCAGCGGGCGTCGATCCGGGCAAAGTCGGATACGAAGTGCGCAGCCGCTGCGGTTCGCGACTGTAGAGAAACCGGCCGTAGCGCTGCGCCCACGCCGCCTTCAAGAAATGATTTGCGGCCGTGAAGTGACCGGGTGCGACATCGATGCCGGCGAGGCTGGCGGTCTTGAGCGCCATGATTTGCCAGACGGAAACCGAGACGCGCGGGTACTCATCGTAAACCCGACCGCTGTGATAGAAATACGACCAGCCGCCGTGGCGCACGCTCTGATCGCTATCGAGTTGCTGATGCCGCAGGATTTGTTTCACGCCCCGCTCGACGGCTCGCCGCACGCGCTCGTCAGGATGCATCAACAACGCTTCGCCGAGCGCGTAGGTCGCGATGCCGTGCGAGTACGCCGCGGTGCGAGCGCCGAAGTGGCCCGAGTCCGGCATCTGCAACGCAAGCAAGTAGTCGATCGCGCGCGTGACGGTCGGCTCGTGCTCGCTGCCGCGTCCAGGCGCGTGGCCGGCGCCGAGGAACGCGAGTAATGCCAACGCCGACGTGCCGACCATGGTCTCGCCATATTTTTCGTCGACGCGCGACGGATCGCCCCAGCCCCCCGACTCCAATTGATGCGCCGCGAGATATTGGAGCCCGCGACGCACGGCGTTTTCCGTTTGCTCATCGCCGCCGTGGCGCTCGAGCGCGGCGAGTTTCGCGGGACCAGAACGCGCCGCGAGCCAGTCTACTCGCGCATGAGGATTCGTTTCGCCCCGTGCCGATGAGCGCGGGAGCGATGCCGAGTCCGCATCAGCACCGAGTCGCGGCATCCGCGGACTCAAGGGTGGACTCAGCGGAATCTCCTCGTGCGCCGTCGCGCGGTCCGTTAACGCCAACGCGATCTCGGTGTCGGCGGCCGCGAGATCGCGCTCCAAGGGTAGTGGCGTCGCAAGATCCGCCTCGCGCCGCTCCGCGGCGAGGTGGCGCGACTCCGTGCTGGCACCCAAGCTCTCGACCGCGACCGCTGCGTTTGCAGATTCGGGCGGAAGCGCTACGGAGGTCGCGTGCTTCGGAACGAGCATCGATCGCGGCGTCGCCGTGGACTGCGGGGCACGCGGTATCGATAGGTCGCGCGCGAGCGTGCCGAGCGTGGGCGACGACGCGGCAGCAAGCGCGACCTCGTGTTCGGCCGCGCTCGCCGGCGCGCGCTTGACTTCCACCGTGATGATCGCCGCGCCCGCCGATGGCGCCGGACCGGTCGTCGGTAACGGTGATTCGCTGCGCGCCATCTCCGAAGTTGAACTCGCCGTCGCGCTCGCATCGGCGCGCAAGCCGGGCGGCGCGTCTTCCACAATCAATTTCGTCGGCGCCGCGACGCGCGGCGCGATCGACTTGGCGGCGATCGGCGCGGGCGCCGCGGCGGCGCTCGCCGGTAACGCACTCGCGTCACCGATGCGAGGCGCGCCGTCGCGCGTCTGATTCCCGAGTGCTGGCGGCTCACTCGATCCCGGCTCACGCGCTTTGAGCGCGCCTAGCAAATTCGATGGCGCCGCGTCACCGTTGGATGCCGGAGCCGGCGGCCGGGCGGAGACTTCACGCGCAGCCATCGCGGCGCGCGTGGTCGACAATGCTTCGTTGGCATCCGCGAGCGCAACGGGACTGCGGTGCGACGCGCTCGTTTCGGGGCCAGGTTCGGCGCCCGGAACCAGCGCTGCGCGAGTGCGCGCGGGCGCCGACTCAGCAGCCGATGGCCGCGTGGCATCCCGTTCGACGAGTCGGCCGGCAAGATCCGTCGCTCCGACGACCAGTCGGGCCGCCGCCGCGCTCTCGCCGGCACGCGGCGGCGCGCGCTCGAGCGTCGGTGGATCGACGGCGACCTTCGTCGCGATCGGTTCGGCGGCTCCGACCGTCGCTTCGCCGCGCGCGATGCCCAAGTGCTCTTGCGGCGACGCGAGCGTCGGACCGAGGCCGGCGACTTCCGGCGTCGAATCGCGCGCGGGAACCCAACTCTCAGCCGCCGCGCGCTCCTCGCGCTGCGCGGCTGACGGTTGCGAGCTACTCGTCGGAGTCGCGGCGAGAACTACGGCAGGCCACAGGTCCGGATCGAGCGTCGTCGATTCCGCAGCGGCGGTCCGTGCCTTCGACTCCGTCATGCTCAACTTCGAAGGTTCCGCAGCGGCATCGACTGCTTTGGAGTCTGCTTCGACCGCCGCCGCGGCGGGGGGGGG
>JBJXGE010000040.1:0-7310 GCA_046154185.1 Planctomycetota bacterium
CTCCCAGCCCCCTCGTGATCGCGGCGCTGCCGCGATCACTTCACCCCAACGAGTCTCGCCTCCGGCTCGAACAAATGCGACTTCTCTGGATCTACTTCAAGCTCTCAGAGCCACCCAGCACTTCCAGGATCTCCTGGGTAATGCCGGCTTGGCGAGTACGGTTGTAGAGCTGCGTGTAACTCTGGACCATGTCCTGCGCGTTGTCGGTCGCGTTCTTCATCGCGATGCGGCGCGCGATCTGCTCGCTCGCGGCGGCTTCGACGAGCGCTTGGAAAAACTGCATCTTCAACGAGAGCGGCAGCAACGTGCTGAGTATGTGCTGCGGGCTCGGCTCGAAGATGAAGTCGACGTGCGCCGGCGCTTTCGCGGCGGCGTCCTTTTTTGCGGGAGCAGCGCTCGCGCCAGCTGCCGCGTCGCTGAGCGGCAACAACGCGTGCGTTTCCGGCGCTTGTCGCGCGGCGTTCTTGTAGCGCGTCGACACCAGGGTCACGGCGTCCAGTGCACCCGCCGCGAATGCGTCGAGGAGCGGCTGCAACACGGCCTCGGCTTGCGCGAAAGTCGGCTTATCCTCGAATTCAAAGTAGTGCTTTTCGACGGCACGGCGCGCGTATTTAAAGCGACTCGCGCCTTTCTTGCCGACCATATGCACGACGGTCTTGAGGCCGGCGGCCGCGCGCGCATCGAGTTGGCGTTCGGCGAGCTTGAGCGTGTTCGAGTTGTAGCCGCCGCACAGGCCGCGATTCGCGGTGATGATGATCACCGCCTCGAGACCGATCTTCGTCGGCTTCCGCAACAACGGGAAACCGGCCGCGACATCGTCGCCCATCGTGTCGCGCGCTTGCTTCAAGTCTTGCATCAGCTCGGCGAGTTTGTGCCCGTACGGCTGGATCGCCTCGATGCGCTTTTGGCAAACTCGCGACTTGGCGGTCGCGATCATCTCCATCGTCCGCGTGATCTTCTTCGTGTTCTTGATGGAGCGGATCTTGTTGCGAAGCGCGCGCGTGTTCGCCACGGTCTAGGCCTTCTTCCCGGGCTTCGCGGCGATGAAGTCCTTCGTGAAGTTGGTCGTCGCGGTCTTGAGCTTCGTCTCCATGTCCGCCTTCAACTCGCCGGTATCGACGATCGCTTTCAAGATCTCGGGAAACTGCGTGCGCAATACGGCGAGCAGCTCGCGCTCGTAGTCGCGCACGCGCGCGACCGCCACGCCATCGAGGAAACCGTTACCGGCCGCCCAGATCATCGCGACTTGTTCCGCGACCGGCATCGGCGAGTATTGCGGTTGCTTCAGGAGTTCGACCATGCGGAAGCCGCGGTCGAGCTGCGCTTGCGTCGCCTTATCGAGTTCGGTGCCGAGCTGCGCGAAGGCTTCGAGTTCGCGAAACGCGGCGAGGTCTAGGCGCAGACGACCGGCGACTTTCTTCATCGCCTTGATCTGCGCGTTGCCGCCCACGCGCGACACCGAGATACCGACGTTCAAAGCCGGGCGCTGACCGGCGTAGAACAAGTTCGGCTCGAGGTAAATCTGTCCGTCCGTGATCGAGATCACGTTGGTCGGGATATACGCCGACACTTCGCCTTGCTGCGTCTCGATGATCGGGAGTGCGGTGAGACTGCCCGAACCGAGTTCCGGCGACAACTTCGCCGCGCGCTCGAGGAGGCGCGAGTGCAAGTAAAAGACGTCGCCCGGATAAGCCTCACGGCCCGGCGGACGACGCAGGAGCAGCGACATCTGGCGATAAGCCACGGCTTGCTTCGACAAGTCGTCGTACACGCACAGCGTGTGCTGACCCTTGTACATGAAGTACTCGGCCATCGCGCAGCCGGAATACGGCGCGATGAACTGCATCGGCGCGGGCGCGGACGCCGGCGCGTTGACGACGATCGTGTAATCCATGGCGCCCGCGCGCGTGAGCTTCTCGACGACGCCGGCGACGGTCGATGACTTCTGACCGATCGCGACGTACACGCAGATGACGCTCTTACCCTTTTGATTGATGATCGTGTCGATCGCGACGGCGGTCTTGCCGATGCCGCGGTCGCCGATAATCAGTTCGCGCTGGCCACGACCGATCGGGATCATCGAGTCGATCGCTTTGATGCCGGTCTGGAGGGGCTCGTGCACCGACTTGCGGTCGGCGATGCCGGGCGCCGGGCTATCGACGGGCCGGCGGTGCTGGGTTTTGATCGGGCCCTTGCCGTCGACCGGCGCGCCCATCGAGTCGACCACGCGACCGAGGAGCGCTTCGCCGACCGGCACTTCCACGACCGTGCCGGTGCGCTTGACGGTGTCGCCTTCTTTGAGGTCGAGGTACTCGCCGAGAATGGCGGCGCCGATCGAGCCCTCTTCGAGGTTCAACGCCAAGCCGAGCGCGCCGTTAGAAAACTGGAGCATCTCGCCGGCCATGCAATTAGAGATGCCGTAGATACGCGCGATGCCGTCGCCGACTTCCAGGATGGTGCCGACTTCCTCGACCGAAAGCGCGGTTTGGTAACCCTCGATCTCCTTCTTGAGGACCGAGGCGATTTCGCCTGCGTTAATTTTCATGAACCAGATCTCTTCCTAACCGCTGGGAGGCGATGCGCTCCCGAACTTTCTCTAATTGTGAACGCACCGTACCGTCGATCACTGTGTCGCCGACGCGCAACTTGAGTCCGCCGAGTAACTCGGCGTCCACGCGCTCTTCCGCGAGAATCTCGCGGCCGAGTTTCGTCGCGAGCTGTTTCACGAGCCGCGCCTTCGAGTCCGCCGCGAGCGGCGTCGCCGATGTGATGCGCACGTGCACGCGCTGGCGCACTTCGTCGAGGTGCTCGCCGTAGATCGTGGCGATCTCGGCAAACAACTCTTGGCGCCCCCGATCGATGATCAGCATTAACAGATTGCGCACCGAGTCGGAGCAACGTCCCTTGAGGGCGCGATCGAGCACCGCCTTCTTCTCGCGGCGCGGAATCTTCGGACTTTCGAAAAACACTTTGAGCTGCGGCACATCGCGCAAGAGTTGCGCGAACACGACCAGGTCTTCGCCGATGCGATCGGCTTGACCGTTCGCAGCGCCGACTTCGAGCAAGGCGCGCGCGTAAGCATTGGATGCCGGATGGCGTTTCAGCATGCCGTCACTAACTCAGTTTCTGGTAGCGATCGATGGCCTCGTCGACGAGCGCCTTGTGATCTTCCGGCTTGAGCGTTTTCTTGATGAGCTTCTCGGTCAACACCATCGACAGTTGCACGGCGCGCTGGTGAATCTCATGCACGGCGTTGTCTTTGGCGCGATTGATGTCGGCGAGCGCCCGCGTCTTGAGCTCTTCCGATGCTTGGCGCGCTTCCGCGACGATGCGCTCCTTGACCGCATCGGCGTCGCGCTTCCCTTCCTCGACGACCGCCGTCGCTTGCCGGCGCGCTTCGGCGAGCACTTTCTCGTGCTCCTCTTGCGCGCGTCGGATCTCGGCCTGCGCGCGCTCGGCCGCCGTCAACGATTCGCGGATCTTGCGCTCGCGCTCGTCGAGCGCTTTGAGGAGTGGACCCCAGGCTTTTTTCCAGAGGATCAGTAGCACGATGACGAAGACAATCACCGTCCACGCCATAGTCGGCAGCACAGGTTGGCTGAGATCCGGCTGGTCGCCGCCTTCCGCCGCGAGCGCGAGCGTCGGCAAGAATGCCAACGCGCCGCCGACGAGGCGCGCCGTGCGCCTCCCGCTCCAAATTGAACTCGTACGTTGACGCTCCAACATCGCGTGCGGTCTTCCTAGGCGGCAGTACCTTTGACCAAACCCATGATCCCGCTCTGAATCAAGAAGCACACGACGACCGCGAACAGGGCCACCCCTTCGACGAAGGCCGCAGTCAGCAACATGGCGCCGCGAATGTCGCCGGACGCTTCTGGTTGCCGCGCGATGCTCTCACACGCCGAACCCGCGAGTCGGCCAATGCCGATGCCGGCGCCGACCGCCGCGAGCCCCGCGCCGATGCCGGCGCCCATGATGCCCCAACTCAATGCGGTCGCCTGCTGCGCGGTCAAGTCAGCCGCCAGACTCACAATCGCCGTCAAGAACTCCATGAAGAAACTCCTCCCAAAAATTCTGCTTCAGCACGCGATGGATCAGTGCTCGCTCTGCACCGCCAGCGACAAGAAGACGGTCGTCAAGAACGTAAAGATGAACGCCTGAATGAACGCGACTAACAACTCGAGGAATGACAAGGCGACCGCCGCGCTCACCGACACCGCAGTGATCGTGGAACCGAGGACGAGCGCCGATTTCGTAAGGACGACCGTGAACCCGAGAATCACGGCGAGCATCGTGTGGCCGGCCACCATGTTCGCAAACAAGCGAATCGCGAGCGCGCACGGCCGGATCAAGTGCCCCATGATTTCGATCGGCACCATGAGCGGCCACAAGTACCAAGGTCCGACCAGTAAGTTGTTCATCAGGTAATGCACGAAGCCGTGCTTCTTGATGCCGATCGAGTGGTAGAGCACGAACGACACGAGCGCGAGCGCCGCGGTGACGTTGATGTTGGCGGTCGCAGTTCGACCGACGACCGGAATCATCCCGAGCAAGTTGCAAAACAAAATGAAGAAAAAGAAGGTCCAGACGATCGGCAAATAGCGGTCGCCCTCTTCGCCGAGAAACGGCCGCGTCACTTGATCGCGAAGGTAAACGAGGATGGACTCGAAGAAACCACCGACGCGCCCACCGGTGCCGTCGGCCGCAATGCCGGCCGCGACGCGCGGAAAAATCAGCACGCACGAGACGCCCGAGATCAGCACCATCAACATATGCCAGGTGAAGAACCCGCCCCAGCGCGTGTCGAGCACGTGCGAGAGCGGATCGTCGGCGCTTAGGAGCGTGAGGCAATCAGCTAACACCAGGAAGCGATCCTTCCAAACGACAAATCGAACCTGAATCACTCAACGGAGCGGACCTTCGGCGGGCCGCTCAGCCCGCCGCGCTTCAGTTCTCTCTGCAGCGCGAACACTTCGAGGCCAAGCCCTAGCAAGTAAAACCCGACTGTGGCGAAGAGCGCGCGATGCATCCAATCTTGCCCGAGGAACCAGGCCGCCACGGAGTGCGCCGCGATCAAGATCACCACGCGCAGCAACACTCCGCCGAGAAAGTACTTCACTACTTGGCGCTGGCTCGTGCTCGCGAGTCCACTGCGCAAAGTGTAGTAGCCGCAAATCGCGAGCAGCCACGACCAGCCGACTCCCCACCCGACCAGTTCCGCGGTTTCGGTCCCCCACCGCGGCTTCAGCAGGTAGTACCCGGCGACGCCGAGCAGCAGCAAGTAGATCGCGGCGGCCATGCCGAATCGAATGGCCGGCCCTCGCGCCGGATTCACAAGGCACCGCGAGGCGGTTTAGCCCGCGGCGAGAAGATTTCTCGGTAGAGCCACAAAAATCCCCCCAAGAAACCGAGTCCGGCGCCGGCAAGCGTCCCCCACGGCTCGAAATCGAAATGCCCGCCGAGCCAATTCCCGGCGTAGCAAAAAGCGACGAGTGTCACGCCGAACTGAAATCCGAGCGTCGCGTAGCGTGAGTACACCGCGTAACGCGGCGTCGCTGGTTTCGATCCGGTCGCGTCGCGACGCGGGTCGGCATCCCCGGGGTTCTCTCCTGGGCTCGATGGGCGGCTCGGTGCGCGCGGCGCCATGCTGGGCCTCATTCTCTTGCGAACACTTTTGTCCGCATTGACGACAAGGACAGCCAGGCGGCGCTAGGAAAGGCGGGAAGGGTAGCAACGTGCAGTTGCAAGGTCAAGGGCCCGAAACCCGTAAACCGCGCGGCGCCAGACGCGCCCGGACGTCGGTTCGAACGTGCGGCCAGTGAGGAGGTTAGTCTTTGCGTGTCAGGCTCTCGAGCGAAACAACCTGGAACACTGGGTTCGAAGGTTGAACCGCCGAACGGCCCGCCTATAATCCCACGCCATGTCAATCCCGAGCCTATTCGATATCCGGATGCCGTTCGGCTGACTGCGCTGCTAACAAGCAGCGGTTTCGTTGCCTCACTCTCTCGACAACGACGCGCAAGTCTCTCGGCAAGTTCTGCCGAGCACGCTGTTTCGGCGAGACGGCGAATTTTTCACAGATCAGTTCGTAATGAGAATGGCCGCGAACTCGAAATTGCGCGAGCGCCCGCGCCGAGTGCGGAAGCCATCAGAAAATGAGTTCATCGCGTAGATAGAAACGGACGTTGACGCGAACGAACCGACCCGGGCACAACCCCAAAATTCAACGTGCCGAATCTCGGCTGTTCTGCTTGGAAACAGTCTGCCACGATGCTCATGGACCGGCCGCGCTTCGCGGCCCGCCAATTTTGTGAAGGAGTAGGGACCGATGATGTTCGAGACGACAAGTCGACGCTGCTTGCGGAGCGTTGCCACTTTGCTGCTCTTGAGTTTTGTGAGCACCAGCTTCGCAGGTGAAGGCTTGCCGTGGGTTCACAAATTCGAAGAAGCGCAGGCGAAAGCGAAGAAAGAGAAGAAGGATCTATTCATCAACTTCACCGGCAGCGACTGGTGCGGTTGGTGCAAGCGCCTCGACGCGGAAGTATTCACGCAAGGCGATTTCGCCAAGACCGCCGGCAAAGACTTCATATTCGTCTTCATCGACTTTCCCAAGGCAGCGGATTTGAAGGCGAAAGTGCCAGATCCAAAGAGCAATGAAGAGCTGCAAAAGAAGTACGGCGTCCAGGGTTTTCCGACCATTTTGCTGACCGACGCTGAAGGTCGCGTTTACGGCCGCACGGGCTACCAAGAAGGCGGCCCCGAGAAATACCTCGCGAGCCTCACCAAGTTCCGCGAGGGTGGCGAGAAGATCAAGGCGCTGCTCGATAACAAGAAGAAGAACAAACAAGTGGAGTTGTTAAAAGCGGCGCTCCCGGTCTTGGCGGAACAAGACCTGCTCGATCTTCCCGAGTACAAGGATTTCCTCGACCAAGCGAAAAAGCTCGACGCGAAGGGCGAACACGGACTGCTGCCGATTGTTCTCGGTCACGAGGAGAATAAGGCGCTCCTCAAGCTCGTCGATTTGCCGCGCGGTCAAGCGCCGGACTGGAACAAAGTCAACGATCAGATCAAGGCCTCGAAACACGCCAACGGTCGCACGTTTGGCAACATCACGATCGCGTGCGCGGATTGGCTGCGCAAACAAAAGCGCCACGCTGACGCGAAGACTCTATACGAGCGCTTGCTCACCGACCCGGCCGCCAAGGACGATCCGCGCGTCCAAGCCGGCTTGAAAGATTGCGAAGAGCAACTCAAGAAGAGTTGAGTCGCCAACATTTCGATCGGAGACGGGCGACGATTCGCACGCGAAT
>JBJXGE010000042.1:0-5283 GCA_046154185.1 Planctomycetota bacterium
CCCCCCCCCCGACGCGATAGATTTGAAATGCCGAACACCGCTGACCGGCTTCTCTACGGACAAACCGACCCGAAGACCGACAGCAGAATCGCCAGATCTGATAGGCCGATCGCGCGGTCGTTATTCAAATCGGCGGCGCAGAACTTCGTGCTGATGGACTCGACATTCGTTTGCGAGACCACACTCTGGGCTTCACCGCCGATGACGTAGATGCGGCCATCCGCGCCGCGCACCGACGCGTGTTCGTTTCGTGGGAGCATCAGGCTCGACCAGACTACCCAGCCGTTCTGCGGTTCGCGCGGGTTGAAGCGCAGCACCGCGCCTAAGTACCAGTGGTTTGCCCAACCGCCCGTGGCATAGATGCAGCCGTCCTCGCCGAGCGCGGCTTGAATGGAATTCGACACCGGTGCGGGGAGCGTCGCCGATTCGAGGGTCCATGCGGTGGGGTTGAGCGGGTCGATCGACTCGACCGTGTTCAGATGCGTCGTGTAGCCGTCGGACAGGCCGCCGATGACCCAGATGCGTCCGTCGTCATCGACGACGGCACCGGGGAAAACGCGCGCGGTGTTCAGCGGCGGCATCGATTGCCAGCCGAGTTGGGGACGCATCGGGTCGTAGACGAGCACGTCCGCGCGCGCATTGGGAGCGTTGGCGACCCCACCGCCGATGACCCAAATGCGATTCAGTCGATCGACGACCGTACCGTGCCGAAGGGAACCGTACGGGAGCGGCGGTACGGTGGTCGAATCCCATTGCTCCATCAGGAAGTCATAGCGATCCACTCGTAGGATCGGTTCCGCGTGCGACGGCGACGCGCCCCAGCGCGCACCGCCAATGACATACATAAACCCGTCGCAAACAACAGCTGAGTGGAAGTAACGCTCGATCGGCAACTGAGTCGGTGAAACGGTCCATTGCGCGGCATAGGATTCGCCGTCAAAGGCGAGCGTTTCAATCGAACTTCGAATCGTCTGCGGATTCGGGCACCCGCTGCAGGTGCGCTCCATCCCTCCCAATACATGCAGGTTTCCCCACGGGTCCATCACCGCCGGCATGAAGCCGCGCGGCTCATTGAGCGAGGGGCCGCCGGACCAGGATTGAGCAGTCGCGGTGAGCGCCGACGCGATGACCAGCAAACACGCGGACATGCGGGAATTCACGCTTCTGAACATGATTCGATACCCCTTCTCGACTGAAGTTAGTTGTGCGATCACAGTCTCGGCGGCACCTCGCCGCCAACCAAACATGCGGAAACCGGCGAGTCAGTTCGCAAAACCGGCGCAAAGAAATTCCGACGTAGCGTTCGGGCCTCAGTGCCCGACGGCGGATCGCGCAGCGAGCGCAAACCGAGCACCGCGAAACCGAGACCCGCGCGTATGCAAGGGGTTTCTTCTTTCGGCGAGTCGAAAACCCCTCCCTTACGGTCGGGGCTCGGTTTGCTTAAGAACCCCTCCCTCACGGTCGGTGGTCGCTTTGCGCGCGGGCGGTACCACGGGACCACGATTCGACTTATCATCCGCATGAACTCCGACTTCAGACTTCACCTCGTTTCGATCCGAAACTCGACCGTGCGGAGAAAATCGTGAGCGATCACGGCCCCGTCGAATTGACGCAACTTCTGCAAGCCGCCAGTGCCGGCGATCACGAGGCCGAGCAGCGCGTCTGGCAAATCGTCGAACCCGAACTGCATCGCATGGCCTCCCGCCAGATCGCTCGCGACGGCGTGCGCAGTGTGCTGCAACCCACTTCGATGGTCGCCGAGGCCTACCTGCGGCTCGTCGGGCGCGACGGCTCGCCGATCGCGTGGGCGAATCACCGACATTTTTTCGCCGCCGCGGCGGAAACTTTGCGGCGCATTCGCGTGGATCGCGCACGGAGTGTTGGTGCGCGGAAGCGCGGCGGCGATGCGGGTACCGAACCGCTTCAAGAACAGAACGTTGCGCAGCACGAATCGATGTCCGCGACGGATGAACTGGCGCTGGACGAGGCGCTCACGAAATTCGAAGCCGAGCATCCGCGCGCGGCGAGTGTTGTGAAGCTGCGGTACTACAGCGAACTGACGCGCGAGGAGATCGCCCAAATTCTCGAAATGTCGCCGCGAAGCGTCGACAACGAATGGCGATTCGCGCGAAGCTGGCTGTTTGCGGAAATGAGCCGGTGATTCGCCGTGTGCGACATCGTGCTGGGGAGCATCGGCCTCCGGCCGGTGCGAATTGAACTCGCACTGGCGAAAATGTCGACGCCGCGTGATCGTGATTGCACGCTTGGCAAACGGACAGATCGATGGCGAAACGTACTGCCGCTGAGGAACGAGAGTTATTCGATCGGTTGATCGCGATGACGCGATCGGATCGCGAGCAGTATCTCGACGAACATTGCGACGAGCCGGAAGTACGCGCAACTGTCGAGCGACTGCTCGCGGCCGATGACGCGGCGTCGTCCGCGAATTTCCTGCTCGCCGAGCAGCCGGATCAGCCGCGTACGGTTTCGGATTTATTGGAGTCCACTCACGCCGCGCTTGCGAAAGACCCGCTGCTTGGGCAGCGCATCGGGCGGTTTCACATCAAGAGCCTGATCGGCGCCGGCGGTATGGCCCATGTATACGAGGCCGTGCAGGAAGAGCCGCACCGGGTTGTCGCGCTAAAGGTGATGAAACCAAATCTAACGGCCCGCACGAGCCTTCGACGGTTTCGATACGAGGCGCAAGTGCTGGGGCGCTTGCGTCACCCGAACATCGCGCAGATTTTCGATGCCGGCACGGCGATTGTCCGAACGCACGCCGCCGCGCCTGATGCGGAAGTTCCGTACTTTGCGATGGAGTATTTGCCCGGCGCTCGGCCGATTACGACGTATGCGATCGAGAAAGAAGTGCCGCCGCGCGTGCGCCTCAAGTTGTTGGCGAAGATCTGCGACGCGGTTCACCACGGCCACCAACGCGGCGTGATTCATCGCGATCTAAAGCCGGCGAATCTGCTGGTTGACTGGCAGGGCGAGCCGAAAGTGATCGACTTCGGCGTCGCGCGCGGTACGGACTCGGACATTGCGATGACGATCGACCAGACTCATCTGGGTGAACTGGTCGGCACGATGCAGTACATGAGTCCAGAACAGTGCGACGCCGACCCGTACGAAATTGACACGCGCAGCGACGTGTATTCGCTCGGAATCGTGCTGTTCGAGTTGCTCACCGACGCGCTGCCCTACAGCGTTGCTGACATGACGATTTTTCGGGCGACGCAGGCTATCAAATTGACCGAGGCGAAGCGACCGTTCGCGGGATCAAAACCGACGCCGGGTGTATCGAAGCGGCTGCGGCGCGATTTGGATGCGATCACGCTCAAGGCGCTGGCGAAAGACCCTGCGAAGCGCTACGCGTCCGCGGAGGCGCTGGCGGACGACATTCGCAGCGCGCTCGGCGGCACGCCGGTGCGAGCTCGAACGGCATCAGTCTGGGCGCGGATGACCAACTGGGTTGCGAGTCATCCGATCGCGACATCAATTTCGTTGAGCTTCTGTGCGAGCCTGCTCATCGTTAGCGGTGCAGTGTTCGTTGGGTGGGTTTGGGGGAAGGAACTCGGCAAGGTACGAGTCAGTGATTCCGGAGACGAGTTGCTACTGTTCGATCGAGCGGGGATGCCCGTGCGTTTGTACTCGGGTGCAGGCCCGAGCCTGCGGACTTTTGCGTACGCCGCTGTTCTCGACCGCCCCGACGGCTCGCCGCGGCGTGCGCTGGTCGTCGGAACCACGACGATTGGTACAGACGAATTTGCGCCAGGTTTGCACGTTCGTGACACCGCCCGACCGGACGAAACTGTTCGAGTCCTCGAGGTGCCGCAACACCTGATTCCCGATAGTCTCGTTCGGCGCACAGATTACAAGTTCACATCAGCATCGTTCGGCGTCGCGTGCGCATACCTCGCCGACGTGTTCACCGAACTGCCGGGCGAAGAGGTGGTCGTCGCGTTTCAGCACTCCAACACAACGCACACCATGCTGGCGATTTTTGACGCTGCCTGGGAGCAGCGATACGCCGTCTGGATCGACGCGGACATCGATGCGTTCTGTTGGATGCCGGGCGCGGGTCAACTTGTGTGCGTCGGTGCTAACGGAAGCCA
The DNA here is from genome assembly GCA_046154185.1 of Planctomycetota bacterium. Lineage (GTDB taxonomy): Bacteria > Planctomycetota > UBA8108 > UBA1146 > JAJFFE01 > JBJXGE01. Next base: position 4,116 of record JBJXGE010000042.1, read on the forward strand.
CACGTTTCAGGAACGCGGAATCCAGCCGACGGACGTCAGAACGCACCCGAATGTCGTGTTCGCGCTGCGGCCAGTTCGCGACTTCGTTCGCAACCAGTACGTTGAGCAGGAGCAGGCGGCGCCGAAAGGCACGCCACCGGAGCTTCGGCCAGCGTGGTATTGGATGCTGCCCCACTGGACGACGTTTTCGGCGATCCGGCTCGGCCCGCCGCTTGACCGATCAGGCGACGGCGCTGTGCGACTCGAAGTAGGCGTGAGAAACGCGTCGGGTGACGCGATGTACAGCGTGTCTTGGGTGCTCGATGATCGGGGCGCGGGCGGCGATCATCCGATTTTCCCCGATCTCTACGCCCAATTTCTCAGCGGCAAGCGAACGGGGTTTGAGAACCAAATCGTGCCGCCACCGGAGCATTGGGTTTTGCGAGACCTTCCTTCACCGATCGCAGCGCGGGCCACCGCGAGCGCTCCGACTTCGCAACCCTGACCGGGCGACGAAACCCAGCCCCGCGCGTAAGCAAGGTTTTTTTTCGCTGCGTGCGAAGACCCTTCCTCACGGTCGGGGCTCGGTTTGCTTGGAACCCCTCCCTCGCGGCCGGGTCTCGGTGCACGCGCGCGGGCAGAATGCCCGTTCCACGCGGCGTCCACGCGCGGCCAGAATGCCCGGACCACCCGAACGCGAATATACTCCGCGACTTAGAGACGCACGCCCCGTTGTGAGCTGCAACTCGATCGGAGAATACGGAATGACTGCCGCCGGTATTGAAGTTCGCCGTGTTTCAAAAGTCTATCACAAGGATCGGCTCGAGATTCCCGTGCTCAACGGCCTCGATCTCGACATCGCGCCCGGCGAATTCACCGCGCTCATGGGGCCGTCCGGCTCCGGTAAATCGACCCTGCTGCACCTGATCGGCGGGCTCGATTCGCCGAGCGCGGGCACGGTCCGCGTCGGTGAGAACCAGCTCGAAAGCATGAGCGAGCGCGAGTTGACTTCGTGGCGGAGCCGGCATGTCGGTTTCATCTTTCAGATGTACCACCTCGTGCCGGTGCTGACCGCTGCGCAAAACGTCGAATTGCCGCTGCTGCTTTTCCGCATGAGCGGTGGCGATCGGCGCAAACGCGTCGAAACCGCACTGCAAATTGTCGGCCTCGGCGATCGCATGGACCACCG
>JBJXGE010000044.1:0-120752 GCA_046154185.1 Planctomycetota bacterium
ATGGAGTCGGTGCGCCTCGCGACGTCCGAATCTGAGAGGGCCTGAAAGGCCCGACGGGATATAGCCCGGGGTTGGCCGGTCTGCCGGCCTACCCCGGGTAACGAGTAGGAGAGAGATCCGGCCTGCAAGGCCGGAGGAGATAACATGAGAGCTGTATCCCGACGGGCCTTGCAGGCCCTCGGAGTTCAGAGGAGCCAGACGTCTCGTCGGCGTTCGTCTTCGAAGGCACGCGCACTCACTCCATTGCGAAGATATTCCCGACTTCCGAATCTGAGAGGGCCTGAAGGGCCCGACGGGATATAGCCCGGGGTTCGCCGGCCCTGCGGCCTACCCCGGGTTTCGATCAAGAAAAGAAGATCCGGCCTGAAGGGCCGGCGGAGTCTCCGTGAGTTTCGAGGGTTGACCGATTCCGCCAGAAACTCAACCGCACGGTCTCCCTAGAGCCGAGTCCAATCGAACTGCGAATCCTCTAGTTCCACTACATCGTTTCGAGATAAGCCTTGAACTCTTTTTCGAGTTCCGCGAGTTGCTCTTTGGGGAACGCCAGCCAAAACGCGTCGCTCGGATCCTTGCCGGCGCGGAGCGCGGAGTCGAAGCTCAACGCTTTCGCGCGATGCGCGCCGCCCGCGCTGCGCAGCAGAAAATGCACCCAAGCCCACGCGAGCGGATAGCCGCGTTCCCAGTCTTTGGCGCGCAAAGCCTCGAGATCGCGGATGCCGAGTCCGTCTTGCGCGCCGAGCAGATCGCGAGCGAGCGCGGCGAGATCCGGTTGCGATTCACCAACCTTCACCTGCGCCGCATCCACCTTCACGCCCGCGTAATAGAACTGAATTCCTAAACTCCACCAGAGGGGCGCCGCCGCCGAGTAACGTCCTGCCAGCATGCCGGCGGCGACCATGTAGCCCAAGTCGTTCGGTCGCAGGCCGCCCTTCTCCGTATTCTCGAACAGCACGACGCTGCCATTCGGCAACACTTGCGAATTGGGCGCGCCGGCATACGCGGCGAGCACTTCCGCTTGGGTGAAGACGTAGATTTTGAGCGGACCCGGAGCTTTGGCGCCGTCTGCATTTTGGTTCGGAGTCGTGCCGCCCGGTGGCGCGGGCGTCGGCGCCGGTTCCGTGCGCGGCAGGTCCACCGCCATCGCTTTCGCGACGGCGTCGGCGACGCGCAACCACTCCGCGGCCTTTTCCGGACTCGCGTCGGTCGCGAGGTGACAATGCACTCCGGCGACGCGCGTCGTGTTCGGCCAGATCGGCGGCTTGCCGGCGGCGAGTCGCGATTTATTCGCCGCGGAGACGGCGCGGTCCATGCCGATGCGACCCGCAATTCGCATCTGATTCACGTACGGCTTGCTGTTACTCGAGCTGCTGAACGTGCACGTCTTCATCTCGGGAAAACCCTCGGGCACTTTGCCGGTCAAGATCGGCTTACCGTCGAGCTTCACGGTCACTTCCGTCGACTTGATCTCGACATCGATGCGATAACTTTTTTGCGGGATCAGATTGATCGACTTCATCTTCGACCAATCGAACTCGCCGGGGTTGTCGCGCCCGATGTTGAGTCGCGTCAAGTCGCCGAGCGCGACGGTGATGGCCTCCTCGTCGCCATTGAGTTCGATGGCGAAGTCGCGCAGGTTGCCGACACCGAAACTCAGGTTTTCGATCTTATTGAGCGCGACGCGCCACTCGACGCGCACTTCGCGCTGCAGGAGCAGCTTGCCGGCCTCCCACGCGAGTGGCTTCTCTTCATCGCCGAGATTGACGCCGTTGCCTCGAAACACGAAACCCGCCGAGCCACGAAAATCCTGGAGCTGCTCTTTCGCCTTGAAGTCGTAGCTGACTTCGATTTGCTCCTTCTTGAGCTTTAGCGCGCCGTGAATTCCGGATTCAAGCGCTTCCTTCAGGCTCGGAAATTTTTCTTCAGGCGTCGTCTGCGCCGAGACGCGAGCGACCATCGCCAGCATGAAGATCACGAGAAATGTGCGGGCGGTCCCGCGGCTCGTCAGCAAATTCGCGTTCATCAAGCTCGCCTCTTCTTCAAGCCGGCGACGCCGGCACTCGAATTCAGCTCGTCATCGCCGGCACATGATACTTGCGTCCGCAGGTCGACCAACATATTTCCACCGCAACCGCGCGGCGCGTCAACGAGACACAAAGGGCGAATCGCGCAACGCAAACCGCCAAGGGCGCGACAACCACGGCTCGGGAGTCTGGCCGAGCCCAATGCGCGCGCTCCGGGCGATCGCCGCGCGCGCGACCGGCGCGCCGGACTCAAACCAAAGCCCTTGGCTTACATCACAGAGATCGGCACCGTTTGCGGCGCGGTGAATGCCGAACGCTTGGCACAACCGGGCCGGACCGCGAAGCAAGTCCCGATCCCGCACGCCGCCACGGCGCGCACGCATCGCCTCGATGCCGGCGACGGGCTCGAGCGCGCGAATCAACACCGCCGCCGGAAAGCCGCGTCGCTCCGTGACGACGTTTAACATCCAGTGCATGCCGTAGGTGAAGTAGACATACGTGTGGCCCGGCTCGCCGTACATCACCGCGGTGCGCGCGGTCTGCCCCGCGCGCGCATGACAGGCGCGATCGCGTTCGCCGATGTACGCTTCCACTTCGACCACGCGAGCGGCAAGCCGCACGCCGGCGACCTCGCGCACGAGCGTCTTGCCGATGAGTTCGCGCGCGACCACCAGCGTCGACCGTGCATAGAACGCGCGCGGGAGCGGCGTGGGCGCCGCGAGAACCGCGCGACTCATGACGGCGCGGGCGACGGGTTCGTCGCCGACCGCCGCCAAAGCTCGCGAAACAACTCGATCGATGCCGGCGCGTGTCCCGCAAAATGATTGTTGAAGAAACCGAACACATCGACCCGGGCGGCGCGCAGCGCGCGGATCACCGGCAGCCACTGCTCGAGCACTTGTGTGCGATCGACGACGGTCTGACTCCACTTGGTCGTGATTTGCTCGATGGCTTTGTGATCGCCGAGCCAACGCACGTAGGCGAAATCCGTGCTCGGACCGCCGAGGAGCCGCCACCATTCCTCGGCCTTCGGCATCCATGCTTGCTCGGTCCACACGACGGCAGTGCGGTGCCGGCGACACAGTTCTTGCAGGTCGCGACCGAGCCAGCGCGGATTGCGGATTTCGACCGCGTAGCGTTGCTGAGTCGGCAGCGCGCCGAGGAACTCTTCGAGCCGCGCGAGAAAGGGCGTCGCGCTGGCGAACGCCTGGCGATTGAAGTACGGAAACTGCAGCACCAATGGGCCGAGTCGGTCGCCGAGCCCCGCCATGGTCTCGATAAAAACCAACATGTCGCCGACCGCGTCGACCAACAGTTTGTCGTGAGTGATGAGCCGCGGCACTTTGGCGGCAAACTTGAAGCCATCCGGTGTGCGCCGCCGCCAGCCGCTGACCGAGTTGAGCGCGGGGATCGCGTAGAAAGTCGCGTCGATCTCAACCGTGTCATACACCGTCGCGTAGTGGCGAATGAATTCATTCGACGGCGTGCCCGGTGGATAAAAGACGCCGACCCAGTCGCGCTCCGACCAAGACGAAGTGCCGATCCGAAGCGCGTCGTCGAGTTCGAACAAACTGCAACCTAACCTTTGCGCAACAGCTCGTCGAACCTAGGCAGAATGCGCTCATGCAGAATGCGACGCCGCTCCGTGTAGCTCAAGAACGCGCTGCGCGCGCCATTGATCGCGAGCACGCGCAAGTCCGCGACGCCGAGACCGTAATGATGGTGCGCCAGCCACCACTCCTCGGTGAGGTTCGTGCCGGACATGAGATCGTTGTCGGTGTTCAACACCACGCGAAAGCCGAGTCGAAAGTAGTGCGGAAACGGATGCTCCGCGAAACTCGGCGCGGCGCCGGTGTGCACGTTCGATGACAAGCACATCTCGAGCGGAATGCGCTTATCGAGCACATACTGCGCGAGCGTGCCGAGCGCGCGCGTTCCATCGCTGCGGACCTGCATGTCTTCGTAGAGTCGCGTGGCGTGGCCGACGCGATGCGCGCCGCACACCTGAATCGCTTGCCAGATCGAGCCCAAGCCGAAGGCTTCGCCCGCGTGAATCGTGATGTTGAAGTTCTGCTGCCGTAAGTACTGAAACGCTTCGATGTGCCGCTTCGGCGGATGGCCGAATTCATCACCGGCGATGTCGAAGCCGACGACGCCGCGATCGCGAAAGTCGACGGCAAGCTCCGCCATCTCCAGCGACACGGTCGAATCCATATTGCGCATCGCGCAGATGATCAGGCGACACACCATGCCGGATTCGCGGCTCCCCTCTTCGAGACCTTCGAGCACCGCGCTCACGACTTCCTCGAGGTTGAGGCCGCGTTGGAGGTGCAATATCGGCGCGAAGCGCACTTCCGAATACACGACACCATCGCGCCCGAGATCTTGCGCGCGCTCGCGCGCCACGCGGCGCAGCGCGTCCTTCGTCTGCATCACCGAGGTCGTGACGGCAAAGCCTTCGAGGTAAAGCGGCAAGCTACCGCGCTGCGCGCCGCGATGAAACCACGCGGCGAGTTCGCGCGGCTCGGCCGCCGGAAGCGCGATGCCGTGCTCGCTGGCGAGTTCCAGAATAGTTGTCGGCCGCAAGCCGCCATCGAGATGGTCGTGGAGATGCACTTTCGGCAGGTGGCGAATGAATTCGCGATCGAGTGACGGTGACGGTGAAACCATGTGTCCGATCCAACTCTCCATTCAGCGCGTGACGACTAGCCTAATTCATCGTCTGGTATTGCCGCCACCTTGCGGGCGATTCGCCGCGGCGGCGAGCCAAACCCGAAGCCTCACCGGCGCGGAAAGAGTTGCTCGACGTCTAGCCCGGCGCGGCGCGCCTCGTCGGCCAAGAAACCGATGACTTGCTCGTAGATCTGCCGGATCAGCTCCGGCGCTACCGCGCGCCAGACGCGCGCTTTCGCCGCAAGTGGCACCAACGCGCTCGAAGTTTGCAGGTACAGGCGCAGCGCGCGCAGTTCGAGTTCCGCCAAGGGCGGCAAAGTCGCCGCACCCCGCTCGGCATGGATTCGTTGCGCATGAACGCGAAACCGCTCGGCGATATCGGGACGCCCGACGGCAAGACCATGGCTGTAGGCCCCCACGCAAAAGTACGTGAGCGATTCCTCGAGCGCGACCGATGCGTCACTCGTGATTTGCAGCCAAAGCTGCGCGTCGATGAAACTTTCGAGTTCCGTCGCGACCGAAAAGTGGCGCGCGAGCCGCTCGAAGAATCCCGCGGCGAGCTGCGACTCCCCTGCGAAGTAGGCGTCGAGTGTCGACTGCGTCAGCAGGATCTGATACGTCGTGCGTTGGTAATCTTCACACTCCGCGAGCGTCAACCCCTGAAAGCGCGCGACTTCGTAGGCGGGCAAAAACCGCGGATCCGGCAAACGCGAATACGCGTCGTCGCTCGCGCAGTAGACGACGCGACCCGCCTCGACGAGTTTGATCAAGGAACCCAGTACCCGCACATTCTTCAACAATTCGCCGAGCGGCACGCCGTCGGCGCCGAGCCGAACTTTCGGTTGTTTGAGTCGCTTGCGAAGTTCACCTTGAATCGCCCAATAGCACCCATGGGCACCGCCGGTGCGCCAATCGAGCGGGCCGATCTGCTCCATGAGATCCAGCATCAGCTCGGGATCCATGTGATAGCGCCGCCGCAAGTGCGCGCCGCGCGTATGCGCGATCAGCGCATCGAGCGCTGTGGCGCCGGCCGGCAGAGCGAGCGCAATCTCGCGGAGCGGTCGCAAGCGCGACGCGAGTTCCTTCTCGCGTGCGTTGCGCGGCGCCGCCAAGCTCGGACCCGTCATGAGCGCCAGGAGATCGGCGTCGATCGTCAGCTGCGAAAGGACCTCGGCCAGTGCTGGCACTGCCGCCGCAAGCGCTTCCTTCGTATGCGGCGCATCGGCGATCGGCCGAAACCACGCGACGAGGTCGGCGCTGTCCGCATTCGGCGGTGGAGCGCCCAGCACGCGCTCCCACTCACGCGCCAGTTGGTCTTGATAGTACTCGTGAAAATCATCGACTTCGTCTTCGATCTTGAACGTGAAGTAGAACTGCAACTCGTTGTGGAGTTTTGCGCTCAATGGATTGATGACGAGGCCGCGGCCGCGCAGCAGCTCGATTCCCGTCGATACCCACATCCAACGCTCAGCGGCCGAAAAACTCGTCGCAGCGATATTGAAGGCGAGGTTGTGCGAGTGAAACGTCCAGACCCATTCGTAGCGGGGCGCGAGCGTTGTCACCCAGTCCGAGATGCGCGCCGCTTCGTGGTAGCGTCCTTCGTCTTGCAACTCGGTCGCACGCAGCATCAAGAAAATCAATCCAATGCCGCGAAAGCTGCCCAGCGCGGTTTGTGAAATCGCGATCTCCGGTGGAATCTCCTGCTCCAGCGACGAGAGGTCCTGCGGGCGCAGATCCTCGCGCAAGCTCGCGAGCGGCGCCATGAAGATCGCCGCAAGCAAGAAGCCCAGCACCGCCACACCGAGGCTGCCGAGGATCGCCATCAACTCCGGTGAGCGTCGCATGTTCAGACCTGCACTCTCGCGAGCTCGCGGCGACCAAAGAGCGCCAGCGCTGCGGCGGCGACGCAGCCCGTCCAAAGGCCGCCGACCCACAGAGCGTACTCGCCGAGCTCGCGCCATTCGAGTGCGCGCCCGTCCACCACTAACTCCGCGGGTGCCAGCGAACCATAGCGCTGGAGTACGCGCGCGACACCGAGCCCAAAACTCTCGAGCGCGCCCACGACGCGCTCGCCGAGGCCGGGAGCATGGGCATCGTGATCATGCGCATCATTCGGACCATGCGAATGCGCGGTGGCGCGCGCATGCGGCGCTTCCGCGGCAACCGACAACAAGTAGTGACTCGAATTGGCGGCGCCAGCGATCACGATGAGCAACAAACACGTCACGGAGAAATTCAGAAAGCAACCGCCAAACACTCCGCATGCCGCCAAGAAAGCGAGCTGCACCCAGTACACGCACAGCACGCGGGCGAGATTGCCGGCGAGCCCGCCGCTTGGTTCGAGCAGCTCGATGCCACTGCGCCCTTGCAGCGTGATCGCCGAACGCAGCGTGCCGGAATCCACGGCGGGCACGGGATTGCGCATTCGCACCAACAACTGGTCGCTGCCGTCAAACCACTCGGGCGCGATCGGCAACAAATTCACTTCATTGATCGCGGCGAAGAACCGTTGCGGCCGACCGTTCAGTTCGAGGTGAAGCTCGATCTTTTGCCCGAGCGCCGCGCCGAAATTTTGTGGTTTGAAACGCAATGTGATGCCGTCGCGCCCCACACCGCGAAAGAGATAATGGCGCTCCTCCCCGGGGGGCACGTTACGCCAGCTCACGAGCAACAACGATCGCAACAGGTCGCGCTGCGCGGTCGGACTGAGACCGGCGAATCGCTCGGGCGCTTTCATCAGCGCGGCTGGTAAGTCCTGGGTGATCTTCGCTTCGAGCGACACCGCGGTCTCGGGTAATAACACGCGATGCACGACCACGAGCGCATCGCGCACCGCGCGCGCTTCACCGGCATCGAGCGCGGGATTCGCGAGTAGCACCGCCACGCCGAGCACGATCGCCACTCCGGCGCACGCCAGTTGCAGCGCGCAAACCGCGACCAGGCCGAGCCACTTACCCGCCAGGTAGTGCGCGCGCGCTACGGGCTTCGTGAAGATGGCGTAGACCTGCCGCTCCTCGAAGTCACTCGAGAGCGACGCGCTCGAGTGCAGGATGATGAGCGCGGTCGTCGTGACAAGCGTCGCGGCCATAGCGTACGTGAGAAAGTTCTTGGCGCGAAACTCGACGGTCCCACTCGGATCCATAATGCCGAGCAGGAGCGCAATCAGAGCGAAGTTCGCGCACGCAAGCGCCAACGCGGTGCGACGTCGGATGCCTTCCAACACCATCTGGCGCGCGACCGCGAACAGCGGATGAGACGCGCCGAGCACGCGGCCAAGGAGTGCGCAACCGAGCCAGTAAAGCGCCGCGGCCGCAAGCGCCGTGAGTGCGCCGCCCGCGACCGCGTCTTGCCATGGCGTCCGGCCCTCGAAGTGCGCGCGCGCCGAGAGCGCCAACACGCCGAGCGCCACGCAACCGGCGTAGATCGTGCGGCGCAGTCGCGAATGATCGCCAGGTTGTTGCCTCACGGCGCGTTCGCTCCGCTAGGTTGCGTCGTCGGCGCGCTGAGGAAACTCGCGAGCGCGCCGCCGCGCCCGGCGCCCGATGTTTCAAAGCCGCGCCGCTGCGCCTCCTCGACCAGTTCGAGAAATAGCGCTTCGAGCGGCTTGTGCGGCGCTGAGACGTCCAAGAACGGTTGACCGTCGGCGGCGCACACTTCGCGCATGCGCGCGAGCGTCGCGGGCGCGAGCCGCGGAACGCGCAGCAACATCTGATCCTGGATCGTCAGCAACTCGGCCACCGTACCTTCGCGCAACAAGCGACCGCCGTACAGTATGACGAGTCGCGTGCAAACCGCCTCGATGTCCGCCAGCAAGTGGCTGCAGACGATGATCGTCTTGCCGCGCTTCCCGAGTTCGACGATGAGATCTTTGACTTGGCTCGTGCCGATGGGATCGAGTCCACTCGTGGGCTCGTCGAGCACCAGCAGATCGGGATCGTTGATCAACGCCTGCGCCAAGCCAATCCGCCGTTGCATTCCTTTGGAATATTCGCCGACCGGACGAAACTGCGCGCCGGTCAGCCCCACCATCGCGATGAGCTCGTCGATGCGCCGGCGGCGTTCATGCGCGCTCAGGCCAAAGAGTCGACCAAAAAAGTCGAGCGTCTCGCGCGCGTTGAGAAACGGATAGAGGCTCGTCTCCTCGGCCAGGTACCCGATCCGCGACTTTGTGCGCACATCACCCGGCGGACGACCGAGCACGTCCACTTGCCCGCTCGACGGGAAAAGGAGTCCGAGCACGATCTTGATCGTCGTCGACTTGCCCGAACCGTTGGGTCCGAGAAGCCCGAGAATCTCGCCGCGCGCGACTTCGAGATCGAGTCCCTCGAGCGCGGTGATGCGCGGTCGCAACCAAAAATCGCGGAACCGCTTCGTGACGCCGCGCAAGCGCACGACGGGTGGGTTTGCCGCCATCGAACTCTCCGTTTCGCGTGCCGCCCTTGGTATCGCGTGTCCTGGCAAAGAGTCCCGGCTATACTCTTCGCGTTGTCATTTTCTCTGACTGGGCTCGACCATCTTCGTACTTGCTCGAAGGAGCGCAAATGATTCGTCGCAGCATGGCGCTGGTCGCCATTTCCGTGCTGTGGATTTTCGGCTCAACAACGGCCATTGCGCAACCCGCAAATGACTCGTGCGAGCAAGCCATCGCAATTGCGAACGGCGTGCACGGCTTTTCCACAGTCAATGCGACGTTCGTCGGCGCGCCGCCGTGTGCGTCGATGGGTTCCGACATTTGGTACCTCTACACGGCGCTCGCCGATGGCGTGGTCCAGGTTTCGACCTGCGGCCAAGTCGACTACGACTCCGCGCTCGCAGTCTATCCGAACGCGCCGTGTTTGCCGGCAGCGGGCACACTCCTCAACTGTAACGATGACACGAGCGGCTGCGGCGTCGCGTCCTACATCACGTTTGACGTGATCGGTGGGCAAACCTATTTGCTCCAACTCGGCGGTTGGGAAGGCGCGCAAGGCGCCGGCACTTTCACGATCTCGACTGCGACGCCGCCTGGCTCGGATAGTTGCGCGACTCCGACCGCGATCACGGAAGGGAATCACAACTACTCGACTGCTGGCGCGACGACCGATGGTCCTGCGCCCTGTGGCAACATGGGCTCCGACATTTGGTACAGCTACACGGCAAGCGTGACCGGCGAAGCGCAGATCACGACCTGCGGCGCCGCCAACTACGACTCGGTGATCGCCGTCTATCCAAGCGGCGTCGGTTGTCCGCCCGCGGTCGGTCTCGCAATCACGTGTAACGATGACACGGGCGGCGTGTGCGGCTTGCCGGCGACCGTGAACTTCGCCGTGACGCAGGGCACGAGTTACCTGGTGCAAGTTGGTGGGTACAACGGCTCGCAAGGGATCGGCACGCTCCAAGTCTCGAGCGCCACCGCGCTCATCGAAGGACTCACCTGCAGCTCCGTCGCCGGGAGCGGCTTGGTCGCGCTCGATTGGACCAATACCGGCGCGTACGATTCCGCGCGCGTGACCTTTGACGGAGTCATCGCGGCGGTGTTGCCGGGCCCATTCACGGCCGGTTCGCTCGGCAGCTACACGAGCAGTCCGCAAGCGCTCCAGCAAGCGATCACGGTCTGCGTGGAGCCGATCGCCGGTGCGGTTTCTGGAATCCCACTTTGCTGCGATGTCGCCGTGCTTGCAACACCGGCGGTCGAAGCTTGCTCGACGCCCGGGGCGGTGATCAGCGCTGGGCTCGGCGAAACCGTTTCGACGCAGATCGTGACGGACGCCGTGACGATCGCGGATCTTCAGCTGGAGATCGAGGTGACGCACGCCGCGGTCGGCGAACTGACAGTGCTCTTGGAATCGCCGGAAGGCGTGACCATTACCTTGCACAACACGCTCGGCGGCGATGCGGATGACATGGGCGTGACCTGGTGGCAATCAGGTCGCGTCAATGGCGCGCCTTTCGACTGCGCGTGTTTCATGCGACCGAGCGGGCCCGGGAGCTTGCTCGATCTCGCCGGCAGCTCGGCGGCCGGCACTTGGGCGCTGACAATCGTCGACAATGTCGCGGGCAACGACGGCGTGCTCGAAAGTTGGTGTTTGCGTGCCTTCGATGTGGCGCCGGCAGTGCTACCCGGTCCGGATGTGCTGCTCGGTGAACTCACGGAACTGCTGCAGCTCGGACGCGAAGGCGACGAGGTCGGCTGCGCGCCGGACTCGCCGCTTTGCAACAGCGGCGTCGAACCGCTCGACTGGATGGGCATTCCGAGTCCGCTGCATCCCTTCATTGCTTACAACATGTACCGACTGGAAGACGGCCGCTTCGAACAAATCGGCATGTCATGGGTGAAACACGGATTCGGAGCGGCGCAAGACAATGCGTGCGGACTCGGGTGCACGCCGTATCCGGACAGCACTCGGCTCGGCCTCGGCTGCTCCGATACCTATAACGCGCCGACGAATGGTGCGCAGGGCATCATGGGACCGCGCAGCGAGATCAATCCGTGGACCGGCGCCTTCACGTACGCGGGCTCGCACATCGAGACGACCGGCGGCAGCGGGCATGACGAAGTCTCGCACCGGCTGCGCGTGCTCGACGCCGACCTCGATCCCGCGCTGCATCCCGACGCGGAGTACTACTGTGAACTCATCATCTTTGCGCACGACGACTCGCAACACGGCAATAACATCGCGCACGAGCCGGTCAACGTCTCCGGTGCGCCGGGCGGTTTTTGGAGTTTCGACATCAGCGCGGATGCCACGGCACTCGGACCCGCGATCAACGCCTGGGTCGACGCGCAACAAACCGTGATCGAGCCGGCGACGGGTAACGATGGGCGGGCGATCCTTGCGTGCCGCGTGACCGACAACGGCGACGGCACGTGGCACTACGACTACGCGATCTACAATTTCGACATGGAGCGCATGGTGCGCTCGCTCGACGTGCCGGTCGCCGCCGCGACGACGTTGACGAATATCGAGTTTCGAGCGTTCCAGATCGAGGCCGACCTGTACTCGAACGATCCGTGGACGGCGACGCGCGACGGCGATTCGCTCATGTGGTCGACGCCGGCCTTCGGCGCGCCCGGCGGCAACCCGATCATTTGGGGCACGATGTACTCGTTCCGTTTCGACGCCGACGCGGCGCCGGTCGCGAGTAGCGCGACGATTGGACTCTACAAACCCGGCGTTGGCGCCACGCTGAGCGGTTCGACTTCGGCGCCGGCCGCGCCGACGGGCGGCCCGCAAGAGTACGTCCGCGGCGATGCGAACGCCGATGGCGCGTTCAACATCGCTGACCCGGTCAGCACGTTGAATTACTTGTTTGCGAGCGCCAGCGTGCCGTGCCTCGCGGCGGTCGACGCCAATGCCGATGGCTCGCTCAACATCGCCGACGCGGTCTACTCGCTCTCCGCACTGTTCACGATGGGAGCGCCGCCGCCAGCGCCGCATCCTGGATGCGGACCAACTGGCGCTGGGGTGACTGCATGCGCGAGTTTCTCGCCGTGTGATTGATGGCTTGCGATGTTTCCGCAGCTACAATCGCGCCACTTTCGTTTTTCCGGTCAGGCGTTTTTCCGGTTCGGCATGGAAGGAGTTTCGCATGAAGACGGTTCGCATCCTCGGGGCGGTCGCTGCGATATTGTTGGCCGCGACTACCGGCGCTCGCGCGCAGATCTCGAGCCCTATTTTGCTGAATGTGTCAGGGACCACATACTTCGATGACTGCGACCCGGGCACTGCCTGCTTAGTCGTCTATTGCGGCGCGGTCGAAGGCGACATGACACTCGAGTTCTCGATGAATGACGGCACGTTTGACGTTTACGACGTGACCGACCTGAACTGGACGCTCTACACGACGCTTTGCCCGCCGAGTACGGCGGGCACGCCGCATGCGGTGACGGGCGGCGGGACTTTCTCGGTCGATCCGCTCGGTCTCACGGGACGCATGGAGCTGAGTCTCGACGCGGTAGACATCGGCGGCCCGTTCCCGTACGACAGCGGTGTCGTCAATTTGATCGCGCCGTTTCCGCAGATTCAGCAGCTCACGATCTCGCACTTCGACACCACGACGAGCTACACGATCAACGCCTCGGCAATTGTCGTCGACTGGTTTTATCGCCGCGGCGATGCCAATGACGATGACCAGTACAACATCGCGGATGCGATCACCACCTTGAGCGCGCTGTTCGTTGTTGGCACACCGCCCCTCCACTGCGTGGCGGCCGCCGATTCGAACGGTGACGAGCTGTTCGACATCGCCGACGCGATCTACACACTCTCGGCGTTGTTCGTGCCGGGCGCGCCGCCCCCGCCCGCGCCACACCCCGACTGCGGCGGCGCCAGTCCCGGTGTCCTCCCGTGCGAATTTTTCTGCCCGTAGCCGCATTGGCGATCGTGCCACGCGCAGACTAAGAAGTGATGATGCGATCCATCCGGGTCGCGATCTCGCGCAGCCGCTCGCGGCCACCGCCGGGAATCTCGGCGGTGGCCCAGCCCGCAAAGCCGATCTCGTCGAGCGCGCGCATGACCGCCGGCCAGTCGCAGTCGCCCTCGAGTAGCTCGCAGTCAAAGCCCTTCCACAGTCCTTCGTCGTTACACTTCTTGCGGCTGTATTCCTTGATGTCGAGTTTGATGATGCGCTTCCCGAGGATTCGAATCCATTGCTCTGGCCAGCCGTAGTGCACGACGTTGCCGACGTCGAAATACCAACCGACTTGCGGACTTTGAAACTCATCGACATAACGCGCCGCTTCGAGCGGGCTCAGTAGGAAGTTATTCCACACATTCTCGAACGCGATCTGAATCTTGAGCTCGGCCGCGAGCGGCAGCACCTTGCGAATCTCGGCTTGGCTCCGCTCGTAGGCCTCGTGATACGAAACGTTCTTACTCACGACCGCCGGCACCAACAACACGGTGCTGCCACCGAGACGGGCGGCATCGCGAATCGCGGTCTCGAGGCCCGCGCGTCCCTTGGCGCGCACTTCCGCGCTCGCGTCCGACAACGTGTCGCGCCAATGCACCGAACACACGACGCCATGAATTTGAATACCGGCGGCATCGCGCGCGCGCAGCGCGTCCGCGAGGTCGAGCCCGCTCGGCGCATCGAGCTCCACGCCATCGAAGCCGAGTTCGCGCAGCAGTTGAAACTTCTCGGTCAGCGACCCGGGATGGTCGATCATCCCGATCTTCACTGCCTTGCGAATCGCGCGCCGCGCGGGTTTCGCGCTTTGCATCGCGGCGCCCGCTTGGCCGCGAAGATTCCCGCCGAGCAACATGCCGCCGCCGACGGCCGCCACCGAACGCTTCACGAAATCGCGACGATCCACGACGGTCCGCCTTTTCCGTTCACGAGAATTTGGTTACGCCCGGCACCGCGATCGCGGGCATCGTCAAACTCGCGCGCGTCGCGAGTTCCATCGGCAACAACTCCTCCGTGGAATTGAGCGCCGCATCCCAGGTCACCGTGGCGCCCGTATAAGCGGCCATGCGCGCCATGATCGCCGTCAACGTCGAGTGCGCCATCCAGACGCCGTCATTGTGCCCGCGGCCAGCTCGGATCGATGCGAACAACTCATCGTGCTCCTGCTGATACATGTCGTTGGAGTCGCCCTTGTAGCGCCACGGCTTTTGGCCGGTGATCGTGTGGCGCGGCGCCCAACCATTGAACTCGCAGACGCCCGTTTCGCCGAGCACGAGATCGCTGTTGTCGGATGGACAATTCGCGATCTGCCGGCACATGTGAAATCCGCGCGCGCCGCTCGCATACTCGTACGTCACGCTGAAGTGATCGAAGCTATTGCCACTCTCCGCGCCGCTTCGCGCGGCGCGCCCGCCGACTGCGACCGCGCGCACCGGCGTCTCGTCTTTGAGCGCCCACGCCATCTTGTCGATGGAGTGCACGGCTTGCTCCACCATGTGGTCGCCCGAGAAGTAACTGAAGTGATGCCAATTGCGGAGCTGCCACTCGACGTCGCTCCATTCCGGTCGGCGCGGCTTCGTGCCAATCGTCCCTGTGAGGTACGTCGTATAGACCGCACGGATCGCGCCGATGTCGCCCGCGTGGATTCGTTCCATGGTTGCGCGTTCGGCAAGCGAATAGCGCCAACAAAAGCCGCTCACGAGTGTGAGTTTTTTCGCGCGTGCCGCCGCAACGCTTTCGAGTACGGAGCGCACGCCGGGACCATCGACCGCCACCGGTTTCTCGCAGAAAACGTGTTTTCCGGCGGCGACCGCGGCTTTGAGATGCAGCGGACGAAAACCCGGCGCCGTGCAAAGGAGCACGACATCGACATCGCTCCCGATCAAGCGCTGATAACCATCAAACCCGGTGAAGCGCCGCTCCGCCGGTACTTGCACGCGGCCGTCTTTCGAGAACTCCGAGAGCGCCTTGTGGCATGCGTCGATGCGATCGGAAAACACATCGGAGAGCGCCGTGATGACGACGCCGGGATCGGCGGTCAGCGCCTGTTGCGCCGCGCCCGTACCGCGACCACCACAGCCGACGAGACCGACGCGCAACGCGTCGGAACCGGCGGCGAAGACCGGCGCGCTCTGCGGCAACAAGCCCGTCAGAAGCGGCGCGGCCGCCAAAGCCGCGGAGGTCTGCACAAAACGCCGGCGCGTCATGCCGGCCGCTGGCTCGCGCCACTCATTGCTATCCATGTCGGTCGCCTTTCCCAGTCAGTTGATTTATGTACGCAGCTCAAGGATCCATCACGACGCGAAAGCCGACGAACGGCGCGTCCGTCAGCCACCACTGACTCTTTGGGATCTGCGGATCTTTCGCGTTCCATGCCGGCGTCGGTTTTTTCACGCGACCGACCTCGAGATCGGGTGGATCGTCGCGAAAGCTGCCGCCGCAGGCGACGAATGTCCCGTCGCCCGCGACGCACCACTCGGCGGCGTTACCGTGCATGTCGTAGAGTCCCAGCTTGTTCGGTTTTTTCTGTGCAACGGCGTGCGTCTGGTCGTCGGAGTTGTCCCAATACCAGGCGTAGTCGCCGAGTTGCGCGGGATCATCGCCGAAAAAGTAACGCGTCGATATCCCTGACAGACAAGCACGCTGCCACTCGTCGACGGTCGGTAGACGAAACTTGCGTCCCGTCCGCACCGACAGCCACCGACAGAACTCGCTCGCGCCACGCGCAGACATCGAGATCGCCGGATATCCCGCATGTCCGAAGCCGCGGTCAGGGGGCACATAGGGTTTGCTCGGCCGCGCGATAGCGTCCGCGGCAAAGCGCGCGAGCTCGGCTTCGTTCGCGAGGCCGTAGATGAAATCGTCGTAAAGATCCCACGTCACTTCCGTGGTCGAAATGAAACAGAGTTTTCCCGCGCTGACACCCGAATTCACCGAGACCGGCTGAAACACGATCTCAATCGGGCGACCGCCGACGTCGAGTTTCACGATCTGCGGTTCATGCTGCTTGCTGCTCGGCTCGGAGCCCGCGGTCTGCGCGGAGTCTCGCCCCCGCGCGCAACTCGCTCCAGTGAAAACTACGGCCGCGAGCAGCAGCGCCATCTCCTGCGAACGGCAGCGGACGCCGATCATACGAGCGGCGTCTGTCCAGGAATTGCCACCACCGGCACTTCGTTCGCGCCGAATTCGTACGCGCGTGGCGACAAGTCGAGCCTCGAGTTGAGCGCCTGGTCCCAACTCACTTCCTGCCCGGTGTACGCCGACATGCGCCCCATGATCGCGGTCAGCGTGCTTTCGGCGATGCGACGCGCGTGATTGAGCGGCGTGCCGCCGCGAATCGATTCGATGAGATCCGCGTGCTCTTGTTCATAGGGATTGCGCGCGTCGTGGTCGCGATGCCGATACGGATTCTTGCCTTCGATGCGACCGGCGGGATCGGCGCTGCCGAGCGCCCCGACCACACGCTCCGCGACGCGGCCCGCTGTGCCATCGATTTGCCGGCACATGCTGTGGACGCGCACGCCGCCCGGATACTCGTATTCGATGCAGAAGTGATCGTAAATGTTGCCATGGATGGGCTGCACGCGCGCTTGCCGTCCGCCGAGCCCGATCGCTTTGAGCGGATTGGCGCGCAGCGCCCAGTTGATGACATCGAGATTGTGCACGTGTTGCTCGACGATGTGATCGCCCGACAGCCACGTGAAATAGAGCCAGTTGCGCACTTGCCACTCCATGTCGGAGTAGCGTGCTTGGCGTTCGTGCGTCCACAGGCCGCCTTGGTTCCAGTAACACTGGGCCGCGAGGATTTCGCCGATGGCGCCGTCGTGGATGCGGCGCATCGTCTGGAGATAGCCCTGCTGATGGCGCCGTTGCGTGCCGGCAACGATACCGAGTTTCTTCACCGCCGCGATCTCGCTCGACGCGATCACGGAGCGCACGCCCGCCGGATCGACGGCGATCGGCTTCTCGGCGAACACGTGCTTCCCGGCCTCGACCGCCGCGCGCAGGTGGAGCGGCCGAAAGCCGGGCGGCGTTGCGAGTATCACGAGATCGACGTCGCTTGCGATCACCTTCGCGTAGGCATCGAAGCCTGTGAAGCAGCGCTCGGCCGACACGTCGAATTTATCGGGGCCGAGTTCAGCGAGGTGTTTCTTGGAACTCTCGAGTCGGTCAACGAACAAATCGCCGAGCGCGGTGATCTTCACACCCGGCGCAGCCTTCACGCAGTCGCTCGCCGCCCCGGTGCCGCGACCGCCGCAACCGATGACGCCCACGCGAATCGCATCGCTGCCGGCCGCGAACACGCCGCGCGGCAACACGAGCGGTCCCGCGAACGCCGCGACCGAAAGCGCGGCCGAGGTTTTTAGAAAGTCGCGACGAGATGTTGCGGACATGTGAGGGCTGCTACACGGAAGATTCTCGTTCGACATGAATGCTCCTCAGTTACTCGCCGAAACTCGGCGTCCCGGGTAACACACCACCAAAATTGACAAACAGGCGACACCAGCCCACATCGGCACTGAAAACAACCGCGTGTAATCGAGCGTCTCCCCCGTCTCGGATCCCGCCCAGTCCGCGACCCAACCCGCGACTTTGCTGCCGACGATCGTGCCGACGCCAATGATGACGAGATTAAAGAGACTCTGCGCGCTCGCCCGCACCGCGGCGGTCGTCTCTTCGTCGACGATCATGAACGCCACGAAAATAAAGCACCCAAAGCAGAGCCCGTGGAGCGCCACGGCCGGGATGAGGATCGCCTCCTGTGGTAAGCCGGTCGCACTCGCGATCGCCGATACATGGGCGAAGAGCGCCATGCGCGCGATGTAAGCGACGATGCCGATGCCAAGGAGCGTCTTGCGCGACCATTGCCGGGCGACCAACGGAATCAACATCAGCACGACGATCTCCGAGATTTGCCCGATCGTCATCATGCCGCCGCCACCGACACCAAACCACTCGTTGATACTTGACGCGGTCTCTGACTGAAACGTGCCTAAGAATTTCGCGGTATGCACAAAGTAAAACTGGTGAATGCAACTGATCGGGATGGCCAGCGCGAACAACGTGAGCAGAGGATTGCGACGCACCGCAGCCATGGCTTCGAGCGAAGCGTATTGCGCGCCCGACTTGCTCGGCGGCGTGCGCGGCAACGTGAAACAATAGAGTCCCATGGCGATCCCGAGAATTCCGCTCAATCGAAACGCGTCCGCCATGCCTTGCGTCTGCGCGGCCATTGCGACTTCGGGAGTGGCGTCCGCCGGCGTGTGAACGCGCAATAACCACTGCCCGATGCCGATACCGACCGCGATCCATCCCACGGTGCCCCAAACCCGCACCCTGCCAAAATCGCGATCGCGGTCCGCCATGTGATGAAACGCGAGCGAATTCGTGAGCGGCAGGGTCGGCGAATAGATAATCGAGTAGACAAGCGAGAAAATCAGAAACCCGGAGTAGCTCTCGATGCTCGCGAGTTGCCACACGAGCACGCCACCGATGAGATGACTGATCCCCAAAAACTTCTGCGTAGCGAAGTGTCGATCGGCGATCTGTCCGGCGACGAATGGCGCGAGCAGCGCGCCGACCGCGCCGACCGCGAACATATTGCCGATCTGACTGGCGTCGAATTTTCGATAGTCGTGTAGAAACGACCACAAGAGCGGCAGCCATGCGCCCCAGATCGCATACTGGAGGAACATCATCACCGAGAGTCGAACTTTTACGGCAGCGTAACTCGAATCCGTCGACAAAGTCGCTTCGCCGCCTTTCCCCGCAATCCTCCAGTTGAGCCCGTTCGGCACGCGCCGGTATAGCGAACCGCGCGAAAAGCGTAAAGCAGAGATTCCGCGCCAGGTGCCGCTGCGTACCGACTTGTGGGTCGATTTGCGATTGCCGCCGACCTGGTTAGGATCGCCCTTCCCGCGAAGGCGGGCGACTCCGAGCAAGTGAAAGCCGCCATGGATGAAACCTCCCGCGCGTCCGCATCGCCGACGCAACGTGCGCGCTACGCACTCGCACTCCTCTTCGGCACCACGCTGGAAGTCCGGCGGCGGCCGTATGTGATTGCGGGCCTGAGCCTCGCGATCGTCAAGTACGGTGTCGAAGCCGCGGTCATTTGGCTGCTCGCTGGCCACGCACTGACTCCCCTGGAATTCGTGAGTCCGGTGCTCAAGGGCCGTGAGCAACTCTTGGCCGGCGGACCGACTTGGCTCAGTTGGGCGCTCTTTGTCTGGACGATTCCGTTTCTGTGGATTGCGTTCACGATGAGCGTCCGACGGGCCGCGAACGCGTTCGCGTCTCCTTGGATGGGGCTGCTCGTACTCGTGCCGTGTATCAACTTGCTGTTGATGGCGCGTCTTTGTTTCGCTAGCGCGAATCGCAATTTGACGTGGAGGGACCCCAGTCGCGCCGTCGAAGAACTGCACCAGATCCGCAGCGCCGCCATCGCCGTCGGCCTGTGCACGCTGTTGGGGCTGACCATGACGGCGCTCGCTACCCATGTAGTGCAGCTCTACGGATCGTCGTTGTTTCTGGCCACGCCCACGGCGATGGGAGCCATCAGCGCCTATGCTTACAATCGGCAGCGCTCGCGCAGCTGCGGTTCGACGCTCCTCGTCGCCCTGCTGAGCGTGACGCTCGCCGGCTTGTCGCTCCTCTTGTTCGCGGTGGAAGGGTTGATCTGTCTCGTAATGGCTGCTCCACTCGCACTACCGTTGGGTGCGCTCGGCGGCTGCATCGGCAAAGCGGTCGCCGACCGCAGCGAGCCGTCGCGACCTGGCGCGCTCTTCCCGATTTTCTGCCTACCCCTCCTCGTCGGCGCGGAGGCGGCATTCGTCGCAAGCCGCGAGCGCGAGGTCTTGACCGCGGTTGAAATCAACGCGCCACCCGCGACAGTTTGGGCGCACGTCGTGAGCTTTCCGAGCTTGCCCGAGCCGACCGAGTTCTTGTTTCGAGTCGGCATCGCGTGCCCGCAGAGCGCGCGCATCGATGGCGAGGGCGTCGGCGCGATTCGTTATTGCGTCTTCTCGACGGGCGAGTTCGTCGAACCGATCACCGTCTGGGAGCCGGCGGTGCGCTTGGGTTTCGATGTCGTGAGCCAGCCCGCGCCGATGTTCGAACTCAGCCCCTATCACGACCTCCACCCACCGCATCTAGACGGCGCGCTCATGAGTCGCCGCGGCGAGTTTCGTCTCGTGCCGCTTTCGAACGGCCGGACGCGCCTCGAGGGACGCACTTGGTACGTGCTCGAGCTGTTTCCGCTCGCATACTGGTCGCTTTGGTCCGACGCCATCATCCATCGCATCCACGAGCGCGTACTGCGGCACGTGCAACGCCTCGCGGAATCCTAGCTCGTCGCCCTTCTCGCCTGCAATTCGGCGCGCCGAACGCGGTCAGACCGCCACCCACGCGCCGCGCGCGAGACTCTCGCGTTCCGCTTCGATCACGCGGGTGACCAAGACCGCCTCTTCGAGCGTCGCGTCGAGTGCGCGCTGGCCGTCGCGGATTGCCGCGAGCAGATGGCGCACTTCGCCGTCGTAGCCGTTGTGCGAGTCGAGCGCGATGGCCTGCGTTTCGCCCGCGCGCGTGAGCGAGAGTTCGGGATCGCGACCGAACTCGTAGTCGGCGGCGGCGTCTTCGAATACCACCGTGAATTTCATTCGGAACTTGAAGTTTTCGACGCGCGCCCAGCCGCCTTCGGCCACGACATGCGGCGGTCCCTTTCGGAAGCGATAGAGGGTCGTGACGTGCGCTTCGGATCCCGTCGAACAAACCGCGGCGGGCGCGCCGAAACACCAGGCGATGAAATCGACATCGTGGATATGCAGGTCAAAGATCGCGTTCCCCGATTTCCGCGCGTCCAAGTAGAAACTCTGCGCCCAACTCGGCGGCGCACCGAGTCGCTCGAACCGCGCGCTCGAGACGGCGCCATACGCGCCGCTGCGAATGCTCTCGCGCAACCAGCGCCACGCGGGCCAAAAACGCAAACACATCGCGGGGAGACACAGTGTGCGCGCGGCACGCGCGGTCGCCGCCAACTCGGCGATCTCCGCGGAGCGCAAGGCGACCGGCTTCTCGATCAGCACATGTTTGCCGGCGGCGAGCGCGGCCCGCGCCAGTGCGACATGCGTATCGGTGTAGGTGCAGATACTCACGAGGTCGACACTCGCGTCTTGCAACAACTCGTCGGCGGTCGCATACGTTCGGACGCGCGCGAGATCAATCGTCGAACTGCCGCCGCTCGCAAGATTGCCCGCGCCACGACTTGTTGCCGACGCCTGGACGCTTGCGTGCGGACTCGCAATTGCGCGCAGTTCGCAATCGAAGCCGGCGCCCCGCGCCGACTCGTAGGCCGCGATATGCGTTCGGCCCATAAACCCGAGCCCGATGACTCCGACACCGATCGTCCCCATGCTGACCTTAGCTCCGCCCTCGATAGCCGCTCACGAACTCGAGCGCGGTCCGCATGTCGCGCACGCGATCGTCGCCGGCTTCGCGCTCGATCATCCAATCGACCTGTGGACATCGCCGCGCCAGGACTTCGAAGAACCGTGGCCAATCGACTTCGCCGACGCCGACCGGAACTTCCTGTCCCCAAACGCGCCCCGGTTCACTCGACGCACACGCATCTTTCAAGTGCACTTGGACCACGCGCGACGCGAGCGTCTCGAGCGCTTGAATCGGCCGGCCCATGCCGTAAAGAATCATGTTGGCGGGATCGAAGTTGACCCCGACTGCCGGCATGTCGAGCGCATCCAGCGCTTCGACCAACGTCTCCGCCGACTCTTGTCCCGTCTCGAACGCCACCCGCAGACCGTGCGCCGTGAAGCGTTCGATCACTTGCCGCAGTCGATCGAGCATCACTTGGCGCAATGGATCGCGCGGATCGTGCGGAATGAATCCGGCGTGAAAGCTGACGAGTTCGATCCCAAGGTCGCGCGCGATCAACGCGTTGACGGACGCGGCCGCGAGGTTTTGCGCGAATGTCGCGTCGAGCCGCACGCCGCCGGTAACGCGAATCCGCTCGATCGTCGAATAGTCCTCGCCCGCCATCATCATCATGCCCGAGGCGATCTCGATGTTCGCGCGCTCGAGACCGGCGACGAGCGCGGCGAGATCCATGGCGCCGGTCCGCAGCGGATCGAGCGCGAGCTGCACAGCGCTGACACCGACCTGGTCGAGTCCGCGCAGCAGATCGTCCGCGCTTTGGGGTCGCAACGACCACGAACAGGCTCCGATGCGCGCCGTCATCTCGCGTTCCTCCTCGACAAGGCCAACGGCGGACATTACACCCTTGTTGCGAAACCGCCAAGCCAGGTAGCATGCCGCGCTCAAGTGGATCCCAGAGCATTGCTCATACGACCCCGAATTCCAGAGAGCTTCCGTCGATGTCGAGCGAATGGACGCGTCGAGATTTCATGGGCAGCGTCGCCGGCTTCGCGCTCGCTCCCGTCGGCGCGTCACTCGCAAGCCAACTGCCGCAAACAACGCCGAAACCGACGCCGGGCGCCGAACCCGCGACGGCTCCGCTCTTCGAGATTTCGCTCGCCGAGTGGTCGCTCCATCGCACGTTGCGCAAGGGTGCGCTCGATCCGCGCGACTTCGCGTCGACCGCGCGCAAACTCTTCGGCATCACCGCCGTCGAGCACGTCAATCAGTTCTTCAAAGACAAAGCGCGCGATGCTCAGTATCTCGCCGACATGATGCGCCGGGCGACCGATAGCGGCGTCCGGAATCTCCTGATCATGATCGACGATGAAGGCGATCTCGGTGCTCCGGATTCCGACGCGCGCACCCGCGCGATTGAAAATCATCGGCCGTGGCTCGCCGCAGCGAAAACGCTCGGCTGCCATTCGATTCGCGTGAACGCCGAGAGTAGTGGCACACCCGATGAGCAACGCAAACTCGCCGCCGATGGATTGAGCCGACTCGCCGAGCACGCGGCGCAACTCGAACTTTACGTGCTCGTCGAGAATCACGGCGGCCTGTCGTCAAATGGCGCTTGGCTCGCGAGCGTGATGCAAACGGCGCGGCACCCGCGCCTCGGCACGCTGCCAGATTTCGGCAACTTCGAAATCAAGAAGGGCGAGTGGTATGACCGCTATCAAGGCGTGCGGGAACTCATGCCATTCGCGCGCGCCGTGAGCGCAAAGTCGCACGACTTCGATCCCGCGACGGGCGAAGAGACCGCCACCGACTACAAGAAAATGCTGCGCATCGTTCTCGCCGCGGGATATCACGGCTACGTTGGCATCGAGTACGAAGGCGACAAGCTGAGCGAGGAAGCCGGGATTCGAGCAACTCTGCGATTGCTGGAAACCGTGCGCGAGGCGCTGAAGAAATAGCGCGCAACCAGGAAGGCCCCGCTTCACCGCGGGAAGGAACGAGGAGAGGCGACGATGAGCGAATCACAGCAACTGGATCCGAACAACAAACCGGGCGAGCCGTCACGGCGGGAGTTTTTGCTGAAAAGCGCGTTGTTCGCCGCGTCCGCGGGTGCCCTCGCGAGTTGCAGCGGCCCGCGTCCGCTCGGCGCCGTGCACGGTGCGCTCCCCAAAGCGCGTGCCAGCACGCGCCAAGCACTGGCGCCGAACGAGACCATCAAGATCGGCGTCATCGGTCCCGGCGGGATGGGCAGCGGCCACTGCGAGGCGTTCACAACGCTCGCGAAGAACGGCAAGGAGAAAGTCCAAGTCGTGGCGCTCAGCGACGTCTGCAAGTCGCGCATGATGAGAGCTCGCGACGATATCGTTCGCGTCCAGGGCGGCACTGTCGACACCTATAGCGATTTCTATGACTTGCTCAAGCGCGACGATCTGCACGGAGTTCTGATCGCGACACCGGAGCATTGGCATGGACCGATGGCGGAAGCCGCCATCGCCGCCGGCAAAGACGTCTATGTCGAAAAGCCGATGACGCTGCGACTGCCGGAGGCGCTGCGCCTCTACCAGGTCGCAAAGGCGAACCCCGATATTCGAGTGCAAGTCGGCACGCAAATGATCATGTTGCCGAAGTATCGCAAAGCGAAGGAACTCGTCGCGCAAGGCGCGATCGGCAAGCCGACTTCGAGCCAAACCAGCTACTGTCGAAACTCGAAGGACGGCGAATGGCTGTACTACGAAATGCGCAAAGAGTGGGTGCCCGGCGAGAATCTCGACTGGGAGCGCTGGTGCGGACCGCTCGGCGTGCAACCGTGGGATCCCGCCGTGTATGCGCGTTGGCGGCGTTACAAGATGTACTCGACCGGAATCATCGGTGACCTGCTCGTGCACGTGATGACGCCGATGGTCATGGCGCTCGACCTCGGTTGGCCAACGCGGGTCGTCGCGTCGGGCGGCCACTACGTCGACAAAGCGATGGAGAACCACGATCAGATCAACATCAACGTCGAGTTTGAGGGACAACACACCATGATCGTGGCCGGCTCGACCTGCAACGAGAACGGTCTCGAGACCTTGATTCGCGGTCACAAGGGCAACCTCTCGCTCGGCGGTCGCCACTGTGTCGTGCGACCCGAGCCGAAGTACTCGGAGGAAGTCGAAGAACGCACGGTTGAGTGCGAGGACATCGGCAACGACCAGGACATGCTGCGCCTCAACTGGTTGCACGCGATTCGCACGCGCGAACAGAACGCGAGCCCGGTCGAACTCGGTACGAAAGTGATGGTCATCGTCGACCTCGCGACGCGCTCGATGTGGGATGGCAAAGCGTACGCATTCTCTCCCGCGAGCATGACCGCGCTACCGGTGTAGGAGCGTGGTGCTCGAACGCTACGCAACACTTGCGATGGGCACGCGCTTCGAGCTCGTCCTCGCAAGTCCGGCCGCTGACGACAACGATGACGCCGCCGCGGCCGCGCGGCGGCGCGCTATCGCCGAAGCGGCGCTCGACGAAATCGATGGCTGGCACGCGCGATTGAGCCGCTTTGCCAGCGACAGCGTGACGAGTCACGTGAATCGCACGGCGGCGCAGCGCGCCGTGAAAATCGACTCAGAGTTGTTTCAACTGATCGAGTACTGTCTCGATGTCGAGCGCGCAAGCGGCGGCGCCTTCAGCGTCGACGCGGGCGCGACGCCGCACGCATCGGCCGGTGTCGCGCTCGATTTCCTCGGGAAATCCGTTCGCTTCACGCACGCTGACGCGGCGCTCGACTTTGGCGCCATCGGCAAAGGCCACGCGCTCGAGTGCGCAGCGGCGATCTTGCGGTCGCACGGCATCGAACGCGCACTCCTCCACGGGGGAACAAGTTCCGTCATCGCCATCGGCGCACCGCCGGCGAGCGCCGGTTGGCGCGTCGCGATCACGGCCGCCTCCGGTGCGCCGGTCGTCACGCTCCGCGACGCGGCACTGAGCGTTTCTCGGCAGCAGGCGGACGGCCACATCATCGATCGCCGAACGGGTGCGCCTGCCGTGCCGCGCACGGTCGCGGTTACCGGACCGAACGCGCGCGTGGCCGAGGCTTGGTCGACGGCGATCGTCGTCCTCGGCGCTTGCCCGAGCGAGCTGCCCGCGGACTTGACGGTACTGATCGGTGAGCACGATAAATGGCGAATGGACGGCGCGGCGGCGAATGTGGATGACAGAGTCGGACTGGCAGAGTGGGACTGATAAGACGGGACTGACACGATGACGGAGACCGATCGGCGGACGTTTCTCATTCAATCAGCGGGCGCGCTGGCCGGCATCGCACTGTTGCCGGATTTGTCACTGAGCGCGCCGACACTTGCCGCTGAAGGCTGTGCCGTCGGCGTCGTCGGCATCGGCCGACAAGGTCGCGCCATCATCGGCGAACTGCAGAAAATCGAAGGAATCCGGATCGCGGCGATCTGCGACAGCGATCCCGGGCGGCTCAAGGCCGGTCAAGGTCGCGTCGCCGGCGCAAACGCGTATGCGACGCATCGCGAGCTCCTCGACAAAGAAAAGGACGTGCAAGCGATCTTCATCGCGACGCCGACGCATTTGCATAGCGCCATCGTGGTCGACGCGACGCAAGCCGGTCGTCATGTGTACTGTGAAGCGCCGCTCGCGCACACGGCCGAAGACGCGCGCATCATCGCGGACGCCGCGCGCGCGTCCGCAAAGCTGTTTCACTGCGGCTACGAAGGGCGCTCAAATCCGATCTACAAACTCGCTCGCACTTTCTACAAGACCGAGGCGGTGCGCGATCTGATTTCGATCTACGCGCAACATCAGCGCAAAACTTCGTGGCGAACCGCCGCGAGCGATCCCGCGCGCGATGCGCAAGTGAACTGGCGGCTCGATCCCAACGTGTCGATCGGACTCGCCGGGGAACTCGGCTCGCACCAATACGACGTCGTGAACTGGTATCTCGGTCGCTTGCCGGAGCGCGTGCGCGGCACGGGCGCCGTGCGCTTTTACCAAGACGGCCGCACGATCGCCGACACGATTCGATTGACGTTCACTTATGCGGACGGCATCGAGTTCGCGCATCACGCCACGCTCGCGAACTCCTACGGCGGCGCGTACGAGACTTTTCACGGCAGCAACGCCGCGATCAAGTTGGCGTGGAGTCACGGCTGGATGTTCAAAGAGGCCGACGCGCCGACGCAAGGCTGGGAGGTCTACGCAAATCGCCAGCAGTTTCACAACGACGAGGGAATCACGCTGATCGCCGACGCGACCAAACTCGCGTCGCAAGGAAAACTCAAAGAAGGCATTGGGCTTCCGCATCCGGCGCTCTATTACGCCGTCGGGGATTTCTTGTCGAGCGTCACCACCGGAAAACCCGTGAGCTGCGGTATCGAAGACGGCCTGATCGCGACGCTCATGGGCATCGCCGCGAACCGCGCGATCCTGACGCGCGAAGACCAGATGCTCGGTGAGCAGCTGAAGAAGGGCGGCTAGCGCGTATGCGGCTTCGTGAACTCGCGGTGGGCGCGCGCGTGGGATTGAGCTGCCTCGTGCTCGTGCTCCTCGGCGGGCTCGCGGCCTCCGGCGCGCATCTCTACCAGCATTATCAAAACCGCGACGAGCTCGCGGGACTGACCATGGATGATCTGCGCGGCGCCTATCACGGCGTCGATCGAAGGGCGCCGCTCCTCACGGCGCTCGAGGCGGGACATCCCGAAGGCTTGCCGACCGCGGACCGCGACGTATTGACGCGCTGGCTCAACGGTGCCCGCATCAGCGAAGACTACGACAGCATCGATCTCGGCGATGCCGCGCCGGTCGAAATCGTCGCACGCAATTGCCTGAGTTGTCACACGCGGAGAGTGATCGAGTCCGGCGCGACGAACACGCGGCTCGCGCTCGACTCCTTCGACGACGTGAAGCGCGTGGCGTTTTCCCGCGTCATTCGGCCCACTGATACGAAAGTGTTGGTGGCTTCGGCGCACGCGCACACGATTAGCATGGCGACGCTCTCGCTCGTCGTCGCCTTTCTCATGTGGTGCACGCGCTGGCCGACGCGCGTGCGCAGTGCGACGATCGGCGTGACCGGAGTCGCCCTCCTTCTCGACCTCGCTTCCTGGTGGCTAGCGCGCGAAGCTGCTGGCTTCGTCTGGCTCGTCGTCCTCGGCGGCCTCGCGTACAGCATCACGACCGCGCTGATGCTCGTGGCCGTGCTCGCCGAGATGTGGCTGCCCGACCGAAACGCATAGTGCACGAGTGGCGACGCTGGCCGAACGTCGCCCTCCCCAGATGGCGGCGCATTCGATATCCTCCGCGTCGCCTCCACGCGGTGGTTCAACACTGCGACACTCGTGCGGAAAGATTAGAGCGGTGATTCACCAGGTTTGGACTATTGCGCGCAGCACATTCACGGAAGCGTTGCGCCAGCCGATTTATTTGGTGCTGCTGCTCGCGACGTTGGTGCTCATCGGCGTCAACCCGGCTTTCAGCGCATTCACGCTCGGCGAGGATGAAAAACTTCTCGTCGAGATCGGGCTCAGCACGATTTTCGTCGGCGGACTCTTACTCGCCGCCTTCACGGCGACGCGTGTCATCGCCGAGGAAATTCGCCATCACACCGTGTTATCCGTCGTCGCGAAACCAGTGAGCCGGGCTGGTTTCTTGATCGGCAAATTCATCGGCGTCACCGCGGCGCTCGGCGTCGCGTGCTGGATCTGGAGCGCCGGCTTTCTGATGGCCGTGCGCCACGGTGTCTTGGCAACCGCGCTCGACCGCGCGCATCTGCCGGTGATTTGGCTTGGACTCGCGGCGCTTGCCACAGCGACAGCAGTTGCGACCTGGCGCAATTACCGTTCGGGCACGGTATTCAGCTCGTGCCTTACCTATTGGCTCGCCGTGCTCGCACCGACCGCGTGCGCGATCTCGCATCTCTTCGATGAACGCTGGGGACTCGTGAGTTTCGGCGCGCAATGGAATCCGCAACATCTGATGGCGCTCGCCCTCATCGCCGAAGCCCTTGCGGTTCTCAGCGCGATCGCGGTCGCCGCCTCGACGCGGCTCGGCCAAGCGATGACCCTGATACTCTGTTCGCTCGTGTTTCTCCTCGGCCTGACGAGCGAATACTTGCTCGGCCGCTTCGCGGAGTCTTCGCTCTTGGGGCGCGGCGCTTATGCGCTCGTGCCGAACCTGCAACTGTTGTGGCTCGGCGAAGCGCTGGCCATCGAACAGCCGGTGAGCCTCAGCTACGTCGCCCTGGCGACGTGCTACTGCGGCGCGTATTGTGTCGCCGTGCTCGCGCTCGGCACGGCGTTGTTTCAAACGCGCGACGTGGGCTAGCCGCTTAGCGTCGATTGGCGCGCGAGAGGTGGCGA
Organism: Planctomycetota bacterium; assembly: GCA_046154185.1. Lineage (GTDB taxonomy): Bacteria > Planctomycetota > UBA8108 > UBA1146 > JAJFFE01 > JBJXGE01. The sequence continues at coordinate 28,820 of JBJXGE010000044.1, forward strand.
ATTTGACGCTGTTGAAACCCGACGAGCGCAAACTGGCGGACGCCATCGCCACGGTCGCGTATAGCAATCCATTTCTGCCCGAGCGCATCGCCGCGGAGCGCGCCGCGCTCGGCGATGCCTTCGTGGAAACCGACGCCGTGTGGCATGCGCGCGCGGGAGTGCACGCGGTCACGCCGAATATCGCGCTCCTCACCCAGCGCGCGGCGACGCTCGCGGAAACCGTGCGCGCACGCTGCGTCGAAAACGCCGCAGCCGCACGATCGGTCTCGCGCGCGGAGCTCGAGGCTTATGAAGACCTGGTGTTGTTCGCGATCTACCACGAACTCGAGGATCGTATTCTCACGACGATCCGCGATCGATTCGACAGCACCGAGATGCGCTCGGCGCGCGTGCCGTACTTCCGCGAGTTTCTCGCGCGCTACCAACACTTCTTCGCGCTGCCGAACCTCAGCCAAAGCGAAGCGCGCCTACCGACCGAAGCCGAGGCGAGTCATATCTTCGCGATCTTCTTTGTGCTGCGGCGCGCCTTTTTTCAAATTTTCTATCATCTCGTCGGATCGTCGATGGCGATGGCGCGGCTCCGCGCGTCCGCGTGGCAAAGCATCTTCACTCACGACATGCGGCGGTTTCGCCATGCGCTCTACAATCGCATGGCCGATGTCACGACGCTCATCACGGGCCCGTCCGGCACCGGCAAGGAGCTGGTCGCCCGGGCGATTGGACTCTCGCGTTACGTTCCATTCGATGCCAAGAGCCTAGAGTTCGTCGACGATTTCGCCGGCTCTTGCCACGCACTCAACTTGGCGGCGCTGTCGGGCACGCTGATCGAGTCGGAACTCTTCGGACATCGACGCGGATCGTTCACCGGTGCGCTCGACGACCACGCCGGCTGGTTCGAAGTCTGCGGCGAGTATGGGAGCGTGTTCCTCGATGAGATCGGCGAACTCGATGCCGCAATCCAGGTCAAGCTCTTGCGCCTCCTCCAAACGCGCTCGTTTCAGCGGATTGGCGACACGACGAGCTTGGTGTTCAAAGGCAAGCTGATCGCCGCCACGAACCGCGATCTCGCCGTCGAACTTCATAACGGTCGATTCCGCGATGATTTTTACTACCGGCTGTGCGCCGATCGCATCGTCACGCCGAGTCTCGCCGAGCAGCTCGCGGGCAATCCGGGCGAACTCCATGATTTGTTACTCTTCATCAGCCGGCGAGTCTTGGGCGACGAGAGCGAATCGCTCGCCGCCGAAGTCGAAGAGTGGATCGCCAAGAACTTGAGCGACAACTATCCGTGGCCGGGAAATTTCCGCGAACTCGAGCAGTGCGTGCGCAACATCATGGTGCGCGGCAGCTACACGCCGGTCGCCGCCGCCGGCGGCGGCGTACGCGAGCGTCTCAAGCAGGAGTTCATCACGGGACAACACAGCGCCGAGGAGATGCTGCGCCGCTACTGCACACTGATTTATCTCGCGTGCGGCAGCTACGAAGAAACCGCTCGCCGCCTCAGCATCGATCGCCGCACCGTGAAAACGAAGGTCGATCCGGACTTGCTGGATGAGTTGCGCGGCGGCACGGGTTGAGAGTTCGCGGGTTATTCACCTGATGGACCGCGGCAACGCTTACTTCTTCGCAGGTACTTGGCGAGGGAGTCCAGCGCATCGTCCTTCTGAATGGCGAGTAAGAGGGCGTCCGTTGTCTCGCCGAATTTCTCGAGGAGCCGCTCCACTTGCACGGCGATGCCATGCTCATATTTACAGCGCCGGTGGACGCTGGCGATCGAGATGCCCACGGCTAATGCGAACCACGCCGGATACGTCCAGAATGCTTCCGTTTCAAGCCACGCCGCGAACGTGTCCCCGCACAAACTGTGACGCGTGAACAACCGAAGCACTAGATACCAAAGAAACACACGCCAGGTCACTCGACTAACGATGGTTTCGCCAAGGGGTTCGTGCTTTTTTAGCCGCCATTCGAGTATCAACAGTCGGCCGTAGAAGTCTGCGTTCGTCACCTTGAGAGCGGAGAACGTCACGGCTCGATGTCCTGGTAGCGCGCAGCAGCCGATTTGAGCGCTTCCGTCACATTTTTCAGAGACTCGTCCCCGTCCAAATCCGCGAGTGTGGAGAAGAACGTCGCACCGGTTGCTTCGAGTGCCGCCTTCAGCTCCCTGCGCGCATCCTCTCGCCGCGCGTTCCGGAGGAAGCGATGGAGACCAGTGCCCGCGGCGAGTCCCAAACCACACACAACGATAAATAGCGCCACCCGCTGGCGAACTCCAAGGCCCTCTGCGATCTGTGGAAAAATGAATCCGGCGTTTAGGACGGCACCGAGAATCACACTCAAAAGAAACGACCAAAACGGCAGAATGAACGCCCCGCTATCGCCGGCGATGCGTGCGTCGATGCAGAGTAACTGGCCGTAGATCTCCGGTGCGGTCGTTTTAAGCTTCGCGTGGTACTTCGCGAAGCTCAAGTCAGCCGATGGCTCTGTTCGTGGCTGTTCTGTCATGGTCAGCCATGCTAACGCGACGCAGTCACCGAGCCAAGTTCTCGCCGACTTACCGAATCGGCTGCGCGTCCTTCAACAAACTTTGCATCTTCCCCGACAACGCCTGGGAGTACTTTGCGTAGCCCACGAGCTTGCCATCCGATCGGACGAAGAGCCGACCGGTTGCGGTGAGTGGAAAGGGAATGAGCAATTCATCGACGAGCAATTTGTTGGTCCGGTTCACGAGTGCGCTGCGCGGCTCGGCGAACCGAATAGCCAGGTGGCAGCGGCGCTGCGCCTCCGCCCAGTCTTCCTCCGTGACACCTTCGGGACAACTCGAAGACTCGAGCAGCTCGAGGCCCGCGGCGGCGACGGAATCGCGCGCCACGCCATCGAATTGCACGGCCGCTGCGAGTAGCGCATTCACTTCGAAGACGCGCGCAACCGCCGGCCGCTCGAGCTTGTCTAGCTCCGCGAGAAGGAAGGCCCCACACTCGATCTCTCGGTCACCCGTCATTCGGATGATGTACGGATTGCCGCTCGTCGATGAGATGCTCGCAACTTTCGAAACGAAGTCCTTCGCGGACAGAATCTCACCGTCCCGCGATTCCCACTTCTGCCGCAAAAACTTCGCGGCGGTCTTGGCGTCATACTCCGAGCCGTTGCGAATGAACTTGGCGTCTCTCAAATCTTGGATCTGTTTCAGTAACGCCTCGATCTTTTGCGTTTCCACCGCCGGGCGAGTCGGTTTCGCGGTCGGCTCGTCGACCGCCAGGAGAAGCACGGCGACCAACAAAAACGCGATGAACGGCATGACTCGTCCCTTCCTGCTTTCGACTGAACACTTACTGTTTCGCAGTATAGTCGGGCGCAACTGTGCTCGGAAAAACAAACTCATAACCGAGCCCGTGCCGCGTCACGAGGTGCTGGGGCGCAGCGGGATCGCACTCGAGTTTCCGCCGGAGGTGGAGCATGTGGTAATCGACAGCGCGCGCGTCGCTCGCTTCCTCGCCCCACGCGCCGCGTTGCAACATGTCGCGTGCGAGAACTTGATTCGGCCGCCGCAGCAAGTACAGCAGCAGTTCGCGTTCTTTCCGCGAGAGCGCGATTTCGCCGGCCGGTCCGCGCACTTGACTCGATTCGAGATCAATCTCCACTTTACCGAGGCGAAGAGTGCGCGCGACGCCGCGCGCGCGGCGCAGAAGTGCTTCGACGCGCGCCATGAATTCGCCGGCGCCGAAGGGCTTCGCAAGATAGTCGTCGGCGCCAGAGCGCAAACCGTTGATCTTTTCGCGCTCTTCGATGAGCGCGCTGATGATTAAGACCGGCGTTTTCGTGTCGTGCTGGCGCAGCGAAGCGAGGAGCGATAGCCCGCCAATCTCCGGCAACATGAGATCGAGCACAACTAAATCAAAGCCGCCGCGCTCGACGAGGTTCAATGCCGTCCGCCCATCGTCGGCGCAAGTGACGCGGTAACCCTCGCGCGACAGTTTTCCCTCGAGACCGATTTGGATGGCCGGGTCGTCTTCGATCAGCAATATGTGCGCATGCGCCACGACGTAGGATCTCCATTAGGGAGGCGAAGGACTCGGTCGCGTTGCGGCCAATTGCGACCCACTCTCGACGGAGGTCACCGGCAACTCAAGAGTGAAAGTGCTGCCGGCGCCGAGCGCGCTCTCGACCGTCAACTTCCCCCCCAGTTGCGCCGCGAGGACGCGCGCAATCGCGAGCCCGATCCCCGCGCCTTGGATCCCGTAGTCATCGAAACGGGCGCGATAGAACTCATCGAAGATGCGCGCGCGGTCGGCTGCGGCGATGCCGATGCCGTTGTCGGCGACCGCGATTCGGATCCGGTCGCGATCGTGCGACAACCGAAGCTCGATCCAAGGTTCGAGTTTCGCGCGATACTTGAGCGCGTTGTCGAGCAGGTTCGCGACGATGCGTTCGACCGCGACACCATTGGTCGCAACGAGCACGTTTCCGTGCGCAACTTCGAGTCCGCTCCTGCGAATCGCGACGCCCTTCGCGTCCGCCTGGAACTGAAATCCGTTCAGCACGTCCGTCAGCACCGCGCGCAAATTCGTTGGCGTCGAAGCGAGCGGACGCGCTTCACGCCGCGCGCGCGAGAGATCGAGAATGTCGGCGATGCGTTGCCCGAGCCGGCGACTCTCCGCGACGATGAGCCCGCCGTAGCGCCGCACTTCGCCACCGTTCAGTGCATCACTCGCCAACGCGTCGGCGAGGATGCGCATCGACGTCACTGGGGTTTTGAGCTCGTGCGACACGTTGGCGAGAAGTTTGAATCGCACGGCGTTCAAGCGACGCTCGCGCGCGACGCCGAGGAGGAGCGCCGCACCGGCCGCGATTGTCAGCACGGCGAGGAGCCCGCTCGCGAGGCGCCAGAGCCCGCGACGCCGCGCGAGTTCCGTGCGGCGTACGGCGTGCGATACGTCCTCCATGTTGAGCCAGCCAATCGCCGTGCCATCGGCGAGTCGCAGCTCGCCACTCCATGCGGCGGGTGAGATCGGCGCCCGGTCCCCCACCGTGACGGCAAACCCCGGCAACTCGAGCGCCGGAAAATCGACGCGCGCGACGGCGAGACCGGCGCGATTCCGCGCCTCGATCGGCATCACCAGGAAGTTTGTCGGTAGACGAGGCGATCTCGACGCGCGTTCCAATCCGCGGCTCCGTGTCGTTGCGTCGATGGCCACGCGCGCCCGTGAGAGCGCCGCGACCTCAGAGTCGTCCGGACAATAGAGCGAAACGAGAGTCGCTAGCTGATGCGAAGTGAGCGTGCGATGACTTGTCAGCAACAAGCCGGCGATCGCGGCACGGTCACCCATGAAGAGCGCGCTCTGGAGTTCTATCGGCCAGCGATCCGCGCTCAAGTGTCGTGAGATGTCGATCGCCGCGTCGAACATCGCACGCGCCAACAGCGGGTCGTGATGGCCGAGCGCCGCGCGACCCGCCCGCAGCAAGAGCCGAGCGCGCAGCTCCGGTCGCGTGAGACGAGCGAGAGTAAAGGTGTAGGCGTCGATCGCCCGCGCGAAGTCGGCGCGCTCGAACTCGCAAGTCTCGCCGGCCCTGATCGCTCGCCGATACAGGTCCGCGTCGGTCGCGGTGGTCTCCGGCGGCATCGGATCGGACTCAATCGGATCGGACTCAACCGAATCGGACTCGAGCGCCGCGTCGTCGAGGAGAAACACGTCCGCGCTATCAACCGCAGTGTCGTCGCGCGCATGCGCCAAAGCTGCGCGTTCGGCATCGTGGAGCGGCGGTTCCATGCGGCGCGCGAGCGCGGCGCCCTCGCGCGCCGCAGCATCCTCTAGGTCGCGCAACGCGCCTTCGTACTCGCGATCTGCCGTCCGAAACGCGAGCGTCGCAAAGCCAAGCGCCAAGAGCGCGAGTCCGCCACCGAGTAGCCAAAGTCCGATGCGCACTCAGTTGCCAGCTTTCGCCGGAACGCGGGCGTCGGGTAGCTTGCCGACGGCTTCCTTCCATTCGTCGATCTTGGCGAGTGTGATCTTGATCTCTTCGAGCGCCGTCAGCGCCTCTCGACGAATCGCAAAGTCGTCGTCATCGAGAAGCGCGACCAGCGGCTTGAGACTCGTGACGTCGGGCAGCTTCTTTACGAGCCCGATGGCGCTGCGCCGAACTTCGGGTGGGGCTTTCGCGTTGAGCGCCTTGAAGGCGAGCGCAAGCGCGGGAAGCTGCGAGAAGCCGATGAGTCGCTCGGCGATGAGTTTCGCAAGTCGGAAGTCCGTGAGTCGAGTCTCGAGCTCCTGATAAAGTGCGGGACTCTCCGGATAGTTCCGAAGTGCTTGGTCGATGGCGCAAGGGACTCCCGTCGAGAACACGGCGCGGAGCAAGGTAGCGGAACCCTCGCCGGCCAGCGCGACAGTTGACCATTCGGGGCCGATCCTCGCCGCGCAGAGCGACTCGACGATGGCTGGCTCGGAGGAGTAAAAGCGTTGCCAAATCGCTTCCGTGAATTTCCACTCGAGTCCCTCGATCGCAGAACGGCGGGTGAGCGTGTCGACGACTCGCACGCGAACTTCCAGAGGAATAGCGATGTCCGACACGGCGGCGAGAAGATGCTGTGAAACTGCGAAACGGTCCTCTTCCCCCTTTTTCGAGGACGAGCGGCTCGTCGAGGCCCAGCCCTTCTCCCCGGAAGTGAGAAGCGAGAGCCAATAGGCCCTCGCGGACGGATGCGTAGGCGCACCGCCGAGTAACGGTGCGATATCTCGAGCCTTGAGGCCGGCGACGCCGAATCGTCGAACATAGGTATCGAGTGCTGCTGCCTGCACCTGCGCATCCCGCTCGGCAAGAATCGCGGCGAGGATTGGTTCGCCGGACAACGAAGTGAATCGCTCGCGAAAAGTGGCTCGATCCTCAGTGTATACGCGTTCACTAGTCCAGTTCATAAAGCCGATCGGACCGTGGACTACTACCCGCTCGTATGCGTCTGTGTATCGAAGCCCAGCAATCAGTCTCGGTAGTTCGCCTGGCGTTGCGAGCGATCGGAGCAGTAACGCGTAAGTGCCAAGCCAGGCAACTTCGAAAGCTTTCGTCGTGCTCACAATGGAAACAAGCAGGCCATCCACATCTAGAGTCGACGCCCGCGGCGCGAGCGATAGCACTTCGATCGCATAGACGAGCGGAATCAGCCGAACTGGATTGCGCAGGGTTTCAGTAGCTACTCGGCACATCTCCAGCGATGGGGTCCAAGTCTGATTGCCGTCCTGATCCAATCGATAAAGCACAAGGACGTCTCGATCTTCAATGAGCGGAAGCTCATGGCGTGTGCGCAGAAAGACGCCTTTCGGCGGGTTGTCGCCTTTCCAGCGCAGCTGACTCACCGTCGCCCTCTCAAGGAACTGAAACCACTCCCCAATAAACTCGTCGTGTTCCTCGGCAAGATGCTGGAAGAGCGCGACGTTTTCACTTTCTCGCGCGTATTTCGCCAACGTGTGCATCGGCAGTTCCCGCAGAAGCTCTAGACTTGCAAGGTGCGGATTCGCGACCAATAGCGTGACGAACACCTCCGGTCGGCCCTTGTGCAGAAGGTCCGACAAGAAATCGGTGCTGAGGTCACGAAGCGGTGTATCCAGCATTGGCGGAGTGATCGCGGTCGGATCTTCTGCTAGAAGTGCTACCAGGTGTTGATAGTGCGCGTAGTCGCCGATCGCTCCGTCGTGGCACTCCAAGAAATCTATGACGAGTTCCCTCACGTTCGCCGAACCACGAACAGCAAGCTGCGCGAGAGCATGAGAATTCACTTTGCTCAATCGTGTTGCGAGCAAATCAGTTGTCAGGAGATCCGGACGGACATTGAGTAGCGCAAAGAGGATCGACTCCTCGTGTTGATTCGCGCGAAGCGTATCGACCAGTGCGGCGGCACCGTCGGATGTTCGCGCGATCTCGCAAAGCAGTCCGGGAATATTAGATCCTCTGACATTCACAAGGTCCTCTCGAACTCGCGACATATCGCCGAGTCGCAGCCGCATCCACGAGAGTGTGTAGTGAGAGTGGCTACCAATCACCGCGATCCATGGCAGGAGCCGCTCGCCTTCGCGTCGACAGAGCGGCTCGAGCTCCGCATCGAGCAGTTGTACCAAAATGTCGGCCATCTCCCCGAGAAAGATCACCGGCAAATGCTCGATGCGGCCCGCCTGAACAAGGATCAATGCAAGTAGTTGCCGATGAAGCGTCGACGTGGACGTGTTCAGCACACCTTCGAGAATTGGCGTCGCTGCTCGGCCCAAAGCCGCGAGCTGACGGTGAACGCGCACGCATTCTTCCCCGTTCACGTACGCAAGCTCGAGCGCGAGATCCAGAATCTTCTGCTGCAACTCCGGCCGGCGCGAGATATCGCCAATCCAATCGAAGGCGGCATTTTCTGGCTTACCAGTCTCTAGCTCCGTGAGGTAACTCCGTGCGAGCCGGTGCATCGCATCGCTTTCGGGCAGCTCGCTCACAATGGACTCGAGCGCGCTTCGCGCGAGATCGAGCGCGCCGGTCTTGCGGTGCACGCGCGAGAGTGCGAGCAGTGCGCGCGTGCGCAGTTCCACGGACAAGCCGGACGTTGCGAGCACCTGGTCGAGGAGCGCCCGCGCCTCGACCGGTTTCCCCGTGAGATCGAGCACCTCGGCCTCGATTAGAATCTTGGCGGGATCTGTTAAGACAGGCGGCTGCGCGCCGATCGGCACCGAAGAAAACAGAGCTAGGACACCAGCAGCGAGGAACTTCCTTGTCATTTTCGCTCCCTTCGCCGACCAATCCTGGACCCGCCTTGTTGGAAAGTTGTTGGATTTTGAATCCTCAACTCGGCACGAGGACTCACGTGGACGGCGGAGGGTACTGCTCGATGCAGCCAGGCTCGCGCTAGAAGACCACGCTCCCGCCGAGGGTGAAGAAACCGCCGGTGCCGATGGTTTCACCGGGATAGCCCCACAGAAACAGCCCGCCGCCGACTTCGAGGCGGAAGTGTTCGGAGACGCGCAAGCCGCCGGCGACGCGTCCTTCGACGGCCGCGGCGCCGGAGTCATCAAACGTCCGCGAAAAATCGAACAGCGCGCCGCCTACGCCGAGACCGATACCCGCGAAGAGATCGACATCGGCGCTGACTTCGCGGTCCGTCCCGCGCCAAAACTCGACGTAGACCGAATGCGTGCGCGCGCGCGCGCCGGTTTCGCGCTCGTCGTGATGAGAAGTGAGATAAAGCAGGCCGATGTTCGCGTCGCTCGAACCGAATCCCATCCGCGCGGCCCAACCGTAGCCCGCATCGAGATCCGCACGGAATACACCGGCCGGGCCCGGGACCTCGTCGTCGCGATCCCCGCTGACCTTGAAATAGGGCAGCCAAAACGTCGAGACGACGACGCCACCGACCGATCCCTCGAGCAAGTCTTGATCGTCGCGCTCTTCCGTATTTCTCGAACGGTCCGAACCAGAGTGCTCGGCGACTGGGTCCTGCCGCACGGTTCGCTGGAGGTCACTTGCCGGTTGCCGCTCCGGCGTCGGAATGTTCTGACAACCGCACTGCCAGCTGACGAAACTCAGGGCGACAGCCGCCCGAAAACTAAGAAGCCTCATGCGCCGCGCCGCCATTCTTCGCGCGCGCACCCAGCTCTTCGACTTTTTCCTCGAGCTTGCGGCAACGCTCTTCGAGTTTCTCCGCGCGCCCGCGCAGCGCCGTGACTTCTTCGCCGGCAATTCCTCTCCGCAGCGAACGGATCATGCGTTCGAGCGCCGGGGCTTCTTGCGCCGCATGCCGTCGCTTGAGCGCTTCGATGGCGTTCGTCGCCCGCGCGTCGTTGAGCGCCGCGAGCCCCGCGGCCGCGCGCAACCGCACACGCGGGCGCGCGTCGCGCGTGAGATCGATCAGTTGATCGACCGCGAGTTGGCGCGCGGCGACTTCCTTCACGCTGGCACTCCGCGCGAACGCGTCGACCGCCGCGGGTCGCGCATATTCCGGGAGCGCGCCATAGGCGAGCGATCCCGCGAGCGTCCCGTGCGCATCGTTCGACAATGATTCCCCAAGTCCGCGGAGCGCGCCGCTCGCGATGATGTCGTGCGGACTCGCCTCCCGCGTTCCTGCGCGCAACAACTCGAGATCCTCGTTCACGCGTTGTTTCCCGAGCGCCTCGAACGCCGCGGCGCGCGCGTGGTAATACGGCACACGCTCGAGGAGCGCGCGCAACGCCGCGCGCAAACGCGGATCGCGGAGTGCACCAGCGGCTCGCGACATCGGCGCGAGCGCGCGCGCGTCCGTTTCCGCGGCCAGCATCGCCGCGAGCGGCTCCACCGCTTCACCGTGTTGGGCAGCGCCGAGCGCGCGCGCGACCATCTCGCGCACGCCCCAATGCGGTTCCTTGAGCATCGCCGCCCGCACCGCGGCGAGGTTGCCGCGTTTTCCGGTCTTGATCAACTCGCGCGCCGCCCAGATGCGCTCCCGCAAGCGTTGCGAGTCGACCAGCGTCCGGCGCAAGAGATCGTCGCCCGGATTGAAGTCGAGCGCAAAGAGCACCCGCGAGTCAGGATCAATGCTCACGTGTTCGAGTTTCCCGGTGATCGGTTCGACTCGTTGATGCCGACCCGCGTCGACTTCCACGCGCACGCGCCGTGCTCCGGCCGCGTCTACTAACTCGATCTCAAGCGTCAACGTGAAAAGGCCGATCTTGCGCGCCGCATCGACTTGCGTCTGCTCGATCACGAAACTCGCTTCGCTCCGTTCGGCGTCGACAGTCAGCGCGATTTTGAGGCGCGGATACCCGGGGCTGTGGAGCCATTGATCGAAGAAGCGCGTCAAGCTGAGTCCCGAATGCGCCTCGAGCTTGCGGCGAAAATCCTCGGTCTCGACGACTTTCCCGGAATAGCTCGCGATGTAATCCGCCACGGCCGCCCAGAACGTCCCATCGCCCAGCATTCCGCGCAGCATGTGAATGCGCCACGCACCGCCCGGATACAGGTGCGCATCGAACAGGCTCCAGCTCGAATCGTACTCGCGCGTCACGATCGGCCGGGCATAACGGGCATCGACTTCCGCGAAGTAGCGCTCGGCGCAATTTTCGAGTTCGTACTCGAACTCCGCGCACGGCAAATTCTCCTCGCGCCAGACTACTTCCATGTAGGTCGCCCACGATTCCTTGAGCCACGAATGCTCGAAGTGCCGGCACACGAGCGCATCGCCAAAGTAACTGTGCGCCATCTCGTGGATGTTGACGCTGTCGAATCGGTGGCCGAGTTCCGCCGCCAACTTTTCGTCGCACAAGCAGACGCTGTCCCAAACGACGAGCGAGATGTTTTCCATGGCGCCGCCGATTTCGGGCACTGCGACTTGAAAGTACTTCTTGAAGGGAAACGGGTTTCCGAGTCGGCGTGTGATCCAACGCATCATCGCGGGCGTGCGTCCAAACGTGCGCTTCGAAATCTCCGGCGCAAATGCGCGCGGCGCGAAGTACGCGATGGGTCGGCCGTCCACGGTCTCGTCGTCGAAACGCGAAAACTCGCCGACGGCGAAGCAGCACAAGTAACTCGGGCACGGATGGTCGAGTCGCCAATGACTCGTCTTCGTGCCATCGGCATTGCGGACTTCGCTCACGAGCACGCCGTTGGCAAGCGCCGTGTAGTCTTGCGCCGCTGTGAGATAAAAATCGAATGTCGTCCGCACCGCAGGATAGTCGATGCACGGCAGCCAATAACGCGCGCGCTCCGTCTCGTGATCGGTCGCCATCACCTTGGATCGCTGCGGATACGCGTCATCCGGCCATGCGAACACCATGCCGGAAACCGGACGTACGACGCGGTAGCGAACCTCCACGCGTCGCTCCTCACCGCGCGGCACGGGTCCTGCAAAACAGATATCGATGTGATCACCGTCATAGCGCCACTCGAGCGCGTTCGCGTCCATCGAACGGACTTCGACTTCGAGCAAATCGACGGCGTCGAGCCGCACGCGCCGCGTCTCGTCGCGTTGGCACCGCAGCGTGGTCGTGACCGATCCCGCCACCGACTGCGCGGCGAGATCGATGGCCAAGCGCACTTCGATGTGAACCGGCTCGAGCGCGAGGTCAGGGGCGTAACTCGGCTTCGCGCCGGAGAGCGCGAAGTCTTCCCGTGCGAGGCTGGCGTACTCGTGCCGACATCGGCAGCCGAACTCTTCTTGCTCAATAGACACGAGAAAGTCCCTCCTGAATCGGTTTCGCCCCAAAAGCTCGTCTCGTGGAAGTCTTCCGCGTGGAAACAAACGGCACTCGAGCGGGCGACAGGATGACGGGCGACTCTCGCCTCGTCCAACAATTCGAGACCACGGCCGCGCGGACTGATCGCCCGCGCGATTCGAGTACTTGACGCGATCTCGGGCATTGTCGAAACTGCCACGCCAAACCTCGTAAACTCGCCGCCGCGAAGGCCAACATGATTTACCGTCTCGCCCTCGCTTGCGTCCTCCTCAGCGGCGCGAGCGTGTTCGGATTCATAGCGTACGTGGGTTTGTCTCGCGAGTTCGCGCCGATTTTCAAGGCTCGTGCCGCGAGAGATTGGCCAGTGACGCAGGGCCGCATCAGCGAAGCGAGCGCATTTTTCTGGCGCGAAAAAAGGAGCCCGGGAAAAGGACGAGCGCTATCCGGATATCTGCCGCACGTCCGCTACCATTACACGGTCGACGGTCGAGATTACGTCGGCGATCGTCTTCGGTTCACCTCCGACTACCCTGAGTTACTGGCAGACGAGCAACAGGCCGCTGCGCTCGTCGCTCCGTTCCAAGCAGCGAACTCAGTTGAGGTGTATTACGAACCATCGGATCCGGCGGACGCGACGCTCAAGCCAACGTACCGGCTCTCGATCTCCGGAATCATCTATAGCCTGATCTGCTCCACGATCGGGCTGTCGATAGCGATGTTCGCCGCCTGTTTAGTGCTGCCGAGCCGAAGCCCCACGCGATCGTCCTGAGCGGTTATTTCAGCGAGCCTTTCAAATACGCCACCAGGAGCATGATGATCGTTCCCAAGATGGGGAGCCCGACAAGAACTCCAACGACGATCCAAACAGCTTGCGACGGCCCTAGGACGCCAATGCGCCGGTAGGCTTCGTCGGTGCCGATCCCGAGCAGGCTCGCATCCGGACGCCGATTTGTGAGCGTTGTCAGAATCTCGCAAAAGGCCGCGGACTGCGAGTCGACGAACACGCGGTGTTTCTCGCGCACTCCGTTGTTATTCGCCGCGAGCAGGAGCTCGGCGTCATACGAATTATCGATCTGCTGATGCGGCTTGGAGCCGCCGACCACGTTCTGGATGGGCGCAGTCGGCACGACTGCGAACAGGAGCAAGTCCGCAAGCGGGATCTCGAACTTCTTCGGCTTATCGAGCAACGCCTTGCCGTGCGTCTCCACGACGAGCAGCGCCTCGGTCAAGCGGATCACGATTGCAAAGCGCGCATGATCCACGGAGTAGATCAGCGCAGGAGTCTCGACGTCCTGCATGTTCAGTCGACCTCTTTTCTGAGATTTTCGGATGTGCACGGCGTGTCTCAGAGCTGTCAGCTCGCGCGGCGCGCCGCTTTTGCGCTACAGCGTTCCATCCGCAAGCGGACACAGTGAGCCGACAAGAAATCGCAACGAAGTGAAGATGCCGTGACTTCTGGTCGTCCGTGAGTCGCACGACGTGCCGCGGAAAATCGATAGGAGAGTCGAGGTCTCGGCGCGCAAAAAAACACGATCAGCACTGGCCGTCGGCGCAGTGCTGATCGTGTGCGTGTTCGGGTTTTCCCCGTGCAGTCCGGTGACTAGCCGCCGGTCTTGGCGCCGCAACCCGCGCAGAAGGGTTTTCCCTCGGCAAGTTTGGCGCCGCAGCCCGTGCAGTGTTTCGCCGTCTCGGAAGTGCCGGCCGGAGGCGTGCCCGTCGCGGACGGTGCTCCGCTCGCTGCGGCTGCTTGCGCTTGCGCGGCAAGTTTCGGATCGACCTGCGGCAGGATCTTGCGCATCGCCTCATCGAGCGCGAGCCGCAGGATCTTGCCGCGGTTGTCGTCGCTGATCTCGACATCGGCTTCGCCCTTGGAACTCACGCCGAGCAGGCTCAATCCCATCGCATCGACGGAGTCGATGCGTTTGAACTCCGAGGACGTCGCTGCGAAAATCTCACCGGTCGAGGGATCCACCAACCGAATATCGACGCCGCACTCGGCGACGATCTTGGCGTTGGCCTTCGAGTAGTCGACCGCGCCGACGCTATTGCCGATCAACGGCAACTGCGCGAGTCCAAACGTGCTCTTCGTTTTCTCCTGTTTGACGCGCAGGTTGGTGACGGTGCCAAAGAACAGCAGATCGACGCCGCGGATCTTGCCGACCTTCGCGATCTCGTCGGCCCGCACCATGCCTTCGTAGCCTTGCTCTTTCACGAGTTGTTCGAGCTGGGCGCGTTCGATCGTATTGAAGCGTCCGGTCTGAAACGCCAACGTCGTAAGCTGCTCCGCGGCGATGCGACTGAGATCAGCGCTCGCGCCCTCGCCTTTCATCTCGATCGCCGGCACTCCCACCCGCGGCTTTGTGATGCCGGGCGGCGGCGGATCGTAGATGCCGACGTGCGCGGTGAGTTTGTCGCGTTCCGCACTCTCGCTGCTGCTCGCGCAGCCGGCGACGCCCAACGTTGCAAATGCGGCAATGGCGATGAGCAATCCGGTCTTGCGAACACCTGTGGAGCTTTGCATCGGTTTCTTCTCCTTCACGGTTTAGTAAGAGAGAGACGGCCCGCGAGCGGCATGCGCGGCATTGTGGGCGTTTTCGCAAGTTGTGACAAGCGCACGAACTGCCGGGTCGGCTCTGGCGCTAGCGACTTCACGTCGCAGCACGTACACTCCCCGCGCCATGCAGCGCGCGAGCGACCACTACGATGTGCTGATCGTCGGCGGCGGGATCCACGGTGTCGGCGTCGCGCAGGCCGCGGCCGCCGCAGGCTATCGCACGCTCCTCGTCGAACGCGAACGCTTGGCCTACGGCACCTCGAGTCGCTCGTCGAAGCTCATCCACGGCGGGCTCCGCTACCTCGCGAGCGGTCAGTTCTCGCTCGTGCGAACCTCGCTCAAAGAGCGCGAGTTGTTGCTGCGAATCGCGCCCGGCTTGGTGCGACGCGCGAATTTTCTGGTGCCGCTCTACTCGCACAGCAAGTATCGCCCCTGGCAAATGCGCGTCGGCCTCACGGCGTATGCGCTCCTCGCCGGCGGCGCGCGGAGCGCTCGCTTTCGCACGGTCCCGCGCGCCGAGTGGGCTCATCTCGACGGCCTCGTGACCGCCGGTTTGCGCGCAGTTTTTTGTTACGGCGATGCGCAAACGGACGACGTCGCGCTCACCGAGGCCGTGATGCGGTCGGCGGAGGCGCTCGGCGCCGAACTCGTGTGTCCCGGCGTCTTCGTGCACGCGGAACGGCGCGACGATCGTTCGATCGTCGAAATCGAATGTCGCGGCGAACGCCGCACCATCGAGACCCGCGTCATCATGAACGCCGCCGGTCCCTGGCTCAACGACGTGCTCGCACGCGTGAATCCCCCGCTCCCGCCTTACGCGATGGACTTGGTGCAAGGCACGCACGTCGTGTTACCGGGGACGCTCGAACGCGGCGTGTACTACGCGGAAGCCGTGCGCGATCAACGCCCGGTATTCATGATGCCGTGGCACGGCGCGACACTTGTCGGCACGACGGAAACCGCGTACCAAGGCGATCCAGCGCACGTCGCGCCGCTCGACGCCGAGATCGAATACTTACTCGCCACCTGGCGGCATTACTTTCCCGAGCGGAGCGCGTCGACGACGGCGAGTTTCGCCGGCCTCCGCGTGCTACCGCGCGCGGACGGCAGTCTGAATCGTCGCCCGCGCGAAACGGTCTTCCTGACGGATCGCGCCGCGGCGCCGCGCATTGTCTCGATCGCAGGTGGGAAACTCACGGCGTATCGCGCGACCGCGCTCGCGGCGCTCGCCCGCGCGCGCGCGAGTTTGCCGCCGGAACGCGCGATCGCGGACACGGCGACGTTGCCGATTGCATGAGCTCCGGCGCTTCGGCAAGATAGCGCCCGACCGCCTGACGCTGTGTTGCCCGCTCTTTACAGGACATTCATGACCACGAACTCGCCACTCGACCTGCCGCTCGAACCTCCCGCCGGCCGCGGAGTTTTTTGCAATCGCACACTGAACCTGCGCGCAATTCGCGCCATCGGTTACGACATGGACTACACGCTCGTCCACTACAACGTGCACGAGTGGGAGCTCTGCGCCTATGAGTTCTTGCGCAACAAACTCGCGGCGCTCGGTTGGCCGGTGACGGAGCTGCGCTTCACGCCCGAGCGGGTGATTCGCGGGCTCATGATCGACAAGAAGCTCGGTAATATCGTGAAGGCCAATCGCTTCGGTTATGTGAAGCGCGCGTATCACGGCACGAAGCCGCTGGAACACGATGCGCAACGCCAAGCGTACGGACAAGTCGTCGTCGATCTTTCCGAATCGCGTTGGGAGTTTCTCAATACGCTGTTCTCGCTCTCGGAGGGCTGCATGTACGCGCAGCTCGTCGATCTCCACGACCAGGGCGCGCTGCCGCGCGTCGCGGGATACCAATCGTTGTATGAGCACGTCCGTGCCGCGCTCGACGAAGCGCACATGGAAGGCGTCATGAAGGCGCAGATCTTGTCGGATCCGGACCGGTTCGTGGAACTCGACCCGCAAGCGGCGCAGGCGCTCCTCGATCAACGCGATGCGGGCAAGAAGCTGCTTCTCATCACGAACTCGGAATGGTCGTACACGCAGCAACTGATGTCCTACGCGTATGACCGTTTCGTGCCGGCCGGGCAAACGTGGGTGGATTTGTTCGACATCATCGTCGTGTCGGCGCGGAAGCCCACTTTCTTCAGTCAGAAGCAGCCGATCTTCGAGGTCGTCGACCCGTCGGGGTTGTTGCGACCGGTGAGCGGCAAAATGGCCCAGGATCATCGCATCTATCTCGGCGGCCACGTCGAACTCGTCGAGGCGAGTCTCGGTCTCGATGGCGCCGACATTTTGTATGTCGGCGACCACATCTTTAGCGACGTCAATGTCTCGAAGAACACGAGCCGCTGGCGCACCGCTCTGATCATTCGCGAGATTGAAGCTGAGATCGCCGCGATTTTGGCGTTCGCGGCGCAACAGCGTGAGCTCGAGCAACTCATGGCGCAAAAGGTCGCGCTCGAGCGCCGCTACTCGGTCGAGCGCGTGCTTACGCAGCGGCGGCTTGCGGCGCAGAAGCGCAAGAGTCGCGGCAGTGACACTTCGTCGCATTTCGAGTCGACGGAACTTCGGCAGAAGATTCTCGAGCTCGACGGTCGCATCGCGCCGCTCGCGCGCGCGGCGGCGACGATGAGTAATGCGCATTGGGGTCTTCTCATGCGCACCGGCAATGATAAGAGTCACCTCGCGCGCCAGATCGAACGGCACGCCGATATCTACACGTCGCGCGTTTCCAACTTCGTCTTCGAAACGCCGTTTGCATTTCTCCACTCGCAACGCGGCAGCCTCCCCCACGACCCGGGCGGCGGGTACGGAGCGCCGAGCGGGGTTTAGCGAGCGCGAAGCATCACGAAGGAAACCCGTGCCTAAACATGAACCACAGCATCCGCCAGGGACCTAAGAGTTCGAGGAGTTGCGCGTACTCCCCTGCGTCCAAGCGCCGCAACATTCCGGCGTGGTCGGCTTCAGCTTTTTGACGCGTCGCCAGATCGGCTTGGTACGCGCTCATCGCCTGCGCGAGCCGCGGGTCGAGTTGTATTTTTCGCTCGATCTGCGCGGATCGCGCTGGTAATTCACAGAGTTCATCGCGATCGAACCACACGAGTTGGCAACGGAGGCAAACATCGAGTTGCGGCGCGTCCTCGCCGTCAAAACCGCGAGCGGCACAGCACAGACTGTCGTGGCAGTCGGGACACGAGCGGCTGCTGGACGTCTCCGCCGACGCGCCGCGCGCCGCGGACCAAAGCGAGTCGGCTGCCGCTCGAGCCACGAGTCGACGGACCACACTCATGCTGACGAGTCGCCCTTCGCAGTCGGTGCAACACCAAACTAGGCACTGAGACTCGCGCTGGCGCTCCATAGCAGTTCGACAAACTGGGCAAGTCTTGCTCGCCTTACGCATATGAACTCATCAATCCTGGCTCTGACCCCAGAGCGACTTCATGCTCTCGCCGCGCAGTCGGTAAATACTGCTGAGGTATCCATACGAATCGTAGACTTCGCCGACTTCGAAACGGCCGACGGTCTTGTGCAGTATGTCCGGCTGAAAGCGAACCGGCTTTTCAAACGTGACTTCGATGATCTCATTCATCTCGGGCGCCTGGCCGTAGCAGCAGGCGAGCGTGTTGCGCACGAGAAAGAAGTTCTGCACTTCGACGCCGAAGCCGTCGAGCGGGATCATGTAGCCATTCACTTCGATGCGACGTTTATCGAGCACGCGGATCGAAGCGGGAATCTGGTCGGGCTCGGCGGGCGCATTCTTCGCGGCCTTCGCGTCGCGACGTTGGTACTTGTAGCCGGCGAGATCGGCGAAAGCGACCGTGACGATGCCGTCCGCGGCGGCGGTCGGAGGCTGCGGCGGAATCTCGGCGGTGGGCTTCGGGGTGGGCAACGGGGCGGGCACCGGCTCGGCGGGCGCGGGTGTGTCCGTTTCTGGGCGCGGCTCGCGGCTCGCGGCGGACGCGGTCGTGCGCGCCGCGGCGACCGGTGTGCGCAATAACTCGCCGACGATCGGCTCGGCAAACTCGTCGTCCGCCGACGAGTCGGGCGAGCGACTGAGTATGAGCCAACTCGTAACCACGAGCGCGGCGCAAACCGCAAGAATTAGCCACAGCCGCATCAAAAGTTTCTCCCCGCGCGTCGCATCATTTCGCTGACGCTGGCGTTTTCAATTCAAACGCGACTTTCACAAACGGTCGCCCGCGCACTTCCAGGCTCAGCACTTGTCCGCGCAACTGCGAAACGCCTGCGAGTCGCGCGTCGACGATTTGAAACTGCGAGCTGTCGCCTTTTTTTTCACCGCTCAGCGCGCTCTCGACCGCTGGCAGTCGCATCTCGAACGCCTTTGATTCCGCGAGTACGACTTCGAGCACAAGCTCCGCTTGCTTGACTCGCAGCGCGTTCTCGGCGTGACCGTCGAGCACGAACGCCGTGAGCGTACCGCGCGTCGAATCCAACACCAGCTCGAGGTTGGCGAATTCCTCGCCGAGCGGAACGAGCGTGCCGCCGTGCGGCGCGACATGAACGTGCGCGCCGTCGTGTTCGTGATCGTGCTCGCGCGCGGGTCTATCGCAGCTCGTGGCGAAACACGCAAGGCAGCCGACGATGACTGTGCGGAGACTCCGAGTGCTACGAGAACTGGGGAAAAGATGCACGTCCTATGTCCTTCGGTTACGAGTTCATCGCGTTGTGCAGACCGGGAATGATAGTCGCTGTCACGGGACATCTGAAGCTCCCGTGACAGCGGGAGCACGCGGTGCTTGAATCTGTGGGCGCGCAGGTGCGGCCGGCAAATCAGTGAGTTGACAAACGCTGCACACTCGAACGGACCAAGCCTATGACCGACAACCTCCACGCAGCGGCGGCGCGCGGCGATCTCGCCGCCGTCGACGAGTGGCTCAGCGAAGGGAAGGACGCGAACGCCCGCGTCACGTCACTCGAACACTCGCTGTATTTCTCGGAACTGACGCCCCTCATGGTCGCGAGTCGCGCGGGCGCCGCGAGCGTCGACGTGTTGAGGCTCCTCATTCAGCGGGGCGCATGGACGCTTTCCTCGACGTGTCCGTAGCGAGAGTCTTCCGCGCGACTGGGTCAGGATTTCCCATTCGCCGAACTCAGCTCCGCTACGTCGTCGGCGCCAAGTAAGTCGCGACTTCCGTGCGGTAGGCGCGAGCGGCGGGCACGAGGCCGGCAAGCGCGCCGAGGGCGAGGACGCAGACGGGCGTCCACCAGAGTGCCGGATGCGACGCGTCGAGTTCGAGCACGACGCCGGTCGCCGAGCGCACGAGCTCGGCGGCGACCGCGAGAATCGCGAAATAACAACCGTAGCCAAGCACGCACCCGAGGCCCGCGATCGCGACGGCTTCGAGCACCACCACCGACAGCACCGTCGACGGCCGCGCGCCGAGCGCGCGCAGGATCGCGAACTCGCGGCGCCGTTCGTTCATCGTGTTGTAGAGGCTCGCGAGAATCGAGCCCGCGGCGACCGCCACCACGAGATACGCGACCAGCTCGAGCACCCGATTCATCCAGCCGAGCTTCTCGAACAAGGTCGCCATGATCTGTTGAACCGGCCACGCGAGCGTCGCGACTTTCCCCTGCTTGTTGATGAGTTGTTCGAGCGTGAAGCCGACTTTCGCATCCCTGAAATCGAGCAGCACGGCGCTGACTTCCTTGTGCTCGTCGGGAATCTCGGCCGCGGGATCGGCCGTGAACTCGGCGCCGGTACCACGCAAGACGTGGCCGTCCATACGAAAAATTCCGTCGATCGGAATCCACACCACGCGGTCGGCCGGCGTGCCGGTCGGCTCGAGCACGCCGACGACGACGTACTCTTCCGCGTGACGCGCTTCCGAGTTGAACGCGATGCCATGGTACGGCTGAAAGCGCGCGCCGAGTTTGAGATCCGTGCGCGCCGCGACCATGTGACCGATCACCGCCTCGCGTCGCTCCGGATCGAAGGCGCGACCCTTGCCACGAAACGCGTAGCGCCGACCCGGTCGGAATTCGACCGCGCTAAACAACTCCGAAGTCGTACCGACGATGCGATAGCCGCGATAGTTGTCGCCGACCGCATACGGGATGGCGAGCGCCACGCGCGGATCGGCGCGCACTTCCTCGTAAAGCTGCCACGGGATGTTGCCGGGCGAGGTCTCGAGATGAAAAACCGCGTTGAGCACGAGCTGAAGCGCGCTCCCGCGCGCGCCGAGCACGGCGTCAAAATTTCCGGCGCCGCTCGTGAAGGCGAGACGGCTTTGCGCGCTCACCGCAAACACCGCCATCACCAGCCCGACGCCGAGCGCAACCGACGTCGCCGTGACAATGGTCGACAACGCATGCTGCGTGAGACCACGCCGCACAATCAGGAGTAGGCCGCCGATGCGGGTCACGTTTTCGCTCCTGTAAGCGGCGCGGCGCGGCCGGCGCGATTGAGAACGTCGAGCCGCTCGACGCGCGGGAACGCGGTCAAGACTTGCGGGTCATGACTCACGCACACGAGCGCCGCGCCGTAGCGCGCGCAACTATCGCGCAAGAGCGCGAGCGCTTCACTTGCAAAGTGCGCATCCAAACTGCCGGTCGGTTCATCCGCGAGCACGAGTCGCGGCCGCGCGGCGAGCGCGCGCGCGAGCGCCACGCGTTGTTGTTGGCCGATCGAAAGTTGACGCGGCGGGTAGTGGAGATGCGAGCCGAGACCGAGCTCGGTGAGCAACTGCGTTGCGTGGCGGCGATCCGGCCCGGGGCCGAACATCATCCCGAGCACGACGTTTTCGAGCGCGCTGAATCCCTGGAGCAAATTGAAAGTCTGGAAGACGTAGCCGATGGCGCGCGCGCGCATCGCATCGCGCTCGGCCTCGCGAGCGAGTGTGAGATCGCGCCCGTCGAGGAGCACCGCGCCCGAGTCCGCGCGCACGATCCCACCAATCACGTGCAACAACGTCGTCTTGCCGCTGCCACTCGCGCCGGCGAGCGCGACTTGCTCGCCCGCGGCGACCCCGAAGCGCGGGATATCGAGCACGACATGGCGCTCGCCCGCGGGCGTCACGTAGGACTTCTTCACATCACTGAGTTCGAGAAGCAGCATGGCGCGCACTCTACGACGGACGCGCACGCTGTCAACGCGGCGTCACGCGAGGCGCCGCAGACCTGTCACACGCTGGAATGAATTGCGGAACGACGGCTGATACGAAAGCCGCTGGGCCGCAGTAATCGCGAGTGCCGTTGCCATCTAGTGCCGTGTCGGGCAACCTTGGCCCGCTAGGTTCGAGGCAACTTAAGTTAGGTCGTTGAGGATTTCGGCGCACCTGGGAGCGCGGGCCTCCGGCCCGCTCTGGAGAGCGCATCGCAAGCCGTGGGTTCATCGCGCGCAGCGCGATCGGGCGGAGCGGGCGAGACGCCCGCGCTCCCAGGGAACGCAAGGTCGGCACTAGAATTGGACTGGCCTCAATTCGACTCGTGCGCTGTGATGCGTCGAAAACACTCTTCGTGTTGAGGATTTTTCTTGATCAGACTTACGATTGCGCTGTGCACCGCGATTGTGTTTGTGTTTCTCGGGGCCTCCGCTCTTCGCGGCCACGGTCCGCTTCACGAGCGCATCGCGAACGCAACGCGCCGCCTCGAGCAACAACCGCGCAACGCCTCACTGCTCGTGGAACGCGCTCAGCTCCACCGCGAGCACGGAGATCGCAGCGCCGCGACTCGCGACCTCGTTTGCGCGCTCGAGCTCGACAAATGCCACGTCGCGGCGCTCGTTGCGTTCGCCGAGCTGAAGCTCGAGGCGACCGACGCGCGCGCGGCGGTCGAGTTGGCCGAGCGCGCGCTGCGGGCAGCGCCCGAGACCTGGAGCGCACATTGGGCGATGGCTCGCGCGAGCGCCCAACTCGGCGAGCTCGAAGTCGCCGTCAAGCACTACACGGCGACCATTGCGACGATGGCGCACCCGACGCCGGATGCATACTTGGCGCGATTTCACACGACGCGCGCGCTCGGACCTGAGCATCGCACCGCGGCGCTCGCTGGGCTCGACGAAGGCATCGCACGAATGGGACCGCTCGTCACGCTCGAGCTACCCGCCATCGAGACCGAGCTCGAGCTCGGTCGCTGCGACGCGGCGCTCGAACGCCTGGCGCTCATTGAAAAATCTGCGCGCCGCAAGGAGCACTGGCAAGTGCTGCGCGCGGAAATTCTCGCGCGTGCCGGCCGCCTCGAAGCAGCGCGCGCCGCTGCCGCCGAAGCGCTGGTCCTCATCGCGCGCGTGCGCCCGCATCGGCTCACTGTCTCGCTGACGCGCCTTGAGGAACGCGCACGCGCGATCGCACAATCACCGGCAGCAGGAGTTCGGCAGTGAAAGTCTTGGCAGCTCATGCCCCAGTCCGCGCGATGCCTTTGCTTCGGATCGCGCATGCTTTCGCGCTCGCCCTCGTATTCTGCACGGCGAGCACCGCGTTCAGCGCCGAGACGCTGATCCCGTTCGGCGCCGTCTGGAAGTATCTCGACGACGGCTCCGATCCCGGATCCGGCTGGACCGCGCCGGCTTTCGACGACACCGCGTGGGACTCGGGACCCGCCGAGCTCGGCTACGGCGACGGTGACGAAAGCACTGTCGTGAGCTACGGACCCGACTCGGCCAACAAGTACATCACGACGTACTTCAGGAGTCAGTTCTTGGTCGCCGATCCGAGCGCGTTCGACGGCCTGCAATTGCGGCTGTTGCGCGATGACGGTGCGTTGGTTTTCTTGAACGGCACGGAGGTCGCTCGCAGCAGCCTGCCCATCGGACCGATCGCCGCCGGCACGCTCGCGGCAGAAACGGTCGACGACAGCGAAGAGACGGCGCTCCATCTGTCGATTCTCGATCCCGCCTTGCTCGTCGCCGGCCTCAACACCTTGGCTGTCGAGATTCATCAGCGTTCGGTGAGCAGCTCCGATATCAGCTTTGACCTCGAGCTCAGCGCGCACACGCCGGCGGACCCGATTGCCATTCTTCGTGGGCCGTACCTACAGCGCGTGGGCCCCGAGCGGGCTGTGATCCGCTGGCGCGCCAACGCGTTTACCGACTCGCGCGCGAGCGTGGGATTGACGCCGGGCGCTCTCGACCTCGCGATCGCAGACTCGACGCTGGCCGCGGACCACAGCATCGAGTTTCTCGGTCTCACCGCGGACACCGAGTATTACTACGCGGTCGGCACAACGAGCGCATGGCTCATGGGCCCGAGCGCGACTCTCAGTTTCCGTACGGCGCCCGCACCGGCCGTGGTCGAGCCGCTGCGGATCTGGGCGATCGGCGATTCCGGCACGGCGGACTCGAGCGCCGCTTCGGTACGCGATGCTTATCTCGCGCTCGCCGGCGCGAGCGACACACACGTCTGGCTCATGTTGGGAGACAACGCTTACGACGCCGGCAACGACAGCGACTATCAAGCTGCGGTCTTCGACATGTATCCATCGCTGTTGCGCACGGTGCCGCTCTGGCCCACGCTCGGCAATCACGATGGTCGCACGACCAGCTCGCTCGCGGGCACCGGGCCGTACTTCGAGATATTCACGTTGCCGACCGCCGGCGAGGTCGGCGGGCTTCCGTCCGGAACTGAGGCTTACTACTCATTCGACCACGGCAACGTGCATTTCATTTGTCTCGACTCGGAGGGCAGCGACCGCTCGGTAGGAAGCGCGATGCTGACTTGGCTCGAGAGCGATCTCGCGAGCACAGACCGCGAGTGGGTCATCGCGTTCTGGCATCATCCACCCTACAGTGACGGTTCGCACGACTCGGACGATCCGCTCGATAGCGGCGGCCGCATGCGCGATATGCGTGAGCATGTGCTGCCGATCCTCGAAGCGGGCGGCGTCGACCTCGTGCTGTGCGGACATAGCCACTCTTATGAGCGCTCGATGCTGCTCGATGGGCACTATGGCGTTTCTGCGACACTCACGCCCGCCATGATTGTCGATGACGGGGACGGCGACCCGACCGGCGACGGCGCCTACGTAAAGCCGAGCGCCGGTCTGGCCCCTCACGAAGGCGCGGTCTACGTCGTCGCCGGTAGCTCCGGCAAAACGGACGCCGCGCCTTTAGCTCACCCGGTGATGGTCGTTGGGATCGCCGTGCTCGGCTCGGTCGTGATCGACGTAACGGGGGATCGCCTTGACGCGCGTTTCTTGCGCTCGACCGGCGCGATCGCTGATCGTTTCACGATTCGAAAGGGCCCCTATAGCTTCATCCGCGCCGATGCAAATGGCGACAGTGCGTTCAATATCGCCGATGCCATCGCGGTGTTATCGCACTTGTTCCAGTCGCTCGCCGTGCCCTGCCGCGCCGCCCTCGATGCCAATGACGACGGAGCGGTGAATATTGCCGACGCGGTGCATCAATTGTCGACGCTGTTTTCCGGCGGGGCGCCACCGCCGCCGCCGCACCCGGGTTGCGGCGTTGATCCGACGCCAGATGCGCTCGGCTGCGAGAATCCGGTGTGCTTGTAGTCGCGCGCAAGCGCGCAAGGGCCATCCTCGCGTGCGGAGCCGGTTCCCAAGTGAGCTGCGGGAGTGACGCGCCCTCGGCGGCGTGACGCTACTTCAACCGCCGCGTGAGTTCCGCGCGCCAACGGTCGAAGCGCGCACGCAACGCGGGATTCGGCGTCGGCTGGAAGACGCGATCAGTCGGCGGTTCGCGCCAGGTCGCAGGTTGCCCGGCAGCGAGATAAGCGATGCCGCGCGCGGTCGCTTCGATCTCGCGGCGTCGCACGACGGGGCGGATCGAGAGATCGGCGAGTCGCTGGCACAGACCATCGAGGCGCGCGAGACCGCCGCTCACATCGATGCGCACGAGCGGCGGCGGCACGCCGCGCACGAGTTCGAGATTGACTTGAATCAAGAATGCGACGCTTTCGATGACCGCGACGAGTCGCGCCGCGCCGCCGCCCGCGCCGACGAACGCGCTCGCGAAATCCGCGCGCCAATACGGCGACCCGAGACCGGACACGCCATTCAAGTACAGAGGCGGCGCGGTTTCTTGCGCGAGCCACCCTTCGAGTTCGGCAGTTGGCTCCGCGACGCCGAGCGCCGCCGCCTCGACCGCAAGCGCGCTGCCCGCGCCGTTGATCGCGCCTTCGAGGACGCAAACGCGCGTCTTGCCATCGCTCGAGACGACGCCGCGCAAGAGCCCGACCGGCGCGCGATACGTCTCGTCGAAGGGACGCTGCAGAAACGCGCCGGTGCCGATGTTGAGATACGCGACGTCATCGCGGAGCGCGCCGCCGACGGCGAAGAGCGCTGCCGACTGGTCGCCGTTGAGCGCGCGGATCGGCACGCGCTCACCCGTTCGCGGCTCGAGCGTACCGAAGTCGGCGAGCGTCGGACAACAACGCGGAAACTCGACGCCGTCGACGCCGAATACGGCGATCAGCTCTGGATCCCAATCGCCCCGCCGCAGATCCCAGAGGAGCGTGCGTTGCGCGTTCGCGGGATCGACGGCAAACACGCGCTCGGTCGAGAGCCCCTGCACGAGATACGACGCGATCGGTCCGAATGCGAGCGACCGCCGATCGCGCGCGGCGCGTACCGCCGGCAAGTGATCGAGACACCACCGCAACTTGCTCGCGCCGTAGTGCGGCGACAAGCGGAGCCCCGTGCGGCGCGCAATCCACTCGGCGCGGGCCGCCAGGCCGTCCACGAAGCGGGCGGCGCGGCGATCCTGCCAACTGATGACGGGCGTCAGCGGCGCCCCCGTCGCGCGCTCCCAACCCAGGCACGTCGAGCGTTGCGTCGCGATTCCGGCGGCGACGATCGGTCGACCGCCGCGCTCGGGGGCGGCAGCGACGGTTTCGATCACGGCGCGCACCGACGCCAACAGCTCGTCGGCATCGTGCTCGACGCGCTCGCCGGTCGCGCTTGTGTCCGGCGCGTAGCGCTCGACCCGCACCTCGGCAACGGCCAGCGTCAGCAGGTTTCCTTCGAGATCAAAGAGCGCCGCGCGACTCGCGTGCCCACCTTGATCGATCGCGAGGACACACGAATCCCTGGCCATGCGTGCTCCGTATCGTTGCGAGAATCTTGTTGACGGTCGAGTTAGAATCACCGCGCAGGATTCGCTTCGCAAGAGATGTGGCGCCGGGGCGCCGGACGCGCGACCCGTCGATCGGCGCGCTGGCCGACTTAGCGCCCCGGCTCCAGCTCCAGGCTGCGAGCGTCGAAATCAGATAGAGCGCACACGACGGACAGTCGCCGCGGCCGGCGCGATTCATCTCACTTCGAAAGCATATGAGGAGGATCATGGAGCAGCTAGAACGTAACACGCGCGGCTTTCAGCTCGCGACGCGACGCATCGCGCTGACCGAGCCGACCTTCGTGATCGCCGAAGCCGGCGTCAATCACAATGGCGACCTCAACGTCGCGCGCAAACTCATCGAGGTGGCCCACGCCGCCGGCGCCGACGCCGTGAAGTTCCAGACTTTCACGGCGGACGACTTGGTCACGGCCGACACGCCGCGCGCGGCTTACCAAGAGCGCAACACCGGCAGCGGCGCCAGCCAGCAGGAGATGCTGCGCGCGCTCGAGTTGCCGTTCGAGGCGTTTCGCATTTTGAAAGAGCACGCCGACGCGCAAGGCATCGTGTTCTTGTCGACGCCCCACACCGAGGAAGCGGTACGCGCCCTCGCCCCGCTCGTCAGCGCCTTCAAGATCGGCTCGGCCGATCTCACGAATCGGCTGTTACTCGAAGAAGTCGCGGCGCACGGGAAACCCATGATGCTCGCCACCGGCATGGCCGATCTCACGGAAGTCGAGCGCGCCCTTGGCTGGCTGCGCGCGACGGGCCTCCGCGACATTGTGATGATGCATTGCACGAGCAGCTACCCGTGCCGCTTCGAGGATGTGAACCTCGATGCGATGCTCACCATGCGCCGCACGCTCGATTGCCTCGTCGGCTACTCGGATCACACGCTCGGCATCCAAGTGCCCATCATGGCGGCGACGCTCGGCGCGGTCGTCATCGAAAAACACTTCACGCTCGATCGCACGATGGCGGGCCCCGATCACGCGGCGAGTCTGCTACCGGATGAATTCGCCGAGATGGTGCGCGCCGTCAAACAAGTCGCGCGCATCCGTGGAGAGGGTCGCAAGAACCCGGTGCCCGCTGAACTCGCGAACTTGCCGCTCGTGCGGAAGAGCCTCGCCGCGCGCACCGCGCTGGCGGCCGGCACGGTGTTGCGGCGCGAGCATTTGATGACGAAGCGTCCGGCGACCGGTATTCCGCCGCACGAGTACGCGGAACTCCTCGGCCGCAAGACGCGACGATCGATCGCGCAGGGCGCGCTCTTGGCGCGCGAGGATTTGGCGTGAGCGTGACGAGCGTCAAGACGGAGCGCCGGCGCATCGCCGTGGTAACCGGCACGCGCGCCGACTTCGGCCTCCTGCGTCCGGTGCTGAGCGCAATCGCGGGCGACCCTCGGCTCGAGCTGCGCCTGATCGCGAGCGGCATGCACTTCAGCGTCGCTCACGGCGAGACGATCCGCGAGATCGTCGCCGCTGGTTTCGAAATCGCGGCGCGCGTACCGGCGCTCCCGGCCGACGACTCGCCGGCGGCGATGGCGCGCAGCGTCGGCGTCGCGATCAGTGGTTTCCCCGACGCGTTCGCGGCAACGGATCCGGCGATCGTGCTCGTCCTCGGCGATCGCGTCGAAATGCTCGCGGCCGCGGTGAGCGCCGCGTACCTCGGCATTCCGATCGCGCACATCCACGGCGGCGATTTGTCGTGGGGAACCGTCGACGATGCGGCGCGCCACGCCATCAGCAAGTTCGCGCACGTGCATTTCGCGGCGACGCCGCTCAGCGCGCGCCGACTACGCGGACTCGGCGAAGAGGAACGGCGCATCCATGTCGTCGGCGCCCCGGGTCTCGACGGTATTTTGCATGCGCCGCGTCCCGATCGCGGCGCGCTCGAGCGCGCACTCGGTCGAAAACTCGGCGCGCGTTACGCCGTGTTGATACAGCACGCGATCCCGAGCGAGTCGAGCGCGGCGGGCGCGCAAATGTCCGAGACGCTGGCGGCGTTGCGGTCGTGCGAATTGCCGGTCGAAGCGATCTATCCAAACTCCGATAGTGGCGGCGGCGCGATCATCGCAGCGCTCGAGCGCTGCGCCCAGACATGGCCGGAATTGCGGCTCCACCGGAGCTTGCCGCACGCGCAGTATCTGGCGCTCCTCGAGCACGCGACCGTGCTCGTCGGCAATTCGTCGAGCGGCGTCATCGAAGCCGCGAGTTTTGAATTGCCGGTCGTCAATATCGGCAATCGCCAAGCCGGCCGCGAACGCGGCGCCAACGTGATCGACGCGCCGCCGGAGCGCGCCGCCATCGCGGCGGCGCTCGCGCGCGCCAGCACGCCCTCCTTCCGCGCGACGCTCCGCGGCATCGTCAACCCGTACGGCGACGGTCGCGCGGCGCCGCGCATCGCGGAGGCGCTCGCTACACTGGATCTCGGCCCGACCTTTCGACTCAAGACCGGCGCGGCGTTGCTCGAGTCGCAGCGCGGACCCTAACCGCGCCGCGGCGCGCTACGAGCCAAGAACATCACAGACAAGGACACTGACTCGCAAGACACGGCGTGTCACCCGGAGTCGCATCTGCGCCGCAGATCGGCGAAAGCGCGGTCGGACTCCCGCCCGCGAAGAGGACGCCGAGGAGCGTGATGGCGTCGGCGAGATTCAGTGTGTCGTCATCGTTGATGTCGCCCGCCGCTTCGCAGTTGAGCGCGCCTGCGAGGAATAAGTAGTTCAAGAGCCACACGGCGTCGCTGATGTCGACGCCGCCGTCGTCGTTCGTGTCGCCGCGCGTGAATGGAAACAAGAACGTCGCGCGTTCATCGGCGCCGATATCGGTGCGGCAACCTTGCGGGCGCGGGTCGGAATCGAAATCGTCGGTGAACGCCACATCCGTGCCGGCGTCGATACAGGGCGACTCATTCGCGAGATGCCGGCCATCGGCCGCGAGCTGCGGGTGTTCGAAGATATTGAAGCCGAGATCACAGGGATGACCGTTCTCATTGACGAGCACGGTAGTCCCGTACGATGCGGGATAACCGACGAAGTTCGTCGTGTTGCCGAAGAAACAATTGCGAAACGTCGCACCGCTGTCGGCACCGGTCCGCTCAACGGCGACGCCGAGCGTCTCGAAGATGTTGTTTTGAATCACGGCATCGAATGGACTCGGCACGATGACACCCGCGGCGCCCGCGCGCACGGTGTTGCAAAGGAAAAGCGGCGCGCCGGCGGTGATCGGATCCGTGATCATGCGCAGCGCCGCAGCCGCCACACCCGAAAAAACGCAGTTCTCCACCCGCACGTTTGACTCGGCGCCCGCGCACCAGGTCGAACACGAGCCATGCGGAGTCACCACGACACCGGCGCCGCAGCCCGTGAAGACGCAGCCGCGCACAATGGGGTTCACGCGCGCATGGCGACGGCGCGGCGTCATGAACTGATAGAAGTTGTAGCCGTATGCGTCGGCGTAGATCGCAGTCTCGACGGACGCGTCGAAGGTGCAGTGTTCGACGATGGTGGTCAGCGTCGTCCACTGGTTATCGACCTGCCCCTCGATGTAGAGGTCGAGGGCTTTTAAGGCATCCGAAAATGCGCAGCCGCGCAGTTCGCTCGTGACCGGCGTCGCGCCGTGGCCGATGACACGAATGCCGAGCCAGGTCGCGCCCGGCGCCGCGGCCGCGAAGGTCACGGGTTCACTCGCGGTTCCGTTGGTGACGAGCTGACCATCGACCACGAGTCCAAGTCCGGCGGCGAAAAGCACCGAAGTGTCGGCTTCGATCGTGAGCGTTTGGCCAATGGGAACCGTGCAAGTATCGATGACGAGGTAAGGCGAACCGGCAGCGGTCCATACGCCGGCGACGACGCCTTCTACGGGAGATTGAGCGCGCGCAAATGGCGCCACGAGTAACACGGTAGCGATCCACGTGGCGGAGACGGCCAATCGACAAACGGGCAAGCGCATCATGGGTAGTCCTTCCTTACTGAGAGTGCTTCATCAATAGAATGCGAGAACGGCGGCTCCGACCCTTGGGACTTTTTCTATTTGTGCATCCGCTCGCGTGTAGCGCGTTCACCGGCTCGGTGAAACAGCCTCAACCGCGACCGGCAAGTCTCGATACTCTTCGAGGCGGAAACGCTCCGACGGAGGAAGCACTCCGCGCTCGACTTCCGCTTCATATCCATCGTTCACGAAGTGGCCGGTCATCACGCCGTCCGCATCGAACAGGATCATGACGTAAGGGCTATGCGGGCCGTCATCGCGGAGGCAGAAGCGCGCGGCCGTGACTTCCTCCGCGCGACTGCCGGCGGCGGCATTGAAACTCGGCGCGACGAGACCAAAGAGCGGTGCGTGACTCTCGGGGCCGAGCCAGCGATACCAGCACAGTGTGCGGTCGAGCGACGCGCCGCGGGCACACAGCCACTGATCCGTGACGTGCCCAACGATCGGCGCCACGGCGAAGATCACTTGCGGATAGCGCGCCGTCGCGTTGGCGATGCCGCGCTCGTCCCATCGCAGCTCGCTGTTGACGCCGGCGAACACGAAGCGGCGTGCGTGCGGCAGCCAACGCACGTCGCTCAAGTGGCCATTGTGCCAAACCTGGTAAAGAGTCCTGCCATCGGCATCGAATACGCGCACGAGACACGCCGCGAACAAGCCGTGCCGCTGCACGAGGAGTAGCTCATCACCGGGCGCTTCGGGAAAGCAATCGATCGCGGCGAGCGCGAAGACTCGATAGCTCGCGACGCGACCGCCGGTCGTCGCCGCGGGCGCGACCGACGGCGGACTCGAATGCCAGCGCACGCGTGCGGGATCAGCAAACGACGACACACAGAGTTGCCCACGATAATCGGTGTCGGCGTCGGCGCCATACGCGATTGCGGCGAGACGCTCGCCACGTGCGTCGCGCATTGTCACGGCGAAACTCACGCCGTCCGCAGACGGGCCGCTCTCCCACGTGTGAAGCACGCGCCCGGTTGCGGACAACAACTGAACTCTTGAGCGCTTACTGTCGAGCTCGAGCGAATCGGGTCGCAGCGTCGTGAACCAATAAGTGAGCCAGCTCGCGAAGACAGATACAACGATCACCGCGCAGGAAGCGCTCGCCGACGCGAGGACCGGATGGCGGCGTACCCAGTCGGTAAACGTGCGCCAATGGGACGGCGGCGCCGAATGCACGGGAATCCCAGCGAGAAAGCGCCGCAGATCCGCGCCAAACTCGGCGGCGGACTGATAGCGCAAGTCCGGCGCGCGCTCGAGCGCATGCAACAAAACCCATTCGAGTGACTTCGGAAGCTCGGGGCGCAGTCGTCGCGGCGGCGTCGCCGGCGCTTGTTGAATCGCGGCGATCTTCTCGGGGATCGACATCGCCGCCGTGTGATGCGGGTGGGCGCCACACAACAGCTCATAGAGGACGACGCCGAGTGCATAGACATCGCTGCGCGCGCCGACCGTCGACAATTTGCCGCTACACTGCTCGGGACTCATGTAGGTCACGGTGCCGAGGAGATCACCGGCGCGCGTGACCGTGCTCTCGCCGACCGCGGCGAGACTGCGCGCGATGCCAAAATCGATCAGCTTCGGTTGACCGGCAGCGTCGATCAGGATGTTGCTGGGCTTGAGGTCGCGATGCAGCACACCGGCGAGATGACCGAAGTGCACCGCATCGCAAACCTTTGCCAGCAACTCGACCGTCGCGCGCAATCCCGGCCGCGCCTCGGCGACGTAGCGTTGAATGGAACGAGCGCCGACGATCAACTCCATGGCGAAGTAAGGAAGCTGGTGGCCGTCGAGATCGATCGCGCCAGCCTCGTAGAGTCGCGCGATATTGGGATGCTCGAGTTGCGCCAACACCTCCGCCTCGTATGTGAAGCGGCGGACGCGCTCGGGCGTCGCGAGCCAGTTCGGCAAAATTTTGAGCGCGACGGTGCGCGTCGGCCACAATTGGCGGGCCTGGTAGACGCTCCCCATCCCGCCTGCCGCGATGAAGCGCTCGATCTCGAAGCCGCCGACTTTGCGCCCAACGAACGGGTCGACGCCGGGCGTGCCGAGCGGCACGTCGTCGAGCGCGCGCAACGGTCCACCGAGAAACCCCGCGGCCTTCGTGTCGAGCTCGATGAGTTCGCGCACTTCCGCGGCGAGCCGCGCATCGGAGCCGCACAGCTCCGCGAGCAGCGCACCGCGGCGCTCCACCGCGACGCCCATGACTTGCGTAAATACATCTGTGACTCGGCTCCAATAGCGAGCGAGTTCGTCGGTGGTCGACATCAACGCACGAGTTTCTTGTACAGCCACGCGCGCGCGAGCCGCCATTCCATCTCGACGGTCGACAGCGAAAGCTCTAGACCCGCCGCGATCTCGCGCTCGCTCATGCCGGCGAGAAAGCGGAGTTCGACGATCAAGGCTTGCCGGCTCGAGCGCTTTTCCAACTCCACGAGCGCGCTCTCGAGATCGAGGAAATCGACGACCAGACTCTGCCGCGCGCCGTCGACCTCGATCTGAGTGTCGAGCGACACCCGCTTGAGGTCGCCGCCGCGTTTCAAGGTCGCCCGCTCGCGCGCCTGGTCGACGAGAATTTGGCGCATCGCCTTGGCGGCGATTCGGAGGAAGTGAGTGCGCTCCGCGATGGTTATGCCGTGAAAATGAATGAGCCGCAGGAACGTCTCGTGCACGAGATCCGTCGGACTGAGTATGCGCCCCGGCGCCTCGCGGTTGATGAGCCGGCCGGCGATTTCGCGTAGCTCCGCATAACAAAGCGCTGACAGCGCCAACGCGGCTGACTCTTCTCCGGCGGCGAGCGCTCGCAATTTTGCCGTTGCGTCATCTCGCATCGCTGCCTCCTCGACGAGTCAGAGCGCCAAGCGCGCCGCCAATGAATAAAAACTAATCGCGTAGTCTCGTATCATGCATTCGTGGAGCCAGCCTTCCTGATTCAACGTGTCGTCCTGCACTTCCGCGATGCACTGCTCGACACGCCACACCGGAATGCGACTCCACTTAAGAAACTTAAAGACCTCGGCGCGCCAAACCCGTTCGTAAGCGCGCAGAGACCACGACCGCGCGAGGCGCTGCGCATACGGAGCGAAGGTGACGCGGGCCAAACGATACCGCACAAGTAAGCCCCACCCGAAGAGCACGCCGACAAAGATCGCCAACTCGCGGTCTGCGCTCAGTTTTCCAAAGTACACCGTCGCTACGCCAACAGAGAGCGCCGGCGGCGCGAGGTACACAATTGCCATCGCGCACAGAACGCGGAATCCATTCAGCGACTTCTTGAAAGCCAGCCAGCGACGGTTGTCGGTGCGCTGTTCGATGTGCCCGAGCCAAAAGCGAATCGCCAGCGGAGCAAGCGGAGCGTTGAGCTGCGCTTCGCCGTCCGGCACCCGCGGCGCATGGAGTTCGACGAAAAATTGCAGCACGGCGTAGACCGCCTCGACGTCCGCCAACGCACTAACTGGAAAAGCGGCAGCCAATTCCTCCGGCGCCGCAAACATCTCACTGTACACACAGAGCAATTCATGATGCGCGGTCTCCACGGGACCCTCGCAGTAGTGGCGAATGGCTACGTCGATGCGATGCCGCAACGGATGCCCGTGGCTGGAAAGAAACTGGGAACGCGCAATTCGATAGCGAAGCAAAAACTGTAGGACGTCGTACGAATGCTCAAAGTGCGGACCGAGACGCGGCAGCTTCTCTTCCATCAGCGCCATCTGAGCGCGAAGCCATTCGAGGTCCGCGGTCAACATGGATTCGCGCAGCGCGCGCATGAGGAGCGCAGCACGCGGAAACAGCCCGTCGCCGCGCAAACGCCGATCGCTTTCAGCAAGCTGCTGGCGGAATGCTTCGAATCCACTCGTGCGCAGAATCGCGAGCAAGCCGTCGCCGGCGACTGAGTAGTACGCATCCGCCGGCAACACGTCGGCAAGCGCAGCGTGCACTTTGCCGTCCCAATACTGCGGCGATTCTTGCTCGAGTTCGGCATAGAGAACGCGCAGGAGTCCAGGCTCCGTGGGAAATTCGCGGAGCCCATCGAGGATGCGCGTGTAGAAGGCATTGTCCTCGCTATCCGGATCGAGATCGGCGAGCACGGCCAACACGTAATAGTGAAGCGGCGACTTCCTTCGCGTGTCCGCGAGCCGCCGACGAAATGCCGACAAGTCGCAATCCGGTGCGGCGAGCGCTGCGCGCCACTCGGTGAGCGTCGAGGGCAGCGAATCGGCACCGTCGATGTCGTTGTGCGCAACGGCATCAGCGCCGTGCGCCGGACGTGCGGTCGCCAATGACTCATCCCATTGGGCTCGCCGCTCGCTCTCTGCACGCTCCTCGCCGACGCCGCACAGCCAAGCGTCGACCTGCTCGTATGCCGATCGAATGCGCTTGAACTCCTCTGGAAATCTCTCGGGCTTGTAACGGCGGATGAGCGCACCGTAGCGACGCTTGAGATCTTCGCGTGAGGACCCCGCATCGATTCCGAAGAACCGATCCGGATGGTCCGGCAGAAATGACCAGTCGGGCTCGTCGACCACGGACTATCTCCCGGATGTGAAGAGCGACGCGGCTCGGACGAGGAGGTAGAAGGCGAGCAGCCACCACAGGAATTGCCGGCGATGCCAACGATTGCGCCAACGCGCCCACGGACCGGGAATCGCGCGCAAAGTATCCAACCACTCGCGTTCGTGCGCGTAGACGTTCGGCGCCGCGCGCGCGATGCGTTGCGCGACACGCCACGCGGCACCGGCGTGCAGCTCGATTCCGTGCTCGCTCGAGCGCAGCATGTCCCGCGTGCTTGGCAAGCCGCTGAGCAACTCCTGTCGCAGTCGACTTGCGCGCCCCGTTGGAAGAACGAAAAGCAATTCCAGGACCCGGGCGAAGGTCGCATCGATGACGCCGCGTTGTTGTAGTTCCTCGAGACGCGGTTTGGCTTCTGAGTACGTGCGCAGCCGCGCGCACGCGAGCGCGACGTCCGGAAAAGTCGCCAATCGGGCATCGGACAAGCGCTGCGCGAGGCTCTCCGCCGATAACGTGGCGAACTCGGTGCGCAGCGCGGTGACCTCGTCGACGGCCCACTCGCGCGTCGCGTGCGCATGCTCGGCGGTCGAGACACGCACCGGCATGTTCCGCCGCGATCGGCGGCGGCGGGCGATCTCTTCCGCGTGCTCGAGTGGGCTCAGTGCGAAAACCGATTCTAAGTACGAACGCGAAGACTCAGCGAGCGCCATCGCCGCCGCTCCCGCCCGCCATCGTGTACGGATATCCGCAGCCCGAAAGCCCAATCAGCAGTTGCTCACGCGCGGCCGCGAAGCGCTCGCGATCACCGGTCGCCATGCTCTGCTCGAAGCCATCGAGCAGTTGTTCGATCGCCTCGCGTTGATACCTGTTGAGCTCCCCCAGTATGCGCTCGACGAACAACACAAGTTGCCGGTTCGGCAGCTCATCGCGCGGATAGAACTTGAGACTCTGCAGCTTTTGTACCGCGAGCGCGATCTGCGGCGAGTTCAATCCCTTCACATGCTGCGTCAACACGGTCTGAAACTTCTTGCCGGCCGACGGCACAAACGCCTCCACTTCGAGGATCCCGTTCAGATCATAGGTGAAGCGCACGTGGATCTCGGTGCCGGCCGGGCCGGGCGGAATTCCCGTTACGCGTAATTCGCCAAGCGGCAGATTGTCTTCGACGCGCCGCGCGTCGCCTTGGAAGACGCGCACCGTGATCTCGCGCTGATTGGCGTCGAGCGTGCTCACGATCTCTTCGCACGAAACTGGAATCGTTGTGTTGCGATGGATGATCGGCATGAAGTAGCCGTCGCGGCGCTGCTGGCCAAACACCTTGACGATCTCGACACCGAGTGTGAAGGGACAGACGTCCGTCATCACCATGTCGCCAACGGCGGCGTCATCCGTAATCAGCGCCGCTTGCACGGCGGCGCCGAGCGCGACAACGTGATCCGGGTCAAACGTCACAAGGGGCTGCTTGCTGAACAGCCTGGCTACGGTCTCGTGCACGATCGGCATCCGCGTCGCACCGCCGACTAAGATCACTTCGTCGACCGCTTCGGGGCCAAGGCTCGCGTCGCGCAAAACGCGGCGCACGGGCGGCTCGAGGCGCCGCAGCAACTCCGCGCACTGCGTGCCAAAAATCTCGCGCGTGACGTGCACGATCGGCGCGTCGCTCGCGAATTCGCCGCGCCCGTCCGGCATTCGAAATGTGCTGCTCTCGTTCGCCGTGAGCGCACGTTTCGCGTGCTCAGCTTCTTGGCGCAACCGTGCGACGCGAAGCGGCTCGCGCATCTCCGCCGTTTCGAGCAGGAGACCATGTTGGCGCAGCGCCCACCCCATCAGCCGCTCCGTGAAGTCTTCGCCGCCGAGCTGACTCTCTCCAGAGGTCGCGGCAATTTCGAGTGTGCCTTCGAAAGTCTGCATCAGCGTGACGTCGAACGTGCCGCCGCCGAGATCAAAGACGAGAAGACGGCGATTCGCGTGGCGATCGTGAAAACCGTAGGTCAGTGCGGCCGCGGTTGGTTCGTTGATGATGCGGCGCACCGCGAAGCCGGCGAGTTCGCCGGCGATCTTCGTCGCCTTGCGTTGGTGGTCGTTGAAGTAGGCGGGCACGGTGATGACAGCTTCGGTCGGCGGCGCGCCGAGGAAAGCTTCGGCGTCGGCGCGCAGCGACCGCAAGACGAGACTCGAGAGTTCGCTCGGCGAAAACTTGTGGCGCCCCAGCGTCACTTCGCGGTCGGTTCCCATCCAGCGCTTAAAACTCGCGGCGCACCGTTCGGGCCGCGTCACGCGCAGTTCCCGCGCGGCGGCACCGACCAGCACGCGGTCGTCATCCAGCACGCCGACGATCGACGGGGTCAGCACCTCCCCCATGGCATTCGGAATCAGCCGAGGCGCGCCGTCCTGAAAGACCGCGACAAGTGAATTCGTCGTGCCGAGATCAATGCCGAGCAACGCCATTGCGCGGATTCCTGGTGAAGGTTGAGCGTCGTGTTGCGAACTTCAATGAAGCCGACTCGCAGTGCGAGAGCCCAAGATTAGGGGAGGGAGTGCGGCTCGTAAAGGTCCGACGACCCTTAATCGCCGTTGCGCCAACGCAGCCAGTGAATCGCGAGCCGGCGGCGGATCTTCGCGAGTCGCTCGCGGCCACTACGAGGAACTCCAAGCGAAGCAGTAGCGGCGGGCCGCGACTCGTGACGATAGATGCACCGGAGATGCGTAGCGCGCAGGCGCTGCGTGGCGCGCAAGTAAGCGTCGACACGCGCTTCGAAAATGCGCGCGACGTGCGTGAGCGGGTAGCGCCACGACGCGAGACTCCAATGACCGTAGATCGGCCGGGCAAACTCCTCGCGCCGCACCAAGAAGACTTGATCACTGAAGCCGCCACCCAGCGCGAAATCGCCGACGAATTCGCGGCCATCGCGTTCGTCCCAATCGGCGCGCCAGGATGGATTCGCGACTGCGACGCGCGGGTCACGCTCCATCAGTTCGATGGAGGGCGTCACCCAGTCACTCGGCGCGACGAGCGCGGCTTCGGCATCCCAGTGCACGAGCCACGGATTGCCGGGCATGGCGACGGCAACCACCGCCCAATCGGTGTAGTGCGGAATGCGACCGAGATCGCGCGTTGAAAGTCCAACGCCAGCAAGCGCCGCCGGCAGCTGATCGCGCACAAAATAATAGGCGTCAATCTCGCCCGCCCGGCGCCGAGTTTCGGCGGAGCGACCCGCGGCCGCCACATCGTCGACGTTGTTGATCAGCACCACGCGCTGCGCAAACGACCGGCATTGAGCGGCGATCAACGTGTCGAACCAACCCGGCGCCAGCACGCGGCGATAGGTGCGTTCGAAGACGTTCACGACTAAGTCGATTGCGGGAGTCACGCCGGCAAATTCTAGTCGGAAGCGCCATTGGGTGTAGCCCACTTCGGCGGGCGCGGGACCGCCGCATGCTCGCGTGCAATAGCCGCTCACGCCACGCTCAAGCGCAAGGCTCGCCGCGGCCGATGATGGATGGGTCTGACCGCGTCGGCTGGTCCTAAACACATCACCACTGAGAGACGGCGTAACCTTGTCGCAGGAGAGTCCCCGCGCACCGCAGATCTCGCCGCCGGTGACGAGCAATCTCACCGTCGCCATCATTCCGGTCCGGGGCGGATCGCGCGGTATTCCGCGCAAGAATGCGCGGCTCCTCGCCGGCAAACCGCTCCTCGCGTATGCGATCGAGGCGGCGCGCGGTGCACCGTCCATCGCCCGCGTTGTCGTATCGACTGACGACGCGGAACTCGCTGAGATCGCGCACCGCTTCGGTGCCGAGACCATCGAGCGGCCGATCGCGCTCGCCGCTGATCACGTCGGCCTCGACGCTGTGATCTGCGACGCCGTCGCGACGTTGGAGCGCACCGGTGTGTGGCCGACTCGCATTGTGACGATTCAAGCGACTTGTCCGCTTGTGTCGACCGCGACGATCGAACGAGCTTGCCTTCTGTTCGACGAGAGCGAGAGCGACACCGTGCTGACGGTGGTCGACGATCGTCACCTCTCGTGGACGGGCGAAAACGCCGCGGCCGTGGCGGCCGGCGCGCTCGTGCCCGCCTATGGTGCGCGAGTGAATCGTCAACAGTTGCCGCCGCGACTGCGCGAAACCGGCGGGGTCGTGGTCTGTAGCCGTGCGACCTTGGCGCGCGGTTCGCGCTTCGGCGTGCGCGTGCGAGCGCTCGAAGTGGCGAAAGTCGAGTCGATCGATGTCGACGACTACTTCGATTGGTGGTTGGCGGAAAAGTCGCTCAAGCGCCGACGAATTTGTTTTCACGTGCTCGGCACG
This sequence comes from Planctomycetota bacterium, assembly GCA_046154185.1. Taxonomy (GTDB): domain Bacteria; phylum Planctomycetota; class UBA8108; order UBA1146; family JAJFFE01; genus JBJXGE01. Next base: position 68,394 of record JBJXGE010000044.1, read on the forward strand.
CCGGAACTCGGGCTCGGCCATGTGTATCGCGCATTGACGCTCGCCGATCGCCTCATCGATCACGAACTGCAGTTCGTCGTGCCGCAAGACTCGGCGCTGGCGGCGGCATTGATTGCGCGGCGTTTCTATCCCGTCGTCGCGGCGCCGGCCGCGGAGGTGCTCAAGACGATTCTCGCCGGCAAGCCGGATCTCGTCATCAATGATGTACTCGACACGGATGACGCGTTCATGCGGCCACTGGCCGCGGCGGGTCCCGCGATCATCAACTTCGAGGACCTCGGCGCGGGAAGCCACTTCGCGGACGTCGTTATCAACGAGCTCTACGAACGTCATCCTGACGCTGGTCCAGGTCGTCTGTTCGCGGGCGCGGAATTCTGCTGCTTGCGAGACGAGTTTTACAGCGTCGATCGCTGTGCGCCGCGTGCACAAGTTGAGAATGTGTTGCTCCTCTTTGGCGGCACGGATCCGGCGGGACTGACGCTCCGTAGCTTGCGCGCACTCGATGCAATTCCAGGGAGCTGGTCACTAACCGTCGTGCTCGGGCTTGGCTGTCGCGAGTCGTCGGAAATCGAGAAGTTTGCCGCGCAAGCGCTCCATCGAGTCGAGATCGTGCGCGACACGCGAGTCGTGAGTCGTTTCATGGCCGCTGCCGATATCGCGATCACCAGCGCCGGCCGCACCGTGCTCGAACTCGCGGCTCTCGGCGTGCCGATGGTAGTGATTGCGCAAAACGAGCGCGAAACGCGCCACGCCTTCGCACGCACTTCGCCGGGTGTCGTGTACCTGGGACCAGCGGCGACGCTGGATCCGCGCGATCTGACACACACGGTGGAGCAGTTGGTCTCGAACGCACTCTTGCGGCGAAAAATGAGCGAAGTGCTCACGGGTGCGCGCGTCCGCGAGGGAATCGACAAGGTGCTCGCGTGCATCGCGAGTGTGCTTGAACACCGAAAACAGAAGGCGCTCGAGCATGCGTACTGAAAACATCGGCGGAGTCGCGGTGAGTCGAGAGCGGCCGTTTCTCATCTTGGAAGCCGGCGTCAATCACGAGTGCAGCCTGTCGACCGCCATGGAGATGGTCGACGCGGCCGCCGACGCCGGCGCGGATATGATCAAGTTCCAGAGCTACAAAGCGGAAACACTCGCGAGTCGCGTAAGCCCGGCTTATTGGGACCGGCGCCAGGAGTCAGCGGCAAGTCAATTCGAACTCTTCCAGCGCCATGATCGTTTCGGCGACGTCGAGTACCGGCTGCTCGCCGAGCGTTGCGCGGCGCGCGGAATCTTGTTTTGCTCGACGCCGTTCGATCTGCACTTCGTCGAGATGCTCGCGCCGCTCGTCCCGATCTATAAGGTGGCGTCGGCCGATATCACGAATTACGCGCTGTTGCGCGCCGTCGCCGCGACCGGACTGCCGGTGCTGCTTTCGACCGGTGCGTCGTATCTTGGCGAAGTCGAGGCGGCCGTGCGACTCCTCGAAACCGCGGGCACGCCGTCGGTGGCGTTGTTGCATTGCGTGCTCGAGTACCCGACGCCGCCGGCGCACGCGAACTTGCGCAGCATTCCATACCTAAAAAATGTCTTTCCCAGTCATACGATCGGCTACTCCGATCACGTGCCGCCCGTTCACGACTGCCTCGCGTTGTTTCTTGCGTGGGTCGCGGGCGCCGACATCTTGGAAAAGCACTTCACGCTCGACAAGTCACTGCCTGGCAACGATCACTACCATGCGATGGACCCCGATGACGTGCGGGCCTTCGTGGCGCGCGTGAGCTGCGCACGCAGCATGTTGGGAAGCCGCACGAAGACAGTGCTGGATTGTGAGCTATCGGCGCGCAAGTTTGCGCGCCGCAGCTTGGTGGCGGCGCATGACCTCAAGGCCGGCACGATCATCGACGCGAACGCTCTCATCGCCAAGCGACCGGGGACGGGTATCGGCCCTGAGTTCGAAGAGCTCGTCGTCGGGCGACGCGTTGTTTGTGACGTCGCGGCGGATGCGGCAATCGAGTGGGAGATGCTGGGAAGTGTCGTGGGGACGAAAGCGCCGCCGGTCGAGTTGGCACGCACACGCGACTGAACTCGCGGCTTACAGGAGCCCTCAACCATGTACGTGCTCCTTACCGGCGCGCGCAAAAACGCGGGCGACTATCTCATTGCGCACGCGGCGCGTCGACTTTTCACGCACTACCTGCCGAACGAGGAAATACGAGAGTTTCCGTCCTGGCTACCAGTAGATGACGTTCTGGAACAGATCAATGCCGCGGCGGCGCTGATTCTATGTGGCGGCCCGGCAGTGCAGAGTGGGCTCGGCACCCGCATCTACCCGCTGCTCTCCGTGATCGATCGAATTCAAGTTCCGATTATCGGTCTTGGACTCGGTTGGAAGTGTTTTCCCGGTGACGCGACCGATGTCGCCTGCGCCCGGTTGCCGGCGCACGCGCGACCCATTCTCCAGCGCTTGGCGACCGACTTCGCAATCACGGGCTGTCGCGATTCGGCGACGGTCGAGGTCTTACGAAATCACGGAGTTCACGGCGCCCAGCTACTCGGTTGCCCGGCGTGGTTCGAGCCGCGTTCGTGGGATCAGCCGCTTTGCGTACCGAAGACGATCAATCGAATCGTGTACACACCGGCCGAAGCGCCGCTGTTCGCCGACCAGAGTGTCGCCGTTTTGTGCTGGATCCGAAATCGTTTTCCCGAGGCGTTGATCACGTGTTCTTTTCACCGCGGCTGGGTCGTCGACGTCCACACCGAGGCGCTGCCGGCAGCGAGTGCCAGTCGCATTCGGGCCGCGGCGCTCCAACTCGGTGTCGAATGCGTTGATATTTCCGGAAGCGTTGCGGGCCTGGAGCGGTATGACGACTACGACGTGCACATCGGTTATCGCGTGCACGCTCACTTGCGCATGCTCGCGCTGCGGCGACCGTCGTGGCTGATTGCCGAGGATAGTCGTGGGCGCGGAGCGCTTGCGGCGCACGAGCTGCCGCTCGTGTGCGCGGGGCGTGTGCCGAGCACGCTCGCGATTTGCGAGCGCGCGCTCGCGGCGCTCGGGCGGGCGGGGCGCGACTCCACACTCGCGCTGCGGCGCGCTGTGCGGCGCGTCGCACCGCGGGCGTTCGTTCGGCGCGGCGTCGTGGATGAGTTAGAGCGGGTCTTCGACGCGGAGCTTGTCAGCGGCTATCGCGGCATGCGGCGCGCGCTCGAATTGATCGCCGCGAAGCGGAGCGAATTCGCAGATTTTCTCTTCGCGCTCCCTCGGCCGCCGAAGGCTGGCGCGCTCGCGGCGCCGCGCGAGTCCTGCGGTGCTACGAACTCACCGGTTCCGACGCGTTGAGCGCCTCATTTGCCATTTGGAGATCCTGCGGCACGTCGACAGAGAAGGGCGCGGTTTCGACGTCGTGTCCCGAAATGCGACGGAGCTGCGCAGCGGCGATGGTGCCGAGTTCCTTGAGCGTTTCGAGCGCATGATTGCGGACGATGGCCTCCGGATCGTGCTCCGCGAGCTGCGCGACGGCCTCGACGACCTCAGGCGATTTCGCGCCGCGCAACGCTGACAACGCGAGACAACGCATGCTGCGCGACTCGTCGCACAGGCACCGAAACACGGCGGAGCGCGCCTCGCTGCCGGCGCGACGTCCGAGCACGTGAATGATGCTGTAACACAGTTCGGCATCGGAGAGCCGCGAGATGAGAAGTCGCGTCAGCTCGTCGCCGGGAACTTCGCCCAGAATTTCAGCCGCCATGCTTCGCACCCACCAGTCGGCATTGCTCTCGAAGATCGCGCGCACCGGAACGACGATGCGCGGATCGGTGCAACTCTTGAGCATTCCGAGTGCACCGATGCGGACGTCTTCGTCGGCGTCGCCAAGGAGCGAAGTGAGCGGCGCGACGAGGTCGCTCGAGATTTTTTGAATGCTCTGCATGGCGCGTTCGCGCAACCAAAAGGCCAGGCCGCTCGAGTGCATGAGAAAAGCGCGCAGCACGTGCTCCTGATCCGGCATCTCCTTGAGAAGGCTCACGGCCGTGTCGCGCAGCGCCGGGTCTTCGTCCGCCAAGATCGGGAGCAAATGCTCTTCGACGCGCGCGGGCGCGTTGCGCGCGAGCTTCGTCAGCGCGCGGGTCATGATCGAACGATGTTCGTGCTCCTCGTGGCCGAGTCGCTCGAAAAACGGCGCGATGATTTCCGGATTCTGGCTCTGCGCTAGCGACTCGATGACGAGGTGACGCACGACGGCGTCTTCGTCGTTGATCAAGTTGCGGAGAATCATGAAGATCGTGGCGTCCGCGACGTCACGGCCGAGCAGACGAACGGCGCGCTGGCGCAGCTTATCGGCCGGGTCGCGCAACATCGCTTTGAGATGGCCGAGGTACTTTTGCCATTGCGGACTGGCACTGATGAAGTCGAGCCCGAGTTCGCGGGCTTCGGGCTTTTGCGCTTGGAGCAGACTCGGGATCTGCGTGGCGGCGAAGTTGGGGGCAATGCGCCAACAGAGTTTCACCGCATCCAGTCGGACATCGCTGGATTTTCCGAGCACCTCTTTGAGGAGCGACGCTTCGATGCCAGCGGCCGGCGTGGATGCGACTGTCTCGCAAAAAGCTATGCGCACCTTGGTCTGCGGATGCGACAACATCCAAATCTGGTCCTTCGCGGCGAAGTCGGCATGCGTCACGATTTGTTGCACGAGTTCGGTCAACTCTTCGGTCCGCGATGGACATTCGGATTGGAGTCGCTTGACTAACGCCGTGAGCGCCGTGCTCTTGCTGAACAGTGCCATGATTTCCCTTACCTGCGGTTCTTCGGCGAAGCGGTCGCCATTTGCAGCGGGGCGAGTCCCGACGTGTCCTCGCCTGACTGGGTGCGAATTCGATCGAGTTCTTGGGTTATGCGGGCTTGATCGCTCGAGTAGGTGCGGGCGTTTTCGCCGCTCACTTGCTTCGACTTGTAGAGCTCGAGCAAGTGTTGATCGAAAGTCTGCCAGCCTTGATGTCGAGCGTCCGCGATCACCTGATAGAAAGTCCGCTCGTGCGTTTCGCCGTTTTGGATGAGTTCGCGCACGCGCAAACTCGTGCCCATGATCTCGAGCGCGGCGACACGGCCGCCGCCTTCCTTGGGTACGAGGCGCTGACCGATCACAAAGCGCAAAACGTGAGCGAGCCGACTTCGAATGAGGGTTTGCTCCGCGGCGCCGAACATGCCGACGAGTCGCTCGATCGTCTGACCCGCGTCGATGGTGTGAAATGTGCTCAGCAACAAGTGACCGGTTTCGGCGGCTTTTAGCGCGATTTCCACGGTGTCGCGGTCGCGCATCTCGCCGACGAGAATAACTTTTGGCGCTTGGCGCAGCGCCGCGCGCAAGCCTGTGCTGAAGCTCTCGAAGTCCGTGCCGAGCTCGCGTTGACTGATGGTCGCGACTTGGTGCGGATGGACGAATTCAATCGGATCTTCCAGTGTGACGACGTGCACCGCACGCGTACTGTTAATGCGTTCGATGATCGCGGCGACGGTTGTGCTCTTGCCGGTGCCGGTCGCGCCGGTGACGAGCACCATGCCGTTCGAGACGCGCGGCAACTCGTCGAGGAGTGGCGGCATTTTCAGCGACTTCAGAGTCGGAATCGTGGTTGCGGGTACGCGCAGAACCGCTGACACGCCCCCTTTCGCGCGAAAGACGTTGGCGCGCAGGCGCAAGCCGGTGGCGAGCACGAAGGCGAGGTCGACGGCGCCCGACGTTTCGAGCGTGCGGCGCGCGACGGCGTTGTCGCCGAGAATGGCGTCGGTGATGACGCGCGTGGCGTTGGCGTCGAGCGTTCCGCTGAAGCGACCAAGCGTGACGGCGCGCAGCTCACCGTTCACCTCGAACTGGGGCGGACGGCCGGCGGCGACGATGAGATCCGACACGCCGTGATTCGCTGCGAGCAGTGATTCGAGTGATTCGGTGAGTTCGGCGGTATCCACCGGGGCGACTCCCATTCCGTTTCAGCGAGAGGCGACGGGCGCCGAGCGGGCGGCCGGTGCGGGTCGTGCCGGCGCTTCGCTCTCCTTCGAAAGCAGCTCGCGCCATTCTTCTGGAATGCTCTTCAGATAGCGGACGAAATGCTCCTTGTTGATGGCGCTTTCGAAAGCGTCTTCCGGCGTGATCTGGCGCTTCTGCAGCAACTCTTCAATGGAGTCGTCCATGGTGCGCATGCCGAGTTTCTTGCCGGTTTGCAAAACGTTTACGAGTTGATGGGTCTTGCCTTCGCGGACGAGGTTCGCGACTGCGGGCGTGCTGACCATGATTTCAAGCGCGGCGACGCGGCCGCGTTGGTCGGCGCGTTTGAAGAGCGACTGCGCGAAGACGCCGCGCAGCGAGTCGGCGAGGGTCGTGCGCACCTGTTCCTGCGCGTCGGTCGGGAACACATCGATGATGCGATCGATGGTCTTCGTGGCGCTCGGCGTGTGCAGCGTGCCGAAGACGAGGTGGCCGGTGGCGGCGGCTTCGAGTGCGAGTGAGATCGTTTCGAGGTCGCGCATTTCGCCGATCATGATGATGTCAGGGTCTTCACGCAGCGCGCCGCGCAGCGCGGTCGCGAATGAGCGCGTGTGCGGCCCGACTTCGCGGTGGCTGACGAGGCAGTTGTTGCGCATGTGCTTGAACTCGATCGGGTCCTCAATAGTGATGATGTGATCGCGACGCGTGCGATTGGCGTAGTCGATGATCGCGGCAAGAGTCGTCGATTTACCGCTACCGGTGGGACCTGTGACAAGCACGAGCCCTTTCTCCATCGCGGCGAAGCGGCGCGCGATGGGCGGTAGGCCGAGTTGGTCGATCGTCATGATGCGCGCCGGGATTTGCCGAAAAACGGCGCCGACGCCGTGCGTTTGGCGGAAGAGGTTACCGCGGTAGCGGCTCACGCCGGCGAGTTCGTAGGCAAAGTCGACGTCGCCATTCTCCTCGAATTCTTTGAGCTTCGGCTCTGGCGTGATCTCGGCGAGCATTGCGAGCAGTTCGTCGTCGGCGAGTTCGTGGTATTTCACGGGCTCGACGTCGCCGCGAACGCGCAGGCAAGGTGGGCTGCCCGACATCAAGTGCAGGTCGGATGCGCCCTGCGTGTTCATGAGACGAAAAAACGCATCGATCTTCGCCATGCCAATTGCTCCAGGTCGATCATGAGGGCTCGGGCGTCTGACGGACGGTTTTTGCGCAAAGCCGTCATCCGAGATGCTTCGGCTCCACCGGTGGGAAATATTTAGACCGAATTGCCAGCGGGCGTCGGCGCCGAGCGCGGCGCACAGGCGATTGAGTGCAGATCGAGACGCGGGTAGGCGCGCTTGCGATTCGCGTTCGCGCCGCTAGTATTCCGTGACCTGGTCGAAGGCGCGTTCCCCACGATGGGAGGAACGCATGACTCCGCCCCGACTGATTCTGACGGGTGCGACCTATCTGATCACGCAGCGCACGCTGCGGCGCATGTTCAAGCTGCGACCGGACGCCGAGATTAAGAACTTAATTTTGTATTTGCTGGGGCTCGCCACGCAACGCTACGGCATCGAACTGCACGCGTTTCAGTTCACTTCGAATCACTTTCATTTGGTGGTCAAGGACGTGAAGCGCTGGCTGCCGCGGTTTATGCAGTGGTTCAACAGTCTCTTGGCGCGGGCTGTCAATTATTACTATCGCGAGAGCGGAGAGTTTTGGGGGCGGCGGGCGTACAGCTCGGTGCGGTTGCCGAAGGATGGGTCGTCGACGACAGAAAAGATCGTTTACACGCTTGCAAACGTGACAAAGGCGGGGCTGGTTGAGAGTCATCGCGAGTGGCCCGGCGTGACGAGCTTCACACCGGATGGGACGCTGGCGGTGTTTCGCGCGACGAAGCCGACGTTCTTCTTTTCGACGAGCGAGCGCTGGCCGGCGGAAGTCGAGTTCACGACGACACTGCCGGAGGTCGAGGGCAAGACACCGGCGGAGGTCGCGGCGCAGATTTGCACCGGCGTGGACGCGGTCGAAGCCGAGGCGCGCGAAAGTGTCGTGCAGAGTGGCCGGCGTTTTCTCGGTGCGAGGCGTGTGCTGCGGCAGCGGCGCGACTCGGCGCCGAAGCGGCGCGAGCGGAAGGGCGAACTCAACCCGCGCTTTGCAGGCCGTGGCAGTTGGTACTTCGTGATGCGGGATGCCGAACGCGATTTTCGGCGCGCGTACTACGAGGCGTTGCATTGGTATTGCGCCGGCCGCCGCAACACGCGTTTTCCGCAGGGCACGTGGCAGATGGTCAGAGTCTATAGACTGCCGATGTTGTCGGCGTAGTCCGGGAATTCCGCGCCGCTTGATTCGTCGACACGTTCGACGGGGGCAGTGTCGTTGTCACGCAACCTCGCACGCGCGGCGTTTTGGCAAAAAAACCCTCGCGCACTCGCCATTCGGCCGATTCCCGGATCTCACCCGCCCCATTTTTTCGGCCGCCGCGCCTGCTCCGCACTCAAGTCCCCCGCTCCCCCCACTTCCGCCCCCCGTCCCGCCCCCCGCAACCCACCCCCACAAAACCATTTATTCTGTCTCTGGGTCAGAAACGATGGGCGGTGAGTTGGAGTTCGAGGCGGGCGTTGGCGGGGAGGGCGGCGACGGCGACGCAGGTGCGGGCGGGGAATGGTGGACCGAGTCGTTCCGAGTAGATCCTATTGAACGCAGCGTAGTTCGACATGTCCGTGAGATAGACGGTGACGGAGCTGACGTGGCTGAACGTGAGGCCAACGCGCGCAAGAACCTGCTCAACATTCGTCAGCGCGCTCGCGGCTTCTTCTTCAAACGTCCCGCCAACTTTGCCGATTTGGCCCGAGAGGTAACAAGTATCGCCCGCCCAAACCGCAGCTGAGTAAGGTCCAAGCGCATTCACCGCAGGCACGTGATCGAGCAACGGACGCACGACAACCGTGTAGTGCGCGAACAAATCACGATCGAGATCCATCGGGCTTTCGCCCTTGTCCCACCCGAGCGCTGCGGCCATTGCGCGCACCGCCGCGCCGTCGTCGACATCAAATTGCGCGACGCGAAAGCCCGCTGCTTCCCACACACAACGCTCGAACGGCGAACGCCCGTCGGCCCATGGGATGTACGGCTCCGGCTCGGGCGCTTGCTTCGGACAAATATTGTAAATCAGCACCATCCCGCCGGGCTTCAACGCTTCGTAAAGCGCGCGCACGAAACTCGCATCGGCAACACCCAAATCGATCAAGCGGCTGACATCGGCGGGACGCTCCGGATGCACGTACCCGCGCTTCAGCGTGTTCTTGGAAATAATCAAATCGTAGCCATCCCCCACTCGCGCCACGACCGCCGGGTCGGCTGGAAATCTTCCCTCGATGAGCTGGACCGGATGCGACGGTGGTCCGACGTCGGCGGGCTCGCTGTAGATCGCAGTCAGAAAGCTGTCGACATCGACTCCGACGACATGCACCTGCATTTCCGCGAGCAGCCGCAAGTGCCCGATCGTTCCATAGCCGAAATCCAACAAGCGACGGCCCCGGTGCGCCGTGAAACCATTCTGGCTCGCAATCTCAAGCGCGCGCGCATACGCGAGTGGCGACCCGTATTTTGTGTAGTAGTAACGATGTTCGTCGATATCGATCGGACTGATTTGACTCGTATCGGCGAGCTGCGCGAATTCGGCGGCCGAATAGTATCGCCGCGCGGCATCGCGGTAGATCTTGCGCGGCTCGACGCTGGGAAGTGACCGCGTCGCAGCGAGAAACGCGGCCACCAGCGGTGAAGCAAAGAGCGGTCGCAGCGCCTCGGCGTCCTTTTGCAACAGCGCAACGACGCTACCCGGCGCGGCCAATTGCGGCGTTTGCGCACGAAGACCCGGCTGACCACAAACGGTCGCACAAGCGAACCCGAGGACGAGCACGCTCCATTTCATGCTTGCGACTCTCTCTACCCACCCACCTGGTGCATCGCCAACCGTGTATTCGAATTCCCGCGCATAAGTTCGTGACCGATCGGCTTGTCGCCAACCGCTTGCTTCAGGATTCGCTCGACCTCCAACGCTCCGCCACCACCGCGCAACGCCGCGCGCACATCGAGCTCGTCGTTCTTGAGCAAACACAAGTGAAACTTTCCATCCGCGGTGAGACGCAACCGATTACAGGTCCCACAAAACGGTTCGCTCACCGGACTGATGAAACCGATCACGCCCCGCGCCCCCGAGAAACGAAAGTTCCGCGACTCGTCGGACGGATTCTGACTCGGCTCGAACTCGAGCGCGCCCAGCGCCGCCTCGAGTCGCGTTCGCGTCTCCGCACTGGACACATAGCGCTCCCGTGAGTAACGCGCCGGCTCGTCCGATCCAAGCGGCATGAGCTCGATAAATCGCACATGCCAATCGCGCTCGATTGTGAGCCGCGCCAGCTCCACAACGTCCGCGTCATTCACGTCGCGCACCACGACCGTGTTGAGCTTGATCGGCGTCAGGCCCGCGGTCTCCGCCGCTTCGATTCCAGCCCACGCTCGCTCCAACTCGTTGCGGCGCATCACTTGTCGAAGTCGGTCGGGATTCAGTGTGTCGATGTGAATATTCACGCGGTCGAGCCCTGCGGCGACCAGCGCCGGTGCCAGCTCGGGCAGTAGCAAGCCATTCGTCGTCATTGCGAGTCGCGTGACCCCAGGAACGCCGCGCACCGCTCGCACAATCTCTTCGAGATCGCGCCGCAACGTCGGCTCCCCGCCCGTCAGGCGAAACTTGCGAAATCCGACGCTGACCGCCACTTCCACGACCGTCCGAATCTCAGCCGGCGTCAGCAACTCCGAAGTCGGCAGAAACCGTGCGCCCTCGAGTGGCATGCAATACGTGCACCGAAGATTGCAGGCGTCAAGGACGGAAATGCGCAAGTAATTGATGTCGCGATGAAATCCGTCGAGCGGCACGAGGCGTCTCTCCGTCTAGTTCTAGATCCGAAAACAGGCACGATCCTAGGCAATCGATTCGCATACTAACCGTCACGGGCCACTCTTGCGCCACCAGCGAGCTCGTTGAGGTGAAATAGTCGCGACCGAGCCACGACCACACGGCTCGCTGGAGCAACACCTCAAAGGAAAATCTAGGCCCAGTATGCGCCGTGGATTATAGCCAGCCCGCCGACGAAAAGAACCGCATGTCGCCCGCGCCTACCGCCGCGTTCGCGCCGCTCTTCGCTGCTTCGGCTTCGCGTCTCGACGCAACACGCTCGCGACCTTTTCCACCATCGACTGAACTCGATCGACTCTCGTACCGAGCTTGATCGTGCACGTGACGCGCGGCACACCGAGCGCGTGCAGCTCCTCAATGCAACGCCTCAACGTCGCGCAGACCAAATCGTACTCTCCCTCGACATTCGTACCGTTGGCATGGAGTTCGTGCTTGAGCCCCGACTTCGCGATGATCCGATACGCGACACTTATGAACTCGCTGAGCGAAACACCGACGCCGATCGGGATGATGCAAAGGTCGGCGATCGTGTGTAAACGCGCCGCGCTCGCTCGCCGCCGCTTCTTCATGGTCGCTCGCTCCTCACGATTCCGCAGCCTTCGTTATCTCGATCATGTTGATGAGCGCACGGCGCGCATTTTCTACTAACCACGCCCGTCCCGCCGCGTCCAGTCGCTCCCGAGAGCCGGTGAACTCATTCACAACGTCGCCGGGCATCACTTCGTTGTAGTCCGGCGCGCGACCTTGTCGCAACAAATCGATCAACGCAACCAAGTGCGGAGGATCGTTTCGCGACATGGTGGCGCAACCGCAGCCCCGGCTTGGCGCCTGACCATCCCGCGGCGGCGCCGCGCTGAGATGCACGACTTCGATGCCATTTCGACGAGCAACCACCTGCAAGTTGCTAACGAAGTGCGCCTCGGTGCCGATCGCGTAGCGGCGAGTCCCTGCTCGATCCCGCGTGACTTGGTCCCACAGAAAAGACGTCGAACCGAAACCGTCCGCCGCATCGACCACGATTTTCGGACACTCGGGGTGCACGAACACAGAGTATCCTTGTGCACGCCAGTAGTTCGCCATCCACGGTTCGAAGATCGTATGAACTCCGCATTCACTCCCGAACAGCACCAACCGCGCGCGATCGAATCGCTCCCGCTCTTGACTCGGCAGCTGCTCGAGCGAAAAACTCGCGCTCTTCGCGCCGCCCGGCCAGTGCGCAATCTCGTCCGGACCAATCCCGACGCGCGCCGCCACATTTTCTCCCATGTGTCGATCGGGGACGAAGAAGATCTTCTTCTTTTGCACGAGCGCCCATCGGAAAATCGCTTCGACATTGCTGCTCGTGCAAACCGCGCCGCCCTGCGCACCGGCAAGCGCCTTCACTCGGCCCGACGTATTCATGTAACAGACCGGTAGCACTTCCGCCGCGCCATATCGACTATTGAGCGCATCGAGCGCTGGCGCCACCATGTAATCCTTCGCCAACATCTCCATGGTGCAGCCGCTCTTCGGATTCGTGATGTACACCCGTTGGTGTGGGTGCGCGAGAATCGCGATCGTTTCGGCCATGAAGTGGACCGCCGACTCGACGATGAGACCGCGATCCGGGTTTTCGTGGGCCATCAGCGCGAGCTGGTAAGAATCGGCGACTTTGCCCCCGAACAACTCGACGAGCTTCACGATCTCGCCGCCCATGTAATAGTGCGCGAGCAGCAACAACGAATCGCCAAATTGTTTCTGCGCCGGATCGAGATACTTGCGCATCCACGGCACGACCGTCTCGGGCCGCCGATCGGGTAACGCTTGGTACTCGCGCGCGTACGGCACGAACTCGGCCTGATACCAGTCGAGCGGGTAGTCGCTCTGACAGATATCAACTTCCGGTTCGAGCACGAAACCCGTCGGCGCCATCTTCAGCACCGTCGATGGAAATGAGCGAAAATTCATGCGAGCGGCCTTTCGAAATGGCTCGAAGCGGTCGCGTAGATCTCTTGCTGGCTTAGGATCGTGTCCTGAGTATTCGGCACTTGCAGCGGATAATCCTCGCGATAGTGCCCACCCCGACTCTCGCGCCGGTGCAGCGCCGAGCGCGCGATGAGTTCGGAAACTTGCGCAATATTGCGCAACTCCACCAAGTCGCGCGTGACCCGATGGGTCCAGTAGTATTCTTCAATCAGCGCGCGGCGCAAACGCACGATTCGAAGCAGATCCTGCAGCCCTTGTTCGGTTCGCACGATTCCGGCGTAACTCATCATCTCGCCGCGTAAACCGCGCCAGTTGGCATTGAGCTGACTTAGGCGCCGCGCATCCCGCACGCTTTTTGAGTCCCAATCGAGCAGCTCGCGCGCGCGGCGCACCGGCTGCGCGAGCCATTCGGCCGCGACCGGCGCGGCTTGGCTTCCCATCACAACGCCTTCGATGAGCGAATTGCTAGCGAGTCGATTCGCGCCGTGCATGCCAGTGAACGCGCACTCGCCGACGACCAACAGTCGCGCGAGATCGGAGCGCCCGGCCGTGTCGCTGAGCACGCCGCCGCACATGTAATGCGCCGCCGGCACCACCGGAATGAGATCGCGCGTGATGTCGAGTCCGAGCTTGCGCAGTGTCTGGTGCACATAGGGAAAATGCTGCTCGATAAAGCGGGCATCGCGATGCCGAATATCGAGATGCACGTAGTCGAGCGAGCCACGCTCGATCTCAGTGAAAATCGCTCTGGCCACTTTGTCACGCGTCGCGAGTTCCATGCGCTCAGGCTCATAGCGCGCCATGAATCGCTCACCCGAATCCGGCAACCGCAAGTACGCGCCCTCGCCCCGCAGCGCTTCTGTCAGCAAACAGTTGTTGACACTCGAGTGATAGAGCAGCGTTGGATGAAACTGGTAGAACTCCATGTTGCCGATGCGCGCGCCCGCCCGATAGGCCATCGCCACGCCATCGCCCGTCGCGATCTCGGCGTTCGTGGTGTAGCGATACACTTTTCCTGCACCACCCGTCGCGAGCACCGTGACATCGGCGCAATAAGTGTGGATCGCCCCGCTTACGCCTTCGAGGAGATACGCGCCCATCACTTCATTTCGCGAACCGGGTTGATGCGGCGGGACTTGGGTGATGAGGTTGACGGCCGTGTGATTCTCGATGACCTGCACGTTCGGGAGACTGCGCACACGTTCCACCAACGCGCGAGTCATTTCGTCACCTGTGTGGTCGCCCGCGTGGTAGATCCGCCGACGCGAATGACCGCCCTCGAGCGCCAAGTCGAAGCCGCCGAATTCTCCATTGCGATCGAAGCGAACGCCGCGTTCGATGAGTCGCGCAATGCAGCGTGGCGCCGCAGCGAGGATTTCCCGCGCGGAGGTCACGTTGCACAGCCCGTCGCCCGCCTCGAGCGTATCCGCGACATGTTGTTCGATCGAATCGTCGTCGTTCGCGACCGCCGAAATTCCGCCCTGCGCGTAGCGGCTGTTGCCTTCGCCCAACACCGACTTGGAAACGAGCGTCACCCGCGCCCGTGGCGCCAGTTCGACGAGTTCGAGCGCGAAGACCAGGCCCGCGACACCGCTGCCCACGATGAGCACGTCGCAGTCTTTGCGCACACCGCGTTGGGTTGCGCTCAGGTGCTGCGTGGAACTCGGGTGCGGCGGGTCATTCGACACGGCAAACATCCTTTACGTTTTCGCTGCCCGTCTCGGCGGCACTCGACACGTGACGTCGGCCGCCGAGCGAAGTAACATGTTAACCATAAAGCGACGACGCGTCCCACCTCGCTCTCGGTCGGAACTCCGCTCGGGTTTTGCACCGCGAGCCACTCGAACACGCGGAAGCGCCACTGCTGACTTCGTACGGGATGAGCGTTCCCTCAGCACGTTCATCGTTTGCGGCTGGAGGCTGAATTTGATGCACCGCTCGCGCCATGCCCTAGCGTTCTCGCTCACGACCGCGATCGTGTTTTCACTCCTCGGGGTCACACCGACGACGGGTCGACAAGCGCCAACGCAAAGTGAGCCACCGCCCGCGGACGCACCGAAGCCCGCCGTCGAAGATCCCGACGCGAAGGTCGCGGCACCGCTGCGTGAGCTCGCGCAAGAAGCCGCGAGCTACCTCATCGCGCTCGACAAAGCCGCCGTCTGCGAAGGCACGCGAGGAGATCTCGGGCTGCGTCTTCGGATCTACCCGGACGCACTCGAGCACGAACTCGTCCGCGCACTCCTCAGTGGACTGCGCGCCGGGAAGAGTCTCGACGAATGCGCGCAACAAATCGCCGCTAATGAAAAAGAACTGCGACGACTGAAGGAGAAACCCGGCTTCGCGCTCGAACTTTTGCATCCGCAATATCCGGCGGAAAAGCGCGCGGAGACTCCCGAACAAGTGCACATTTTGGCCGGCGATCTGAGTCGCAGCATCGTATTTCGCGTCGACGACAGGACACTCGAATGGAGTGCATGGCGCCAACCTGAGAAACTCGTCTACACGATTGTTCAGTTGGCGCGTCATTACACCGTCCGACACCGCGAGCGCGTGGCGGTCGTCAAACCGCTGCAACCGGAAGGTCCGCGTTCGGTGTTTCGCGGTCGCAGCGCGCGGGTTTGGGGAATTTTGCCGACGGCGATCGTGACACGAAAGCGCGGCCAGCTCAGCGTCGTGCTCGAGAAATTCGGCGAGTTTAATGGGGTTTACAACGATGCGCATATCTTGGATCTCAACGATCAGCAAAATAGTTTCGATCCCGAACAGCCCGAGTTGCGCGTATCGACACAGTTGCCGTTTTATTTCCCAACCAAATCGCCAACGCTCACTGCGGC
This sequence comes from Planctomycetota bacterium, assembly GCA_046154185.1. Lineage (GTDB taxonomy): Bacteria > Planctomycetota > UBA8108 > UBA1146 > JAJFFE01 > JBJXGE01. The sequence goes on from JBJXGE010000044.1 coordinate 84,122, forward strand.
GCTGGAGCGCTTGTTCCCGTCGGGAAAATGAGGCGCGAGGTCCGCGCCACCCGACATTATTCTTGCGAGTCCGATCCACTATCTACGCCACGTGACCACATCTATAATCCGCACTCAACCAAGCCTTCGCCACACGGCGAGAGTTGCCGCGTCACGCAATCTGCCCGGCGTGGCTGTTGAATAAAGTGCGATTGCAAAACGGAACTGCTGCGGGCGTAGACTCGCACAACGACGGTTCGACGAGGAGGATCGCGGCATGATTTATGGCCGAGTCGTCGGCACCGTTTGGGCGACGCGCAAAGAGCCGCGGCTGGAAGGCGCCACGTTCTTGATCGTCGAGCGACTCGAGCTTTCGGGCGCGCCAACGGGTCAGCACGTGGTCGCGGTCGATAGCGTGAGCGCTGGCGTCGGGGAGATCGTCCTCGTTGCGCAGGGTTCTTCGGCACGTCAAACAGCGGCGACGCGGGACCGTCCCGTCGATGCGGTCATTATGGCGATCGTCGACAATCTCGAATTAGTGACGGCGCGCAAGCCGACGGTCGCGGGAAGCGTCGCGCCGGAAGTCCGACGGGCATAAGTCATGAGCAACGCGCTGAACGAGCAGATCTCTCAACGCGTTCGTTCGTTGCTCGTCGCCGCGCTGAGCGAAAAATCCGCAGCTCGAGCCGTGCCGCCGATCCTTCCGGCTGGCGTACTGACCGAAGCAGATGTCAACGATTGGGTGCGCGCTGGCGCGTCTCCGGCGTTGCTACTGGACTCGCGTCTCACAGCGCTCGCGCGCGAAACGGTCGAGCGACTCATGAAGTCGAATCCCGCGCAAGCCCCGAGCACCGGCTCGACCGCCCCGCAGACCACCGCAGATGGTCCCCGAGAGTCAACCTCTCGCGCGCCCGCGGACAGCAACGGAGCGGCGGTACACGTCGCGCCGCAGACTCCAAGCGCCTCGACACCGACCGCGATGGAACGAATCGCCATCGGCGCCGACCACGGCGGCTTCGAACTCAAAGAGCAATTGCGCGCGCATCTCGAGCAGCGCGGGTTTGGCGTTCTCGACTGCGGAACATTTTCCGCCGAGTCGTGCGACTATCCGCGCTTTGCGCACAAAGTCGCCGAGCACGTGAAATGCGGCGATGCGATCGCCGGGATTGTCGTCGATGGCGCCGGTATCGGTTCCGCCATCGCCGCTAACAAAGTCGCCGGCATTCGCGCCGCGAGTTGCACATCGATCGCGCAAGCACGCAACGCCCGTGAACACAATCATGCGCAGGTACTGACACTCGGGTCGCGCTTCTTGAACGCGACGGAGGCGGCAGCGATCGTGGATTCATTTCTCGCCACGCCATTCGGCGACGGCCGGCACGCTCGACGCGTCGCGATGATCGAGACGCCGCCAACGTCGTCGACAGCACCCGGCGCGCCGCTTCCGGACCATGTCGCGTCTCGCACGGGAGGCGCATGAATTTCGCCACAGTCATCGGAACGATTTGGTCGACGCGACGCGACGCGCGGACGGCCGGTTTGAGCTTGCGCATCCTTCAGCCGCAAGATGCCGAAGGGCGCGCGTTCGAGCGGCCGATTGTGGCCGTAGACGCTGTCGGCTGCGGAGTCGGCGAACGAGTGTTTTATGTCTCCGCGCGCGAGGCCGTGCTCGCGCTCAACATTCCGGAAGCACCGATCGACGCCAGCATCGTTGGCATTGTCGAGGGCATTGAGTTGACGAGCGGGGTCGTGCCGTGATCATCGCGCGCGTTGTCGGCACACTCTTCGCAACTCGCAAACACGCACGCTTCGACGGCAAAAGCCTGCTGCTTGTGCGCGAAGAGTCTCCGCGCGGTCAACCTCTCGGCCCCTCGTTTCTCGCCGTCGATCGTGTCGAAGCGGGCGTCGGCGACCGTGTCCTCGTCAACCGGGAAGGCTCGGGCGCGCGACTTATGTTCGACGACGAGCAGATTCCACTCCAGGCCGTCATTGTCGGCGTCGTCGATGCGGTCGAGCTGTCCGGCGGTCGGGCGACGGAACGTCCAGAGCGCTCAGAAGGAAAACCGTGACAGCCAGCCATTCAACACGTTGGGAACCGCCAAGTTCGGCGGCGGAGCTCGATGCGCTTGTGCAACGCATCACTTCTCAAGTGGTTGCGGAGTTTGGGAATTTGGCGAGCGTCGATACCGCGGCGAACATCGCGCCGTGGCCGCTCGCTGAGCTCTTGAGTTGCGGGCCGGACCGACTCGGCGCAATGCCCGCGTGGTCGGTTTTGGACGCCCGCGGATCGCGTACGCGCGCCGACTCTCCGCCCAAACCGGCCGACGGCGCGCGCGCGCTCGCGAGCATCATCGATCACACATTGCTCAAGCCGGATGTCACTCCGCAACAAATTGTCGCGTTGTGTGAGGACGCGAGCGAACACGGATTTCGCACCGTTTGCGTCAATCCGTGCCATGTTGCGCTGGCGGCACGCGAGCTCGGCCGCGGACGGCGCGGCGACTCGGCGCCCGGCGTCTGCGCGGTCGTTGGATTCCCGCTCGGCGCGACACTGAGCGACGTCAAAGCGTTTGAAGCGCGCCGCGCCGTCGAGGAAGGCGCTACGGAAATCGACATGGTGCTGTCGATTGGCTTGCTCAAAGCTCGGCGTGATGGATACGTCGTGGCGGACATTGCCGAAGTCGTGCGCGCAGTGCCCCGCGGCATGATCGTAAAGGTCATTTTGGAGACTTGCCTGCTGACCGAAGAAGAGAAGCGCCAGGCGTGCCGGCTCGCCCGCGAAGCAGGCGCCGGCTTCGTGAAAACATCGACGGGCTTCTCGACCGGCGGCGCAACCCCGGCCGATGTGCGCCTCATGCGGGAGGAAGTGGGTCGAGCGCTTGGGGTTAAGGCTTCGGGTGGGATTCGTACAGAGGCCGATGCGTGGACCATGGTACTCAACGGAGCAACTCGCATCGGCGCGAGTGCGAGTGTCGCCATTGTCAGCGGCGCGACAAGCGCCCCGAATTCTGGCTATTAGGTCCGCAAGCAAAAAAGCTACACTGCGCTTTCTTTGGCGATGCCTTAGAATCCGCCGCTCTTGAATTCGACTCTGCTGTTCACGCCAGCCGACTCGCTTTCAAGGATGGTCAGGATTACTGAATTCTCTGGACGACGACCCGCCGCGATTGTCTGGAAATTTTTCGGCTGGGTAGTTCGGCCGTTTTTTGTCCTGTTGGGGTTCGAGCCTGATTGGGACGAACCTGAGCGCGACCAGCGACGCCCACCAGATTGGTGAAGCGGCTTCGCCGGGTGCACACGACCTCAATTCGGGTCGAAAACATTCAGCGTCGGCGAACTACCTGATGCACTTCGCGGGATCAACGCTCGGGCGTTCAACTTTCCCGTGAAGCGCGCAGAGTCGTCCGCCGTTTTGGAAGGTTTGCGTTTTGACTTCTTATCCTCGCGATGAGGCGATCACGCTGCTTCGACGTTACGTCTGCGGCGAAATTGGGCTGGGTGAGCTGCTACGTTACGTTCGCGGACGAAATCTGTCCTATGTCGACGAACTCTTGGATCACGTCCATCTCGACTCGACCGATTTCGCGCCACTCGATTTGTCTGAGCAACTCGCCGATCGAATCGCGGCGTTTCTGCAGGGCAAAGTGCGTTTCGTTGAGTTTGCGGATTGGGTTTATCATTTCTATCGGATCATTTGCACCTGCGATGACGAGTCAGCGACGCGCACGCGCAATGCAATTTTGGAGCAAGCGCTCGCCCTCGCGGCACTATTCGTCGATTTGGAGACGACTGAGAGTTTGCCGCAAACTCGGCGATTGCTGAAACTGCTTGAAGACACGCTGAGACGCTCACGACTCGCACCCGCCGAATTTCTATTGCGAAAACTGTATCGAGGGAAGCGGCGAATAAACATTGTTGCTCGCCCACGCCGATTGCACTTCAACTTAGACGGTGCGTTGTGCGAAAACTTCCAGCGCTCGAATCAGGCCAGCGAATGGTGGGACGGCGTCATGACGTCCGCGCGACCATTCGCCTCCGGCCTAGAAGTCGCACGCACGAATGTTCGCAGCGACGCGCCCGCTGCTCGCGCGGACGCGCCGATTTCAGCAATTCTGGGCGCCAGTTTCGTCCCGATCTCGGTTTTCACGGACGCGTTTTGGCGCGACTGTCGGCCGACGGGCGTGTGGCGCCACCCCGAGAACGAAAAAATGCCGGACATTCGAGATGCTCTACGCGAGCAAGTCCTCGCCGGCGACAGATCCCTCGCACGTCTTCAGTCGGAACTGGAAGACGTCGCCCCCCGTTACTACGTCGATTCAGATGGTCTGGTCGAAGTAGTGTTCCGCGCAGAGCAAATCGGCTTCGGTGAGATGCAAACCGCTGTTCGACTGTTTTGCGTTCGCAACCAGGTTCGTAATTGCTACCTGAACGGCCGTTTCGTGTTCCCTGCCAAGGAGGAACAATGATCTATATGTCCCCCGTCCAACCTTCGGGAGAAGATTCGCAACGCAGCGGAGATCTGCGCTCGCTCCCCCCGGATGACCTCATTCATCGCGTCGAAGAACTCGAGGACCAAATCGAGACCATGCGTCGGCGCCACCAGATCGAGTTGCGGCGCGGCATGGAAGCCGTCGAGCGCATGCAACAGCAGCAAGGCGCCGCGCCCCCGGGTAGCACACCGGCTGGCGGCGCAGCTCCCCACGCGTATCACTCGACGCATACGCATCAAGACGGTTACGACGTCGTGACGCATCAACGCGTGGCGATCCTGATCGATGTGCAAAACATGTACTACGCGGCACGTAACCTCTACAACTCGAAACTCGAGTTTGCGAAGTTGCTGACCATGTTGTCGCGCGGTCGACTATTGACGCGAGCCATCGCGTACATCGTCGAACGGCCAGGCATGGAGCAGGAGAAATTCGTCGAGGTACTGCGGCGCAATGGTTACGAAGTGCGCAAGAAAGTTCTCATTGAACGTTCTGACGGCTCGCAAAAGGGCGACTGGGACCTCGGCATTGCGATCGACGCCATCTCGATGGCGGACAAGGTCGATGCTGTGATCTTGGTCACCGGCGACGGTGACTTCGTGACGCTCGTCCACTACTTGCATCATCAAGGCGTTCGTTGTGAAGTGGCTTCCTTTCCGGAAACTACTGCGCTCGAACTCATTCGATCCTGCAAGTACTACCATCGGTTGAACGAGAAAGTGCTGCTGCCCGGCGGCCAGTTCAATGCGATGCAGGCCCGTGGCGACATGGCCGACGAGACGCAGGGCGATCCGCATGCGGCAGCGAGTGTTGCGCCGCAGCCGCTCGCCGAAAAGCCGCACGCATCCGCGGGGCCATCGACTGGACCGCGGCCCGGACGCAGCCCGGTCGACGACATGGAACTCGACGACGACGAATTCAATCTGTAATCCGGCGACACCGAAGCAACTTCTAGTTGCGATGGCGGCGCGCGCACTCGGGATTCACCCCAGTGCACGCGCCGTCTCTTTTTTTAAGGGGTTCTGTTCGAAGCTCCCCTCGCCTTTTCCGGGGACCCGAAAAGGCTCACCCGACACGTTCGCCCTCTGGCGCGGGAACGCGCTCATCGCTCGGAGCGCGGGCGTCCCGCCCGCTCCGGCGATCGCGTCGTTTGCGCGTGATCGGCTGCGCCGTGCGGGACGATTGGCGAGATGAACCCATGGCCGTCTTTGGGGTGCTGTCCGCAGCACCCCTCGTCTTTTCGGGGGACCCGAAAGGCTCACCCCCACACGTTCGCGCGCGGGCGCGGTGTACTGCCTTCGATCTTTAGTAAGTTCGTCAAACTACGTCCGGTAGCCGGCTTGACGCGGTCGGCGGCGAGTCCGCGCTGGTCGATGGACGCCGTAAGATGATAGCTTTCTCTGCGTCATCATCGGAAAGCGGAGGCGGCGTCATGAATCCACTCGCGAGCGTCAACGCGACCGGTCTCAAGCCCGACCTGGCGGCAACCAGTCTGCAGCAACTCACGGCCTCGAAAGCACCCGCGCCAGGCAAACAGCGCCCGGTTGAGTTGCGCCCGAACGTCTTGGATCCATCGGAAGGCAGCGGCCTCGTCGACTTGTTCGGCAACAAGCAGAAAGCCGCGCCGAAACGCAACCCGGCCGCCGAGGTCGAACCGCGGCGCGAGGCGGCGAAGCCGGTCGGTCCAGCGCGCAAGTCGCTCACCTACACCTTGGTCGATTCCCTGCCGCCGAGCGTTCAGGTCCGCGTGATCGATCAATCCACGGATAAAGTGATCCGCGCGGTCCCGAGCGACAAACAAATCGCCGTGCGCGAAAGCCTCGATGCCTTTGTCGGGCGCAACCTCGACGTCCACGCGTAGCGGATCAAGCACGCCGCGCGGCTCGGCCGATTCAGCCAACTTCCATTCCAGATCACAGCGCGCCTGCTAGTCTTTGCGACGCCGAACCAAGTCGGCGAGCAAAGGACACGCGCGTGACGGCGATCGAAACTTATGACTACTTTCTGCCCCCCGCCCTCATCGCACAAGAACCCGCTCTTCAGCGCTCCGCTGCGCGTGCGCTTTTTCTCGAACGCGGTCTGGACTCCATCCGCATCGGCAGCTTCGCGGAGTTGCCGAATTACTTGCGCGGGGATGAGTGCTTCGTCGTCAACGATACGCAGGTGATTCCAGCGCGCATCGCGACCACACGTGCGAGCGGCGGACAAGTCGAGTGCTTCTTATTGCGTCCGGAGCCGGAACCGCGCGTTTGGCGAGCGTGGCTCAATCCGGCGCGGCGGATCCGCGCGGGTGAAGTGCTGCGGACGCGCGGCGACACGACGATTCGCGTGCTGGATCGTTGCGGCTCATTTTTTCGCGTCGAGGCCGGTGATCTCCAACAGGTGACGCGCATCGGCGAGGTGCCGCTGCCGCCGTATATTCATCGCGCTGCGCACGACGCGCGACTCGCAAGTCTCGACTCCGAGCGTTATCAAACGCTTTTCGCGCGGCGCCCCGGCGCGGTGGCGGCGCCAACAGCGGGTCTCCATTTCGATGCCGCGCTGCTTGCGGAGCTCGCGCGGCGTGCGATTCCCATTGTTCCCGTCACGCTGCATGTTGGACCCGGTACGTTTCAACCGATGAAATGCAGCGTCGCGGAAGAACATCGCGTCGACCCGGAACTCTACGAGATCAGCGCGGAGAGTCGCAGCGCGCTCGCAACCGCCCTCGCCGACGGCCGCCGCATCGTCTGTGTCGGCACGACTTCATTGCGCACCATCGAGACGTTCGACGAACTCACGCCCGGACCGGCGCTCGCGGGCGAGACCAACTTGACGATTCGGCCCGGCGCTCGCTTTCGTCACACGGCCGGGCTCATTACGAATTTCCATCTGCCGCGCTCGTCGCTGCTCATGTTGGTGTGCGCGTTTCACGGCCACGAGCGCACGCTCACCGCCTATCAATCGGCGATCGCGGCCGGGTTCCGTTTCTACAGCTACGGGGACGCGATGGTGATCCTGCCGGCGACCGAACGATGCTGACTTGCTGGAACTGCGAATTCGAGCTCGATGCCAAGATGGTGTTGCGCGACGGAATCTTGCTGACGCGCGAGGCGCGCCTCGGCGGTCCGTATCGCGACTACACTTGCCCGCGCTGCCATCGCCATGCAAAAGTGGAAACGTCGCGACGGGGTCGCCTCTTCGCGTCGCCGGACCGCGAGTTTTCACCAGTCGATTTTCTAGTCGGCTGGATCGATGCGATGTCACCGCTCGATTTCTTGGCGATCGCGACGTGGCATCAGCGTCATGCTGCGCGTCGTCGCCACTTCTTCGAACGCGACGGTGATCGCCGCTATTCGCGCTTCAACGTCCTCGACGTCTTGCGACAGTTCTTCGCCGGTAAGGATCCTCATTCCACACCAACAGCCGCGCGCACAAGTCGATCATCGCAACGTCGCGCGCGGGCATCCGGCGCCGCAAGCTCCGGCGCGGGTCCAACTTCGCCCGTGCCGCCAAGCGCGCACCCCGAACATCCGTATCGCATACTTGGCATTCCCGAAGGGTCCACCGAACTCGAGATTCGTGCGGCGTTTCGCACGCTTGTGCGCAAATACCACCCCGACAAGCTCTTGAATCAAGAGCCGCAGGCGGTCGAGGAAGCAACGCGCCGCCTGAAAGAACTGCTCGAAGCCTATGAGCGCTTGTTGAAGGATCGCTAGGCAGGCGACACCGACGCTCGCCGTCCAGACACTGGCTGATCCGTTCCGAAACTGAAACTGCGCCGTTCGCCGTCTCCGCGTCCGATTCGCCGCCACACTGCTCGCCGGGCCCAAGATCTGCATCCGCCATCCCCCATGAGCATCCTCGGCCACCATTGCAACGGTCTTGTGCGCTGGAGCGTCGCGTTGACGCTGGCAATCACGGGATGCCACTCCGTCCCGACGCCGGTGACGCGTCGCGTTCACGCCGCGCAAAAGGACGTCGTCCTGTACCAGGTCGAACTCAGTGGTCCGACGTCGCCGCTAAAGTACTTCGAACTCGCCGAGCGCGAGCTCGCGGAATCGGGACGCAGGATCGCTCACTCCAGCGACTCGGGTGCGCCGATCTATGAGATCAATATGGTGTTTCACGTCGGCATGCGGCGCCTTGCAACCGTCACATTTCGGCTCGACGAGTCGCAAGACGACCGGTTGCGCCACTATCAGACGCTCGTTTTTCATCCGCAGCCTCGCACAATCTCGCGCCGAGGGGAGACGCGTGAGTAACAACATCGCTGGTCTTCGAGCAGCGAGCTGCGCGGCGCTCCTCATCCCATTCGTGCTATGCGGCTGTTTTTCGTTCTACCGGCACAAACTCGAGCGCGCGGACTTTCAGCTCTTCAGCGACGTCGACCCAATCCGGCTCACGGAGACAACGCGCTTCCTAGAATCGGCGCTGCCGGCGATGCACGCGCTCTATCCGACGTGTTCGCATCGCGTGCCAGCGCCCCGCGTGGTCTACAATTTGGACGAGCTCGCGGAGCTGCGCATCGTCGTCGTGGGTTCCCATCAAGACGGCTACTATTTGCCCTTTCTGCACCTCATTCATCTTTCACCGCAAACTCCACCGACCGATGCGTTCGGCGACACCGAGCCGCACGCGCGCGCCGAAGCGGAGTCGGTCATTCTGCACGAGCTGAGTCACCACTTCCTGATCTCGGTGTGGCCCGCCACCGATACTTGCTATTGGCTCAACGAAGGATTGGCCTGCATGATCGAAAACGGCCGGCTCGTCGGGCCCGCCGCAGGTCAATTCGCGCCGACCTTGGCGCTCCCCCACTATCACCCTTGGCTGCATCAAGAAGCGCGCGCCGCCCTCGAAGAACTCGGGCGAGCGGGAGTCGAAATCGAGCTGGGCAAACTACTCACCGCCAGCTGGAACGAGTTTCACGAACCAGGTCGAAAGATGCGGAACTATGCGTTGTCCTGGTCGGCCGTAGAGTTTCTCTATCAGCAACTCACCGGCACTTTCGAATCGCGGGTTCAAACACTCGCGCACATGAAGCCGGACGAAGTGCTACGACGCACGCGCGGATTGGCGGATTGGATCGCCACGAGCCAAGTCGAACGACTGCGACCGCTCGCGCGAGATGCGCGCTTTCGGCGCTGGGCGCTCTTCGAATGGATTGATCTTGCCGGCGCCGAACCTGGGGCGCTGCTTGTCGAATTGCGATGTGCGATCGCGAGCCCATCCGTCGACCTGCGGCGCGTCGGGATGCAAGCACTCACGCGCCTCTTGAATCGCCGCCTCGAGCTCCCAGCTGTCGAACGGGAAAAACTCTACGCGACAACCGCGCAGGCGCTCGCCGGTCGCGATTCGGAAATGAAACTACAGATATTAGCCGAGCTGCGCCAAACGCCGAGTGCGCCGAGCGCGCACCGACGGGCCTACTTCGCGCCACTCATAGAACTGCTCGAGGATGCCGATCCAGAACTGCGCTCTGCCGCCGCCCTCGCGCTCGCGCAACAAGCGACCAAGCCGACGCTCACGCGCCCGAGTTTCTGGTCGGCAGCCGATCCGAAACTCCGCCAAGCGGAAGTCGCCGAATGGCGGCAATGGTTGCGCACGCAAGCTTGGTGAAGCGGTCGACTCGCGACTCATGGAACTCGGAGCAACGTCGAACTCAGGAGTTGCTCACTGCGTCCGACTTCGATGCCCAGAAACTCCTCCTTGCCGAGGACCGAGAGCGAGCGGCGGTCGAGCACGATTCGCACAACGTCATAGCGCAATCGTCGACCGCGAATATTGAGCGGATCGGGCGTCGCGAAGTCGCTCGGCGCCAGATTGAGAACACCGAGCAAAAGGCTGCTCGCGATGCGCGTGCCGAGATCTTGCGAGAACTCGTCGGTAGCGGGCTCGTTCCCGAAAAGCGTTCGCAACGTCGAACGGATCGCATCGAGAATCGCAAGGCCGGGAATCGCTTGAACCGGAATGAAAAAAACCAGTTCGCTGCCGCGGTGTCCGCCGATTCGATAAAGAAACACCTCGTGCGCGGTGGAGTACGTGACGACATCGGGCGGACCGAGTATCTGCAACACATCGCCGCGATCGTGCACGTGCGGCGTGAGGCGCTGATAGTCGCTCGCCGACCACGGCGTTCCGCGTTGTACGTAATCCAAGTGCAGCCGACAGCCGCTCGTCAGTCCGACGAGCAAGGACGCGAAGGCAAGCAAACCGGCGCTACCACGGACCACCGTAACTCGCTCTCCGGCTGTCGAGCCGCTGACCCACATGTTGGACGCGCCCGGCTTCATCGAAGAACACCATGATGTGGTCGTAGCGCATGTCGGAGCGAAACGTCGAGAACACGATCAGAAACAGCGCCGTGTGGCGCGTCTTCGAACGCTTGTAACGGTAGGCCTGCTCAAACAACGGATCGTGCTCACGATGCGAGTAAATCACTTCGTCGGGTGGACCTAGCACGCGCGTGACATCGGCGCGCGTCGATTTACCGATCTCAATCTCGCTGACGGGAGCGTGGCGAAGACTCGTGCCGTCGCTCATTTGCGCAAAAACGCAGCCCACGAGCCCGAGCCACAGGCACGCGAGCGCCGCCGCGCGCGCGCTAGTTCTCAACAGTCGGTTCTCCCTAAGCATCTTGATGAACCCATTCGCTCGAACCATCAGTGAAGTGCTCCTTCTTCCAAATCGGAATGTTGCGCTTGAAAGCGCCGATCGCATGCTCGAGCGCTGCGAACCCCGCCGCTCGATGCGGGACCGCGAGCGCAATGACAACGCTTGCGTCTCCGACTGCGAGCGTGCCGAGCCGATGCACGATCGCGAGCGCGCGCACCGGCCAGCGTGTGCGCAGTTCGCTCGCGAGCGCTTCCATCTGCGTGTACGCCATCCGTTCGTAAGCACGATACTCAAGCCGCGCGACCGCGCGGCCGTGGTGCTCATTGCGCACAATCCCGCGAAACACGAGCACAGCGCCGCAATCGGGTGACGACACGCGCGCGAGCAAATCCGCCTCGTCGATCACGTGGTCAACGAGCGCCAGAATTTCCTTTGTCTTAGCGCCGTTCACGAAAGGTGTCATCCTCCGCTGACAGGAGGGATCAGCGCCAGTTCCCGTGCCGGCAACACGAACTCGTCGGCCTCGAGGAAGCGCGCATCGCGTGCGACGCGGGTATGGCGCAAGCTAGCGGCAAGTTGCGGGTAGGCGAGTGCAAGTTCCGCCAAGAGCGCCGCCGCCGTCGTATGGGCGGTTACCGGCGTGCGTAGACTCGGCTGACCAAGCGCGTCGGCAAGCGATGCGAAGAGCAGTACTTCGATTTCCATGCCGCGCGCTTCGAACGGCCCTCTTCCATCGGCCGTGTTTGAATCACGTTGGCCGCGCCGACTAGCCGCGCTTGACCGGGTAGTGGCGCAGAGTTGCGCCCGTGTAGATTTGGCGCGGTCGGCCGATCTTGTTTTTCGGATCGGCGCGCATCTCGAGCCAGTGCGAGATCCAGCCCGGCAAGCGGCCGAGCGCGAACATTACCGTGAACATGTCGGTCGGAATACCCATCGCCCGGTACATGATGCCGGAGTAAAAGTCGACGTTGGGGTAGAGCTTGCGCTGAATGAAGTACTCATCGCGCAACGCGGCCTCTTCGAGTCGACGCGCCACGTCGAGCAATGGGTCGCGACGACCCAAGTGCGTCAACAGCTCATCGCATGCGCGCTTGATGATCTTCGCGCGCGGGTCGAAGTTCTTGTACACACGGTGGCCAAAACCGAACAAACGAAAATTCGAATTCTTGTCCTTCGCGAGCCGCACAGCCTTATCCACATCGCCGCCGTCGGCGTGGATCGCGCTCAACATTTCGAGCACTTCCTGATTGGCACCGCCATGTCGGGAACCCCACAACGCGCAAATCCCCGCCGAAACGGAAGCGAACAAATTAGTGTCCGCGCTCCCGACGAGTCGCACGGTCGAGGTGCTGCAGTTCTGCTCGTGGTCGGCGTGCAGAATCAACAACAAATTGAGCGCGCGCTCCATCACGGGATCGACTTCGTAAGGCTCGGCCGGGACCGCAAACATCATGTGCAAGATATTCCCGACGTAACTGATCGAGTTGCGCGGGTACACGATCGGCTGACCGATCGAGCGCTTGTAGACGTACGCCGCCAGCGTGCGCAATTTCGACAGCAACCGGCAAACCGTGAGGTCCGGTTGCTCATCGTGATTGGGGTCTATTGCATCGGGATAGAAGGTCGACAGCGAAGTCACCATGGAGGCGACGACTGCCATCGGATGCGCCGTCGACGGATAGCCGTCGAAGAAGTGCCGCATATCCTCGTGGATCAGCGAGTGACGCTCGAGTCGATGCTCGAACTCCGCCATTTGGGTCGTATTCGGCAGCTCGCCGTAGATCAGCAGGTAACAAACTTCGACGAACGATGCGTGCTCCGCGAGCTCCTCGATCGGGTAACCACGATAACGCAGGATTCCGGTTTCGCCGTCGATGAACGTGATGGCGCTGGTCGTCGACGCCGTGTTCATGTAAGCCGGGTCGAGCGTGACGTAGCCCGACTTCGCCCGTAGCGCGCTGGTGTCGAGGCCGCGCTCGCCTTCCGTTCCGACGATGATGGGCAGCTCGACTTTGAGCTCGCCGAGATCCAACGACGCCATCGCGTCTTTCGTCGCTTTGGTTCCCGGGTCCAGCCGCGGGTCAGTCCGCGAGTCCATTCGTCGGCCCTTTCTCAGTCGACCGCTGCATGAGCGCAAGCAAACCCAACGAACCGCAACTCAGTGCACGGCAAGACGCTCACTCCACCCAATGACGACACTGCTGCCAATTTATCGGCAAGAGTTTTGTTTCGGCTTGAAGACAAGGCGCAGGCGCCCACACAAGGGCCCATGATCCTGCCGCTTTTCAGCGAATTTGCAACAGGATGTGCGAAGGAGCCAGGGTCCAGCCGCGTTGCAGAGCCTCACAGCCCGAGAATGTGATAACCGCCGTCGACATGCACAACTTCACCCGTGATGCCACTCGCGAACGGGCTCAACAGGAAGGTCGCGGTCGCGCCGATCTCCTCGAGCGAAACATTGCGGCGCAACGGCGCCTTCTGCTCGACCACGTCGAGAATTCCTGTGAAACCGGACACGCCACGTGCCGCCAGAGTCTTCACCGGGCCAGCCGAGATCGCGTTGACTCGAATGCCGCGCGGGCCAAGGTCATTCGCGAGATACCGCATGCTCATTTCGAGGCTCGCCTTGGCAACCCCCATCACGTTATAGCCCGCCACGACGCGCTCGCCGCCGAGGTAAGAAAGCGTGACCACCGCGCCGCCGGTTGTCATGAGCGGCGCCGCTCCTTGGCACAACCGCGTCAGCGAGTAAGCGCTCACATCGTGCGCGAGTGCGAAACCGTCGCGGCTCGTGGAAAGAAACTCGCCGGATAAGTCCTCGCGTTTCGCGAACGCGAGGCAATGGACGAGAAACTCGAGTCCCTGCCATCGCTCCCGCACTTCGGCGAAGAGCGCGTCGACCTGGCTGTCGTTGCTGACGTCACACGGCAGGAGAAACTCCCCGCCGAGTTCCGTGACGAGCGGCTCAACCATACTCAGCAACCGCTCACCCTGATAAGTGAACGCGAGGCGCGCGCCGGCGGCTTTGAGACTTTGCGCGATCCCATACGCGATGCTGCGCTGATTTGCGACGCCGAGCACAAGCCCACGGCGTCCTTTCATGGCGTCGATCATCTGTACGACACACTCTCTCTCCCGCTTGCCTTCGCCGCTTCGTCGTCCTCGTTCCAGCACTGCTCGTTTCGATGGCTCAGCATAGTGGAACGTAGCGTCGGGAACCAGACGCGCCACTTCCTCTGCACCCAGACGCAGAGCAAGCCGCCGAATGCGCAACGTTTGGGGAGAGCCAGCTCGGGTCCCCCGAAATGGCGAGGGGTGCCGCGGACAGCACCCCTTAGAAACAAACGAGTCGAAGCCTGTGCTTCGACTCGTGTCGATTTGCTCCGGAGGCCGCGAGTCTCGTCGCGGTCCATCGCGTCGAATTACTTTGGCGGCGTCGCGGAAGCCGTCGCGGGCTTGACCGGGTTCGGAGCCCACGACCGAGCGATGAGGTCCTGTCCGGAAAGTCGCCCCGTGGACACAGTTTCGCCGAAGTATTTTTCGAACACTTCGCCCGGCGGTACGTTGCTCGGATTCAACAATTCGAGCAGCGCTTCGCTCTCGCCCACTCCGGGAACCATGCCCGCGAAGCCAAACGCCATGCGCAAGGTATCCATCGCCTTCCCCATGATTTTGCCCGTGTGCTGATAGGCGAGTCCCATGCCTGCAGCGCTGCCGACTTGCGACATGAGAGTTTGCACGCGCGCGCTACCAGCGAGTCGACCGGTATCGTCGCCCGCGCTGACGCGCAGCATTTCCTTGGCGTCGTCCGCGATGAGCGCGATGACAAGCCAATCCCCATCGATCACCAGGCCCGGCTGTACGCCACTGGCCATCCCAGCGTCGGTATCGCCGCCGCCGTCAGGACTGAAGCTGTAGAGTCTCTTGCCTTGAAAATCCTCGGCCTTGAAGACGCTCGCAAGATCCGGCCGCTGGGCGACATGCGCGAGCATGTTCGCAATGACGCTGGAATCGCGCAGCCGCAAACCGAATCCGATGTGCTGTGAGACTCCCATCATGCCCATCATCGGATTCATGCCCATGCCGGCGTTCCCGCCGTCCGGCAGCTCGACGTAGAACAGCGAACCCTCAAGACTCCGAAAGATGTCGGCCGGCTTGACGCCAATTTCCGTTTCGAAACTGGCCATCCCTTGAGTCATCATGTTGACCGCTGCTTCGCCCTCCGTCTCGCCCACGATGCGGAGTACGAGCTCGAGCACCTTATCGAGGTTGAGCCGAAACATTTGCAATTGGAGAGCGGAAGCCGGCACCATTTGGGGAATCGACATCGCGCCATCCGCCGTGGGTAGCAACTCCAGTAATCCTTTTCGGGAGTTCATACCAAAAATCGTCGCCGACTTCATGCCTTGCGCGTCCGATGTGCTATTGACCGCAAGCCCGTCCATCCCGGTCAATCCGAGCGAATTGAACATGGTCGACGCTTGCGCACCACCCGGCCCAGCCATGCCGAACGCCATCGGCAACAGCTTCCAAAGCGGCGCCAAATTCAATAACAGAAACTGCTGGCCAGCGCCGATCGCAGCGAGACTGCGGCCATAAAACGGCACACCGCCGAGACGACCATCTTGCGCCTGACCATTGGAGCTTTCCAAGTAGGTGCGCAAGCCGTCCTTGCTGATGCCGAGGTAGTAATGATTCTCTTTGCGACCGATCAAGAAACCGTCCGGCGCCTTGAATGGCGGTGGCGTCGGCGCCTCGGGGAACATCAATCCCTTGAAGGAAACGCCGCCAAGATCGACGGTCGCGCGCGTGAGCTCGGAACCGGCCAAGCCGGCAAGCAACTCGATCATGCGCCCGTGCATCGCATCGAATTTCTCCGAGCCTTGGAAATGCAGGATCACATCCGGCTGCATGGCGCCGGCTGTGTCTTGCCGATAGCCCGCGGCAAACGCGAAGCGGCCGGTCGTTTCCGAGAAAATGGCTTGACCATATTCCTTCAACAAATCGCCGATCGGCTTGAGCTGGTCTTTCTTCTCGGCGGGCATGGAGTCTTCCGCCATCGCTTTGGCAAAGACCTCGCTCATTACCCCCTTGAAGCGCTCGATGGTCGACGAGATCGCGGGGTCGTTGAGAAACGCGCCCAACTGCGAAGCGTTCGTGCCGGCGCGCAACGCCGCCATGTCGTCGCTCGACCACAGCAAGATCGTGTTTTGATCAAAGTCCTTGTCGGCCGCGTTCGCCCGCGAAATGCCAAAGCTCAGCCCCAAAACGAGCGCCAACAACGGCACTCCACAGACGACTCTCTTCATGCGAATTTCCTTTCGGGAAGGATGGCAAACTGAATCTTGTCGAGTTTCTATCGTGCTGGTGTAAGTCGTCCTCACGCGCGCCCGTCGAACTGCCGAGCAACAGATTTCAACGAACCACGACGTGCGCGATTCGCTCGGATCACTCACTCGGCATTACTCACTCGGCCGCCGTTTGCGCGGTGGAGAAAAGTAGTGGACTCCGGAATTCGGCCGACTCTCGTCGAACAAGAAAGAGCTCCGGCGATCGATGAAAGCCGTGACTGCGTCGATGGGGATGGCGAAGTTCAATCCCTCCATGCCGCGAAATCCCATATTCGTGACGCCGATGATTTCGCCGCGACTGTTAAACAGTGGCCCACCCGAATTCCCGGGGTTGATCGCGACATCCGTTTGGATATAGCAGTTGCCTTCAAACGATCGATAAGGATCCGAGATGATTCCCTCCGTCACGGTACGCTCCATGCCGAGCGGCGCACCAATCGCGTACACCGACTCCCCGACTTTGATCGAATTGCGATCGGCGAGGCTGATCGGTTTGAGATCGAGCGACTCGGCGTTGGGTATTCGTAACAACGCGAGGTCGAGGAACTCATTCAGCGCGACGATTTCTACGTCCTTGACGCGCTTCTTTTGCAGTCCGGTATCACTGTCCATGTACAAGTCGATCTCGACATCGCGCTCGTTTTCGACGACGTGGAAATTCGTCACGACATGGCCGCGCTTGTCGATGATGAAACCAGAGCCTTGACCGCCCGCGCAGCGCACTTTGACAACGCCTCCGCCGAGTTTCTTGACGGCTTCGTTTACCGCCACGGGTTCGGCTCCGCCAATTCTGTAGAGGCGTTCTGCAACCGGTTCGCTCGCCTCATTCAGCGGGATCAAAGCTACCTGACAGGTCGGACAAGTACCCGGTCCCTGATGCACCACATCCGGGTGCGCTCCGCACGTATGAATTTGCGAGGCGTCGCCCGCGCGTTTGAGTGGCGAACGCGAAAGCACGGACCTACGCGGCACCGGCACGACGGAGTAACCGAGATCGACAAACAGATCCTTGTCGTTCTCTTTGATAACTTCACCCGTGATGCTGCGCCCGCCTTCGAGCTGTAACACTTCCTGCTCCGCACCGGCGGATTGCGTGAGTGCGATGCAAGAAACGAACGTCACGCTCACGAGAAAGCGGCGCATCATGAATCGGGTCCTTTCCGCACGAAGGCGATCACGCTAACATACCGAGCTTCTCGTCGCAACCAACGGCACCGACACTAAGGACCGCCAGTTAAGGTCGCCGGTCAGTCCAGATCGACAGTCCAGATCCACACCGCGGCGCGAGCGAAGTTCGTGTGCGCAGATCTCCAATGATGATCGTCCAGCCAGGAGGAATTCCGCATGTTGCTTTTCGTCAGGGCCGAGTCGCCTGTCTCCGCGCGGATCGCGTCTGCGGCGCCGCTCAACGCGCACCGGCGCCGCAGTGCAACTGGGCGCCGGTCGCGGCTGGCGAGATCATCAAATAGTTTGCAAGTCCTATGCCTCTCGCTCGCATTTCTTTCAACGCTTGGAATTCCTGCCCGCGCTTCTGCATTACAGGAGCAGCCGGACGGCAGTTACGGGTTCGATGGACAACTTGTTTTCAAGTTCAATCGCGATGTCGGCCCGCTCGCAATTGCCGATCTCGATGGTGACGGACGCCAAGATCTCGTGGTGATCGACAACAGCAAGTCGGAGATTGTCTTTCTCTATCAAGACCCCAACGCCAAAGGTGAGTCGGCGGGACATCCGCGCCTCATGAACCCCGACGGCTATCGTCGCCAAACTTTGCTCGTCAACTCGCGCGTCCAGTGTTTGCGCATTGCGGACCTCGACGCCGACGGTCGAGTCGACTTACTCCTCCACTCGCCTGGCCTGCTCGAAATTCGTTGGGGTGCGGGGACGGAGTCGTTTCAAAAGAAAGATCGCGTGCGACTCGCGGACACGGTCGCCGGCGGCCAAGTTGTGCAAGTGCGGCGTACGGTCAAAGGTGAGCTCGAAGTCTTCGTGCTCGCGCGAAAAGGCGTGTTTCGCCTCACGGATTTCTCGCAATCGCACGCGCCGAAGCAGCAGCTCTTTCCCGGCAGCTCGGGTAAACCGCAAGCATTATTCCTCACGGATCTCGATGGCGATGGCGGCGCCGATCTCTTATCCATAACCGACGATCGCGAGTTCCCCTACCATCTTCGACTGCGCCAAGGTGACGACGCGTTCGGACCGCAGTACATGATGAACGCAAACACGCCGATGGCGGTCGCCGCGCTTGCCCGCACGGGTGGCGATGCGATTCTTATCGCCGAGCGCGAGCACGGACGATTCTCTGAGTTGCATCTGCATCTCGACGAGCGCTCCGATCCGCTCGATCTCGAAGCGCCGGAAATCTATCCGCTCGACTCGAGCGGACTCGAGGAGCCGCAGCTCGTCGTGGCGGACATCGATGGCGATCAAGATCCCGATGTCATGGTCACGAATCGCAAGGAAAGTACGATCCTCGTCTACGTGAACGAAGGCGGCAAACTCGTCGCCGCGCCACCGTCACCAACGCTGCGCAGTCTGGTCGGAATCGCGCAAACCGATCTCGACGGCGATGGCAAACCAGAGCTGGTCGTGACGAGCGCCGAAGAGCGCGTCGTCGGCTCGACGCAGTTGGGTGCCGCTGACAAGAGCGCGAGTCCCGCGGCTGTCACGCTGCAGTTCCCGCGCGTCTTGGTGAGCGAGGGTAAACCTGCGCTGGCGACGCCGGGGCGGTTTTCGCCGGACACCAAACAAATTTCCGTAGCGGTGCTCGGTGGCGAGAAGGGGCGAACGATTCAGATTTACAGTCGCTCCGCAGCAGGAACTTGGCAAGTGGCGGATGGGACCGAGCCACTCGAGCTCACAAGCTCCGGGGATCCCAAGGATCTCGTCGCTGCCGACCTCGACGGCGATGGGCGCGACGAACTGCTCTTCTACTTCTCATTTGAGGTGCCGCAGATCTACCGCCTCGACGGTGCGCGCTGGAACCGCATCGATGCGCCCGGCGTGCTGGAGAAAACCACGATGGCGAGCGTCACGCGCGCGCCCGGCGGCGACCTCTTCGTGGCCAGCGGCAATCATGCACGCCGCCTCAAACTGCGCGAAGGTAAATTCGAAGTGCAGTATCAAGTAAACGGCGCGAGCGCCTCCGCTCGCATCGTTTGTGCGCTCGAGGCGCGACTGACGCGCGACGATGACCCGCACTTGTTGCTCGTGAATACCGCGGACGGATCGCTCAACATTTTCCGCGGCGCGTCGAGCAGCCAGCCGGAGCTGGTGCGCAGCGTCGTCGGGCCCTACCAACAAATTCTCGCCGGTAAGGCCGCCGACCTCGACGGTGACGGGATCGACGAGGTGCTGTTGCTGGATGCCAGTTTCCTCGCGGTCCTGCGCGGCGTCGGCGCCGAGCCGCGACTCGACAGTAAGTTCACCCGCACGAATCCGCGCGACGAAGGCAACTACGTGAGCATCGCGTTCGGCGACTTGAACAACGATAAACGCACCGACCTTGTAGTGTCGGATGGAGCGAAACACTTCATCGAAATCTATCAGCGCGCCAATGACGATGACTGGCAACTCGCGTTGAGTTTTCCGGTTTACGAGTCGAACTCATTTCGTGGCCAAAGCGGCGCGCAGCAAGAGCCGCGCGCGCTCGCTGTCGGCGACGTGACCGGCGACGGCTTCGAGGACCTCATCCTCATCGTGCATGATCGCGTCCTGATCTATCCGCAAGAGCCGTTGCGGTGAGCGCGCCGAACTCCACGCCCTACGCGCCCCGGCCGCTCGTTCTTCCTGAAGTGTTTGTCGTCGAAGGCAATACTTGTGGGCTGCACGGGCTCGAGCGTGTGCGATTGCGCATCGACACGCGCGTGTCCACGAGCGGTGGCGCAAGCGCCGGGCGTTTCATCGAGTGGGTGACGAATACTGAGTCAGCCGCGGATTTGCAGCTCGCCCCGCACGAGCTGTTGTTGCCGGGTTTTCTCGATCTCCACGTTCATTGCCGCGACGATCCGAGCGGTCGCGAGCGCTACAAAGAGGACTTCGCCACCGCCTCGCGCGCGGCGCTGTCCGGCGGCGTCGTGCTGCTCGGAGATATGCCCAACAACGCCGCGCCGCCGATCGATTCCGCTTCGTATGAGGCAAAACAAGCGTGCGTGCACGAGCGCGCGCTCGTCGACGTGATCCTCTACGGCGGCATCGCGCCTGGCACGCGACCGTTCGCCAAAGCCATCCCTTACAAGTGCTACTACGGCCCGAGTGTTGGCAATCTCAATTTGTCGCAGGCGCCGGATGCGAGCGCAACGCTGGCCGCCTATCACGGTCACTTCGTGGCTTTTCACGCCGAGAAGCAAAGTGTGCTCGATGCGCATCGCGACCGGCCGACCCACGAGTCGCGGCGCCCCGCAGCGGCGGAAGCCGAGGCGATCCGAGATATCGCGCGCCTCGCGCGCGCGCACGGCTTCCATCCGCACATCGCGCATCTCTCGAGTGCGGCCGGTCTCGCCGAAGTGCGGAGCGCGCGCGCCGCAGGACTCGCGATGACCTGCGAAGTGGCGCCGCATCACTTGTGTTTCGACGACGAGAATCGCGCGCGTTTCGAGCGCGGCGCGTGGCTGCAGATGAACCCGCCCATCCGCACTCGCCAAGATCGCTTGGCGCTCTTCGAAGCGTTTGCCAGCGGCGAGATCGAAATTCTCGCCACCGACCACGCGCCACACAGCCGCGAAGAGAATGCGCGCGGCATCTCCGGCGTCCCCCACCTCGATACTTTTGCGGCCTACGTCAGCCTCCTGCATCGCGAAGGCTTGCCCTGGTCGACGTTGATCGAGCGCGCGGCCGCCGCGCCGGCGCGGCTCTTTGCGCCGTTCATTCCTCACGCGGGTCGACTCGGCGCGCTCGCGCCGGGCTACTTGGCGTCGTTCACGGTTCTCGACACGCGACGCCCTTGGCGCGTCGACGCGCAGGAACTCCACACGCGCAGCGGCTGGTCGCCCTTCGAAGGCGTGGAACTACCCGCGCGCGTCGTGCTGACCTCCGTGCGTGGAAAAGTCTGGCAAGTGGCGCCGCGGAGTTAACTGCGCCTGGACGTCAAGCTCAGCTGTGCGTCCCCGCCGCGATGCGGTCGATCGCTTCATACACCTGCTGGATCACATAAGGTGGCGTCGAAGTTCCGGCCGTGATGCCGATATGTTGTTTGCCACAAAACCACGCGGGGTCGAGTTCCTCGGGTCGAACGATGTGATAAGCCTCGAGGCCGCGGTCGTCGCAGACTTTCTTGAGCTTCTTCGTATTTGCCGAATTTTGGCCGCCGACCACGATCATGAGGTCGACTTGCTCGGCAAGTTCGCGCACGGCGGCTTGTCGATCCTTTGTCGGTTTGCAAATCGTGTCGATGAACTTGACCTCGGCGGCGGGGAAGCGCGTGGAGATCGCGGCCACTAAGTCGCGTGCGACTTCGAGCTGCTGGGTCGTTTGACAAACGATGCCGATCCGCTCGCGACCGGCAAGCCGGTCGACCTCCGAGGCGTTGCTGATGACGTCGTACTCGCGCAGATCGCCGACAATTCCGCGCACTTCGACGTGATCCCGCTGACCGATGACTACCGGAAAATATCCATCGCGGACCAGCGCGGCGACTTTGTTGTGCACTTTCAGCACCAACGGGCACGAGGCGTCGTAGACTCGCAAACCGCGCGCTTCGAGCTTGGTCCGCAGCGAGGCCGGCGCGCCATGCGCGGTGATCATGACGTTTGGGGTCGGTATGGTTTCGTCGAGCGACTTGACGATGCGAACTCCGCGGGCGCGCAACTCCTCGATCACTTGCGGATTATGCACGAGCTCGCCGAAGATCGTGAGGTTGTCGCGAAACGACTCGTCCATGGCGGCGTCGATCGCATCTTGAACGCCGAAGCAGGTGCCGAGCGCGGTAGCCAAGCTGATCTTCATGGCCGTCTGATTTACCACGTTACGACCGCGTTGACGACCGCTATCCGATCGCGTACAGCGTGCCGATGAACCAAAGCGGCAAGAAAATCAGCATGACGATGAGATCGATGACTGCCGGCATTTCCACTCTTGATTCTATGAACACGTTGCGCGCCGCGTACGGCACTGCAAAACATGCGAGGACACCAGCCGTATACCAAGACAACTCAAGACAACCGAGAGCCAATTGCATCCATACGGGGTCAGATGCATCGGCCCGAATGAGCGCAATATGCTCGGGTCGAAAAAACGTATAGGCAATCAGGAGGGCGACGGTTGTCATCGCCTTCATATCCCAAGAACTCAGAGACTTTCGATTCGACGTGCGATGCACGCGTTTCGAATTGTAGTGCAAGATGAACTCCGACTTGCTACCAGACCCAAACACTGGCACACGTGACTTCTTCAGGTGATTGCAACTCAAGCGCCAGTTCTTGCGCAGAATTTTAGCGCTGTCTGACGCGCGAGCTAGTGCGGAGTTGTTCCGTCTCGGAACGAGCGGTGGATCAAATTGGAACCGAGTAAATTGGACCGAATACCGCGAGACTCGACTCGACTTTGCCCGCGCGCAAAATTTCGGGCGAACCTGGTCGTCGTAGAGCCAGCCGCGCAGCCCAGACACTTGCGGATTCCTCGCGAGAAATACTTGCCGCAAACGCAGGAGTTTTCGCCGCCACGCGAGTTGGATACGCTGAGTCAGCCTGGCGTCCGCGTGCGCTCAACGACAAGGAGGTTCGCGTGACAACCGAGTACCACGCCACCGTGCTGCAGAGCATCGCGCCGAGCCGCGTCGAACTCCATGCGCCAGGCGCGCTTGAAGTCGGTGCGGACGGTCGCATCCTGCGCGCCGGCGCGCCGCGTCAACGGAACCGGGGTGCCACGATCGTGGACCTCGTCGATCGGCTCGTCATTCCAGGTCTCGTCGACGCCCATCTCCACATTCCGCAAATCGACCTCCCAGGTCTCGGCGCTGCCACGCTCCTCGATTGGCTCGATCGTTACGTATTCCCCGCCGAGCTGGAGCAAAGCGAGCCGGAAATTGCGCGTGATCGCGCTCGACGTTGCTTCGCGAACCTTCTTGCGCACGGCACCACCGCGTGCGCGGCCTACTCGTCGATGCACACGCGCGCGACCGAGATTGCACTCGAGGAGGCGGAGCGCGCCGGCATTCGCGCGGTGGTCGGCAAGGTGTTGATGGACCGCGAGGCGCCGGCCGAGTTGCTCGAGGCCCCGTCCTCGGCGCTGGCGGACACGGCCCGCCTGATCCGAGACTGGTCCGGTCGCGGCAACGGTCGGCTCGCGGTCGCGATCACGCCGCGCTTCGCGGTCTCGTGCAGCGCGGCGCTCCTCTCCGGCGCCGGCGCGCTCGCCAAGTCGACCGGCGCGCGCGTACAAACCCATCTCGCCGAGAGCGTCGGCGAACTCGCCGCCGTTCAGCGGCTGTTCCCGGACGCCGGCGACTACACGCGCGTCTATGAGGACGCGGGACTCGCGCGCGCCGGTGCGCTCTTTGCACATTGCATCCACGTGAGTGACGCGGAACTCGGTCGACTCGCGCAAGCCAACGCCGCGCTCGTCCACTGCCCGGACTCGAATTTTTTCCTTCATAGCGGGAGATTTCCGCTGGCGCGCGCGCGCGCCCGCGGCGTCGAGATAGCGCTCGGAACCGATGTCGGCGCTGGCACGTGTCTCTCCTTGTTCGAAACGATGAAGCTCGGCGCGTATGCGCAGTCCGAGCCCGTGGATCCGCTGTTACTCTTCTATCTGGCGACCCTCGGCGGCGCGCGCGCACTCGGCTGGGGCTCCGAAATAGGCAACTTCGCCGCCGGCAAAGCCGCCGACTTTGTCGTGCTCGACCCGACCGCCTTGCTCGGTCGCCGACCGCTCGCCGAGTGGGATGCGCGCGAGCTGATATCCGTGCTCATGCACCGCAATCGCGAACTCAAAGTCGAAGCGGTCTACGTCGCGGGCCACCGGCTCCCGTAGACGAACTCGCTCCAACCCCGAGCGCTCCTCACGAGCTTTCGCGCCGTTCGCGAGCAAGCCGCAGCAGGTAGACGAAGATCTCGGCGATGGCTGGATACAGTTCGGGTGGAATCTCATCGGCAAGCGGAACTTGTTCGAGCAGAGTCGCCAAGTCGGCGTCTTGATGCACGGGTATGCCGTGGCGCGCGGCGACGGCGCGGATCCGATCCGCCCACCGGCCGACGCCGCTGCCGAGGACGCGCGGTGCGCGGTCGCAATGCGGGCGATAACCGAGCGCGATGGCAAGTTCTCGATTCATGCAAAACTCTTCTCGTCGCAACGCATCACACTCTCACGTCCAACCCGTGATCGGTGACATCCCCGCGCCCGGCGGCGGCGGCGGTTACGGCAATTTCCGATTCCGTGACTTCCGACGCGCGCCACTCGCGGACTTCCGCGTGCGGCGCATAACCCGCGGCTCGCAAGCGCTCGTCGAGCGACGCGAGCGACGCTTCGATGGCGCCGCGCGTCGCGCCGTCTTCGGCGGCGAGCTCAAGTCGCAGCGCTCCCCGCATACCGATCGGGGCGGTAGAGCCGCGAGTCGGGACTTCGAGTTTCCCGCCGACGCGCAACGCGCCGAGGGCGGGCGAAACGACGCGCATTGCGAATTGCAGCACGCCGGATTTTTCGCCACGACGCCTTCGATCGCGGACGCGCAAACGCTGCTCGAGGCGCTCGGCATCGAGCTGCAACGCGCAGAAAATTTCCGTCGGCAACCGACCCTCGGCGACGGCACTCCCCTCGTTCCGCTGCAGGAACTGCGCTGCCTCGACTTGCTTCAGCAACTCCTGCGCGAGCGGGCGCAACTCGAGAACGCGCGCGTCCCCGCCGATCTGCGCCGCTTCCGCGGCTCGCAATTGCTCGAGCGCCATCGCGCGGGCCGCCGGGGCGAGGTCTCGGAACGCGTCGCTCGTCTTGAAATGCGTCGTCGTATTGAGGAGTCGCTGCACGCGCCGGGCGTCGTCCTGCGACTCCAACTCGTCTAACGGCGAGGCATTCGCGAGCACCTCGCCGTCGACGAGTTGCGCGAGGCTCGCGCGCAACTCC
This sequence comes from Planctomycetota bacterium, assembly GCA_046154185.1. Classification (GTDB taxonomy): domain Bacteria; phylum Planctomycetota; class UBA8108; order UBA1146; family JAJFFE01; genus JBJXGE01. The sequence continues at coordinate 109,590 of JBJXGE010000044.1, forward strand.
GCGAGTTCGCGGTTGTCCGCCAACAGCGTGTGCACGAGTCGTTCGAGCGCCGTGAAGATGACTTCCGGTCGCACACGGCCGACGATCAACGCGCGCTCGGTCGAACCACTAGCAAGCGGCGCGGCTGGCGCGAGCCCAACACCGGACTTCAGCTCGGCGAGAATCGCGTCGCGCGTGGCGCCGGGCGCGAGCGTATTGGTGATCCAAACTTCGAGCGACATGTGAGATTGCGCGAGCGCGGGCGGCGTCGGCGTCGTCAGCGCCACGACCGCGCCGCGCAACGACGAATCCGTTACGACAACCGACTGTCCGACTAGCTTGAGCGCGGCGCGCGCCGCCGCGAGCGGTGGTAATTGGGTGCGCTCGATGACTCGCACGATTTCCGTCAAGACGTCGGGGCGCGGCAGTGGCAATTGCGCCGCCGCGAACTCGCGAACGACCACGCCGCGCAGCGGCGACGCGTCGCTCGCCGCCGCGGAAGCGCGCGGGCGGTACGTCCCGCTCGGCGTTGGGTACGGTTCAACGCCATCGGTAGTTGTCGGCGGCCGAGCCTCGATGACGCGAAACTGGGGCAACCCGTCTTCGGCGCTGATCAGTTCGAGACTCAGCAGAGTTCCGCGCACGAATTGTTCGCGGGCCGCGAGGATGAGCGTGCGACTCAAAAGTGAGATCTCGTAGCGAAAGGCGCCCGGCGTCGCGTCGATCTCGCGCAGCACCCGCGCCGGAAAGACGCGGCCCGGTACGAGCCCCGACGCTTCACTCTGGCGAAACGGCGGCGAATGCCGATCGGGGTCAACGATTCCAACAACGAGATTCGCAGGTCCCGCCATAGACTCTCCGTGTTGCGTACCCATACCTTTCTTCGGCTGGCGAGTCGCTTTTGATCACCGGCCGACGCGACACACCACGCCCTTGAGATAACGAGACTCCGGAAACGTGACCAGCACCGGGTGGTCGGAGGCTTGTTCGAGTCGCTCGATGATCTGCACGTCGCGGCGGGCATCGAGCGCCGCGTGAAATAGCATTTCTTGAAAAAGTTCGGCCGTCACCGCGCCCGAGCAACTGAACGTGACGAGGCGACCGCCGGGCTTGAGTAGCTTGATCGCCAGGAGATTGATGTCTTTGTAAGCGCGGAGCGCACTATCGAGATGCGTCCGACTCGGCGCCAGCTTCGGCGGATCGACCAAAATGACATCGAAACTGCGACCGCTGTCGCGAAAGCGCCGCAGCGACTCGAACGCGTTCTCGCACAAAATATCCTGGGCGAGCGCGCCGTAGCCGTTGAGTTCGAAGTTGCGCCGCGCGAACTCGATCGCCGCCGCCGATGACTCGATCTGCGTCACGAGCTGCGCGCCGCCCTTGAGCGCCGATAGTGCGAAGGCGCCCGAGTGGCTGAACACGTCGAGCACCACCGCTCCGGCACAAAGGCCTTGGATGCGCCGGCGATTGTCGCGTTGGTCGAGATAGAAACCGGTCTTCTGGCCCGCCATCAAATCGACACGGTAGCGGATGCCGTGCTCTTCAAGGTCCACGCCGTCGGGCGGCAATTCGCCGACAATGACCGCGCTCGGCAGCGTGAGGCCTTCCTTCTCGCGGTACTCATCTTCCGCCCGATAGACGATCGCGCGCGGCTTGAGTCGCTCGAGCAAGTGGTTGACGATGAGTTCACGACGCTGCTCCAAGCCGAGCGCGCCGATTTGCAACACGAGGCAATCGCCGTAGCGATCGACGATGAGTCCCGGCAAGCCGTCCGCCTCCGAATAGACGAGCCGCAGCGCGTTCGTCGTGCCGCTCTCGACGATCGACGCCCGTGCGTTGATGGCGTCATCGAGGCGCGCGCGAAAGAAATCGTCGGTGATGCGCTCTTCCATGCGCCAACTGACGAGCCGCACAATGATTTGCGAGTTGCGATTGATGAGCCCACGCGCGAGCAGCGCATCACCGGCGTCACACACGCCGACCACGTCGCCGTCTTGCGCGTCGCCCTCGATGCGCGCTATGGCGCCCGAGAAAATCCAGGGATGCCGGTACTTAACGGACTTCTCCCGGCCGGGTTTCAGAATGACGCGATTGAGCATGTTGGCTTTCGTGGGACGTAACGGGCGCGCGTTGTCGTCTTAACGGCAAGCGACGCTCAAGCGCAAGACGAGGGTGGCGATCCCCAACGACACCCCCGCCGAGGGTCCCCATGCCGAAGCCGCCTTGCATCCCGAGCCCGCTTCTGCTCGAATGCCGCGCTTTGCTACTCACGGCTCAAGCGTGCCGGGGGCGCGCACGCAACGAAGTCCCGACTGGGACTTTTTTCGTGAGCATCAGGCGACTTTGAGCCGTTTCCCTCACGGGCGAATCGCCCTTGCGAGCGGAAAGCGTTGCACTCGATGGGCCAGGCTGGCGCGCGCAATCCTATCAAAGCTCCGACGGGCACGAGCCTCACTTGCAAATCTTGGCTCACCGAAGCGCCGCTCCGAATGCTCATGAACAATCTCGACCCGGACGTCGCCGAGAATCCGGCGGAACTCGTGGTCTATGGCGGCAGCGGCAAAGCGGCGCGCAACTGGGAATGCTTCGATGCCATCGTGAGCACGCTGCGCAATCTGCACGACGACGACACGCTGCTTGTCGCAAGCGGCAAGCCGGTCGGCGTGATGAAAACGCATGCGGATGCGCCGCGCGTACTGATCGCCAACTCCAATTTAGTGCCGCGCTGGGCGACACCCGATGAATTCGGTCGACTCGAGGCGCTCGGGCTGACGATGTTCGGCCAAATGACTGCGGGCTCGTGGATCTACATCGGCACGCAAGGAATTTTGCAGGGTACATACGAAACGTTCGTCGAGGCGGGGCGACAACATTTTGGCGGTGATCTCAGGGGTCGTTGGATTCTGACCGCCGGGCTCGGCGGCATGGGTGGTGCGCAACCGCTCGCCGCGACGATGGCCGGCGCCTCAATGCTCGCGGTCGAAGTCGATCCGGCGCGCATCGAGAAGCGGCTCGCAACGCGCTATATCGACGAGATGACGCGGAGCCTCGACGACGCGCTGGCGCGCATCAACACGGCGCGCGCGGCGCGCCGCGCAGTATCGATCGGACTCGTCGGCAACGCGGCCGAGATCCTACCGGAACTCGTGCGGCGCGGCGTAACGCCCGATCTGGTCACCGATCAAACGAGCGCGCACGACGCGCTCCATGGCTACGTGCCGAGTGGGTTTTCGGTAGCGGCGGCCAATGAGCTGCGACGCAGGGATCCTGAGTCGTACGTGCAGCGGAGCCGAATCTCGATGGCAACCCATTGCCGCGCGATTCTCGCGCTCGCGAAAGCTGGCGCGATCGCCTTCGACTACGGAAACAATCTGCGCGGTCAAGCGCGCGACGCCGGCGTCGAGAACGCCTTCGACTATCCTGGCTTTGTGCCGGCTTACGTGCGCCCGCTCTTCTGCGCCGGCAAAGGTCCATTTCGCTGGGTGGCGCTCTCCGGCGACCCACGCGACATCGAGCGCACCGACGAAGCAGTGCTCGAGCTGTTTCCGCACGACGCCGCGCTTGGGAACTGGATCCGCATGGCGCGCGAGCGCGTGCAGTTCCAGGGTTTGCCAGCGCGCATTTGCTGGCTCGGTTATGGCGAACGCGCGCGTTTCGGCCTGCGCATCAACGAATTGGTTGGACGCGGGGAGTTGCGGGCGCCGATCGTGATCGGCCGCGACCACCTCGATTGCGGATCCGTGGCGTCGCCGTTTCGCGAAACCGAAGCGATGCGCGACGGCTCCGACGCGATCGCCGATTGGCCGCTTCTGAACGCGCTCATCAACTGCGCTTCCGGCGCGACTTGGGTGTCGATCCATCACGGCGGCGGCGTCGGTATTGGCAATTCTATTCATGCGGGGCAGGTCATCGTGGCGGACGGCACGGCGCGCGCGGCGGCGCGCATCGAGCGCGTGCTCAACAACGATCCCGGCATGGGGATTATCCGTCACGCGGACGCCGGCTATGACGACGCGATTCGGAACGCCCAACAACATCACGTGCGGGTTCCCATGCTAGAGGCGAGACCATGACCGTCTGCCCGAGGACAGCAGCATGAGCGAGCGCGTCGAGCGACTCATCGAAAACTGCGCGGCGATCTTCGGCGCCAACCTCGTTGACGCGAGCGTTGCCATCGCGGATGGCCGCGTCGTGGCGGTGGGCGCCGCGCGCGAAATCGCCGGCGCGTATCGCGCCGCGGAACGCATCGACGGCGCCGGCAAACTTCTGACGCCCGGCTTCGTCGATTCTCACACTCACATCGTGTTTGCCGGCGATCGATCCGATGAGTTCGTGCGGCGCTGCCAAGGTGTGAGTTATCAGCAAATCGCCGCTGCCGGCGGCGGCATTCGCGCGACCGTGCGCGCGACCCGCCAAGCGAGCGAAGAGCAACTCTATGAACTTGCATTGCCGCGACTCATTCGCATGTTGTCGCTCGGCACTACGACCATCGAAATCAAGAGCGGCTACGGTCTCAACCTCGAGACCGAGCTGCGCATGTTGCGCGTGATACGCCGGCTCGGCGAAGAGTTGCCGGTGACCGTCGTCGCCACCTTCATGGGCGCGCACGAGATTCCCGACGAGTACCGCACGGATCGCAACGGTTACATAGATTTTCTTTGTGAAACGGCGATCCCCGCCGTAGCGGCGGAACAGCTCGCGAAATTCTGTGATGTGTTTTGTGAGCAAGACGTTTTTACCGCCGCCGAGTCGGAACGCATTCTCACGGCCGGGCGCGCGGCGGGCCTCGAACCTAAAATCCACGCCGATGAACTGACCTTGTCTGGCGGCTCGCGCGTGGCGGCCGATGTGCACGCCGTCAGCGCCGACCATTTGATGATGATCGACGACGACGGCATTGAGCGACTCAAAACAGCGAACGTCGTTCCCACGCTGTTGCCGGGCACGACGTTTTTTCTCGGCAAACAAACCTACGCGCCGGCCGGCAAGATGCTCAGCGCCGGCTTGCAGATCGCGCTCGCGACCGACCGCAATCCTGGATCCTGCACGATCGAGAGTCTGCAGTTCATTTGCGGGCTCGCATGTTTGCGCATGGGGCTCACGCCCGAGCAAGCGCTCGAAGCCGCAACCGCGCACGGCGCTCGTGCGCTCGGGTTGTCCGCAACTCACGGCCGCATTGTCGCGGGCCAACGTGCGGATTTGATCTTGTGGGACGCGCCGGCGCCGGCGCACGTTGTGTACGAATTCGAAAACATCTTGCCGCGCACGGTCTTCGTCGCCGGCAAGCCGGTGTTCGGAATGCAACCGGAGCGTCGAAACTGAAAAAAATCGAAGTTTCGCTGACCAGGAAAAGCATAATTTGTCTGTAAAGGCACAAGGAGTGTAGCGCCATGTCGCAGTTCCTCACCAACCTCGGCAAGGCTTTGCGCGATGAACGCTGGGAAGACTACGAAGAGACTTGGTTAGACGCGATCGAGTCCGAGTCGGCCAGCTTCAACGACTTCATTCGGGCGACCAGCGAAGCCGTCTCGGCTGGCCAAGGCACGCGCGCCGGCAACGCGCTCGCGCTTTTGATTCCGCAAGTTCAAGCGATGCCCGCGCAGCGCCAAATGGACTACTACCAGGCGCTCGTGCATTGCCAGCCGCGCAACACCGACTTTCGCGAAGCGCTCATCACTATCTACCGGCGCGAGTTCGGGCAGCTCGAGGGCTTTGACAATTACATCCGCACCGCCGACCTGCGCAATTCACCGAACCCATCGCAAGCGATTCAGAGTTTCTTGAACCTGGTGCAGTACGTTCCCGGGACGTTCGTGTACCACCGCAGCGGCTGGGGCATCGGCGTCATCCGCGAACTCACTTCGATCGAAGAGGCGTCCGTCGCCGTGATCGACTTCGTCGAGAAGAACGCTCACAAAGTGCGCGTCGACGCGATCCCAGCGATTTGCGAACTGCTGGCCGCCGACCATTTCCGCGTGCTGCTGTGGAAAGACCCCGAGCGACTCAAAATGCTCGCGCAAGGTGAGCCGCTCGAATTGTTCTTCAAAGTGCTACAAACCTCTAAGCGCCCGATGCCGCTCGCGCGCGTGCGCGAGCACCTGATTCCAAAAGTGATCGAGGCGAGTGATTGGACGCGTTGGTGGAGTCGCCTGCGCGCCAACATCAAAAACGATCCGCGCATCGCAATGACCGGCGGCAAGTCGCCCGAGTACTTCGTGTCCGACAAACCGCAAGGGCTCAACGCGACGCTGGACCGTCGATTGAGCGGACGCGACCTCAAGACGCAGCTGCAACTGTTGCGCGAGGCCGCCGCCGAGATCAAACCGGAGCAACGCGACACGCTGCTGCCGTACTGCACGCGACTCAAGCGCGATTTGCGCCATGCCACTGGCGCACCCGAGTTGTTGCTCGAGGTGATGTTGTTCTTGCGGCACCAAGGCGTCGATCTCGAGGGCTTGCCGACGGTCCATGAGCTGCTCGCGCGCGCCGAGCACCCCGGCGATGTCTTGAACCTACTGCCGCGTCAGGAGGATCAGCGCGAGGTCGTCCAGCTCATCCGCGAACAGGACCGAGACGGTTGGGAAGAACTTCATACTGACCTGCTGCTGCGCGCCGACGACGCGCTCCGGGAGCATCTGATCGAGCTGATGATCGCCGATGGCCGCGGAGACGAAGTCGACTCCTACGCCAAGGAAGTGCATCGCCTGCCGAAAAAGGCGCCGCTCATGTTCATGTGGTTGTTGCGCAAAGTCGCGCGCGGCGACTTCACGCACATCGAGTCATTGCGCGGAACAAGCGGCGTCGACATGTACACGAAGGCGATCTCGATGCTCACGGACTACTACGTGATACTGCAGGACAAACCGACCAAACAGGTCGATCTCATCGTCAAGCGCTTTCGCAGCCACCTCGGCAACCCGGCGCTCGTCACCAAAGTCGTGCAAGCGGCGCCACTGGCCGCCGCTCGCGACGTGTACAAGGAAATCGAGAACTCGCCGGGTCTCTCTGACACGATTCGGCAAGGATTACTCGCAACCGTACTTCGGCTCCAACCGACGCTGTTGGCGCAAGAGGCACGCACGGCGGCATTCGTCGACGACAGCGTGATCTACTCGACCGACGCGGGCATCGCGAAAAAGCAGGGCGAGCTCGAGGAGATCAAAAACGTCAAGCTGCCGGCCGTTTACAAGTTGATTGGTGAGGCGCGCGAGTTCGGCGACTTGAGCGAGAACGCGGAATACACATCGGCGATCGAGGAACGCGAGAACTTGAATCGACGCGCGCTCGAGATTCAGAACGAGCTCGCGAAGGCGCGCCGCTTGGATCCAACACAATCCAGCGCCGACCGCGCGTCGCTCGGCTCGCGCGTCAAGCTGCTCAATTTGGAAAGCGGCGAAATCCTGGAATACCTGCTGCTCGGACCGTGGGATGGCGCCGCCGGGGACAACGTGCTTTCGTATCTGTCGCCGATGGGGCGGTCATTGCTCGATAAACGCCAAGGCGAGGAATTCACGGTGCAATTGCCGGCCGGCTCATCGCGCTACCGGGTCATGGCGATCGCGCGGTACACGCCGAAATAGGTCGGGACGAAAACACGTTGGCGTCGAAGCGCGCGACCCATCGCGCACTTCGACGCCATTTCGTTTATGGACCGTCGACAAGTACCGCGCTGAGCACCGTGGCGCTGAACTCCGCGGTGGCATCGTCAAAATGCCCTATCGCCCACAGACCTTGCAGTTCACGGCCGGCGTCCAAGCGGGCGGCGAGCGCCGCGGAAAAATCGCCGAAGTCGCTATACAGGCTGATGGCTCCTTGCTCGACGATGGCACCAAACACGATTCCGGCGCCTGGCGCGACCGTCACACTGGCGAACGTCGTGAGATCCGTGGTCGCTCCGCCGCGATCGACGTGGTGGATGAACGGCGACTCGCTGAGGTCAAGTTCGAAACCGCTCGCGTCGAGCGCGCCCGTTTGCTCGGTCGAGTCGCTCGCCCATACGACGTGCAGAAGCGCGGCCGTCGCGGAGACATCCACCAGCGTGCGCGCGGTGAAATCGGGCGGCGCGGCGCCGAATGGCGCAACGAATCCGAACGCGCGCATCGCGGTGCCGGCGCTAAACCCGGTGAGATCGAGCGCGCCCGTCGTCACGATGTAGTGATTCGGGTCGGCGTCGCCGCCGCCGCCGCCAGTGCCGCTGAAGTCGAAGATCGTCGGCGACCGATGGCCGATGCTCGAAAGCGCCAGTTCCAACTCGCCGACACCGACGCTGACGATTGTGCCGGCGATTCTGCTTTCAATCAGGCGCACATGGGTTGTCGTCGCCATGACGAACGATCCCGGCGCACCGGTGATTTCGCCGAAGGCGAGGAGGCGCTGGCCGACCGAGATATCGCCCGTGTCTTGCGCGTCGGTCGAGAGCCGCTTGGTCACCAACGTGTGCGTGGGATCGAGTTCGATGGTGACGTTTGTGTGGAGCGTGATGCTGCTCGAGTCGCGATCGAGCTGCGCGCCCACCAACGTCAGCGTGTTCCCGTTCCGCGCCGTCACGTAGCCGCGGACGACATCGAGCGTGCCGCCCGGCACGCTACTACCGGCGAGCACCTCTTCTGCGACGAAACGGCGGCCGCCGGCCTTGAAGCGACCGACCGAGGTCGTCGCTGTGAGCGCTGGCACCGCGGCGAGCGCGTCGAGGCCGTCGCGTCCGGTGTAACAGTCACCGTTGATCTCGTAGTGCGTATCGGCATCTACTTCCACTCGCACGGTACCGTAGTCACTGCTGAGCGCGCGAAAGGGTCGCACCAAAATGGTAAAGCGATCTCGCGCCACGTCGACGCCGACCAGCGGTCCGCGGATACGGTTGATGCGGTCGCGATCGAGGTCGAGGTCCGCGCGCCAGACCGGAGCGACCGTGACACTATTGCCCACTTCGTCCACTGTGAGCGAAGCGTCGAGATCGAAATCGAGCGTGAGCAGCCGTAATTGACCGGGCGATACGACCAACGGGCGGCGGCCGTCGAGCTCCAGCGCAATCGTGATGGGCCCATCGAGCGGCTGGCCAACCACGTCGAGCACGTCGGCATCAACACTGGCGCCAGCGATATGCACGACTGCGTCGTCAAAATCGAGTGTGATCCAGATCGCGCGATACGCGCCATTCGGCACAGTCGTGACGCGCACGAGTTCGGCCAGATCGACCAATTCAGCGAAGTCGATGCGCGTCGTCACGGGCAAAGTCTCGACACGCGCTCCGTTGCGATGTTCGAGTTCGATACTGACCACATCGACTTCAAAGCGATCGACGAGATCGGTCGCGGCATCCGTCAGCGCGATTTGGAGATTCCCTTCGCCGGCAGCGGCGCCAGCGCCACCGCCGCTCCCGCCGCCTCCGCCACAGCCGGTGAGTGAGCACGTGGAGACCGCCAACAAAAAGATCGCGAAGCGAAACAGGAAGTTCTGCATGAGTGACTCCTCGGTTTTCCTGAGATGCGAAACACGGTGCGCGACAATTGTTTGCCCTTGACTGCGTCATGGAAACACCCACGTCTATGGTCGGGTTTCGATCCGCGTCGCCACCAAGCTCTAAGTCGAGACGCGGAACTCGCAATGGGCGAGCGGACCCGCTGCTCGCGAGAACTTTACCCACAACCGGCTTCCTTCTCTGAAACTTAGAGATCTTTATGAAGTTTTTACGCGCTCCGCGAACAATTCGGCCCGCGGTGCCAAGCGGCCGACGGTCGCCGCCGCGAATTGCGAGAAGGTGCGGCGGGCCTGACGGCGCGCCGACTCACACGGGAGGACCCGAGATGCACTCGGACCGGAATTTCTGCGTATGGCTGCTGACCGTGGTCGTCGTCGTGCTTTTGAGTTCGAGCGTTTGCGGCGCTGAAGATCCGAAGCCGGCTGAGGCCGATGTGTCGGCGCGACTCAGTGCGCTCGAGAAGCACGTCGCGGATCTCAAAAAAGGCGGCCTCTTCGTCCAGTTCAAGAATGGCCTGGTTGTCACGGATCCAAGCAACAAAGCGTTCAAATTCAATTTGGGCGGTCGACTGCACGTCGATTTTGGTTTCTTCCGGCACGGGGATCGCATTCAGAATGCGTTCGGGAACTTCCAAGACGGCGCCGAATTTCGGCGCGCCCGACTCGGCATCAGCGGCTCGCTGAATGAGATTTATGAGTACAAGGCGGAGTTCGACTTCGCACCAGGCACAACGACGCTCGCCGACGCCTACCTCGGCATGATGCAAGTGCCTGTGGTCGGAACGATTCGCGTCGGCCATCAATTTGAGCCGTTCGGCCTCGAAGAGCAAACCTCGAGCAAATACATCTCGACGATCGAGCGCTCGCTCACGAGCGTGTTCTCGCCCAAGCGCAACACCGGCATCAGATTCGCGAACGCGACGTGCAACGACCACGTGACGTGGGCGGTCGGGGCTTTTCGCACCACGAACAACCAAGGCCGCGCAACCGGCGACGGCGCCTACAACTTCACCGGCCGAGTGACCGCGGCGCCGGTGCTGTCGGACGACGGTCGCCAAGTTTTGCATGGCGGGGTCGCCATCAGCCGTTCGAACCCAAACGACGATGAAGTCGCCTTCATGAGCCGCCCGGAGACGAATCTGGCGCCAGTGCTCGTCGATACCGGCACCATCATGAATGCGGAAGATGTGACGCTCGTCGGACTCGAGAGCGCCGTCGTGCTCGGGCCCTTCTCTGTGCAAGGCGAGTACATGGAGAGTCATGTACATCGCGACCGCGGTCTCGACGACGCGATGTTCTCCGCCGCCTACGTCTTCGTGAGTTACTTCGTGACCGGCGAGCATCGCGTTTACTCGCGCACGACGGGCGTCTTCGATCGCGTCACACCAAAGGCGAACTTTCGCGACGGCAAAGGCGGCGCCGGCGCCATTGAGCTTGTCGCGCGCGTCTCGACCGTCGATCTCGACAACGAAGGCATCAACGGCAGCGACATGGACAACGTCACGCTCGGCACCAACTGGTACCTCAACTCGAACATGCGCGTCATGTGCAACTACGTGAACGTCGATCACGAACTCGGGCGCGTGCACGAGTTCCTGGTGCGCTTTGGCCTCGAGTTCTAGTTCCAGAACAAGCGCTACGCGCTTCTTCTGGAACTAGATTTTTCCTAAGGGTGTTGCTCCAACACCCTCGCGGGGGGGGGGGGGG
>JBJXGE010000047.1:0-48567 GCA_046154185.1 Planctomycetota bacterium
TGCGACTTGCATGCCTAATCCACGCCGCTAGCGTTCGTTCTGAGCCAGGATCAAACTCTTCAGTTATGTTTCTTCGCCCTAAACAAACCCAGGGCTTGTCAGCACTTGCGCGCTCACCACCCCACGCATGTTCAAGGCTCTACTTACTGAATGCTTGCCTTGCTCTGCGCCGCTCGAGCTTGCGCCCAAGCAGCAAGCAATTCTCGACCCAAGCTTTCGCTCAGACCGATTCATTGATTGAAACTCACTTGCGTTCTCTAGACTCGCAAATTGTCAAAGAGCTGCGACCCTCGACGCGCGTGCAACGCATCTCTGGTCGTCGACTTAGCGTCGCGAAAGCGAAATGCACTCGCTATCGGTGACCCAAAATCGAACCCGCCTCTGGCTGAGGCGGGCCCGACATACTAGCGAGACCGAAAAGCGCATCAAGCCTTTCGGGGATTTTTCGTGAAAAAAACTTCCAGGTCCACCCGTCCAAGTGCGCGTCGAGTCGAAGCGCTGCCGCCGCTTCGCGCGGCGTCCGCCGGCTGGCGTCCTTCTCACGCATTCGGGCCAGTGGTACTATCCGGCGATTCGGGGATTTCGACGCCGTTGGGCACACGACACGGCGCCGAATTTGACACGATTCGGTCGCGCCGGAGTAAATGCCGGGGCGGCCGGCTCGAAGCTCGGGCGACGGCTCAAAACACCCAACAACGGGGCGGGCGAAGCATGGAATACGATACCGAGCGATTCTCAACGGTGCCGCTCTTCGAGGGTCTCGCGTCGCGCGAAATCTCCGACTTGCTACGCATCACGCAGGACGTGCGCGCCGACGAAGGCATGGAAGTCATCCGGCAGGGACAGATCGGCGACGCGTTTTACGTCATCGGCGCCGGCGAATTCGAAGTGCTCAAGACCGGCAAGGAAAAGGTCGTGCTCGCGCGCCTGCAGCAGCTCTCGTACTTCGGTGAAATGTCGATGGTCAGCGCGGAACCACGGTCGGCATCGGTCATTTGCGTTTCCAGCGGTCGACTCAAGAAGTTTCCGATTAGCAAATTCAACAAGCTCCTCGATGAAGGCAACGTCACGGCGTACAAAGTGATCCGAAATATGTGCCGGATTCTCGCGCAGCGTTTGGCGCGGCTCGAAGAGCGATTTGTTTCTTAGCAGCTCGCTGTTGCGCGCGCTACACGTCGACCGAGGAGTCGAATGAAAGTCGAGCTGATACCGTCGGCGCTCGGCGCGGCTACGACGACTCACCAGTATTTGACATCATTCTTGATCAACGATCATGTCGCGATCGACGTCGGCGCACTGGGGTTTAGCGCCAGCCTCGAGCGCCAGCGCGGCGTCGAGCATGTTTTCATCTCCCATACGCATATCGACCATTTGGCTTCGCTCCCGGTGCTGCTCGAGAACGCCTACGACTCGCGACCACAATGCATCACCGTGCACGGCAGCGAGGCCGTACTCGACTGCCTCCGCAGAGATCTCTTCAACGATCGATTGTGGCCGAACTTCATCCAACTCTCGGAAACCGCGAAGCGGCCCTTTCTGCGACTCGCGCAAATCACCGAGCAGCGCGCGATCAGTGTGTGCGGACTGAGCATCTTGCCGGTCACGGTGAATCACGTCGTGCCAACGCATGGTTTCATTGTCGACGACGGCACCGCCGCAATCGTGATCGCCTCCGACACCGCGCCCACCGAACTCGTCTGGCAACTCGCGAATCAGCAGCCACGGTTACGCGCGGTTTTTCTCGAGGCGTCGTTTCCGGAACGTATGTCCGCGCTCGCGGCGATTTCGAAACACCTCACGCCCCGGCAGTTTGCCGCGGAGGCGCGGAAGCTCAAACGCGAGGTAAGGTTCATCGCCGTCCACATCAAAGCCGCCCATCGCGACCTAGTCGTCGCTGAACTCGCGGCGCAAGGCCTCTCGAACATCGAAGTCGGCATTTCCGGCAGGGAGTATCAGTTCTGACGTGTACGGAGTCTTTCAGATTACCTACATGCTCGGCGGCGTCCCGCAGACTTTCGAGTCGAGCAAACGCGAAGTCCAGATCGGACGCAGCAAGGAGTGCGAACTCTGCCTTCCCCATGAGTCCGTTTCTCGCGTTCATGCCACCATAGTCGGGGATGGTGCGGGTTGGACGGTGACGGACCAAAACAGCCGGAATGGGATTTATCTGGCGTCGCAACGTGTGCAACAGCATCGGCTGCGCCACAATGACGTACTGGTATTGGGAAGTGTCGAAATTCGTTTTCTAGTAGCGAGTTCGCCGCCGAATGCGGAGGCGGCGGATGTTCGTTATCACGAGACGGTTCATGACCACTTCTTGAGCCAGACTATCAACGTCGCGAGCTTCAAGGAGCGACTGAGCGGACCGTCCACGCACGATACGCGCACGTCCGATGGGAAAGTCGAAGCGAAACCCGCGGTCGCGGCTTTCGCGACCGATAGCGCGAGCTGGGCGATTCCGCTTTACAACAAAGCGGTAAGGGCGCTGATCTCTTCGAACAGCCTCGACGAGATGCTGGGAACCGTCGTCGATTTGGTTTTCGATAGCCTGCCGGCTGAGCATGCCTGCGTTTTTCTCCATGACGAAAAGACCGGCGAACGGTTGCTCAAGATCATGCGCACGAAAGCCGGTGGTCGCGGCGGCACGGAGTCGTTCTCAGTTTCCAGCACCGTCTTGCGGCAAGTGATCGACAAGAAGGACGCGGTGCTGGTGATCGATAGTCTGAGCGACGCAGCGCTCTCGAGTAAGCACAGCATCGTCATGAATCAAATCTGTTCGATCGTGTGCGCGCCGATGATGCGCGATGACAGCGCCGTCGAAGGGCTGATCTACGCGGACACGCGCAGCCGTTCGCAACCGTTCAGTAAGCAACACCTCGAAGCGTTGACGACGCTCGCGCTTCTCTCTGGCGCGGCCGTCGAGCGGGCGCGACTCCGCGAGCGCATTCAAGAGGAGCAGCGCATCCGCCAACGACTCGCGCGTTACAGCGCACCTTCGGTCGTCGAGCAAATCGTGCGCTCGTCGGCGACCGATGCTGCCGGCGAGATGATGGCCGAGGAGCGCGAAGTGTCGGTGCTGTTTCTCGATCTCGTGAACTTCACCGGGCTCACGGAGCAGCTCGAACCGAAGGAGGTGTCGCGGCTCTTAAACGGCATCTTCGGCGAACTCTGCCAGTGCGCCTTCGCCGAGGCGGGCACACTCGACAAATTCACGGGCGATGGCCTCATGGCGATCTTCGGCGCTCCGCTTCCGCAAGCGGACCACGCCATTCGAGCCGTGCGCGCCGCCCTGAGTATGCAGGCGGCGCTCGCCAACTTTAATCGCGAGCGCTCGGGTGCGAGCCCCCTCGCGATTCGCATCGGCATCAATTCAGGCAACGTGATCGCCGGCGATATCGGCACCACCACCCGCCGTGACTACACCGTTATCGGCGACACCGTCAATGTCGCGAGCCGCCTCGAATCGCAAATCGCGCGCCCGGGGCAAATCGTCGTCGGGCCATACACCTACGAACGCGTCGAGCCCTTTGCCATCTGCCGCCAACTCGGATCCGTGCCGCTCAAGGGCAAGCAGCGCGAGGTCGACGCGTACTTGGTGGAAGGCCTCAAACCGACACCCGCGTAGCAACCGGTTGAGACTCGGACCGGCTCACGGCAGCTCGACGTCCGTTGTCTTGCCGGCAATCACTTCGAACTCCGTCGCGATCGTCTTGCCGCTGAGGTCGGACGTCTTCACTTGATAGCGGCCTGCAGGCAGCGTTGCTGAGCCCGAGCCATACTTTTCGAGTCTGACTGTACGTAGTACGGCCGGCAACGCTTCGCCTTCGAGACGGTCGATCTCAAGTCCCAAGTAGGAATGCAGGCTGCGCCCCTGGAAATGTACGATTCCACCGAGCGCGAGCTCGACGCGAATCGGCGCTCCACGAGGGAGACCTCCGAGGTCGAATTCTCTCGGCACATAGCCCGCTGAGCGCACGACGCCGCGCTGTGCCCAGGCCGGCCAGTAGTAGCTACCGGTCGTCGCGGCGATCGCCGACTGACGTCGGAAAAGAGCTTCACCGACTGCCTCCACTTCGAGCCCGGTGAGCTCGCGCCCGTCGCGCCCAAACGCCCGGAGAGAGAGTGTGTCGGCGGCTTGTAGTTGCAGGCGAACTTCGCGATCTACGCTCAGCTCGATGGGTGTCGGGAAGTACGCGAACTGCGATGGAAGCTGCGGAAACTCGCACTCGTGCTGGCCGCGCATCAACTCGACGTCGAATCTGCCGAGCTCGTCCGTTACCAAGTTCGTGTCACTAGTCCGAACCGTTACTGAGTTACTGGTGTCGAAACGGAAATACAACACGCCGAAGAGTCCAGGCACCGCTTCACCGGACGGCGCTACGACTTGCCCGTGCAGTCGTCTCGTCTCGAACGACAATTCGAGACGCCCCTCCTGGCTTTGCATTCGAAGGTGCGAGAATTCTCCTTCGCCTTGTGAATAGGCGAACCAAGTTTCCGGGGCAATGGTCAATGGGCTCGGAGCTGCAAGTGTGAAACGTCCCGCGTTGTCGACTTCGATCACTTCATTGTCTGAGCTGCGCAGCCGACCCGCACCAGCGGGGCGGCCGTTGCGGAGCACAATGCCCTCAAAATTCTCGAACGCCGCAGCGACAAACTCGGCGCGCTCGACCTCGCCGTGATCGAGTTCGACGCGGAGCGAGCCGAGCCGCTTGCGGTCGCGCGAGAAACTCAACTCGTAGGAACCGGCAGCGAGTCCATCGAGTCGACAGGCGCCGTCGAGAATTCTGATCAACGCCTTGGCATCGAGATAGTGAGGCAGCGCGCGCGCATTGGACGTGCAACTCACCGTGACGTCTTCGGCGGGCGCGCCGACCGCGTCCAAAACTACAATGTCGATGATCGATTCCGGCTCGAGCCGCACGACGAGCTCTGATTCGGAATCCGCGATCGCAACACCTTGCGCCGCGAAACCCTCGGCGCTGACCTTCAGCGTCGAGCCGACACTCACTGCATTTAGAAAACTCATACCGAACTCGTCCGTGATCGCGAAATCGGCGCTTCCGCGCGGCCCGCTGCGAGACAAAAGTAGTTTCGCCCCGGAAATCGGCGAGTTCCGGGCGTCGACCACCCTCACCTGCAGCGCATCGAGCCCGGGTAACAGGAACGAGCACTCGACTGTCCCACCGATCACCATCTCGACACTGCGCGGCGACGGCGTGGGGTACCCCGGCGCAAAGACCGAAACGCTGACCGGCAACTCGGGGAGTCCAAAAAATTTGTATTCGCCAGTGATCGCATCCGCGGTTCGTTGCAGTCGCAACGGCCGCACGCTTGGATCGCAGTGGACCGAGACCTCGAGATCTTCGGGGAGCGCGGCGGCGTCCGCGCATTTCACCGTCACGAAAAGACTCGCGCCTTGTTCTAAGACGATGCGCGCGGGAAGCTCGGCGCGTGAGCTCACGGCGTAGGCTGCGACTTGGTAGTCGGGGTGCTCGATGACGAGTTCGAACGATTCGTCGACCAAGCTGGCGAAAGAGAAACTGCCGGCGGCATCGCTGCGACGGTCCGCGAGCGTGCGGGAACCCATGTTCAGCAGCAAGATGAGCGCATTGGAAACGGGATCGTCTTCAATGTCGACGACCTCGCCGCGGTATTCGCTATCGGACACGACCGTTGGAATGGAAGTCGCTGAAGTGTCGTCGCGGGGCAAGTCGACTTGGGTGTCACGTGCTTGCGGCGGCGTCGCTCTGTCTGGAATGGAATGCTCGCGTAACGGTATCGCCGTCGACTCGCGCTCGCCCGGTGTCACGGCATAAAAAGCGGCGATCGCCACCGCAACGACGAGCGCCGCAATCGCAAGCGGCGAAACTTTGCGCGATCGGATGTGCACGTCACTCCTCGCCGTGAACAGCCGACCGCATCCGCCGCGAAGAATTAGGACGTCGACCTCGGAGTGTCGCGTTGTTCCGCGTTGGATTCTACCTTGCCGAGATAACCCGGCAATTCCACACCCGCTTGGCGTGCGAGTTCATGCAGCGGCGGCAGTGATCCAATCAAGCTCTTCAAGAAACCGGCGGTGCCGCCGCTCGAATCCGCGCCGCCACCGTCCCACACGGTGATCTTGTCGATCCTCAGATTCTGAATCGCTTTCACTTGCTCGCGCACGAGTTCCGGCAGTTTCTCGACCATGAGCAGCGTCGCGGCGAGGTCCTTCCGATCGCCGCAGATGCGCAACAGTTGCTCGTAGCCCTTCGCCTTCGATTCGAGCACAGCCATGACGCCGCTCGCTTCCGCTTGATACTTCGCGAGCACACCGTCCGCTTCGCCGCGCGCGATCCGACGAATGCGCTCCGCCTCTGCCTCGGCATCGATCTCGATCTTCTTACGCTCGATCATCTGCTGCGCGATGATCTCTTTCTCGAGTCGCGCAAGTTCCTGCTCCTTTTCCGCGATCAACACATCGCGTGAAGCCGCGGCCAGCGCGAGATCACCGCGGCGCTTCGCATCGGCCTGGCGTTCGGCGAGCGTCGCGTGGTACTCGGCCATCTTCGCCTTCGAGTCGTACTCGCCTTGCACCGCTTCAGCCTCGAGCACCGCGACGCGGATGCGCTGCTGCGCCTGCGCTTGCATCATGCCTTCCGCCGTGCGCGCGCGCTGTTCCGCGACCGCAATCTCCATCGCGCGCTTCGAGTCCGCTTCGCCCGCGACACCTTCTGCTTCGAGTTTCGCGACGGCGACCCGGCGGTCGCGATCGGCCTGCTTCTTTCCCGACTCCGCGCCGGCGACCTGATTCGCGACTTGCACTTCTTTGTCGCGGTTAGCGGTCGATTCGCCGATCGAGCCGACCCGGACCGCTTCGGCGACTTCGATACGCGCTTGGTTGATCGCCTCCGACGCGGCCTTCTTACCGAGCGCCTCGATGTAGCCCGACTCGTCCGTGATATCGCGAATGTTGACGTTGATGACGTCGAGGCCGATCTTGTTGAGCTCCGCGCTGCAATACTTGTTGACGAGGTCGAGAAACTTCTCGCGGTCTTGGTTGATCTCCTCGATGCCCATCGTCGCAATCACCAGCCGCATCTGACCGAGAATGATGTCGCGCGCCTGCGATGTGATGTCCTTCTCGGTGAGGCCGAGAAGTCGCTCCGCCGCGTTCTGCATGATCTCGGGTTGCGTCGAGATCCCGACCGTGAACGTCGATGGCACGTTGACGCGGATGTTCTTCTTCGACAGCGCGCTCGTCAGCTCGATCTCGAGCGGCATCGGCTCGAGCGACAAGTACATGTAATCCTGAATCACCGGCCACACCATCACGCCGCCGCCGTGGATGCACCGCGCTGCGCGCTCGCCACCGACTTTGCCGTAGATCACGAGAATGCGGTTTGAAGGACAACGACGGTAGCGTTGGACAAAGAAGACGACCAAAAAGAGCGCAACAAACGCGATGATCGCGATGAGGATCGGCCCCCAGGGAACTTCCGCGATGGTAGGAACGAAGGGCATGCTAAATCCTCTCATGAATCGCGCCAAGAAAGCGCGTGGCGAGACGATGACGGTTAAGAGCGCTCATGCCTGCGGTTCAACGACGAGCGTTTCGTCGGCTTCGACTCCGAGCACCCTAACGGCGGTGAACGAGGCTATTTCTAGATTGTTGCTGACGGCGTAGAGCACCTTGCGACGCCCATCGACCGTGATTTCCACTTGGCCGCGCCCTTGCCCTTTGGCTGGTATTCGCAAATACACGCGCCCGACGTGGCCCACGACATGCTTGACGTCGTAGCCACCGACCTCATTGAATTTGCGCATCTGATACATGCTGACCGAGCACAGCAGCATGAGAGCGAAGCCGAAGCCGCTCGAAAGCGCGGCCGAAACCAATGCACCAAAGTGCCATTCCACTCGACACGCGACGCCCATCCAGCCGGCGCCCATCATGAACGCCACAATGGATAGCAGCGAGAATAGGCTGAAGCCACTGCCATGCCCGTCGGCCATATCCGAGGTCTCGACGTGGAAGTCGCCGTGGTCGCCGCCAACCAGCATCATGATGAATCGCAACAAGAACAGCAGTGTGCCGCTGACAGCCATCAAGAAATACACGGTGGCATCGCTAAACGTCGAGAAGAGCGCCTCCATCGATCTCGTCCTCCTACCCGCTCCGCGAACGCACGCTCCAATACGAAAGAACGCGCGCGGCGCAAAGCGTGCGCCAACGAACTGCGGGTCTATTAGATTTCTATGCGGCTAAGCTAAGTGACTCACCAAGAGCGGTCAAGGCACACGCTCTGTTGAAAGTGACCCGGATCAGGTCGGCGCGTGCCGCCAGAACTCCGCGCGCGACGCGCGCATCTCGCCATCAAGAAACCCGTCGCCCACGGCGCACGACGACCGGCGATCCATCGGCGACAAACGCCGAGGTCGGTCGCGCGGACAGACAATCGGCAAAGCGTCGACCATAGACGCGCGCCACATCACAGTCAAAGCGTGCGCCACTCGCCGGCCAGACGCGCCACGGGGGATGCTCCACTTGATATTCGAGCGCACCACCGTCGCGCTGCGCCGTGTAGCCCCAATAATGTTCGGCGATGAATTCCTCCTCGGACCCCGCCGCCAGGGCGCGCAACTCGCCGGTCGTTTCGACGCGCAGCTCGTGCCAGCGACCGGCTTCGCGCCAACCGTACTCGACCCCGTTCGCGATACTGTCGTTCGGATTGAGCCCTTGCGCCGCCAGATCGACGCGCTGCCGCATGCGCCGCGTCACGTAGCTCTCGTTGTATACGACCCGCGCGACCGTCGCGACCGCCCAGCGCGGCACGATCTCTTTGATGAAAACCACGCCGCGGCGCCAGCCTTCCTGCGCGCGCCGCCGCACGTAAAACCGCAGATTGATTTCAACGAAGTTCTGATGGAATGGAATCGCGATGCCGAAAAGCCGCGTCCGCAAGAATTGGAAACCAACAACGCTTACGAACGTGCGCCCCTGCCAGCGATCGAGCTCCGTGCCGCGCGGTGCGCGCGACTCGAGCAGCGCGCCGTCGATTTCGTAGTTGAGCATCGCGAGGTGGCGCCACTCGGCAGTTAGAAATTTCCGCGCGGGTTCGAGCGCCCGATCATCGGTTTTCGCGGCCGTCGTCACCAACTGCGCGTCACTTTCTCGAGCCCGCGCGGCTGGTCGGGATCGAGCCCTTTCGCGCGCGCCAAGTAATACGTGAAAAGCTGCGCCGGCACGATGCTCACAATTGGACTCAACCACTCGGGGAGTGCGACCGGCAGCGGAATCTGCGTGTGGCCGAGTGCAAGCGCGGCGTCGTCATTCGAGACGACGACGAGCTCCGCGAATTGCTCATCCCGCAGCCTCGTCAATAGGTCGACGAGTTCGCGGCGCACGGCGCCATCCGGCACGACCGCAAAAATCGGGAAGCCGCGCGCGACCACGGCGATCGGCCCATGCAGAAAGTCCGCCGCCGAATACGCCGCCGCGAGCACGTAGCAAAGTTCCTTGAGTTTCAGCGACCATTCGTACGCCGATGCGAAATTGAAGCCGCGGCCGAGCACGACGCATTGCTCGATCGCGCGGTACCGCTCGGCGGCCTGCGCAAGCAGCGGCTCGAGCGCGATGGTCTGCTCGACGAATCCCGGCACTTGATTGAGCTCGCGCTCTCGCGTCGCTGCCCCTTCGAACGCGACGGACAACATTGCGACCGCGAACAACTGCGCGGTGTAGGTCTTGCTTGCCGCGACGGCGAGTTCGGCACCGACACCGAGTTCGATGACGTGCTGCGCCGCGTGCGCGAGCGGCGATCCCGCGTCGTTGACGATCGCCACCGTGACCGCGCCTTGCGCGCGGCACTGCGTCATCACATGCACTAGGTCCGGCGATTGCCCCGACTGCGAGATTCCCACGACCAACGCACGCGCGACGCGCGGTGGCCGCTGGTAATGCGTGAAGAGCGACGGTGCCGCGAGCGCGACTGGCAAACCGTTGTGCGCCCCCCACAGATACTTGGCGTAGAGGCCGGCGTTGTCGGAGCTGCCGCGCGCCACGAGAAAGACAAAATCGAAAGTTGCCCGGCGTAGCTCGCTCGCAATTCGCCGCACTTGCGGCAGAGTGCGCTCAAGCTGTTCGGCGAGCACGTGCGGTTGCGACAAGATCTCGGCGCGTAGAGCCATGCGAGGCAGGTTACCGCGACTCGGAATTGCTGTCACGCCGTGCTCAGCATCGGCGCGCGTCCCGTCGCTGCGGACGCTCGCATCGCGATCGCCGCCCTACTTCGGATATAACGCGCCGCATGGGACACGACGAACCGGCATCTCCGAACAGCGGCACGCACGAACGCATTGATGCTTCGCCCTTTCTGGCCTCGACGCACTCAACCGAGCTCGTCGAAGTCGCCTCCGCAGATCAACGCGTGATCGTCGAGCGCTTTCTTTCCGCGTCGTATGACGTGCTCGGCAAGGCGCCTCGCTTCTTGGATGGCCAAGATCTGCACCACATCATCGGACACATTTTGCCGACGCGCTTCAGCCGCCGCGATCGCCTCGCCGATGCGGCGCTGCCGGTGTTGCGCGCGTATCTCACCTACCTCGATGAAACAGAAGTGGTCACGGAGTCGTTCGAACAACGGCAATCGTTAGAGAGTACTTGGCCGGAATTTATCACGACGGTGGCGACCGGCGAGAATCCCCACCACGGTCATCACCATCACCAACACGCGCCGACAAAGCCCATCACGAATCGCGCGGAGAAGGTCGGTCGCAACGATCCGTGTCCATGCGGAAGCGGTCGCAAATTCAAGCAGTGCTGTGCGAAGCTCGGTTTTTGATTTTCTCGGCGCGGCCGATCACGACTAAGAATCTCTCTGCCGGTTGATCCGGCAACACATAGGTCACACGCTCGACGACCTCGAGCCGAAGTCGTTGGAGCAGCGGCGCCGCCTCGCGCAATTCGTCGTCGAGCGCGTCGCCTTTCCAAAAAACGAAACTCTGCAGAGCCCCGCCTTCGGTCCATTCTAGAAGCTGCGCGATTGGCGCCACGGCGCGCGCGACGACGCAATCATAGTTGGCGCGACTCGACTCGAGGTGCGTTTCGCACCGACCCCAGACGCACTCGACACGCGCGGCGAGCCCGAGTTCGCGTACGATCTCCTCGAGAAACTGCACTTTCTTGCGCGTCGCATCGAGCAGCGTGACCCGCAACTCGGGTCGCGCGATCGCAAGCGCCAAGCCCGGCCACCCGGCGCCGGTGCCAAGGTCCAGTATGCGCGCCGCGCCGGGGTGGCGGCGCGCGATGATCGGGAGCGCCGCCAAGGAATCGAGCACGTGTCGCACCGCCATCGCGCGCGGTTCGACGATGCGGGTGAGATTCATGGTTTGATTGCGCGCGGCCACGAGCCAAGCGTGACGCGCGTGAGCGGCCGCCTCCGACGGTGACACCTCAGCGCTGAGCGCCGCGCAGAATTGCTGCTCGAACTCGGCTTGCGAGAGTTCGCTCGCACTAGTCAAAGTTCACGTGTCTCTTGCGCTTTACTCGGTTGACGGGTCAACGCCCGCAGAAATGCGACCAGATCACGAACCTCGGTATCGCTCAACTCGATGGGCGCCAGACGTGCGTCGAGATGCGCGTTGGCGTTTCCGCCGCGACGATAAAACTCAACGACCGCTTCGAGCGTCGCGAGGCTGCCATCGTGCATATAAGGCGGCGTGAGCACGAGCGCGCGCAAGGTCGGCGTCTTGAAGGCGCCGCGGTCCTTCTCGTCGCCAGTGATGGCGGCCCGACCCGCCTCCGCAGATCCGTCGACGACGCCGACGCCAGTGTTGTGAAACGACTCGTCACTGAAATTTGGGCCGGCATGGCAGACCCAACATTTGCCTTTGCTCTCGTAGATCCACAATCCACCGCGTTCCTCGGTCGTCAACGCCGCCGCGTCGCCCGCATAAAACCGATCGACCGCCGTGTCACCAAAACGCAGGCGTCGAACAAAGGCAGCGAGCGCCGCAGCGAGCGAAGCGCTCGTCGCCGGGGCCGCGAACACGCGCGCGAAATCGGCACGATAGCTCGCGTCTTCGTTGAGTCGCGCGAGCGCCGCAGCGATCGGCAACCCCATTTCGTTCCGTTGTTCGATCGGTAGCAACACTTGCTCTTCAAGTGTCCGCGCCCGCCCATCCCAAAGCTGGTAGTTACCGAATTCGCGATTGAAGAGCGTGGGCGAATGGCGATCGGCGACGAGACCACCGACGCCACGCGGAAAACGCGAAGGCGACGAAAAGCCGTGCTCGGGCTCATGGCACGAGGCGCACGCGACCGTGCGATCCGCGGAGATCAATGGATCGAAGAACAACCGCCGGCCGAGTCCAAATAGCTCGCGCTCCCGCGCGTCCGTC
Source organism: Planctomycetota bacterium (assembly GCA_046154185.1). Classification (GTDB taxonomy): domain Bacteria; phylum Planctomycetota; class UBA8108; order UBA1146; family JAJFFE01; genus JBJXGE01. Next base: position 12,382 of record JBJXGE010000047.1, read on the forward strand.
GGCACCGGGGGCACCGGCGAAGCCGGTGCGCCGGGCGTCGCGGGAGTCTCGATGCGATCGAGTCCCTTTGGAACCAGTCCGAGCGGCGTCGGCAAATCAAAAAAGTCTCTTGGCAACGTATCGCGCGGGAGCGGCGGCGGATTGGTGTCGCCGGCGATGAGCAGCAACGCGCTGAAACCCAGGAGCGCGACTCTCGGTACAAGACTCACGGCGCGCCGCCCATCTTCGTAGACGTACGGACCAGAACAAACGCGTCTGGGATTAGGCTTCGAGCTCTTGACCCCAATAGAGTTCGCTCATGAAAGCCTCCCAAGACGCAGGGATGCCGCCCATCGGGTAGCGCACGCGCACTTCCTCCCAATGCGGACGCCGCGGCTGGCGAATCATCGTCATGCGCGCCTCGAGTGGCGTGCGATTCGCTTTGCGCCCATTGCAGCCATGACACGCTACCACGACATTGAGCCACGTCGTTTTGCCGCCGCGACTTCTCGGCAGGACGTGGTCGAGCGTCAGCTCCTGCGTGCGCAGTCGTCGCCCGCAATACTGACACGAATATTGATCGCGCTCGAAGACGTTGCGCCGGCAAAACTTTACCTGCCGGCGATCCATGCCGTTGTAGTCGCGCAGCACGATGATTTCGGGAATCGGCATCTGCCAGTTGTAGGCGCGCAGCAACCGCACGTGCTCGCGGGCGAACTCAGCAGCACCACGCCACGACTCGAAATCGAAAGTCGCATAAGAGCGCGGATCGACGATCTGCGCCACATCTTGGTACACGAGCACGAAGGCATCTCGTACCGTGGTGACGCGAATCGGCCGCCACGATTTGTTGAGCACCAGGACTTTTTCTTCGAGGACCGTCATCTTCCCAACATCTGGAATTCAACAGCAGGCCGTCAGTCAGTCCGATCGAGGCGTGTGTTGTTACCTACTCTATCGTCAAAACACCGTACCGAGCCGAAGCTCCGTGCGCGTAGCAACGGCGGCAAACTGCGAACGCCACGATGCCGCAAGGATCGTGTTACTGAGTCGTTCGGCGCTGAATGAGTAGACCAATCGACTTGCGCGGGTCCGGCGGGAAGACATCTCAATAAGAAGCCATCCACACGTACACCAACTCGACGCGCCTCCGTACAGCGATTCCGCCGCGACCATTCCACACCAAGCAAGCCTTTGGCGTTTTGAATGTCTAGACCTAAGACAAGCTCGATTCTAAGCAAAGGGCTCGCGTACCTCCGTTACGAGCCACTCCTCTCCTCGAGCCAGCGGCGAGCTCGTTGGGGTGAAGCGGTCGTGGCGGAGCCGCGACCGCGAGGGGTGTTGGAGCAACACCCCTAGTCTAGTTGTCGCGACGACGAGACCAGCCCGTACACTCATTTCCTCGGCGAATGACGAGTAAGTTACCGTGCTGAGGGCGCGCGTCAATGAGAAAGTCCGCGGTTGGTGCGCTCACGTCCCATCAAATCGACGCCGCCTTGCTTCAGCTGATAGAGCGCGCGCAAACCCGCCGGCACTTCGAGTCCACACGATCGCATGCGCGCGACATCAGCGAGCAACTCGAGTGGTGCGCCGCTCGCGCGTATGCTGCCGTCGCCGAGTACGACGACGCGATCGGCCACTTCACACAACAATTCGAAGTCGTGCGTCGCGATGATTTTGCTTTCCGGTAGCTTCTTCAGCAGGCTGATGAGTTCCGCGCGCGCGCGCGAATCGAGATCACTCGACGGCTCATCGAGCAGATAGAGTTCTGGCTGCATCGAGAGCACCGCGGCGAGCGCAACCTTGCGTTTCTCGCCGCCCGACAAGTGATGCGGAACACGCTCCTCGAAACCCTCGAGCCCGACGGCGTGCAACGCGCGGCGGACGCGCTCCGGCACCTCCTCCATCGGCACTCCCAAATTGAGGGGGCCAAACGCGACGTCGTCGCTCACCGAAGTCGAGAACAGTTGCTCTTCCACGCGCTGGAATACCACGCCCACGCGGCCGCGCAGCGCCACGTCGCCCGCTTCGCGGCCGAGCACTTGCACACTGCCGGAATGTGGCCGCAGTAGACCGGCGAGCAGCAAGAACAACGTGGTCTTGCCCGCGCCAATCGGACCAACCAGACCGAGCGTCTCCCCATCCGCGAGCGCGAGCGAAAGCTCACGCAGCACTTCGCGCGGATCCGGGTAACTGAAGGTCACGGACTGGAGATCAACGACAGTCTTCGCCACCACACCATGTCTCCGTACAAAAGCGCCGCGGCGGCGAGTAGGGTCGCCACGCCAAACAACACATCGATGCTGCGCAGGCTAAAGCTGCGGCGCGGGACAAACTGACCGCGAAAGCCGCGCACCTGCATTGCGTGATGGATGCGCTCGGTTTTTTCGAAACTGCGCACTAGCAAGTTACCGACCTGTGCCGCAGCCATTCGTAACGGTCGCACGCCGCGGCCGGCCACATAGCCACGCGCTGCGAGCGCGAGTTCCAGGCTGCGCAGATCATCGAGAAACAGAAACAAGTAACGGTAAGTGAACAAGAACACCGTCAGTAGCCGCCCCGGTACGTGCAAGGATCGCAGCGCGGCCAGGGTGTCGGCGAATCGCGCCGTACTGACAAGCGGCAGCGTCAAAACCATGATCGCGACCCCCCGCAGCAAGATCGCGACGCCGATCCACGCCGATTGCGCTTGCCAAGCGAGCACCACCGCCAGCGGCGCCAGCACGCACACAACCCATCGCGCGCGCATCCACGCGGCGCCGAAAGGCAGACGGGCGAGCGCGCAGTAATAGAGCGCGATACCCAGCGCCGCCCCGGCCGCTTCGACCGAGCGCGTCGAGGCGAAGGCGATGCCGAGCGCCGACAGCGTTACCAACTTTACGCGCACGTCCCAGCGGTGGATCAGGCTGTCGTCGTCGGCGAACTCGTCGATGTGGATGTGCATGCGCGCCCTCGGCGTGTCAGGAAACCTTGACCGTCTTTGTCCGAGCAGCCTCGGGTCTTGTCCGCTCCTCCGTCGCGCAATCCTCAACGACCAGGCAAGGTCGCCTCCGGTTTCGCTCGGTCGCTCGCGACCAAGCTTAACCCAAGTGCCTCGAACCTAGTGGGCCGAGGTTTCCTGACCCGGCACTAGCGATTCTGGTTCGCGTCTTGGGGTGTCGGCAGTTGTGCTCGCAGTCGATCGAGTTCGCCGCGCAATCGCCAACACAAAAAGAAACTCGCGAGCGCGAGAATGAGCGCGACGCCCGCGAACGCTTCGGCGATTGGCCAGCGCGGCGACCGCGGCACGAGCGCGCCCGAATCGGCGCCGTCCGCGAACTTGCGCCGCGCCACAAGCAGCTCGTCGGCGGTCACCGACAAAGTCGCGCGATGCTCAACATGCTCCGCAGTGATGCGCAACGCTCGCGGCTCCGCGAGCGTGAAACAGAAGCGACCGCTCGCGTCCGTCGCGCCGCTCGCCAAAAGCTCATCGGAGACCCCGTACACGGCGACCTGCGCATCGCGCGCCTGACTTCCGTCGATCGGAAAATACGCCTCGACGCAATAACGGTCCGGGAAAACTTTGAGCTCGATTTCGAAACCATGGGCGTCGAGTCGTGACGCGGCCACGAACAAGATTCCGGCGGTTAGCACTACGGAACAGCCGAACGTCGAACTCGAACGGCGCGGGTCATGAACATTCGAGCGAAGTGACGACAACATGCGCGGAGTGTATCCGGCGCGCGACCTCGGCGTCAGCAATCTCACCCCGCCGCTGGACGCGGCGAGCTGGGTATGCGCGGACCCAAGAGCTCTGGTTTGACATGCGTCATAAATCGCACCACGGATAAGGTCACGAACGCCTCGATGAGCAGGATCGGCACGTGCGCCGCGAACACGGCGATGGCCACGGGCTTGAGCGCTGCGCCGGACCACAAGAGCCCGCCGGCGACGACGAGGCCGGACAGCAGCACCGTGCCGCCACCCACGAGCGCCGCGCAAATGTCGCGACGCAGCGCCGCCCAGCCCTTCGCTCCGGGCGCCGCGATGCTGCGAAACAAGGTGCCGGCTGCGAGCGCCGGCAAGCCCAACGAGCAGGCGTTGAAACCGAGCGCCGTTACGGTGCCGTGACCAAAAAGCAGCGTCTGAAAAACGAGTCCGACCACAATGGCGACAAATGCGCCCCGAACGAGCAACACACCGACGAGTCCATTGAGCAGTAAATGCACGGAGATTCCGCCGGTTGGCACGTGAATAAGACTCACGACGAAGAACGCGGCCGCCACGACGGCGACCCGCGGAACCTCGGCATCCGAAAGACGTCGCAAGGAAACCGCCAAGCCGAGGGCGGCGACGGCGAATCCGCCGACCACGAGTTCGGGGCGCAGCACTTCACCCGCGACGTGCACGGTTAACGCTTTTCGTGGCGACGATCGTCGCGCGGTTCCATGTGCAGCCAGTACGTTGCTCCGACGAGCAGCGGTAACTTCTTGCCATCGCGCTCCGCGAGACCATCTTCCTCTTCCGCCTTGAGCGCCCACCAACCCGGCTTGTCGAGTGAGACGATAAACGTGCCGAGTTCATCCGTCTTCACTACGCGCGTGATCATGATCTCTGGCGGAAGACTCTCGGCGGCGGGCGGCGACGGCGAATACTGTTCCACCTCGACGAGGCGATCTGCGAGCGGCTTACCGCCGAACAACACGCGACCGCGAAATACCATGCCGGCCTCGAGCCCATAGGGACGCGTGAGCGGCACGATCTCAATGCGTTGACCGAACACACGGTCCCAACCGATCTGCGCCTTCACGTGGAGCGGCACCTTGATGAAATTGCGTTGCCAAGCGCCGCCGTCATGCGCAAGTCCGAGTGGCAACTCGGCGACGATGTGATGGTCGCCGCGTTCGGCGGCAATGAGCGAGAACTGAAAGAGCCCCGCGGTGCCGCCCACCGCCTTGAGGGAGGGAAGCAAGTCCTGACTCGCACCGCTCGGCCCGACGAGCGCCAAGACGCGCGGAGTCGGGGTGCGCTCTGAAATTTCGTGTTCGAAGGGGTGGCCTTCGAAATACTGGACCGTCAGGCTTTCGCCCGGCGCAATAGTTGCGCGCTCCGGTATGATCACGACAAAATGCGCGCGCACAAGACTGACGAGCAGCATGAGCGCCAACACAGTCACGCCGAGACGGCGCACTGAGACCCATCGTCGCATGAGCGGAGCCTCCTACTGCTGGGGGACGCGCGCGATCACGCAGCCGAGCGTTCGGCTGCTGCGCAAGGGAATCGGAGACCATAGAGGCGACGACGCCGGAGTCAAGGTCGTGTTCGAGTCGTCGTCACGTACAACACGATCAACGCGAAGCCAGTGCTACTCCATGAATCTCCACACCAGCGCACGGCGATTTCGTGTTCCGGCGCTGCTCGCGCTCGTGATCGCTTGCTCCGTTGCGGCCAAATCGGGCGGCACGGACCAGACTTGCCTCGAACTCGTGACTGCCGTCAACGCCGCGCTGAAGAGCGGCCGCTTTGAGTATGAAGCGCGACTCCAGCACTCTCTACTCCTCGAACGAACGAACACTCGCGTCGATGGACGCGTCGTTCTGGAACTCGCCGACGAGCAACGCGAACGCGTCGATGCGGAGATTTCCACGTTGGTCGGCGCGACAGCAGTGCAACGCTTCACACGTGTGCAAGTGGGACGCGACACGCTCGTCCTCAATCACTCCAGCCGGACCTTTGAGCGCGGCGCCGGCGAACGCAGCGATGATCTGCTCGCATTGGTCATGTTCCCGCGCCTCGGGTTTGAGTTATTCACGCGCGCCCTATCAGACGAAACGGGATCACCGCTGGTTCGCGTTGCGCTGCTCGAAGACTCGCCGACGGTCATGGTGGATGGTGTGAAGTGTTGGCGGATTCACGCTTCGATTCCCGGGACAACCGGCGCGAGCGACCCCGAGGTCGAAACGCTTTGGCACGTCGGGGCGTCCGACTTGCTTCCCCGCCTCATTCAACAGACGCGCCGACGCGGAGCCGAGACGGAATCGTGGCGACTCACGCTCCAGCGCGTCAAACGACAATCGCTTGCGCCAAGCGCCTCGCCCGACAGCGTGTTCTCACTCACTCCGCCGCCCGACTACCGCGAAACTTTGCCGATACCCAAACCACTCGCGCCACCCGGCGCCGCTCAACCGCCCCCGCGCAAAGCAATGCTGACAGTTCTCGCTGGCTCGCTCGATGCCGTCAGGGAACAGTTTCGCGCCCACGACGAGAAGCCGCGAGTCATCGGAGTCTTCGCGCCGAGCTGAATCAACTGTCAACGCGCGGCCCGTGCGGTCGCTAAGAACGTGCTCGAGGCGCATCCGGAGGCGCCCCTCAGCGTGAGCGTCGTGTGGAGTGGAATTCTACTCAAAGACGATGAAGCGGCGGCGCGCGGCGCCACAACCATTTTTGCCGATGCCCGAGTGCGGCAGTACTTCGATCCACAGCGTCGCGTCGGCGAAGCGCTCGCGCAGCAAGTTGGCCTCGAGTCGTTGACCAAAATTGCGGAACGGCTCGGTGTCGACGTGACGCAGTTTGAAAAGAACTTTCGGCACGACTACGTGCACGGCGCCGCCGCACTCTTCGATTCCATCTTCTTCTTTGCGCCGAGCGATCGCTGGGACAAGGAACTCCCGCGCGCGACCGCGTGGGTGACGCAACTCGATCCCCAAGTGTTTCGGGGCTTTGACGCGAGTCGCTTTAAGTTCGGTGACGAGCTTGGCCAGGAGCTGGCGCGGCTCGCAGCGGAGCTACTGGCGCGCGCCGGCGCGCGCCCTCGCGAGCGCTTTTGATCGGTGACAGCCACCGTCCTCTGTGTTACTTTCGCGCAACTGCGTGGCGTGCTGACCAGGACCGAAAGACGCGCGCAGTCGGCTCAGTTTCGCCCGTCCATCTGAAAGGATCCCATGCGCTTCGCAACTCGCGCCCGCTTTGCCGTCTCGTTGTTCGCAGTCATCGGCCTCGCTGCACCGGCGGCAGCGCAAGTCACGCACAATGTTTCCTTGACCGGCTTTGAGTTCGCGCCGTCCGCGTTGACGATCAATGTTGGCGATACTGTCCTGTGGACTTGGCTCGATGGGTTACACAACGTGGAGAGCGGCGCCTCGGGATTCCCGGACGGCAACTTCATTTCCGGTGCGCCAACGATCGTCGTCGGCACGACCTACTCCGTCGTTTTTGACGCGGCCTTTCTCGCGGCGAATCCGATGCCAGGAAATATCTACCCGTACTACTGCTCCGTTCACTTCGGGTTTGGCATGGAGGGCACGATCACGGTGTTTGTGCCGGTGTTACCTGAGACGTTCGTCCGCGGCGACTGCAACGATGACACAACCTTTAACATTGCGGACGTGATTTTTGTGTTGGGCTATTTGTTCGGCACCGGCGCGTCGACGCTCAACTGCGATGATGCCTGCGACTGCAACGACGATGGCTCGCTCAACGTTGCGGACGCGATTTTCGCGTTGTCAGCGCAGTTTTCCGGTGGACCACAACCCGGTTTACCGAGTCCGCTCTGTGGCCTGGATCCCACGCTCGACGCGCTCGGTTGCGCTAATTTCGCGAGCTGCCCGTAACAGCGCGACCCAGGAGATTCAGCGGCGGTGGAGCGTGCACTCCTGCGCACGCTCCGCTGGCGAACCGGCGCCCGTTTCGTGCATGTCGCGTTCGCGGTTCGGGCGCTCATGAGCGGGTCGACCGCTGCGAGCGCGTCGGCGTCGACCGAAAAGCCAAACACCAGCCAGCGCCGGCAAGACCAGCGCGAAGAAGAGTAGCGACGCCACCACATCACTCGGACTCAGGTCATGCGCGATCAGAAACCGCAGGGGCAACCAGCCGGATTCGAGCCGCGCAAAGATCTTGTTGTACTTCGGTGTCTGGTCCGGAACGATCCCCGGAAATCGCGCTTCTAGGTCGCGCTTGATGCGATCGTTGACCGCATGCATGCGAGCGCGCCCCGCCGCATCCGCTTCCGTATAGCGAATCTCATTGAGCTCGAGTTCGATCTCGGTGAATCCGACGTCACGGCCGAAGTCAGTCGAGCGCGGCTGATCGAGGGTGAGCGTAGCAAATGCGCCGTCTTGATCGGCGAGGTAGACGCGTCGGCGCACTTGCTCCAGCGTCAAGATCCGCTCGAGCGCAAAGGGATCGACTCCAACCTCGGCCACTAGCTTCTTGAATTGCGGGCGATCCGCGCGCGCCAAGAGCCCGAGCACGGCGTGCGAATCTTCATCTTCTTTGAGCGACTTGGGCGGATCGACCTTGAACTTGATCTCATTGCGCGCGAGGCCAGTTGAATCGTCGCCGCGCAGCTTGAGCTGCAGAAGTTGCCGACCATCTTTGGCGCCGCCGGCATCGACTTGCCGACTTCGATGGCGAACTCCGCACTCCATCGCCAGCAAGGTCAGCGTCGGTTCGTCGAAGTAAACATCCGTAAAAACTTCGCGCGACAACGTGGCCTGAAAACGCCGATCGTCGTAGTCGAGAAACGCCGCGTCCGCGTAGCGCGTCGTCAGATAGCGCCACACATCCTCGACAATGGCTTCCGGCACCGCGAGCTTGTATTCGCATTCGATGCGCACCGCGCCTTCGCTCGCCGCGGTGAATTCCGCGCTCTGCGCATAGACCGGAAGGGCCGTGCCGAGCACGATCGCCGAACAAAGCCAGGTCGAGCATCGCTTCGATGCCATGAGGTCGCTCTCGCTTGCTTAGAATCCTTAGACATGAACGGACCGTCCGCATAGATATCGGCTGTCCTTGGCGTAGGCTAAAACCGCGACTCCGATGCGTTAGACGACCGGAATCCCGAGTCGACGAATGCGGCCGAGCAGTTCGAGCATGGTGAGCGACTTCTGCCAGCACTCGACCGCGCCGCGGCGAAGGGCTTCTCCGTAGACCTCGCCACTGCCATACGAAGTCATCAGGACGACAGCGGCTTGCGGCTGGAGCCGCTTGGCCTCGCGCACGACGTCGAGCCCGCGCCGGCATGCTTGGCCCTCGAGGCGCAGATCGGTGATGACGAGATCGAACTGTTGGCGCGCGAGCGCTTCCAACGCCTCGGGATAGTTCGCGGCCGTGACAACTTCGATCTGCGGTCCGGCCAGGACGGGCGGCAGGCTCTCGAGCACTGCAGAATCGTCGTCGACCAGCAAGACGGACCAAGTTCGCTGGAGGCTGGTCGGTTCGGCGCACATTTGCATAACTCTTCCGCTATCTTTTTCGTTGCGGCGCGCGCGGAACGCAGCCGCCGGGTCAACCTCTCGATGCACCGGTCACTCGACCGAGCCGCCGAATTGAGCAAACCGCTGGCCAGCCCTCGACGCGACCAGCCCCGAGAACGCAGAAACTCTTTACGAATCTAGGGGTTAAGGTCGCGATCGCCGACTCGAACCCGCTCCGACGGCGGCGGATCGATGTTCTGTTTCGGTACAAGGTCGGCACCGGTTCGATTCGGGTTGATCACGCCGGTCGCGCGGACGGCGCCGACATTGGCAGCTCCAGCGTGAACTTTGTGCCGTTCCCGGTGCGCGATTCGACCTGCACCCGACCGCCGTGGTCCGCGACGACGCGCTGCACGATTGCAAGACCGAGCCCCGTTCCCGCTCCACTCGTGAAGAAGGGTTCAAAAACTCTGGGCAGATGCTCCTGCGGAATTCCGCAACCGTCGTCTTGGACCGACAACTGCAGTCGCTGCGTACTCGGCGACGCGGGCAAAGCCGGATCCGGTTCCGACACGATCACCGCACTCAGCGTGATCTGCGTCGCACCCTTGGCGTGCTTACGCGCGTTCTCCATGAGGTTCACGACGACCTGCACCACGCGTTGTGCATCCATCGGCACACGCGGAAGCGCGTCCGATGCTGAGAAGGTCGGCTGCAGACCATCGAGCCCGTGCTCGGCTTGGTAGATCTCGATTGCTTCTCGCAACACTTGCGCGGGATCGACGGGCGACACGTTGAGCGCCGCGGGTCGGGCAAACTGCAACAAGTCATCCATCAGTCGGCCGATGCGACGCGTCTCGAGTTCGAGCAATTTGGTTTGACGCGTGAGGTCGTCGCGATCTTTGAGTCGCTGCGTCAAGACATACGCCGCGGCTTCGAGCGCAAAGAGCGGATGCCGCACTTCATGCGCGACGCCGGCAACCATTTCTCCATACGCCGCCATCCTTTCCGACTTACGCAACGCGTCGACCCCACGCAACACTCGCACCTCGAGATCGCTATTAGCGGTGGCGAGCTCGGCGCGCGCCGATTCCAAATTGGCGGTCCGCTCTAGCACGAGCGCTTCGAGTTGTCGTTGGCGCGCGACGAGTTGACGAATACGAAGACGATAGAGGCCGATCGCGCACAGGACAATCGCCGCCGCGAGCAGTGCTCGAGACTGCCAGCGTTGATGAAAGGCCGGCGCCACCTCCAACGCCAGCGTCGTGGGCGGATCGCTCCACGCGCCCGCATCAAGCGCGGAACAAACTTCAAAAGTATGCGCCCCGGGCGGCAGGCGCGAGTACACCGCGGTGCGCCGCTCGCCGACTTCAATCCAATCTTTTTCATAGCCGCGCATTCGATAACGAAAACGCAAGCGCTCCGGCTGCGTCAGGCAAATCCCGGTGTATCGAATCTCAAGCTGCCGCACATCCGCCGGGAGCGCCGCGCCTTCCAAACCCAATTGAGTCGTCGGCGCACTGCCCGCCCATTTGATAGCCTCGACATGCACGTCGATTTTCGGTGCCGGTTGCAACGGTTCTTCTGGATCGACGACCGCGATACCCGCGGGCGTCACGAAGCCGAAGCATCCACGATCAAGCGGCAGCACTTGCGGCCCAGACCCGCCATGGCACTCGCCCGCGGAAATGCCCTCCGGAAAACCGTAGGCGCGATAACCCGGCGCGCGGCGTCGCTCCGCGTCGGACTGCGCGAGGTCCTCGCCGCTCAGCCACGTCACGCCATCGTTGCCGCCGATCCAGAGATTCTTCCGTGCATCAGCAATGACGCTAAAGACCGCTTCGCCCGCGAACACGGAAGTGGCGAGCACCGATTCGAAGTGTCCTGCGCGATAGCGTTGTAAGCCGCCGCCGAACGAGCCGATCCACAACGAGTCAGCTTCGCGACGCAGGCAAATCACCAGATCGCTGGCGAGCCCGAGCGAACGATCGAGTGTGAAAGTCTTGCCATCCAGGTAATGAACGACGCCTCGACCATAGGTGCCGACCCATAGCTCGTCCGCCGATTCTCCTTCGACGACCGCGCAAATCGCTGACTCGGTGCTGAACCAGTGATCGAGCACGCCCGCGCGCCATCGGTAGACGTCGAAGTCGGCGGCGATCAACATTTCGTCGCCGCGCGGCAACAAGACGAGCGAGTTCTTATTTTGTATTTGCTCACAACCGGGCACGTCCTCGAACCGACCCGCAACGCAGCGTTGGATTCCGGTGCCGCGATAGCTGACCCAGATCGCGCCGGCTGAGTCTTCCGCCATCGCAAGCGCGGAGTTGGATCGACGTCCAGTCTCCGCGCCATAGACTCGAGTCGCGCCGTCTCTGCGCCAAGATTCGATGACTCCCGCCGAGCTGCCAACCCACAGCGTGCCATCACGGGTGCTGGTCGCCGCGGACAAACTATCGTCCGTCAAGCCCGCGCGCCGATCGATCATCCAAAACGGTTTTCGACTGAGCCGAAAAAGTCCGCGACCGGTGAGCGAGAACCAGGCGTTTCCTTCCCGGTCGATGCAAAACGCCGTGACGTCGCCTGACTCTTCGGGCAGCTGTGAGCGATAGGTCTCCCACTTGCCGTCGAGAAAGCGCGAGACGCCGGTGTTCGCGGCGCCGAGCCAGAGTTCACCGTCAGGTCCCATGGCGAGCGTATGGATCAGCGCGTCGTGACTGAGGTCGCCGATGCGCAATAATTTGCCGTCTTCCGCGCGATACACGCCGTGGCCGGTCGTGCCGATCCAGATTTGACCGTGCGGATCCTGATAGAAACAACTCGTGTGCTCGGCGATTTTTGGCGGAAACGCTAGCAGCTCGAATTTGCCTTGATGGAGCCGCGCGGGCTCGCGCCCGGTCAGCCAGAGACTGCCATCGGGCGCTTCGACGATGCTCGACACGGTGTTGTCGACGGAGATTCCATCATCCGAGCGGTAGAGGAGCGCGCTCTTGCCAGTGAACGTATAGAGTCCGCGAAAAGTGGAGAGCCAAAGCACTCCCTTCGAGTCCTGGAATACCGTGTTGACGCCGCAATCGGCCGGCAAGCCGTGCTCGGCGCCGAAGCGCGTGAAGCGGCCGTATTGATAGAGCAACAACTCCGCGGCGGTGCCGATCCAAAGTCGGCTCTCGCGATCCTCATAAAGCCCGAGAATCACTTCCGAAGTCAAACCGGGAATGCTCTGCGAATCGAAGACCGTAAACCGCGCGCCGTCGAACCGCACGAGGCCACGCTCGCTCGCCAACCAAAGATAGCCGTCGCGAGTCTGCACGATATCACTGATCGAGTTGAGCGGCAGACCATCTTTCTTGGTCCAGCTATTCAGCGAATACTCGGACAAACTGCGGGTGCTCTCAGCCGCAGGCGCCAGACTCGTGCACAGGCTCGCGACAACGAGCCAACCGGTCGCGCGCAAAGTCACTCGGCTTCGCCTTCATCGTCGGTGTAACCAGCGATGCCGAACTTTCGCACTTTTCGATACAAGGTCCCGCGTGCGATGCCGAGCTCGCGCGCCGCGGCGCGAATATTGCCACTGTGACGCGCCAACGCGTCCTCGACCGCGCTGCGTTCGCGCTCTTCCATGGTGCTCGTCGCTGCCAACTCGCGCGTGTCGCCGCCGGGCGTGTTCGGGGCTGCGTTAACCAGTGGCGGTAGATGCTCGAGGCCAAGCTGCTGAGCGGGCGGGCACAGAATCGACGCGCGCTCGATCACGTTCCGCAATTCGCGCACGTTTCCCGGCCAAGAGTATTCGCGGAGCGTGCGGGCGGCGGCCGGCGAAATCCAATCCGCCGCGAGCGGCTGTTGACTGCAGCGAAAGCCACTGAAGAAATACTGCGCAAGCGCCGGCACATCGTCCGGGCGCTCGCGGAGCGGCGGCAGTGGAATCGCGAACACGTTGAGCCGATAGAGCAGATCTTCGCGAAAGCGATTCTCGCGCACCGCCAACGCCAAATCGCGATGCGTCGCGGCGATCAAGCGCACATCGCAAGTGATCTCAGCGAGCCCGCCGACGCGGCGAAACCGCCGTTCCTCGAGCACCTTGAGCAGTTTGGCTTGCACGGCCAGATCCATCTCGCCGACTTCGTCGAGGAAAAGCGTGCCGCCGTCGGCCGCTTCGAAGAGTCCCAGCTTGCGCGCGAGCGCCCCGGTAAACGCGCCCTTCTCGTGTCCGAACAGCTCCGACTCGGTCAGTTCGCGCGCAAGCCCGGCGCAGTTCAATTCGACAAAAGGCTGCGAGCTGCGTTGCGAGCGCTCATGCACATAGCGCGCGAGCACACCTTTGCCCGTGCCAGTGGCGCCGAGCAACAAGACTGTGGTGTCGCGGCCAGCCACCGCGTCGGCGAGCGCCAACGCGCGCTTCAGCGCGTTCGAGTTGCCGTGCAACACGACGCGGCCGGTCGGCTGCAAACGATTCAGCCGTTGCTCGCGGCGTCGCAACGCGGAGGCTTCGCAACCCTTCGCCAAGAGCGCGAGTAGTCGCGGCGGATCGATGGGTTTCGCGATGAAGTTGTCGGCGCCGAGCCGCATGGCTTCGACGGCCGTCTCGATAGATCCCATCGCGGTGATCATGATGACGGACATTTCCGGCCGGATATTCTTGAGCGCCTTTAGGAGTTCGAGCCCGCTCTCCTTGCCGAGGCGCAAGTCGACGAGCGCGAGCGCAATCGTCTGCTCGCGCACGAGTTCCTCGGCAGTGCGACTATCACCCGCAACGAAGGTCGCGTAGCCGTCCGTCTCGAGCACGCCCGCGATCGCCGTCGCGAGCGAAGTGTCGTCATCGACGATCAATATGTTCGCGCGATTCTCGGACATGACTCCAGATTTCACCCTGTTCGAGATTTTTAAACCCGCAGTACCGCCGGAAACCGACCGCGGCCGGCCTCGCGAAACGCAGAAGTATACGACCGACCCGCGAAGACTTCAGGCTGGATTCGGCCGCGAGCCGCGGATCCGCCGGTGTCGGAGTGGAGCAGGCGCCGGCGTTGGACGACGAAAATAACCTAGACACCGAGTTTCCCGGCGGGTGTCATCCCTTCAGTTTGGATTGAGACCCGCTGTTGAGAAATGTTCTGAACAAGCACAGCGCGCCGTGCGTTCATGACGCGTTGGCGGTGTGACTTGAGAATCTGGAGCTACCATGACGCAAGCTTCCCGTTCGCGCGTTCTCGGCGCCGGCGCGCGACTTCGGCCGAGCGCAAGACTTGTCGCCGCACTGTTGTTGTTGTCGACCGCCGTGCCGGCGTTTGCTCGCCAAGAGGAGGAGCAGGCCAAGTTCCTCACAATCGACAACGTCGCCGCTCAACCCGAGTCGAGCGGCGCTGTCATCAAAGTGAGCGGCGCTAACTTAAAGTTGCCGAGCGGCGCGAAAGTCGAGTTTCAGGTGTTGTGGCGCTCGCAAGAAATCGGCCGGTACTTCGTGACGATCGAAGGCGCCAAGTTCACCGCGGAATTCAAGGTACCGAAAGAAAAAATCCCCGCCACCGAGGATCGCTGCTACTTCCTCACGTTGGTTCGACTGGATGAACAAAAGGCGGCGGTGAAATCCGAGCTCGAGAAGGACAAGGTCAGTTTTCCGCCAGGGCTCAACCCGTGGTCGCTTTACCACAAGGAAAAGAGCTTCTCCTTGGCGGCCGCGGAATTCATCGCCGCGGAGAACAAATTCATGCGCGAGTATTTCCAGTCGCGCGCCGAACGACTCGGGGAGCTGTTCACAAAATTCGAAACCGCGCTCGAAAATGCCCGCAACAAAAAGGAATACACGAAGAACGATGCGCTCGACGAGAAAAAGTGGAGAGGCTGGATCGACAAGGAGATGCTCGAGCCGCTCCGCGCGCTGCAAAAAGAAATCGCGGAGTCAAAAGCGATCGGTCGGTTTCGGCCGCATCGGTCTTCGCTGGAATTGTTGCGAGAGCTTACGTGCGCCGTTGCGCAACTCATCACGCAGCAGTCCGTCGCGCTCTACAAAGAGAAATCGCTGGAACCGAATCCGATTGATCTCAAACCGCAAGACCACAACCTTGAAGTGAAAACGCGCCAGCGCGCGGACAAAGAGTACCTCGCCAAGGTCTGCGGTGATCTCTACGCAAAGCTGCCAGCCGAGGTCCAAGAGACGCCTAAGCAGCCGGAAAAGCCGGCCGCGCCAGAGAAAGAAAAGAAGGGAAGTGGATCCTAATGTCGCAGCGAGTTGTTCGACGTTCTGCGCTCGGCTTCGCGCTCTGCAGCGTGTTTCTACTCGCGCGCGACGCCAAGGGTCTTGCGGATGAAGTTCCGCCGGTTCCCGGACGGGCGACGACGGAAGCGCCGATTGTCTTCTTGAAGGTGGAGACAACGCCGGTCAGCGGCGGCGGCTGGAAGTTCAAGTTCAGCGGCAAGAAGACCTCCAACGTCGAGCTGCCGGGTGGGACGATTTTTGATATGACAATTCGGTCCGGCGCGCGCGACCTGGACTCGTTCACGCTCGAACTCAAGCACACGAAGCTCTTCGATGCGGAATTCGAGAGCAAGAAAATCGATGCCTTTCTGCACGGCTTGATCGTCAAGGCCAGCATTTTTTACGAGAAGCAGCCGCCGGAAGTAAAAGAGTTCTTCGACAAGAACCCGGTCGCCTTTCCAAAAGGCAGCAGTCCCTGGAAATTCTCTCTGCATGAGCCGCCGATTAACCTCGGGACGCCCGCCGATATCGAGAAGCAAACCGTCGAGGTTCGCAAATTCTTCGAGCAACAACTGAAGTCACTTTTGCAAGCGGACCAAAAATTGACGACCGAGGGCGGCAAAGCGGCGAGCAAGCAGAGCTTCGTCAAGAACGACAAGTTCGATACTGAGTCGTGGCAAATCTGGATCGAGAAAGAAGTGCGCGAGCCGATCCGAAAGGTTCAGCGCGAGATCAGCGCCGCGAAGAAGAGCGCGCGATTCCTGAGCGCCGAGCGGGATCTCAATAAGTACTTGAAGGACATCGGCGCGGCGGTCGCGCGCCGCAGCTACCAGAAGTCTTTGGATCTCTATCGGTCGCTCGGGGTCGCCGAGGATCCGCGGGATCAAGCGCCAAAAGACGTCGACGCGGTCAGCAAGCGGTTTCGCGACGAGGATCTGAAAAAGCTCGTCGATCTGTTGTGCGAGAGTCAGCAGATCACGTTGAAGTAGCGGACGACCTCGCGCTCGACACGGCAAGACTGGGCGTGCGCCGGGCGTCCGTCGGCTCGACCGGTGACTTTCTTGACAACAATGTTGGCGGTGGGTCCGGAAATCGCCTCGCACGTAACGCGTAAAGTAATTCCTGAGTGCGACTTGAGAACATTTTTTGCGTGACCGAAAATTTTGTCGCGGGTTTGTTACCGGAAGTCGCGACTTGACAGGGTCAACTTTGAGCGAAGAATACTGACTCACAACACTTAGAAGCCGGCTTTGGGTTGCCGGTTTCGCGGACAGAGATGGTGAGTGTTGCGGGTTTGTCGCGCGTTCAAGCGATTGAGTGCGTCGAGTTCGTTGCGTTGCGTTCGCTGATGAGCAATTCAGTGAAGCGCAATTCTTCGAAGAACTTTTCGCGTAGCGAAAAAGAAGTAGCGAAGACGAATAGGGGTCGCGCGCAAAACGTGTGCGCGAATTTCGAGTTTTCAGTTCCTTGCAAGGAGTGGGTTGCGATGAGAACGTTCTCGATTTGCATTGCGGTGCTCTTACTGTTCTGCACGGGTGGTTGGATCGTCGCGCAGTCGTCAGACGGCGCTGCCGGCGGCGCCAAGCGTCCACTCGACCTACCAAGTGGCGGTAACGGTGACGATGACGATGAGGAAGACGAGTCCGAGAGCATCACTTTTTATGGCGCCGAATTCGAGGGCGATGGGTTCTTTTGGTGCCTCGACCGTTCATGCAGCATGAGCTGGGGCGGCGAGATCGCTACGCTGAAAATCGAAACCACTACCGCGATCAATCAACTTTCCGGTCAAGCCGATATGGCAATTGTGGCGTTCTCGACGAACGTCACAGCTTGGCCGACGAGCGAGCAGCCGGTGCGAGCATCGCTCAGCAACAAGACGGCGGCGAACGCTTTTGTCCAATCATTGACGGCGACCGGTGGGACTTGTCTTGGCCCTGGTTCGGTGAAGGCCATCGAGATCGCGCACAAAAGCGGAAAGCGCAAACGCCAGATCTTGCTGCTCGGCGATGGTGTGCCGTACTGCTCCGAAGCGGGCAGTGGCGCGGAAGTGTTGGCTGCAATCCAGACTGCCAACTACGAGAACATCTCCATTAACACGCTCTACATTTCCGCTGCGGCGGAGGGCATTCCCCTTTTCCAAGACATCGCAAGCCAGAACAACGGTACGTTCACGGTCATCGAGTAAGTCATCTGCGGCTCGGCCGCTCGGCCCACTCCGAGTGACGAGTCGAACCTTTGCAGTGCGGCCCGAGTGTTGTGGCGCCGATAACGGCGCACAAAACTCGGGCCGGTTTGTTTGACCGCCGGGCATGTGCTTCCGATCCTCGCGCGTGAGTTCCTCCGGCTGCACCGACGCCGATTTCTGCCCCGCCGGACACGCGTCCCATCACTTTCCAGCGCGACTCCACGGCACGCGCCACTCATTTCTTCTGGAGCGGACACGATGTCGCATCGGCTACGCTTAGCCGTGGCAGGAATCGGTTCCGAAGCAGGAGTTTTGCCAGCAAATAGGGGGACGGACGATGTCCAAACGTTTCATCTTGTTCAGCGTCTGGTGCGCGATTCTTGTCGTCGGCACCGCAAGTCGGCTCGTGGCGCAGAACTCAGATCCGGCGCCGACCGAGCCGGCGAAGCAGATCGACGAAACAGTCGTCACGACCGAGTCCGACCGCGCAATGTTCGCTGCTGCGCTCGCGCAGGAAGAAGTCAAACGACTGATCGCGGAGTCGGAACAACGCAACCAGGTCATGCAGCACCTCGACACCCTCGTCAACCGGTTTGGTCCCCGGTTGACGTGTTCGGACAATCTCTACAACGCAAGCTTGTGGGCGAAGTCCGAGTTTGAACGCTTCGGCCTGCAGAACGTGCGTGTCGAAGAAGCGGGCGAGTTCGCGATCGGCTTTGGGCGCGGCCCCTGGTGGGGTCGGATGGTGGCGCCAGAGACTCAGGAACTCAACTTCAACACGAATTCGTGGACCGCGGGAACGCGCGGACGCGTGCGCGGACCGCTTCGAATGGCGCCGGCCGATCTCGAAGAAATCGAGAAGCAGCGCGCTGAGCTGAAAGGCGCCTGGGTGCTGCTCGCAACCCCGCAGATGATGGCGCGCCAAAACGACACCCGCGTGCGCGAACTGCGAACGAAGCTCGAAGAAATCGGCGCCCTCGGCATCATCACGTCAACGCGCGGCGCGCTGCTTCACACTTCCGGGCGTGCCCCGAGCGCCTGGGACAAGTTGCCGACGATTCCGCAAATTCGGATGGCGGCTGACCATTGGAAGATGCTCGAGACTCGCCTGAAGAACAGCGAAGCCGTCGAACTCGAATTCGACATTCGCAACTACTTCAAACCTGGTCCCGTCAAATATCACAACGTCATCGCCGACCTCCCCGGAACGGATAAGCCCGACGAGTTTGTGATCGTCGGCGGGCACATCGACTCTTGGGATGGCGCAACGGGTACGCTCGACAACGGCACCGGTGTCGCCACAACGATGGAAGCCGCACGGCTCTTATCCGCGGCCGGCGTGCGCCCTGCGCGGACAATTCGCTTCATGCTGTGGAGCGGCGAAGAGCAGGGGCTGCTCGGTTCGAGGGCATGGGTGAAAGCGAACGAAGCAGCGCTCGCGCGCATTTCCGCCGTGCTCGTCCACGACGGCGGCACCAATTTCGTTTCAGGCATCACTGCGACCCAGGCGATGGCGGAATCGTTGCGAGTCGCAATGGCGGCGCCGCTCGCGCTCAGTAACGCTGACTATCCCTTTGCCGTCAAAGTGCAATCCGGGCTGCCGCGTGGCATCGGCAGCGATCATGATTCCTTCCTGTCGGCGGGAGTGCCGGGTTTCTTTTGGCATCAAGCGGGCCGCTCGGACTACAACTTCGCCCACCACACCCAACACGATACCTTTGATCAAGCGATCCCTGAGTATCAGCAACGCTCGGCGCTCGTGATCGCCTTGGGGGCGTTGGGAATCGCCAATCTCGAGAGTTTGCTTTCGCGCGAGAAACTCACTGCGCCGCCGCGCCGCCGAATGGGCGTGAATCTCGAAGATCTCACCGTCACAAGCGTCACGGAAGGCAGCGTCGCGGAAAAAGCCGGGGCGAAATCGGGCGACGTGTTCTTGAGCGTGAACGGCGCCGTCGTGAAAGATCGCGAGCAACTCGTCGAGGAGATTCAGAAAGAAGGCGCCAAAAAGCTCGTGCATGTCAAGCGCGGCGACTCAACCCTCGAGCTGACATTCGAATGGTCTGAAGCGCCGCCGCAGCCGCGCCAACCGGAGCCGCAGCAGCCGTAGGCCAATTGTCGGCGATCCGCTATCTTCTTCGCCGCGCGCACGGGAACCATTGAGCGCAGCTTTGTGCTGCGTCGGCCGCCCCGTTTCACTCCGGCGCGGGGAGTGTATCTCGCATGTGGAGCTTCTTCGTCTATTGGTCGGTGCGGCTCGTCGCACATTTTTTTTCGGTGCTGCCGCTGCGGGTGGCGCTTTGGATCGCGCGCGTCTGCGGTCTTGTGTGTCATTACGTGCTGAGATTTCGCGGCCGCGTGGTCGCCAACAACCTGCGCTACGTACTCGGCGGAGAGTTGCCTGCTCGCGAGCTGCGCGCCATCGATCGAGAAGCCTACCAACAGCTTGCCATGCACATCGTGGAACTGCTGCGGTACTCCGTCGGGAAGCCGGACAGCGCTATGCACCAGATCGATACCGCACCACTCGAAGAACTCGCGCGCCGAAATCGCGCCGGTCAACCGGCCATCGTCTGCAGTCCGCATCACGGGAATTTCGAGCTGATCGGCATCGCACTCAACTCGCTGGGCGTCGAACAACACGTCGTCATGAAGCGCATCAAG
This sequence comes from Planctomycetota bacterium, assembly GCA_046154185.1. GTDB lineage: Bacteria > Planctomycetota > UBA8108 > UBA1146 > JAJFFE01 > JBJXGE01. The sequence continues at coordinate 32,570 of JBJXGE010000047.1, forward strand.
AGTGTCGCGTTTCAGCGGCTCATCGTCGAAACGCGCGAACGGCTCGGCATGCGCTTAGTGATGAAGGGACTCGAAGCCGTCGGCGAACTGCGGGCAGCGCTCAACGCGGGGAAAATCGTCTGCATGCTGCCGGACCAAAACGCGCGTTCGCACGGCGCGGTCGTCGATTTCCTCGGTAAACCTGCCTCTACTTTTCGTGGACCGGCGGTTCTGCACCTCCTGACCGGCGCGCCGATCGTCGTCGTCGCCGTCGAGCGTCGGCGGGATGATCCGACGCGCCATCTCATTCACGTCGCTTGGATCGAGTCCACACCGCGCCGCGAAAAGCGCACTGACGACATCGTCGCAATCACACAGCAGATCTGCGACGCGATGCGCGCGCCCATACTCAAGAATCCCGGCGAGTATTTTTGGTTTCACCGTCGGTGGGGAAAACAGCTGCCCCAGTCCACGAACGCTTCAGAAAGCGCCGTGCGCGTTGAACCGATTCAAACCCCGTGATGCGACGGTTATTCGAGATCGAGCGGCGCGTCCGAGTCAAGTTCCTCGTCCAGTCGGCGACGAGATGGTCCGGGAATAATGCCGCGCTTTGAGTCCGCGATGAAGCGCGCCATCTCTTGCACTTCGGCCGACGGAGCCTTGTGCAACTCATCGAGCGCGGCCCGGAGCGAGAGTCCCCGCCGATAGAGCACTTTGTAGGCCTCACGCACGGCTTGCCGTGCTTCCGAGCTGACGCCCGCGCGGCGCATACCAATCACATTGATCCCCAACGCGTGCGCGCGGCGCGTCCCGCCGCACGTCACGAACGGCGGCACATCTTGCGTCGAAATGCTCATGGCGCTGAACATCACAAGGCGCCCGATTCGCACGAACTGGTGGATGCCGACTTGATTCGAGATCCACGCGCGATCTCCCAACTCGACATGCCCCGCGATCGCAGCGTTGCTCACCATTACTACATGGTTGCCGAGCCGACAGTTATGTGCGATGTGAACGCCCGACATGAGAAAACAATCGTCGCCGATCACCGTCTCGGAGCCTGGCTTGGTACCGCGGTGAATGGTGACGAATTCGCGGATGATGTTGCGGTCGCCGATTCGCAAGAAACTCGGCTCACCCGCAAAGGATCGATCCTGCGGTACGTGACCGAGCACAGAATTGAGATGAATCTGATTGTCGTTACCGATCGTCGTGCCGGGACCGAGATAAGCGCCCGGCATAATGACGTTGCGCTTCCCGATTACGACGCCCGCTTCGATCAAAACGTTTGCACCGACCTCGTTTGATGGATCGATCGTGACGGACGGGTGTACGACCGCGCGCTCATGCACGCTCACAGTTGCACTCCTCCAAATTGAATTGATTCATCCGATCGACTTGGCGCAAGGGCGTCGTCGCCATTCGCCCACGGGCCCGCATGATCGCAGGCATGTCTCCACGCAGCAATGCCTTACGGCGCCAATCGCGGACGAACGCGCGAATCGCGCCCTGGCCACATACTGGCCGCTTCCGGGTTCGGCTCGCCGCGCCGAGCCTGGGACAAAACTGCGAAGTGACGGTCACTTACGTAACTCTTTAATACGCGACCGCAGGATTCCGTGAGTTCGAATCGTCTATGTGGCTGGAGCGACACGAGTGCGCCCGCGACGCGGGCGAGCAAAAACGCAAATAGGAACCGGGGCTCGAGACTGGAGGACAGATGCGTACGATCGCGATTGCGCTTTTCTTCGTGTTGGGTTTGGCGGGGTGGATCGCGGGCCAGACCGATAATCCAAACGGCGGCGCAAAGCGGCCGCTCGACCTGCCTTCCGGCGGCAACGGTGACGACGACGAGGAGGAAGACGAACCCGAGTCCATCACCTACTACGGCGCCGAATATGAAGGCGACGCCTTCTTCTGGTGTCTCGACAAGTCTTGTTCGATGGGTTGGCAGGGAGAGATTTACACACTGAAATCCGAGACCAGTAGCGCAGTGCAGCAGCTCTCATCGCGTGCGGAGTTCGCGATGGTCGCTTTCAATACGACTTATGACGTTTGGCCGCAAAGTGAAATGCCGGTCAAAGCGTCGACCATCAACAAGACCTCGGCGAATGCCTGGATCCAAAGCCTACAGCCGGATGGCGTCACGTGTGTCGCCGCGGCCGCGGTGAAAACTCTCCAGGTCGCCCACCAAAGCTCACGACACAAGCGCGTCATGATCATGCTCGGTGACGGTCAACCTGTGTGCCCGGGTGGATCCGTGACGGACGGCGATGTACTCGGTGACATCGCGGCTGCGAACTACGAGGGCATTACGATCAACACGCTCTATATCTCCGCCTCTCCCGAAGGCATGGACCTCTTCCAGGCGATCGCGGCGCAGAATAACGGAACCTTCACCGTCGTCGACTAATCACGATCCCGAGTTCGTGAACAAAACCCAGGGTAGGCCGCAGGGCCGGCCAACCCTGGGTTTTGTTGCGTCGGACCCTTCAGCTCCTCTCAGATATGCCGAAGGGGCGAGTCAAGACCCGCGATCTGATCGGCGCACTGCGAAGTCCACGCCGACGACCACCTAGCCATACCCGCGCCGGAGGCGCGAACGTGTGGAGTGAGCCCAACCCCAAAGCAAGACGACGCGCTCACGCATGACGTCTCGGAAGCTTGCCGCGGATATGCAAGACGCGGCGAACCAACAGCGTCGAAGCCGCGCGCAATTGCGCCGCCTCCTCGACAAACCCCAGCGTCTCGACAGTGCGAGTCACGGCCTCGAGCGTGAAGTAGCGCCCGGGGGCGGGCGCCTTGCGCATCAACTGCGCGGGCTGGGGAGCTGCTGGCAGCGCGACACAACGCATTCTGCGCAGTTCGGGTAAGCGAGTGAGCATGCGCCGCGCTTGGCGCCACGTAGCGTCCAAGACCACAAATGCCGTCGAACGACCGGCCTCGCGTGAGACATCGGTTCGCGTCAACAAATGCGCCTGCTCGTCCGGAAACAGTAACCAGTAATCTGTCCGGGGGTCGACCAGCGGAGCCGGATCGTACGGATTGTCCCGCAAACCGTAATCGACCAGCACGCTCGCCGGCAACAAGCGCGGCACGAGCGCGCCAGTGTTGCTCTGTCGGCCAACTTCCTTACCGTGTCGCACAATGACGAAGCGGAACGGCAATTCGATCCGCGGCAACTCGTCGCAGACACAGAGGCGCGGCGTGAGTTTGCAGAACGTGCAGCGTGCTGCTCGCGTGTAGTTGTCGGAATGACCCGGACCGAGATTCTTCGCCATTTGGTCTTGGTCGCCCCCGTTTGCGATGATGACTCATGAGAAATCCGTGCGCCGATCGTAGCCGGAGCGCGCTCGCATTCCGACGCCTCCTCGACTGCACGAAACGTGCGCTTCCGCCGCGGCGGAAGCGATCCATGGGCTGTAGCCTGAGTGTCAGCCGGTTAGACTCCGCGCGCTGAAGTCGTCGCCGAGTTGTCAACGCAAGCGCGAGGCGTTTCATGAAAGTCGTCGTCATTGGCGCGGGTGTCGTCGGGCTCAGCTCGGCGATTCGAATCGCGGAGCGCGGCCATTCCGTGTGCGTGCTCGCGGTGCGCCGCACGCCCAACACGACGTCTGACTATTCCGCCGCGGCATTCACGCCGCTTCGAGAGCGGTCGGACCCGGAGGTTCGGCGCTGGACGGCGGATTCGCACGCGGCGTTTCTTCAACTCGCCGCCGACTCGTCGAGTCGTAGCGGTGTCGATCTCGCGCAACTTTGCGAATACTTCTACGAACCGCAACCGAGTCCACCGTGGTGGCACGAGCTACTCGTGAATTCCGAGCGACTTCGCACGCCACCCGCACCGTATGTCGACGCCTTCTGCTCGACAATCCCGCGCATCCACATGGCCGTCTACATGCCCTATCTCGAAGCGCGCTTCGCGCGTCTGCGCGGCGCCGAATTGCGCACCGAACGTGTCGAATCGATCCTCGCACTGTTTGACCGTGGTTACCAAATCGTCGTGAACTCGAGCGGTCTCGGCGCGAGCGAGCTCGTGCCGGACCCGGCGATGGTGCCGATTCGCGGTCAGGTGCTGCGCGTTCCGAACGATCTCGCTCTCACCGACTGCTTGATCGCGCAGAGTCGCGGCGAGCTCGCGACGTACGTGTTTCCGTTTCCGAATCACGTCGTTCTCGGCGGCACGTATGAAAGCGGCGAGTGGCGCGAGACCACGGAATGGAACGCGCTCGAGGCGATCGTCGCGCGCTGTCGAGCGCTGGTTGCCGCGAACGGACATGCGAGCGCCGACCGCCTCGGAATGTCACGCCTTTCGACGGTCGCCGGATTGCGACCTGGGCGGATGAGTTCGACACAAACTCACGCGGAAAACGTGCGACTCGAGATCGAGCGCCTCGACCGCGGCCGCGCGGTGATTCACAACTATGGCCACGGTCGCAGCGGCGTGACATTGTCCTGGGGATGCGCGGCCGCCGTCGCCGACCTCGTCGATAGCGCGCGTCGTTGAGGTGGGCATCACGATGGACGCGCGCATTCCAGATGTGTTGATCGTCGGCGCCGGAGTCTTTGGGCTCTCGTCCGCCCTCGAACTCCGTGCTCGAGGTCACTCGGTCGTGGTGCTCGATCCCGGGCCGCTCCCCCAACCGCTAGCGGCATCGACCGACATCAGCAAAGTGATTCGCCTCGAATACGGTGACGACGACTCGTATCTCGACTGGATGGAAGCGGCGCGCACAGGCTGGCTCGAATGGAATGTCGAGTTTCGCGACGAGTTGTTTCACGAGACTGGCATCGCGTTTCTCGCGCGCGCGCCGATGACGCCCGGCGGATTCGAGTACGAGAGTTACCAGCGCCTGTTGCGACGTGGTCATAAACCAGAACGCGTCGACGCGAAGGCGATCGCCGAGCGATTTCCCGCCTGGGCACCCGAATATTTCACGGATGGTTTCTTTCACGCCCGAGGAGGTTACGCCGAGAGTGGTCGGGTGATGGAGGCGTTGGTGGCGCGGGCCCAGGCGCGTGGCGTTCAGTTTCGGCTCGGTCGACGCGGAACGGCACTCGTAATGGCGGATGCCCGCTGCGCCGGCGTGCGTGACGAATTCGGCTGGGTCCATCGCGGCGGTTCAGTCGTGCTGGCGGTGGGCGCGTGGACACAGAATCTCGTGCCGGAGTTACGCAACGAACTGCGGTCGACTGGTCACCCGGTGTTTCATCTCGCGCCGCCACCAGGCGCCGAATTTCGCGACCACCGGCGGTTTCCGGTTTTCACGGCGGATATCTCAAGAAGCGGCTGGTATGGCTTTCCGCTCCATCCGCGCGCGGGTGTGCTCAAGATCGCGAGTCACGGCGTCGGACTCGAACTCGACGCGGAACGGAGCGCGCGTGAGGTGACGCCGCTCGACGAGCTCGCGTTGCGGAATTTTCTCGGCGCCGCGCTGCCGGGATTAGCGCACGCGAAGATTGTCGCGACGCGGCGCTGCCTCTACTCGGATTCGCGCGATGGACACTTCCTCATCGATCGCCATCCGCGAATTCGCAATCTCGTCGTCGCAGCAGGCGACAGCGGCCATGCCTTCAAGTTCGCGCCCGTGCTCGGAACGTTCGTTGCCAACGCCGTCGAGTTCGGCACGATCATCCCGCGCTTTCGCTGGCGCGCATTGCCGCCCGAGACTCGCACCGCCGAAGCCGCCCGCGCCACGAACGATCGCGTCGCCAGAAACTAGCGCATGCTACGAGCCGGCGAGTGCTCGCAGATAGCTTGCTTGCAGGCGATGTTCACGCGCGACGTCGGTGTTGCCGACCCGCTCCTCCAGTTGCGCGAAAAAGCGGTAGGTGGCGCTGAGCCACGGATCGATGCGCCGACTCGCGTCGAAGCGCGCGCGCGCGTGCGCGAAATCGCTCGACTCGAGCGCGAGCACGCCGCGACCGAGCTCATATTCCGGTTGCTTCGGCTCGCGCGCGGCCGCCGCCGTGAGCCACGCATCGATCTGCGGTTGTCGGTGAAACGCCACGGCCAGGTCGACGAGTGCGAGGATCGCTTCGAGTCTCGTCGCCGGCGATTCGCTTGTCGAGCCGACAATCGCTTTCATGATCGGCTCCGCCGCCGCCTCGAAACCGCGCTGACGCCGCGCCGCGAGTTCTCCATCGAGCAACAAGACGCGTGCTTCATCGACCTGCCCACGGCAGGCGCCGAGCCACGCGTCCGCCTCCGCCAAGCGGCTATCTCGCGCCGCCAATTCCGCGAGCCACAACTTCAGTTGCGGCTGGTCCGAGTCGAGCTCGAGCGCCGCGCGCAGCGCCAGCTCGGCGTCCGCAACGCGACCGCTTGCGAGTAGCGCCCGGGCGCGTAGCACGCGCAGATGGACGTTTTGCGGATCGCTCCGGAACACGCGCTGCGCGAGCGGTAGCGCCTTGCTTGGTCGCCCGACTTCCAGGAAAAATTCCGCGAGTTCCGCGATCGTCCGCGGTTCACCGCTATTCACGCGCACGGCTTGCACGAGATCTTTCTCGCGCTCGGCTTGCGCACTGAGTTTCGCAAACGCGGCCCGCACGCGCAGCGCTTCTTCGGACGCGCCGTTCCGATCGAGCGCGAGCTGCAAGTTGAAGAGTGTCGCCGGGGATCGCGGTTGCTGGATAAAGCTATCCTTGAGGAGCGGTAGCGCCGCGCGCGCCCGCCCATCGCGCAACAACAATCGACCAAGCTCGAACTCGACAAGTGCGTGACCGGCGTCGGCGGCGAGCGCCGCGCGGAGCGCCAGCTCCGCGGCGTTAACATCGCCGAGTTCCTGCCGACAGAGACCCTCCAGATAAAGCGTGCGGGCGTTTGAATGCCCGTGCGCGCGGGCGCGTGCCAAGTCTTCGAGCGCCGCTTCGTGACGGCCGAGCGAGTGGCGCAGTCGCGCGCGTTCGACTCGCAGCTCCACATCCTCCGGTGCATCGGCTATCGCGGCGTCGAGTAACTCACCAAACCGCGCGAGTCGTCCGCATTCAGAAAACACCTCCGTGGCCGCCGCGAACTCCACGGCGCCGAGCGGCGCGCCACGCGCGGCGAGCGACTCCAGAAGTTCGACGCCTTCGCGACAACGAACACTGTCGCGGTACGCGGCGAGCAACACGCCGACGAATTCGCGATACGTGTTCGCTTGTGAGACGTCTAAGTTGCGCACGCGCGGCGCGAGCAACTCAATGACGCGCTCCGCTTCGCCGCGCTCGAGCAGCGCGGCGAAGGTGTCGGCATTTTCGCCCTGCGCGCGGACGGTCTGCGAAACAAGCGTCAGACTCGCGAGCAGGCCACCGGACCAAATTCTCAGCCACCAGTTGCTGCGCCGACCGATCATGGTTTGGACCTCGGCTCCGTCAGTGTGAGCCGCTGGTTGATTCCCACTTGCTCGACGACTTGCTGCTGTCCGCTCGGCCAGGTGATCGTGAGCTTGGCGATGCTCGTCGCCGCGCCGAGTCCGAAGTGCACGGCTAATTCGCTCGCTGACAAATAGGATCCCCCGCCAAAGATCTCGCGCGTCATGCGCCGCTCGCCGACGTCTAGCTCCACGCGCGCTCCGACTGCATCGCGATTGCTGATCGTGCCGACGAGTCGAAGTCCGAGCCAGTTGCGACCGGTGCTCGGCGTGATGTTGCGGTAGAGAAACGGCTGCGCATCGCAGTTGGAGACGACCAGATCGAGATCACCGTCCGCATCGAGATCGCCCACTGCCGAGCCGCGCCCGGTACGCGGCGCTGGCGCGTCCACGACCGCGGATTTCGTCACGTCGTCGAAGACACCGTTCCCGCGATTCAAGAAAAACTGGTTCGGTTGTTCGTAGCTGAGCGCGTCATTGAATTCACGGATGTTGTCGATCACGTGCCCGTTGGCGACAAAGATGTCGAGGTCACCGTCGAGATCGTAGTCACCGAAGTTCGTGCCGAAGCCGGTAAACGGCAAACTCGGAAACCCGAGCCGGGCGCGCGCCGTGCCGTCGCGAAACCGACCGACGCCGTCCGCAACGTGCAACGTGTTGATCTCGCTCGACAAATTGGTGATGAAAAGTTCCGCTAAGCCGTCGCCGTTGAGATCGCCCGCGGCGACTCCCATACCGGCGAGCGCCAATCCATCGTCGTTGTAACCGACGGCCGCCTCCATCGTCGCGTCCTCGAACTTCCACTCGCCACGATTTATCAGCAGTTGGTTCGCGATGCCGTCATTGGCGATGTAGACATCGATGCGACCGTCGCGATCAAAGTCCCCGCAGACGACGCCGAGCCCCTTGCCTTTGTGGCGATCGATGCCGCACGCACGCGTGACGTCGGTAAAGCGCCCGGCGCCGTCATTGCGATAAATTCGATTGGCGACCCCGTCGTACGCGTCCGGCGAACAATACGCCGGCACACCATTGCCGAGTGTGCACTCCTTGTGCTTGGCGATCGTGAAGTCGAGATAGTTGACGACAAAAAGATCGAGGTCGCTATCGTCGTCGAAGTCCGCGAACGCCGCGCTCGAGCCCCAGTCATCGTCCACGATTCCGGCGGCGGCGCTGACTTCCACGAAGTGTCCGGCGTCATTGCGGTAGAGCCGATCGCAGCCGAAGTTCGTGACGTAGATGTCGGGGTCGCCGTCGTTGTCGATGTCACCGATCGCGCAACCCATACCGAAGGCTCGATCCGCGCCGAGCCCGCACGCCGCGCTGATATCGGTGAAATTGCCGGCACCGTCATTCGCGAATAGGCGATTGCCGAGCGCGGCGCTGTTATTCGCGGGCTGAACAGCCGGCGCGGCGAGCGGCGCACCCTGCAGCAGGAAGACATCGAGATCGCCATCGGTGTCGAAATCGAGCAGCCCGACGCCCGAGCCCATCGTTTCGACCAAGTAGCGTCGGCCACTCGCACACTTATTGTGGCGAAAGGAGTCGAGCGCCGGTACGACTCGGAAACGCAAATCGGCGCTCATTGCTGGCGGCGCGCCGCCCTCGCCAACCTGCGAGAGCAACGCGCCGGCCAGCAACATCGCCAGGCGAATCACTATGGAGCGCAACCGAGCGAGTCATTCGTCGGGTCAGGCCCGAACGAGATATCCGACGGCGATGGCAGCGGCCCCGCGCCTTGAAACAGTCGACTCAAGACGGTGATCGGATCGGCGACGTTCGTTTCGCCGTCGTCGTTCGCATCGGAAGCATCGGCGCATAGCAGCGTACCGCCGCCGCCAAACAGAGCCGTCAACAGATGGATCGCGTCGGCGATATCGACCACGAGATCCTGGTTCGAGTCGCCGCGCCGAAAGAATGGCTGCAAGGTTGGATGGTCGAACGGCGGTAAGGCATTCTGCACGCGCTCGTCGAGCAACGCATTGGCGACGAAGTCTATGATCTTTTCGAGGTCGTTGTTCCCGAGCATGAGCGGGACCATGTCGACATCGAGGTCCTCATCGAAGTCGCCGCCGTTGTTGTAGAAGATGAGCACGTCTTCCAGCGTCTGTTTGCCGCCGTTATGGAAAAAGGGCGCCCGCAACGCGGCGTTGCGGAGCGGCGGCGTCTTGAATTGGCCGCGATCCGCGGGATCCAAAGTCACTTGCTCGCGCCCAAGGTCCTCGATACTGGGCCGCACCCCGATATTGTGAAACTCGTGATCCGCAAGCTCGGGGCCGGTGTGGCAGGCCGGCGCGCAATGTTCGAGAAACAAATCGAGTCCGAGCAGCTGATCCGGCGTCAACACGCCGGGGATGCCCTGGAGGTGAAAATCAAAGGCAGTGCGATCCGGAACGAGCGTTCGCTCGTAACTCGCGATCGCGAAGCCGATGCGCTCCGCGGTGATAGCGGCAGTTCCGAACGCCTGCGCGAAGAGCGCCGGATAGTTCGGGTACAAGATCAGCGCGTCCGCCATATCCGTCGGCAAGTTCGTCGCGAGCGCCATCGGCGTCACAACTTCGAGTTTGTCGCGAACGTCATCCCATGTGCGCCCGTTGCACGCCATCTCGACGCTCGACAAGATCGGTCCGACCGCTTGACTCTCCAACGCGCCGCCCGCCGCAATGGACACGAGCCCTGTTTCCGGATTCAAGAACACGCTCGTCGCGCGGCCATCCCAAAAGGACTCGGGAGAGTAGCCGATCCCGATGAAACTCGGCGTACGTCGACCCGTCACCTGGCGCTCTGGGAAGAAGACGCCGTCGTCGATCTCTTCGCAGTTCGCGTCCGTGGCATGCACGCCGATCGAGCCGACGACGTCGTCGATCGTTCCGAACAAGCCGTCGAACCCGGGACTCCGCGACATCGCCAAGCCAACCCGGGGATCCGATCCGCCGAACTCCGGTTGGTGACAGGTCGCGCAGGCGACCGCGTCGCTCGAGCTGAGTTGCTCTTCCCAGAACAAGAATTTGCCGAGCAACGCCTTCTCCGGAGTGAGTGGATTCTCGGGCGGCTCCGGCATCGGGCCGAGCGGCGGCGGCAGCGGTGCCGGCTGCGCATGCGCGGGCTCGGCGACTCCGAGCGTCAGCACCGACGCGAGACACGCAAAGTTCAGAGCTAAGATCGACCTTTTCCGCCGTTGATTCACGAAGCCCGCACGCTTTTTCATGGCTGTACAACTCCTAGAAAACACTCGCCCGCACTCAAGCAACGCGCGCGAACGCCCAAACTCAAAAGGGGACGAGTACGCCGCATGCGGTCGCACTCGTCCCCCCTTCGTTAACTCACCCGACCGACTTCACGCTACGGACACGTGTAGGTATCGCACTCGAGCGCATCATCCGTCGTGTCGAGTCCGCACAGTGGGAACGGCTCAACGGGCGCCGTGCCCGACGAGAACAGGTACGACAGCAAGAAAATCCCGTCGGCGATGTTGATTCCACCATCGTCGTTGCCGTCGAGCGCCGACAAGCAATCGTCGGCCGGAATCATCGAGAACAAATGGTCGAGAATCGTGATGACGTCAGCAACGTTGACGTCGTTGTCGCCATTCGCATCGCCACGCACAAATTGTGTCCCGACGAGCAACGGCGGAAAGCAGTTTAGGTAGCGGCCGACCAAGTCGGTCTTATCGTGCGGCTCGCCGATTCCGCCGAGTTCGATGCTCTGCGAAATGATCCGACTCGAACCAAGCACTTCGTTGATGACACCGGCAGTGAACTGCACGCCGCCAACAGACGACACCGCGCGCAGAACTGCCTGCCCAGTTGTCAAATTCCCGAGCCGGTCGACCGACGCTTCGTCGCCAGTGACGTTCACGACGGTGTCGAATGACATCAGGTCGCAACTCGCCGCGACTATGCCTTCGACCGTCAACACGGTTCCTGTGCCATCGCTGCAGCTCGCTCCGGTATCAAAACCGAGGTAGCTGTGAATGGCGGTCGGTGCATCGAAGCAGAACGTATCGCCGCCGCTCAGGAACAGGCTCTTTTGGGAGCCGAAAACGATGAAGTTCTCGAGCATGGCTCCTTCCGCGACTGTCAGAGTGTGCTTGAGAGTGGGGCCGGTGCCGAGATCCAACCACACGCGCTGGAAGGCGTCGAGCGGATAGCCGGCCGTCGCCAATTCGGTCAACGACGCGACCTGCACGAGCACCGGCAACTGCGAGTTGTCGAGCAGTGCTTGCTCGAGTGCGGCCGCGGAATCGACGACCCCCCCGATTGTCTGGGTGAAGCGCACCACCAAGTCCGTGAGATTCGTCGCGAGCACGCTCAAGGTGCAAACTCGCGGAACACTGACCTCGGCTCCGACGAGCGCGATGACCTCGTAAGTCGTCGGACCGATCGGCGGCGCGAGATCGAGGTAGCTCGTGTTGCTGCCCGGCAGCGTCACGAGCAGAATTCCGTTGCGATGCACTTCAACGCCCGTGTAAGCGCCGCCGCCGACGCCCGTTTGATTCGCCCAGCTCAACTGCATGTTCTCTTCGACTTGTGAGCAAACGAGGCCGGTGACCGGCAACACGGTCGCAACCTGCACGACGCACGCGGTCGGATTCGCCGAATCAGGGCCCTGCACGCCGGTGACCGTGTATGAGTAATTGCCAGCACCGGGGGACACGTCGGTGTACGTCGTCGCGGTGCCGCCCAATGTCTGAATGAGCGCGCCGTTGCGTCGCACTTGTAGGCTTGTGTACGTATCGCCGTTCACCCAAGTCAACACGACGTTCAACACGACTTGGCTGCAAGTGAGATTCTCGACCTGGTCGACCGGCACGATGATGTTCGTGTAGTAGAGGTCTGTACCGCTGCAGTGCCCAACCAGCACATCATCTACTCCGTCGCCGTTGAAGTCCGCGACCGCCACGTCGTACACGCCTTGGTGGTGCGCGGGGATGTAAGTGCCCGAAGAGTAAGGATCCGTCAGCGTCGGACTCGGCGTCGCGCCGTTGTTGCGCAGAAAGGCCATGCGTCGATTGCAGCCTGGAACATCCGTATCGGTATCCGTCACCACGACGTCCATGTCTGAATCGGTATCAAGATTGCGAATGTAGACGTTGCCGCCGAAACCGGTCGTCAATGGCGACGTGATCCCGGTCGAAGTCCAGGACACTGGAATGGCGCCGACCGCCGAGTTGTTGAGCTGGAATTGATCCTGCCCATCTTGCACGACGTAGAAATCACTCTTGCCGTCGTTGTTGAGATCGCCGATGTCGAAGTGATACGACGCGGAAACCGCCATGGTCTGCTGCGTCGTGAAGAACCCGGGATTCGCCGGGTTGTTGTACGCCACGACGATGGTGCCCGGCGTGTTCTTGACGATCTCTGGGAACCCGTCGCCGTTCAAATCGCGAATCATGCCAGCCGTCGGGAAGCCCGACTCCCAAAATCCCGCCGGTAAACGGGAAGCCGTTTGTTCCGTGAAAACACCCGTGCCGTCGTTGATCAGCAGCTTATCTTCGAGGTTATTCAAATAGTCGACGAGGTAGATTTCGTCACGTCCGTCGCCGGTCAGGTCGCCGACGCCAACCGCGCACGAATTCGGTTGATCACCGATTGTGCCGAGGAACGGTATGCGCGATGGCTCTTCCTGAAACCCGAGCCAAGCACCTCCCGGACCGTTGCCGCGGTTGATGTAAATGCGCGGCTGCTGTCCGGGCGAACTATCGTTGCCGGCATTCGCGAACACCAAGTCCGGCCATATGTCGGCGTTGAAATAGCCGATCATCACATCGCGCGTATTGGCGCCCGTCGGAAACGCGGTCGAGCTGATGAAGGCCGGCGCGAGCGCCGCCGTCTGGTCGATCAACACGCCATCGACATTCATGAAGAGCACGCTCGGCCGCGGCCCAAAAGTGGTAAATGGGGATTTTCGCGCCGCGACGACGTCGGGGTCGCCATCGAGATCGAAGTCGCCGGTGATATAGTCCTTCTCTTCTGGATCGCTCGCGCCGAGCGTCGGAGTCGACACGATGTTGGTGTCCGTGACCTGCACATAGTCGAGCCAAACTTGCGCCTCAGCGGGATTCTCCAGAGCGAAACAACAGCACACAACGAGACCGGCGGTGAGCTTCCGAAACACGATGCCTCCGATTCCTTTGAGAAGAATCTTGGGGGAGAAATGAATGTCGGTATTTCAACATCCCATTGGGGATGGGTCAAGCAGGGAGTCCGAGACTTGGCCTAAAGTCCGCGCTGCGTTGCCACTCGCAGGCCAATCTTGGCGTCGGCGCGAACGGTGAAAGCGCGGCTTGCGTTACCGTCAAAGCGCCGTGCGATGTTACGCTTTATTGCCGCACAGCGAGGCGGCAAACTTTTCCCGCAGCCCGAGGAGTCGCATGTCCGCGAAACATCTCCTGCTCATCGTTGTGATCGTCGGCGTCATCGCCGGGACGATCCTGAAGATTTCGCGGCGCGCCGCCGCCAATGGCCTCTTCACTACTGACTGGCCGGTCGCGCTCGACGAAGCGCGCGATTCGGGTCGACCGATCTTGCTCTATTTTCACAGCCCGACGTGAGGTCCGTGCCGCACGCTCGAGAGCCGTGTGTTCTCGACCTCCGAGTTTGCGACCGCCGCGGCGGATTTTGTGTGCGTGAAAGTAAAACCGAGCCGCGGTCACGACGCGCTGCGTTATAAGTCGAGTGGCTATATCCCAGAAGTCGTGCTCATTCGTCCCGACGGCGAGGCCATTGGAGTACTCGATACGGGGGATGTAGGCGACGTGTGCGATGTGTTGCGCAATGTCGCCCACGCCACTCGCGCCCCGTCGAACGCGGTCGCTAACCCGGGCGAGCGAGTGATTCCGGATTTTTGATAACGGCACGAACGACGATCAACTCTTCGTCTTCGCCTCGGCGCGTTCCGCTAAGACGGTCACTTTGTTCTTCAGCACTTCCATAAAGCCACCGGCGACCTGGTAGCGCGAACTCGCGCCGTCGGCCGTCTTGATGCGCAGCTCGCCCTTGCCGAGGGCGGTGATGAGCGGCGCGTGCCCGGACAAGATGCCGACTTGTCCGTCGGCACCTGGCGCCACGACGGATGTCGCCTGGCCTTTGTAGATCGCGCCCTCGGGCGTGAGCAACTCGCAGCTAAAGCTTTTGTCGAACATCAGGCGTTCTTCATTTTCTCGGCGGCCGCCACCGCTTCTTCGATTGCGCCGACGTACATGAACGCTTGCTCCGGCAAGTGATCCCACTTGCCTTCGACGAGTTCCTTGCACGAACGCACGGTGTCTTTCACTTCGACGTACTTGCCCTTGAGACCCGTGAACGCCTCGGCGACGTTGAATGGTTGCGAGAAGAAGCGTTCGATGCGGCGCGCGCGACCGACCACGATCTTGTCGTCCTCCGACAACTCGTCCATGCCGAGGATCGCGATGATGTCTTGAAGATCGCGATAGCGCTGCAAAATGCGCTGCACTTCGCGCGCCACCGCGTAGTGCTCCTCGCCGACGATTTGCGGATCGAGAATGCGCGACGTCGACGCCAAGGGGTCGATCGCCGGGTAAATCCCTTTGCCCGAGATGCCGCGATCGAGCACGGTCGTGGCGTCGAGGTGGGCGAACGCCGTCGCCGGCGCCGGGTCGGTCAAGTCGTCGGCCGGCACATAGATCGCCTGCACCGAAGTGATCGAGCCTTGCTTCGTCGACGTGATGCGTTCCTGGAGCTGACCCATTTCGGTGGCGAGCGTCGGCTGGTAACCGACGGCCGACGGCATCCGTCCGAGGAGCGCCGACACTTCCGAGCCCGCTTGGCTGAAACGGAAAATATTGTCGACGAAGATCAGCACGTCAGTACCGGAACGATCGCGGAAATACTCCGCCATCGTCAGCGCCGCGAGACCGACGCGCAGGCGCGCGCCCGGCGGCTCGTTCATTTGTCCAAAGACCAGCACGGTGCGGTCGAGCACGCTGAACGTCTTGCCGTCGGCGGTCTTCACGACCGCTTCCTTCATCTCGTTCCACAGGTCGTTACCCTCGCGCGTGCGCTCGCCGACGCCAGCGAACACCGAAAAGCCGCCGTGTTTCGTGGCGACGTTATTGATGAGTTCTTGAATGAGCACTGTCTTGCCGAGACCCGCGCCGCCGAAAAGCCCGGTCTTGCCGCCCTTCGAATAAGGCGTCAACAGGTCGACGACCTTGATCCCGGTTTCGAACACTTTGGTCGACGCTTCGAGGTTGTCGAAGGTCACGGCCGCGCGGTGAATCGGCCGGCGCTCTTTGGTCTTCACCGGCGGCTTCTTATCGACCGGCTCGCCGAGCAAGTTGAACACGCGGCCGAGCACTTCGTCGCCCACGGGCACGGTAATCGGTGAGAGCGTGTCGATGACTTCCATATTGCGCACGACACCGTCGGTCGACGCCATTGCGATCGCGCGCACGCGGTTGCCGCCCAAGTGCTGTTGCACTTCGAGCGTGAGGTGAACTTTGCCCGCATTGATGGTGAGCGCGTTGTAAATCGTCGGCAGATGATTCTCGGGAAACTCGGCGTCGATGGTCGCGCCGATCACCTGCACCACTTTACCTTTGACCATGTCAGTACCAGTTCCGTTTCTGTGGTCTACTTCAAGCTCTCAGAGCTGTCTTTCCTAGGGGGCTGGCTCCCAGCCCCCTCGGGGGGGGGGGGGGGG
>JBJXGE010000048.1:0-26844 GCA_046154185.1 Planctomycetota bacterium
CGCGGCTCGATCAACAGCACGCCGGCAAGCGGCGTCGTAGAGACCTTCATGGCGTTTCGTGCTCGAGAATGGAACTCAGGTACTTGCCGTATTCATTTTTCGCGTGCTCTTTGGCGAGCGCGCTCAATTCCTGATCGCCGATCCACTTGTTGCGGTAAGCGATCTCTTCCGGGCAGCAGATCTTCAGACCTTGCCGATTCTCGATCGTGGCGACGAATTCAGCGGCTTCGAGCAGCGACTCGTGGGTCCCGGTATCGAGCCAGGCGAAGCCGCGACCGAGCAACTCCACCCGCAACTCCCCTTGCCGCAAATACACGTTGTTGAGATCAGTGATTTCGAGTTCGCCCCGCTTTGAAGGCTTGAGCGCCTTCACCAGCTTCGTCACTTGCTCGTCGTAGAAATACAACCCGGTGACGGCATAGTGCGACTTGGGTCGCTCCGGCTTTTCTTCGATGCTGAGCGCCCGGCCGCTCCGATCAAACTCAACGACACCAAAGCGCTCCGGATCTCGAACCCAGTAACCAAAAACCGTTGCGCCATGCGCATGGCTATTGGCGCGCGCCAAGTACTCGGTGAGACCGTGACCATAGTAAATATTGTCGCCCAAGATGAGCGCGGAGGGCCGTCCGGCGACGAAGTCCGCGCCGATGAGGAACGCTTGCGCAAGCCCACCGGGATGCGGTTGCACCGCGTAGCTCAGTTCCAAGCCCCACGACTTGCCGTCGCCGAGCAGCGCGCGAAACAGCGGCTGGTCCTGCGGCGTCGTGATGATCAGAATCTCGCGAATACCCGCCAGCATGAGCGTCGTCAGCGGATAGTAGATCATCGGCTTGTCATACACCGGCATGAGCTGCTTCGAGATGACCTTCGTAATCGGATAGAGCCGCGTCCCGGCTCCGCCCGCCAAAATGATGCCGCGTCGCGTCATGTTTACTTTCTCCCGCCAGGTAAGGCGCCGGAACCGACGGATCCACCGGCGGCACCGCTCAAGCCGAGTCGGGCGCCACTCACCGTGCCGGCGGCTACGCCCGCGCGCCAGGCCGGATCATTCAGGTACCAACTCACGGTGCGGCGTAGCCCGGACTCGAGCGTCTCTTGCGGCACAAAGCCGAGCTCACCCTCGAGCTTCGAGCAATCAATCGCGTAGCGCCAATCATGCCCGGGTCGATCGGTGACGAATTGGATGAGCTGCTCGTGCGGCCTCGCGCCCAGTCGCGGGTGCAGTTCGTCCATGACTCGACACACGAGTTTCACGAGTTCGAGGTTGGAGCGCTCGCTCTTGCCGCCGATGTTGTAGCTACTGCCGAGTTCGCCGCGTTCGAGGACACATTGAATGCCGCGGCAGTGATCGTCGACGTACAACCAATCGCGGATGTTTGAGCCGTTCCCGTACACCGGGATCGGTTTCTCTAGAAAGCACGAGCGAATGACGGTCGGCAGCAATTTCTCCCCGTGCTGACGTGGACCGTAGTTGTTGGAACAATTCGTCGTCACGACCGGCAACTTGTACGTGTGATGGTACGCGCGCACCAAATGGTCGGCGCCCGCCTTCGCGGCGGAGTACGGCGAATTTGGCGCGTAGGGCGTGGTTTCCGAAAACGCCGGATCGTCCGGTCCCAGAGTTCCGAACACTTCATCGGTCGAGATGTGATGAAAGCGCGTGGTCCGTTGCGCCTTGCGACCCCGCCAATCGTCGCTCTGCCAGTACAAGCGCACCGCGTCGAGCATGGTAAATGTCCCGTTGACATTGGTCCGCACGAATGCGGCCGGTCCATCGATCGAGCGATCGACGTGGCTCTCGGCGGCAAAATGCACCACGGTGTCGATCTGATGTTCGCGCAGCAGGTACTCGACGAGTCCGGCATTGCACACATCCCCGCGCACAAAGTGATAACGCGGGTTCGATTCGAGACCGGCCAGGTTTTGCAGACTGCCCGCGTAGGTCAAGAGATCGAGATTGACGATGCGCAGCTCCGCATCTGCGGCCAGCAGCAGGTGCACAAAATTCGATCCAATGAAACCGGCGCCGCCCGTGACAAGCATGCGTTCCGGCCGATGCCTCAGTTCCGCCATGTTCGCTCTCGTTCAGAGTGTCTGCGTCGGTTCTCGACCAGCAGTCCTATGTCTCTGCGGTCGCGCTCGTCGACCAGCGCAACGAATCAGCAAGAAAAAACTTTTCGCCTTTGAGCCCGAGCCGTCCGGCCGCGACTTGAGAGTCGTGCTCGAACACAATCACGGCCCGCTCGTCGAGCGCGCGCTGAAAGAGTCGCTGTTTCTCGACCATCAATTCGCGCGCGCAGAGATCGTATCCCATGGTGAAGGCCGGGTGCAGATGGTGGTGCGTCGGCGCCAAATCGGCCAGGTAGTAGAGCACTTGCCCACCCCCCTCGAGTCGGACAGCTTGCAGGCCGTCGGTGTGGCCGTCGCTCGGCAGCACGCTGAGGCCCGGCAGCACTTCCTCGGCGCCGTCGAGCAATTGGAGTCGAACGTGACGAAGGGGCTCGACGTTTTCCGGCAAGTACGAAGCGCGCTCGCGCAGATTCGGCCGCTCGGCGGTCGCCAAATTGCGGCGCTGCAGAAAGTGCAGCGCGTGCGGAAACGTCGGCGCAAGTTCGCCGGTCGCAGTGCCCGTCGAGATGCGACGCGAAACACCACCGCCGTGATCAAAGTGGAGATGCGTCAACATCACGTGGGTAACGTCCGTCAATGCGAGGTCGAGGTGGTTCAGGGCAATTGCGAGCGGCAACCGTGCATCCGCTGCCGGCAGTCGAGCGGCAGACGGGCGGGGAATCGGACTCCGCACGGCAAAACGCTCGGCGAACACCGCGTCGTACTTATCGCCAATGCCGGTATCCACGAGCACGCGCACAGCGAGTCGCGTGTTCTCGAGCAGCAGCAGTCGCATCGCGAGCGGAATTCGATTCAGCGCGTCCGGCGGGACGAGTTTCTCCCACAGGGGGCGCGGCGCGGAACCAAACATGGCGCCGCCGTCGAGCGCCAGCCCGCCGCACTCGACGGCGCGCACACACCAGTCGCCGAACTTTTCCGGTGCGGCGCTCGTTATCAAGTGCGTGTGTCCTTAGAAAGTCCGAAGCGCCAGGAATTCCAATGCCCGGAGCACTGACCTTGAGGCGTCATGCTTCCGACGTCATTCTTCCGACGTCATTCCTCCGACATCATTGCCTCCGGCGTCGTTGCAATGCTCCGGGTCGCGAACTAACATGCCGCGCTTCGGCGCCGAACTCAAAGCGACATCGCAACGCGGAGAATCAGCCCCGAAACGAGCGGTTGCGAACGATCACGAAAGGACGCGTCCATGGCAAGCGCGGTCATCAACATCACCGACGATAACTTCAAGACAGAAGTCATGAACGCTACGTCGCAGGCAGTCTTGTTGGATTTTTACGCTACTTGGTGCGGGCCGTGCAAGGTCATCGCGCCAGTTCTCGAAGAGCTCGCCACCAAGTACGCGGGTCAAGGCCTGAAGGTGGGTAAGGTCGACATCGACGTCGCGCAAAAGCTCGCGACGGACCACAGCATTATCAGCGTGCCGACTTTGATGTTCTTCAAAGGCGGCAAGATGGTCGACAAGATCGTCGGCGCGCCTTCGAAGGCGGTGCTCGAAAACAAGTTGAAGACAATGCTCGGTTAAGATCACGCGCCGTCGGCTGCGCGGCAGCCGGCTGTGGGCGAGCAACAGCCGGCGACCGCTTACTGATTGGAACGCTGCCGCTCGTTCTTCATCGCTGCAATGCGCTGTTCTAGAAACTTCAGATCCTCCGCCATGGCGCGTTGGCGTCGTATCGAGAGCAGCAGAAACACCACCACCAGCGTCAACACCGAACCGTACGCGAGCGTGACCTTGCCGCGAAAATCGGGCGCGGTCAGCGGCGTGGCCGGCGTCTGGGCAAGCGCCTCGGCGCACAAGATCCAGCCCACGACACCGAGGCCGGCCACGCGGCGTAGGCCGCGGATGGTCCAACCGCAAAGCGTCCTCATCACGATTCCTCCTCGATTCGACGAACTTCGGCCAGCGCATCCTCGACGCGCTCCCGCAAACCTTCCCGCGCCAGCTCCCAGCGGTACAACAGCGCGTAGAAACACGCGAAGGCCACAACTCCGAACCAGCGCGTCAAAATGATGTTCGGATCTGAACTCATGTCATCGAATTTCATCGGGTGGCTCACGACTTGGCTCTTGTTGAACCATTCGATGGCGTAGTGGACGGCCGGCACGTTGAGGAACGCTAGGATGCCGTAAACCGCGCAATAGCGCCGGCGCTTCTCGACATCCTCGAGCTGGGTCGCGAGCACGACGTAACCAACATACGTGAGCCAGAGAATCGCCGCGGTCATGAGTCGCGGGTCATCCCAAATCCACCATTGATTCCACGCGGCGGACGCCCAGGTCGATCCGGTCGTCAACACGATCGTGCACGCGAGGAGACCGACTTTCCCGGCCACGCGCGCGCAGGTATCCCACACCGGACTACGCGTGCGCAGATACAAGACGCCACAAACCAACACGATCGCGAAGTAAACAAAGCAATTCAGCGCGGCCGGAAAGTGGTAGAAAAAAATCAAGTACGACGACTCGATCTCGCGAATCGTCAGCGGCACGTTGTGCGAGATCATGTAGTTGAGCGTAGCGAGCGCGAGCGCCGTGTAAGCCGCGTGCACCAGAAACCGAGCGCGCGGCCACAAAGTTCGCGCCGCGAGCGCGAGCACTCCGCCGATGAGCGCGACTTTGCCGGCTGGCAGGTCCCAAAACCGTCCGAGCGCGACGCCGACCGCACTTGCGGAAAACGCCAAACGCAGCGCCAAGAGCGCGAGGCAAATCGCGAAGAACCAAGCGGTGAAACGAAGGACACGCCTCGCGTCGTCGTCGCGAAAACCTGGGTCAGCGGCGATCCGCGCGTCATTCATGGTTCAACTCCTCTGGGCACATCACGGCTCCGCGCTCGCGCGTTCGAGGTTGCCCGCATCATCCGCCGTCGTAGTCGGAGAAAATCTGGTCGAACATCAGCTGGCCGGCGCCGACGTAGACAAGCAGTGTGGCGCCGATCAACACGAACGGATTCAGTTTGAGCTCGGCGCCCGCGAAAATCGCGGTCGTCGCTTCGACCGCCGCCGAGAACACGGGAATCATGAGCGGAAACAACAAAATGCGCAGAAACACTTCGCCGCCATGAATCGCCCGCGTCATCGCCGCGATCGTCAATCCGACCGCGACAAAGTTCACCGTTACGAGCCCGCCCACGAGCGCGAGCTGCGCAATGGCCCCAGCGCTCAACGCGACGTTATAGAGCAAGCAAAACGCCGCGAGAATGATCGCTTCCATGAGCACGACTAGAATCCACGTCGAACTGAGGCGCGCGTAAAAAATCACGCTGCGCGCTACCGGCGCAAGCAACAGCCCCTCGAGCACTTTTTCGTCGGAGGAGCGCATCGCGCGGTCGACACCGATGGTGCCGGCGAGCAAGTAAGTAATCCACAGCACGCCGGCACGCACGCGGACGGCGGTTTCGGAATCCGGTCGAATCGCGAACGAGAAGATCATCAAAGTGATCAAACTGAAGAGCAGCATCGCGCCGAGCGTGTCGAGTCGCTTGAACTCCCGCCGCAGATCCCAGCGCAGAAAATCCCAATAAGCGCGAACGGCTCCCATCACAACCTACCCGCCAGCAGCGTCGCATCGAGTTGCCCGACCACGGCAGTTTGCACGACCCGTCCGCCGCGTAAGACGGTGATGCGATCACAGAGTCGTTCGGCGCGTTCCGTCTCATGCGTGACGAGTAACACCGTCCGTCCCGCTCGCCGTCGCTCGGCGAGCCACTCTTCGAGCCAACGGCAACCGGCTAAGTCGAGTCCGGTAAAAGGCTCGTCGAGAGCAAGAATCGCGGGGTCTTTGAGCCACAAGCAGGCGAGGCTCGCGCGCTGCAACATGCCACGCGAGAAACATCGCAACGGGTCGCGTCGACGCCAAGCGAGGCCAACGCGCTCGAGCGCGGCGTCGACGGTGCTGCTATCGCAACGACGGCGTTGCACGCTCGCGTAGTAGCGCAAGCCATCCTGGAGTGACAAATCGAGTGGCAAGAAGGGACGATCGAGCATCAGGCCGATACGGTGGCGCACTTCGACGGCATCACGCGGGAGGCATAGCTCGTCAATGCGCACCTCCCCCGCCGAAGGTCGCAAAAGCGTCGCGATGACTCGGAGCAGAGTCGTTTTGCCGGAACCGTTGTGACCGAGAATTCCGTGGCATTCGCCGTGGGCGACATCGAGATCGATCTTGGCGAGCGCATCGCGTTGACCATAGCGCTTCGAGAGCCCGCGAATCTCGATGTGACGTGCCGCGGAACTCGCCACCGTTTATCCTGCCCGCGTTTGCTCGGGTTGGCGCATAGCGTCACGAAGCAGCGTGGCTAACGCCCGCACGTCGCGACGCAGACGATCGAGATCGGCGGGCTCATCTTCACACCGCTGGATAATGGCTTCCAACTGACTCAGACGCGCGCGCGAAGCCCCGCTCTCCAGTCCCGCACTGGAATCGTCAGCGGCCAGCCGTTGATAGTCGGCGATGTCCAACTCGCCGCGCAACACGCGATCTTCGAGCACCGACGCCGGGCGGCGCCGACCGCGGGCGAGCAGCAGTCCGACCCCGATCGAGCCACCGAGGACCAGCAGGATGACCGCCGTCATGACTTTGGTACGCGTCGAGATCGGCGCTGCGCCAATGTAGAGAGTAATCGGCATCTTGGTGCGCGCGGGCAGCGCAAGGAGCGAGTAACTGTGGACCGGTTTCGGAAGTTGTACCGAGTCCATCGGGCCGCCATCTTGAAGCACGACCTGATTCCGCCCGGTCGGCGGCGAATAGTGCACTTTCCCCGTCTCGACCATCAGCATGTAGCCGGGGCCGTTCTCGCTTTGGCGAATTTCGAGCGGCGACTCGAGGTCCAATTGCACCGTGCCATCCGCCGACGGCGTGAGTTCATAAACGCCCATGAGTTGATAGATCTTGACCGGATAGATCGGACCGTCGATCGGCACGCCTTGGCCCCAAAACGCGTCGTGCCGACTTGTTTGATTCGGCACTTCGTCGTCATCGACGGTCAAACTCGTCATCGTCGCGTTGGCGGGCACTGGAAAGCTATATGCGACGCGTCCCGTCTGCGGCTGGAACACTTCCCAGCTGAGATTTTGCAGCAGCACGATTTGCCGCACCTGCACCTTGCCGTCATCGCGCACCGTGACGACTTGTCGAATCTGCTGATTGAGCGCGCCGGGATTGTCCGCGACGCGAAACAAGAAGACCGTCTCCGGCATCGTCGCGGCGGCTTTCATTGGAAAGCCGAGGTAGGCGACGCCATTTGCGGTCGCTTCGATCTCAATTTCGCTCGTCGCAGCGCGCTCGCCAAGGTCGAGCGTCAAGAGTCCACTCGCGTCGGTGGTCGCGTCAAAGGTTTCAAAGTCCTTGAGATCTTTTCGCACGCGCACCTTCACCGCCAAATTCGGCATTGCGATGGCTGCGTTGTCGACCGGCTTGGCGCCCTGCTGCTTCCGATCATGTTGCGACTCTTGATAGCGGCGCGCATCGAGCACCAGCGTGCGGAGTTTGACCGGCACAATCTCGGGAGCGCTGGCGGGCTGCGCCGAATTGAGCGCGCCATGAACCGCGTGTGGATTGGGCCCGGTGGCGCGCGGCCGCGCGGATTCCGTCGCTTGCGGCTCTTGCCCGTGCGCGCTGGGCGGCGCCGAAGAACTCAGCAGCGCTGCGCCAAAGAACGCCAGCAACCAGCCGGCGCGGCGGCGCGCCGCACGCGAAACTGCCGAACACGCCATCCGCATTCCTCTCAAACGATTTCGACTCGATCCGAGGCGGTCGTCGACTCTGTCGTGCGCTTCAGTTCATCCATGCGACGATTGAGCACCGCCGCGTCGTGCATCAACTTGGCGCGCACTTCTTGTTCTTCCGCAGCACTGACGGTCCCGGCTTCGCGCTCGTGCGCGAGGTCCTTCACGGCACGCAACAAACGACGCTTTTCATCCGCTAAGAGCCGCGCAATCTCAGAGAAGTCGGTCGCCACTGTCCACGGTTCGCGCCGCCGCGTGAGTGGCCAGAGGATGAGCGCAGCGCTGACGACCAGCAAGAGCAAGAAAGTGACGAGATACATGAGCGATGGCACCGTCCAGATTCTCGAGGATTCACTCGCGCGCGCGTTAGCGGTCGAGTTCGTCGAGCTCGCGCTCGACACGTTGGAGTTCGCCGGCATCGACGGGCGTCGCTTCGCGGCGCGCGCCGTGGGCCGTAAGCGTCTGACGCCGCCAACTGCGGAGCACGACGACTGCGATCACTATGGCGAGCCCGAGTACGATCGGTGGCAGCAGATACGTCCACTTGCCCGCGCCTTGCCAACTCGGCGCCGCGAGGACGCGCGAACCGTACCGTTCTTTCATCGCCGCGAGTATCTGTTCATCACTCTTGTCGGCTAGAACGGACTCGCGCAGTTGCCGTTTCTGGGGATCGGCGCAGCCTTCGCTGCAGTTGGCGAGACTGCGCGACCAGTTTTCCGTCTTGCAGGCGCACATGACCTGATCTTCGAGTTCGCGCAGCCGCGCGATCTGGGCATCGCTCAAGCCGTCCGCGCTGGCGGGCGCAAGTGAACTCGGACCATGGCTGTCGGCAGAACTCTCAGTGCGTTCGGCGGGAGCGTTGACTCCCTGCGCGAAGGTCGCAGACCGCACGCTGATGGCAAGCAAGACGACGGCGAAACGCCCCACAATTCCAGGCGGGCAGGTGAGCCGAGATGCGCGAGTCGAGCGCGAGGCGCGCACCCTGCTAGACGGCTGCGGGCTCAGCAACACGCTTCCTTCCCATCGGGAGCGACGCCCAAATGCCGCCGGCCACCATCACCAACCAGCCGGTCCAGACCAAAAATATCAGCGGGTTTCTAAAAAACGTCAGCGAGAAAGTCTGCTCGCCCGGGCGTGCGGCGGCCTCAGCCCCCATCGCGTACGAGACGTAAATATCCTGAGCGAGTGTGCGATGGATCGCCGGTTCGGTCGTGACCGCCGGCTCGCGTCGGTATCGAGTCTTGGGATAGGCGCGCTTCTCGGGCTCGAGCATGCCCACCTGTTCGCCATTGAGACTCATCGCCAGTGCTAATCTCTGGGAATGATAAACACCGCCGTGCGCATCTTCGTTCACGGCGGTGAGTTTGATGTCGTAGTCGCCGATTCGATGCGATTGGCCCACGGCGAGTCGAACGTCGTCGAGTTTCACTTTGTACATCGAAGAGTTGATGACACCGCAGCTCAGGAGCGCTAGGCCGACATGCACAATGTACCCGCCGTAGCGGCGATTATTCCGCACCAACAAGGTCACGAGTGATGATGTCAAGCCGCCGTTGGTGCGCTTAGCGCGGTTGCGAGCCGTACGCCACACCTCCCACGTCAGAGATGACAAGATGAAGCACGCGAGGTAATTGACCAAGTAGCTCGGGTAAATATGTTCGAAGATCGTCAGTCGCCCCATCTCACCCGCGTGGAGACTCGCCGCTACGAACTGCACCGCGCACGCGAGCGGCGCGGCCGCGAGCGCCGGTCCGAGCAAGTTGCGACGCAAATTCGCCGGCGTCGTTCGCACCCAACCCATGCTGGGGCCGATGGCGGTGAAGAACAGCAACAGAATCCAGAACGGGTTGATCGCTAAGTTGTAAACGCGCGGCCCGACCGAGATCGACTCCCAGCCGAACAGCGAACCAAAGTCGTTGGTAATTTTCGGCAACAGCGTAAGCACGAGGACCGCCGCCGCGATCGCGACCAGAATCATGTTGTTGAGAATGAAGACCGCCTCGCGGGAGAGTAACGACTGGACGCGCGTGGGCGATCGCGATTCGAGCGCGCGCATGACGATCAGCACGATCCCGACGGTCTTGATCGTCAGGAGGAGCCCAAGAAACCAATTGCCAACGGCGCCCGAAGCAAACGCGTGCACTGAGCTCACGATGCCCGAGCGCGTCAGATACGTGCCGAAAATAGTGAGCCAGAACGTCAAGATCATGAGAAAGGCGTTCCACGTGCGCAACATGTCGCGCTTCTCTTGAATCATGATGGAATGGAGGAACGCGGTGCTCGCGAGCCACGGCAGGAACGACGCGTTTTCGACGGGATCCCAGGCCCAGTAGCCGCCCCAGTTCAGAATCTCATACGCCCACAGTCCGCCGAGGACCACGCCGCAGGTGTTGAAGAGCCACGCGGCCATGACCCAGGGTCGAGCCCGTCGCGTCCAGTAGCCGCCACGATCACCGACCAAGAGCCCGGCGATACAGTAAGCAAACGGTACGGTGTAAGTCACGAATCCGCTGTAGAGACACGGCGGGTGGATCTGCATCCAGTAACTCACCAGCAGCGGGTTGAGACCAGAGCCGTCGGAAATCGTGCCCTCCGGATACATGTGCATGAAATTCTCGGGGCCGAGCGACTCGCGCAAACTCGTGAAGGGGTCGGCGACGAATGCGATCACCGTCAAGAAGAAAAACTGCAGCGCCGCGAACACGACGTAGACGAATGGCTCGAGTCGACGCCCGACTGGATGCTGGCTTTCCTTGATGAACGTGAAACCCATGACGGCGCCGAGCGTGCCGACGAGCATGCTCCAAAACAGTATCGAGCCGTCGAGCCCGGCCCACAGACCGGCGATCTTGAACCCGAGCGCGAGCCCCTTTTCGGAGTAGTTGTGCACGTACTTGAGATCATAAGCGCCGTCGACAAAGCACCAGACGAGGATCCCAGCCGCGCCGATGACGCTGGCGCCGGCGGTGATGAGTGCGTGGCGTGCCGCCAGCACGAGCCGCCGATCACGGAGTTTGTTGCCGGCGAGCGCCGCTAGGAACACGAATCCATAAAGGCCGAGCGCGAGCAACACCAGCGAGCGAGCCAGACCGACGTAGTCGAAAGTCGCTGGGTCTGACACGCTGTCGACGAACCAGTTGAGCTTCTGCGCGACCGCGCCGAAGAATGTCGCGTCTCTGTCCATGGATCAGCGTGTCCTTCGCAGCAAACGACTCGGAGCGCGACCGGCGGTTCGAACGCCGAAGTTAGCTCTTGCGATCACCTGGTTCAAGGGTCGGCGGCGGTGGCTCGTAGGTATCTTTCCCCTGCGCCTCTTCGGAAGCCTCGTACTTCGAAGGACACTTCGTGAACAATTTCGTGCCGGAAACTAGCAAGGTGTCGGGATTGAAGCGCCCTATGACCGCGACGTCATTGCCCTCTTTGAAGATGTCAGGCCGGACATCGTCGACGACCACACGCACGTGCACATCGACGCGCTCGCGGTCGCGCACCGTGAACTCGAGCGGTCGCGTGTCCGAGTGAATTTTCTCGACGATACCCTGCAACTTGATATCGCAGCCGACATGCTTCGTCCCCGAGGCCAATAACTGGTGAACTTGCAACTCCGGCATCGCGCCTTCGACGATGCCCATGATGAGGAGAAACGCGAGTCCAGTGAAAATGAGCGCGATGGGTATCCAGATCTTCATGTTGCACTCCCTTTATGGCTCGCGGCTTGAGCGCACCGCAAGCTTGGGGATAGTATCACAGTCCTCGGTGGTTGCGGAATCTCGCCACCGCCTCGCTGGGTTCGACCGCTGGCCGCAGTCAAAGTGCTGGCATTCGCGACTTCAGTTCGATCGTCGCGTGCAAAGGAAACAGGACGTGCCGAGTTTTTGGCCGCACATTTGGGCGATTCCCCTCATCTTCATGGCGGGCGCAGCCGCAGGCTGGGTGCTTCGCTCGCACGTCGAAGACGATCGATGAGCGCCAGCCATCTTTTTCCCGTCAACGCCGCGGAGCGATCGGCGGCTGAGGACCGCGCTCACCATTTGTTGCGTCAGCGCGCGCCCTGCACGCAGCTCTTCGTTTTCGATCTCGATGGCACATTGATCGACTCACTGCCCCAGATCGCCGCCGCGGTGCAAGCCCTGCGCGCGAAATGCAAACTCGCGCGGTTGTCGCTCGACCGAGTACGTTCCAGCATCGGCGAGGGTGCGCGGCAAATGCTCGTCAAGTGCTGCGCCGATGCGATTTCGCCGACTCGCGACCTCACGGCTTTGTACGAACTCTACCTGGAGGAATATCGGCGCGCGAGCGCGCAGCCTCCGCAAGTTTTTTCCGGAGTTCGAGAATTTCTCACCGCGCACGCGAAGCGTTGGCAGTTTGCCGTGCTGACCAATAAGCCGCTCGAAATCACGCGCCTCGCACTCGCGGCCGCGGAACTCGCTGGGTATTTTGCCCGCGTCGTCTGCCCAGAGAACGCCGCCGCGACTAAACCGCATGCGGCGGGCCTCGAAGCGCTGATCGCGGAGCTAGGCGCCACCCGCGAAACCACGGTGTTCGTCGGCGATTCGGTCACCGACTTCGTGACGGGCGCTGCAGCGCAGGTTTTCACTGTCGGATTGCGATCCGGCTACTACGTCCCGGCGGCGGCAGGGTCGCCGACGGCAGCTCAGCCCGACGTCTGGCTCGAAGATTTCGCGAGCCTTCACACCGCCCTCCACATCGCCCTACCGAGCGGTCAAAGCGGCGGAAGCGACACGATTGGCATCAAGGAGCACGATGATGGAAACAGCTGAGCCACGAAGTGGAGCGGCGCAGTCGCCGCGGAGCACCTCGGCCCGGTCGCGCCGCGGCGCGGGCTTGCACAGGACGATGCTCAGCGTCGTGGTGCTGACGTTCCTCGCCGGAAGCGGTGTGCCGCACGCACGCGGAGCGCCGACCGCGCCAGAACGTTACGAGCAATGGCTGAAGCTCGTCACCGGCGGTCGCCAGGTCGGCTTCGCACACGTGCGGACTGATCCAAAGAATGCCGACTCGTTCACGCTGCTCGCCAAACTCGGTGCCCTCGAGCAGAAGAAGATCGTCGAGGTCGAACTCAAGTGCGAATTCGTGCGGACGAACGCTGGCTGGCGACCGCAACGCATTGAGCTGCAGCTCGATCGCGCGGGTACGCGGGCGCTTCTCGGTGAACTCGTTTTTGACGTCGAGAAGCAGCGGCTGACGGAGTCTTATCGCCGCGCGGCGGACGGCGAAATGGTGGTCCGTGAACACGCCTATGGCGGCGAGGCCGTGCTGATCCCGAGCGCGATCGCCGTGCTTGGCCCGCTCATACTCAATACCGAGGGCGCGGCGGATGTGCTGTTGCTGCAACTTCCACATGGAACGTCGGGCCCGTTGCTGAGCGACGAAAAGCTGAGTGGAAAACTCACGCGCAAGCGCAGCGCCGCTGGTGCGACGACTTTCAAGTTTGAGTCCGCGGCGCGAGGTCTGGTACACGAGCTGCACGCCGAACTCGGCGCAAATGGCGGGCTCGAAGTCGAGACCTGGTTACCGAACCATCGGTTGGAGCCGACCAGCGAACCGCTCGTCCGGGCCTGGCACCGCGAACAGACAAAAGAATAGCACTGGGAAAAAAAGAACACTCCGACGCAGCGTTCGGCGCTGCATCGGAGTGTTCGCTCGCGGTGCCCGGTGCGCGCGGATTTACCGTCGTCCGCCACCACCACCACGGCCGCCGCGATCGCGACCGCCGCCGCGCGGACCCTCCCGATCACCACCGCGCGGTGGACGATCGCCGCGCGGCCCATCGCCGCGATCGCGATCGCCGCCGCCGACGCCTTGGCCCGACTCTTCACCATCCGGACCGTCACCGCCTTCGATGATGAGCAGTGCTTTCCGAGAAAGCCGAATGCGACCTTGGCCGTCAATGCCGATGACCTTCACCTGCATGCGATCACCCGCTTTGACAAAGGCGCTCACGTCCTCGACGAAGCTGTCGTGCAGCTCGGAGACGTGCACCAGTCCTTCTTGCCCCGGCAGTACTTCCACGAAACAACCGAAATCGCGGATCGAAACGACCCGACCTTCGTAGATTTGACCGACTTGCACCTCCTCGGTGATGAGTTCGATCTTGGTGCGCGCGCCCGACGCCGACTCGTCGTTGGAACCCCAGATCGTCACCGTGCCGTCGTCTTGAATCTCGATCGTCGCGCCCGTCTCCTCCTGAATGCCCTTGATCATCTTGCCGCCGGGTCCGATCACCATCCCGATCTTCTCGGGGTTGATCTTGATGCGGATGATCTTCGGCGCCAGCGGCGAGATCTCTTCGCGCGGACGCTTCAGCTCCTGCAGCATTTCGCGCAGGATATGAATGCGACCTTCCTTCGCTTGTTCGAGCGCTCGGCTCATGACATCGCGATCGATGCCTTCGACCTTGATATCCATCTGCAGCGCGGTGATGCCGCGCTGCGTGCCGGCAACCTTGAAGTCCATGTCGCCGTCGTGATCCTCGCTGCCGAGGATGTCGGACAGCACACAGATTTTTTCGCCCTCTTTGACGAGTCCCATGGCGATGCCGGCGACCGGCCGCCGAATCTTGACGCCCGCGTCCATCAGCGCGAGCGTGCCGCCGCAAACGGTGGCCATCGACGATGACCCGTTCGACTCCATGACTTCGCTGACGATGCGCACCGTGTAAGGAAATTCATCCGCCGGCGGCATGATCGACCGAATCGCGCGCTCGGCCAAATAGCCGTGGCCGATCTCGCGGCGCTTCGGCCCGCGGTTTGGCCAGGTCTCACCGACGCTGAACGATGGAAAATTGTAGTGCAGCATGAACTTGTCTTTGGTCTCGTCGAGCAGACCATCGACGCGTTGCTCATCGAACCCGGTGCCGAGCGTGACGACGACCAAGGCCTGCGTTTCGCCGCGCGTGAAGAGCGCAGAGCCGTGCGTGCAGGGTAGCAAGCTGAAGCGCGTCGAGATCGGCCGGATATCCGTAAGACCGCGACCATCCGCGCGTATGCCCTCTTCGGCGATCATGCGGCGTTCCACCTTGCCGCGCAGCTCGCTCAACATCGCTTTGACCTGCTTCGGATCGGGAGTCGTCTCGGGATCGCCACCCTCGGGGCAGACTTCGGCGATTACCGATTTCGTGACGACATCGAGCGCCGCCTTTTTCGCGGCCTTGCCGGGCGTGAGTAGCACGTCGCGATAACGACGCGCCGCCAGCTCGGCCAATCGGTTCTTCAGCGAATCATCGACCTCGGGCGGCGTGAATGACACCGGCTTCACATCCACGAGCTCGCACAATTCACGAATCATGCTGGTGATGACGCGAATGACCCGGTGGCCTTCGTCGATTGCATCGAGGATGACTTCCTCGGCAACTTCCTGCGCACCGGCTTCCACCATCGTCACGGCATGCTCGGTGCCGGCGATCACCAAATCGAGCGTGCTCTCGTCGCGCTCCGCGTGCGTGGGATTGACGAGCAAGAACTCGCCTTTGAGACCCATGCGCACGGCGCCGACCGGACCATTGAACGGCAGCCCGGAGATACTCACCGCCGCCGAAGCGGCGATCATGGCGAGAATATCGGGGTCGTTTTGTTTATCGGCGGACAGCGCCATCGCAGACACGCTGACTTCTTTGAAAAACCCTTCCGGAAATAGCGGGCGCATCGGTCGATCGATCACACGCCCGGTGAGTGTTTCCTTGGTCGTCGGCCGACCCTCGCGCTTGAAGAAGCCGCCCGGGAACTTGCCGGCCGCGTAGGTTTTCTCGCGATAGTCGACGGTCAGGGGAAAGAAATCGCCTGCCATCATCGGTTCCGCGTGCGTCACCGCGGCGAATACCACGGTGCCGCCATACTGCACGAGGACCGCGCCCGCGGTCTGCTTGGCGATTTCGCCCGTCTCGATGCTCAGCGTACGTCCGCTGATCTCACGTTCCACTCTGTGTTTCATCCGCGTCCTCCCAAAACTCCGCTTTGCTTCCGCCTGTTTAACTGCTCTGTATTCGATGCAAACCGTCAACCCGCAGGCAGCGCATCCCGCTAACTGCGGCGACGAAAAGTCCGGCCGATGTGCTCGAGGTAGCGCCAACGCTCCGGTAGCCGGCGCTGGAAGAATCGTCGCTCAGTCTTGTGGCGCCAGCGATGGCTGCTGCTGCTGCTGCTGCCATCGCTTGCCATCGATTCACCAGCGTCTGCCGTCGACTCAAACGGCGCGCCAACTCTATTTCCTGAGCCCGAGCGATGCGATGAGGCTGTGGTAGGCGGCGTTATCCTGGCGGGCAAGATAGCTCAGTAGATTCGTCCGCTTGCTCACCATGGCCATGAGGCCGCGCTGCGTCGCGTAGTCCTTCTTGTACACCTTCATATGCTCAGTCAGCGCCCGAATACGCTCGGTCAAGATCGCCACCTGCACTTGCGGTGATCCGTTGTCCTGCTCTGATTGCCGGTAGCTCTGAATCAACTCCTGTTTGCGCGCCGCGAGAATTGTCATTCGAACAAGATCCTCACCTGATTTTTCTCCACTACTCCCGCAAAAAATGACGGACCGGTATCCACACCGACTGCCAGCCTCATTCAAGAGGTTGAGGATCTTAGATTGGGAGCCGCCGATGACAAGAGCAAATCTGCGGCGTGTACCACGTTAGGTTTCACACTTGCCGCCGGAAACTTGTCGAGTTTCAGGGGTTAATGGTCGGCGCGCGCAGCAGCTCGGCCGGATCTTCGCGCAACGGTCGCCCCGCATCCAAAAAAGACTGGAGCAATATGGCGGCGGCCTGCGCATCCTCGGTTTCCCGGTACTTTCGGCCCGTTTCGCGCCGCCGCTCCAGCGCCGCTTGCGTCGTCAATCGTTCATCCCAGAGGACGACCGATTGCGTCAGCGTCGCGCGCAGCTTGAGCGCGAACTCATAGGCGCTCCGCGCCATCGGTCCAAAACTGCCGTCCATATTGCGCGGCAAGCCGACGACGACGCCGGCCAGATCGGCCCCAAAACTCGCCGCGTACTCGATGAGCAATTCGACTCGGTCGACGATACGCGTTGGCGTCGCGAGCATCCCGAGTCCGTCGCTGCGGGCGATTCCGATCCGCTTGGCGCCGGGGTCTACGCCGATCCACACGCTCATAACACGTGCTCCGATCCGGCCGCCTCGAGCGCCGCGACCAGATCCCGCATGCGGCCAAGATCGCGCTTTCGACACACGAGCAGGGCCTCCGGCGTGTCGACGACGACCAGTTGTCGAAGTCCCATTGCGGCAATCACGCGTCGACCGCTCGCCAACAGGATCGAATTGTTGACGTCGTGCGGCACCACCTGCCCTTCGCAGAAATTCCCGTCGCGGTCGGCCGATTTGTGACGCGCGAGCGCGAGCCACGAGCCGACATCGTCCCAATCGAACTGCGCTTCCGCGACGCGCACGCGCTGACTCTTTTCCAGGAGCGCGAAGTCGATGGATATTTTCTGGAGTGCCGCGAACGTGCGTTGCAGACGCGGACTCTTTGGATTCCGCAGTGCGGCCCCGAGTCCGACGAGTTTGTCAAAACCCGCCGCGAACTGCGGCGCGCACGTCGCCAGCTCGGTTTTGAATGTGCTCAGTCGCCATAAGAAGATCCCGGCGTTCCAGTAGTAACCGCCCGCCCGCAGGAATCTCTTGGCGGTCGCGCGCCGCGGTTTCTCCGTGAAGCGCTTCACGTCCCGCACCGTGACGCCTTGCGCGCGCGTGGCGGTCCCCTGTTGTTCCTGAATGTAGCCGTAGTCGGACGACGGTTGCGTCGGGTGAATGCCGAATGTCATGAGTCCATCGCGCGCGCGGAGCGCCGCCACGGCGGCCCGCACGTTGGCGCGAAATTTCTCGGCCGGAGTGATGCGGTGATCAGCCGGCAGCACCAGGATCCAGGCCTTGGGATCGACTTGCTCGACCAAGGCGCTCGCGAGCACGAGCGCCGGCGCCGTGTCGCGCATCTCGGGTTCGATCGCCAGCCGATTTGCCGACAGCTGCGGAAGCTGCGCGCGCACAGTCTTCGCCAGATCCGCGCGCGTCAGCACCCACAGATTGCCGGGCGCACAGAGTCCCTGCACACGCGCAACGGTGTCCTGCAGTAGACTTTGATCATCAAAGATTCTCAGGAATTGTTTTGGGAGATAGCGGCGACTGCGCGGCCAAAAACGCGTGCCCGCACCGCCCGCCAAGATAAACACGTGCAATTTCGGCAACAACGCTGCGCACTCTCTCGATCGAAAAGGCAACCCAGCCAAGTTGGGCTAGCAGCTCAAGCGCGTGGTTCTACCGGATCTCGGTCGGAAAATGAAGGAGCGCTCGTCGTCGCGGCGCGACGACGAGTGAGCCGGCAGCGACGGCGATGCGAGGGGAGCCGATTCAAACGACGAGTCGCAGGCAGTCATAGGCTTCGGCGGCGCCGACCGAGATTTCGCGGCCGCGCCACTCGGCGAGGAGACGCAGACTCTCGATCCCGCCCATGTGCGGCGACGGTCGTTGTTGTGACTCGTGCTTGGCGAACGCCCGCAACTTCGTATCGAGGTACTTCGTGATGTCGACATAGAAGTTCGGCTGAAAAGTGCGCGTGTTCCACGCAAGCTGCGGCGAATCCGCGACGAGGACGAGCCGTTGAAAGGGCTTCATGCTCGCGAGGTGCGGTCGACACGCGGTGATCGCTGCGTCGTGGAGCGCGACGTGATCCTGGTTGAATGACGGCGCCGGAATGGCGAGTGCCGTCGGTTTGATCTTGTCGATCGCGAGCCGCGCCTCGCGCTCCAGCAGATTCACGAGGTCGCGCCGCGGCATGCCATCGAGGCGCAGGTGCCAGTCGCTGTCTTTGATGACGATTTCCCAATCGTCGACGCCGAACACATCCATCGCCGCCGCCAACTCATCGGTGCGAGTTTGCCCACTCGTGCGGCCCTCGCGTCCGTCGTAGTGATCGAGATCACCCACGGTCATCACCATGACGTAGACTTCACCGCCGAGGTCTTTGATCTTCGCCATCAGCCCGCCGCACCCAATCGTCTCGTCATCGGCGTGCGGACTCAGCACCAACAATCGCTGCTTGGCAAAGAACTGATTCATACGATTCCTTTCATGACGCCGCCGTGTGCGCCTCGGCACCTGCCGCTGCCGTCCATACATATCGGCGTGCCAGCGCGAATCATGAGCCGTGTTTCGGGCGCGACCTGGTCGCCCCGCAACCGCGCAGGTATCCGTAAGTCCGCGGCTCGGTTTTGCCGATATTGTCAGGACGAAGGGTTTTGCTATGTCGATCAGCCCAGCTCCGACCGCTCCGGCGTTGAACAGCAAATGCCAATGGCCACCACCCGCGGCCGGTCGGCGTATCGCGCCCATCATCGGGCTTTCGATCATGAGCGCGATCATCGGGGTTTGGTGCATCGTTACGCGCAATCTCTCCCATGGCGATGATGCCCAGACGCGGCCGCTCGTGTTTTGCGCGCTGCTGCTTAGCTTCTTCACGCTCTTTGATTTGCGCGTGGGATTAGCGGTGCTATTGCTCGCGATCGGGTTGTCGCCGGAGATCGCGCTTTTCGGCGTCAAGAACTTTCGCTACGAAGATTTGTTCTTCCCGCTGCTGTTTTTGATCTGGCTCAGCCGGCAAGTGATTCACAAGCGTCCGCTCGCCACGACGGATCTGCGCACGCCGATCATGATCATCTTGTTCTTGGCGGTGATCTCATCGTTGAGTAATCACTTGTATAGCGAATTGAACATGAAGAGTTCGCTCCTCCGACTCGGGAAGAGCGTGATGTACTACTTCATTCTGATCGTTGTGCTCAACTCGCTCAAGAATTTGCGCGACTGCAAGGCTTTCGTTTTCTTCATGCTGCTCGCGAGTTCATTCGTCGGACTTTACGGACTCCTGCAGTATTCCTACGAAGGTGGGCATCAGAACTACCGCCTGGGTGGTCCACCCGGCGAGACCGCGAACACACTCGGCGGCTATTTCGTGTTTCATATGTGCCTGGCACTCGGGCTCTTGACCAAGGCGAAGCCAGCGCTACGGCTGCCGGTGCTCCTCTACCTCGGGCTGATGGCGCTGCCGTTCACCATGACGCTCTCGCGCACGTCCTACGTTGCGCTCGGGTTCGGTCTCGTAGTGATATGGAGCATTGCCCGCAGTCGAACGCTCGGCTGGGCCCTTGTGATGCTGGCGCTCAGCGCGCTCTTGATCCCCGAAAGTGTGAGTGAGCGGCTCTACTCGATCTTTGATGTCATGCTCGGCCGAGAAAACTCGTCGTGGGATTCACGCGTCAGTGGTTGGGGTTGGTTCATCCCCAATGCGCTCGACTACCCGCTCCTCGGTCGCGGCATGGGAAGCCGCAGTCTTGGACAAATCGACAGCGAGTACGTGCTCGTGCTCAACGACATCGGCGTGATCGGCCTCGGAGCGTTCCTACTGTTGATCACGCGTTGTATGAAGAAGGCTTACAAACTCAGCAGCGTCGCGGACCAAGACCCGGTGCTCGCGGGATTCACGGTCGGCTATTTCGGTGGCGGCGCCGCACTGCTCGTGCACAGCATCGCGGCCACGACTTTCACGACGATTCGAACGACGGAGCCGTTCTTTTTCGCGACCGGCATCCTCTACGCCTATTGGAATATCCTGGGCGCGCAAAAGCATCGCGGGACCGTGACCGACGAGAAGGACGCGGAAGTCAACCGCTACGGTCGGCCGATGCAACGAGCGGCACCGCGCCCAAGTCACACGGCCGAAACCGAGCCCGAGCTAGTCCTAAAAACTTAGCATTACGAGCCAGCGGCGCGCGCCGGCTACGCCGGACGCGCCGCCAAACTGCGCGCGAGGTCGAGCTGCGCCGCGGCCAGTTCCGGCTCGTTGAGCTCACGGTGACACTGCGAGCGCCGCATGTAGACTTCGACGCGTTCGCGAGCGTCGAGCCCCAAGCGCTCGAGGCGATCCAAGTATTCGAGCGATCGACGCGGCTGCACAGCCGGAACGACGTGACGCAGAACGAGCTGCTTGACGCGCGAAACCGTTTCCGCAAAGCACGTGCGGTGTTGCCGGCGTGAGTGTTCACGACGCAAAACCTCTTGATACCAGCCAAGCGCTTCGAAGTACGCTTTCTGTTCCTGGTAATACTCGCCGAACAAAAATGCCGCGTCGATGATCTCCTCGTCCTCCAGGTAGCAGGCAAGGAATTCGAGCGGCTTAGGGCCAAGCGCCGCCAAACGTGCGAGAGCTTCTGCGGGTCGCTCCTTGTAAAGATAGAACAGTACTGCGCGCGCTTGGTGCTTTGGTCGCGCCGACTCCGTCACGTGCGGCAAAGAACTCGCCGCTGGCGGTCCACCTGCGCGCAACGTTCTCTGCAGATCATAATTCTTGCGGAGCAGCGGGTGACGGAGAGTCTCGAACGCGCGCAACACTTCTTCGATCTCACCGCTTGCGACTTGCCGACCGGCTTTGTCGGGATGCAGTCCGAGCAGTCGCTGACGGAATGCCGCTCGCACGTCGGCAAGCGTCGCTTGCGGAGTAATCCACAGGACCGCGTAGTGGTCGGCATCGTCGAGACTCATGTCGGCACGACTCCGTCAGCCGCGCCCGGCGTCACTCCTGCCGCCACTCCCGAGGCAGTCGGCGCGCGCTCGATCCAAATCGTCACCGGGCCATCGTTTGTGAGTTGGACCTCCATTGCGGCACCGAACACACCTTCCGCGACGGACTCCACACCTTCGGCCTTAAGCAGCTCCACAAAACGCTGGATCAATGGCTCGGCTATGGCGCCTGGTGCCGCCGCCGAGAAACTCGGCCGTTTCCCGTGAGCGACATCCGCGAAGAGCGTGAACTGCGAGACAACGAGAGCTGCGCCCCGCACGTCGAGCAGCGAGTTGTTCATGCGACCCTCGGCGTCTGGAAACACGCGCAGGCCGGCGATTTTAGTCGCCATCCATTGCAGCTCCGGTTCCCCGTCGCCGGCAGTGATGCCGACGAACAAGAGGAATCCGCGGCCGACTCGGCCGACGCTGGCCCCGGCGACGCGCACTTCGGCGTTTAGGACTCTTTGCACCAACACTCGCACGAACCGTCTCCCGATCCACAACTCCCGAGGACGTTTTCCGCCGCGCGCGGCGAGTCTCGCCGTCGCGCCGTTCACGGCTCAGATTCTAACTCTACGGACGCGCAACAGGTGAGACGGGTCTCGGATGCGGCATGAAAATTCCTAGGTGCGGTCGAGCGCCCGTCTCTTAACAGCTTTGAGCGCTCACTACTCGAACCGCAGAGGATCGCGCCATGGAGTTGGCCTTTCACGTAGCGCAAAATGGACTGCACGCCGCCGGTTTTCGACAAGGACTGATCGCGAACAATCTCGCCAATTTGACGACGGATGGCTACAAGGCGGAGCTCGCCGATCAAGCGACGCTGCGTGGGCAAGGCACGCGCATCGACAACACCGCCAGCGACTTGTCCGTGGGTTCGCCGCGTCAAACGGGGATTCCGCAGCACATGTACATCGCCGGCGAGGGGTTCTTCCAAGTGCAGATCGATGGCGAGACGGGCTACACGCGCCTCGGCAATTTCCATCTCGACCAAGATGGCAACCTCGTGACACCCGCGGGTTACCTGCTGGAGCCGA
The DNA here is from genome assembly GCA_046154185.1 of Planctomycetota bacterium. Classification (GTDB taxonomy): domain Bacteria; phylum Planctomycetota; class UBA8108; order UBA1146; family JAJFFE01; genus JBJXGE01. Next base: position 22,467 of record JBJXGE010000048.1, read on the forward strand.
ACATCTCCGTGCCCGAGGACAGTCAGGGCTTCGGCGTCTCGCCCGACGGAATCGTCTACAGCATCGCGCCAGACGGCACTTCCGCGGAACTCGGCCAGATTCAGCTCGCCCGCTTCGTGAACCCGAACGGGCTCGAGAGTATTGGCGACAATCTCTACATTCGGACCACCAATTCCGGGGACGCGCAGCTCGAGACACCCGGCCAAGCCGGGGTCGGTCTATTGCACCAGAGCATGCTCGAATCAAGCAACGTGGACCCGTCGACGGAGATCACCCAGCAGCTCATCAATCAGCGATACACCCAACTGAACCTGCGCGTATTTCAGACCGCGGATGCGTTGGTAAGTCGTGCGCTCGACATGTTTGGTTGATCGCGCCGCCGGCGGGCGCCGCCGGCCATCGCAACCGCATTCTCGCCGCCACGCGCCGCGCGCAGATCTCATTGCGGAGCCATGATCGCAGTGCCGATATATGAAACTGACGAGCGTCTCGACATTGCGACAGGACCCATGCGACTTACAGCGCACCAGCCCAACTACTTGCCGTATCCCGGCTTTTTTCAAAAGATCGCCGCTGCCGACGCGTTTCTCGTGGTCGACACGACGCAATTCGTCAAGCGCGGACCGTTCGGCTGGATCCATCGCAATCGCATTCGAACTCCGAACGGCCCAATCTGGCTCAGCCTTCCGGTGCTACACAAAGGAAAGTTCGAGCAGACGATCTCGGCGGCGGAACTCAACCCACGCGTCGACTGGGCGCAGAAGCACTGGCGTAGCATCGAATGGAACTACCGCAAAACGCCTCACTGGGAGCGCTACGCACCGAGTCTGCGCGAGATCTACCGCCAACCGTGGACTCGCGTCGCGCCGCTCAATACCGAGTTGATTCGCTGGTTTCTCACTCAGCTCGAGCTTTCGCCTCAGTTCCACGTCGCGAGCGAGCTGTCCGCACTCGGCAAGTCGACCGAGTACATTCTGTCGTTCTGTAAGGAACTCGGCGCCACGACGTTTCTCTCCGGCGTGCACGGTCGCGACTACTTGGAAGTCGAGCGCTTCGCCGCCGAAGGCATCGAGCTGCTCTTTCAACAGTACGATCCACCGAGCTATCAAACGCCTGGCCACGCACCCATCGCCGAACATCTGACAATGCTCGACATGTTGTTTTGGTGCGGCGACGACGCGGTGACTTGGGCGCACAACGTTCCGGAAGCGGTCTCTGCGTGAGCTCGATCCTCAACTACCCCCACGTCGGAATTTTCATCTTGGCCTGGTTTGTCGCCGACCTCGTAGTGCCGGCGCTAATCGCAATTGCCCACCGCTTGCAGGTGCTCGACCGACCCGGCGGTCACAAGGGGCAAGCGCGCCCGGTGCCTTTTTTTGGCGGAATCGGCGTGCTGATAGCGTTCGCGGTCGCCGTCTCGTCGACCTTGCGGTTCGAGTCGCTCGCGAACTTCTTGCCGCTCGCGTCGATGCTGGGCGGCGCGTGGGTCGTGTTGACGCTGGGGCTGATCGATGACTACCGCCCCATCAACGCCCTATTCAAGCTTGGCGTGCTGTTCGCGACGACTGTTGTGCTTTCGCTGTTTGGCGTGCACCTACAGCTCTTTCCGCACGTGTGGCAGAACTTGCCAAACGTGCTGATCACGTTGTTCTGGATCGTCGGCGTCACGAGCGCGCTCAACAGCATCGACAACACCGACGGAGTCGCCGCCGGGCTCACGGCCATCGCCGGCGTTTTTATCTTCTTGATCGCCTGGGGCTCGTCGGCGGCCGACGCGCAGCCGTGGCTGTCATACCTCGCTGTCGGACTGGTCGGCTCGTGCCTCGGGTTCTTGCGCTACAACTTCAATCCAGCCCGGATCTATTTGGGCGATAACGGCTCGTTCCTGCTCGGCTATTTGTTGGCTGTCATGCTGGTCTTCGCGCGCTATTCCGAGAACATGCTGCAGGTCGTGCTGATTCCGGGCCTGATCATGGCAGTGCCGATCTTCGATATCGTGCTCACAACCTACTTACGCATCCGCAGCGGCGATGTGTCCACGATCAAGGGTGCGATCCTCCATTGCGCGCGCGACCACGTCGCGCATTTGTTGATGGGGCTGGGACTCACCAAGACGCAAACGACGTTGACGATTTACGGGCTCGGGATTCTCGGCGGCTCGGCGGCGCTCCTGGTGCGCGCTTCGCCGAATCCCGTCTTGAATCTCGTAGTCGCTGGCACGTACTTCGGATTCTTGGCGGCGCTCGGCGGCGTACTCGCGCGTGCGCGGCCGCTCGTGGTGGGAGACGCGCCGATCGTGCCGAGCGAGCTCACGGAAACTGATCGCGCTGTGCGAGCGAGCCGCCGGCCGGAACGCGCGGCGACGTAAATCGCGAGGAAGCTACGACTATCTGTTTGCCGGCGCCCGACTGGCCGCCGACCGACCGCGCAACGCCACGATACGATGCGCCACTCCGGCGGCATCAAGGCCGAGTTCCTTCAAAAGCAACTCGCGACTCCCGAAGGACACGAAGCGATCGGGCACTCCCATGAGCTCGATGTGCGCGAAGCGCAATCGTTCGGCAGCGACGTGCTCCAAGACCGCGCTGCCAAAACCGCCGTGAACAACGTGCTCCTCGATCGTGAGCAACACGCGCTCTGGATCGGCGAGTTGGCGCAATAACGCCGCGTCGAGCGGTTTGGCAAATCTCATATTCACGACTCCGACTTCGATGCCTTGTTGCTCGCGCAAGCGGCGCTCGGCTTCGAGCGCAATCTCCACCATTGAGCCATAGGCGAGAATCGTCAGCGGTTGCGGCGCACGCAAGACCTCGGCCTTACCCCACTCGACCGGCGCGCGCGCGCCGCTGCGCGCAAGGGTCGGCACCGGCGCTTTGGTGTAGCGGATCGCGCTCGCCGCGTCGAGATCGACGGCAATCCTCAACATCTCCCGCAGCTCATCGGCGTCCGCCGGCGCTGCGAGGCTCACGTTCGGCACGACGCGCATGTATGCGATGTCGAAGACTCCATGATGCGTCGGTCCGTCTTCGACGAGCCCGGCGCGATCGAGCGCGAACACGACTCGATTGCGCTGCAGACAAACATCATGAATGACCTGATCGTAGCCCCGCTGCAGAAACGTCGAGTAGACGGCGAACACCGGTTTGAGTCCGCCGAGCGCAAGTCCGGATGCGTAACAGGTGCCGTGTTGCTCGGCGATGCCGACATCGTAGTAGCGCTCCGGAAAGCGCTTTTGAAACGCCGAAAGCCCGGTACCGCCAGGCATCGCGGCGGTGATTCCGACGACGCGCGGATCGTGTTCGCCAAGTTCCACCATGACGTCGCGAAACACGTCGCCGAACGTGGTCCCGCTCGCCGCCGCGACCGCTTTCACGGTCGGCGGTTCGGTCGCGACCGAGCCGGACAAAAAACCCTTCGAGGCGTGGTACTTGATGGGATCGTTTTGCGCCGGCGCGAATCCAAATCCCTTGTCGCTGAGCACATGCAGGAGCACCGGGCCCGACATCGAGCGCAAGCGCGAGAGAGTCGCAATCAGCTCCGGCAAGTCGTGGCCATTGACGGGCCCAAAGTACTTAAAGCCGAGATCCTCAAACACCTGACCTGGCACGAGCGCTTGATGCATGACGCCATGAAGGTGCTCGAGCGCGTCCTCTATCGGTTTTCCGACGATTGGAATGCGCGGCAGAACGACTTGCACGTCGCGCTTGAGCTCGCGATAGAAAGCGCCCGAACGGATGCGGTTGAGGTAGCGCGACATACCGCCGACGGACTTGTCGATCGACATGCGGTTGTCGTTGAGTATCACGAGCAAATCGTGCTGAAGATCGCCCGCGTGATTCATCGCCTCGAACGGCATGCCGGCGGCGATGGAGGCGTCACCGATCACGGCGACGGTGCGGGTCTTGCGGCCGAGGTGATGCTCCGCCACGGCGATGCCGAGCGCCGCGGAAATACTCGTCCCGGCGTGCCCCGCGTCGAAGAGGTCGTACGGCGATTCATCTTTGCTGGCGAAGCCGCAGCAACCCTGATACTGACGCAATCGACCAAACAGCTCATTGCGACCGGTGATGATCTTGTGGCAATAAGTCTGGTGACTCACATCCCAGACAATCCGGTCGCTCAAGAAATCGAAGACAGTATGCAACGCGAGAGTCAGCTCGACGACACCGAGGTTGGAGGCAAGATGGCCGCCCGTGAGATTGACGACTTCCATCAATCGTTCACGAATCTCTGCGGCGAGGCGCTGATGTTCTTCGGCGCTCAGCTCGCGTAGCCGGTCCGGAGAACTGATGCGAGAGAGCAGAGTTTCGCGCATCTGGCCTTTCATATTTTCTTAGGGGTGTTGCTCCAACACCCCTCGGGGGGGGGGGGGGGGGGG
>JBJXGE010000053.1:0-108444 GCA_046154185.1 Planctomycetota bacterium
CGTCGACGCGATGGTATTGGTCGACGACGCGCCGCTCCGGATCGACGACCCAATACTCGCCGACGCCGCAGCGTTCGTAGCGTTCGCGTTTCTTACCGAGATCGATCCGGCGTGTCGATGGCGACAGAATCTCGATGACCAAATCCGGCGCGCCGACGATGCGCGAGGGATGGATGATTTCCGCGCGCTTCAGGCTCACGAGCAGGAGATCGGGCTCGACGATGTCGTGCGCACCGAGTTCGACGTCGGTGGGCGCCGAGAAGACGTGTGCGCGGCCGGGCACGACGACTTGCACGTGAAGTTCGCCGTGCAATCGCGAACTCACGAGCTGGTGGTAAGTCGCGGGCGCTGCGCTCACATAATGCACGCCGTCGAGGATCTCGTGCCGATTGCCATCGCTTGGGAATTCGAGCAGGTCCGCGTAGGTGAGTCTGACGCGGGATTCCGGTACTAGCGGCATGACGCGCGTTCCTTTCAACGGAGGTCTGCAAGTGCGCCGCCAATTGTACCGACACTCGCTGACGCGACTAGCGGACTGTGGAGCAGTGTTCCCGCCGGACCTGATCCGGACTTCCCCGTCGTGATCGTCCGGATCCAGTCGAACCTGCAAATCCGAATCCTTCCGACGCGCGCGCGCCCGAGTAGAATGCTCACCTACCTCGTTTCGAAAGGAGCCGGTGCATGTCTCGACTTTTGCTGGCGGTGTTCTTTCTCGTCGTCACGGTCATGACCTCGCCCGTCGGCGCGCAAACGACGACCTACGAAGTCAATTCGGGTGGGCTCTCGCAAGGCTGTTTGCCGCCGTGCTTGTGCCCGATCGTTTTTCTTGGGGAAGTGAGCGGTAGCTTCGATCTCGAGTTTACGGGTGTGGATGGGACGTATGACACCTACAACCTCATCAACGTGCAGCTTGTCGTGACGGCCGGTGGAATGGCGAGTGATCTGACCGGGACCGGCACGTATCGAGTAGACATCGCCGCGGGTGTGCACGCGATGACAATGGAGATCGTCTACTTCGGTGCGACAACGCTGGTCGAGACCTTCGGCGATCAACCGATCGATCCGGCTTTTCCATTTCCGCAGATTCTTATCGGCCTGGCCTCGGCGCAGATGTGCTTCGCGACGATGCTGAGTTTCGACGCGGCGCCGCTCTTTGTGCCGGCGCAGCAATTCGTGCGCGGCGATTGCAACGCCGATGGCGCCATGAACATCGCCGACGCGGTGACGATCCTCGACGTGCTCTTTGTGTCGGGCAGCGCCGATTGCGCCAACGCCTGCGACGGCAACGACGACGAGCTGTTCAATATCGCGGACGCGATTTTCTTGCTGAACAATTTGTTTGGCAGTGGCGCGTCCCCAGCGCCGCCGTTTCCGGATTGCGGCGTGGATCCGACCGCGGGTTCGCTCGCCTGCGACACGTTTTCACCGTGTCCGTGATGTTGCGTCGATCGCGCGTCACACGAGCGAGTCGAGAATTTCCGCGAAAAGGTGTGGTTGTTCAATAAGCGGGAAGTGAGTGAGGTTCGACTTCACGAGCACTTCGAATGAGTCACGAACGACCGGATCGAGCGCTGCGTAAATGCGCAGCGCTCGATCTGTGTTGACCGCGCGATCTTCGCCGCCGTGCACGATGAGCGACCTTCGCGCCAACCGCGCGAGCGCCGCCGCGCCCGCCGCGGCGCGCGGTCCGCGTTCAACGCAGCGCACGCTCTGAAAACAGGTCGCGAAAGACGAACGCCGCTCCGGCAGATCGGCGACCAGATCTTTGATGGCGGGGACCTTGCTGGCGCGGAGACTCGCGGGAAAGGTCGCGGTCAGCGCGCTATGGCTGACCTTGCGCACGAGCGGCACGACGAACGCCCAACTGCCGAGTTTGGCGATAATCGTCGCGCAGTCGGACCACGCCGGCGCCGACAGTATCGCGGCATCGGCGAGTTGCGGAAGCGGCGCGGCGAGCGCGGTCGCCGCGGCGCCCCAAGAGTGGCAAACGAGTAGCTTCAGCTCAGTCGCCGAAAACACGTTCGCGGCGGCGGCGGCGATGCGGCGTCCGTACCCTTCGTTGGTCGGCGTCGCCGGGTCGCGTTCGTAGCCGGGCGGAATGACGCTCCAAAATCGCAGCGTCCAACGATCGAGTAGCGCGCGCGTCTTGCTCGCGCCGACATCATCATCATTGTCGGTGCGAATCCGCGCGATGAGCGCCTTCGCATAGTTGACCGACTCAAAGACGCCGGGCACGACGAGTACGCGCGCGACTTCGCGGCCGCGGCCGCACGCGCCAATCTCCGCGATTTCGGCGGTCTCATTTTGCGGCGGCAAAAAACCGACTCTCGTTGCGCGCGAGCAGCTCCTCATAAATGTCGATGGTGCGCTCGATCATCGCGGCGTGCGAGAAATGCGCGCGGATGTGTCGTAGTCCGCGCGCCGCGAGTTCGAGTGCGAATGGACGATCATCGAGGATGCGGCGCAACGCGCCCGCGAGGCGACTCGCATCGTTCGGCGAAACGAGAAGGCCGGTGTCGCCGTCGAGCACCAAACTTTGTAACCCGCCGACCGCGCTCGCAACGACCGGCAACTCGCAGGCGAGCGCTTCAGCCGCGACGAGTCCGTGCGCTTCGGTGCGGCTCGGCACCGCGACGACGTCGGCCGCCGGCAAGATCTCGGCGACATCGGTGCGCAGTCCGAGCAATCGCACGCGATCGCTGACGCCGCGTTCAGCCGCCAGCGCCTCGAGCGGCGCGCGTTCCGGCCCATCACCCGCGATGCACATCGTCACGCCGGGCAATTCTTCGAGCGCGCGCACCGCGACGTCGACGCCTTTCTCGCGAGTGAGGCGCGCGACGACGAACACGACGCGCGCGTCAATCGGAATCTGGAGGAACGCGCGCGCTGGCGCGCGCGCGCGCGGCGCGAAGCGCTCGACATCGACGCCGTTCGGGACAACGCGACATTGCTCGTTCGTCCACATGCGGAGGCGCACACCGTCCGTGCGCTCGAAGTCATTGGGCGCGACTACCACGTCGGCATACTTACAATTGCGGCGCGCGGCAGTTTTCAATATCCAGCGTTTGAAGCCGTGCGCCGGCACGCCGGGTATCTGCGCGTCCGCGCCGATGATGTGACCGTGCGGCGCGAGCACGATCGCGCCGACGCGCTCCTTTCGCGCCGCAAGGCAGCCCAGGAATCCAGCCTTACTCGTGTGTGCGTGCACAACGTCCGGACGAAACGCTCGAATCGCACGGCGCAGTTCGCCGAGCGCACGGACATCGCTGAAGGGCTGCACGGCGCGCACGAGCGAGGGCGCACGCACGAGCTCGAGTCGCAGCGCTGCTAACTCGGGCCAAAGTGAACCTTCGCTGCCCGTCTCTTCACCAGCGACGACGGCGAGTGTATGTCCGCGTTCGATCAAGCCAGCGACGAGATCGCGAACGACGAGCTGCGCGCCGCCGCGCACAAGTCGCGTGATGATATGAAGGATTCGGAGACTGTCCGCCGCCATGTCGCGCAGGATAGCTCGGACGAAGGCGCAATCCCACAACAACGCTTTGCGAAGCTTCAGGGACCGCGTGGGTGAGTCGACGCCGAATTTTGCTTGGGTCGCGTTCCGAGCCGCTTCGCCGCTGTGATGAAAAGCTCATCCCACGGATGCGCGAGCACGGCGGCGAGATCGAGAAACGCGCTTTCCAACTCCTCGGCGGGTTGACTGGTGATCTTCTCGCCGTGGAGCGCAAGCGCGGTTGCAATGGCGGAGAAGAAGGTCGCGGTCGCGGCGAGGTGTGAATTCAAGTCGCGGTAGCTGCGAAACAATTGCACGCTGTCGTTCTTGACGCGGCGCAGGAGTTCCAGTTCGACCGTCTTCGCCGGCCGATCGCCGCCGTCGGTGGCGAGCAACTCAGCCGCGGGTCCCGCACGCAGCAGGTCGGCGAACAGTCCGGTGCCTTGCGCTTGGCGCAGTCGCTCGAGCAGGCTGTCGATCGGTTTGCGCGGGCCGTCGAGGCCGAGGCGCAAGAACATCGACGTCGACCGCGCATCAAGATTTGCGACATTGCTGATGCGGGTCGAAGGTTGCGGCTCAATCATGTCAGCGTCTCCAAGAGCGAGCGTATTTCCGGCTCGACGTCGGTCGGCTTCACGCCGTCTTCAATCAGCAACTCGCGAATCGCGGCGCGAAAGCGGTCGCGAACAGTGCGGGCCATGACCGAAGCGCGCACCGGCTCGATGCCGTACTCGTGGGAAAAATCCTGGTAAGCCTCATCGTGGTAGTGGTGGCGAATGAAAATCTCCCAGTGCGCAACGAGGCCTTTTTCCTGGCACTGTTGCTGAACCCGGACAAGTCCTTCGCTGACGAGGCTCTGCGCAAACTCGCGCTCGAATCCTTGATCGGGGTCGGTCGCCGGCGCGGCGACTTGCAAGTCCTCGAGCTCGGGTGAATTCGAACGACCGCGACCGTCTTGTCGCACGCGCTCCTTCAGGTAGAAGTGGAGCCCGTTCATGAGCCAGCGACGAAGCCGAATGCCGCTGTCCTTCCACTTGTGAAAGAAGTCGGGCCGCGCCAAGCGATCCGCGAAGAAGCCGCCGACGACATCGGCGGCTTCGACGCCAGTGCGCCGTTGACCGCGGAGGCCGAGGTAGTAGTACTGCAGCGGCCGGTAGTAGATGTGCATCACGTGCTCGTTGATGAGCGCGTAACCACGCGTCCCTTGATCGAGCCGCTCATGAATCCACGCTTGCTGAGTATCAGGAAAGTACTGACGGCTCAGCGCGTCGTCGCCGTCCGGCGGACCATCCGTCGGAGCATCCGCCGGAGCGCCGTCCGCAGACCGCGGCTCCTGATTGCTTTTCACCATGCCGTGACTCCCCATGCGCCACCGCGTCGTTCCGTGTGGTCCGGAACGACCGCGTTTCTCGCCCTTTCAAGCCCTCGCGATTTTTCACCGGCGCGAGCATTGTCGTCGCGCCCCGGGAAAATCTCGGCGCGAATTGTATCGAGAACGGCGCAGCATTGCTTCGACCCGCCCCGCTCCGTGTGAGCGCGAAGAGAGATAGCGACGGCCGCGCCCGCCGCGCGCGCCGACGAGAAGTTTCGCTGGAAGTCCGGCGGAGCCTGGCGATTGCAATGTGCGAGCCGCTCGGCGCGGCGAGCCGCGCTCGCTCCGGGTCGGGAGCCAGGCATGAGTTCAACTCGCCGACGGCATCGCACGGAGCGGCGCGATGTGTCGCTCGGCGCAGCGCGACTGGCGAATCCGTTGCGTTCGGAACGCTATGCGCCCGCAAACAAAAAATTATTCTCCGGCGACCAGCGAATCGCGCGGTAGACCGGGAGCAGCGTGTCGAAGATCGTCGCGAGGCGGGATTCGAGGCCGGGCACCGTGACGAGTTCATCGGCGCGCGCGAGGGCGCGCTCGATGTGGAGCCAGTGCTCGCCCGGTTTGTAGTATTTGAACGTCTCGACGAGTTCGGCGCCGGTCATCGTTTCGCACGGATGTTCACGGCGAAAATCGTGGATGCGCATCGCGAAACCGGGGAGCGCGTGCAACGCCGCGGCGAGGCGCGTGCGCGCGTCCTCGCGCGCGGCTTGGCGCTTCAGGTTTTCGCCATCCCACCACGCGTTTTGATGGACGCGGAGCGCGAGTTCGAGACCGTGCTCGTGGATCTCGAGCGTGATCAGCGTGTGCACATAGTTCTGGTCGAGATCCGCGCCAAGTTCGGCGCCGAGGATTTTCTTGATTTTGTTGCGCTCGACATCACTCCGCGACAAGTACACGAATTGCGTTTCGACTTTGTACGCGTTGAAGCGATACGGGTGATGCAGGCTCGCGCGACTGACGAAGGTCTCGCCCGCGAGCGCGTAGCGCTTTGCGAGTCGCTTGCCGAAGCCGTCGAGTTTGCGCCGGACCTCGAGCCGCGCCGCGTTGTGGATCGGGTCGCGCGCGAGTTCCGGCCGGAAGCGCTCAAAGTCGGTCGGCAAGAACTCGAGCGGGCCGGGGTGCGCGGTTTCTTTGGTCTTAGCCATGCGGGAGTTCTTCGTTTTTGCCGCTTTCGCGCGGCCGGGACGACCCCTTCCGGCGCGGTCGCTGGCTAGCTAAAGTGTGGCTTCGGTGGGGAGCTTCCGAATTCTCGACGGCCAGAAGAAGGTGGTTACCATGCAACAACTCGCGGCATTCAACCTCAAGCGTTGGATCGAAGACAATCGCCATCTCCTCAAGCCGCCGGTCGGCAACAAGCTGGTGTGGGAGAACGCCGACTTCATCGTGATGATCGTAGGCGGCCCCAACCAGCGCAAAGACTACCATATCAACCCGACCGAAGAGTTCTTTCATCAGCTCGAAGGCAACATGGTGCTGAAGGTCATCCAGGATGGCAAGCCGCGCGACATCGCTGTCAATGAAGGCGATGTGTTCTTGCTGCCGCCGGGGATCCCGCACTCGCCGCAGCGCGGGCCGAACACCGTGGGTATGGTTGTCGAGCGCCGCCGGCCCGCCGACAAGAACGACCAGGTCGTGTTCATCTGCGACAACTGTCGCGAGACCGTGCACCGCAAAGAGTTTTATTGCACCAATCTCGGCCTGCAATTGAAGCCGGTGATCGAAGAATTCTGGAGCAAGCCCGAACTACGCAAGTGCAAGAAGTGCGGCGCGGAGATGCAGCAGGCGCAACCGAAGTGATTACATCCGCACGGTTGTGATTGTGTTTGCCGCATGAAGATCGATCTCCACACACACATACTGCCAGAGAACTGGCCGGATCTCCGCGCGCGTTACGGCTATGGCGGCTTCGTGCAACTCGAGCATCATGCGCCGTGCCGCGCACGCATGGTCATCGATGGCAAGTCGTTCCGTGAGATCGAGTCGAATTGTTGGGATCCGGCGCGGCGCATTGCGGAGTGCGATAGTGCGGGCGTCGACCTGCAAGTCTTGTCGACCGTGCCCGTCATGTTCAGCTACTGGGCGAAGGCGCGCGACGCGCTCGATCTCGCCCAACTCCTCAATGATCACATCGCGGGACTGTGCGCCGCGCAGCCGCATCGGTTCGCCGGCTTCGGCACGTTGCCGCTCCAAGCGCCGGAACTCGCGATAGCGGAACTCGAACGCTGCATGAAAGTGCTCGGTCTCAAGGGCGTGCAGATTGGGACCCACGTCGGTGACTCGAACCTCGATGCCGCGGCGCTCTTCCCGGTCTTCGCGGCGGCCGAGCGACTCGGCGCGGCGGTCTTCGTGCATCCTTGGGACATGCTCGCGAAAGAACGGATGCCGTCGTACTTCCTGCCGTGGCTCGTCGGCATGCCGGCCGAGACGGCGCTCGCGATTTGCTCGCTCATCTTCGGCGGCGTGTTCGATCGATTGCCGAAGCTGCGCGTTTGCTTCGCCCACGGCGGCGGCGCGTTTCCCGGGACGCTCGCGCGCATCGCACGCGGCTACGAGACGCGTCCCGATTTGTGCGCCGTGAACGGATGCCGAAACCCCCGCGACTACGTGAAGTCCTTCTATGTCGATGCGCTCGTGCACGACCATCGCAGCCTCGATTTCTTGATCGACGTCATGGGCATCGAGCAAGTCGCGCTCGGCAGCGATTACCCATTTCCGCTCGGCGAGGATCGCCCGGGCGCGCTGATCGAAAATCATCCACGGCTCACGCCAACGCAACGCGATCGACTCTTGTCGGGCACGGCGATCGAGTTCTTGCAGCTCGACGCACGGGTATCGGCGCGGAAAGCGGTTGCGCGATGAGCCAACCGTTCGATCGCAGCGAGACGGCGGCGTTGAGACGTGATCAAGCGGATCCGCTGCGCGAGTTGCGCGCGCGTTTTCACATCCCGCAAACAGCGGCCCGTCGCGATGTGCATTATTTTTGCGGCAACTCGCTCGGACTCATGCCGCGCCGCGCGCGCGAGTTGCTCGACGAGGAATGCGAAGACTGGCGCGACCTCGCGGTGAACGCGCACTTTGGCGGCCGGCGGCCGTGGTACTCCTACCACGAGCAATTCACCGAGCGCGGCGCTCGGCTCGTCGGCGCACGGAGCGGCGAAGTTGTGATGATGAATAGTCTCACCGTCAACTTGCACTTATTGATGGTCAGCTTTTTTCGCCCGGCCGGCGCGCGGCGAAAGATTCTCATCGAGGACCGCGCCTTTCCGTCGGATCTCTACGCCGCGCAGAGCCAGCTTCGTTTTCACGGGCTCGATCCCGCGCAGGATCTCATCGTGGCGCGACCGCGCGCGGGCGAGTCGACGCTGCGGACCATCGATCTCGAGGCGCTCATCCATGAGCGCCGCGACGAACTCGCGCTCGTTCTCCTCGGCGGCGTCAACTTCTACTCGGGGCAACTTTTCGAGCTCGAGCGCGTGGCGGCGGCCGCCCACGCCGCCGGCGCGTGCATCGGCTACGACCTCGCGCATGCGGCCGGCAACGTCGAGTTGCGCTTGCATGATTGGGACGTCGATTTCGCGGTGTGGTGCAACTACAAGTATCTGAATAGTGGGCCGGGCGCCATCGGCGGGTGTTTTGTGCACGAGCGCCACGCGGAGAATCGCGAACTGCCGCGGTTCGCCGGTTGGTGGGGGAATGACCCCGCCGAGCGCTTTCGCATGCATCTCATCGACGAGTTCGTGCCGCATGGCGCGGCGGAAGGCTGGCAGTTGAGTAACCCTTCGATTTTCGCGATGGCGCCGCTGATTGCGTCGCTCGAGATCTTCGACTCGGTCGGGATGGCCGCGTTGCGCGCGAAATCGATGGAGCTCACGGGCTACTTGGAGTCGCTCGTCGACGCCATCGCCGGCTGCGAGATCTTGACGCCGCGCAGCGCCGCCGAGCGCGGCGCGCAGCTTTCCATTCGTATCCCATCGGCGAGTGAGGAAGTGCGCGCTCAGCTCGAGACCGCCGGGTGCGTGTGCGATTCGCGACCGCCCGACGTGATTCGCGTTGCGCCCGTGCCCCTCTACAATCGCTTCCATGATTGTTGGACTTTCGCGCGCGAACTCGAGCGCATCGTCAGCCAACGGAGTTGAGCATGAGTCCGGTCGCCCGCACGAGCACAGAACCAGAAGTCGCGATCGTGGGCGGCGGGCTCGCGGGCGCGCTGCTGGCCGTGGAACTCGGTCGCAAGGGGCGGCGCGTCGCGCTCTATGAGCAGCGTCCCGATCTGCGCAAGACCCAACTCGTGCGCGGGCGCTCGATCAATCTCGCGATCTCGACGCGTGGGCTGACGGCGCTCGACTCGGTTGGACTCAAGCAACGCGTGCTCGACATGGCCGTGGCGATGCCCGGACGCATGATTCACGCCGTGTCCGGCGAGTTGAGCTTTCAACCGTATGGCGTCGAGGGACAAGCGATCCACTCGGTGTCGCGCACCGAACTCAATCGGCTGCTATTGAGCGAGGCTGAGGCGCTGCCCAACGTGGCGCTCCACTTCGGTCAGAAGTGTGTCGATGCCGATTTCGACAGTGATCGTGCCGCGGTCACGGTTGAGTTTGAGTCGCAGCTCGTCGAGCGCGTGAAGGTACGAGCGCCGCTCGTCGTCGGCTCGGACGGCGCGTTCTCGGCGGTGCGCCGTCGGCTGCTGCGGCGTGATCGCTTCAGCTACAGCCAGGAGTATCTCGCGCACGGCTACAAGGAACTGCACATTCCGCCCGCTGCGGGCGGCGGTTTCCGAATCGAGCGGAACGCGCTCCACATTTGGCCGCGACGCAGCTTCATGATGATTGCGCTCCCGAATAACGACGGCTCGTTCACGTGCACGCTGTTTTGGCCGCTCGATGGCGAGTTCGGCTTCGCCAATCTCAAGACCGCGGAGGACGTGCAGCGCTTTTTCGGTACGCATTTCGCCGATGCCGTGCCGCTCATGCCGACCTTGGTCGAAGACTACTTGAGCACGGCGCCGAGCACGCTCGTGACGATGCGCTGTTATCCGTGGAGCATCGATAGCCGCTTCACCATGATCGGGGACGCTTGCCATGCGGTCGTGCCGTTTTATGGTCAGGGCATGAACGCGGCGTTTGAGGATTGCACAGTGCTCTCGCGCTGTCTCGACGAGCACGGCGCTGACGTCGCGCGGGCGCTCGACGAGTACCAACGGCTACGAAAGCCCAACGTCGATGCGCTCGCCGAGTTGGCAGTAGAGAATTTCATCGAGATGCGCGACCATGTCGCGTCGCCGTTTTTCTTGTTCAAGAAGCGAGTCGGAGCGCTCCTTCACAAGCTCATGCCGCGCCTGTTTGTGCCGCTCTACACGATGATCTCGTTTACGAACTTGCCGTACGCGGAGGCGCGCGCGCGCGCGCGCTGGCAGGCGCGAATCATCCAGCGCGTGATCGTCGGACTGGGGCTCCTGTTGTTGCTCGCGATTCTGGGGGTTTTCCTATGGCGTTAGATTACAGCTCGTACTTGAAGATCGACGCGTTGCTCTCGCTGCAGGAAGCGCGCTCGGCGCCGCCCGAGCACGATGAGCATTTGTTCATCGTCATTCACCAAACTTACGAACTGTGGTTCAAGCAGCTCCTGCATGAGTTCGAGAAGATCAAGCGCGACTTCAGCGCCGGTGATCTGTACGGCGCCATTCATACTTTCAAGCGTTGCCGCACCATCATGAAGACGCTGGTGGAGCAAGTCGATGTGCTCGAGACGATGACGCCGATGTCCTTCAGCAGTTTTCGCGATCGGCTCGAGTCGGCGTCCGGGTTTCAGTCCTATCAGTATCGCGAGGTCGAATTCGCGCTCGGTTACAAGCGCCCGGAGATGCTCAAGTACCACAACAAGGCGAGCGTCGGTCACGCGCTACTGGAGCGCCGGTTGGAGGAGCGCTCGGTTGGCGATCATTTTTATGATTTTCTGGAACGACACGGCGCGAGCGTGCCGGCGGATGTGCGCGCGCGGCCGTGCCGGCAAGGAACCCTTGCCGACGAGCGCGTGCAAGCCGAAATCTTGCGGCTCTACAAGCTCGAGCCGAGTCTCGCGATACTGTTTGAACTCATGACGGACTTCGACGAAGGATTGCAAGAGTGGCGCTACCGGCACGTGATGTTGGTGATGCGCACGATTGGCAACAAGAAGGGTACGGGCGGATCCCTTGGCGTGCCGTTTCTCAAAAACGCCTTGTTCTTGGCGGCGTTTCCAGATTTGTGGGCGATTCGCCACGAGCTGTGATGGGACCAACGATGCGCCTCTACGACATCTCGCCGCGCATTACGTGGCGGCTCAAAGTGTGGCCGGGCGACACCGCGCCGCGCCGCGAAGTGCTGCTCGATATGCGCCAAGGCGCGAACATCAATCTCACGACGTTGCACGCGACCGTGCACTTGGGCGCCCACGCGGACGCGCCGAGCCACTACGCGATCGACGGCGCCGACATCGCGGCGCGTTCACTCGAGTATTACTTGGGCCCGTGCCAAGTCGTGAAGGTAGCCGTGGGCAAAAACGAGCGCATCGGTGTTGCCCACTTGCGCACGACGATCGTCGAGCGGCGCGTGTTGTTTATCACCGGCACCTATCCCGACTCGACGGAGTTCAATGAGGACTTTGCCGCGTTCGAGCCCGCGCTCGTCGACGCGCTCCACGCGAAAGGTGTGATCCTCATGGGAATCGACACGCCGAGCGTCGATCTCTTCACGAGCAAAGACCTCGCGAGCCACAAGCGTTTTCTCGCCCACGATATGGCCATCCTCGAGGGTCTCGCACTCGCGCAGGTTCCGGAGGGTCGCTACGAACTGATCGCGCTACCGCTCGCGCTCGAAGGTTTCGACGCGAGCCCGGTGCGGGCGGTGCTGCGGAGCCTGTGACGGCGTGAAGGTTTTCTGCCTTGTAGCTGAACGCGATTCTCAATTCTCTGCGCTCGCGCCCGACTCGACGTTTTCTTTTGGCCATGGCCAATTCCCGCCGGGGAACCCGAGCGACGCGTAGAGATCGCGCAATCCGGAGACGAAGACGCCCACCGCCATCACGAGGAGCCCCATTACCAAAAACGGCGGCACGTCATAATCCACCGGCGCGAGAGCGGTCGGCAGCGCTTTCCACCGCCAAAGAGTTGGCGTGATCACTGCGATCATCGCGCCGTAGATGATACCTATGAAATTGTGTGTGACGCGCTCGCCGGCATAAACGTCGCCGATTGGTTTCCTGACCACGCTCTCCACGATAAAGTCCCACATCGTCAAGAGGATTTCGATGCCGAGAATCGCTGCAAAAACCAAAACCCACGCTCCCTGCCACGCCAGCCAAGGGAGCGTGCCGAAGATCGCCGCGTAAAAAAAATCGCGAGCAGCGTGCAGTCGGAGTTCCGCAGCGAAGGCGGCGCCGCGAGCCGGGAGCCGCGCCCGCCATTCGTGATAGTAGAGGGTGTCGAATGCCCCGATGACACCGAGCGCTGCGAGTAACCACAGGGCAACCGTCACGGCGCCACCTCCACCCGACCATCGTAGGCGATCAACGTGCCAAGCATTGGCAGCGAGACTCTGACATTCACGCGAACCTCGTCGGGTCCGACCGCGGATTCGACCGCGCTGACTCGCGGCGCGATCCACTGGGGTATGGGCGCGCGCAACGGTCCAAGGCGGAGTGCGGCTCCCGCTTGCTCGTAACGGAGACCTTCCGGGTAAGCAACAAGTCGGAAGCGCAGCTCGATCATCCGCCAACGCTCCACGACAAAGCCGCGCGCATCACGCCACTGTTGGGTGTTGAACGGAACACCATCAAACTCCCGTTTCCACTCCTCTCGATTCGGCCGCGCCAGAATTTTGACGCTTCCGCACACAGACTGCGCCGCTCCTGGAAGCCGCAGAGTTCGAGCGAGGCAACGCGCAATAAAACCGCGGCCATGAACAATGCAAAACGTGCCGTGGCGCTCCGCGTCTGGCTTGTGGGCGAGCCGCACCGCGACCGGTACTTGCTCCCACTCTCGTTCCGAGAAGCACTGCCGATAGATGGACTGCAATTCCGTTGGCGCAAAATCACGACTCGACACGGGAGGCAAGTCCTTCATCTCATAGAACCGTTGGCGCACGAGTCCCGGTACCGCTGCGTTCTTTCGCACTTCGTTGCCACGCTGGCGCGCGCGGCGCGACCTTCGCAATCGGCGTTCTTCTCTGCATTGCGTTCATCGGCGACATGGACCGACGTGGGTCGGACCAATAGCGCACCGCATGCGGGCTCAGGGGTCAACTGCTGTTTAGGTGCTTCAGCCCTCGAACGACGCGATCACTTTCAGCTCGATCGCGATCGGCGTCGGCAGCGCGCCAACTTCCACGGTAGTGCGGGTGGGGCGGTTGGTCGTGAAGTGTTCGCCGTAGATGCGGTTGAAAGTGGCGAAGTCGCGCTTCATGTCCGTGAGATAGATCGTGACGTCGACGATTTGCTCCCAGCGGCAGCCGGCATCCTCGAGCACGCTGCGGACGTTTTGAAAAACCGAGCGGCATTGTTCGGCGATGTCGTAGGAGAGAATGTTTCCATCGGCGTCGAGTTCGACGCCCGGGATTTTCTTGGTCCCGCGCGCGCGCGGGCCGACACCCGACAAGAAGAGAAAGTTGCCGACGCGGCGCGCGTGCGGATAGGGGCCGACGGGTTCGGGCGCGCGCTCACTCATGAAGCTGTTAGACATGGCGCCCTCCACGAATCAGATGCTCGCAAGCCGACCGCCATCGACTGGCAAGCTGACGCCGGTGATATACGCCGCCGCCGCCGACGCGAGAAACGCCGCGGCATTCGCGGTTTCTTCCGGGCGCGCGAAGCGCCGCACTGGAATCTCCGCCTTGAGCGCTTCGATGAGTTGCTGTTTGTCGCGGTTCTCACGCTGTGCGCGCCCAGCGAGGAGCGCGTCGAGGCGCGCGGTCTCCGTGAAACCCGGCAGAATATTGTTGACGGTGATTCCGTAGGGGCCGACTTCGCGCGACAGCGTCTTCGCCCAACTCGCCATCGCGCCGCGCGTTGTGTTCGACACGCCGAGACCCGCGATCGGCTCCCGCACCGACGTCGAGACAATATTGATGATGCGCCCGTAGCCGTATTGCTTCATGCCCGGCACGAGACACTGCGCGAGATGTTGCGCGCACACGATGTGTTTTTGAAAGGCGTCGAGGAGCTGATCAGGCGTCGACTCGAGCAACGCTCCCGCCGGCGGTCCGCCCGTGTTGTTGAGAAGAATATGGTAGGGCGCGTTCCGCCGCGTGTGCTCTTCGACGATGCGCCGCAACTCGGTCGGCGCCGCAAAGTCGGCGCGCAAGGTGTCGTGCTGTTGACCACTTACCGGCGCGAGCTCCGCCCGCACGCGTGCGAGCGCATCCGCATCGCGTCCGACGAGCGTCACGACGGCGCCGAGCCGCGCAAAGACTTCGGCGCACGCGCGGCCGATGCCCTGTGTGCTGCCACACACGAACGCGCGTTTTTTGTCGAGGCTCAAGATCATGAGAGTTAGGCCCGCGCCCTGGTGGACGACTTCTTTTTCTTCGGCGTCACGGCGTCGGCTTTCTTTGTGCGCGTCTTCTTCGCCGTCACCGGACTCTCCGCGGCCTCCGCCGTCGCATCGCTCGCCGCCGCCTTCGCCGGCTTCGCGCCCGTTCGCCGCGTCGACGCTTTCTTGCGTCCGCGTTTCCCGCCGCCACTGCCGACCTTGACGCGGCGATCGAGGATGAGTTGCACCGCTTGTCCGAGTTCGAGCTCCGCCGGTGCCATGTCGCGCGGCAGCGACGCATTCACATCGCCGTCGCTGATGTACGCGCCGTAGCGTCCTTCGAAAACTTTGAGGTCGATGCCGTCGAGCGCCTCGACTTTTTCGTACACGCGGAGTGGCGCCGCCACTTGGCGACCGCGCCCAACTTTCTCTTCCGCCAACAGCTCGAGGCAACGCGCCAGCCCAATCGTCAACACGTTGTCGCTCGGTTTCAAACTGCGCGTATCGGCGCCGCGCTTGATGTAAGCGCCGAAGCGCCCGTAGTGCGCGATCACTTCGATGCCTTGCGGATCAACGCCGACCGTGCGCGGGAGGCTGAGTAACGAAACGGCTTGATCGAGCGTCACTGTTTCAGGCGTCATGCCCGGCAACAGCGATACCATCTTGGGTTTCTCTGCTTCGTCCTCGATTTCACCCAACTGCACGTACGGGCCGAAGCGACCGACTTTGACGTAGATCGGCTTGCCGTCAGCCGGGTGCGTTCCAACGACCTGAGGTCCGCCCGCGGTTTTCTCGAGCAGCTCCATTGCGCGCGCCGGTGTGATTTCATCCGGGCAGCTACTATCGGGAACCGGCGCCGTTTGATCGCCACGCTGCAGGAATGGGCCGTAGCGGCCGACGCGCAGAATGATTTTCTCGCCGCTGGGGTCGTCGCCGATGGGTATCGAGCACACCTGGCGGGGATCGATGTCCTTGGTCTTTTTTTCGAGGAGCGGCTTGAGGCCGCCCGTCCCTTGTTTACCGTTGCCGAAATAAAACTCGCGCAGATACGGAATGCGCTCGAGCTCACCGCGCGAGATTGCGTCGAGTCGGTCTTCCATATCGGCCGTGAAGTTATAGTCGACGTACGTGCCGAAGTGATCCTTCATCAAGTTGACGACGGCGAAGGCCGTAAACGTCGGCACGAGCGCATTGCCCTTTTTGAACGTGTACTCGCGCCGCTGGATCGTGTCGATGATCGAAGCGTAGGTGCTCGGTCGCCCGATGCCGGATTCCTCGAGTGCCGCGACGAGCGACGCCTCCGTCAGTCGAGCCGGCGGCTGCGTCGAGTGTTCCTCAGCGTTCACTTCTTTCGCGCGCACCGCGTCGCCTTCGCGCAGCGGCGGCAGCACGACTTCGCGATCCTTGAGCGCCTCGTCCGGATCGTCGCTGCCTTCGACGTAGGCGCGCAAGAAGCCGTGATAATCGATGGTCTTACCGGTCGCCTGGAAAACTAATTCTTCGCCGTTCGCGCGCGCGCTCAGTCGCACCACCATGCGTCGACCTTGCGCCGGATTCATCTGCGACGCCATCGTGCGCATCCAGATGAGTTCGTACAGCTTGCGCTCGTCGATGGAGACTTTGCCTTCGAGTTCCGCCGGCCGCGGAAAGCTTTCACCCGCCGGGCGAATCGCCTCGTGCGCTTCTTGCGCGTTCTTCACTTTGGTCTTATAGACGCGCGGCGCCGCCGGCAAATATTCGGCGCCATACATCTCCGTGACGCAACTTCGCGTCGATCGCAGCGCTTCTTCGGACAGTGCCACGGAATCGGTACGCATATATGTGATGTAGCCGAGCTCGTAGAGCCGCTGCGCGGCGCGCATCGTGCGTTTCGCTTCGAAGCGCAGCTTCCGCGCGCCTTCTTGTTGCAAGGTCGAAGTCGTGAACGGCGGCAGCGGGTTTTGCGTGAAGGGCTTTTCCTCGATGGACGCGACTTTGAAAGTCTCGCTGAGTAACGCCTTCGCGATCGCGCGCGCGCGTTCACCATTGAGGAGCACGACATCCGTGCGCGTGAGTTTGCCGGTCGCGGGATCGAAATCGCGACCATCCGCCACGCGTTTGCCGCTTGCGCTTACGAGGCGCGCGGGAAACTCGTCGCTGGCCGGCGATAGCAGTAGCGCCGCGAGATCCCAGTACTCGGACGCGATGAAGCGCATGCGCTCAAGCTCACGCTCGACGATCATCCGAATCGCGACGCTCTGCACGCGTCCGGCCGAGAGGCGCGGCGCGATCTTGCGCCAAAGTATCGGTGACACCTCGTAGCCGTAGAGCCGGTCGATGACTCGGCGCGCCTCTTGGGCCTCGACCATGGCACGATCAATCGGCCGTGTTTGTCTCAACGCCTCGAGCACCGCTTCGCGCGTGATCTCGTGAAAGACCATGCGCTTCATCGGTACTTTCGAGCCGAGTTCTTCCGACAGGTGCCAACTGATCGCCTCGCCCTCGCGGTCTTCATCGGTCGCGAGCAGCAGTTCATCTGCGTCTTTGAGGTGCTTTTTGAGTTCGCTCAGCACCTTCTTCTTTTCCGGCGACACCACGTATAGCGGCTGAAAATCATTGTCGACGTCGACCCCGAGACGCGCCCAAGGTTTTTTCTTATCTTTCTCAGGGACATCGGCCGCGTTCGCGGGCAAGTCCCGAATGTGGCCCACACTCGACTCGACGACAAAGTCCTTGCCGAGGAATTTTCTCAGCGTTTTGGCCTTGGTCGGAGACTCGACAATCACTAATCGCTTCGACATTCAGCAGAACTCCTACAATCCTTCGAGCCGTGGGGCGAAGCGCCACTGTTAGCCGATGCTTGGGTCGGAAAGCAAGCTCCGCTCCGGAACGGCGTCGGGGATTGTCGCTCGGCGCGGTTTGCAGCGCGCGGGATTCGGGCGCCTAAAATTCAGCTCGCGAGCGACATAGCGTGGTTTCGAACTCTCATCGCGCTTGTTCCGACGCAACGCTCAGCCGCGAGTGATGCATCGGCAGGTCTTCGATCGATCTGTACGGTTTTCAGAAAGCGGCGTGTACCGCGCATGGCTAGCTTGCGGATGACTATATATATGTGGCGGAACGGAACCAGCGCGCGCAGCGCGCCGGTTCCGTTCTGGTTCGCAAGCCCTAAAACTGGCTCCAGAGGTACTGATTCGTGACGTCGTGGTGAAACTGCACCTCAGACGTCTTGATCTGCGTGCCGAGCGCTTTTGGGCACCGTTCTGCGGAGTTTTGCTTCACCTCCGCGTATTTTCCGTGCACCACCTCGCCGAGCAGGTCCATCGAGAAGCGGCTCGACTTGAACAGGCGAATCGCGTCATGGATGTTGTCGGGCAGGAATCGCGTGCGGCTACGTTTACTTTCCGCGTCGTTGGCGTCCGGTAGCGGGCCTTCAAGGCCGGTGCGCAGCAACGTGTAGATCGCCATGTAAGCGTTCGCGTCCGGCGCGATCGAGCGCACTTCGATGCGCGCCGAGCGCTGATTGCCGAGCGGAATGCGCACCATGGCGCCGCGGTTGATGGCCGACGCCTTGATCTGATTCGGCGCCTCGAAATGCGGATCGAGGCGTCGATACGCGTTCACGCTGGCGTTCAGAATCAGGCAGATGTCGGACGCACTCGCGAGAATGCGCTCGATGAAGTCCCACGCCATCCGCGACACGCCGTCTTCGCCGTTCTTGTCGTAGAACAGATTCACGCCGGCACGCGTGAGCGACATGTTGGTGTGCATGCCGTTGCCGTTGACGCCCGTCACCGGCTTCGGCAGAAAACACGCCGACATATCGAACTGCTGCGCGACTTGCCGGCACAGGAGTTTGTAGAGCTGCACCTGATCCGCTGCGATGCAGGCTTCCGTGTACGAGTAGTTCATCTCGAACTGCGAAGGCGCAACTTCCGGGTGGTCTTTTTCGTTCGCGAATCCCATTGCGCGCTGCACTTCCGCGGCCGTATCGATGAAGCGCCGCAGAGCGTCACCCGGCAGTGAGTGGTAGTAACCACCCGTCGAGATGAAATCGAATTTGCGCGTCTCGTAGAAACGGCGTTCAGCGTCCTTGCCCTGAAAGAGGAAGCCCTCGACCTCATTCGAAATTTGGGCCGTAATGCCGTCCTTCTTGTGCAGCGCGTCGCAGTATTCCTTGAGACGCGACCGCATGTCGGCGGGGTACGGGCCGCCTTCGCGCTCGCGCACGTCGCCGAAGACCAGCACTTTGCCGGGACCGAAGACATCGGACGGCAACCAGTAGAACGCCGGCCAATCGATCGCGAGTCGCAGGTCGGACTCCTGCTGCTGCGAGAAGCCGCGAATCGACGAGCCGTCGAAAGTGAGATTGTCCATCGATTTGAGCAAGAACTTCTTGTCGTAGTCGAGCATGTGCAATCGACCTTCGAGGTCCGAGAAGCAGACGGTCACCGCTTTGATGCGACGCTCGTCGGTCAAGTACTTGACGCGTGCCTCTTGGAGTTCCTGCGCCGAACGACGCGCGAGTCGCGCCGCTTTGACTTCGAGGTTCATTTCCTCGAGTTGATCGTAGGGAATTTCTAGGAAATCGCGCAGCACCTGAGAGTTCACGGCTTCCCCTTTCAATTGGAGAGCGTCGCCGAAGGTTCGTATCTGCGTTCGCCCGGCGCCAACTGGTTTTTAGCCCAGAGAGTCGCGGGATTATAGTAGTGATCGGATGTTCAGCAATAAGACTCTACAGTTTTGTAATAAAATCCCATCAGTCTGCGTTTTTGTCGACGAGCGGTCGCGGTCCGCGACGGGTGCCGCGGCTAGAGACACGATTCCACTACCGTGCGTAAGTGAATCCAGCACAATGTTCTCCGCGAGTAATACCCCCGAGCGGATGGAGTGCCGATGCCCGAGCTACCGGAAGTCGAAACCGCCCGCCGCGGCATCGAGCCCCACCTCGTCGGGCAGACCATCAGCGAAGTGAGAATTCGCAACCCGCGACTCCGGTGGCCGATTCCCACCGACTTCGCCGCGCGCATTACCGGCGCGCAGCTTCTCGCGGTCGCGCGTCGCGCGAAATACTTGCTCCTCCAAACGGATCGTGGCACAGCGATTGTGCATCTCGGCATGTCGGGAAGTTTACGCGTGCTTGCCGCAGCCACACCGCCGAATGCGCACGATCATTGGGATCTCTGCCTGACAAACGGTCAATGTCTGCGACTGCGCGATCCGCGCCGTTTCGGCGCTTTGCTGTTCACGAACGAGGCGCCAGCGATGCATCCGTTGTTGCGAGATCTCGGCCCTGAGCCGCTTGAAAGTTCGTTTAGTGGCGCCCATCTGCATGCGCGTGCGCGCGGGAAACGCGTCGCGCTGCGCGATTTCTTGCTCGATGGAAAAGTCGTGGCGGGGGTCGGCAATATTTACGCGAGCGAAGCGGCGTTCGAGGCCGAGTTGCGACCGCAGAGAGCGGTCGGCCGGATTTCGCGGGGGGGATTCGATGCGGTCGCGCGCGCGATTCAACGCGTCTTGAGCCGCGCGATTCGCGCCGGCGGGACGACTTTGCGCGATTTTCAAAACGCCGATGGAGAGCCGGGGTATTTCAACATCGAACTCCAAGTCTACGATCGGGCCGGCGAGTCTTGTCGGCGGTGTGGCGGCCGCGTGAAGATGGCGCGGCGCGGTCAGCGAAGCCTCTATTATTGCCCGGGCTGTCAGCGTTGAGCCCACTTGCAGGAATTAGTACAACTCTAGTACTATTTGCCGCGTCGCGGTCGGCAGGTCACGTCGGCGCGGTCGATGCGGGGCGCTTCTTGGAGGCAGTGCTCGATGATCAAACTCACGCGGCAGGCCGACTTCGGCGTGTTGCTGATGACGTACTTCGCGCGTCTGCCGCGCGCTGAGACGCTGACCGCGCGTGCGCTCGCCGAGGCGACGCGGATTTCGCTCCCGAGCGTGAGCAAGGTGCTCAAGATTCTGGCGCGTGCGCGGTTGTTGGTTTCGCAGCGCGGCGCGCACGGCGGCTACGCGCTCGCGCGCGCGGCGCGCGACATCACCATGGTCGACATGCTCGAGGCGCTCGAAGGTCCGATCGCGATAACGGAATGCTCGGATGCGGCGGGCATGTGTGAGAAAGAAACTTGGTGTCCGGTGCGAAGCCACTGGCAAGTCATCAACCGCGCGGTGCAGGAAGCGCTCGACGGTGTGACGCTCGAAAAGATGATTTGTCCGTTTGAAACTGCAATCGGCGCGACGTGTGAATCTGCGCTCGCCGCAAGCGGCGCGACGCGTGTGCACGCGGCTGAGCGGTAAACGAGAACAACATGGCGGAAACGAACGACAACGAGATTCGTGAGCTCGCGGAACGCGAGTACAAGTGGGGCTTCGTCACTGAGGTCGAGACGGATTCGATTCCGCGCGGACTCAGCGAGGACGTGGTGCGGCTCATTTCGGCGAAGAAGCGCGAGCCCGCGTGGCTGCTCGAATGGCGCCTCAAGGCGTTTCGACATTGGCAAAAGCTCGAAGAGCCGCATCATTGGCCGCACATCCACTACAAGCCGGTCGACTACCAGGATCTGATCTACTACTCGGCGCCGAAGCAAAAAAAGCAACTCACAAGTCTCGACGAGATGGATCCCGAGGTGCTTCGCACTTTCGAGAAGCTGGGGATTCCGCTCCATGAGCAAAAGCTGCTCGCGGGTGTCGCGGTCGATGCTGTGTTCGACAGCGTTTCGGTCGCAACGACCTTCAAAGGCAAGCTCGCCGAACTCGGCATCATCTTCTGCTCATTCTCCGACGCGGTGCAGAATCATCCCGAGCTCGTGCGCCAATACCTCGGCTCGGTCGTTCCGCAGAATGACAATTTCTTTGCGTCGCTGAACTCAGCGGTGTTCAGCGATGGCTCGTTCTGCTACGTGCCGAAAGGCGTGCGCTCGCCGATGGAGCTGAGCACGTACTTCCGCATCAACGCCGCGAATACCGGGCAATTCGAGCGGACGTTGATCATCGCCGACGAAGGCGCTTACGTGAGCTATCTCGAAGGTTGCACGGCGCCGATGCGCGACGAAAACCAATTGCACGCCGCCGTCGTCGAACTCGTCGCGCTCGAAAACGCGCAGATCAAGTACTCGACGGTGCAGAATTGGTATCCGGGTGACAAGGAAGGCCGCGGCGGCATTTTCAACTTCGTCACGAAGCGCGGCGCGTGTCGCGGCGCGCGCTCGAAAATCTCGTGGACGCAGGTCGAGACGGGCTCGGCGATCACGTGGAAGTATCCGAGCGTGATCTTGCAAGGTGATGATTCCGTCGGCGAGTTCTACTCCGTTGCCGTCACGAATAATCGCCAGCAAGCCGACACGGGTACGAAGATGATTCACCTCGGGAAGAACACGCGCAGCACGATCGTGTCGAAGGGTATCTCGGCCGGCGAGGGTCAGAACACTTATCGCGGGCTTGTGCGCGTGCAAAAGGGCGCCCAAAACGCGCGCAACTTCTCGCAGTGCGATTCGCTGTTGTTGAGCGATCGCTGCGGCGCACACACGTTTCCGTACATTGAAGTCAAGAACCCAACCGCGAAGGTCGAGCACGAGGCGAGCACTTCGAAGATCGGCGAAGACCAGATCTTCTACTGCAATCAGCGCGGCATCTCGACCGAGGACGCGGTCTCGATGATCGTCAACGGTTTCTGCAAGGAAGTGTTTCGCGAGCTGCCGATGGAGTTTGCCGTGGAAGCGCAGAAACTTTTGGGAATCAGCCTCGAAGGTAGTGTCGGCTAAAGGAACAGCATGTTAGAGATCAAAGGCTTGCGCGCGAGCGTCGGCGAGACCGAGATTCTGAAAGGGATCGACCTCACAGTGAAGGCCGGTGAGGTGCACGCGATCATGGGGCCGAATGGCTCCGGGAAGAGCACGCTCGCAAACGTGCTGGCTGGTCGCGAAGACTACGTCGTTACGTCCGGAACGGTGAAGTTCAAAGGCAAGGACCTCCTCGATCAAGATCCGGAAGACCGTGCGACCGACGGACTCTTTCTCGCGTTTCAGTACCCGGTTGAAATTCCCGGCGTCAACAATAGCTACTTCCTCAAAGCTGCGCTCAATGCCATGCGCAAGCGCCGCGGGCAACCCGAGCTCGACGCGATCGAGTTTTTGACGCTCGTGCGCGAGCGGCTCAAACTAGTCGGCATGGATGAGAGTTTCTTGCGGCGACCGGTCAACCAGGGTTTTTCAGGTGGCGAGAAGAAGCGGAACGAGATTTTGCAACTCGCAGTGCTCGAGCCAAGCCTCGCAGTCCTCGACGAGACCGATTCGGGACTCGACATCGATGCGCTGCGGATCGTCGCCGATGGCGTCAACAAGATGCGAAGCGCGGAGCGCGCGTTCATCGTGATCACGCACTATCAGCGGCTGCTCGATTACATCGTGCCGGATTTCGTGCACGTCGTGCAGAACGGCCGCATCGAGCGCTCGGGCGATCGCAGTCTCGCGCTCGAGCTCGAGAGCAAGGGCTACCTCGGCGTAGCGCAAGCCGCGCCGACGAGCTCACCGGGCGCAAAAGCGGTCGGCAGTAGGCGGTGATGCGATGACTTCGACGCTTGCGCCCGAGCAACACTATCTCGATGAGTTCGCGCGTTTGGAGCGCGAGTTGAAAGCGACCGGACCCTCGTGGCTCCACTCGCTTCGCCGCGCCGCGCTCGCGCGTTTCGCTGAAACCGGATTTCCGGATCGTCGCAACGAAGAATGGAAATACACACAGCTCGCGCGTGTCACCGAGACGGCGTTCCAGCGTCGTGCGGGTGTCGGCGGGCACGTCGCGAGCACCCAAACACGCGCGATTTCGGGTTTGCGCGGCGCGCGAATCGTGTTTGTCGATGGAGTTTTTAGCGCGCAAGACTCCGAGCTCGATGCAGCGACCGAAGGCATCAGTGTTACGAGCGTGTCCGAGCTGCTCGAGCACGATCCCGAATCGTTGCGGGCGCAACTGAGCGCGCGGTTGCCCGCCAAGGGCGGGGCATTTACGGCCTTGAACGCCGCGTTCTTCAGCGACGGCGTTGTTTTGCGCGTGCGCGCGGGCGTGCGCTCCGAGACGACGATCCAATTCATCCACGTGACGACCGGCGCGGCGGCCGCCGCGCTGCCGGTGCATCACCTCCGGAATGCGATTTTGCTCGAGCGCGGTGCGCAGGCGCAGTTCGTCGAAAAGTGGCTTGGCGAGCCGAGTGGCGTGGCGACCGCCGGATCCTTGACGAATTCTTGGACCGAAGTCTTGCTCGAAGACGGCGCGGTGTTCGATCACGTGAAGCTCGAGTGCGAGGATCCGCGCGCGCAGCACATCGCCGCGCTGCGCGTTTCGCTCGGTCGCAGCAGTGCCTATACGAATCACTACTTGTCAGCGGGCGCTGGTCTTGCGCGTAACGAGATCGAAGTCTCACTCGCGGGTGAGGAATCCCATTGCACGCTCAACGGCCTTTTTGTCGCGGGCTCGAAACGTCACGTCGATTGCCACACGGTGCTTCAGCACCTCGTCCCGAATTGCCGGAGTTGGGAAGTCTATCGCGGCATTCTCGGTGGCCATGCGAGCGGCGTGTTTCGCGGCCGCATCAACGTCCATGCGAACGCGCAAAAGACCGACGCCAAACAGTCGAGCCGTAGCTTATTGCTGTCAGCCGACGCGACGATGAACACGAAGCCGTGCCTCGAGATCTACGCGGATGACGTGAAGTGCACGCATGGCGCGACGATCGGCGAACTCGACGCGATTGCGCTCTTTTACCTGCGATCGCGCGGGCTCAATCTGCCCCAAGCGACGAACATGCTCGTGCACGCGTTTGCCAGCGAAGTGCTCGAGGCGATTGCTGCTCCGGAAGTCCGAGCGCATGCGACCGAGATCTTAGAATCCGAACTGCGCGCAATACAGGTTGGGGCCGAGTGATGATGAAGCCCGACCTAGCGACTGAAAAAGTGCTGCCGGCGGCGAGCGCCGCGACTCGCGAGTACGACGTCGCTCGCGTGCGCGCGGAGTTCCCCGTACTTCATCAGCGCGTGCACGACCGGCCGCTCGTTTATCTGGATAGTGCGGCGAGCAGTCAAAAGCCGTCGGTCGTACTCGACGCGATGACGGCGCTGTACGAGCGCGATTATTCGAATGTCCATCGCGGCGTCCACGCGTTGAGCGAGCGATCGACGACGCGTTTCGAAGCGACGCGCGAGCGTGTGCGCGCGTTCGTCAATGCGCGCGAGAGTCGCGAAATCATCTTCGTGCGTGGCACGACCGAAGGTATCAACTTGGTGGCCGCGAGCTACGCGCGACCGCGACTCGAGCGCGGCGATGAAGTGCTGGTGTCCGTGTTGGAACATCACTCGAACATCGTGCCATGGCAACTCGCGTGCGAGGCGACGGGCGCGGCGTTGCGCGTGATTCCGTGCGACGAGCGTGGCGTACTCGACCTCGACGCGTATGCGAAGCTCGTGACGGATCGCACGCGCATCGTCGCCATCTCGCACGTTTCGAACGCGCTCGGCACAGTCAACCCGATCGGCGAGATGATTGCAGTCGCTCACGCGCGCGGCGCCATCGTCGTGGTCGATGGCGCGCAAGCGGCGCCGCACTTGCCCATCGATGTGCGTGCGCTCGACGCTGACTTCTACACGTTTTCTGGTCACAAGGTTTACGGGCCGACGGGCGCGGGGGTGCTCTACGGCAAGGCGGGATTGCTCGAGGCGATGCCGCCGTATCAAAGCGGCGGCGACATGATTCGCAGCGTGAGCTTCGATGGCACGCTGTTCAATGACTTGCCGTGGAAGTTTGAAGCCGGTACGCCGGATATCGCAGCGGTCGTAGGGCTCGGCGCGGCGCTCGATTTCGTCGCGCGCATCGGTTGCGCGGCGATCGCTGCGCACGAGCACGAGCTGTTGCTCGCGGCGACGCGGCGGCTCGCCGCCATCCCGGGGCTCCGTCTTGTCGGCACGGCGCCCGCCAAGGCGGCGGTCGTCTCGTTCGTGCTCGACGATGTGCACCCGCACGATATCGCGACAGTGCTCGATCGCGAAGGCATCGCGATTCGCGCCGGCCATCATTGTGCGCAACCGCTCATGGAGCGTCTCGGCGTGAGTGCGACCGCGCGCGCCTCGTTTGCTTGCTACAACACACTCGCCGAAGTCGAAGCGCTCGGGCGCGCGATCGAAAAATGCCGGGAGGTGTTTGGCCTATGAACGAGCTGCGCGATCTCTACCAAGAAGTCATCATCGATCACAATCGCAAGCCGCGGAACTTTCGGAAGCCTACGGGGCCGTGTCAAACAGCGCACGGTCACAATCGATTGTGCGGCGATAAGCTCACGATCTACGCGGAGCTCGAGCGCGACGCGATTCGCGAACTGAGTTTTCAAGGATCTGGTTGCGCAATCTCGACAGCGTCGGCGTCGATGTTGACGGACGCGCTGCGCGGACGGAGCCGCGCCGACGTGGCGGCGCTGTTCGAGATCTTTCAGCGCATGCTGCGCGGCGAGTCGCTGAGTGCGGACGAGTCGACGCGACTCGGCAAGCTCGCGAGCTTTTCTGGAGTCGGCGAGTTTCCCGCGCGGGTCAAGTGCGCGACGTTGGCGTGGCACACGGTGCTCGCCGCGCTCGACAACAAGGAGGATCCGGTGTCGACGGAGTAATTGCTCCGAAGCGCCGATGATAGCCATGAACAGCGAAACGGATCGAGATGCCGCGCCGAGCGTCGCTCCGCTTTCCGAGGGGCAGATCGAGCAGCTTTACGATGCGGCGGTGACGGCGCTCCGCACCGTGTACGACCCCGAGATCCCCGTCAACATCTACGACATGGGATTGATTTATCACATCGAGATCACGCCGCCCGGCGCCGCATCGGTGCGCATGACGCTGACGTCGCCGAATTGCCCGGCGGCCGAGAGTCTGCCGGCCGACGTGAAGCGCAAGGTCTCGGATCTACCGGGCATCACTTCGACCAACGTCGAAATCGTATGGGACCCACAGTGGACGCCGGAAAAGATGACCGAGGCAGCGCGACTCGAACTCGGTATGTGGTAATTCAGCGACCCGCGCGCGCATCGCGATCTTCACCATTCATCTCGGTTCTCGAGTGCCTCGCGCCCGCGGGCGCTTGACTACGGCCGGCGATGGGCCGACACTCCCCCGCTTCACGGCGCCCCGTTTGGGTCGCCACAGTTTTCGAAAGGATCCCATGAATAGAACCGGTTGGTTCATCGCGTGTTCGCTGGCGGCGCTAGTCGGTTGCACAGGTGGTAGTGGCGGTGGCGGTGGTGGAAACGTCGGCTCCACGCCGGCCTCGACGGCCGAAGCCCTCGTTAACGCGGCGACGAAGAACGAGCCACAGCATCTCTGGCACATGTTGCCCGCGAGCTATCAGAAAGATGTGAACGAGATCATCTCGACGACCGCGAACTCGCTCGACGAGACGCTCTACAACGACACCATGAAACTCGCTTCCAACGTCGGTCGACTTTTGAGCTCCAAGGGCGATTGGATTATCGCCCACCCGATGGTCGGCATGTTTGCGGGTCAAGCCGGCGCTGGGCCGCAAGAGTTGAAGGCCGCCGTGAAGAGTCTCGGCACCATTATCAGCTCGATCTGTGACAGCGAGATCAAGACGAAAGCGGGCCTCGCGAACCTTGATGTGGGCGCGTACCTTACCGATGACGGCGCAAAAATGATGGAAGAACTCAAGCGCGTGATGGCCCTCATGCCGCAGCAAGGCGCGCAGGACTCCGGCGCTGAGATCCTCACGAAGCTCGGCGCGATGCAAATCGAACTCGTTTCCACCGAGGGCGACGTCGCGAAGATGCGCGTGACGACGACGGGCGAGAGCCCCGCGGAGTTCAATCTTCTGAAGGTGGACGGCAAATGGGTGCCGGAAGATCTCGCGAAGGAATGGCCGGCGCAGATCGCCAAGATGAAAACGGAGATCGCGGGCCAAGCGAAGATGAGCGCGGAAGACCTCGCCCAGGCGAAGATGACCGTGGGCCAAATCGGCCAAGTCGTCGAGCAGCTCTTGAACGCGAAGTCGGAAGCCGAATTCAACGCCAGCCTGAATTCCGCCGTCGGCATGATGATGGGCGGAGTGCTCGTCCAATAACGCAGCCGTACTCGCAGTGAGTAAACCTTGCTGCGTAGGGTCGGCGGCGCTGAATTCTCAGCGGCGACCCTACGCAGCAGTGCCAGCTACTATTTTTTCGCCGGTTCTTCTACCTTCTTCTCCGCTTCGCCCGTCGCGGGCTTGTCTTCCGGTTTTGTGGTCGCCGGCTCTTCGGCTTTCTTGAACGGGTACGGCTTCCCGGACACTTGCTCGTAGATTTTCTCGAGCTGTCCAGTTGAGTGGAGACCCCAGCCGACGAGACCTAGCAGCAAGAACACGAGGATGAGCTTCGGCCAGATGCTCTTCTTCGGCGCGTAGGGATCGGTGAGTGAGCGCTGCGATCCCGCCGGCAAAGTTGCCGTCTGCGTGAGCACTGCCCCGAGCGGGATATTCACCTTGACGCGTCCGTTCACCGCCCAGCCGTTCGCGTCCAAGATCGGACCGAGGTTTCGTTGGCGCAGTTTCAACCACGCGATCACCATTGCCGGTCCCGAAATCAACAGAATGAGCGCGACAAAACCGATCGGCATCCACATCCCGAGGCCGAAGAATGCGCCGAGTAGCCCGCTCAATGCGGCGGTAATCCCGCCGACCGCGACGCCCAGCGCGGCGACCACCCCGACATCGAACTTCGGTTTAGGCGCCGGCGCGGCTCCGGTCGTTGCCGCTCCGGCCGCAGTTGCGGCGCTGGTGAGTTTTGCGGTTGCACCTTCGTCGGCGGCCGCCGCGCGTTTCGCGATCTGCTCCTCAATCCAACGCATCAACCGCTTGTACGGCGACCAAAACGCCTGGGGAATGCTGATCGGGTTCTCGATCATTTTGGTGATCGTCGCGTCCCAGTCGCGGCCTTTGCGATCGTAGAAAATGCCGTTGCGTCCGACCATGAGATGATCCGAGTCGCCAGCCGTGAAGGCCGCCGCGATGGTCATCTTCTCACCGCTACTCGGTCGAGTGCATTCGACGTAGGCGAGAAACGTCTTCGCGAGTCCGGCGAGCGCCGCGTGTTTCGCGGGATCGTCGACGCGAACGCAGAGATCGCAGCTTCTTCCATCGAGATACAGCGTGCCGGCAAGAAAGACCGCCTTGCGCCGGCGCGAGTAAAAGTCAGTAAACGACACGAAATTATTGAGCAATTGGTGCAGGTCGCGATAGTAACGTGTAAGTCGCTCGACGCCGGTCATTGCGTCGACCTCCGGCGCGACCGCCAAGTCGGCGGCGATCGCTTTTGTGAGCAACTCCTGGCTTTTACTCGCGAGAGTCTCCCGCACGCGTTTGATTCCGAGTTTCTCGACGGCGGCGCCGGCTTTGGCGGCTTGCCACGTTTCGTAGTCGGCCAGCCGTGTACACAACGCAATCCAGTCTTCCTCGGACAAACTCGTGCGCTCATTCCCAATCGCGGGTCCCACAGCGGCGGTCCGGAATTGCGCGATCGCACTTGCCCACGCCGGATTCACGCCGTCGATGAGCGGCAACGGTCGCTTCGGAGCAACTTGCGCGAGCGGGAAGCCCGCGACCTCTTGCGCCGTGATCGACATGTCTTTGCCGGCGAATTCCAGATACGCCTGTTCTTCGCGATTGAGGACCGCCTGGGCTCGCGGGTCGAACGCT
Source organism: Planctomycetota bacterium (assembly GCA_046154185.1). Taxonomy (GTDB): domain Bacteria; phylum Planctomycetota; class UBA8108; order UBA1146; family JAJFFE01; genus JBJXGE01. Next base: position 29,059 of record JBJXGE010000053.1, read on the forward strand.
GCGAGGCGGCAACGCCCAAAGTAGTCGTCGATTTTCGGTCGCACGGCTTGCAATGCCGCGCTCGCCGCGCCTGTCGCCCCGCCGAGCGGCATCACACTTTTCGCCTGGACTTCGCCCTTCTGCCACCAATCAGAATAGGCGCTGAGTTCCGCGAAAAACTTCGCGACGAGCGACTGCGACACGCCGAGGGTCCCACTACGGTCTTTTTCGCCCCCGAGGCAGGCGATGATGTCCGCCGCTGTCGCGCGTGCGCCCGCGTCATCGATAGATTCGGGTGGGACGATGCCATCGCCGTTGAGCTTCGCCTTCGCGAAGATCTGCGCCGTGTCCATGGCGTCCGCGACCGTGATTGAAACGTTCTTGGCCTTGCCGAGGCTGGCAAGAATGTGGCGCGCGGAGGCGAGTATGCGCTTGCCTTCCGTCGTCGATTCGTCGATCGCATCGAGCGGCAATTCAGCGGCGCCGCGCGCCAGCTCATCGGGGCGCTTGAGCACGGTCTTAATCCATTGCACCGCGGCGATGATCTCCGGCGCGCGCACGCGGTTGTCCTTGTCGCTGTCGAGCAAGGCCAGCGTGCGCTCGTCGAACTCGAGCCCTTTCACCGGGCAACTCAGTGCCACCCACAATTTTTGGTCGAGGTCCCCGATCTGCAGCATATCTGCGCCGCTATCGAGGCGAACTTGGTCAACTCCGCCGGCGCGGAAGAAACTCCAACGATGGGAGCGGGTGGATTTCGTTTCGGACATCAATCTCTCCTGCGGGCGACAGCCATGAGTGCGTGGCGCGAGTCGCCAGCTCGACAGAATCTCGCGCGCCGCGGTTATGGAAAAGGGCGACGATTCTCGGCCCAGGCGGAAAGAATGTCCAATTCAAATTCGAACAAAGGCGATTTTTGCCGGCGCTCGTCCGTGCGGACTCTACGGACACACCGAGCCGAGGCAACCAAGCGCGTCCATCGACGCATCACTGCCGCAAGTTGGATAGGGCGCGGGCGGCGCGGCGCCGGCAGCAAAAAGGTTCGCCAGTTGGTAGATCGGGTCGGCGATGTTGATGACACCGTCGTCGTTGACGTCGCAGGCATCGACGCAATTCGGTTGCGACGCGCCGGTAAACAAGACCGCGAGCAAGAAAACTGGATCGGCAATATCGGTGCCAGCGTCCTGATTGCAGTCGGAACGAAGGAAATTTCGATCCGGAAACACCAGCGTTGCCAAATCCATTTCCACTGGCGGTCCCATGCCGCTCAGCAACCACTGTGTATAAAGTACGTCGCCGGCATTGTTGGTGACGTTCGCGTCCTGCAAGAACTCGATATATTCTTTCGACGCCGTTTGGTAGTAGACGCGCACTTCGGCGCTGCGCGCGCCGACCGGAATGTCGTAGAGCGTGTCGTCCCAAAACTGCAAATCGGGATAGCTGTAGGCCACCGGAGCCGCTTGCACGCTCGCGAAGTTTGCGTTCGTGAACCCGCGCGGCGGGATGCGGTTGTCTTTGTAGTACTTGTTGTTGAGCGCGAAGTGGAACGACACGTCTTCCGGTAGACCCGTCAACGCCGCCGCCGTCGCGTCGAGTCCCAGTTTTGCTTCGTACACTTTGGTGTCAGTCGTCGTGAGCTCCGCTGTCGAAAAATCGTAGGCCCCGCGCTCAGCGACGAGGCCGCCGGTGGCGTCGAGGAACTTCACGTTCACCCACATGCGTCGGCCTTCCGGATAACCCGAGGGCAGTTTGTGCGCCGTCTGGTTGATAATACGCACCATCAGGTTCGAACCGATCTTGCTGAGTTCTAGGTCGGAAGCTTTCTCGAGCATGTCGACGTTGCGCGCTTGCGCTTCGTCGACGAGCCACGGCGCCATGTACGATGGCGAGTCATAAAGTTCGAGCGTGGTGTCGAGATTCAAAATCGCATCGAGAATCCACGTTTGCGCGCCATTGAGATCGTGCGCCGGCAGGTCGGTGCGGTAAATCGAGATCGAAAAGATGCACGCCTCGCCGGAAACGTCCGGCATGTGGCAGTCTTGGCAAGTGCTGACGGCCGTCTTGTTGCCGCCGAACCGTCCACCCATTTCGATGGGCGCAATCGCGAAGTCGCTCATCATCCATTCGCTAAACGTGCGCTCGATCGGAAACTGTTCGTACTTGTCGTGTGTGGGATGCGGTGCGTCGAGATCGTTAAAGACGTACGCAGCGCCGACGCGCGTATAAGCCGGGTTGCTGACGTCGTGACACGTCCCGCAAAAATACGATTTCTGGTGATAGGGCGAGCGTCGCCACTCATGAAAACCAAACCCCGGTGCGAGGTCGAATGGGCCGCGACGGCGATCCTCCGGATCGACGACGAACTGCCCGGTGTGCGCATCGACGGGTAGCGCCGAGAGCGCCGCGAGAATCGCTGCGTCATCGATCGGGCTTTCACCCACGGTGTAAACCGGGTCGACCATCCGATGGCACATCATGCACGTCACGCCGTCGTAATCGTTCAGTCCCGTGAGCGCGGCGCCACTGGTCGGATTGCTGCGGCCGTCCAACCACGCGCCGGGCGTGTGGCATCGCAAGCACAAATCGCCCACGAACTGTGCGTCCTGCTCGGCGATTGCGAGGCACGCGTGAAACAACGGATCGCGGGATGCTTGCGCCATGATACTGACGCTCCAGCGATCGTACGGCGCCGTCACTGGATCGAAGGACGCGTGACAGGTTGTGCAAGCGTTGCCGGCGATGATCGGAAAATTGAGACCGAAGGGCTGCGTGCCCGGTTGAAAGAAGTCGTTGATCGTCGTCGGAATCGGCAGCGGTTGCGCGACACTTGTGCGCGGCGCAACGAGCATTGCCAGCGCCATGGCGCCCGCAACGCAGAAACTCGGAACTGGAAGTGACCGTGAGTTGTGCGCGGAACGCCGCATCTGAGGCTCTCTTCAGCGATGAAAGTCGAAAGGAATCCGAGGTGGCCGTTTGCCCAACGGCCCGTCATTCTAGCGACTCGTTCTTCAATTGCACGCTGTCGCGTGTCACACTGCCGCGGCAACCGCGGCGGCCAGTCACACTACACGTAAGTAAACGATGAATTTCAGCAGCTACAGAGTCGTCAAGAATTTGCGACGGGCGCACCGCGCTGTGCGCGTCACCGCCCGGCTGCTCATCGTGGCCGGCACACTCGCGCTTTCCGCGTGCGCCGGCCCCGCATCGCGCGATGCCGTCGCGCGCGGCGATGCCGTCGCAGCGCCGAAGCTGAGCGCCCGCTTTCCGAGCGGATTCGACGCGGCCGGCGAAGTCGCCGATTTTGTCGACGACGACGCGCTCCTTTATCGTGTGCGACTGCTGAGTGGCGAGACCGTCCGGGAGTGGCTGATTTGCGTCGAGGCGTTGGGGCCGGTGCAGTCGATGACCGCGTACAACTACACGGTGACACCCGACGACGCGAGTCACCCGCCACGCGAGTATCGTTCGCGCGGCGCGCTCTTGTGGGCGATCGTGTCCGCGCAAGAGTCCGCCGCGGAACATGAGATCGTCGTGACAGCGCCCGCAGATTTCCTGATGACCGGCTTTGTCCCGGCCTGTCGACTTGCACAAGAGCACAATCTCGACGAGGCCCTCGCGGGTCCCGTCGGGGCCGCGGATGCCGGGGCGACTACGAAATTGACTCCGGTCGAGCTCGAGGTCATCGAGCGTTTTTATATTTCCACGGTCGCCCTCTTTCAGACTTTGCAGGCGGTTCCCGAATTGAAATCGATCGTTATGGCGGCGATTCAAAAGCCAAGCCTTTGGTCGATGGCGCGCTTCGGCGGGGTGAAGGTGTCGATCCGCAACGAATTTGGCAACGTCGCGCGTAGCACTGAGCCGCACCCGGCGGTACCCGACGCGACGCCGGTTTATAGCTTTCCGATGACGCTCGTCGCGAACCAACAAGATGCCCTCAACTGTCTCGTCACCGTCACACACCCGGGCCGACCGCTCACCCTATGCGCCGGCCTCCTCGCGATCGACGGCGTGCATCCGAACGATCCTAGTCGCCGCGTCGAAGTGCGGCTTGTCGCCGCGCGCCGCGCCGATAACCGGTCGGCGACGCCACCAGTACTTCTGCCGGGCAAGCCGGTCACGCTGGAGAAGGCTGGAAACGATTGAGCAGAGCGAAAAGTCCGAGATTCGAACTCGCTTGAATCGTTCTAACTGTTTTTCGGAGGATGCAGAATCGCTCGGAGTAACATCTTGAAGGTCGTCTGCGACCAACTGCGATACTGCGGGCGGAAACTAAAGAGGTGGACGCGGCCCGCGTCGATGGACGCCGTGAGCCACGCTCCGGCGCCGGCAATTTGATCTGGTTTCTTCACCCAACCGGAGAGCAACACGCTTGACTCCGGGAAGCGGAGCAGCGTGTCGATGCGCGGGTGCTTCTTGAGATCTTCCTTCTCCTTGTCCTTCTCCTTCGCTTTGATGCGATAGGCGCGCGAGTCCGAAAAGAAAACCGGCTGTGAGTTGTCGAATCCAGCCGTCCATTCGGTGTCGTCGACGACGACCGTGCGCAAAATCGAGCCCGGGCACTTGAAACCGTCATCGCCCTTAGCCGCTGCGACGTTTTCGAGCGGCAGCGCGAAGAGGTTGATCGCGAAGTCGCTCGATTGCTCGAACGTGATGAGTACGCCGCCCGCGCGCACGAACTCCTCGATCGCGACGAGGCCCTCCGGCTCGAGCCCGCCCGCAAAGCGCGGGAACACGCTGCCTTCGCGACGACCGTTGCGCAGCGTCTCTTCTGAAATGTTCGGCAGAATCAACACGTCGAGCCAATCATTGAGACGACCGGCGCGGATCGCCTCATTGCGGACGCGTTGATACGGCAACTCGTAGTGTTCGAGCACCCACCGTGTCCAACCTTCATCCATGCTCGATGTCCACGGTGCGTAGAGGCCGAGGCGAGGGAGACGAAGTGGGCGCGTCGAGTTCGCGAATGCCTCGGTTTTTTCTGCGCGGACGACGGATCGCAGCTCGATCTGCATTGGCGCGAGCACGGCTCGGGCGCGAACTTCATCTTCATTCGCGACGACGAAGTCGCCGATCACATCGTCCTCTTTCGCGGCGCGCAATTGGCCGACGGGCACGCCGGCGGCGAGAAGCGCGATCACACCGCGGAAACTCTCGCCGTCGAGCCCGTCGAGCGCGGGCCACGGCAATGCCGCCCGCGGCGCCCGCGGCAATGCGGCGAGCGCCGCCGCAACGGTGGTCGCGCGCTGCGTCGCGACTTCGAAACGGGTTATGACTTCCACGCGTCGGACGCCCAACAACAGCGGCAGCGTCCAACCGGCGACATCGTACGGCGCCGGTCCATCGGGATAGCGCTGCACTTCGAAAAGATCCTTCACGTATTCGCCATACGGCTGGGCGCGGCGGATGATGAGCGTGCCCGCCGCATAGGCGAGTCCGTCCGCTTGAAACGGGGCCTGTGCCGACTCCACTTCGACGCCGCTTTCGATCAACGAATTCAAGAGGCGAGCGAGCGCATTGCGATCGCGAATGTCGGGTGTCAGTAGCCACGCGAAAGGCGGGTCGTCGGCCTTCTCGCGTGCGGCCTCGGTTGCGGCATCGAGCGTGATTTGCAAGTATGTGCGCGGCTCCCGCGCGACGCTCGCGAGGAGCGAACGCGCCGCCGCGAGTTCGTACTTCGCAATATCGCCGACCCGCCACCAGCCGCCCGGCCAGGGCAGCGGAAAGCGATTCGATGGGCGGTAGCCGGTTTCGATATCCCGCGGCGCGACGAGCTCGGAGATCGGCAAGAACATCGGGCTCGCGAGATTGGCCGACGCCGCCTCGGTGAGAAGGCCGACCATATTATGGCGCAGCGGAATGTTGCGATTGCCGCCGGCCCACCACAAATCGTAGGTCACGCCCGTCGAGACTCCAGTCAGGCCTTCGGTCGTGAGATCAAAGAGCATCCGGGCGCCGAGCGCGCCGATCCCGCACACGACGCCGGGCGCCAAGTTCGGATTCAAGGGATCGCGAAACGGCGGTACGAACATCCGCTCGCGTTTCGAACCCTGCTGATGCACATCCCAATAAACTTGCGGCAACCATTCTCTATACAACAGGCGCGTGACGATGCGCGTTTCTTGCAGCGAGAGCATGAACCAATCGCGATTGTTGTCGTGGCCGGCGTAGAGTTGGTAGAGTTCGGTCAAGTCGGCTGCTTCAAACGGAGTGCCGCGAATCTGCCGGTACCATTTGACGACTTGGTCTTGGCCATCGGGATTCACGCTCGGAATAAGCACGACGACCAGCTCGCGTCGCGCGCTCTTCCACGGCTCGGCCTCCGATGTGGCGAGTTCATGCGCGAGTTGCATCGACATTTCGGCCGAGGCGATTTCCGTCGAGTGCATATTGCACGAGATGAAGACGAATGGCCGCGCACTCGCGAGCAGCTCAGCGCGTTCGGTCGCGCCGAGACCGCGCGGGTCGGCGATCCGCCGGGCCTTCCGCTTGAGCTCCGGTAAATTGCGGAGATTCTCTTCGCTCGAAATGATGGCGATGAGAAAGTCGCGGCCCTCGGTCGTGCCATCGACGCGTTCAACGACGATGCGCTCGCTCGCCAGGTCGAGCTCGCGAAAATAGCGGGCGATCGCTTCCCAATCCGCGAGCTCAAAGTCAGCGCAAATCGGGCGACCCAAGAACTCATTCGGAGACTGCGGCGGCGCCGCGAGCAAAAACGTTTGCGATGCCAAAACCAACAATGCCGCAAGCGACGCCATCGGTACTTCACTCTCTGCTCAGACCCTTAGTCACGACTCGAGCGATTGAACACGCTCAAGTAGTAGAGCAGAGTGGCGATCGATTGCAAAGTCGCGGCGACGTAGGTCATGGCGGCTGCGGTCAGCACGCTCGAGACGCCGGCGGCTTCTTCCGCATCGGTGATCAAACCCGTGTCCGCGAGGACGCGTTTGGCGCGACGGGACGCGTCGAATTCGACCGGCAACGTAATGAGTTGAAACACGACGGCCGCGCCGAACAACACGAGTCCAGCAAGTGCTAGCGGTTTAATGCTCAGCAGCAGGCCGGCGATGAACAGCGGCAGAAACAACATCGAGCCGAACTGCGCAATCGGCACGTAGAAGCTCCGAAGTTGGAGCGGTGCATAGGCGACGCTGTGTTGCATCGCGTGTCCGGCTTCGTGCGCGGCGATCGCGCTCGCCGCGACGCTTGCGCCCTGGAAAACGGGCGGCGAGAGTCGCAAGACGCGTTCCCTCGGATCGTAGTGGTCCGAGAGATATCCCTGGCTCTGCTCGATGCGAACGTCATGGACTCCGGCGTGCGCGAGCACGGCCTGTGCGACTTGCGCGCCGCTCAGACGGCTCGAAGCCGGATGCCGAGACCAACGCGCAAACGCGGAGTCGACCCAGAGTTTCGCGAGGAGCGCGATGATGACGAATGGACCGACGAAAATGAGGTAGCGGGGATCGAAGAACATTACCTGTGCTCCTTCAAGGCGGCGGATCCGCCATGTTTCGGGCTGACATCGCAATCCGCTTGCCGATTCTCGACGCGCGGCGCCAGCGAGCGGAAGAATCTCCGCGACGGCGTCTTAAGCTGCTCCGATCGAGGTTGGCGACGCCCAGTCATTGGGGTGAACTGCCAAATTGACGTCGCCGGGCGCCGTTACCGTGCAAATTCAAATGGCAGGAACTTTTTCGCCATCTCAAATTGCGCGTCGAGATCATCCCACGAGCTACCGCCGAGATTCACGATCGCGTAACGATAACTCTCGACGCCTTGTTCGATCTGCGACAACCGTCGGCCGGTCTCGCCGTAGAGTCTCACACGCACATCCGGGATCTGCGCCCGCAAGCACGACAGATCGGCGGCGGTCGGTTGGCGAGTCAGGACGGCATCATCGAAGCGACGAAAGACGAAACTCGTTGCGACTCGGTGCGGTCCTTGCGCGCGCCGCACGACCGGCGTGTCGCCGGTGACGAGCGCCAGTTGCACGTCGTACGTGTTGTTGCCGTCGACTTTCTCGTACAGATCCGCGAACTGATACGCCATGCGCGGATTCACTTCGACGATGTGGATCGAGTCGGACGCGGCGTTGAAAAACATTTCGACGTTGAAAACCGTGTCGTCGAGACCGAGTCGCAATACGGCGCGCGTCGCGAGTTCGCGCATCCGGGCTTGCACCGATTCCGGAAGTCGCGACGGGTAGTCGAAGCGCCGGAAACTGATGGTCCCCTCATACATGATCGAGTCCGTGATGCCGAGGAATTCGACGCGTCCGCGGGCGGCGAATCCTTCGACTGTCACGAGGGCGCCGTCGAGGATGCGTTCACCGATAAAGCAGCCGGCTGGCAGCGACGTGGGGCGGTAATAGCTGAGCAGGCGGTCATACGGCCAAAGCAAGTTGAGCGCGACGCGCCGCGTCGCGAATCCGATTCGCACGTGCGTTCGCAGCTCCGCTAACGAATCGATGCGTTTGGCGAGAATCGAGAATGTGCCGCGCACGGGTTTCACAAAGAGCGGCAAGCCGATGGCCGGGGCGTGCGCGCGCGAATCGATGACGACGAACTGAGGAGTCGCTTCCGGCGCTACTTCCGCGAGCACTTCGCGGGCGTGGAACTTGTGCTGGCAAAGGAGGACGGCTTTGGGCGCTGGTCCTGGCAAACCGCGCTTTTGCGCCACCGCCGCCGCGACACTGGCGGCGAGGTAATCATCGGTGCCGAGCACGCCGTCGATGGTGCCATCGAGAGCAGCCAATCGGTCTATGTACGGCAGCGGATCAAAGCGTCGGAAGAGATGGCGTAGTCCAATGCGCGCCGGCACGCTGCACGCGCCGTCGTCGATGAATTGAAACCGGTACGAAGCGGCGAGTCGCGGAGCGGCGAGCTCTTCGCGATCCCAAGCCGTCGGCCCGATGACGAGGATTGTTTTCACTCGGCGTTGGCTTCTTCGAGCTTGTACGCGCTATTCCCAGCGGAAGATCTTCAGCGCCAGCACAAAAGACACCGCGGCCCACGCTCCCAACACGCCGAGTTCCATCCACAAACTCGCGAGTGAAGCGCCTTCGAGCACGATCGCGCGCAGCGCATCATTGAGCGCGGTGAGCGGCAGGAGTCGGATGAACGGATGCGCCGCTTCGGGGAATCGATCGTACGCGAAAAACACTCCGGACAAGAGCCACATCGGCATCATGAAAAGGTTCATGATGCCGGACACGGCCTCGAGCGTTCGCGCGCGCGACACGATCAACAACCCCGCGCTCGCGAATGTCAGCATGCCGAGGAGGCACGCGACAGCGAAGCTCGCGACATTGCCGCGCATCGGCACGCCGAGCACGAGGAACGCGAAGGCTCCGAGCGTCGAGAGTTCAAGCACCAGAAACACCAAGCGCGAACACAAGAACGACGCGAGCAGCGATGTCTTACGCATCGGCGTCACCAAATAGCGTCGCAACAGTTTCTTCTGCCGCATGTCGGCGAGCGCGAAGCCGATGCCCCAGATACCGGTGCCCATCAAGTTCATGCCGAGGAGTCCAGGGAACAACCAATCGATGTAGCGCGAGCCGGTCTCGTGCACTTCTTCGACTTCGAACACTTTGGCGGGCGCACCCGCGAGCGCGCGCCGCAGCGCTTGCTCAACCCGGAGACTCGTGATGGCGGCTTCCGGCCGACCGGGATCGTAGCGCAGCTTGAGCGGCGGCCCCGGCAACACGAGTGCGGCGATGTGACCGTAGCGCAATTTCCGCTCGCCGTCCTCGGCGCTCGCAATCGTTTCGATGAGAAGCTGCGCGTCGCCGCGCAATGAAGCGAGCAACGGTTGCACTTCGACGCCTGCGGCGGTCGGCGAGAGCACGGCGATTTTTTGCGCCTCAACCGGTCGCTGCTTGAACGCCCAGCCGAGAATCATCGCGAGGACAAGTGGAAACACGAGCACCCAAAACACGGCCTCTGGCTCGCGAAAAAACAGCTTCACCCGCACCCGCGCCAGCTCATACGTCTGCCGCCAATTAAGCATCGCGCAAATGCCTTCCCGTCAACGTAACGAACACATCCTCCAGCGTCGGTCGGTGCGTATGCAGATGCTCGAGCCGGTAACCGCGCGTCTTCACGAGCTCGAGTATCGCCGGCACGGCGACGTGCGCGGAGCCGACCTGCAGACTCAACATCTTCGCGTCGCGACGCACGCGCAGGACTCCGGCGAGCGCCGCCAGTTCACGCTCCAAGGCGTCACTCGCCGCGTCTCCGTCGAGCCCTTCGAGTTCGATCTCAACCAGACTCTCGGCGCCGAGCGACGCGATAATCTGCCGCGGACTGCCCGTCGCGATCGCTTTGCCGTGGTCGATGATCACGATGTCATCGCAAAGATGCTCCGCCTCATCCATGTAGTGCGTCGTGAGCAGCACGGTCCCGCCGCGCGCGCGAAACTCGGTCACGACTTGCCAGAGATGTCGACGCGCTTGCGGATCGAGCCCCGTCGTTGGCTCGTCGAGGAACAACAGGCGCGGGTGATGCACGAGCGCGCACGCAACGGCGAGTCGTTGGCGCTGACCGCCCGAGAGGGTGCCGTTGCGCGCGTTGCGCTTTTCCGCGAGACCGACGAGCTCCAGCACTTCGTCGATCGAGCGGCGCGTGCGATAGAAACTTCCGAAGAGCCGGAGCACTTCGGCGACGGTCAGCTTCTCATCCAGCCGAGATTCCTGCAGCTGCACGCCGATTTGCTCGAGGATCTCGGGAGCCGTCCGCTTCGTGAATTCCTGGCCGAGGACTCGCACCGTGCCGGAGTCCGCGCGCTCGAGCCCGACCAGGATGTTGATAGTCGTCGTTTTGCCGGCGCCGTTTGGACCCAAAAGTCCGAGGCACCGACCGGTGGCAAGCGTGATGTCGAGTCCGTCGACCGCGACGACATCGCCAAAGCGACGGCGCAAACCGATAACCTCGATCGCGAGCGCCTCGGCTGCGGCGCGCTCATCGTGAGCGGTTGTCACTTCTTCCTCTCATAGTCGCGCAGCGCTCGGAGCGCGTAGAGCGTGCCGACGAATGCGCCGACGCACACCAGGGAACGGACGATGTTGAGTTTGTTGCGGACCACCAGGAAACACGGGACGCCGATGAGCAGCACCAAGACGAGCGCGAGCCAACGCGTGAGCACGCTCCGACGCAGTCGCTCCGCCGTGCTTTGCTCGTCGTCTGCATGCGGCTCTGGCAGCTCAACGCTGTGGTAATCAACGTCTTCCGCCCAGCCGGTCTCAGCGTCGCTACCGCATGATCGACAGCGGGTTGCGGTGTCGGCAATGGGTTCGCCGCAGTGCGGGCACAAAGTCATGACTCGGTGTTTCGGTAATAGGTCGGAGTCGGATTCCGCCAGCGCGCGGCCCGTCACGACGGGCTCTCGGTGACCAGGGATTGTGCCCGGGCGACGAGATTTTTCCAAATGATTGCCACGCAGCGGCGAGTCGCGGAGATAAATTGTCGGAACCGCATTAACCGAGAGCCCGCCAACGGGGGACCCGCCCGTTCACATTGGTTCGCGCGCGCGGCGCCGCGCCGGGGGGTTGAGTACATTCATGACCGATCGGCGTTTGCCGCCTCATCCAGAAGAGCTTCTCAACCAAGTCGGTTGGGTGCATGACCTCGCGCGATCCGTGGTGCTCGACAGCCAATCGGCCGCCGATGCCGCGCAAGACGCGCTCGTCGCGGCGCTCGAGTCGCCGCCGCGCGCGCAACCCGACGAGCCCGCCGGCCTGCGCGCCTGGCTCGCCTCTGTGCTGCGCAATATCGCGCGCACGCATTATCGGACAGACACCCGTCGGCGCCGGCGCGAACTTCGCGTCGCACGTGGCGCGCAAGGTGAACACGCTCCATCCATGAATGAGATGCTCGAGCGCGCCGAGTTGCATCGCGCGCTCGTGAGCGCCGTGCTCGCATTGCGTGAGCCGTATCGCGCGGTCGTGTTGTTGCGGTTCTTTGAGGGATTCACGCCGGCCGAGATTGGCGCGCAGCGCGGTGTTTCCGCCGCGACGGCGCGCAGTCAATTGAAGCGCGCGCTCGAGATCTTGCGCGAACGCTTCGATGAAGAGTTCGGCGAACGCAGCGCCTGGCTTAGTCCACTCGCCGCGCTCGGGGCGCTCGCGCCGCCACTCGTACCGAACGCCGCTGCGGCGGCGATTTCAGCGACGTCCACGTCCACTACGATCATCGCAGCTAAGGGCCTGTTTGTTGGAGGAGTTCTCATGAGTGTCAAAACCGTCGTGACCGCGTTGATTGCCGGCACCGTGCTCACCGCCGGCGCCATCTACTACTTGCCGCACAGCGCGGAGCCGGACGCGGCGCCGAGGGTCGCGTCGCGCGAAATCGCAAGCGCGCCCGCAGCGCCGCAAGTCGTCAACACGCCGGTCGAGCCGATGAAAGTCGCGCCCGTGGCAAGCACCGCAACGGACGACGCGCAACTTGCATCGAATCCGCCGGCTCTCGTCGAGACGGCGACCGGTTCCATCGAGGGCGTCGTAACCGACAAGAACGGGAATGCGCTCCCGGGAATCGTGCTCCACGCATTGACGAGCAACACTCCGCCGCTGACGAAGCTGGGAGAGTTCGCTTTCGATGAAATCGCTCTTGGCTCGCAGCTCCCGACGCTCGACAACCCGACGCGCCGCGCCGAAAGCGACAGCCGTGGCTACTACCGCGTCAACGGGCTCGTGCCCGGGGGTTATCAACTCATCGCGCGCGGTTCAAACTACCAGCCACGCACGACGCGTGGTCTTGAGTTGCGGCCGAACGCGAAGCTTACGGTTGACGTGAAGATGGAAGAGGGCGCGTTTGTCGAAGGCATCGTGCTCGATCCAGATGGTCACCCAGTTGCGGGCGCCGCAGTCGCGACGCTCGGCTCGAGCTTGAGTTTCAGCGAAGGTTCGGCGCGCATCTCGATCGTGCGCGGACCGGATGGGGAAGATGTGCTGCAGGGATTCGATATGCGCAGCGGTCACACGGTTCGCACAGGAGTCGACGGTCGTTTTCGAATCGAAGGATTGCCGCTCCAGCCGACGATGCTGGAGGCGCGGCACGACGACTTTGCCGCCGTTCGCCGCGAAGGCGTGGCGCCGAACAGTCGCGATGTCGAGTTGCGGCTGACGGACGGCGGTCGAGTGGTCGGTGTCGTGCTCGATCCGAATGGCAAAGGCGTAGTTGGCGCGACGGTCCGGTCCCTAATGAGTGATCCCGTCATCGCCACGAAGACGGATGATTCTGGGCGCTTCGTGTTGGAGCATCTCGAACCGGGAACCGTGCAACTCGAAGCGCGGGCCGATGGATTTCCACGCAAGCGAAGTGCGCGGCTGACGATCGTCGATGGGGAAGAGATCGCCGGCGTCGAAATCGTGTTGGAGGAAGGTGTGACGGTGACGGGGCTCGTGCTCGATCCGGACGGCAAGCCGCTCGCGGACGCGCGACTGAGTTTCAAACGCGGCGGTGCGATGTTGATGATGAGCGAGGACGCGCGCACGGATGCCGAGGGACGATTCTCAGCAAAAGGGCTGCGGCGCGGCCTCGACTACTCGGCGCGCGCCACGCACCCGAAGTACCTGCAGCAAGCGCTCGAGACGTTTACGGCGGACGCGTCGAGCATCGATCTCGGCACAGTCACATTGCGACGCGGCGCCATGTTGAGCGGAAAGGTCGTCGACGTGGCCGGCGAGCCACTAGCCGGGGCGTCGGTCTCGGCGGGAACTCCGGCGGGCGAACTCGGGCAAGTCGAATTCGAAGCCGTCGAGGTAGCGATCGCGCCGGACATTCGCGGTGGGCCGGTGGGCGCATTTCGTGGCGCGACGTCGGTGGTCACGACCGACGCGAACGGCCTCTTCACGCTCGCGCCGCTCGACGCGGGCGAGTACACGGTCAATGTTCGCATGCCGGGCTATGTGCCGCTCAACGGAGAGGTCATCGCGTTGGCGGAAGGGCAACATGTCGGTGAGTTGACCTACACGCTTGGGCAAGGCTCCGAGATTCTAGGGGTCGTCGTGAATGCGCGCGGCGAACCGATCGCTGGCGCGCAAGTGAGCGCGACGGAAGCGAGCAGCGGTCCGCACGCGGCATTTGATTCTCATGGGCGCAACACGACCACGACGTCAGAGTCCGACGGCAGCTTTCGACTCGCGGGACTCGATGCGAGTCGCTATCGGGTGACCGCCAAGTTCAGCGACTTCGCACCGGCGGACGCGGCCGGCGTTGCGGCGGGGGAGTCGGCGCTCAAGCTCGTGTTGCTCGAAAAGGGGAGTCTTGTCGGTGTCGTACATGACGCAGCGACGCGCGAGCCGGTCGCGCAGTTTTCGCTCCGCCTCGAATCCGCAGGCCCCGGTCGCGGCGGCGTAATGCCACCCATGCCGGCTGGGATGGGCGTGAGCTTCGGCGACTTCGGCGGCTTCGGCGGCGATGCACAGGAATACACCGATGGCGTCTTCAGCAAACCCAACGTAAACCCCGGCGACTACACGCTCGTGGTCAGCGCGCCGAACTTTGTCAGCGCCGAACTGCCGGTGCGAGTCGAGTCGGGTCGCGAAACAACGATCGAAGTGCTGCTCGAGCATGGCGGCGCTATCGAGGGCTTCGTCGTGGATCGCGACGGCAAGCCGATCGCCGGAGCGAGCGTCGAGCGCGTCGTCGAACGCAAAACGGCCGGCGTGAGTGTACGAGTTCGTGCCTTCATAGATGATGAAGGTGGTGACTCCATCGTTGCGGAGTCCATTGTCGGTGGCCCCGGCCAGGTCGTCACCGATGTGGAAGGCCGATTTTTCATCAGCGGCCTTCCACCGGGAAAGTCCAAACTGCGCATCGAGCACGACAAGTACATGTCGCACGTCACCGATGAGACGCTCGTCATCCAGGATCTGACGGTCCGAGTGGAGAAGGTGACGCTCGCGATCGGTGGCACCATTCGCGGCACGATTTTCGCCGCCGACGGCACGCCGCTCAAACGCGGTGGAGTCACAATTGAACGACAAGCCGAGACGGATGGAGGCCGCGAGATACCGCGCGCCAGCGATTTGAGAAACACGCCGAGGTGGTCGAGGAAGATGGTGTCGGTAGATGACAACGGCCAGTATCAGCAGTCGGGACTCGTGCGCGGGACCTATCGCGTGAGCGCGCATGCCTTCGACGGCGGAATGGTCATGATCAGCAGCGCGCAGGAAGACCCCAGCGCGCGCCTGATTGAACTTGGCGAAGACGCCGAGATTGTCTGCGACATCCGTTTGCGGTGATGCCGAGAATTCCGTTGAAACGACAAACGCCCACAGGTCTCCCTGTGGGCGTTGCGATGGGGCTATAAAAATAATGGATATCAGACTTCGTTGTGGTTGGTGACGCAGCACGTTTTTTTGCGTTCCTTGTCACCAACATCGAAGCATACGATGCGGTTTCGAAACGCGCCGAAAAATCATGCCTGCGCAGTAGGTCGCGCTCAAAGCGTTGCAAACCGGGTCGATACCGTCGCGCATGCCGCTTGCGGCCGGCGCGCACATTGCTTCAGGTCGGCAGCGCGACTTTTCTAGCGGCCGCGCGCGCCGAGCACAGGAGTCCCGCTAAATAAAAGACACCGGAAACGCCGAGCAGCGCCTTGAGGCCGATAATGATCGCCGCGTATTCGAGTAGTCCGCCGAGGACTGCGCCGAGGATGTTCCACGCATACGCTTGATCCGCCGCAGCGCAGTTCAGAAAACGCACTGCGAATGCGGCCGAGCCAAAAAACACGGGCAGTCCGGCAATCGCGGCTGACATGGCCAGCCGCGCCAACCAGCCATCGAACAGTAACCACTCATGCGGCAGGAGCCCCACGGCGGCGAGACTCAGCCCGAGTCCGATCAGGATGCGCTTCGAGTTCAGCCAGCGCCGACGGGCGAAGATCGTGCCCGTGAGCGCCATCAGCAGTACCGCGCCAAGTACGACCGCGCTCGAAATCCATGTCGCGCCCCACAACAAATTCATGGCGGTGATGGACGTCGTTTCCAGCAACAGGAACCCCGCGCCGTAGCAGAAGAATTCGAAATCGCCGCTGCCGCGAAGTGTCTCGTCGCGACGACGGCCAAGTGCTCGCGCGCCGAAGACGCTCAGCGCGGCGATGCCGCCGACGATCGCTAAGAGCGTGGCGTGAAACCCGCTGAGCGCGCGTTCCTTCAAGTAGAGAAACGGCCAATCGTCGGTGGGAATTGTCACGTCAAGAGGCGCCGCTTGCACGCGCACCGCCGAGGCGGCCGAGCTGTTTGCACGCAACTCGGCGAAACCGGGACCGGCCAAGTACACGGTATTGAAGACGGTGCGGTCTTCGCGCATCACGAGTGGCGGTTCGTCGAAAGCGGCCGTCAGCATCGCCAGCATGCGCTCGTGAATAAAGGAATCGGCGACCATGAAGTAGAGCACGATGCCACCATCGGGCGTCAAGCGCCCGCGCGCGGCTCGAAAAGCCTCTTCCGTGTATACGAAATTGTCGAGCCGAACCTGCGAGACCGCCGAGAGCCGCGTCATCGAATCGAGTGTCCCGAACACGATGAGATCGTAGCGGCTTTTGCTCGTCGCCAGAAACGTGCGCGCGTCCGCAACGATGACCCGCACTCGTTGATCGTCATAGGGCTTGTTCGGATGTATGCGACGGCCGATGTCGACAATGGACGGATCGATCTCCACGGCGTCGACGTTGGTCGGTGAGAGTCGGAGGAGCGCCGCGACGTCGTTGCCTGTTCCGGCGCCGAGCACGAGCGCACGCCGTGGAGCACGTCCGAGAAGTTGCAAAGGTTGCATGTAACCGCGTTGAGTTGCAGCTTCGGGACTCGACGGATCGACCGGCGCGTTGACCATGTCGAGCGCATATTGGTGGAGTGAACCGTTGGCACGGAGGTAATAGCCGCTGACTCCCTCGGGATTTCGACCAAAGCTCAGCGCGTAGTACGGACTATAGATCTGCGCGGGATCGCTGAGCGCGATGAGCGCCAACGAGGCGACGATCAACGCGAGAAAGTGCGCGATGTACCGCAGCGCCAAGAACTCTGGAATGAGCAGCACCAGCGCAGCGCCAAACCACACGGCCGGCGGTGTCCGCAGCCACGCGCAAATCGAGAATGCGACGACACCGGCGATCGATCCGAACAAGTTTGCGATGTACCCGCTGCCGAGGACTTGTGCGTCGGCACACGACTTGAAGCACTCGCCAAGGATCTGCCCAAGCGGGATGAACACGGCCGCCGACATCACGAATGAAATGACAATCGGCAGAACGAGATTCTCGATCACCGGCGCGTTCGCCGGTAAATCGTAATACAGCAGCCAAAGGTGTTCGGTGGGAGAGTTTTGCGTGAACACGACGCGCGCGAGCAGACTCGTGATACCGATCAGCGTGCAGAACAAGGCCGGCCAGGACGCGAGCAAGGACCGGCAACGACTGAGCAGCGAGCCGAGTCCCAGACCGAGAAACGCGCCGATCAGAATGAGATTGGGAAAATATGCGAGCACTCGCACGCGCATCGGCATCCAACGGATCAACGCCAACTCGAGCAACAAGCAAGCGCAGGAAAGCGCAGTCAATCTGAGCAGCAAAAGGCTCCGACGGCGGTCGACTCGCATAGCCAAGTGATTTTCCGATCGCAGGATGGGTACTCGCGCGTCGTGACCCGCGCGTCAATGCGCTTGACCGGCTGCGGATACTAGCCCTCCTATTCGGCAGGTGCCAGCCACCCGGCCCGGCGTGCTTCTGTATCTGTAAAGACGCGAGCTGGATAACTTGGTCGTTGTCGTTGGCATGTTGGGCCTCGGGAAAATCTGCGCGAATCTTTGGGAGGAGACCAGATGACGCTCTTTAGAATCGGGCTCAGTCTTAGCTTCGTGCTGGTGGGCGCGTGGCAGCATTTATTGCTGGCGCAGTTGTCATTTACGAACCAAACGGTCGCCGCGGGTGTGATCAGCGAATACGACCCCGGACTCTTCGCGCACTGGCAGTATCCGGCCGGCGTGGCGGTCGGCGACTTCAACAACGACGGTTTTCAAGAT
Organism: Planctomycetota bacterium; assembly: GCA_046154185.1. Taxonomy (GTDB): domain Bacteria; phylum Planctomycetota; class UBA8108; order UBA1146; family JAJFFE01; genus JBJXGE01. The sequence goes on from JBJXGE010000053.1 coordinate 47,055, forward strand.
GTGTTCGCGGTGACGGGCGGTGCCGACGGATTTCCCGACCGGCTTTTCATGAATGACGGGGACGGCACGTTTACCGACCAGGCCGTCGCGTGGGGGCTCACGGTCGTTCACATGGGGAAAGGCGTGGCAGTCGGTGACTATGACAAGGATGGTTGGCTCGATATTTACGTGACCAGCGCCGGCCCGCCGGCCGGCGCGGCGCCAGGTCACCACAAGCTCTACCACAATAACGGCAACAACACCTTCACGAACGTCGCGGCCGCCGCGGGTGTGAACTTCACGACGACGACTCAAGAGGACGGATTCGGTTCTTGCTTCGGTGACTACGATCTCGACGGCGACCTGGATCTTTTCGTCGGCGGTTTCGCATTCGCAAATTCTGGTTCAAAGTTGTTTCGCAATAACGGCGACGGCACGTTTACCAATGTGACGGTCGCGAGTCAGATCTTCGCACTTCCTGGCAACCACTCGGCGTTCGCGCCGCGCTTCATCGACATGAACGGCGATTTCTTTCCTGAGTTGCTGCTCGCCGCTGATTTCGGCACCAGCATGTATCTCGCAAACGACGGCGATGGGACCTTTACCGAGCTCACCGACTCGTCCGGCACGGGCCAAGAGGAAAACGGCATGGGCCAAACCGTCGGCGACTACGATGGCGACGGCGTGATCGATTGGTACGTGACGTCGATTTACTTGCCGTCGATTAGTTGGACCGGCAACAAACTCTACCTCAATCTCGGACAGCATGAGTTCAGCGAGATCTCCGTTGCCGCGGGCGTCCATGATGGCGGCTACGGCTGGGCGGCGGTCAGTGTCGATTTCGACCACGACGGGGACGTCGACATCGCCGAGACCAACGGCGCGTTTACGGGCGAGTTCACAGGCGAGCTGTCCTATCTGTGGCTCAATGACGCCGACAGTACTTTTACGGAGTCCGCGAGCGCGCTTGGTTTCGTCACGACGGCCCAAGGCCGTGGGTTGGTCAACTTCGACTACGACAACGATGGCGACCAGGATCTGTTGCAGACCGCGAATCACGACATGTTGCTGTTGTTTCGCAATGACCTCGCGGGGCCGGGCCGCAATTGGTTGCGCGTGTTCTTGGACACGAGCACCGAGCCAGGCCTCGCGGCGAATGGCATCGGTAGCAAAGTCTACGTGACGGTCGGCGGAGTCGAGCGCGTGCGCTCGATCGACGGCGGCGACAACTTCCTGAGTAAGAGCGAGCTGTCCGCGCACTTTGGAGTGGGCGCCGCGACCGTCATCGATGAATTGCGCGTGGCGTGGCCGAACGGCCTCGAAACCGTGCTGGTCGGGGTGCCAGTCAATCAAACGCTGACGATCACCCCGGCGCCGCCTTTGCCGCCGGCCTTCTTGCGAGGCGATGCGAACTCCGATGGCGCTATCGACATCGGCGACTCGATCGCAGTTTTGAGCTGGCTCTTCGACTCCGCCGCAACTGTGCTGTGCGAGAGCGCGGCGGATTCGAACGCCGACGACCATCTCAACATCGCCGACGCGATTTTCTTGTTGTCGTATAGCTTCTCGATGGGCGTCGCACCATCCGCGCCGTTTCCGGACTGCGGTGGTGTCGCGAGCGTGTTTGGTTGCGCCATCACGCCGTGTCCATGAAGACGAGAGCCGTAGAAGCGCCGGCGATTCAGCCGGCGCTTCTACGACGATCCGTCACTACCTCGCGTTACGGACAGTTCGAATAACTGTCGCAGTCGAGACCAGCGGTGATGCCGCCATCGGGAGTCGGATCGGTGCCGCACGCCGCATAGGGCGGCGGTGGCGGCGGGCCGCCCGAAAAGAGCAAGCTCAAAGTCGAGATCGGGTCGGCGATATTGATCAAACCATCGTCGTTGTGATCCGCGGAGTCGCCGCAACTGGGCAGCGGACCATCGACAAACATCCAACTCAGTGTGAAGATCGCATCGGCGATGTTGATCAAGCCGTCCGCGTTCGAGTCCGCGCGGCGGAAGAGCGGCGGAAAGTAGAACCGCTTGTGGACGAAGAACAACTCCTGGCCGGGACTGGGGCCCAGATTGCCGACGGAAATCACGACCGTCTCGCCCGCGGCCATGGTAACCGTCACTCTCGAATCGAGAAACCCGCAGGGCCAGCCCTCAGTTTCCGAGGCGCCGTCATCATTGTAGTCCAGCAGTGTAGCTCCTGAGCAGGCATCGAAAACGTGCACAAACGTATCCGTCATCGGGCTGGACAGGAGCGACGAACCGCAAGTGTCGATCTCCAGGGTACCGAGGGTCGAGGCCGTGAACGTGTACCACACATTCGGATCAGAGATCACGCCGCTGGTGGGAAGGAAACCCGTGGCGCCATTCCACGTTCCCAGTGTCGTGTCGTCCGTAAGCGGGAGCGCTGTCGAGCAAGTGTCATTCGCCGCGTCCCCGGACGGGTCGTATTCGACGTAGAGCCGAAACGGCCCGATCTGACTCGCTGTACCGCCGGAGACTCGAATCCACACGGTTTGGTTGGCGCTGAGAGTCGCGGACACGAGCGCGTCATTCGCGACGCCGCCGTCAAGCGATAAACACGCGAACGTCGTCACGTCGCAATCCAACTCGGAGCCGCCGCAACTCTCGTAGATCGCGAGCGAAGTGTTGATGCCTTGGTCTAAGCCGTAAGAGTCGTTCGTGCCGCACGTCCTTACTTCAAGGACGCCGGCCACCGGCGAGTCGAACGTGTACCAAACATCCGGCGCCGACGTGAGTGGGGCGCAACTCGAAACGCCCAAACCAGTCGAACCCAAGAGATTGCCGTGGAGAAACCCGGGAAACAGCGGGATCGCGGTGGCGCATGTGGAATTCGGAATGTCGGATGGAATCAAGAACTCGATGCAATTCTCGAGAAACGCGGCAACTGCGTCGGCTTCGAGTCCATCGAGCACGTGCGAGATCGTCACGACTCGACCGCCACGCGAGATGAATACGCCGGCTTCGCCAACAGTCTCACTGAACGAGAAGCCGCCGACCGCGCGACCGGCGGTCGCTGAAACGGTCAGGCGATCCCCATCGTCGGCCCACAAACTCGTACCGGCGGGCAGAGAGACCACCGCGTTGGGCGATCGCCACAAGGCATGCAGGTCGGTGCCGCTCGCCCAGCGTCGCACACTCGTCGGCGTACTAAATGAGGCGGCCGCGGTTACTCCCAAGGCCGAGCGCAGGGCTGAATCGCCATCGAGGTCGTACGTCGCGACGATCGCGCGTCCGTCGTCGTTCACGTAATCGATGAAGTCTGCGGAATCAAACGTGCAACAAGAATTGGCGACGATGACCAGATCCCACGACGTGGATCCGGTAAGTTGCGCATCGAAGGCCGCGTTCGTCGTCTCGATGGTGACGCTGACGCCGGCCCCGAACTCGGCCAACGCATCGCTGACGACCGTCGAATTTATCCCGTCCAAAACCAACACTTCCCACTGACTGAACGCGGCGGTCCGCAACGATGCGAAACCGAAACACAACACTGCGAACGCTAACAACCGGCCACGAACCGTCTTCGCCATCATCATCTGACTCTCCTTCTATGCTGAATGCGCGCAGCATGCCTGCGATGCCCACGGGAGCGCAACACCAACGCTACCGGCCAGTCAGACCTCAGGCCCAACCGAACGCGCCGCCGCCTCTTAAGGGTCGCGCAAGAAATGACTTTCCATTTGGAGGTCGAGATCTGACGAGATCGGCCTTCAGAAGGCGAAGTTAATCCGGACCCCGAGTGAAGTGAGGCTTTTCGTCTACTGCTATCGAAGCAACGGCAACAACTCCTCGACGGCTCGATGCGCTTGGTCGATCGCCGCGTCCGCGTAAGAGTACGCCGCCGCGTCGGCATTCGCGATGGCGATGCGGCCGTAACCGGCGCGCGCCACGACGCACGGCGCCTCGCCGCCGACGAGCCAGAACGGATCGTAGAGCGAATTGTATTGATAGGCGTAGCCGTGCGCCCAGCGATTGACGGTGATCGCGAGGATGTCGCGCGCCGAGTCAAAACCGCCGGGCGCGAGAATGCGAGTGAGATCCTCGCGGATGCTGCGCTCGATCGTTTCGAACGATGTGCCGAGTAACTCGAGTCGGCCCGCGCGATGCTGCTCAGGCGCCGTGAGTCCCGCGGCGCAGGGCGTCTTCACGAGGTGGAGCACGATCGGCTGATCGGGCGACGTGACACATTGGTAGTCGCCAATGCTGACGCGAAAATCGAGTTGGACGGAAGTGTGCCAGAGTCCTGGACACATGACAGCGTGCACGCCGAGCTTCACGAAGGGCTGCCAGTTTCGGACGAGCACGTTCGTGTGGACGAGGGGCACTTTCGGGGCATACGCGAGCGCCGCCTTTTGCTTCGGCGGCAGCTCGGCGCAGATGTACGGAATCACATTGTGCCAGCACGCGAGCACGCACGTTTTGCCGGTGACGACTTCGAGCTTGCCATTGCGGAGGTAAGTGACTTCGACGTGTTTTGCGCGGGCCGGCTCCGCGTTGTGGCGCACGCGGACGACCGTACTATTGAGACGAAGACGTGCCGCGTTCTTTGGTTCATCGAGCCGCGCGTAGTTCGCACGCGCCGTAACAATGTCATCCATGGAATTGCCGGGAATCGCGCCCGGAATGAGTCGTCGCACGAGGAGCCGCGCGATCGTCGCGTTGCCATCCGGAAAGTGAAAATAGTAGTCGTCGGCTTCCGGATGTCGAATCGAATCGTGATTCTGACCCGGCCCCGGTTTCCGATCGAGATTCAGGCCTCGAAAGCCCGGGAGCCCGAGGCCCCAAGCATCCTGCGCCGGCACTGCGTCGATGCCGACGCCGAACAGGTCGTGCGTGCGCATCTGATGAAACGCGATCGCCATCGGGTCCAGCGACCAGTGCTTCGTCAAGAACTCTGCGTAGGACATGCGCGCGAGCCGTGCCTTGATTTCGCTCGGTGCGAGATCCGGAAATGGCTGCAGCGGTTCGGTCGTCAGCCGTATGAGATCGCGCTGCGCACGCTCCGAGAGCGGTGTCTTCTGCAAGAACTCGGCGGTTGGTCGACTCGACGCGCCGGCGACCAGACGATCGCTGCCGAACGTTGCGCGATCAAAAAAGTATCCGGATTTGAGGCCGAGTGCGTAGAAGATTTCGTCACTCGCGACCGACTCGTATCGCGTGACGTCGATGCCGAGGTCGGAGATGAGCGATTTCGCATTCTTGCTGTAGGGGGCGGGACTTTCGATGGCCTGCGCGCCGCCGTAGCCGATGTGGGTGCGACCCTCGTGCGTGAACTCATTGCGAGTCGCATGCCCGCCAAAGTCATCGTGATTGTCGAGAATCAAGGCTCGCGCGTTTGGCGGCGCCGATTTCATGAAGTAATACGCCGCCGCGAGTCCGCTGATGCCGCCGCCCACGACCACGAGATCGTACGGCGCATCGACTGCGTTCGGCTCGCCAGCGTGCTGCCGCCAGAACTCGCCGTCCTTCAGTGCATGAAACGCTTCGAACGATCCGACCGGGCTTCCGCGCAAACCGGTCAGCGCCGGCGGATAGTAATTGGGCGCTTTGCCGTCTTCGGTGCGGAGTGCGGCCAGCTCAAACCCCAACAGTGTTCGTGGCAGTGCGACGATCCCCGCCGCGGCGAGCGCCATGCCGTTGAGAAAATCTCGGCGATCGATGGGCCGATCCATGCCGAGTTCGCGATCGCGTTCGTTCGTCATGAGTGATCTCCTCCCCTTGAGTCGCGACGAAGTCAGCAGGTTAAAGACTGCGTCGCGAGCTTACCGAGGTCCGACTGCGCCCACCAGCGAGTTGCGGTTTCAGTGTAGTGCAGGGCGATGCCGTTTGTTGCTTCGGTCCGCTCGGGCTCGTACGCTGTGTGAGTTCGAAAGCACAACACGAGAGGAATCGACATGGCCAAGCAACCCACGAAGGTGGCGAAAAAATCGACGAAGAAGAAAACCACGCGGAAGTCGACGGCGAAACCCGCCACGGCCAAACTCACGGCCGAGCAAGAGGCGAAGCTCGAAGCCGAGTTCAAGAAGTCGACGGCGCGCATCGATCGCACCGATGTGAAGTACGCGCTCGACAAGACGCTCAGCAAAGCCGAAGAGCTACTCAAGTCGAGTTCCGAGTGGATCGTCGGCCTCGGCCGCCAAGCGAAAATGCTCTTCACGATGCTGAAGTCGTGGTGGAGCGAAGAGTACGACCTCCCCTGGGGAACCGTCGCCGCGATCACCACCGCGCTACTCTACTTTGTGAACCCGATCGACTTGGTCCCTGACTTTATTCCGCTCATAGGATTCCTAGATGACTTGGCGATCATCGCGATCTGCGTGAAAGCCATCCAAGCCGACCTACGAAAATACGCCGAAGCAAAGAACATCGATTTGAAAGCGCTTGGTCTCTAGCCGAGTTCGCCCTGAGCACGGCGTCGTTTGGCTGGAGACCACTCTGCATCGCCAGTGAACTCACGAAATCGCCGTGGATAGTCGCCACCAACTGGATCCGCCCTGGTGGTCGCCAGATGCTCGTGAACGCAAAAGCAGCGAAGGGGAGTACCGATGCGACTCGACGATCTCATCCGGGGAATACTTGTCGCGCGCGGACTCTCGCGGCGCGATTTGCTTCGAGTCGGTGGCGTCGGCGGGGCGCTGCTCGCCTTGAATCAGTTCGGTCTCGGCGCCGACGAAGCGAAGCCGGCGAAAGGGAAGAGTCGCATGTCGATCCAGTCAGCCGTCGACCATTTGCTACTCGGCGTCGCGGATCTCGACGCGGGTATTGCGTGGGTCGAAAAGAAGACCGGTGTGCGAGCAATCGTCGGCGGCAGCCATCCGGGCGTCGGCACGCGAAACGCGCTCCTCGCGCTCGGGAAGAATCAGTACCTGGAGATCGTCGCGCCCGATCCTGCGCAGAAGGACTACAACTTTCATATCGACGTGCGGAAACTCACCGAGCCGCGACTCATCACTTGGGCGGCGCTTTCGCGCGAGATTCAGAAACTGGCGGAACAAGCGCGCGCCGCGGGCTTCCAGCTCTTTGGTCCGAGCGATGGCTCGCGCGTTCGACCCGATGGGAAACAGCTCCGCTGGAAAACACTCGGCGTCATCTCGAAGGTCGAGACCCAGAGTCCGTCCGAGGTTTTACCAATTCCGTTCTTCATCGAGTGGGCGACTGACTCGCCGCATCCGGCGCAGGATGCGCCCAAGGGCTGCGAGCTCGTGCAATTTGAAATCGAGCATCCGAAGCCAGATTCCGTCCGCGATTCGCTGCGCACCCTCGGCCTCGAATCGACGCCGACGACCGGCAAAGCGACTCGCTTGATCGCGACGATGACCACGCCGAAGGGCAAGGTCACGCTGAGTTGAACCAGTGCGGGTGAGATTTCCCGCGCCAGAGTCCACCGTGCGCCAAAGTGTCGTTCCCACCAGAGGCATCAAGCTTCCGGCGCCGTTGGGGTAGAGCTGCCGACCGACGCATCGAGTCCTAACGCCGCTCGGCGTAATTGCACCCAACGCAGCAGACCCATGGCGATGGCAACCACCAACAGCCCATGCACGTACCCGCCGAGACCGATCAAGAGCCCGACGGCCCAGAGCGCTAGCAGCATTGCGGCGGTCGCCCACATCATGGAGTCCTCCTGTATGGCTTCAGTGTTTGTTCCACGGCGTGATGCTAGGGTTCGTGGTCTGCGATGGGCTATGGGGTGTATCCCTACCATGCCTTCAACACCCGGATCGAGAATACCGAGGTCATCGTATAGCCTCACATGGTGACTCTACGTTTCTTGGAACTTAGTTCTTGGAGGGTACTCATGGCAAAGCGTGACGCACGCACGCCGAGGTCTAAACGTCCGTCGCGCGACAAGCCGCCGCGTGTGCTGCGCGGTAGCGCGTCCGTCGAACTTGCGCGCACGGAATTCTTGCGTCGGTTCCGTGAACGATTCTTCGATTCGAGTTTTGACGCGGTTGCGCACGAACTCGACGCGGTGGCCGAGGTCGCGTGGCGCAACTACATCGAATACCACAAAAATCCGCGCACCAAGCGCGCCGGCCGCGGGTTCGCCGATCCGAGCATGGAACTGCCGAGCGAATGGCTCACGAACCGGGAGCAAGTTCGCGTAGCGGAGCGCCAACAGAAGCGACGCGACACACCGACTCGAATTCTCGTCATCAATGGTTCGGCGCGCAGTGATCAGTCTTGTCCGGGCGAAATCTCCAAGTCCTACCGACTCGCCCAACTCGCTCGCCGAACGATGGCGCGCCGTCGCAATACCGAAGTCGACTTCCTCGACCTCTCGCTTCTGACGTCAGAGTACGGTCGCGTGATCTACCCGTGCAAAGCGTGCGTGTCGAGCGCCCAGCCGCTCTGCAACTGGCCCTGCTCGTGCTACCCCAATCACGCCATGGGGCAAACACAAGACTGGATGCACGAGATCTATCCGCGGTGGACGGCCGCGCACGGCGTCATGATCGTGACCCCGGTCAATTGGTACGGCGCGCCATCAGTGCTCAAGCTCATGATCGATCGACTCGTTTGCGCTGATGGCGGCAATCCCGATCCGACGACGACGGGCGGCAAGGATCCGCAGCGCGCGAAAGCGCTTGAGCTAGCGGGCTGGGATTACCCGAAGCATCTCGCGGGTCGCGCTTTCGCGGTGGTCGTGCACGGTGACGCGGGCGGCGTCGACGAAGTGCGGCGCAGCCTCTGCGACTGGCTCACCGACCTTGAGATGATTCAAGCCGGCGCGGCCGCTGCGGTCGGTCGTTACGTCGGTTACTATGGGTCGTACGCAACGAGCCATGACGATCTCGATGCCGATCAGGCATTTCCAACCGAGGTTCGAAACGCGGCGCGAAGTCTAATCGAGACGGTTCGGCAAATCCGTAGCGGTGAGTTTCGGCAACCGGACAAGGACCTCGAGGCGCCGCGAAAGAAGTGATTTCGCAGTGATAGGCGCGCTCATCGAATTGGAATCACTTCCGCTGCCAAACATCCGCCGGCTCCATCAGCACGCGCGGTGCGTCGCTCTGGATCCAGCTGCGTGCTGCCGAATCCTTGAGTAAGTAGGTATCCCAGAATGCGGTCGTGAGCGCGAGGATCACGCGGTGATGGTTTGGGTTTCGTTTCTCTATGTCACCCGGTAGCGGGCGCTCCGTGAACGCCGAGTGCTCGGTCTTGTCGAGCACGAGTTCAAACTTGTCGCCGGCCGGGAGATTCTTGAACACCGCGCGACGCGACTCGACGTCCGTATTGCCGATGATCGAAACGTCGTTCGTCCCAGTCATCAGCAGCCACGGGATCCGCACTGATGCGAACGCGCGCGCGGGATCGCCAAGTTGCGGACTCGAAGGGCTGAACGCGATTGCCGCTTGGATGCGCTTGTCCGTGAAGCGCCCACCGCCGATCGGCATCGATTGTCCGCTCACGGCTTGCGTCGTCTTGGCGCCAAACGAATGGCCGGACATGCCGATACGCGTGAGGTCGAGGCGCCCGGCGAGCGCGTGCCCGACTTCCAATTGCCAGCGGCCGAGTTGATCGAGCACCGCTGTGACGTCTTGTGCGCGCAACACGAGGTTGTCCATCGACGCAGCTTTCTGCATCGCCGCCATTCGTTGCGCCGGCGGCACATCCTTCCAAACGGAGTCATCGCTTCCGGGATGCTGCAGGAACACCGCGAGGTAGCCCCGCGCCGACCAATGTCGACCGAGGAACTCGCAGATTTCGCGCGTGCCGCCGAGGCCATGGCTGTAGAGCACGATCGGCGCGGGCGTCTTCTCTGCCGGCAAGTAAATGCGCAGGGGAATCCCGCGCTGGCGCACGCTATCGGATACCTCGAGGTCGACGACTTCAGTGACCACTACCGGGAGCTGCAGCGGATCGTAGAGCGAAACCGCGGTTGGCGCTTGGGCCTCCAGGGCGCAGCCGAGCAGGATGGGAACGATCACCAATGAAAGAACTGGTGTCCAAGCTCGGATCTTGGCGCGCATGAACGCTTCTTTCCGCACGCATCGCGACGCACAGCACAGCAGGTACTCGCTCGCCGCAAGATCATGGCAGCCGGCCGCGGCGTGTCACTTGGTAACACCTCCGCGGTGCCTACGGTTGCGCAACCAGTGCGACCGCCGAATCGAGTGTCGACGCTTTCGCTAACGCTGGCGGTAAGAATGTCGAGTAGTCGTCGGGCACGTCGTACCCGCGCGGCAACCGTGCGGGTGGTCTCGGCGGCCCGTTGCGGACGTCGTCAGTGCGCGACGCTCTTCACCGCGAGGTCGACCGAGATCTCGCCATTTTCGTCGAGGGAGACCAGCACAGTGCCGCTCGTCTTGACGCCCTTGTCGAGGATCAAGTCGGCGACGCGGTCCTGCACTTGCTCCTCTATGACGCGGCGGATCCCACGCGCGCCGCTGCCGGGCGCGGTGCCGAGGTGGATCAAGTGATCCGCGGCTTCGTCGGTGACTTCGATTTGGAGGCGCACCTTGGTCAGGCGCTCTTCGAACTTCTTGAGTTCCATGCGCAGAATCTGCTTGAGCTCTTCGTCGCTGAAGAAGTCGAAGACAACGATCTCGTCGAGACGATTGATGAGTTCCGGCCGGAAGTGGCCGCGCACCGCTTCCATGACGGCGCTGCGGCGGCTCGCGCGATCCGAGTCCGACGTGTTCTGCGAAAAGCCCATCGACGACTTCGTGTCGATGTCCTCGACGCCGAGGTTCGACGTCAGAATCACGAGCGAATTGCGGAAGTCGACGACCCGACCAAAGGCGTCGGTCAGGCGACCTTCCTCGATAATCTGCAGTAGCATGTTTGCGACATCGCCGTGCGCCTTCTCGATTTCGTCGAACAGCACGACCATGTACGGCTTGCGCCGCACTTTCTCCGTAAGCTGTCCGCCCTCCTCGTAGCCGACGTAACCCGGCGGCGAACCAATCAGGCGCGAGATCGAGTGCTTCTCCATGTACTCAGACATGTCGAGTGAGAGCAACGCGTCCTCGGTGCCGAACAGGAACTTGGCGAGCGCTTTCGCCACCAACGTTTTGCCGACGCCGGACGGTCCGACGAAGATGAAGGATCCCATCGGCCGCCGCGGATCGCGCAGTCCTGAGCGTGAACGACGGATCGCGCGCGCGATCACGCGTATCGCCGGATCCTGACTGACCACCATCTCGTGAATCGCCGCCTCCATATGCTTGAGGCGTTCGACTTCCTCTTCCTTGATGTTGGCGGCGGGAATCCCCGTCATCATCGCGACGGTGTCGCTGATGGTCGCTTCGGTAACGACGCCATCGACTTCCTTGTTCGAGCGCTTCCACTCGAGCAAGGTCTCCTCTTTGCGGTTCTTCCCGACCTCGAGCCGATCGCGCACACGGGCCGCGAGCTCGAAGTCCTGCGAGAACACCGCCTCGTTCTTCTCGCGCTCGAGCCGTTCGATCTCCTTCTCGAGTTCCGTCACATCGGGCGGTCGCGTCGTGCGCAGCAACCGCTCGGACGAGCACGCTTCGTCGAGCACGTCGATCGCTTTGTCCGGCAGGAAACGATTCGAGATGTAACGCACCGCGAGATCGACGGAAGCGACGAGCGCAGTGTCGTCGATGCGAACCCGGTGATGCGCCTCGAAAGTGTCGCGCAAGCCCTTCAGGATCGCGATCGTCTGCTCGCGATCTGGCGGATCGACCATCAGCGGTTGGAAGCGGCGCTCCATGGCGCCGTCTTTCTCGATGTGTTTGCGATACTCCGTGAGCGTCGTCGCGCCGATGCACTGAATCTCGCCGCGCGATAGCGACGGCTTCAGGATGTTCGATGCATCGAGGCTCGATTCCGACGCGCCTGCGCCCATGATCGTGTGCAGCTCGTCGATGAACAGGATCACGTTGCCGGCGTCGACGACCTCTTTGATGATCGTCTTGATGCGCTTCTCAAACTCGCCGCGATATTTCGTCCCGGCGAGGAGCGCCGCGAGGTCGAGCGAGACGACGCGCTTGCGGGTCAGGATTTCTGGGACGTCACCGTCCGCGATGCGCTGCGCGAGTCCCTCGATGAGCGCGGTCTTACCGACGCCGGGTTCGCCGAGCACCGCCGGGTTGTTCTTGGTCTTGCGCGACAGAATCTGAATGAGGCGTTGAATCTCTTTCTCGCGCCCGATCACCGGATCGAGCTTGTTCTGCGTAGCCATGTCCGTCAGGTCGACGCCGTTTTGATCGAGCGTCGGCGTCGGTGCGTTTTGCTTATTCACTAACGCGGCTGGCTTCCGCGCGTCCGCCTCGGCCGGGCCCGCACTCCCGAGCATTTGCTTGATGACCTGCTGAATGCGCTCGCGATCGACGTCGTTTTCAGCGAGGACGCGCGAAGCTTCACCTTCTTCTTCGCGCAGCAGCCCGACGAGGAGATGTTCCGTGCCGATGTAGAACTGGCCCATCCGCACGGCTTGATCACCGGCGAGTTCGAGGCAGCGCTTGGCATGCGGCGTGAACGGTAGCGACGGCGCACCTTCCTTCGGCGGGATGTTCTTGAGGCTTTCGGTGATCGCGTTCGACAAGCCCTCCGGATTCACATCGCAACGCACGAGCGCTTGGACCGCGACCGAGTCGCGTTGCTCGAGCAGGGCCCACAGGATGTGCTCGGTGCCGACGTAGCCGTGATTGAGTCGCTTGGCCTCGAAATTTGCGGTTTGCAGAACGCGTTCTGCTTTTTCGGTGAGCTTGACTGCCAAACAGATATCCTCCTCAGCGAGCGTCGCCGCACTGTGAGTCGCGGCGCCATAACCTCAGCCAGTCAGTGGTGATTGATTCTAGGATGTGCGCCGCACGCGGCGCAAAGACCGAAGTCGTTAGCTCAAGACTCCCGTCGTATCGAGTCGACGGCAAACGTCTTTCGTGCGGCTTTGAACTTCTTCAAGGTCGCGCGTGCTGAGACCGAGCTGACGCGCGAGCCGCTTGATTTGCTTGTAGGAACTCGCGACTTCTTCATCGGGCTGCGCCATCAAAGCTGCGAGTCGCACCGCTCCGAGCAGCGTGTTGCGTGGATGCTCGAGCGGCGAGTGATGCTCTCGAATCGTCGACTTGAGCGGCGCGGGAAAACCCCAACTGTCAGCGAGCAAGGCGCCCACTCGCGTGTGGTCGGTCTGGAAGACACGATTCTCGGCTTCCACAAGCTCGACACCTTGCAGGTGCACGAGGTCGAGCACTTTTCGATAGCCGGCGGTATCGACGGCCGCCAACACCATGCTGCCGATATCGAGCAGGAGCCCGGCGATCTGTGCGTGCTCTGGCTCTTCTTCGCCCATCGCCGACGCGACTGCGTGCGCGGCGATGCTGGTCATGTAGGCCTGCGTCCACTGTCGGTGCCACGTGTACTGACAGGGCGCGAGAAACGCGCGGCGCGCCGCTTCCGCGAGCAACACCGCTTTGATCGAGATGCCGCCGAGTCGCGTCAGCAAGTCGTCGAACCGCGGCATCACCGCGGCCTCGCCGCGTCGGCGCAGCCCGGCAAGTCGCAGAGTTTTCGCGGTCAGCACCGGGTCTTGGAGTATGAGCTCGCGAATCTCCGCCTGCTCCGGATTCTCCTGTCGATAAAGCGCGAGAATACGGGGCGCGAGGTTCGGCACCATCGGCAGCGCGAGCGCGGAGATGTAGTCTTCGGAGCCGGCTCCCGCGCGTTCGGGAGGCAGTAGCGTGATTGCACCTTCTTGCACGAGCAAGTGGAGCGCGGATGCGAGTGGATAAACCGCGACGGCCGATTCCTCGAGCAGCGTGCGGATGCTCTTCCGACCGTCGGCCTCGAGTAGCAACTTGCCTGGCGACGGCATTCCCTCCGGCCACTCGCGTCCAGCCCGGCTGTGCAGCGATTCCGAAGTGCGTTTCAAGACTTGATCGAGATCGAAGAAGATCTCGCTGATGCGATTCCACTCATCAATCTCGTGCGCCAGGTTCAGAACGAGGGACTGCGTACCGATGAGGCCGTCGGGGAGTTTATCGTCACGCCCAAACTCATGGAAATGAAACGCCCACGTCTTCCAACGCAGGACTTCGCGCAACGCGCGCCGAATCTGCCGACCAATGACGGTGGCGACATCGCCGTGCGTGAGGATTCCTTCCTGCGCGAGCGCTTCGCCGAGGAATACGCTTCCGGAGTGGCGACCGATTGCGTCGTCGATCATGCGCTCCTCGAGGTTCAACTCGCGCACCAGCACATCGCCCATCAGCTGACCGGGGTCGTTGAGCATGGCGTAAGCCAGTTGGCCCTGATTGAAGCAGAAGCACCGTTCTTGCGTGTGTGACGCGATGATGAGGAGTCCGGAGAGCTGCTGATGGACCAGAAAGCCAAAGAGATCTGGCGCCGAAAGGCTGTCATTATTTCCCTGAAAGGCCATCCACGCTGCTCCGTAAGGGCGTCGATCGAATACGAGACGACACGTAAGTCTAAGATGGGGGGGCCGTCACGGCGAATCCGCGCGGCGGCGCGACGCTGGCACTCGCCCGCGGCCCGGCTAAGATACGTGCCTGCCTCACGCAGCCATCCGATCAAAGGACCCACCTCGTAAGGAACCTCATAGCGATGCGACCAGGAGCGACCGTCCCTCTCTTCATCTCCCTTTTGATCCTGACGCTCCCAACGGAGCTCGGCGCCGGTCCGATACCGCTGCCGGGCGTCGAACTCGTTCAGGATGACGCGCTTGTCACCGAAATTCGGCAGCTCCTGCGGAAGGGCGAGTACGACGATGCGGAAGAAGCGCTTGGCGAAGCGCGGGCGGATTCGAGCGCGATCTTGTGCTTGCGCGCGCAACTACTGCACGAAACCGGGCGCGGTGCTGCGGCGTTGGAGCTCGTTGTCGGCGCGCCGGCCTACGCGAACGGCGATGTCGAATTGATGTTGTGGGCCGCCGCGCTTCACATCGAGACCGGCGCCGCGGAGGTCGCCGAGCGCGAACTCGATCGCGCGATAGCGGAGCTCGACAAGTCTGACGCGGCCGGCACCGCGGCGGCCGACGCCGCCAGCTTGCAGAATCGACGCCGCACGGCGTTGCGTATCGAGGCGCTAACCCAACTCGGCTTGCTCGCCATCTCGCGCGGCGCACGCGCACGCGGGGCCGAACATCTCAACAAGGTCGTCGACTACTACAAGAAACTGTCGAATGCGGATGCCGCGCAAGTCGACCCGGAGACTTACATCTGGATGGGGCGCGCGCTCGAAGGTCTCAACCGCTACAGCGAGGCGTATCAGGTCATGTATTCGAGCGCCTTCGACCTCGATGCCGAGCATCCGCGTGCGCATTTGTGCGGCGGCGAGATCATGTTGACGAAGTACAACTATCCGGACGCGCGATCGCACTTCAAGGATGCGCTCAAGACGAACAAGAATCTCGCGGCGGCGCATATCGGTTTTGCCGCGGCGACGTATGTCGACTTCCAGTTTCCCGGCGATCGTTTTCAGGTGGTCGTCGACGCGCTCAAAGCGGCCGATCGCGTTTGGAAAAATCACCCGCGCGCCCTGATGCTGCGCAGCCAGCTCGCTTTCGACAGTGAGGACTGGCCGGCCGCTGAGGCCCACATTCGCGCGGCATTGGCGCAGAATCCGAGGTCACTGGCAAACCGCGGCTATCTCGCCGCCGTGCTGTATTGCACGTATAGACTCGCGGAGTTTAAGCAACTGTGCGAGGAGACCGAAGCGCTGCATCCGGCGGCCGCCGAGTTTTACACGATTCTCGCGGAGCAACTGGTGAAACGCTTCTTCTACAGCGAAGCCACAAACTACGCAGAACAGGCCATCAAGCTCGATCCCGAATACGTGCCGGCCTTCGTGATTTTCGGCGTCAACTGTCTGCGCGTCGGTCGCGAAAACGAAGGCAAGATTTGGGTCGCGAAGGCGTTCGCCGCCGACAAGTTCAATATTTGGGCGAAGAACACGCAGACGCTGATCGGCGTCATCGAAAAAGGCTTCATCGAAACCACCACGCCCGACTTTGTCTTTCGCATGCCGAAAGACGAGGAGCGGTTCATCCTGCCGTACTTGCAGCCGCTGCTCGAGGAAGCGAAACAACGCTACGAGGCGGAGTACAACTTCAAACCGTCAGGCCCAATCGTCATCGAGGGCTTTTCGAAGCACGATCACTTTTCGGCGCGTTCGATCGGTTTGCCGGGACTCGCCGCGGCCGGCGTGTGCTTCGGCAAGATGGTGACGCTGACGACGCCGCGTGCGCTGCCGGTGCCCTGGGGCGCCGTCGCGCTGCACGAGTACGCACACGTGATCACCGTGCAAAAGACTGGGCACCGCATTCCCCGCTGGTTCACCGAGGGGCTCTCGACTTTCGAGGAGGGGCGGCACATCAAGCGGTGGACCAACTATGACCAAGCCGAGGACTTCGTCGAAGCCGTGCACAACGACTTGCTGCTACCGATGAGTCGGCTGCAGAGTGGCTTCACGCGTCCCGACTCACCGGGCCGCGTCGGGCTTTCGTATTTTCAAGGCGGCACGATCTGCACCTACATCACGGAGCGCTACGGGTTCGGCAAGATCGTCGAAATGCTCGACGCGTACCGAAACGGTAAGACGACCGAGCAGATCTTCCCGGAGCTGCTCGGTCTAAGCCTCGACGAATTCGATCGCGACTACCTCGTGTTCGCGCGGCGGCTCGCCGACAGTTTTGGTTTTTGGCCGCGCATCGTGCCGAGCCGAATTCCCGCGCTGCGCGACGCGGTGGAAGACAATCCGCAGGACATCGACAGTCTGGTCGCGCTCGCGACCGCATACTTCTACTCCGATCAGATCACCGATGCCGAACTCGCGATCGGGCGTGCGCTCAAAGTCAAAAGTGACCACGCCGATTTGCAGCAGCTCGTCGGCCTGTTGCGTCTCAAGCAAGGTAAGACCAAGACCGCGGCGGAGTCGTTCAGCAAGGCGATCGAACTTGGTACGCGCGATCGCTATCGTGCGCGCCTGGGGCTTGCGATGATTCTGGCGCAAGATGGCGAACGCGCGCGCGCGATCGAGTTGTTGCGCGAGGCCATCAAGATTTGTCCGATCGGGATTCAGCCGCGACTCGGCGCGAATCGAAACCCGTATTACTTGCTCGTTGAGCTCTTGAATAAGGAAGGGCGCGAAGACGAAGGGATCGCGGTGCTGGAAGAAATGCTCGCGGTCAGCCGGCAGGACCTAGCGGTCCGGCAATACTTGGGCGAGCACTACGCGTCCCAGGAAAACTGGTCCAAGGTCGTCGAGGCCATGTGGGATGCGGTCTTCATCAATCCGTATGAGGTCAAGGTGCATAATCTCCTGGCGAAAGCGTACGCCGAGACGCAGGACTACCGAAAGGCGCTGCGCGAGCTGCGATTCCTTGCGGAGGACGAAGGGACTGCGAAGGACGAAGTGTACTCGGAGATCGCTTGGTGCCATTTGCAGTTGCGCGAATTTCTCGAAGCGCGCAAGTGGGCGGAACGCACAATCGAACTCGCGCCTGACAACGCGCGCGCAAAAGAAGTGTTGGAGAAGTTGCCGGAATAACCACGCACAGCTTCGCAACGGGTGCGTCCGATTGCCCCGACAGCTTCCGTGTTTGGGGCGCGTCGGATATATTGGCCGCACACTGCGGGCAACACTTTGCTGAAAAATCTTGCTGGAAAACACGGTGCGTGATGTTTCGGACGATCTGTCTCGGCGTGATGGCTTTTGGCTTGTGTTCGACGTTTGCCGTGGCTGGAGTCGGCACGGGGACTTTTGTTCGCGGCGATTCGAATGGCGATGGTGGGCTCGACATCGGCGACGCCATCTACACGCTGACGGGGCTGTTCTCGGGCGGGCCGCCGCCCGTTTGCGACGATGCCGCGGACACCAACGATGATGGCAGCCTCAACATCGCGGACGCCATTTACACGCTCACGTTTCTCTTCACGCCGGGTAGTCCGCCGCCGCCGGCGCCGCATCCCGTGGCTGGTCTCGATTCGACGCCGGACGGGCTCATCTGCAACGCTCCGTGCACGGACCCGACCCTGCTCGCGGCCGGAGTCGTGCTGCTGTTCCCGCTCGAAGCTTGCATCCCATCCCTTCCGTTCAGCGCGACCGGCGTCACCGGCACCGCGTGCACATCGACAACGGGGCCCATCTGCTCGCCGCTCGCCATCGCCGGCTGCGATACGGTGACCACGCTCAACACCTTCGTCTACGATGCGCCGAGCCAGACGTTCACGATGAACACGACGACGGAGATTGATCCGCTTGGACTGCAAGCGACGGTGCTCTTTTCGACGATTTCTTGCGAGACGTCCGGCACCGTCGTTATCACGAACACGCTCACGCTCGTCACGACGCCGCTCGGACCGGGCGTGGCGCAGATCGACGATGCAATCGTGAACTCGACCGTCGATACGCTGTCGATCGACTTTTCACCGTGCGGCCTGCTCGGCACGGTTGCCGGTTTGTTGCTGCCGTTTTTCGAAACCACGATCGAAGCCACCATCGAAGACACCGTCGCCACGCAATTGACGCCGCTCCTGGTCGGACAGATCATCTGCGTGAATTGAGCACGCGGCTCATCCGCGATTCGCGAACGGTCTCGCCACAGTCACGACGATCCCTGTATAGTTCCGGCTTCACGGCGGCGGAATCCATCAATCAGTGAAGCTTGCGGAGGTCAACTTGTCACAGGCAGCGTCGGAGCCGGGTTCGAAGCCTATGGACAGCATCATGGCGCTGTGTAAGCGCCGCGGTTTTATTTACCAGGCCAGCGAGATCTACGGCGGTATCAACGGTTTTTGGGATTACGGGCCGTTGGGCACGCTCTTGAAACGCAACGTCCGCGAAGCCTGGTGGCAAGACGTCGTGATGAATCCGTGCGCCGGGAAGGTCGGCCCGTTCGGTGAGGCGGTGCGGATCGTCGCGGTCGACACTTGCATCATCCAGCATCCGAAAGTGTGGGAGGCGAGCGGTCACGTTGCGGGATTCAACGACCCGATGCAGACATGTCGGCAATGCAAGAAGTTGTTTCGCGCCGACCACGTGCAGGACATGCTGAGCGAAAGCGAGTGGGTGCGTTCGCTCGCGGAGCTCGTCGGCGCGGATGTCACGAGTGCGCAACCGATTCGCGTCGATACCGCCGCGCTCGGCAAGTGGGCGAGCGCGAAGGGTCGCAAGCTCGCGCCCGGGCTGCCGCTCGTGCGGACGTTTCCGCCCGCGATGGCTGCGCTCACGCAGTGCGTCACGGCAGCGCCCGATCAGCAGCTTCCGTTTCGCGAGTTACTCACGCTCCTCGTTTCCGTCAACCTCGCCGAAACTGGTCCCGTCGTCCCGTGTCCCAATTGCGGTGGCGATCTCACCGAGCCGCGGCAGTTCAATTTGATGTTCGAGACTTATACGGGCGCCGTGCGGGACGATGCGAACAAGACCTTCTTGCGGCCGGAAACCGCGCAAGGAATTTTCACGAACTTCAAAAACGTCCTCGATACCACGCGCGTTCGCGTGCCGTTTGGCATCGCGCAAACCGGTAAAGCATTTCGCAACGAAGTGACGCCGCGGAATTTCACGTTTCGCTCGCGCGAGTTTGAGCAAATGGAGATCGAGTTCTTCTGTCACCCCGACCAAGCGCGGGCGTGGTATCAGTTTTGGCGGGACTGGCGCGTCAAGTGGTGGGAGGGGCTCGGGCTCAAAGGCGAAAATCTGCAGCTGCGCGAACACGATCGCGATGAGTTGGCGCACTACGCGCGCGACGGCGCCGGCACGAGCGACATCGAATATCGCTTCCCTTTCACCGCGCCGGGTTTTGGCGAGCTCGAGGGCGTCGCGCATCGCACCGACTTCGACTTGCGCCAACACAAGCAGCACTCGGGCGCGAAAATCGATTACTTCGATCAAGACCGCGGTCCACTCGGCGGCAATGGTTTGCCGAAAGGCGAGTGGTATTTGCCGAATGTGATCGAGCCATCGGCGGGTCTCGATCGCGGCGTGCTTGCGATCTTGTGCGAGGCTTACACGCGCGATGAGTCGCGGCCGAGCCCGGAGATCATGCGTTTCCATCCACGCGTCGCGCCGATCAAGGCCGCCGTGTTTCCGCTCGTCAACAAGGACGGCATGCCCGAAGTCGCGGAGAAACTCCACGCCGAGCTTGTGCGGCGCTTCGGCCGGGCGGGCCTCATCGAGACCGACGCCAAACAATCGATCGGAAAACGCTACGCGCGCATGGACGAGGCCGGTTGTCCGTTTTGCCTCACGATCGACGGCGACACGCTGGTCAACCAGAAGGTCACGGTGCGGGACCGCGACACGGGCACGCAAACACATGTCGATATCTCGCAGGCGGCCGAGTTCCTCGCGCAACGCTTAGAGGTGTAGCACCGACGGACGACGCGCGCGGCCCTGTCGATGAGTAGCGTCTTGACCAGACCCTAAGGACGCACGCTCGCGATCGAAGCCCGAACGTCCGGCAAATAACCGTCGAACGTCCTTTGCGGCGCCAAAAACTCGGCGACGCGGATGCGCCCGCTCTTGAATAAGAAAAAAAACCTTGGCGCCATTGAGACATTTACCAAGTAGCGATATGGCACGCCGTCGACGCTGGCTTCACGCCACCCGTCGGCGTCCGGACTTTATACCGATGGTGATGTCACGAAAAGGTATCGGCAAGTTTCGCTGTCATGGGCACGCGGCGAACCCGACGCAATCGAGCCCGTCGGCGGTCGGATCCGCACCGCACGCAGGGAACGGTGCGGGTGGCGCGGAGCCGGACTCGAAGAGATGCACCAAACTGAATATCGGGTCGGCGATGTTGAAGGCGCCGTCGTCGTTCGCATCGCACGCGTCGAGGCAAGTCGGTGCGCTGCCGGTTCCGAAGAGCAAATCGAGCGCGAGCACGGGATCCGCGATGTTGATGAAGGAATCGTCGTTGCAATCGCCGCGCACGAGCTGCACCTCGTTCACGATATTGATAATGCGGGCGACCGACGGAATGTCGTCCACCATCGCGAACAGCAGGTACCAACCGAGTGGCAGCTGGTTGGCGTCGTTCGGCAAAGTGATCGTTGCCGTATTGCCGACCTGAGTCACCGGCAGTTCGAGGCGCCGCGGTACGCCGCCCGACACCCAGTGGGTCACGACTTCCGATCCCATCAACACGACGCTCGTGAGTTGCGTCAACGGCGCGATCTCGAGCTCCATCACTGCGCCGCGGCGCGGCGTGTTCGTCGAGATCGCCGCGATTTGTGGGCGCACTCCGCGAAAGAGGTATGGCGGCGAAAAAGCTTCAATGTCCGCCGACGTCGGGCCGACGACGAACGCGATCTGCGTGCCGCCCGTCGTCAAAACTCGACCATCGGGAATGAGCAAAGTCACGGCATGGTACTCGCGAAACTGCTGCATGTCGGCAACGCGCCGCCAACTGTCGGTCCCTGGGTCGTAGAGGTCCGTCCACAGAACCCTCCCGATGATTTCCGGCACAACATAGGGGGGCCGCGCTTGTCCAGCTCCGACGAAAATTCGGCCGTCTGGAAGTTGCACGACCTCCGGTTGCTCACGCACTAAACCGGAGTTCGCCCGCACGCTCCATGTCTCGGTCACGGGATCGTAGATTTCCGCCATCCGCGCCGTCGAAAGATCGTTGCTGCGCGTGCCGATCGCAAGGACGCGGCCATCGGCAAGCACGACGACGGAGTGATCGGAATGGCCGGGCCAGCCGCGATTCGGCTGCACGAAGTTCCCCGTCAGTTGCCACGCACCCGCGACGGGATCATAGAGCTGCGGGGGTGACCAAGTGATGAGCACTTTGCCGTTTGCCAGCAACGCCGAAGGCGGAAACTCACAAGGATTCAGCATCGAGCCGGTTGCGCTCCACGTTTGCGTGGCGAGATCGAAGCGCTCGCAGGTGTCGGTGCGCTCGGCGCTCGGCGCGGTGCCGCCACCCATTACCAAGAGCGAGCCATCCGCGAGTCGCGCGAGCCCCGGATACCAACGGCCGGTCGGATTCACCAGTTCTGGAAGCAAGAGCCACGAAGTCGAGAGTGTCCACGTCTTCACCCAACGCACGGCATCTTGAAACGAACCGGGATCCGAACCGTCTTGGCCGCCGACGAAGATGAGTCGGCCATCGCCGAGCACGGTGCCGTTCATGCATCCTTGCGCTAAGCCGGAGCCGGACGGAAACGTCTTGAGCCCCGTCACCGGATCGAAGTGAATGGGATCCGTCGTGTCATGGCAGAAAAAGACCGTGCCGGCAGGAGTGAGGTAGGCGATGTCGGTCGCGTCGAGAAATTCCGGATATGTCGTGCCGATGATATTCCAATCGCCCGGGTGCGCTTCCGGCACGAGCTGGATTGCGAAGAACTGCGACGCGCCCATTACGTTGATGGTGCTCTCGACGTATTCATATCCGCGCACCGCGACGCCAAGAGTATAGGTTCCGTCGGGAACCCCCGTCAGTACCCAAAGTCCTGCCACGTCCGTGCGAGTCTCTGCGAAGTATCCGAGCCCAGACGTGAAGAGAGTCACGCGCGCGCCTGCGATGGGATCGCTGGCGCCGCTCGACGAAACCCCGCCGTCGAGTGTGGCCGCCGAGGCATTTCCCGTCAGCACAGCGAACGCAATGGCCACACTCAACCGCCAGCAGTATTCGCTCGATTTCATGCAGATCCTTCGGGTCTCAGATTCCCGGGGGCTATCGCTGACTAGGAGCTGCTCATTGTCGGGACTTCTCATCGCGAGTAAAGGGAGATCCAACTTCGTCGCGTTCTTCCGGCACGCGCTGCGCTCTGAACGCGGCGTAGAGCAACCCATCGTAGGCGATCTTCAACCCGGCGCCGATCAAGAGCGGCGTCAAGATGCCGACGTCGCGCATGAAGAGACCCGCGCAGGCAGGTGCCACGGCCCAGCCGGCGAGTCTCACGAGGTGCGTCGCACCCGAGACCAATGTGCGTTCTTCCGGTCGCACTGCTGACATGACGAACGATTGGCGCGTTGGTACGTCCATTTCGACGAGACCCTCGCGCATTAGGAACAACAGTGCCGCGATCGGAAAGCTCGGCGCGAACGCGACCGTCACGAGTAGCAAGCTCGACGGAATGTGGGTAAAGACCATCGTGTTGACGAGCCCGATGCGTTTGGCCAGCCACGCCGCGCCGAGATGCGATCCGGCATTCGCGATCCGAGCGCCGAAGAAGAGCGCGCCAATCGCGACTTCGCCGACCTCGAAACGCTCGTAAAAGAAATACGCCAACAGCGCGCCCGGGAGGAATCCGCCTGCCAGACTATCGAGAGCAAACAACGACAGAATCTTCCAGAGTATGCGCCGGCTGCGGGCCGAGAGTCGCGTTTTCGCGGCGGCGCCGTTTTCGATCGCGCGTGAGAGTCGGTGATAGAAGAGGGCGATCGCGAGGTGAATCACAGCGCAGGACGCAACCGTGAAGCGCAGCGACGCGACCTCGTCGAATGCGAAGACGCCGCGGAGCATCGCGGGCGCGCTGCCGGCCAGTGCGCCGAGCGCATGGCCGGCGTCCTGCAGCACGTTGTACCAAGCGAACGTGGTTGTTCTATCCGCATCGCTTGTGGTCGACGGCAAAATCGCTTGGTCGATGACCATCGCGGCGCCGCGGTCGCGCCCCATGCCGTTGATCATTCCGACGAAGGCCGCGGCCGCGACGACGATGAGGCTCGGCGCAACCACCACAAGACCGCCCCCGATCGCCGCCAACAGCGACACCAGCACCAGGACGCGACGGCGACCGAATCGGTCGCCGAAGAGTGTCACAAACAGTGCCGCGACCATCGCGCCAGCGAGTCCGGCGCTGATAACTGTGCCAGACTCAGCTGCGTCAAATCCGCGTTTCGCCAAATAAATACCGAGGAGCACACCGATGACGCCGGTGGCGACCGCGCGCAGAAAGGCCGCCGCAAACAGTAGCCGACGATCGTTCACGGACTCGTCCTCACCGTTCGCGACTAATCGCTACCTTTATCGTCCTTGCCACCCTTTGCCGTCGGCTTCGACGAATTTGCGCCTGGGTGCTGAAACGTAATGTCGTCAAAGGACGTCGACGCGTCGGCTTTTGTCCAGAGACCGACCATGCCAGGGTCTTTGTGATCTTCGTCACGCGCTGCGAGCAATTTCTTACCGTCGACCCAACACGTGATTTCGCTGCCAACCATCTTGGCGCGGACTTTATGCCACTTACCGGTTACGGTTTCGCACTCGGCCGACGCGAGGAGATTCCGCTCGCCACCGACAACTTTGTAAACGCGGAAGTTGCCCTCGAGTGGGTTTATCCGGCACACGTAATAGTTGTTCTCATCGCGGCAGCGCCAGAGGACTCCGCCGCCCTGGTCTTCGTCGCCGCTATTGGCGCGTACTTGCGCACGAACGTCGATATCTTGGTACCGAGCATTTGGAACCAACGCGAGGTTGAACGTGCGGCCTTGGCTTTCCGCGCTAAGCGTCAACACCTGCGTGCCGGATGGAGCCGTGGCATCCTTCGTTATCGACCAACTCGCTTTGCCAGTCTCGGCGTGCGTGAATCCAAACGTGAATGGGCCCGCGGCTTTGCCGACTTCCCAAGTCTCAAAAATGAAAACGAACACCGGGTCGGTTTTTAACTCTTCGATACTGAGTTCCTTACTGCTGGCGTCGACAGCGTACGCCTTGAACCTCCGATCATTCACGACGGTGATGCGGTAACGCCACTGGCCATTCAGGTGCGCGAGTTCGGCTCCGATGACCGTCGCGTCCTTATTGGCGGTGAGCGCCGCGTCGACGGCCTCTGCGATTGTAATTTTGGTCGAGGAGTGATTTTTCCGCATCGCGAAGTGCTGTTCGAACTCAGCGTCGCCCACGGGCGCCTCGTTCCGGCTCCGCACGGCTCCGGTCGTCGCATCGACTGTCATCGCCGTCGTACTTCGCTCGCCAAGAAAAAGCAGTTTGAATACCGGCGCCTCTCTTACCAAGCTGAGTTCGATGTCGGCCAGTTCTCCCTCGGGCGGCTGAATGAGCGCCGCCGCCAGCGCCTGTTTTGCCGAAATTTTCGCGCGCTCTGCCGCGGCTCTTCCAATTTCGTGTCGTAACGCCGTGCGTTCCGTCACGTCACCGTCGCCGTCAATTGGAAACAGGGTGAATGCAGCAATTGCCATCGCAACGATGCAGAGTTTCACAGACGCTCCTCTCTCCGCTGCGCGTTCTTCGGTCAATACTGAGAACGTTACCGACGCTGCGCTGCGGATGCCACAGAACGATTTCATCGAATCGCGCACGCACCTGGCCACCGACCGGCAGCTCGCCACAGTTCCAAAAGAGTTTGCAGTTTGGCTATCATGCGCTCTCGTAGAACTGGACTCTAGCGGCCCAACGGAATCGAGTTGACCATGTCGACAGGCTTACTACTGCTCGCGCTTGTTGCTCCGAGTCTTTCACTTGCCGATACGGACGCGTACGTTTTGGCGGACGCCATTCAGCCGCAGCTTGTTGCCGCGAACGCCGAAACGTTTTACCTCGCGTGCCTCCACCGCGGTAATTATTGCGTGTCGGAGTCGGTCGACGGGGGCAAGAGTTTCGCCGACCCGGTGGTCGCTATCGATTGCCGCGGGCGCGCGCGCGGCGGGGCGCAGCGCGGCCCTCGCCTCGGAATCGACGCGCGGGGGCGGCTGACCCTGACGGCCTTCGTCGTCACCGATCCCAGTGAGGAAGCGCAACGCTATCCGACCGGCGAGTTGTATTTGGCAACGTCCAGCGATCGTGGGAAAACGTGGACGGCGCCCACGCGCATCAACGAAATCGAGAAAAAAGCGCCCGAACAATTGCACGCGCTCGCGGTCTCGAGCGATGGCGATGCGCACGTCGCGTGGCTCGATCTACGCGGTCGCAAAGACGCAGGCCAGGATCTCTATTACGCCCGCGTTCACGATGGCAAGGTCGGCAAGAACATCAAAGTCGCCGAGCTCGTGTGCGAGTGCTGTGCGCCGGGAATCACGGTCGATCGATCAGGACGTGTGACGCTCGCGTGGCGGGCGGGCGGCGCGAAGGAGAACCGGGCGATACTGTTCGCTCAGCGCCGCACGGACGCCGCTGATTTCGCGGCGCCGGAACATCTCAATCTGCAACCGAGCAACGTGGCGGGCTGACCGATGTCCGCGCCGGCAGTTGCCGTGCTCGAGACTGCTCAGGGAAAACCGTCCACGGTGTTTGCGGCCTGGATGGATCAGCGCAAAAACCCCGGTGATTTGCAAGTGTACTGGAGCACGCTGATCGGCGACGGCGGACAAATCGAAAACCGGCCGGTCGCGGCGTCGGTCGCCGGCGACGAGGACCATCCCGCGCTTGCCATCGATGCGAACAACGTCTTCGCCGCGTGGGAAAGTCACAGAGGCGAAAAGTCGCATGTGCGCGTGCGACAACTCGGGACCGAAGGAGTCGAGAAAGATTTCGCGGAGGACGGCGGCTCCGCTTTGTTTCCGTCCATCGCCGCGAAAGCCGGCGCCGTCGTCGTCGCTTACGAACGACTTCGCGACGGGAAGCGCGACGTCGTCGTGCGCCGCGTCCCGAGTGCCCCCAAGTAGAGAGTCGCTGCCCAGCGCCTTGGCCAAAACAAGGCGTGCTCAATTCAGCCATTCAGGCGCAAGGAGCGGACCCGAGAACTGCGCACTCTCCTGTCAGGACCTTTTTACGCGAATGCCAACCTCGTCGACAAATTCCGCTTTGAGCGCTTCGACGTCTATGTCGTCGCGGAAGCGGCAGCCTTCGCGTTCGAGCGATTCTTTGAGTGCCGCCTCGTACGGCTCGGGCTTTGGTTCGGAGCTTTCAGAGTGGTAGAGACCATTCGCGAGCGGCGCGAATCGCAGCGTCACGAGTTCGTCGTCATAGGTGAAGCGCGAGAGATGCGCGATGCGTCGACCAAGCCACGCGGCGCCGCCAGGATCTCTCGCGATGTCGCCGATCAAGACCTCCGACCGAAACTTCTCGTACGCCGCGCGCGAGATCGGAATCTCGATGACGAGTTCGCCGCCGGCTTCCAGACGAAACCACGGCGTTCGCTCCACCGCCCGCTGTCGCCAAAGTTCGTTGGTGCGGGCGTCGACGTCGTCGTCGGAACCCTCCAGCACTTCTACGTGGATGGCGTCGTTCGCCGCCGCGATGAGGCGGCTCACGCCGACGAAGCGGAAACGCTGATACGCACACAGCTCGTCGTTGACGACAAACGCCTCGGCGTCCACGAGTTTCGCATCGCGCGCGAATTCGCGCAGCTTCGTCATCACGTCCCGCTCGAGCGGCGAACTCGGCGGCTCGGACTCGATCGTGTCCCGCGCCAGCGCAGCGAAGTTGACGTTGACGCTCCAGTCGGGAATCCAGAGGAGCGGCTCGTGATCGAGCACGGCGCGCGCGTGACTAAGTGCATTATTGAGCTCTCCCGGACCGCTCGCACTCACGCCTTGATAGACGACCAAGAGCTCCGCCGTGTCAGCGGCGGCGTCGATCCGCAGCGCGACATCCTGCGCCTTCATGCGCATCGAGCATCCGACGAGTATCGCTGAGATGGCCAGGGCCAATGCCGTGGCGGTGCTAGAACTCCGCATGAATTCGCCTTTCCGTCCGGTTTCCACTTGCGCGCGCGTCGGCGCCGCAGACACTTCACCCGTATTCATCAGGGGCGCCGGGCGCGAAAACGAACGTGGTGCGCCGAAATTTCTCATTAGCGTCGCTCAGCTCTTGGCTTGGGCCGTTCCGCGCAGGTAAAACTAGCCGCCATGGAAGCAGAGACACAAACGTTGTCGACCGTGGAGTCGTTGACCGAAGAGTCGGCGGACCCGAATTCCACTTCGTCTCTTTTGCGACGCGTGCATCGCGGCGATAGCGCGGCGCTCGCCGAACTCGTCGCGCGCGAGCTACCGTGGGTGACGAAGCGCGTTCGCGAGCGACTCGGCGGCGCGCTGCGCGCGCGCGTCGAGTCGATGGATATCGTGCAGGACGCGCTCCTCGAGTTCTTCCGTTATGGGCCGCGCGTGCTGCTCGACGACCGCGGTCAATTGCGAAAGTTACTCGCTCGCATCGTGGAGAATTCGATTCGCGCCCAATGCGACCGGCAAGCGGCCGATTGTCGCGCGCTCGATCGAGAACTAGCGCTCGGCGATGTTCCGGCGCTTGATTTCACGCTGAGCGCGAAGCTCGATCCGAGCGCGAGTCAGCTCGCGGTCGCGTCCGAACGTCGCGCGTGGCTTCGACTCGGGCTCGAGCTACTCGAACCGGAAGATCGCGAACTGATTCTGCGTCGCGAGTGGGAAGAAGAAACTTTCGGAGAGATCGGCGCGGCGTTCGGGATCACGGCCGATGCGGCGCGGATGCGCCTCGGGCGCGCAATGGCGCGGCTCGCAAAAGTGCTGCGCCAAATGAACGCCCGTGATATCTCCACGTTTCTCGATAACGACGCGGAGAGGTGTCATGACGCGAACGTCGTGACGGAAGACTCATGACGAATTGCGCGGACCGCGACGCTGAAATCGAACGCCAGGTCGGGATGTGGCTCGCGCTTGCGGAGACCGGTCGAGCGCCGACTCCGGAGTCGTTTGCCGCACAGCTCCTGGAGCCGATTCGTTTCGCTGTCGTGGCGCGACTTCGCGATCTCGAAGAAGTCTCGAGTATTTTCGCTGATCTGCGCGCGGCTCGTGGTGGAACCGTCGCCCGGTTTCGGCTGCCAATCGTCGATCCAGTTTTGGCGACTGACCCTGAGCCGATGCTCGAGCCGTTGAACGGGTCGATCGCGCCGCTACCGCCGACGACGAAGAACGGCACGCATCTTCATGAATCGCCGCGGAGTCTGTCGCAGTCGCAACCGAGTCCAGCGCCGCGACCGCTCCCAACTTCCGTGACGGAAACGACTACGACCACGGCCGCCGAAGCCGCTGAGATTGCTCCCGTACACGCGCCACCGATCCTGCCGACGTTTGACCCGAAACCGCGCGTCGCGGGATTTCGCATCGAGTCGCGGATTGGCGCCGGTTCGGTCGGCGTCGTGTACGCCGCCACGGATTTGACTCTGAATCGCCGCGTCGCGCTCAAGGTGCTGAAACGCGGCACCTCCGCGGAACGTCGCAGCGCGATCCTCGACGAAGCGCGCAAACTCGCGGCGCTGCGGCATCCTGGTGTCGTCACCGTGTATTCCGTCGTCGAGGACGTCGATTCGCCCGCGATTGTGATGGAATTCGTCGCGGGTCCGCGGCTCGACGAGCTTCCCGTGCGGCCGAGTTACAACGAGCGCGCACGGCTACTCAAAGGCATCGCGGAAGCGCTCGCCGCCGCGCATGCCCGCGGCATCATCCATCGCGATCTCAAGCCGCAAAATATCCGTGTGAGCGCGGATCTCGAGCCGCGCCTCCTCGACTTCGGTCTTGCCATTGGACCCGGCGACGCGCTGCGCGGCGGCGACTTCAACGGCACGCCGATCTACGCGTCACCCGAACAAGTGCGCGGTGAGCCGCTCTCGCCCGCAGCCGATGTGTTTTCTTTTGGCAGTGTTTGTTACTGGCTCTTGTGCGGACGCGCGCCTTTTGCGGCGTCGACGCTGCCGGAAGTTTTCGATCGCGTGCAAAACAGCGAGCCTGCGTTTCCCCGGGCCATCGCGAGCGACGTGCCGAAAGAGCTGCAGGCGATCTGCCTCGCATGCCTCGCGCGCGCGCCCGCCGATCGGCCGACCGCCGTCGAGGTCGCCGCGGAGCTCGAGCGCTATTTGCGCGGCGTGCCGATTCGGCTGCGTCCGCGTTGTTACAGCGATCTCTTGCGGCGCAAACTCGGCGAGCAAGATCAAGCCGTCGAAGATTGGAGCGCGCAAGGACTCATCGCGCCCATCGACCGTGATCGCTTGCAAACTGTCTATCGCCGACTCTTGAGTGACGAGGACCAGTGGATTTTCGACCCGCGCCGTTTGACGTTCATTCAACTCGCGCTTTACATGTCATCGTGGTTGGTAGTCGTGGCGGCGGCGCTCCTCGTCTGGCTCGCACGCGATGATCTGGGCGCGCCTTGGCGTTGGATCTTGCCGCTCGGCGCAAGTGGGACGCTGCTGTGTTGCGGCGTCGTCGGCTATCGCCGGCGGGAGTTTTTCGCTTCGGCGGCGTTCCTGGCGGCCGGCGTCTTGTCCATCGCGCCCGCGCTCCTTGCGGTCTTCGCCGAGCATTCGATGTTTGCTTGGCGCGCTGCGGATGTGCAGCAACTCTTGCCGGCGCCCTTCGGCAACGAGCAAGTCATGGTGGCCGTCTGCTCGGCGCTCATCGTTTCGCTGATCGCGCAGCGCCGGATGGGACTCACGGGCTTCGCATGGACGAGCGCGCTCTTGATGACCGCGTCGTACCTCGCCGTGTTGATCAACTTCAATTGGCTCGGTCGGCCGGCGCACGCGCAAGCGCTCGCGTGTCTGCCGCTCGTGGCGCTCGTGGCGATGGGACTCCGCTACGAGCGGCGCGGTCTTGTGCGCTGGGCGACGCCCTTTCATTGGCTCGGATTTGCCGCGTTCATCATCGCGGCCGATGTCTACGCGATCTCGCGTCCCACCCTCGAGCTATTCGGCGTGACACCCGCGGCGACGGCGGAAGGTTATTGGACCCAGCATCGCATTGAGAGCTTCTCGCTCGCGCTCAATGGCCTCCTCCTCGGCGCCGTCATGGCGTTGATAGAGCGCGCTCGCAGCCTCGATCTTCGGCGCGCGGGTCGCGTGCTAGAAGTTTTGGTGCCGATCCACTTGCTCGGCCCGATCGTGGTGATTGCCGCGGGCGAAGCGACGACCGCGAAGAGCGCGATCGACATGACGTGCTATTTGCTGGCGGTCGGGTTGCTGCTCGCCCTCAGTCCGTGGCGCGCTCACTACCGGTTCTTGGTCGCCGGACTCGGCGGGCTCGCGCTCGGCAGTTATTTGCTGATCGATCTCGAACTCGTGGCGCGGGGCCCGTTCGTGATCGTGCTCGGCAGCGTCGCGCTCGCGGCGGCGCTCTTCAGCTACGCATGGGCCACGGCGCGCGCGAAGAGTCGCGCGGCGACGTAAGCCGTGCCCGCGCGTGCCAATCATCAAACTTACAATCCGACGCGGAAGACTTGCGTATCCGGTTGGAATAGGCGGTTGCGGCGGTAGGCGATCAAGAGCGCGTTGATCGCGGTGGAAGAAAATTTTGTTCCCGAGAGATCGCGGATTCTCGCGAGTGCGTCGCGCACCGGCAGTTCGCCGTCATTTTCGCCGCCGTGCGTCAGCATCGCATCGAGTTCACAGGCGAGACCGACGAACTGCGCGTCCTCCGGAATCGCATCGCCCTTGAGTCCGTGCGGGAATCCGCTGCCGTCGTGGCGTTCGTGATGAAGCGTGATGGCCGGTGCGACTTCGGCAAGCGCGGGGAGCTTCTCGAGAAAGTCCGTGGCGCAGCGGATCTTCCGTTGCTCGAGATTGATCGAGTTCTTGAGTTCCCCTTCACTCATACCGAGCGCGCCGAGATCGTGGAGGAGCCCAGCGATCCACAACCGCTGCGTGCGCTCGTCGGAGTAGCCAAGCGCGCGCCCCATCGCTGCGCTATAAGTCGCGATGCGTTCGCTGCGGCCGCGATGCTCAGGCGCCCGCACTTCCGAACTGCCGGCCAAAATCTTGAGAACGCTGCGGTACAAGCGGCCCTGTTTCTCGACGAGCTCCCACATTTCAAAGGCGTTGCCGACCAACATGCCGACTGTGGTCGCGAACTCGAGATCCTCGGGCGAGAACACTTCCGACAGTTTCGAGTTGGTCGCGTAAAACGCGCCGACCGGTTGGTTCATCACCAAGAGCGGCACGCACAAGAGCGATTTGATGTTTTTGATCATCACGCTGTGGTGCGTGGCGAAGCGGTCATCCATCATCGCGTCCGACGAGAGGATCGGCCGTTTCTCGTCGCGCACGCGCTGCAAGATGCTGCGCGAGACCATCAAGCCCTCGACTGGCCGGCGGTCGTACGCCGCAACCAATCGAAACTCCCCGGTGTCGTCTTTGTCGAACGCAAACAAATACACGTGCTCGGCGTCGAGGGCGTGGGCCATGGCACTCGCGATCTTCGCCGTGATCTCGTCGACGTCTTCGCCGGTGCCGAGGTAGCGGGAGATTCGGTACAGGACGCGGAGGCGCGCATGCTCTTCGCCATCGGTCGGGAGCGCCGACTCTTCGCTCGGCAACTTGATTGAGAGCGTGGAGCCCACTTGCTCGGCGGTATTGGTGAAACTGATGATGCGCGAGTCTTGCTCGCGGGCAAACTTGTCTTCAAACACGAGCACAGTGTTGCCGACTTGCACGCGGTCACCGACTCGCAGAACCCATTCATCGACGCGTTGCTCATTGACGAACGTGCCATTGCGGCTGCCGAGATCGCGCACCAAGTACATTTCCCCGACGCGAAAAATCTCGGCATGGCGACGACTCACGCCTTGATCGAGGACGGGAATCTCTTCGCTGTCGCGGCCGACAATTTTTTTCTCGACGTCGAGCGGGTAGATCTTGTTCTTGTTGTCGCCACTCAACACGCGCAGGTACGCCATTGCAACTCCTTGGGCATCGACTCCCATCGACCGCAACACAGTGGGGGATTCTAGCGAGCGGAAGGGAAGCCGAGAAGCGGGCTCGGCGGACTGTCTCAGCGATCAGATGAACTGTCCGTCGACCATTTGCAGCGTGCGATCGGCGCGCATCGCGAGGTTTGGGTCGTGCGTCACAACGAGTATCGATGTGCCGAGCTCGCGGTTGAGCTGCTTGAAGAGATCGTGGATGACTTCGCTCGTCTTCTTGTCGAGGTTGCCGGTCGGCTCGTCGCACAGCACGAGACTCGGGGAATTCATCAGCGCGCGCGCGATGGCGACGCGTTGCCGCTCGCCTCCGGAGAGCGCGTTCGGCCGGTGGTACGCGCGGTCGATAATGCGCATGCGCTCGAGCAACTCGCGGGCGCGCGCCTCGAGCGCCGGCCGCGCCGCCCTATATTCACGGCGCGTGCGGTGAATCATGCTGGGCAACAAGACGTTTTCGAGCACATTCAGGTCCGGCAGCAGGTGGAAGAACTGAAACACAAAGCCGATCGATCGGTTGCAAAGCTGCGCACGCTCGCTGTGCGTCAGTTGCACTGCGTCGACCGCGCGCCCATCGATATGGAACAAGAGCTGCCCAGACGTCGCATGGTCGAGGAGCCCAATAATATTGAGGAGCGTGCTCTTGCCGACGCCGGAGAGTCCCATCACGGCGACGAACTCGCCGCGGCGCAGCTTGAGATCGATGCCGCGCAAGACTTCGAGTTCGCCGCCCGGCGCGGGGTAGCTTTTCTTGAGTTGCGCGGCTTCGACGACGTACTCGGTCTTGCTCGCGACGACGTACGATTCTTCCATCAGCAGCGGACTATTCATGTCGGAGGGTTTTCACGGGATCTTGGCGAGCGGCCCAAACGGCTGGGATCAAACTCGCGAGGAAGCCGAGCGCGATCGTCGGCGCCAGAATTGTCGCCCAATCGAACCATCGGTAGGCGACTGGAATTTCCGTGAAGTAGTAGATGTCGGGCGGGAACAGTGAGCGACCGGTCAAATCATGGATGAAATCGTGCACGGCGTTGATATTCGAAGTGAGGAGATAACCGCACGTCACTCCGAGCACCGTCCCGAGGATACAAAGCACCATGCCCATGCGCAGAAACATCATGACGACGCCGCGCGGCGTCGCGCCGAGTGAACGCAGCACACCCAAGTCGCGCGTCTTTTCGATGACCATGACCGTCAAAATGAGAAAGATCACGACGCCCGCGAAGGCGACGATCAACATCATCATCGCCGTGATAATCGTTTTTTCCGAGTCGACTGCCTTGAGGAGGTTGCCGCGATGTTGCTCCCAACTGCGCGCCAGCAACAACTCCGGTCTGAATGGGCCGATCCCGTTCACGTCGATTTCGCGCAGCACGGCCGGCGCGTTGGCAAAATCGTCGAGCCGAATCGAGAAGCCCGTAAAGCGCATTTTGTAGTCGTCGTCGCGCTGCTCCTCGAGCGCCAAAAAGTTTTGCGCCACCGCTATCGGCATGTAGATCGTGCTCAAGTCCTGCTCGAAGAGCTTCGTTTGAAAAACACCGACGACTAAAAAGGTCTGGCTGCGCGGCTCGCGCGTGACCGGCGACAACGTGATGAGTTCCTTGGTTTGACCCAAGGTGAAGATTCCACTCCGGAACGCCTCGATGCCAACGACGATCGGTTGCGGCGGGGGCTCGAGATCGGACGCGGGAAACTGTGGCGCATTTTGCCAAAAAGCGGCAATGTCCTGGCGCCGTTTCAGACTGAAGATGAACTCTAGCTCTTCCGGCGAGAGGGGTTGCCGGTCAGCGGGAAACGTGTATTTGGAATCCTCGAGGAGCGCCCGGATCTCGCTACCGCGCAGCAAGTAGCGGGCGAAGTTGCTCACTTGGCTTTCGGCGATCGGATCGATGCCGCGGATAGCGCAATGGCCAACCTCGCGCGCGTCGAGGATCGCTATCCCTTCGACATAGGGCGCATACGCGG
Organism: Planctomycetota bacterium; assembly: GCA_046154185.1. Lineage (GTDB taxonomy): Bacteria > Planctomycetota > UBA8108 > UBA1146 > JAJFFE01 > JBJXGE01. The sequence continues at coordinate 81,507 of JBJXGE010000053.1, forward strand.
CGACGTGGGGGATCTTGGCGAGCGCTTCCTCTAGTTCGAGTTGGTGATAAAGACCCGCCGCGCCGTCGCCCGTCACCGAAATATCCGAGAGCGCGCCGCGCAGGTAGCCGCGCATCTGCTGCTTGAAGCCCTCCATCACCGACAGCACGGGGATCAAGCAGAAGACGCCGAAAGCAACCGCGACCACGGCCGCAAGCGGCAGGAAGCGGCTCGTTAAGAGTCGCCAAGTGAGGAAGCTCCGATACTGCAAACCTGCTCCTTGAGAAGTCACACCGCGACACACCGCAAGAACCGCCAGAACCGCGCACGCCGAGCGCGTAAGCCCGGGATCTTCACAGAGAACGCGCGACTTGCAAGAGCGTGGCCACGTCGCAGCGCCCGGGCGCCGCGCAAGTCGCCGCGAACCGCGTCGCACTCCCGCGCTGGCCTCGACCTCGACTCGAGAATCCATAGAATGCGCACGCCTCAGAGTTCGACTTCTACTTTTGCCGATCGACCAACCGATGGAGCCAGAATGCAATACACCGAGTTACCTGTGCCAGGCTACGAGAAAGTCGTGAAGGCCCATGACCCGGTTTCGGGTCTGCGCGCCGTGATTGCCGTTCATAGTGTGAAGCTCGGACCGGCGCTCGGCGGCTTGCGCATGTGGCCGTATCAAACCGAGCAAGATGCGATCACCGACGCGCTGCGCTTGAGTCGCGGCATGACCTACAAGAGCGCTGTTGCGAACACCGGGCTCGGCGGCGGCAAGTCCGTCATCATCGGCGACTCGAAGAAGGACAAGACCGAGGCGCTTTTTCGCGCCATGGGCCGCTTCATCGATAGCCTCGGTGGGCTCTACACGACCGCCGAAGATGTTGGCGTCGGCATTCGCGAGCTCGAGTGGATTCGCGCGGAGACGCGCTATGTCACCGGGCTGTCGCGCGAGTCGGGGTCGAGCGGAAACCCGTCGCCCTTTACGGCGCGCGGCGTGATGCGCGGCTTGCGCGCTTGTGCGGAAGAAGCGTACGGGACAAGTCGACTCGATGGATTTCATTACGCAGTTCAAGGTCTCGGCCATGTCGGGCTCGAAGTGGCGCGCGGCCTTTCGATACTCGGCGCTTTCGTCACGGTCGCCGACATCAACCAGGACTCGCTTGCGGCGATCAGCTCGATGCCCGGCGTGGAAGTCGTCGAACCCGAAGCGATCTACGACGCGAAATGCGATTTCTTCGTGCCGTGCGCGCTCGGAGCCGTGCTGAATGACAAGACGATTCCGCGCTTGCGCTGCCGTGTGGTGGCGGGCGCCGCCAACAATCAATTGTTGGAAGATCGGCATGCGGACGCGTTACAAGCGCGAGGAATCCTCTACGCGCCCGACTACGTGATCAACGCCGGCGGAATCATCAATGTGTCGCTCGAACTCGCACCGGGCGGTTACCAAGAGCGCGCGGCGGTGTTGAAGATCGAAAACATTTACACGGCGCTCAAAGAAGTGTTCGCGATGGCGCGGCGCGAGGGCATCAATCCGGCGAAGGCTGCGGATCGCGTTGCCGAGCAGCGACTCAAGGACGCTCAGATGACGCGCGGCTTCGCGCCATCTGTTTGATGGCGCCGTGACCGCTGCGCGCGAGGGCCTGCCGAAGCGAAGTCGCATCGCGAAGCGCCGGGAATTCGAGCAGGTGTTCGCAGACGGGGCGCGCGTGACGAGTCCTGAGTTGCGGCTCGTCGGTCGGCCGAATGGTCTCGACTTCGCGCGACTTGGACTTGCGGTCGGATTGCGCGTGAGTCGGCGCGCCGTCGTGCGCAATCAAGTGAAACGGCGGCTGCGAGAAATCTTTCGCCGCCATCGAACACATTTTCTCGCCGGCAACGACTACATCCTGGTGGCCTTCGCGCCGGCGGCCACGCTCGACTGCGCACAGTTACGTGAAGTTTTGCTGCGATTGGCGGAAAAATATGCGCGCCGGATCGACCGAAATCGCGACCGAAATCACCCGAACTGACGCGACGACTAACTCGGTACATCCGGCACGCCGGTCGATCGCCGTCCGCGCCGCATTGCTCTCGATTCGCGGCTATCAGCGCTTCCTTCGCCCGCTACTGCCACCGCTTTGCCGCTTTCAGCCGACCTGTTCGTGCTACGCGGCCGAAGCGGTCGAAGCTCACGGTTTACTTCGTGGCGGGTTTATCGCCGCGCGCCGACTCGTGCGCTGCCAACCGTTCAGTCGCGGCGGCTACGATCCGATTCCTCAACGTGAAGAAGCTGTGCGCAGCGACGATAATCGCTCCGCGCCCTGAAAAGCGGCGAACTTCGCCGTTTCTCAAGTTTGGGCTCCGCCCTCCCTCCTTGTTGACCGATTTACATTATGTAAAATGTAAACCACATTACCGCCTGCCCTGACTCGAGACGAACGCTGCGTTCTCGATCGCCAGGAACCAAGGAAGGCGGCAAGGAGTCGACCGCATGCCCAAAGGCCAACCGGCCGAGGCGCATCGACGGAGAGTCTCGGCGGGCGCACCGCCGCGCGACACCGTTCGTGAGGCTGTTCTTCCGCCCCGCAAGTTGTTCAAGATCGGCGAGGTGATGCTGCATTCCGGCATCTCCCGTCAGACGCTACACAATTACACGATGCTCGGACTCATCACAGAAGAGGCGCGCACGCCGTCGGGGCATCGCCTCTACGGCGAAGACGTATTTGCTCAGCTGGCACGCATCGACCAGCTGAAAAAGCACATGAGCCTCAAGAAAGTGCGATCGCTTCTCGAGCACGAAGCCGGCGCAAAGCCGGAGAGTGCCGCGGGCGGTGCATCGTGAAACGACGCATTGAGCGCCAGCGCCGCGCGTTGTCGCACCGAGAGGGAGCACGCGCTTGAACAAGAACTACTTGTTGATCGCGGTCGGCGCGATTCCGATCGTCGCGTTGCTTGTACTGCTTGTTCTGCCATCACCGGCGCGCTCGAAGTCCGAACCCGCGGACGCGTCGCGGGCGCACTTGGCGGAGACGGCGGTCGCCGCCATTCAGCGCGCGGATCTTGCGGATGCCGAACGACTCGTCGGACCGAACGCCGCCGAACCGGTCGCTCGCGATGCCATGGGTGCCGACGAGCGCGATCGGCTGCTGGACGCGCTGGCCGCTGAGAATCGCCGCAATCCGACGCGCCAAGGTCTCAAACTCTACGGTTCCATTTTGGCGGACGGCGTGCGCCGTGACGTGCCGTGTCGCGCATTTGCGACCCACGTGCGCCGCCTGCGTCAGCAAGCGCTCACGCTCGGCGAGAAGGATGACCTGTTCAAGGATGTCGCGCTCGAGTTGTTTGAGCTCAAGAGTATCGTCGACTACGACCCGTCCGTGCGCGCCGACGTCATCGACTACTTCCTGCTGTTCGGCGATCACCCGCGCGAGGAAGCGGTGAGCCGCGCGAATCTCGCGCGCGCGCTCGAGCATGTGCAGTTTGCGCTCGCCGAGAATCGCCGCGCGCCGCCGGAAGATGCGGAACGACGTTTTCATCCCTGGCGCGCGCTGGCGCGCATCGCGGGCCAAAGTCAGCAACCCGAAGCGCTACGGCTCTGCAAGCACTTCTTAGGTCTCCTCGCCACTGAAGCGCCGGATGATGTCACCGCCTTCAACGCGTGGTATCGCGAAGCGACGGGCTTGCGGACCGAGCCCGACTGGATCGGCCCCGCCGATGCCGCCGAGTATTTTCGTTTCGAGCCGCGAGTCGCTCTGCAATTGCGCAACTGGCTACTTGGCCTTGTGCGCTACTACGCGCCCGGCCGCGGTCTCGATCGCGGCTCGACGCTGCTCGCGCGTGCAGTCGCCATCAATAGTCACGATCCGTTCCTGGAAGCGCGCGTTCGACTCGATCTCGGTCAATCGTTGCGCATTGAGGCCAACCGCCGCGCCGCGCTTTTGCGCGACGAGTCAAAGCCGTTCGATCCGAATAGTCTGCGACAACTCTACGACGTGGGTTTCGGGGCAGCCCAACTCGGCGATCGGGATGAGCTCGCCGAAGTGTTGAAACGGATCAGCGGCAATGCCGGTAACGAAGCCGTGCAGACCGTCGGGCGCTTGTTGCGTGTCGCCGACCACCTCCTCGCGGGACAAACCGACGCGACGGCGGAGATCCCGCCGCTCTTGAGCGCGCGCAACGAATTCTTGTCGCCGATCGATCGCGACGCTTGGCAGAGCGTCGCGGTCAGTGGAAATTTCCCCGAGGCGGATCTTGGTCTCGTGCTGTTCACGAGCGGGAAATTGTGGGACGAACTCGGTGAAGTGACGTGGCTCCGGCGCGCGACGGATCGCCTCCGACGCGAGATCGCGTCGCGACGCGACGATGTCTATTTGCGCTATTTGCAAGCGCTCCTCGATTATCGCGAAGGACGGTTGGTCGGCCTCCAAGATCGTCTGTTGAGCCTGCTCGACGAGGAACCAACGCGCGGGCTCGCGCGCGCGGAAATCGCCGGACTCCTCGAAGCGGTCGACACGCGCATGGAGGAACTGGAAGCGATCACCCGGCTGCGCGCGCGCGCGCGGGACGATCTCGTGCCGCAAGTGCTCGCGATGGTGCCCGACAGTTCCGCCTACACGCGAATTGCGCGGTGTCTCGACTGGCAATTGCGTGCCGACGTCGGTGGCCACGCGTTTCTCGCGAGCGCCGCCGGGCGTGAGCAATTGGCGGCGTTGGCGCTCGCCTTTGGAACGGAGAGCGGATTCGAGTTTGAGCTCGAAGAAATTTGGCTCGCGATGAAGGACGATTTGCTACGACTCGCACGACACTATCGCGGCCTCGATCAGCTCGACGAGGCTTTGAGCACGCTCGAACTCGCGAAGAGTTTGGTGCGCGATCTGCCGGCCTATCGCTTGGAAGAGGCCCACATATTGAGTCGGCGCGCGGCGCGGTTGAACGCGGCGAACGAGGACGCCTACTCCGCGGCTTGGCAAGCGGCCGGGGTAGCGTTCAGCGATTCGGCTCGGACCGATCTCGGCGATCGCGAGTACCGCTTCGAGGCCGGCGAGGCCTTTCTCAAGGCCGGCCAGCTCGATTTGGCGAAAGTCGAGTTCGAGGAATACGACGAAGACCGCAAACGCGGCGCGGCCGGCGAAGACCGTTACTGGCGTAAGCGAATTTTTCTCGCGCGAATCTATCGGCTGACGGGCGATGCGAAGCGCGGCTTCGAGCTTGCGAAGGGTGCGCTCATCGCGCAGGGCTCGTTCGCATATCGCTACGAACTGCTGCTCGAGCGCGGATTGTGCGAGGAGCAGCTCGGCGACGATGCCGCCGCGCGTGCGTCGTTTGATGAGATTTGCGGCAATCTCGATCCGACGAGCGATCTCTATGTGTCGGCGCTCGCGCGCAAAGCGGCGATGGCGCAGCGCGCTGCGCGCGTGCGTTTGGCGGACACCAAGATTACCGACGCCGAACGGCGCAGCGTCCAGGAATCCGTACTGCCGTTGTGGGAAGAGTTAGCGGTTCGGCTCAGGTCTTCCGGCGACGATCCGCGGCTCGCCGAAGCGCTCTTCGTCGCTGGCGAAACCAGAATCGAGATCGGCGACTTCGAACGCGCGCGCGCGCATCTCGTCGAACTGTCGGCGGCGTCCAAGCGCGCGAACGCGCGCGAGCTCGACGAAGCGTCGCGTCGCCGTTGGTATCACTACTCGGAGCTCGGGGCGTTCGCGCTGGCGGACTGTCAGTGGAGCGCGGCGTTGGTGCCCTCGGCGGCCGACTACTACTCGAAGGCCGTCAGCGCCTATCCGGATTCGGCGCTCGCGGTCTACGCTTACTACCAGCTTGGCGATTGCGCGCTCCGGGAGGGGAACAAGACCGAGGCGGTGCGCGTGTTCCGGATGGGCGAACGCCGCGCGACCGAATTGCCGGCGGAGGTGGCGCAAAAACTACCGCCCGGTCAGAACCGCGATTTTTGGCGGTCGCAGTTCACGCACAAAATCGCCGAACTGACTGGCGTACCAGGAGTCACGCCCGGAGTCACGCCAGGAGCGACGCCATGACGATGCGAGCGCGACAATCGCAGGATTTGCTCGCCGGCCTTCGGCGGCAGCGCGAGATCTACCGCGTGCTGGTGCAGCTCACGGAAGAGCAATTTGTGATTCTCGGGCGCGGCGAGACCGCGCCGTTGATCGGTCTCATTCAGGCGAAAGAGGCGGAGCTCGCACGCGTCGAAGCGATCGATGCCGAGATCGGCGCTCTCAAGGAAGGCTGGCGTGAGTGGCGCGATGAGGTCGCCGACGAGTTGCGCGCCAACGTCGATGCCGAATTGGCGAGTTTGAGCCGAGTGCTGAAGCAACTGCTCGATCTCGAAGCAGCGGGCGAGACGGCTTTGCAGAAGGGTATGGCGGCGCGCACGCAAGTGTTGCGGCAGATCGAAGGCGCGCGCAAAGTGCAACAAGCATACGGTGGCGCGCAGGCGCCGACTCCGCCACGCCTCTTGGATCGCAGCCAATGATCGAGATCCGCGCCGGGCACAACAGGGCGAAGTTGACGGAGCAGTGCGCGTGAGCCGAACCAGCGCGATAGGCCGAACAATAACACGCGCCGGTGAGCTCCGCCGGCGCGCGTTATTGCTGTTGCTGTGCGGGCTCGCCAGCTCCGTTGCTTTGGACGCCGCCGTCGCCGGACCGCCGCGCGAGTTGCTGTTCACGGAAGACTTCGAACTCGAGCGCTATGGACTCGAGGATGCGCGCTTGCACGTGCCCGAACTCTCGCTGTTCTTGCCGCACTGGCACCAGACGATTGCGGGCGTCGAGTTGCCGCGCTTCATGGGCGGGGCGCTGGCGCGCGTCAGTCAGGAAGTCGATGGCGCCCGGCTCGGTCGGCGCTACCTGCGGTTCCCGATGCTCGGCGGCGATGCGCGCATGACAGGACCGCCGTTGCCGGCGTCCGTCAAGGCGCGCGAGCGATTGTCGTTTGGACTGGATGCGACTTGGAGCCGACTCGGCAGCGGAGCGATCCACTTTGGCTTGCGGACGAGCGCAACCGGCGCTCCGATCCAGCTGTTGACCATCACCGCCAAGAGCGCCGGGAGCGAGTCCAGTGCCGGTTGGCGGCACTACGATTTTGAAGCCCGCGTACCCGAATCGTTCGAGCACCTCAAACTCGAGATCTGGATCGACGGCGATCCCACCGTGCAGGACGGCGAGTTCGGTTTCGACAACGTGACAATAGCGCGCGAGACGACGCTCGACGTGAGTTGGCAGCATCCGTTCCGCGTCGTGCGCGAGCGCGACATCGCGCCGGTCCGCGTGCGTGTGATGAGTTGTGATCGTGGCGCTTATCGCATCGACTTGAGCGTGCTCGCCGGTGCGTCGCGCGAGCCGCTCCTCAAGCGGCCGCTCGAACGTTGGGTGCAAACGGAGAACGTGCTCGAGTTCGAGCCGCGCTTGGAGTGGAAACGACACGGACTCGCGCGGGGTCGCTACACGTTGCTCGTGCAATTGACGTCGGTCGAACAAGGTTGGCAACTCGAATCCGCCCAGGATTTTGTTTTTGCCGGTGAGTTGCCGTTTCCCCCGGGCGAATCGGAATCGGGGTTTGGCGTCGAGATTCCGCTCACGACCGACGCGCCGGCGTGGCTGGAGCTGGCGGCCGGCGGCGAAGTCTCGCGCCTGCTCGTGCGACTTGCGCCAAACGCGGTCGCGGATGCGAAACTCCCCGATTGGCTCGCGCGTTACGGCGCTTGGCGCCGCAATGCCAGCATCGACGTGCGCACGACCTGGGATGCGACCGCGGTCAGCGCGCTGCAACCATTATTCACTGCATTTCGTAGTTGGTATTTGGCGCCGGGCGCGCCAGCGATCGAGGCCGAGCTCCGCGCCGCCGGCTACCTTCGACTCAGCGCCATCGAGACGAGTGCGGAGTTGCGGAGTCGGGGCCGATCCGCGCAGCCAGCCAGCGCGCCGCTCATCGAAGTGGACGCGATGGCGACGGCGCTCTGGAAAGAACTCGAAGAACTCGGACGGCTCGACTTGCCCGCAGGCTGGTCGGCGTTAGTTTCGGCACGCTCGCTCATCGGCGACGAGCCTGCGGCCGAGCACTCCGCCGATCGACTCGCGCGGACGTTGTTGCTCCTCGCTACGATTCGACCCGAGACGGTTTATTTGCGCGACCCCGCCGCACTGTTGCTGAGCGAAGCGGCCGATGGCGATCCGGTGGCAGACCGTGCTTTTCTCGCGTGGGAGCACACCATCTCATTCTTGTCGGGCGCGCGGTTTCGCGGTTTCGAGCCTTGGGATGCGCGCGGGGTGTGCGCGATCTTCGAGCGCGAGGGCGAGCAACTGCTCGTTCTTGTCAGCGACGAGGAGCCGCACAATATCTCGCTTAACGCCGAGCGCGCGATCGTCGTCTACGACGCGATCGGCGCGGCGCGGACGATCGAGCCGGACTCGACAGGTCGCGTCGAGCTAGTGGTCAGCGCATCGCCCTGGATCGTGCGCGGCCTCGATCTCGCGCGCGCGCGCACGGTCAAAAGTTTGCGCGCGAAATCCGGCCCGCTGGCGGCGAAGGCGGGTGACACCCAAGCGATCGCGATCGAAGTCAGGAATCACCACGCGCTCGCGACGACGCTCCGACTCGCGCTCACAACTCCCGTCGAGTGGCAAATGGCTTCGGCGCTCGAATCGCGCCGTGTCGAGCCGGGTGCGACGGCGGAGTGGAATCTGACTTTCAAGACGCCGAGTTGGTTCGGCATCGACGAGGCGATCGTGTTACGCGGCGAATTGCGCAGCGAGTTCGCCGACGGCTCGAGCTACCTCGAAGAGGTCGAACTCGCGCTACCGGTGGAATCATCGTACCTCGAGATCCGCGCGGTCAGCATCACGCGCGGCGAAGCGGAAGTGCTCGTGCGAAACCGCAGCGACGAGCCGCTGACTCTCGCCCTCCTCCTCGAAGTCCGCCCAAGCGGCGCCGAACGATTGTTCCCAGAGGAAGAGCTCGCGGCCGGCCAAGATCGCATCTACCGCATGACCTATGACCTCGCCGAACCGCCGCCCGCCGGCTGGCAACTCTTCGCCGGCGCGACGCTCCTGCGCAAACAGACCTACGTGAACAAGCTCTTCGCGATTCCGTGAATCTGGGCGTCTGAAAGACCTGAGTAACCGAATCCCTGGGTGCGAGACGACAGCGCGGAGTCGCAGCCCTTCAGGCTGCATCGCGTTATTGCGGTTGACCCGGGGCTTCGCCGCTCCTGGCAGAACGGCTGTTGAATCGCGCCCCTGCGGGGCTTCGGTTGAACACGCGCGGCATGGCAACGCGCACAGAGGCACATCCAATCGCGGTGCGCTTTCGCACGCCGACATTTGTGGGCGCGCAGAATTGCAACGAAACGCTTCGCGGCTTCGGCCCCGCACACGCGAAGTTTCACGGATACGTCGACGCCCGGCCGAATTTCGAAATGCCCGAAGCGAATAGAGAGAGCCATGTATTCGGGGCGACATCGCACGTGTTCAACCGAAGCCCCAACGGGGCGCAATTCGTCAGCCGTTCTGCCAGGAGCGGCGAAGCCCTGGGTAAAGGATCGAAGAGCGGCCGCACCCTGAAGGGGTGCGACGGGGCTCGGCATCGCCGCGCGATCCCACGCGGAAGTGCATGTTGCGAATTGAGAGAACCCTGCACGGCACCCGAAGCCCCAACGGGGCGCGATTCGTCAGCCGTTCTGCCAGGAGCGGTGAAGCCTTGGGTACCGTTCGGCGTAGGCGGCAGGGCCGACCTTAAGCGCCGCCGTCACTCCCGATCGCCTCGACTGGGCATTCTTCGAGCGCTTGTTGGCAAATCGCGCGTTCTTCGTCGGTCGTCGGCTGGAGGAAGACATAGGAGTAGCCGTCGTCTTCGTTGGCGCGGAAATGTTTGGGTGCGGTGGTGCGGCACAGGTCGCAATCGATGCAATCGACGTCGACATACCATTTGCCGGCGACGTTTTTTGCGACTTTGTTTTTTGGATTGGCCATCGCGACTCTCTGGCAGGTGAAATCGGAGCGGGCGGGAGTATACGAGTTCGACGAGGTGAGTCAATCGCTGAGCGCCGCCGTAGCATTCCGTGGTCCATCTTGAGCGGCCATCGGCGACGTTAGTGCCGAGCGCAACGGCACGAGCGGAAGCCGCGACGGCTGGCACCCTTGACAGTCAGATCGGAAATCGTACCATTGGCTCCTTCTCATCCAGGGGTACCGGGCCGGTGGTTTGGAAGTGAGTCTTGATCCAAAAACTGGATCGATAGACCGCCGCCGGCTGGGTAGCGTGAGAAGCCAAAAGGAACGAACGATCGCACATGCCGCTGGTCGGTTGCGGATGCGCACAGAAACCAGCTCGGGTTTGACGGACTGATGCGATCGAGAGCGATGCGACGCGGCCGGCGAGCGATTCCGGGGTAGTGCTCGACCCGCACCGGCGCTCGAACGCAGAGTTCCTTTCGTGTTTACGCGTGCGAAACTTCGCGCGCGTCGACAACCCGAATGCTCGCGGGCGCGGCCAACGCTCGCAGTTTCATTCGGCCCACCGTGTTGAACTTTCGCTGCCCGTGAAGTACCCGCATTGCGGTACAAATGTTTGATGGTCGCGGCGAAATTGCTCGCTTGCTTGCGCTGTGTTTGTCCGGTGCTCGGCTACTCTGGCCGAGAACTGATCTCAGCAGTTGGGCTGGGATGAGCCTGGAGGGGCTTCGGTAACGCGTGAAGAAAAGCGTCGGCCAGATACTGCAGGAAAAAGGCTGGGTTACTCCCGAGCAGATCAAGCGCGGCCTGGAATATCAAAACGCCAACAAGTGCAAAATTGGCGAAGCGCTGGTGCGACTCGAAGCCTGTAACCAAGAACAGGTGACGCGCGCGCTCGCTATCCATTTTCAATTGCCGTTTGCGAATCTCAGCAAGGCGACGCTGCCCAAAGAGCTGATCGATCGCGTGCCGAAAGACGTTGCGCTCGAACATAAAATCATCCCGGTCGCGCTCAAAGGCAATAAGACGCTCGTCATTGCGATGAGTGACCCGCTCGATTTCTTCACGCTCGACAACCTGCGGTTCATTCTCAATACCGAGGTCGATTGCGCGCTTGCAACGCCGGAGGCGGTCGAGCAAGCGCTCGACGAGTATTACCGGCTGACCGGCAATCTCGGCGATCTCGTCGGCGATTCCAAAGATGAAGCTGCCGTCGAATTCGGGCGCGGCGAATATTCCGGTGAAGACACCGACGCGGACGACGCGCCGGTCATCAAACTCGTGCACATGCTGATCTCAAACGCGCTCAAGGAGCGCGCCTCGGACGTGCATATCGAGCCGATGGAAAAAGAACTCGTCGTGCGGTACCGCATCGACGGCTTGTGCGTGAAAAAAGAATCGCCCCCGAAGCGCCTGCAAGGCCCGGTGCTGTCGCGCATCAAGATTATGGCGCGCATGGATGTCGCCGAGAAACGGCGCCCGCAGGACGGGCGCATAAAGTTGCGGCTCCAAGGCCGCGAAATCGACTTGCGCGTTTCGGCGTTGCCATCGGTGCACGGCGAAAGCGTCGTGATGCGTATTCTCGATAAGGAAAAAGGCCTCGTCGATCTCGTGCAACTCGGCTTCCACGAGAGCGACCTCGAACGCTTCAACCGCGTGATCAAGCGTCCGAACGGCATCTTTTTGGTGACCGGCCCGACCGGCTCCGGCAAAACCACGACGCTGTACGCCGCGCTCAAAGCGCTCAATCGGCCGAACGTGAAGATCATCACGGCCGAGAACCCGATCGAATACAACATCGCCGGCATCAATCAGTCGGAAGTGCGGCACGAGATCGGGCTCGACTTCAAACGCATTTTGCGCGCCATGATGCGCCAGGCTCCGAACATCATCCTGGTCGGCGAGATCCGCGACCGCGAGACCGCCGACATCGCGATTCAGGCCGCGCTCACGGGCCACTTGGTGTTCTCGACCTTGCACACGAACGATGCGCCCTCCGCTTTGACGCGCCTCATCGATATGGGCGTAAAACCGTTCTTGGTGGCGTCGGCCGTCATGGCGATCATGGGACAACGACTGATTCGAATGCTGTGTCCGCACTGTAAGGCGCCGACCGAGCCGACCGAGAACGAGCTGCGCCAAGTCGGGCTTTCGCGCGCGGAGCTGGCGCGCAGCATGGGGACGATCTACCGGGCCGTCGGTTGCGATCAGTGCGGCGGCGCTGGCTATCGCGGTCGCAAAGGGATCTACGAACTCATGGAGATGTCGACCGACCTGCGCGAATTGACGTTCGCGAAGAAGCCGACCATGGACCTGCGCAACAAAGCGATCAGTCAGGGAATGGTCAGTCTGCAACGCGACGGCGTGCGCAAGTTGATGGCGGGCGCCACGACGATCGAAGAGATTTTGCGCTCAACGAGCGCGGCGGAGTTCATCACGCACTGATCCGTCAAGATTGGGTCCGTCAAGATCGGGTCCGTCAAGACTGGTCGAGTGAAGCGTTGAGCGCTTGAGGATGATAATCGGGCGTACCGGTGCACCCAGAGTGGTCCACGATCCGGTCGCCGTTAGAGGTGTTAGCATGGCGGTACAGCGCAAGCCAATTGGCCAGGTTCTGAAAGAGATGAAACTGGTCTCTGAGTTCGACATCCAAGAAGCCTTGCAGATCCAAAAGAAAAAGGGCGGAGCGATCGGCAAGATCTTCTTGGAGAAAGGGCTCATCTCCGACCGGAATCTCAACCAAGCGCTCGGTAAACAGTCCGGGATGTCGGTCGTGGATCTCGATGCAACTACGATCCCGCGCGAAGTGATCGACATGGTGCCCGTCAACATCGCCGAGACGTATCGGGTCGTGCCGGTCGGTATGGAGGGCAGCACTTTGATTCTCGCGCTGGCGGATCCGCAAAACGTCAGCGTGCTCGACGACCTCAAATTCATGCTCAATTGCCCGGTCCGGGGCGCCGTGAGTGATGAGGAGTCGGTCGAGAAAGCGATCAAGAAATACTACGAAGGGCAGAGCGAGACGATCGCGTCCGTCATCGGCAGCATGGGTGGCGGCGATTTCGAAGTGGTCGACAAGCGCGAGGACGTGCCGTCCGCGGACCAACTGGAGAAAGACGTCAACGCGGCGCCCGTCGTCAAGCTTCTCAACCTCGTGTTGCTGCAAGCCATCAAAGACCGCGCGTCGGATATCCACCTCGAGCCGTTCGAGAAGGAGTTCAAGATTCGGTATCGCGTCGACGGTGTGCTCTACGAGCTGCAACCGCCGCCGATCCAACTCGCGCGCGCCGTGATTTCGCGCGTAAAGGTGATGGCGAACCTCGACATCGCCGAGACGCGTCTGCCGCAAGACGGACGCATCGAGCTGAATATCGGCGGCAACCCGGTCGACTTGCGGATTTCGACTCTACCGACCATGCACGGCGAATCCGTCGTGATGCGCGTACTCGACCGCAGCAACGTGGCGCTCGACATCGAGCAAATCGGTTTGCGTCCGGACGAGCTGAATATCATCCAGCAGCTCATCCAGAAGCCGCACGGCATCATCTTGGTGACCGGGCCAACCGGCAGCGGCAAAACGACGACGTTGTATTCCTGTCTCAACCACGCGAACACCGAAGACATGAAAATCATCACCACCGAAGACCCGGTGGAATACAACCTGAATGGGATCATCCAGGTGCCGATCAACGAAGACATCGGTGTGACCTTCGCCGCCTGCTTGCGCAGTATTTTGCGTCAAGACCCGGACATGGTGCTGGTCGGCGAGATTCGCGACTTGGAAACCGCGCAGATCGCGGTCGAGGCAAGCCTCACCGGCCACATCGTGTTTTCGACACTCCACACCAACGACGCGCCGTCGGCAGTGACGCGAATGGTCGACTTGGGGCTCGAAGCGTTCTTGCTCACCGCCACGCTCGAGGCGATCGTAGCGCAGCGTTTGTGTCGGCGCGTCTGCCGCAATTGCAAGAAGGAGTACAACCCGACCGACGAGGAACTCATGGAGCTCGAGCTGACGCGCTCGCAAGTTGAGGGCCGCACGTTTTTCTACGGCACGGGCTGCAAACAGTGCAATAATTCCGGCTACCGCGGCCGCGTCGCGCTGTTCGAGATCCTGCTCATGAACGACAAACTCCGCGGCTTGATCATGAACGGTGTGTCGACGCAGGAGCTGCAGCGCGCGGCGCGCGAGGGCGGCATGAAGACGCTGCGCGAAAGCGGACTCTTGCAGATTTACGACGGTGTCACGACGATTGAAGAAGTCGTGAAAGAGACGATCGTCACTTAGCGCGCGTTGAAAGCGCCTTGCGGCCGGTGGGGGCACGCGATGGTTTCGAAAGGGACTTGGGACGTCTGGCGGGATAACGACTGAGACCACGGGGAATGTTCGGGGAGTCTACTGCGAGCGCGATGCAGTTAAGGAGCTAGCATGCCGGTTTACGCGTTTGAAGCGATCGATGCGAGCGGCAAGAAATTACGCCGTGAGGTGGAGGCCGGGAACAAGAACGAAGCGCTCCAAAAAATCAAAGGTATGAATCTCCGGCCCACCAAACTGCAGGAGCGAAAAGGCGCGACCACCGCCGCCGCCGCCGGACCCGCCGACGAGAAGAAAAAAGGTGGGCTCGTACTCTTTGATCGCATTTCCCAACAGGATCTCACGACCTTCACGCAGCAGCTCGCGACCTTGCAGGATGCGGGTTTGCCGATCGTGCGGTCGCTCAAGATCCTCGGCCAACAAATGCGGCCCGGTAAGTTCAAGTCGCAGATCGACCACATCACGCAAGAGGTCGAGGGCGGCAGCACATTCTCCGAGGCGCTGCAGCGGTTTCCGAAGACGTTCAACACCTTGTTCGTCGCGATGGTGCGCGCCGGCGAAGCCGGCGGCGTGCTCGACGTGATTCTCAACCGCTTGTCGGAGTTCATGGAGAAATCGCTGCGCCTCAAGAAAAAGGTGCGCGGCGCGATGATCTATCCGATCGCCGTCATCATGGTGGCAACCGTGATCCTGGTCGTCATCATGACGCAGGTCGTGCCGTCGTTTAAGTCCATGTTCGCCGACATCGGCCAGCAGTTGCCGATGGCGACCCAGTTGTTGCTCGACGCCTCCGAGATCATCAAGAGTTATTGGTGGGCCGCGCCGGCCGTGGTTTTCTTGATTTGGTTGGGCATGCGCTACGCGTCTCGCACTGAGCAGGGCGGCTTGATGCTCGATAAGTTCAAGCTGAAGGTGCCGGTGTTCGGGCAGATCATCAAGAAGTCGACGATTTCGCGTTTTTGTCGCACGCTCGGAACTCTGATCTCGTCGGGCGTGCCGATTCTTGACGCGCTGTCGATCGTGCGCGAAGCCGTGGGCAATCGCGTGGTCGCGCATGCGATCACGAGCGTGCATGGCTCGATTCGCGAGGGTGAAACGATCGCCGAACCGCTCGCACAATCTGGCGTGTTCGACCCGTTGCTCGTCAACATGATCGACATCGGCGAAGAGACCGGCGAACTCGACAAGATGCTCAACAAGATCGCCGACAACTACGACCTCGACGTGGACGTGTTGGTCGACGCGATGTCGAGCCTCCTCGAGCCAGTGCTGATCGTCGGCATGGGCTTAGTGGTCGGCTTCATCGTGATTGCGCTGTTCATGCCGCTCGTCAGCATCATCAGCAGCATCTAAAGTCGATTCGAGTGCCGTTGCTTAAACAGGACGATGCGCGTCAATGCGCACCGTCCTGTTGCATTTTGCGCGCAGAGCCGCCACGATCCGAATCGAGGAGGCTCCGGTGAGCAGCGACGATCGCGAAGCGCTGAAGCAGCGCATCCGAGATTATTTTTCAAACCGCAAATACCAACCGCTCGACACACGAGAACTCTCGCATCACTTTGAAGTTGAAACGCAGGAGCAGGGAGCGGGCGAAGTCGGCGCACGGGATGACTTCGTCGAGTTGCTGCTCGAACTCGAGGAAGAGGGCGCTGTCGCGCTCCTCGAAGGTCGCGGCTGGTTTTCGCCGCAACGCGAGGGCTGGGAAGTCGGCCGGTTGACGATCGGTCGGCGCGGTCACGGCTTTGTGCGACCGACGGGCGGCGCGCGCGACGATGATCTCTTTGTGGCAGAGGGTAAGTTTCTCGACGCTCACGACGGCGATTTGGTGCTCGTCAAACCGCTCAAGCCGCGCGGCGTGCGCGAGAAAAAAGAAGGTGGGCGTCGTGGCGCCGGTCGCGGGGCGAGAAAGGGCGCTGGCCGCGGTCGAGCGCCAGGCAAGTCGACCGGGCAGGCGCCGGCGACGAAGACTCTGCGCCGCGAAGTCCGGATCCTCTCTGTCTTGCGCCGCTCCGATCGCATCGTGCCTGGCACCTACCTGCGCGCGCCGGATGGACGCGGCGGAATTGTGATGCCCTTGCGTCACGAGCATGTGCGGGAAATGCGCATCGTGCCCGGCCGCGAGCTCACGGCCAAGCCCGGTCAGCGTGTCCTCGCGCGACTCATCGACGAGCCCGCGATCGACGGGCTACCGCCCGGTGAAGTCGTTGAGTTGGCGGCGGCGGAATGGAGCTACGCCGCCGATCTGCAAGCGATTTGCGCCGAGTTCGGCATCGGCGCCGAGTTCTCGCCGGCCGCGCGCGCCGAAGCCGCCGCGTTGCCCGCGACGCTCGACGCGCACGAGCTCGAGCGACGAGCCGATCTGCGCGCGCTGCCGATCATCACCGTCGATCCCGCCGACGCGCGCGACTTCGACGACGCGGTGCTCGTCACGCGGCTTCCGGACGGCGGCTTCGAACTCTGCGTGTGCGTCGCCGACGTCTCCCACTTCGTCGGGGAAGGGAGCGCGCTGGATGCCGACGCGCGCGAG
This sequence comes from Planctomycetota bacterium, assembly GCA_046154185.1. Taxonomy (GTDB): domain Bacteria; phylum Planctomycetota; class UBA8108; order UBA1146; family JAJFFE01; genus JBJXGE01. Next base: position 98,272 of record JBJXGE010000053.1, read on the forward strand.
CGCGGCACGTCGGTTTATCTACCGGCGCGCGTCTTTCCCATGTTGCCGGAACGACTCTCGAACGATCTTTGTTCGCTGCGTCCCGATTGCGATCGCGCCGTCAAAGCGGTGTGGATGCAAGTCACCGGCGCCGGGGAACTCGCCGCGTATCGCGTCGAGGCGGCGGTCATGCGCAGCGTGCGGCGCTTCACCTACGCCGAAGTGCAAGCGCTACTCGATGGCGAACCGCCGCGCGCGCCGAGCGACGCCGTGCTCGTGCCGATGTTGCGCGACATGAACGAGCTGCGTGGACTTCTGCATGCGCGACGACTCGCGCGCGGCGCGATTGAGCTCGAGCTCGCCGAGCAGCGACTCGTCCTCGATGCTGCGGGAGACGTGAGCGCCGTGCGTGTCGAGCGCCGCGATCCTGCGCACCATCTCATCGAAGAGTTCATGCTGCTCGCGAACGAGGCCGTCGCGCGAATTGCGACGGCGCGTCGCATCCCGCTGATACGCCGTTCGCATTCAGCGCCGGATGAGGACGCGGTGGCGCGTTTTCTCAAGTTTTGCAGCGTGATCATTCCGGGCTTGCGGGTGCGCGGCATCGAAGATTTCCAGCGCATCATCGACTTCGTGCGCGGTCGACCGGCGGCGACTGTCGTGAACTCGGCGCTCTTGCGCACTCTCTCGCGCGCCGAGTATTGCGCCGAGAAATCGCTCCACTTCGCGCTCGCGAACGATGAGTACTGTCACTTCACGTCGCCGATTCGACGCTATCCGGATCTCCAAGTGCATCGCGCTTTCGACCAGGCGCTCCTGGGCGAGCGACGTGGTCACCGGCCGCGGCGGCGGACGACCGACGAACCGAAAGCGCTCGAAGCGCTCGCCGCGCACTGCTCCGCAACGGAACGCAACGCCGAAGAGGCGGAACGGGAGATGGTCAAAATGCGACTCGTCGCGTGGCTCCGCGGGCGCGTCGGCGAAGTGTTCCCGGGCTTGATCACCGCTGTCTTCGAATACGGCATGTACGTCCAGTTGGAGGGACTCTTGGCCGAGGGGCTTGTGCACGTCTCGACGCTGGAAGGGGATTACTTTCTCTACAACGAAGCGCAGTTCGCGCTCCGCGGTCGCAATACCGGCCGCGGTTTTCGCATCGGCGAACTCATCGAAGTCGAGCTCGTTCGCGCCGATCCCTTGCACCGGCAACTCGATCTGCGCTATGTCAGACACCGCAAACAACCGAGTTGGAGTTAGCCCGCATGGCACGCATTGAAGTTTTTACAGACGGCGCTTGTCGCGGAAACCCAGGGCCGGGAGCATGGGCGGCGATCGTCCGTGTGACCGACGCGCCGGAGCGCGAGCTGTCGGGATTTGAAGCCGCGACCACCAACAATCGCATGGAGCTGTCGGCCGCGATCGAAGGACTCGCCGCGACGCCGCCCGGCAGTGTGATTCGGCTCTCGACCGACTCGCGCTACGTGGTCGACGGCATGACCCAGTGGGTGGCCGGCTGGATTCGTCGCGGCTGGCGCAAGGCGGACCGCAGTCCGGTGCTGAACCAAGAGTTGTGGCAGCGATTAGTGGCCGAGGCCGGCAAGCGAAAAGTCGAATGGGCGTGGGTCGAGGGACACGCCGGGCACCCCGAGAATGAGCGGTGCGATGTCCTCGCAAACCTGGAGATTGACCGGCACCGCCGGTGACCCGTGGAGACTCGGTTCTAAGTTCGCTAGAATCCGCGGTTCGCTCGAGCCGGTTCGCCCCAGTGGTCCGGTCGATCCGAAACTGACTTGCGACCGGAACCGCCGCAGCTCGGCGACGTCCGCGTCGATAAACACCGAAAGCTCGCGCACGGACTCACGTGAGTCGGGCGCGCTCTGAAATCGCTGGAGGGAACGCGCTCATGCCACTCGCAAATTACCTGAAACAAAACGAGAAAGTCATCATGGTGGTGCTGCTCGTGGTCATTGCACCCACTTTTGCTTTCTCGGGGCTCGTGTATTACCTCATGGAAGATCGTTCCGGCACGACGTACTTCTACGTGGGCGACGAGAGAGTGTCGGCCCTCGAATACCAAAGGCTCCGCAGTCAGCTCGGCGACTATCTCAGCATCAGCTCGATGACGCACATGCAAGGAAACCCCTGGCAACGCGCGCCACGGCAAGTCGACAGCAACAGCGTCGAGCGCTTCGTGTTGCTCCAGAAGGAGGCGCGACGGCTCAACATGTCGGTGAGCGATAAAGAACTCAACGACTACGTCGTCGATCACGCGAAGCGGTTGATCGCGTGGCACGAAGTCTACAACGAGTTGAGTGGCATCCCGTCGCAAGACTTCCGCAAGAAATTCGACGACAAGCTCAGAAGCCTCGTCTTCACGCACGAGGCTTATAGAAAAGTGCTCGCCGATGAGGATTTTCTCGGCATGAAGATCTCGGTCCGCAACTTCGAGAATATGCTGGCCACCAATCTGCTCGTGCAGAAGTTGACTTCCGCAATTCAGAGCAGCGTCGTAGTGGCGGATTCCGAAGTTTATGACCGCTTCAAGCTCGAGAACGAACTGCGGAGCTTCGACTTCGTGGGCCTCCCGACCGCGCGCTTCCGCGAGGAAGCCGCGACCAAAATCACCGACGAGTTCAAGCTCACGACTTTCGAGAGCAATAAATCGGTGTTCAGGATTCCACCGCGCGTCAAGCTGTCGGCGGCGGTGCTCGTGCGGAATCGCATATTGGTGGACGACGCCGAGATTCAGCAGCGCTACGACGCCGACAAGGACACTTTGTACTTGGTCGAGGTTCCGGAGGGCGCGCCGCCGCCCGCCGAGAAACAATACAAGCCGCTTCCGGAAGTGCGCGAATTCGTCAAAGAGTCGGTGGCGCGCTCGAAAGAGCGAACGATCACGCTGGCGGCGCTTGAAAAAGCGAAGACGCTCGCGGCCGCGAAGGCGGCCGGCGGCGCTGACTACACTTGGCAAGAAGTCTACGGCGAGTCGTTTCCGCTCGTTACTCCGATCGAGACCGACGCGTTTTCGGCGCAGATGGCCAAGGACAATCAGGTCCCCGTCGAGATTCAGTCGCCCAATTTGTCGGATGCGCTGAACTCCATGCTGAAAGTTGGCGACCTCTGTCTGCGCGAGACCTTCAACAATACGGGCTCGTATTTGTATCGGCTCACCGAGCGACTTGACGCGGAAGATGCCAAGTATGAAGCGGTCGACCAAGTCAAACTGCTCGAACTGGCTCTTACGGATAAGGCGCTGGAACTGTGTCTGGATTACCTGAAGACCAAGAAGGAACTCATCGACAAAGCCGAAGCAGGCTTGACGCTCGAGGCGTGGGCGCAGGCCGAAGGCGCCGAACTCATCACCACAGAGCCGCTCGCGAAAAACGACATGAGCAAACTCAAAGTTGGAGACAAGCCGCTGCTCGCGGCCGGCCCGTTGCTCAGGGAAGTGTTCACGATTCCGGCGATCGGTAGTGTCGGCGCGCCGGTCGCGGCGACCGTCACAAAGGACTTCTGCTACCTTTCGCGTCTCAAAGGGAAGCACGACCCGGACTCGTCGATGTTCGACGAGCCGCGCCGCCGGCGCGCGTTGGATGCCTTGAAGCGCGAACGGCGACAAGACTCGATCAACGCGTACCTCGTCGATCTTCTGAAGCGCTACGAAGTGCGCTATCCGGTGAGCGCGGACACAGCGGCCCCTGGCTAACGGCCGCACGTTTCGCGGTTTGGACTCCGCCCGTTCGCGCTATTTCGTCTCGATCTTCCGCACGCGGCGGGCGTGCCGATCGCCTTCAAAGCGAGTGTCGAGGAAGATCTTGAGGAGCGCCGGAATACCGGCGGCGCCGACGACTTGTTCACCGAAGCAGGCGATATTCGCGTCGTTGTGCGCGCGGCTCATGCGCGCGGTGAGATCGTTGGTGATGAGTGCCGCGCGGATGCCGGCGTGGCGATTCGCCGCCATAGCCATCCCCTGGCCGGTGCTGCACACCAAGACCCCGAGATCTGCCTGCCCCGTCTCGACGGCGCGTGCGACCTCGTGTGCGAAATCGGGATAGTCGACGGACTCCTTGGTGGGTGTGCCGAGATCCAAGATCGTGCAGCCGTATTCCTCGAGCGCTTTCCGCGCGGCTTGTCGACCTTCAAATCCGGCGTGGTCCGAGCCGATCGCGACTTTCAAAGGGTGAGCACCTTGTCGATCCACTTGTTCGAGATCTCGCTTTCGATCTGCTTGGCGCAGACGCCATAAACTGCCAAGTCGCCGCCGACGGGGTCGCTGATTCCTTGTTCCGAGATCACTTCGACCTTGTCACTCACCGTCGGAAACCACTCCATGATTTGCCAGCGATGCGCCGGCGTGAGCGTAATGATCAACGTTGCGCTTTGCACGAGCTCGCGCGACAACCCGCGCGTGCGGTGCCCGGTGAGATCGATGCCGCGCTCGGCAAGGAGCGCAACGGCGTTGCGACTCGCGGTGCCGCCCGCCAGCGCTTCGACGCCGGCCGAGCTCACTTGAAAACCGTGGGCCTCCAATTCACTCTCGCCGACACCGAGCCGGCTGGCGAGTTGAGTGCGGAACAGCGCCGCAGCCATCGGGCTACGACAACTATTGCCCGTGCACACAAACAGAATGTGCTTCGGGCGCAAACTTCGATCGATCATCTCAGTGCTGATGATGCCTTCGCGCAGCACATGGTAGGAATCGTCGGCGACCCGCACGACGGTCGATGACTGTCGCAGCGCCGCGGCGCCCGCGTCGATGACCGCATCGATCTCACCGTCGAACACCGCGAGCACTTGTTGCGCGTCGTTTGCCGGTGGCTCCCCGGCGCGATTGGCGCTCGGCGCGACGACCGGACACCCGGCGAGGCGCACGAGCTCCGTCGCCACTTGATGGGCGGGATAGCGAATGCCGACGCCGGTCGAGTCACGACCCGGAAAAATTATCGTCAGTGGACCCGGCCAATACAGGCGCATCAAAATCTGGCCGTAGCGCGGCACATGATCGACTAGCTCGGCGACTTCGCCGAGTGAAGAGATATGAATGCTGAACGGTTTGTCGGCCTCGCGCCCCTTGACGGCTCGTAAGCGCGCGATTGCTGCCGGGCTCTTCGTGCTGGCGGCGATGCCGTAGACAGTTTCGGTGGGGAAAGCCACTAGGCCGCCGGCCGCGAGGATCGCGGCCGCGGGCTTGAGTTCGTCCGGAGAAAAAGCCTTCGGGTCGATTTTGAAGATCGCGGTTCGCATCGCCCTCTCTGCCATCTGTGTGCGGCCATCAGTGTGCAGCCGTCTGCGTGCACCCATCTGTGTGCGGCATAGCCATGGAGCGTCGATCGATCACGCGCGCGAACAATTAGCTCAGCAACGTCTCGTCAAACGTCTCCAGCAGCGATTTGACTTTCGCCATGAATTGGTCGGCGTAAGCGCCATCGACGAGCCGATGATCGTAACCGAGACACAAGTAGCACATTTCGCGCACGGCGATCGCGTCGCCTTCGACGACAATCGGTCGCTTCTGAATGCCGCCGACTCCGAGGATCGCAACTTGCGGCTGGCTGATGATCGGAATGCCGAACAGGCCGCCGAACTGCCCTGGGTTCGTGATGGTAAAGGTGCCGCCCGTGACTTCGTCCGGCACCAGCTGTTTCGAGCGGGCCCGATTGGCGAGATCAGTCACGCGCTTTTGGAGTCCGATGAGATTGAGCTCATCCGCGCCTCGGATCACCGGCACGATCAGGCCGCCCTCGAGCGCCACCGCGATGCCCATGTTCACCGACTTGTGCACGAGAATCTCGTCGCCATCGAGCGAGGCATTGACCCACGGAAAATCGCGAATCGCGCCGATCACGGCTTTGCAGAAGAACGGCATCATGGTGAGTTTTGCGCCATGGCGTACTTCAAACGCGTCTTTGTGTTTTGCGCGCAGTTTCATCACTCGCGTCATGTCGACTTCGAACACGGAGTGAACGTGTGCCGATGTGCGACGCGAGTGCACCATGTGCTCGGCGATTTTGCGCCGCATGATGCTGAGCGACGAGACATCGACATTCGTGCGCGGCAGGTTCAGCAACGGGAGCGCGCTCGCGTGCGCGGCGGCAGGTGCGGGTCGCGCCGTCGACGGGGCGGTGCTGCGCGCGGCAACGCCAGCACTCGGCTCGACGCCGCGCTTCTCGATGAAACCGAGGATGTCATCTTTGGTAATGCGACCTTCGAGGCCAGTCCCGGGAATGCCCGCGAGATCCGCAATGCCGTTCTCGCGCGCGATGCGGCGGACAAGCGGCGACGATCGCACGCGCCGATCGGAACCGTTCGAAGACGACGAGTCGTCTTCGTGATGCTCGGCGACCCTTGACGCAGGTGGCGGCGCGACGGCGACCGCCGCCGTCGCCACTTTCGGCGGGGGCGCAACCGACTCGGCGCGAGCGGCGATCGGCTTGGTCGCGGCGGCCGCCGGTTTCGCAGCCACTAACTTCTCCACCGGCGCGGCAACGGCGCCCGGTTCACCGAACAACGCGACGACCGAATTCACGGCGACGGTTGTTCCTTCATTGACCAGAATCTTCTGAAGCACACCGTCCGCCGGCGCCGGAACTTCGGCGTCGACCTTGTCAGTCGAGATCTCGAACAGCGGCTCGTCGCGCTTGACGGCATCGCCCGGCTTCTTGAACCAGCGCGTCAAGGTGCCCTCGGCGATCGACTCGCCCATTTGCGGCATCCTGATTTCGGTGACCATGCGCACTCCTCAGTAGAAGATTCCCACTGGTGACTCTTCGGGCGGTCTCTCGCGTCGAGCCGTTACTCGACCTCTCGCGTCGACCCTGCCAACCTTCGTCGCCGTCGCTCCACAGCTTCCGACTCACGATGAGCTATTCATTTTGGGCTGCACACCTTACCCCATCGCCGCCCGGGGCGGGAAGGGGTGCTCGGGGCGTTGCCCCCGCCGATTCGGCTCGTGGACAGCACCGGCGTTCGGCGACGATCGTGAACTCCATTTGCGCCGCGTGTGTGTGGCAAGACCGCGCTAATACTTCGCCAGCTCGCGCGCCGCCGCCGTGATCGACTCGACGCTTGGGAGCGTCGCTTCCTCGAGGACTTGCGCATACGGGATCGGCACGTCGAGCGCCGCGAGTCGTCGGACGGGCGCGTCGAGCCAGTCGAACACATGTTCGCCGATGAGCGCGGCCAACTCCGCGCCGGCGCCGCCCGTGAGATTGTCCTCGTGAACGACGAGGACGCGGCCGGTCTTGCGCGCGGTCGCAAGCAGCGCTTCACGATCGAGCGGCGCGAGCGAACGCAGATCGAGGATCTCGGCGTCGATGTCTTCCTTCGCCAGCGCTTCGGCGGCCTTTAGCGCGCTCTGCACCATCGCGCCGTAGCTGACGATGGACACATCTTCGCCGGCGCGCCGCACGCACGCTTCGCCGAGCTTGAGCGGCGGCGCGGATTCGTCGACGACTTCTTTCAACGTGCGATAGAGCGCTTTCTGTTCGAAGAACAGGACCGGGTCCGGATCGGCGATCGCGCCGAGCAGCAATCGATACGCGTCGGTCGGCGTCGACGGCGCCACCATTTTGAGGCCCGGCGTATTGAGAAACCACGCCTCGACGTTTTGCGAATGGAACGGACCCGCGTGCACGCCGCCGCCCGCTGGCCCGCGCACGACGATCGGCACCGGCGTCGCCCAGCGAAAGCGGCAGGTCGCCGCGAACTGCGTGAGCTGATTGAACGCGCACGTGATGAAATCGATGAACTGGATCTCGACGATCGGCCGCTGACCCGCCAGCGCCGCGCCGATCGCGGCGCCGACGATCCCGGTCTCGACGATGGGCGTGTCGATGATGCGTTGCGGTCCGTACTGCGCGAGGAAGCCGTCGGTCACTTTGAACGCGCCGCCGTACACGCCGATGTCTTCCCCGATCAGAAAGACGCGTGGGTCTTCATCGAGCGCGCGCCGCAGTGCGCGTCGAATGGCTTCGAGGTAAGTGATGGGTTCGGTCGCCACAGTACGCCGGCTTTCAGATATGGATCGCGCCGCCTGTGAGTCCGTGCGCCGCTTCCATCATCCCTTCGGCCAACGTCGGGTGTGCATGGATGATGTGCGCGAGGTCCGCGGCGGTCGCTTCGAGCCCTAGCGCCACGCAACCTTCGCTGATCAAGTCGGTCGCATGGGGCCCGACGATGTGGACGCCGAGAATCTCACCATATTTCTCGTCCGCGATGATCTTGAAGAAGCCATGGCTCGCGCCGACGATCCCGCCTTTGCCGAGCGCGGAAAACGGAAACTTCGAGACCTTGACCGCGCGTCCGCCTTCGCGCGCGCGCTTCTCGGTCAATCCCACCGACGCGACCTCCGGATCACAGTAGGTCGCGCTCGGGATGCGGTCCTTCTGGATGCGCGGCGGATTCTTGCCGGCGATGATTTCGATCGCCACCAAGCCCTCGGCGCTCGCGACGTGCGCAAGGAGCGGCGTTGAGCCGACGATGTCGCCGATCGCATAGATATTCGCAACGCGCGTGCGTTGATCGCGGTCGACGGGAACGAAACCCTTGTCGAGCGCGATACCGACCCGGTCGAGCCCGAGGCCGTCGGTGTAGGGCGAACGGCCGACTGCGCACAAGAGCAGGTCGGTGTCGAGCGGTTGCCCCGGCCCGGACGTCGGCGTCAGCAGCAGTTTCACGCCTTTGTCGTGCGGCTCCGCCTTTTCGAGCCGCGTGCCGACGCGACACTCGATGCCGCGTTTGCGAAACGCCTTCAGCAATTCGGCCGAACAATCATCGTCTTCGATCGGCAGCAAACGATCGAGCATTTCGACGAGCACCACTTCGCAACCGAACGAGCGAAAGATCGACGCGAACTCACAGCCGACCGCGCCGGCGCCGAGGATCGTCACGTGCGTCGGCAGCTCGGTGATTTCGAGCGCTTCGTCGCTCGTGATGATGCGTGGATGTTTGAAGTCGAGGAATTTCGGCCGCGTTGGAATTGATCCAGTCGCAAGGATGATGTTGCGCGCCTCGAGCGTTTGCGTCGCGCCGGCAGCGCCGCGCACGGTGATCTGTGTAGGGCTCGCGAGCGTGCCGATGCCTGCGACCGTTTCGACTTTGTTCTTTTTGAGCAAGAACTCGACGCCGCCCGCGTTCTTCTTGACGACGCGTGACTTGTATTTCATTGCCGCGGCGAGATCGATCCGCGCGTCCGCGATCGCCACGCCGTAACTCTGCGCATCGTGCGCGAGGTCGAGCACGTGGGCCGTCATCAACAATGCCTTGGTCGGAATGCAACCGCGATGCAGGCAGGTGCCGCCGGGTTTCGGGTCTTTCTCGATGAGCACCGTTTTGAGGCCGAGTTGCCCGGCTTTAATGGCGGCAACGTATCCGCCTGGACCTGCGCCGACGATGGCGACGTCGTATTTACTGCTTTGATCTGCCACGCTTCGATCCTCCCGCGGGCGGCCGGTCGCCCCGCGCTATTCCACTTCTGCCACTACTCGAGTCGCAAACCGGCGGGGCGAGCATAAACGTCTTCCCGGTTGTGCTCCAGTGCTCGGCATGAGCGGGCACGATTTTCCCACGCTTCGTTGTTATAGTGCGGCGCCGCGGCGATGGGTTTGAGGCCGCGAGATCACCGTGAGTGCAAACGCAAATCTGCAGCAGAAAGGACCGATCCGTGAAAGCTTCCCCTGTCATACTCGATGGTCTGGCGGAGGTGTTGGCCGCCGAACTGACCGCGATAAGCCAGTACTTTGTGCATCACGCGATGGCGGAGTCGTGGGGCTACAACGTGCTCGCGAAGTCCATCAAGCAAGAATCGATGGATGAAATGAAGCACGCCGAAATGCTGACCGAACGCATTCTGTACTACGACGGCGTCCCGAATTTGCAGCGCCTCGGCAAGATCACGGTCGGTCCGACGGTGCCGGAAATGATCAAGTGCGACTACGAACTCGAGTGCGATGCGGTCGCGCGCCTCAATCGATTGATCGGCGCGTTCCAGAAGGAGGGTGACCATGGCGCGGCGGGTTTGCTCATGGGAATTCTGGCCGACGAAGAACACCACATCGATTGGCTGGAAAACCAGATGCACCTGATGCAGAGCCTTGGCATGCAGTGTTACTTATCCCGCCAATACGACCCGGCTGGCGCTGCCGATTGAAGGCGGACCGGTGGACGGATGGCGAGCGGGGGGGGGGGGGGGGGGGGGGG
>JBJXGE010000057.1:0-44695 GCA_046154185.1 Planctomycetota bacterium
GCGCATCGGTGAGATGCGCGACCGCGGTCCTGAGAAGCAGCATCAGCACCGACTATCGAGCCGAGCCGCGCACGGAGCGGAGCCTTACGACTAGCAGGGCGACGAGTAATCGACGCAGTCTAGCGGATCGCCGCTCGTTGGGTCTGGGCCGCAATTGGTTGGTCCCGGCGCCGGCGTCGGCGGACTGCCGATGACAAACAACGCGTTGAGCAGATACACCGCGTCAGCGATGTTCACGGCGCCGTCGTCATTGCTATCCGCGCTGTCTAGGCACGTGGTGCTGGGACTGCTCGGCACGAACAGTGAATTGAGGAGGAACACCGCATCCGCGATGTTGGTCCCGCCGTCATCGTTGACGTCGCCGCGCCGGAATCCGCCGGCCGGGCACGGGATCACGGTTTCGACGACGAACATGCCGCCGACGTTGTGATCAAGGTTGACGACGAACTCGATGGCCCCAGTGGGGCTGACCGCGTAGAGCGGGTCGCCGATCGCATCTTTCTTCCACAGGAATTTGTCCTGGCTCGGCCAGTAACAGAGCGCCGTGATTTCACCGCCCTCGAGTGTATCGTTGCTGAGCGCAATGTTGGTGGTGCCGCACGGTGTGCCAGGGCCGGTCATGATGTCGCTGAGTTGCTGGAAGATCACGTCCTGCGTCCCGGACCCGCGATAGAAAATTCCGTCTACGGGACGATAAGCGGCGGCTTCGCCGACATCTCCCCCGCTGACGCCACAGATATCAATCGGACTGCCGGTCAGGAGGCTCAATTCGCAAAAAGCGAGCGCCGGAGACGACGTCTCTGAGCTAATGGACTGTACCGAGCCGCTTGGCAGGAAACTCAGCGACCGGAAGTCAAGCACGGTCGAGCCGATTATACTCAGGTCGCCACCACCCGCTGGAAACAGTGAACAAAGAAATGGGATATCTCCCGGTGTGCCAACGATCTTAACGAGCAAATAGTAATCGCCCGTGATCGGATCTATATCGAGCCCTTGGACGCCGGAGATCACTTGTCCCGGTCCGAGGTTCAGGGGCGTCATGCTGAGGACATTGCCCGTGGCGAGATCGACCTCGCGCAAGAACGCATCATCCTTGCTTACGGTGAAAATGGTTGTTTCGTAGCAGACCTGAGCGTCGACGATGGCGCTGCTCGCGCAAAGCGCACAGATGCTCGCCACGAGCCCGAACTTGGAAAACAAAGATGTACGAACCATGGAAGATCCTCCAAAAATCGCTGAAGGGCGGGTGACGCTGCCAAACGCCGACACGCAGCGGCGCACGGAAACATCGCCGAAACGAAACCAGCGCGCGAAGCGAAGTCTATCGGTTCGGCGCAACAAGAAGTCGGCGTTTCCCGAAACGCGGCCGCGCCGAGGCGAGCGCACCAAGCCCTGCCAACCACCCATGACCGCTATTCGAAGCTTTTCGACCGTGGCTGCCGACCGTACCGGTGCGCGACAAGCACGACACGGACAATCAGCGCCCGCAGCCGAAAATTGAACGCGGTTATTCTACCGACTGTCGGCGCTCAGCAACTGTTTGAGTCGTGATTCGATCTCGCCGCGGCTCTGTCCGCCGTAGTGCCACTCGACGATTTTGCCGGTGCGGTCGATCCAAAACTTGGTCGGAAAGGCTCGTACTGAGTAAAGTTGAGCGGTGCGACTTCCCGGCCGAAGAATGCGATGCGTCAAGCCACGGGCTTGGATGAATTCTTCCAGGCGATCGAGCGCGTAGTTATCCGATTCGACCGCGAGCACGGTAAAACCCTGATCCTCGTAGGCCTTCTGCAGTGCGCTAAAGTGCGGAGCCTCCGCACGACACATCGTTCACAACGCGCCCCAAAAATTCAGCAGTACGACCCGACCCTTGAGACTCGACAACGTCACCGACTCGCCGCGCACATCCTTCAGTGTGAAGTCGGGCGCCGGCTTGCCGATCATCGTTTTTACAAAGTCGTCGGGGTTGGCAGGACGCACGCCTTCGATCTTAGCGGTGAGCGCAAGTTCCAACTCAGCGAGTGCCGGCTGCAAGAAGCCCTTGCTGTGCTTCTCTTTGTATTTTTTCAGCGCTGCATCGATCTCCGCTTTCACCACGGGCGCACCGGGCAGCAGCGCTTGCGTGAGCGGTTTCAAAATTTCGAACTCTTGCAAGAGCGACTCCACCTCGGTCGGAAGCAAATCGCGGCGCGTGAGCTGACGCGCCGCGGTCGCGAGTTTTCGTGCGAGTGTCGTGCGCACGAGCGTGCCTTTGCGGCCAGCTTCCGGAACCCGCGACGTCTCCATCATCCAGCGACCCGACAGCAAGTGAAACTTCTCGGCGTCAAAGCGCAGCTGATAGTCGAGGTTGCGCAACTCAAGCCGTTGAGTTCCTTGCGTGGCGACGTGCGGCGCACTCGTCAAATGCAATTGATAGAGCATCTGCGAGTCGTTCTCGATCGAACTCGACTCATAGCTTACGGGGATTTCACCGGAGAACCCCGCGACACTCAATTTGTCGTGACCCTTTGAGACCGCTTCGAGCCGCTCGCGCGCGACAGTGGTCGACGCTTCTACGAGTGAACGAATCGCGGCGTTCGTGGTGAGATCGAGCGGGTGTTGCGTCTCAACTTTGATGTTTCGCTGTGCATTGACGAGCAGCGAACCGATTGGCAGCGAACTCGGACCGGTGTACAGCCCGTCGGTCGGGACCGGCGCGGTGGCGTCTCGCGTCAACACGTAGATCACGCGTTGGCCATGGCGCTCGTCCCCGATGAAATAGAGCGTCAATTTGAAATCGGATTTGATGTGGCTCTCGGTAGCGGGTTTGGTTTCGCCATACGTACTGATCTCTTGGCGAGTGCTTTGATCATCGATCGACAATTGATATTCGACGCTAATCGGAGTTCGACTCGGCTCCACTTGTCCCAGCGCCACTGGCGTGTCGATTGCCGCGACGAACGCTGCAATCAAGCCGCCGAGCCAACAGCACAACGCGCGCGAGCCTCGCATGGACATGGAAGAAATCTCATTTCCGCACTAGAACGCCCGCCAAAAGTTCATGCGTCCGATGGACCCGTCCGCGCAGGCGGCGAAGTTTGGCGTCTAGCCACGGCCCGCGCGGGAAACTTCGGCCATTCTCAAAAGGCGAAACCTATCACGCACGGAAAGGTGATGCCAGCAAGACCTCGTTCAGCGCGATGCACGGACTCGGAGCGCCGCCCAAGGCGGCCGCCCGCGGTTCGAACCCGGTCCCTCTGCACCGAGGACCTGCTTGACAGGATCTGAACCCCGGGCAGAATGTGGGTGCTCGAAGTGCCGAAGAGTTCGACGCGCGCGTCGCGTCCGAGTTTGGACCCGAGTGTGGAGCGGAGTGATTTTCACTCCGAAACACGGTTTGGGCGCCGCACTGCGCGCTAAAAGTCTGCGCGCCGCAAAGTCCGAAGTCGTTGTGCTCTCTGCGCTTTCGAACATTCTTTGTTTGGCGTGGGATTTTGTCGGAGGCGTGTCGTCTGTTGTTCGCAGGAAATTGGCGGAAGAAATGGGTTCGGGGGGATTCTACCAGGAGGGTTCGATCATGAGACTCGCATGGCTGGCGTTCATTCTCTGCTGCTTCAGCTTTGGATTTGTCGCCGTTGCGGATGATGGTTCGAATTCGTTCACGAAACGCCCCCTCGACCTGCCGAGCGGCGGGATCAACGAAGACGACGACGAAGAGGACCTGCCGGAGTCGATCGTTTTCTACGGCGCCGAGATTGAGGGCGACGCCTTCTTGTGGTGTTTCCCAGTATTCGGCTTCTGTGGCGAGACGACCGTCTTCAATGCGATCAAATCTGAGATCGCCAATGGCCTGCAGCAAGTTTCCAATCGCACCGAGTTCGATCTCATCGGCTACAACTCGCAGACGTACATTTGGCGCCTCGATCCGCCAAAAGGGAACGCGGCGAACAAGGCTTCCGCGCTTGCTTGGATGAACCTCCTGGTTCCGATTGAAGCGCACAACCTGCTCGAAGCGGCGCTGACCACGCTGAACATTTCTCACACAGCGTCGGGCCGCGACAAGCATGTGATCATCATGGGCGTGCACGCGCCATGGGAAGGTGATTCGGCGCTTGAAGCCATCACTGCCGCGAACTACGAGCATGCGAAGATCGACACCTTCTACTTCACGACGACGTACTACTCCGGCGAGGCTGACTTCTACATCGACCTCGCGGCGATGAACGGTGGAACGTTCCACCAAGTCGACTACTAGTCGACCGCTGACGGTTTCATTGAGCATGGCAAACCAGGGCAGTCGTTATCGGCTGCCCTGGTTTGTTTTCATTTTGCGCGCGCGTCTGAGACGGTCTGACTAGCCCGACGAATAATGCGCCGAGTTGGCCGGACCACCCCGCGCGATGGCCGAGGACTCACGAGTTCGACACTGCGCACTCTGCAGTCAATGCCGTGATTTCGTTATTTGTCCGGCCGGTGCCCGCGTGCCCGCCGCGCCAGCGCACGTTCGCGTCCGAGCGCGAGATATTCCGTGAGTGACGACTCACCCAGCGCGGCGTCGAGGATCTCGCTCGCATTTTCACTGCCCGTCTCATCCTGGATTTCGCGACAGCGATCGAGAATCACCCCGATGGCGGGACCCGGCTGAAGGCCGCGTTCGAGTAGGTGACGTCCCAGTACTACATCGCGTGGCGCGGCGGCTGCGATGCGAAGCCCCTTGGACATTGCGAGAAAGGCATCGCCCGCCGGAAACTCGCGCGCGAGCGCATCCGGCGTCGTCCGACCGAAGTGGTCTGCGCGCGCGAGGCGCCACAAGAATTCGAGACTGATTTGGCCGGCGCCGAGGCGGCGCGCCAAACGCCGATACGCGCGGGGCGATGAATCTTGTTTCGGCAGCGTCGCGGGCGCGAGGTGATAGCGCACGAGCAATCCGACCTGCTCACTAAACTGGCGCGGCGCGCGCAACCGCGCCAAGAACTGGAGCGCCGGCGTCACACCCTCCGGTTCGTGGTTGGGTGAGCGGACGCGGCCCTCGGCATCGGTAAATGTCGTGAGCGGCTTTCCGATGTCGTGGCAGAGCGCACCGTAGAGTAGCAAGAGGTCATCCGCCACGACGCCGGTCCGGGCGCGCGCGGCCTCGTCGACGACCAACATCGTATGGACCCAGACGTCTCCCTCCGGATGCCAAATGGGATCTTGCGGTACGTCGACCATCGCCGCGAGTTCCGGGAAGAACCGCAACAATCCCGTGGTGCGCAGAAACTCGAGGCCGAGCGACGGCCGCCGACTCTTGAGGAAGAGCTTCTCGAGCTCCGTCCACAAGCGCTCACCCGACAAGTCATCGAGCGAAATCTCCGCACACAACTTCGCGAGTTCGGCGTCCGGCTCCATTTCGAAGCGGGCGCGAAACTGCGCCACGCGCACGGCGCGAAGCGGATCCTCGCCGAAACTCGCCGGATCCGTAGCTCGCAAGCGCCGCGCGGCGAGGTCGCGCTGACCGCCATGCGGATCGATGATTTCGCCCGTCAACGGATCGAGCCCCATGCTATTCATGGTGAGGTCTCGCCGGCGCGCGGCGTCGGCGAAACTCATATGCGGATCGAACTCGCAGCGAAAGTCCGCGTGACCCCGACCGACTTTGTTGTCGCGCCGCGGCACGGAAAAATCGATGTGCTGCTGGCTCTTGAGCATCAAGACGCCGAACGTCCGGCCGACGGTGATCACTTCGCCGAAACGCCGCAGCACCTGCTCCAGTTGGTCCATGTCGAGCCCGGATACTTCAAAATCGTAGTCCTTGCTGTCGAGACCGAGCAGCGTGTCTCGCACGTAACCGCCGACGATGAGCGCGCGACCGCCGGCCGCTGCGATGGCGCGCGTGTACTCGAGCACATAGTCAGGAAGTTGAGGGCGCAACGGCATGGGTGGCATCGTCGGAAACCCTACGGATGCGCGAGAACGGATGCAACAGTGAGTGAGATGAGTGTCCGCGCAGGATTGACTTCGGTCACCAAGAAGTCGAGCGGGAGGCAGAGTTAGGGTCCGCGATGCTCGGGCGAGTCGGCGTTCTTCTTCTGCCAAGCGGCATCGATGGCCGACCGCATCGCTTCGGCGCTGCTCCCTTCGAGCGTTACCGTGCTGCCGCGTTCGGGCTCGGACGTCGGACCCACGTCGTTGCAACTCCCCGCGAGTATGAGACCGGAAACTTCGGCGAGCGATTCATGCACCCCTTCGAGGCAAGCGTAGAGCCGCACGCGCAGTTTCAAATCACCGATCTGCACGAAGTCGCCGTCATTGAGATCCTTGAGATCG
The DNA here is from genome assembly GCA_046154185.1 of Planctomycetota bacterium. Taxonomy (GTDB): domain Bacteria; phylum Planctomycetota; class UBA8108; order UBA1146; family JAJFFE01; genus JBJXGE01. Next base: position 6,283 of record JBJXGE010000057.1, read on the forward strand.
TCAATGCGTGTTCCGTTCACGAAGGTGCCGTTCGTGCTGTTTTGGTCCTCGACGACGAGCGTGAGCGGCAATTGCACGAAGACGCAGTGATAGCCGCTGACGAGACGGCTCGTCGGACGAATCAAACAATTCGGATTGCGACCGATCGTCAGCGTGCAGGAATCTGGCACGGGTATCTCAAGGCGCGCCTGCGCACCCTCCAGCACCTCGAGCGACGCGTTCAATCGCAGTCGAATACCACGACGCGCCAACAGCGCGATGAGATTCGGTGTGAGCATTGTGCCGGCATTGAGCAGCAACGCGTCGTTTTCGCCGTAGATGGCGTAACGCAGCCGCGTGCCTTCTTTGAATTTTCCCGCTAAGAGACTAGTCGTCGCCACGCGTCACCCTTCGGGAGCCGAGCCATCGATACGAGAGTGCTTAAGAAGTCTACGATGGAGCCGATCGGGTGCCGGCGAAGCCGGCGGCGTCAGTAGTTGCGAATGGAAGGGGCTACCCGCGCACGAACGTTCCGAGGCGCGCGTCTTTCACCACGCCCGGAAATTGCAGCACGCGGTTGTGCATGACGACATATACGCCGGGGCCGAGGACTTGCACGGCGAGGAGCGCTTCAGTGAGATTTTGCAGCGCGTCGGTGTTTCGCATCTCCCACGGTCGCATCGCGCCCGTGAAGACTACCGGCGTGCGCGGCGCGCCGCACCGCGCGAGAACGCGCTCGCCGCTCTTGGCGAGCCGATCCGTGCCGTGGACGATGAGCACGCCATCGTGCGTGAGCGAACTCGCGCGCGCGGTGTCTGCGATGAGGTCGTGGTCGGCCTCGCTCATGTCGAGACTGTCCTTGTTCATCAACGGCACGCGCGAAAGTTCGACGCCGCCGAGCGTCATCGTCGCGAGCATCATGTCGAGCACGCTGACACGATTGTGCAAGATGCCAGCGAGTTCGTCGTAAGTTTTTTCAATCGTGCCGCCGGTTGAAATCACGGCGATGCGTTTGCGTTGCAGGTTGGAAGCAGTCACGAGTGCTTTCGAGTGCGCCGCGCGCGCGGCGTGGGTTTCGTCACTGGATCGGCGGGCGCTGCCGCCCACGAACAGATTCGACACGTCGGCAAGTCATGTCCGCGCGCAGGACAGTACTGGCGCCCAAAGTAAATGATCTGCAGGTGCCGCTTGATCCAACTTTCTTCCGGGAACAGCCGTTTCAAATCGGCCTCGGTGGTCTCGACATTCTTGCCGCTCGACAGCCCCCAACGCGCCGCGAGCCGATGGATATGTGTATCGACCGGAAATGCCGGCATGCGAAATGCCTGCGCCATCACGACGCTCGCCGTCTTGTGTCCGACGCCGGGCAACGCCTCGAGCGCCGCAAATGAGCGCGGCACGTCGCCATCGTGTTTCGCCACGAGTTCGCCCGAGAGCGCGTGAATCGCCCGCGCCTTTTGCGGCGCGAGTCCGCATGTGCGAATGTGCTCGTGGATCTCTGGAACCGTGAGCGCGTGCATCTGCGCGGGCGTCGATGCGCGCGCGAACAACGCCGGCGTCACGAGGTTCACGCGCACGTCGGTCGTTTGCGCCGAGAGCAATGTCGCCACCAGCAACGTATAGGCGTCGCGATGCTCGAGTGGAATCGGCGGGGCGGGGAATAACTCGTCGAGAATCTCGCCGATGCGACGCGCCTTCTTGCGCAGGGCGGCTTCGTCGGTGGCAGACGGCGTGGAACTACGCTTGGCGATCATCCGCTGGCTTTCGGATGCGGTCGAACTCGATGAAACTGTAGGCGCTAGGGTTTTCGGCGTCGGGATCATAGTCGATGCGTTTGACCTCTTGCCATTCGGCGCGATCAAAAGTCGGGAAGTGCGTGTCGCCGGCAAAATGGCCGTGCACGAGCGTGATATAGAGTCGCTCCGCAAACGGAAAGAACTCGCAATAGACCTGCGCGCCGCCGATGACCAGCGCTTCGTCAGGCACGAGTTCCGAGCGCACGAGGCCAGCGGCTCGCGCATCGCTGAGCAGCCACTCATCAGGGGGTTTGATCAACGCCAACGTCTCGGCGACGGAATGCACGATCAGGCAGCCGTCCGGTTCGTAATCGTTGCGCTTCGTGAGCACGATATTAGCGCGACCCGGGAGTGGCCGACCGATGGATTCGAACGTCGTGCGTCCCATGATGATCGGCTTCGCCATCGTGACTTTGCGAAAATACTTGAGGTCGGCCGGCAGTCGCCACGGTAAGCCGCCGTTCTTGCCAATCACTCTGTCGAGGTCCATCGCGACGATCATCGAGAGACGCATGCGACGCACCTCGAGATCAAATGGCGATCGGCGCGCGAATCGCCGCGTGGGATTGGTAGTCGCGCACGACAATGTCCTCGAAGCGAAAATCATCGAGTTCGCGCACGGCAGGGTTGAGTTCGAGTCGCGGCAGCGCCAGCGGGGTCCTCGTCAGTTGCAGTCGGGCTTGCTCGAGGTGATTGAGATACAGATGCGCATCGCCGAGGGTGTGGACAAACTCGCCTGGCTTGAGCCCGGTCACTTGCGCGACCAGCGATGTGAGGAGCGCATAGGATGCGATGTTGAATGGCACGCCGAGAAAGGCATCGCCGCTGCGCTGATAGAGCTGACAACTGAGCCGTCCATTGGCGACGTAAAACTGAAAGAGCGCGTGACACGGCGGCAACGCCATGTGTTCGAGTTCACCGACATTCCAGGCGCTGACCACCAAGCGGCGCGAACCGGGGTTCTTGCGAATCTGCGCGACGACTTGGGCGATCTGATCGACCGCGCCGCCATCGGACTTACCCCACGAGCGCCATTGTCGGCCGTAGATCGGACCGAGTTCGCCAGCGGCGTCCGCCCATTCATCCCAAATGGTCACGTCGTGCTTGCGCAGATAAGCGACGTTCGTTTCGCCCCGCAAGAACCACAAAAGTTCATGGATGATCGCGCGCAAATGCAGCTTCTTGGTGGTGACGAGCGGAAATCCGTCGGCAAGATCGAAGCGCAATTGGTAGCCGAAGATGCTGCGCGTGCCCGTGCCCGTGCGGTCGCCACGCTCGTTGCCGTGCTCCATAATGTGTGCAAGGAGTTCGAGGTACTGTCGCAACGTCTTCCTGCTTCCGCTGGCTGTGCTGCGTGGTTATTCTAAGCGCACAGTGCACGCCTTCAACGGGCACATCTCGCCAGCAAGACGTGTCGATCGCATTGAGACTCTGCCGCTGAACGAGAGGATTCGACAGTGCAAAAAATCTCTCGCGCCGCCGCGCTGGTCGTGGCGTCCATCCTTTTACTGCTAACCGCATGCTACCACCACGGACATCGCAGCCGTAGTCGCACGACGGTGACGGTCGACACATCGTTCTTCGCGCTCGACACCGAAGTCTACACCGGCTACGACGAGGACTACTACGACTGGAATACGGTGCTCGGGGACACGCGCGTCGATTTTCGTGTGCGCCACTTCCACGGCTGTTCGCGCGTCCGCATCTATGACGAAGACGGCGTCGAAGTCTTCGACGAGTATTACTGCGACTACGACTACGACTGGGATGGCGACGAGTTCCGCCACATCAGTTTCTCCGCGCCAGCGACGCCGGGGCAGTGGCTCATCCGAATCGAATACTTCGACTTCAGCGGCCACTTGTACTTGACGCTCGATTAATCGCATAATCGGCGCGGCAGCATTGATCGTCCTTTCCCGCACGCCTACTGAGATGCCGCATGTCGCCGCAGCTGGCCCCGTACAAACGCGAGTTCATCGAGTTCATGGTGGGCGCGGGCGTCTTGACCTTCGGCGACTTCGTGACGAAGAGCGGCCGCAAAACGCCGTATTTCATCAACACCGGTCGCTATCGCACGGGCGCGCAGATGCGCGCGCTCGGTCGCTATTACGCCGACGCCATCGTCGCGCGACTCGGCGCCAACTTCGATGTGCTCTACGGTCCCGCGTACAAGGGGATTCCGCTCGCGGTCGCCACTGCGATCGAATTGGCCGGGCGCGGGGCGCGCGAGATTCCATTTTGTTTCAACCGCAAAGAGGCGAAGGATCACGGCGAGGGCGGGACCATCATTGGACACACGCCGCGCGACGGCGAGCGTGTACTGATCATCGAGGATGTCACGACCGCCGGCACTTCGGTGCGTGAGTCGGTCGCGATCCTCGGCGCGGCGGCGCGCGTGCAATTCGCGGGGCTCGTCGTCTCGGTCGATCGCATGGAGCGCGGCACGGGCGACGCGACCGCGCTCGAGGAGCTGAGCACGACCTACGCGATGCCGACGTTCGCCATCGTCAATATCGATGAAATCATGAGCGACCTCCGCGGCCGCAGGATCGACGGTCGCGTCGTGATCGACGATGCGGCGTACGCGCGCCTCGTCGCCTATCGCGCCGAGTATGGGCCGCGCTAGCCGGTATCGCGCGCGAATCAAAAAGGTCCGTCGCCGCTAGCGGACCCACCGAGCGAAGCCGCAAGCGAGAGGGGGCTGAGAGCCAGCCCCCTTTGGAAAGACAGCGCCGCGCTAGGCCGTAGCGCGCGCCAACCAAAAAGGTCCGTCGCCGCTAGCGGACCCAACGAGCGAAGCGAGCCCCTCATTGAGGTGAATCGTTTGCGGCGTAGCGTAGCGGAGCCGCACGCGAGAGGGGGCTGAGAGCCAGCCCCCTTTGGAAAGCAGGAACCGGCAGTGTTGGCACCGACCATTCTCAATCCGCTCGAGCATGCCCGCTTCAACCACGAAAAAATGAGCAAAGTGACTTTGTTCGAATCGCCCCGCGTGCTCGTTGGTCTCAACTGTTTCGAGCCGGGGCAAGAGCACGCGCTCCACACACACGCTGGGATGGACAAGATCTACCACGTGTTGAGCGGTCGCGGCGAGTTTCTTCAAGAGCACGGCGCGACGCCGATGCGCCCCGGTGCGATGCTGGCCGCCGCTGCCGACGTGCCGCACGGCATTCGCAATTCCGGCGATGAGCGTCTCGTCGTACTCGCATTCCTGACGCCCGCGCCGAAAGCAAAGGGCCATTGAGTCAGACGACACCGCGCCCGGCGCGACAACTCGTGCTCGCGTCTACTTCGCCCTATCGACGGCAACTCCTCGAGCGCTTGCGCCTTCCGTTCGAGTCCGTGGCGCCTGATTACTGTGAGCAAAACGAGGAGGGCGCAGCGCCGCGCGCGTTGGTGTTGCGACAAGCCGAGGGCAAAGCGCGCAGCATCGCGGCACGCTTTCCGCGCGCGCTCATCATCGGCTGCGATCAAGCGGGTTGGCTCGACGGTCGGTTACTGGTGAAGCCGGGTACACACGCGCGAGCCGCCGAGCAACTTCGTGCGATGAGCGCTAAGACGCACGCGTTTTACACCGGGGTCGTGCTGCTGGATGCCGCGACGGATCGACTGCTGCGCCACTGCGACGAAACTTTCGGGACGCTGCGCGCGCTTTCCACGGCCGAGATCGACTCCTACTTGCGCCTCGATCAACCGTTCGACTGCGCGGGCAGTCTCAAGTTCGAGTCGCTCGGCGCGGCGCTCTTTCGCGAGCTGCGCACCACGGACCCGACCGCAATCATCGGGCTCCCGCTGATCGCGCTCTGTGAAATGTTGCGGTCGTTCGGCGTGGATGCGCTCGATTCGCTTTGACCGCTTCCGGCTCGCCAGCTAGCATACCCGGCTTTCCGCAAACGACCTGATCCCCACGCGACACTAGAGAAATTGCATGGCCTACAAGCCGTCCGACATCGAAGCGAAGTGGCAACGTCATTGGGATGCGCGCAACTGCTTCCGCGGCGGCGACCGTCCCGACTTGCCGAAGTATTACGTGCTCGACATGTTTCCGTATCCATCCGGCGCGGGCCTCCACGTCGGACACGTCGAGGGCTACACGGCGACCGATATCGTCGCGCGCTACAAGCGCATGACCGGGCACGATGTGTTGCACCCCATGGGGTGGGATGCGTTCGGTTTGCCGGCCGAGCAGTACGCGATCGAGCAAGGTGTGCACCCCGAAGTCTCGACGCGTCGCAACATCGACAACTTTCGCCGGCAACTGAAAATGCTCGGACTCTCCTACGATTGGTCGCGCGAAGTCGGCACGTTTGATCCCGAGTTTTACAAATGGACGCAGTGGATCTTCGTGAAGTTGTTCGAGCGCGGCCTCGCTTATCAAGCCGAAGCGAACGTCAATTGGTGTCCGGCGCTCGGCACCGTGCTCGCGAATGACGAAGTGATCGACGGGCGCAGTGAGCGCGGCAATCACGAAGTGATTCAGCGGCCCATGAAGCAATGGATGCTGAAGATCACGGCGTATGCCGATCGACTCTTGAGCGGTCTCGATGCCGTCGATTTTCCCGAGTCGATTAAGGCCATGCAGCGCGATCGCATCGGGCGCTCGGAAGGCGCCGACGCGCGCTTCGCGATTCAAGGGGGCGGCACGCTCGAGATTTTCACGACCCGCCCCGACACGCTGTTCGGCGCGACTTTTTGCGTCATGGCGCCCGAGCACGCGCTCGTGAAGGACATCACGACGCCAGCGCAGCGCGCCGCTGTCACCGCGTATTGCGAAGCCGCCGCGCGCAAATCCGAGTTCGAACGCTCGGGCCCGGCCGCCAAGAGCGGCGTCTTCACCGGCGCCTACGCGATCAATCCGGCCACACAGAAACCGATTCCTATTTGGGTCGCCGATTATGTGCTCATGAACTACGGCACCGGCGCGATCATGAGTGTGCCGGGACACGACCAGCGCGATTTCGACTTCGCGCGCAAGTTCGAGTTGCCGATCGTCGAGGTGATCGCGGGCGGAAATCTCGCCGAGTCCGCGTGGGAGGGCGAGGGCACGCTCGTCAATTCGGGGTTCTTGAATGGACTCAATTCGAAGGACGCCGTGCGCGCCATGTCGAAGTGGCTCGCGGAACGTCGACTCGGCCAAGCGGTCGTGCGGTATCGCATGCGCGACTGGATCTTCGCGCGTCAGCGCTACTGGGGCGAACCGGTGCCGATCGTCACGGACGAAGCGGGACGCCACCATCCGTTGCCGGAATCCGAGCTGCCGCTGCGGCTCCCGCCGTGCGACGACTTCAAGCCGACGGACGGCGGCGAATCGCCGCTGGCGCGCATCACGAATTGGACGCGTACTCATGTGCCCGGCACGACGCAACCGGCGCGGCGCGAGACCGACACAATGCCGGGTTCGGCCGGCAGCTCGTGGTACTTTTTGCGCTTTATCGATCCGAGTAACCAGCAAGCGTTTTGTGCGCCCGACCTGGTGCGACGATGGATGCCGGTCGATCTCTACATCGGCGGCGCCGAGCATGCTGTTGGTCACTTGTTGTATTCGCGGTTTTGGACGAAGTTTCTCTATGACCTCGGCGTGTGTTCGGTCGAAGAGCCTTATCGCAAGCTCGTCAACCAAGGGATGATTCTCGGCGAAGACCATCGCAAGATGGGCAAGCGTTATGGCAACACCATCGATCCGAGCGATGTCGTGAAGAGTCACGGCGCTGACGCGCTACGCATGTACGAGATGTTCATGGGACCACTCGACGTCGACAAGCCGTGGTCGACGGGTGGACTCGAAGGTGTGTGGCGATTCTTGACCCGCGTGTGGCGTCTCTACTTCGACGATCGCACCGACGAGCTACTCGCGAGCATTCAGGATCTCGAGCCGAGCCCGGCCGTGCTGCGCATTTTGCATCGCACGATTCAAAAGGTGCGCGCCGATACCGAAGCGCTGCGCTTCAACACCGCAATCTCGCAGATGATGACCTTCGTCAACGAGCTGACGCCGCTCGCGGTGCGGCCGCGCAGTGTGCTCGAGCATTTTGTGCTCTTGCTCGCGCCGTATGCGCCGCACCTTGCCGAAGAGATCTGGTCACGCCTCGGCCGCACCGAGGAGCTGACGCGAACGAGTTTCCCGGAGGCTGACGAGCGTTGGCTCGTGAGCGAAACGGTTGAAATCCCCGTGCTCGTCAACGGTAAGGTACGGGATCGTCTCCAAGTTCCGCCGGATATCAGCGAAGACGCGATTCGCGCGCTCGCGCTCGCGAGCGAGAAAGTCGCGGCTCACATCGATGGCAAGCAGCTCGTGAAATTCCTCTACGTCGTCGGCCGCACGGTCACGATCGCGGTGAAGTGAGGCGCGCGCGGCCGCGCCCCGGCAGAGGAGTTGTGGTTATGTGTTTCGACCGAACTTCCTCGCAAGCTATCGCGAGTGACGGTTCTCGGTGACTCCACAAGTACGGTGAGCGGTGCCCTTTCGGGGCACATCTTTCTTTCCAGCTGACCCATGGCAGCCGCGGGGCCGGCTGCCCTTTCTCTCACCCATGAAAAATCTTGAAGGCTCCGAACTGCCGTTTGCGGATTCAGCGTGAGGTTTTCCAGACGTCGAAAGGGGATCCATGCGCTCCAATGCCGCGTACGCCATCGGACTGAGTCTCGTCGCACTGCCGAGCCTGCTCTTTGGACAAATGGCAATCACGAGTTTCTCGCCAGCCGAGGCTTCCTACCTCGGCGGCACGCCCTTCCAAATTCAGGGATCCGGGTTCCCGCCAAATGTCACTGTTCGCATCGACGATGTGTTGGCGCCGTTGACGTCGGTGAGCGCGACGACCATTTTGGGAATCGCACCGGCCCACGCTCCTACCGCGGCCCCCGTCGAAGTACGAGTTTTCCAGCCATTTACCGGCGCGAGCGTCGCATTGCCGGGCGCAGTTACGTACATCGGTCCACTCGCCGTCACGGCCGTCGACCCGCCGGTGCTCGTGGCCAGCGCCGCAATCCAACAAATCATCATTACGGGTGTCGGATTCAACCCCTCGACGAGTGTCTCGGTCTCGCTCGGGCCGGGGTCCTCGATCCCGCTCAGCACGGTTTATCTCGAGCCGCGGCGGCTGCTCGCATCCGTGAGTCCGCTGAGCGTAGGTGTCTACAACGTGACAGCTTCAGTGACGGTGGCCGGCAGTCCCGTTACCGCGACGCTACCGGGCGGGCTCGTCGTGCTCGGGCCGATCGGCATCGCGAGTTTCCAGCCTGGAATGGTGTCGGAGCTCGGCGCCACTCCCTTCTCGCTCATCGGAAACAGTTTCACACCCAATACGACAGTGATCATCGGCGGTCTCGCGGTTACCGCCACCTACATGAGCCCCACTAACTTGCTCGGCACAGTGCCGCCGAACCCAGGGTTCCGCCTCGGCGAGCCGGTTCCCGTCACGGTCCTGGATCCGCTGACCGGCACGGACACACTTCCTGACGCTTTCGAGTTCACGGGTCCGTTTGCAATCTCGAGCATCTCGCCGAACTTCATTGTCGCCGGTACCGCGCTTCCGGCAGCGATCTACGGCGTTGGTTTCACTGCGACCACTCAAGTCGAAATCGGTGGAATACCGGTCACGAGCACGTTTGACGACCACACGCGACTTTTCACAACCTTCCCACCACTCGAATCCGGCGTCCACAGCGTGCGGGTCTTCGTTGGACCATCCGACGCGCCGATCGCAGAGGGGATTCTGCCGGCAGCCATCACCGTTGCGGTCGATATCGCCCCCTCGATCCAGGCGATCACGCCAAATCTCGCGTGCGCCGACGGCGGTACGCACATCACGATCGTCGGTCAAAACTTTATTCCTGAAACGACAGTGTTCATCGGCGCAGCTCCGCTCGCGGACAAGCTTGTCGGTGCGGACGGTACCACGATCGCCGGCACGGTCCCGCCGCTTTCGCCGCCCGCGTCCACGGGCCCAGTCGTGGTGACCGTGCAAGATTTTCGCGGCGCGGGAGTGAGCGACGATTTGCTCTCCTACACGGGTCCGTGCGCGACGCTTCGTGCCCCGGTTGAGTTCGAGAGCTCGATCGCGTACGGCACGGCGCGGTTCGCGTGGAGCAATCCTGAGGAATACGACACGATCGAAGTGCTCGACGGCGCCGGGAACTTGACTGCCGTGCTTCCCGGGGATGCGACCGAGTACGAATTTGCGCTCGCGTCCGGAGTGACCGAAGCGTTTCGGCAATTCAGAGGCATTCAGGCCGCGTCCGCTTCGTCGGCGCGCGCAGAATACGCCAAGGTCCATCCGTGCGGGTACCCGCCACCGTTGGGTGGCGCGGTCCAAGCTGGCCTCCTAGATCTCCCGATTCGCGGTGGCCACGCTGCGGCCGACATCGAACGGTGTAGCGATGGCGATGGCCCGCAGGGTCCGTTCGCGACTATTCCCTACACTCAGCCTCCGGGAACGTTCGGACTCGTCACGCCGAATTGGGTTCTCTCCGAGGCGCTGTCTCTCGGCCTGACCCATCTCACGCCGGGCAGCAACACGCTGCGCACGGGTTTCACACTCGCGGAAAACGCAGATCGGCTCGAGTTCACCGGCTACTACCAGAAGGTCGCGGGAGATTTCGGACTCGCGCTTCGTGGGCGACTGATTCACGTCTACCCAGACGACGGCTTCACCGATGAATTTACGTTTCCCGATCCGCAGATCGGCGCCGAGAAGTCGCAGCAACGACTGACCTACTACCGAGCGACAGAGGACGTCGGGAGTCCGACCGCTCAGGTATGCACTGATGGTGCCGGGGATCCGAAGCCGATTCCCGCGGGAGAATACATCCTCGAGATCTACGCCGTCGGAGGCAACTCGTCGACACCGTACTACGTGTGGGGCGACGATCCGCGGGACAACCAGATTTTTATCGAGGGCGTGCCGTGCCCTCCGTATCCGCTCGTTCAAGTGCGCGACATGACCGGGCTGCGCACGCTCCCCAACGTCAGCTCGATTCGGGTGATGAGCGCGACCGAGAATCCGAATGGCACGGTCGCCGTGACGCTCAGCGCCCGCGGGACCTGGTTCGACGAGAACAACAACCAGTACTCCATCGATCCCTACTGCGATCTGGCGTTTGTCATGCAGACTTCGGGCGGTGGCTCCGCTTTCGTGTGCATGGATCCGCCGTACCAAGCGGCGAGCCACATCGAGTTTTGCTGGTCGATCCAGGTGTTCGAGCCGGCCCTTTGCAAGATTGATGATGCCGTGTGCGTGACCGACCTACCGGACTGGGGCTGCTTCGGCATCGACCTCACGGTTCGGGACAAGGCCTGTGGCATCGAGCGAACGACCTTCGACGAAGTGCCGCTGATTCCGCCGTCGACCACCTGCACGCCCGGCAGTCTTTATTTCTCGTTCTTGTTTCCGACGCCCGATCCGGTGGGAATCCATGCGATCGCCAACTTGCGGGATCCATCGCCGGGGAACGGCGAATTTGGGACCAAGCGTCCGTTGGCAGTGCGTGTGCTCGTCACGCCGCTTTGTTACTGCGCCGGAGTCATGCCTTGCGCCGGAGCCTTCGTGTTCGAAGACACTCCGTTTACGCCACCGGGTGCGCCGCCTGACCTGAGCGACCCCGGCGACGATGTCCAGTTTCGCTTAGTTGTCAGAGAGCTCACAACCGGAATCGTGTACCACGATCTCAACGCTGAAGTTCGCGTCATGGACCTCTGCCCCGACGTGGCGGATGGACCGAAGTACTTCCTCGTCTATGTCGACGACCTCGGCGAAATTCCTTGGAGCCCTTACCTGAATGACCGATCGCCACGCACGGTCCGACTACAGGGTCGTACGAACTGCGTGCGTTCTCTCAACGGTCCGGGCACTGTTTGTACGCCGGTCGCCGATACGTGGCACAATATCGGCGGTCCCATCAAAATGATGAATCATCCTGACGCGTTGGACTCGGCGTTTTGGAGCGGTTATTACGACGAAGGCGACGACACGTACCGATTCGCGATCAACAGCTCGGCGAATCAAGAGGAGCCGTTCCCAATCCCCGACAGCGTGGCCATTGAATTTGGCATCGTGGACGCGGGGATCCCTGCGTACGAGGGGAACATCGTTAACACTGGATTCACGAGCCGAATCGCCTATCAGCCTGGCGGCTGGTTCGCGGAACAGGGCACGGGGAGCTCATCTGGGAGTCTGCTTGAGAATGAGCTGGCGACGGTGCCCCAGGTGGTCGAAGGCAACGAGTTCTTCTTCTCCGGTGCTTCGCTATTCTCCGGCGCCCCTCTGACCCAGCTCGCATACGAGTGGTGCGACCACGCGGATATCTTTGAGCATCGGATGAGCCAGGAGCTTTTCCGGTCGCTCATCTATGCGGGCTTCATCGGCCCGATCCCGGTGAACATCTGGGGCTCGGTCGGACTGAGCGTCGCCATCATGATCGACTCCTATGTGGAGTTCCGCGTCGCGCCGTTCGATGCGTTCCCGAGCGGCAACTTTACTGAGATGCAGTACACGCTCGTCTCGGAGGTCGACATCTCGCTTCCGTGCCAGATCAAGACCGACATTCTCGGCGGCATCGCAAGTATCGCGTTGCGCCTCGTGCCGGGAGGAGAATTCGACCTCGCCCCGTTTATCATCGCGGGCCTGGGATCCTCTTCGGTGTTCCTCGCGGACTACTATCTGTCGGCGACGATCGAGCTCGTCATGGAGGCCGAGGCGTGCATCCAGACGCTCATCTTCGGAGAGCAGTGCTTGCCGACGATCGAAGTGACGCTGATCCCTGAGACCGACATTATCCCGCCACACGGGTCGCCTCCGACGCTGAGCACCTGCGGCGGGAGCCTTTCGTCACCGATGTCGTCGGGCGCCACCGCGGCGCCGTTAGGCCCCGGCGTCACTATCACGAGCTACGAGATCGCCAACGCGCCGTTTTCGATCGTCTCGCCGGACGGCCAGACTGTGGTCGACGCGTGGGTGTCAGCGAATGGCTCCGGACGCTTCTTGAAGGTTTGCGTCACGGAGGCGGGCAGCGCACCCATCGTGTTCGACGGGGGAATTCCCGGCTTTGCGTGGTACTTCCTCGACCCACAGGCGGCGTTCGTCGACAACGACACTGTGATTTTCGTCGGCACCGGACCGCCCGGATCTTTCACGCCGACGATGCCGCCGACCGATATCGCCGTGCCGGGCTACCTCTCGGTGCGCAATGCGAACGTGGCGCACACCGAGATTCAGATCGGCAAGCTGCGCAGGTATCCCTCCGGGTGGGATCTCCAGATGTCGAATCCACCGATCATCTCCGACGCAATTCTCACGCCACCATCGTTGAGGAAGGCCGACGGCCGCGCGTCGATCGCGGCCGACCTCGCGAACGCGGAGGCGTTGGTCGCGTGGGTGCGCTATACCAGCGACTACCTAATTCAGGACGGCGTTGTGTCGCTACTCTTACCATCTCCGGGAAGCTGCATGACCAGCCTATGCCCCGCGCCGTCGACGCCGAAAGTCCGGCCGCAAATGGAGGCGACGAGCATCGTCGTTCGTCGTGTGAATATCGACGGCGTCGTGCTCGGGGAACCCATTGTTACGATTTCAGCTCCCGGCCCGGGAATCAACGTGCAACCGGCGATCGCGTTGTCGCCGTCGAGCAACGTTGGCTACTGCGTATGGGTCCACGATCCGATTCACACCGATCTCTTGACGTCGAATCAAGGGCGACAACTGAAGTACGCGATCTACGATGCGAGCACGAGTTCGTGGTCGACTCCCATGGACGTGCTGAGTCAGCCGGGGCTTTACCCGGGCATGCTCGAGCCGAGCCTCGTGTTGAAGGATGATCAAAACGGAATGCTCGCATTCACCGCACTTCCTGACTGGGCAGCCGAGGACGATAGCGGTCTAGGCGGCGGGAGTCGCTTCCTCTACGCATGCCGATTGGTTAACAGCGTGTTTGAGGATCCAGTGCTCCTGCGCGGACGCTGCGAGCCACGCCAGTACGGTTGGGAGCAATCGACATTCTTCGACCTCGAGGAGCTGGTCGATCCGCTCAACTTTCTTCACATGCTGCTTCCGGACTACTTCATGGTGTTTCAAGAATTCGGACCAATCGGTGAACCCGCGGGTTCGGGGAACGTCATGGTCAGCTTGTTCTCGGAGTTGACGAACGAGTGGACCCCAGCAGTGTCTTTGCTGCCGGAGGGGTCGATCATGACCAACGTCACCGGGTCGCTCTTTAACGGCGGTTTGCACTCGGTGCACTACGACGCCGGTCCCGCGACCGTTTTCGCGGGGCTCGTGGGTCCGCCTCCGGTCGGCTACCAAATCAACGACACTCCCCTCCGGCCCGACGCGGCGATTAAATCGTGCACGCTGACGCAGCCGTTTGCGGGTCCGGGTGTCGTTGTGACTGGAGTCGTCGAAGTCGAGAACCTCGGTTTAGTGAGCACACCCTTTGCGGGCCCGACGGGCGCGAGCGCAATCGCGCTCGAAGTTGTCTTTGTCGATGACGCTGGTGGGGAGGTCGTTGTCGCACAACACCCGGTCGGCGTTTTGGTGCCCGGCCAGACGCAGTCGATCGACATCATCGTCGAGATGCCGCACGACCCGGTCGTGATGAAGGTGCGAGTGTTTCCGAATCCCATCGATCGCGACGCCTCCAACGACGAGCGCCGCTGCTTCTTCGGTGCGCCGACCCCGGAACAACTCGGCTGTTCGATTGTCGAGACGACGTCGGAAGATGGAGCCTCGGAGCTCGGAGTGCGCCTCGCGTGGAAGAATCCAGCGCTCTACGACAAGATCTTGGTGTACCGCGATGGCGCGATGATCCACGCGCTGCCGGGCGCGAGCGAGATGTTTACGGATACTCACGCGAGCCTTGGTGTGCACGTCTACGCGCTGCGCGGCGTGGTCGGCGCCTCGAAGTCGCGCCGAGCAACGACCTCGTGCCTGGTTGAGGAGCCGAATCCCGGTGTCGACTTCCTGCGGGCGGACACGAACCGAGACGCGCTGCTAAACATCGCGGACGCGATCTTTCTCCTCAACTACTTGTTCGTCGAGGGACCGCTTCCGCCGTGTTTAGCCGCGGCCGACACGAACTTCGACGGCCTTGTAAACATCGCCGATGCAGTCTACCTGTTAGGTTACCTGTTTCAGTCCGGCGCTCCGCCGCCGCCGCCTTTCCCGAGCTGCGGGAACTCGGTCGAGCCCACTGACGTCGTTCTCGGGTGCAACACCAGCGGCTGCTGACCAGCGGCGGCGAGCGACCGAAGTTTGCCGTGGCCATCCTGCCGGCCACGGCGGACGCGACGACACGCGCGTCGTGTCGCGCTCGGCGGTCACCGTACCCAAAGGCGGCGTGAAGGAGGCTGAGTTACCGCGCGGATCCGTTCCGCTTGCGACGTGTTGGAAGAGTGGCTCGTAGGTGTAGGTCGTGACGATGTCCTCGCCGCCGCCGCGCGGCCCCCGTTCGACGCGCGAGGAGATGAGATTGCGCTAGGGCGAGGCGCGGACAATCTCGTTCGCCTTTGCGTGCGTTAGGAAAAATCTTGAATGACTAACTCTTGGTAGCCACTGCGGCTCTGTCGAAATCGCCGCACCCCGAGACGTTCCGTGGCCGTCCACACAGACTGATGCGGGTAGCGCAGAGGCTTGACTTCATGGTGCTTGACGGCGAGCATTCGAATCAATCAAAGTTTTCAATCTCGCTGGGTTTTGAATCGATCGCAAATTCTGATGCTCGAACGTGACACGCGTCCGCCAGACGCCCGTCAATCGGTTCGCTCAATCTCGGCGCGAAAGGGGGGGGTGTGACCGCCGCGACTTTTCTTGTGCCGAGGCTGCCGGTTCTCGCTCGAATCCTGTTTGCTATCGCTGCGCTCGTGGCGCCATCGTGCTGCAGTCGTAGCCTCAGTCCTACAGCTTCCGATCCGAACTTTCGAGATGCCGCCGCCGATTCGTCGTCCGCGGCTGCGCGGGACGACGAGCGCGTGGGCGATGCGACCACGTTCGAAGAAGCTTTCCAAACGCCGTCCAATGATTCGCAGACCCCAAAGCCAGGCCTTCTCATTGGCGAACGCGCGCCCTCATTCGCACTCGAAGACCAGCATGGAAAAAGAGTCTCGCTCGAGTCGCTGCTCGAGAAAGGACCGATCGCACTCGTGTTCTTTCGATCGGCGGACTGGTGACTGTATTGCAAAATGCAGTCCGTGCAACTGCAACAGCACCGCGCCGAGATAGAGTCCACGGGCGGGCAGATCGTCGGCATCAGTTTCGACTCGGTGGAATTCCTAAAGCGATTTGCTGACCGGAGCGGCATCACTTTTCCGTTACTGTCTGATGTCGGAAGTAAGACGATCGATGCATACGGCATTCGAAACACCAACCCGTCGGCGCGGGACGGAGTTGCATACCACGGCACGTTCATCATCGACCAGAAAGGACTGATTCGTTCGAAGCTGTTTCAGGTCAGCTACGCGGAACGGCCGGCAGTGATCAACTTAGTTCGGGCACTGCAAGGGGCACGAATCCCAGTTGGAGATTCGAGCCCTCAGGAGAATTGAAGGGACCCAGGTCCAAAGGACCTCAATGGAATCGGGGTGAGATGATGAAGTTCGGCTCGTACAAGACCGTCGGAGCGCTCGTCGTGTGTCTTTGTGCTAGTTTCACTCAACCGGCATCCGCTCAGCTCGATCAAGCGACCGACGTGAATCCGGATCCGAACATTTTTGAAGCCTATTTGACGGCAGATGAGCAGGATTTGACCATCAGCGGCGTGACGATTCACGCGATGGTTTACAAAGACGATCCGCCGGTGCCCTCGGGAATCGCGCCCGGTATTCCGGCGCCCGAGATCAAGGTAAAAGTCGGGGACCTCGTCATCGTTCACTTCCGGAACGATCTAGCTTCGGAGAGCGCCAGCATCCACTGGCACGGCATTGAGCTCGACAACGACAGCGACGGCACCGCCGTCACCCAGGACGCTGTGCTTCCTGGGCAGAGCTACACCTACCGATTTCGGACCTTTCGTCCGGGTCTGTTTTGGTACCACTCGCACATGCTTCCTGGCAGCGCCACTTTCGCCGGGATGTATGGCTCGATCGTCATTGAAAACAACATCGAATCCAGCCTTCAAGGTACCGTGTTGCCGGCAGCCGCTAACACCTATTCGCTCGTGTTGAGTGATATCGAGTTCGATGCCGCCACCGGCGTTGTCGGGAAGCCGTTGTCGGGCGGCGCCATCACGCCGATCAATGAGTTGGTCGAGCTGTGCCATCTATTCGTCGAGAATGAGCCGGGTGGAGACATGGGCGCCTGCGGCTCACCGACGCCCGGCACGACGGTCTTAGTCAATGGCGAACCCCCCGACGCCGGCGCCGAGACGCCAAAATTCGTGGTCGCGTCCGGCCAACGGATCCGGCTGAGATTGTTCAATGCGGCGATTACGAGGCATTTCAGATTAAAGCTGCTGAACAGCGCCGACAACAAGCTCTACCGCATCGGGGGAGAAGGCGGCCTACTCGACAACGTGCAGCTCGACGGCGGCGTGAAGGGGACCTGGGACACGCGCTTTGACCTCGGGGAGATTGTGATTGGCTCCGGTGAACGCGCTGATGTCATCATCGTGCCTTCGGGTGGAGCGGGAGACATCGTGCAACTCACCGGCAATCCGCTGCCGAACCCATTCAACCTGAGCACGGGCTTACCCGCCGACTATCCGCTGGCATTCTTCGAGATCAGTGGAACTTCCAGCGACACGCCGCCCGCGGCGGGCGATCCGATCCTCGCCGGGACCGCCGAGGACATAGAGAACCTCAAGGACGATCCTGTGATCGACCCCGTCGTCGATCCGGCGCCGTTCGGCGGCAGCAATGATGAGACGATTCGACTCACCAACGTACGGCCGGGCCTTCCGAATGCACCATCGATCGACGGCTCGTCGGCCATGCTCGACAGCAATGTGGGTAATGGTGATTTTCTCACGCTGGCCCGACCGGCGACTTCTCGTTACGCGCGCGTTGGAGATTTACTAGAGCTGTCCGTGAGAAACGAGACGATGGCTGTCCATCCATTTCATATGCACGGGTTCTCGCTGCAACCGGTTCGTGTCATTGACAACGCCAGCGCGATGACGCTCTACGAGTTCGACTACGACGAATTCATCGACTCAATCGATGTCTATGGCATGCAGACGCTCGTCTACCGAGCACGCATCGATGATCGTCCCAAAATCTGTGACGCGTCCCCGTCTTTCCCGCCGGGTCCGACGCTCGCGGCGTGTGTCGACGAATCTTGTGGTGGAGCAGTGGGCAGATGGCTCTTCCACTGCCACATATTCCATCATGCGGGACTAGGAATGATGGGTGAGATCACGGTGCTTGAGCTGGATCTGATCCCGCCGGAGATCACCTGCCCAGCCGACATCATGACAACGACCGATCCAGGTTTGTGCTCCGCCGTGGTGACTTTCGCACCGGTTGCGACTGACAACTGTGGGGAGCCCACGGTTGTCTGCGTGCCGCCATCCGGCTCGGCATTCCCGAAAGGAACGACTACGGTCACGTGCACGGCCACAGACAACGATGGTCTGACAGCGGAGTGCACGTTTGAATTGACCGTGATCGACGACGAGCCGCCGGTCGTCACCAGCTCCGTCGACGTTTCCATGCTGTGGCCCCCGAATCATTTTATGCGAAATGTTGGCCTGAGCGTGACGGCCACCGACAATTGTCCCGGCGTCGTCGTTAGTGTGGCGGTATTCGGGAACGAGGACGATGAGGAACAAACGGGAGATGGCCACCACTCGCCTGACGCACTGAGCGTGGCGCCGGAAACATTGCGACTCCGCGCCGAACGCAAGGGGAACGGCGACGGACGTGTGTACCTCATCGTGGTGACCGCCACCGACGAATCGGGGAACACTGCATTCAGTTGCAATACGGTGGTAGTCCCGCAGAGTCGCAAGTTTTCAGCGATCGCTGCCGTGGGAGCTGCCGCAGCAGCAGCGCGCGCGTTCTGTGAAGCGAACAACGGCGCGAGCCCTCCCGGATACGTCGTCGTCGGCGACGGGTTGGTGATCGGACCGCATCAGTAAGGACTGGCGGGAAACTAGTCTGCGAACCGAGTAGGCCGCGATTCGCGATAGCAGATGGCCCGATCTGGCGGCGCCTAACGCCTTCAGATCGGGCCGTAGGAGATGGCATGAGGCCTCCTTGGTTGGTCGCACTGATCGCTTTCCTTCCGCTCGCGTGTAACTCCGGGGCCGAGCCGCCGGCCGCGCCCGCGGCGGCGGTGTCAAGCGATGGCAGTTCGCCCACGAGGTCCGTAGCGGACGAGTGGATCCTCGCCGTTCAAATGGAATCCGGGACCGCGCGCATCGGTGGGTCCAGAGGCGGCGGCGCTTTCAAGTTTGTTGTCCCGGAGCGCGGAGTCTTCACTGCGGAGACCGTGATCCGACTGCGAGAGTATCCTCGACGCCAAGCTGCGTGCACGATCATTTCATCATCTGGGTACGAAGAGACTCCACTATTTCTGACAGGGAATCGAGAAGGTGATCGTGTGCATTTTCGTGTGTCAACGCCAGCCCGAGAGATTGAGTTAACAATGGACTGCGACGGTTTGATACTCACGGATTCTAACTTCGTCGAGGCATCGGAACACGAGTTTGATCTCTCGCTCAGTGACGAAGAGACGTACGAGTACTCGCCGCCTACGCAGCAGCCGAGACAAAAAGTTGTGATGCGCTATACCTTGACGTCACGCGCTTTCGTCGACGCAAAAATTGCGACACGTTTACGTTCGAAGACGCCGATCGAACTCTGTAGACCGAGCCGCGAAGAAAAAAAATCGATTCAGGCGGCAATTCGCGCGCAGGACTTCGCGATGGCGATAGAGCTCAGCACGAAAGCCCTCGGCATCGAGCGCGTCGTGCCTGGCGTCTCGGTCGAGTACGACCCAACGATTTTGGACCCGGAGCAATATGGTGGATCCAGCGAGGATCGGGACGGAAGGTTCCTCATCACGCTCGGCCCGCCGGCCCTTCGGGATGCGCCCATTCTGCTCAGCACGATACTGCACGAGGCCATCGGACATCGAGCGTTGGGCAACTCCCCGCAAGATCCGGAGTACTCCAGCCAGTGGGACGTGGAGGAAATCGAAGCGCTGCGAATCGAGGCGATGGCGGCTGAAGTCCTCGGACTCTCGCGGTGGCAGATTGCGAGAATCGAGGAAGCTGCGGCGAGTCGACTTGCTGCCTTGGAAAAACGGAATCCCGATTTGAAAGTCGAGATCGAGCACAAACTCGCCTCAACGGAGTATGTGAAGTGGATCTCGTGTGACTCAGATAGCGCGCGCTCCGAATCTGGCTCCGAGGCGCCGCTCAAGGAGTGAGGCCTGCGCATCGACTCGAAGACTGGAATTGCACAAAGCCCGAAGGAATAGATGCTGATGCGAGTTCGAATTCTTCCAATCGCGGTGGGGCTTCTGAATGGTCTCCTACTCACCGCGCTGGCGCGTGCGGAACCGCCACTGAACGACGATTGCGCCGACGCAATTCTCATGACTTGTGGCAGCCTTGTTACCGGCGACACCTCGCAGGCGAGTTCGGACACCGCTCCTTTTTGCGGCACCACCGATGGCAGTGGTGGCGGAGTGTGGTATAGGTTTTTCGGCAACGGCGACGAGATCATCCTGACGACGTGCACTTCCGGCACAGACTTCGACACGAAGCTGCGCGTCTACAGCGGGACATGCGGCGCCTTCGACTGTGTCGCTGGGAATGACGATGCTGCGTGTTCGTTTTCGGGGTTTCGCTCGCGCGTCATTTGGTTGTCGGAACCCGGGGTCGAGTATCTCATTCTGTTGCACGGTTTTTCCGGCGCCACAGGCAATTTTGCGCTTTCTCTCACGTG
The DNA here is from genome assembly GCA_046154185.1 of Planctomycetota bacterium. GTDB lineage: Bacteria > Planctomycetota > UBA8108 > UBA1146 > JAJFFE01 > JBJXGE01. Next base: position 26,932 of record JBJXGE010000057.1, read on the forward strand.
CTCCCCACCACCCGCGCCGGCGGTCAATGACGATTGCGCCAACGCGATTGAGGTCACGGACGGCGTCTATACCGGGAATACTCAGGCGAATAATAACGACGGCAACTCGACCTGTGGGAACGCGGACAGCTCGCCCTCAGTTTGGTATTCCTACACGGCGACGAACGACTTCTTACTCCGAGTAGAAACCTGTAGCGACGCTACGTTGTACAACAGCGTGCTGTCAATCCACACCGGTTGCCTTGGGGTCGGAGCAAACGAAGTCGCGTGCAACGATAATAGCTGCGGGCTTCAATCGCGCGCCGAGGTGGCCATGACTTCCGGCACGACGTATTACATACGCGTCTCCGGCAACAGCGGCGCCGCGGGTCTTTTTACGCTCACAGTGCAGACGACCGATCCGACTCTCGTCGTCGGGCCCGATGTGATCTTTAGCGACTGTACGGACATCGCCACGTGGGGTGCACTCGGCGGAATTCGCGCGTATTCGCTGGCGTCGTCCACGTGCAACATCGGCGACGAGGATTTGCAGTGGGGAGGGCAGACGCCCCTCTTGGGTACGAATGCTTTTCGGATGTTGGACGGGCGACTCGAGCAGATTGGAATGTCATGGATGAAAAACGGCACGAGCGCCGCCGCCGGCAACGGATGCGGATTACTTTGTAACGGCCAAGGAGGTAGCGTACTCGGCGCTGGTTGCAGAGATAACAATGGGTCGGCCTTTAGCGGTAGCCAATCCTTCCTCGGACCAAGGTCAGCGGTCAACGCGTTTACCGGCGACTATCCGGGTCCATCGGGCTCGTCAGCCACACTCCTCCACAAACGCCTGCAGATTCCTGAAGCGGACTTGTTGCACCCGGACGCGCTTTACTTTTGTGAAGGTGTCTATGTCGCTTCGGACGACGCCGCGGCCGGCAATGCCCACAACAACGCTTCTTACAAGCGTATGACGGTAACCACCGGAACATTTGAATTGACACCGGTCGGCGCCATTCAGACCACAGTTCCGGCGATTTACGCTTGGGCGGATCATGGGCTCGGTGTCGATACGCCCGATCCGAGCGTCGTCGTTACGCCCGTCGATGTGCCGGGCGAAGGTCGCTTTTTCGTCGCCGCCAAAGCGACTCTACTCGCCAGCGGTGAGTGGCGTTACGAGTATGCAATCTACAATTTGAACTCGCATCGCAGCGCGGGTTCATTCACGATTCCGATCGATAGTCGAGCCGGCGTGGCCGGGATGGGCTTCCACGATATCAACTACCATAGCGGCGAGCCGTACGATAATACGGATTGGAACGCGACGATCGGAGTCGGCAGCGTTAGTTGGTCGAGTCCGCAGAGTTTCGCGCAGAATCCGAACAGCAACGCGCTGCGTTTCGGCACCCTCTACACTTTTTGGTACGACGCCGCGTTGCCACCACAATCCGTGAACGCGACGATCGGGCTGTTCCGACCCGGCGCGCCGGACGTCATTACCTTCGCTGTTCCTGCGCCTTTTGACGTCTCGCAGTCGTTCGTGCGTTATGACTGCAATGTCGACGACGGCTTCGACATCGCCGACCCGATTGCGATGCTCGGGTACTTGTTCTCCGGCTCCGGACCATCGGCGCCGCTCATGTGTCTCGACGCCTGCGACGCGAACGATGACGGCGGCCTCGACATCAGCGACCCGATTTCGATGTTGAGCGCGCTGTTTTCTGGCGGCGCGACGATTGGCCCCTACCCCGGTTGCGGAATCGATGCGACCATCGATGCGCTCGGTTGTGCGAGCTATAGCTCTTGTCCGTAACTTCGTCGGAATCGACTGAAGAAGGTCTCCGTCACTTTTGGACGACGTACACGAGCTCGCCCAAAAAAATCATGCGATCGATGTGGAGGCCACGTTCGGCGGCCGAGGCTTCGAAGTTGCGCGCGTAGTGATCCTCCATACCTTTCTTGATCCCGCCGAGCGATCGCGTCGGAAAGCTCGTCACGACCATCGGCGCGTTGAGGCGTTGGATGAGCGCGAGGCCGCTGTCCGGTTCTTGTTGCGCGAAGCACGGCAGTGTTTTGAGGAGGAACGCAACATCGGCCGCAGCGGTCGGCGGCGTCGCGAGCGCGTCGGCGACCTCTGACGTGTGCGCGACACCGAGGAGTGTGAGTGTGGCGCCGATGAATTGCATCATGCCTGCATCGATATCGATCGCGTGGTAATGACAATCCGCGGGGAGTTCCATCCACGGCGTCGCGAGTGGATTGAGTCCGCAGCCCACATCCATAACGCGCTGCGGTCGACCCGTACGCGCAAAGATCGTGCGATAGAAGGATTCGATGATGGGCAACCGCTCGCGCGTCGAGGCGTGCAGTTGCATCGCGCGGGAGAGGACGCGGCGCACCTCGGTGTCGCGTTCATCGGCGGACGTTTCCACCGCCGCGCGAAGCTCCGCGACCAATCGAGCGTAACGCGGCGGCGTCGGCAGGTAGGCGCCGAACACCTGATGGAGATGCCGCTTCGTGCGCTTCACCGCCTCCGCGACATCGTCGCGCGCCGCGATGAGCGCTTGCTTTGCGAAGCGCCGCGTGAGTTCCGGCGCGATGTCGCGGTAACGCCGCGACTCCGCGACGGCCGCGATGACACGTTCAAGTTCATCGTCGCCGGGCGCCATGGGTTCACTCCGGCTCAACGATCGACGAACTCGCAGCCGTATGTACCAGTGCCGATCGGCAAACGCACGGTGTCGCCGCGTTCCGGAATCAGCTCGAGCGCGAGCGCGGTCTGGGCCTTCGCGAACCACTCCTTCGCGGACAGCTCTACCGTGATCCAGTGCGTTTCGCGAAAGTGCGCTTGCTGCCCCGCGGCCGTCACGTTTTCGCGTCCGGTGATGACGGCGGGGATAGGCTCCTTCGCCGGCGCCTGCGTGTTGAAACGCAAGTCGATGCGGGCGCCGTCGACGACAAGCCGCGCCGTGCCGACGAATTCACCACGCACCATCGCACCGAGCGTGACCGTGTCGCCGACCGCGAACGCCATCAGGGTATGCGCTCGCCCCGCAACGCTGCGTTCGATGCGCACCGTGCTTTGCACGAAGCCGGGCTCTTTGATGCGCGGGTCATCGCCGGCAAAACGCGGAATGCACACGACCGCGGCGTCGCCGAGTCGCGCGCGAAAATAGGCGCTCAGTTTCGGCATGACTTCGGATCGTCCCAAAAGCGCCGTGCCGTGGAGCCCCTTGCCATCGATGACCATCATGTCGCTCTCGAGCGCCTTTTTCTTGAGCACCGTCGCGACCGTCTCGACGCTCGCGAGTTCCTCCGACGAAGTGCCGATCCAAAGCGGTTGACCGGGCCACTTCTCGGCGTCCGCAACGGTGTCGACACCGAGATATTTCGCGCCCGGCGTGAGGAGTGCCACCGCGCGAATAGGCCCCGGCGCGCGCACCGTGCTCGCAACCGCTACGCTGCAACCGACGCTCGCGCCGATAAGACCTATGCGCGTGGTGTCGAACCCACGGGCGCCGAGGAACGCGATCGCGGCGGCGACGTCTCGGTGCATCTCGTTGAAAACGGCGGTGTCGCGCGCTTCGACTTTGGCCGTGAACTCCTTGCCACTCTCGCCGTGGCCGCGCAAGTCGAGCGTGAGCACGTTGAGACCGTCCGCGGCGAGCGCCGCGGCGAGACCCGAATAGGTGGCGCGGGTGCTGCGGTTCATCGGAAGGCAAAGGACGACGGGCCCGTGCGCGACGGCGAGCGTGAGATCTCCAACGATTTCGACTCGGTCGTCCGTCGTGAACGTCACGCGTTCCGGGCCGCGCACAACCGGTTTGTCCGCGTCGCCGATTGGGGTGCATGCCAAGAACGGAGCTAGAATCCAACTCATGAAACTCACAGAGGCTCCTCTCGCGGTAGTGGTGGGGCCGCGATCATCGACCGCCGCGGCGCTAGAGTCAAATGACGATCGGTGAACCGCTTGAGTCGGTCGCTGTGCAACTGCTGTCGCTCGCCGCCACCGGCGAATAGGATGCGGCCTCACTCTCCGGCGTGACACCGCCCGTTACCAAAAGGAATGTCGTTGAACATGCAACTGACTTCGAAGCAGATGATCCTGCCGACCGCGGTTTTCTTCGCGTGTGCATTTGCGAGTGTGGTCGCCGCGGATGATCCGTCGGCGGCGAAGCGCTTTCTGCGATTTGTTCCCGATGCAGACGGCGGCCGACTCGAAACTAACATCACGAGCTACAGAAATGCCGACGGCGTGCTCGTGGATTTGGTCGGCGCCGTTCACATCGCCGACACGTCTTACTACGAGGAGCTCGATCGCCGGTTCTTGACGTACGATGCGCTCCTCTACGAACTCATCGCGCCGGAAGGCGCGCGCCCGCGGCCGAATCAAAGCGGCGGCAGTTTGATCGGGATGTTTCAGCGGCTCTTGAAAAACGTGCTCGGCCTCAATTTTCAACTCGACGCGATCGACTACACACGCAAAAACTTTGTTCACGCCGATATGGATCCGGAAACGTTCTCGCGCTATCAACAAGAGCGGGGCGAGACGTTGCTGATGATGATGTTCAAGGTGTGGCTCGAGTCGATGAAGCGCGAACTGCGTGGCGAAGGCACGGGACCGACGCCAGAGCAGATGATGCGCGCCTTTTCCGGCAACGACTTGTCGCGCGGTTTGAAATTGTTGTTCGCGCAAGAGCTGCAAAATATGGAACTGATGCTTGCGGGCATCGAGCCGGACGGCAAAGACTCGGTGATCGTTGGCGAGCGCAACAAAGTCGCCATGCGCGTCCTCGAGCGCGAACTCAAGAATAAGCCGCAGCGCGTCGGGATTTTCTACGGCGCCGCCCACATGGTCGATATGGAAGCGCGGCTCATCGCGCTCGGCTTCGAAAAGACGGGCGAAGAATGGCTGAGTGCTTGGACGATCGCGCCGATCGCGCCGAGCACTCCGCCGCCCGCGCCCGCCGAGCCGAAGTCGCCGACGCCGCCGAGCCCGCCGCCGCGCGAAGAAGACGTGTGATCGCTAGCGATCCGCTATTTCGAATTTCAAGAGAATAACTCACAATCCGGCACTGCGGGGACTCTCTATATTGGATCGCGGGCGAACACCTCGGATCGCGGCGCCGGGCTCGTTGAACGAAAGCAGGTGGAACGATGTGGACGCGCGCAATGTTGCTCGCGGCGATGGTTGTTGGTGGCGTCGGGACGGTGACGGCGCAGGAAGATTGCGCCAGCGCCGTTTTGCTCCTGGATGGTACGTATACGATTCCTTTTCCAGGCGCCACCACGGATGGCTCGCCGGCATCGTGCGGCCAAGCGTTCGATGACATTTGGATTTTGTGGCCGGCGACGACAACCGGGACCTACGAGTTTTCGACTTGCGGCACCATGGGGATGGACACGGTGATCGTCGTCTATGACGCGACTTTCTGTCCGCCCGTACTTGAACTCGGCTGCAACGATGACTACGCACCTTGCGGCGTCGCGTCACGAGTCATCTTTTCCGCGGTCACCGGAACCATCTATTACCTGCGAATCGGGTTTCTTGCGCCCGGGGCGACCGGCCTTTTGACGTTCTCTATCGGACCGTTCTCCCCATGCCCCGATATCACTTCGCTCGCTTGCGCCGGCGACTGCGGCACCGGCGAGGTGACGCTCACGTGGGATCCGCTTGGCGGTGGCGCGACCTCTATTTTGATCGAGCGCGACGACGTCTTGATCGCGACCTTGTCGCCGAGCGCAACGAGCTTCGTCGACCTTCCAACGACGGGTTTGCATGAATACTCGGTCACCGTCAATTGCGGCGGCTCGCCGTCGACAAGTGCGACGTGCTCGATGTTTGCGCTCACCGGCGTCCCTTCGAACATCGTGCTCGCGCTCGAGGCGCCGAGCCTCATCGACAGCGTGACAGCGGTCGAAAATGCGTTGACGAGTTTGGGCAAGGATTTCATCACCGTCACGGATATCGCGCAGATTCCGTGCAAGGACTCCGACACGCTGATCTGGTCGTTGACCGGGACGTTCCCGGAGAACTTCCCACTGACACCGGCTGTCGGACAGTATTACTACGACCACGTGGTAGCCGGCGGCCCCGTGTACCACGAGGGCGGCGACACCTGGGGCTTCGATCCCGAGACGGTTTTCGAGCTCGTGGACGGCGTCGAGGATGGCACGGCCACCGACGGCGACGATAGTTTCACTGGCATGATCGGTGTCGGAGATTTCGTCGGCTTTGACGCGCCTTACAACCAAGATCAAGTCGGAAATGATTGGACCGATCAGCTCTTACCGGCGACGACGGACATCGCGGGCGCGAACTCGTCCGTGATCTGGACCAACGATGGCGTGCCGACCTACAACACCGGAGTCTTCTACGATACCGATTCCGGTTTCGGCAAAGTCATCGCGCAGTCGTGGGAGATTGGCGGGTACGGCGCGACGATCGCGGACGTGGTCAACGAAATTTCGTACAAGACCCAAGGCAACTGTGTGCGCGTTTCTGTCTTCACCGTCGCTCTCGATTCCGACCAGGATTCCGTTAGTCTCGGCTGGACCTTTGCTGCGGCATTAGCCGCACCGCAGATTGTGACGATCTGGCGAAAAGTGGCGGGAGGCGCTTATGCGATCCTTCCGGATTACACCGTACTTTGTCCGATCATCGGTCCGTATGGGCTGATCGACACGCCGCCAAGTGCAGGAGAGTATTGTTACCGAATAAGATCATGCAGTGTCGTTATCGAAGAGTGCATTGTCTTCAAGTATCGCTTTAAACGTGGCGATGCAAACGGCGATGGCGCGTTAAACATTGGCGACGGCGTTTTTACGTTGGACACGCTGTTCGGTGGCGGTCCGTTGTCCCTTTGTCAGGATGCCGCCGACTCGAATGACGACAACGACGTCGACATCGGCGACGTGATCTATACTCTCTCGTATTTGTTCTCGGGGGGTGCACCACCGCCTGCACCGTTTCCGAATTGCGGTCGCGATTGCGCAATCCCGAATCTCGGCTGCGATAGCTACGGCGTCTGTCCGTAGCGTACTTCACGCCTCGAGCGCGAGCGTGACCGCCTCGGCCATCGACAACGCGCGTCCCTCCGCGAGTGCGCTGCGGATCGCCGGTTGCTCGCCCGACGCGAGCAGCCGGCGGCGCGTTTCGTCGAGTCGGTCTTGCCAACTCGACACCGCGAGCGGTGTCGCTGGACACAGTTGTTCGACCGCCCCGACGAGTCGCGCGGCGCGGCGCCATTCGCCGAGCGTCGCGGCGAGTGACGAAAACGCGACCAGTGACTCGCTGATCCCCGCCTTCTCGCCGAGATCCTGCCGCAGCCGCAACGACTCCGAAAACCGCGCACGCGTCATCGCGAAATCGCCGCGCGCCTGTGCCAGCACGCCGAGTTCCGCGAGGGTTTTCGCGAGCCACGAGCGATTACCGAGTTTCCGGTGGAGCACGATCGCGCGTTCGAAGTGCGTCGTCGCCGCGCTCGCTTCGCCGAGTTGCACGAGCACTTGCCCGAGATTGTGCAGCGTTCCGGCCGTGAGGTAATCGTTCTCGAGCGCTTGCGCGAGCGCGAGACACTCTTCGAACAGCGGACGCGCCGCGGCATAGCGACCCGCCATGAGCGCCGCGTTTGCGGCGAGCGACAGCGTCGTCGCCACGGCGGCGTGTTGTCCGAGCGGTCGCAAGAGTTCGAGACTCTCGGTGTAGCATGCGGTTGCCGCTGCGAAGTCGCTCGTCAGCAAATGCACGTGCGCGATGCCGTTGAGGGCTGCCGCGATGCGCTGCGCATCGGCGTGCTCGCGGCTTAAGGCGAGCGCTTCCGTGAGTTGCGCGCGCGCTTCGACGAAATCGCCTTGGTGAGTCGCGAGGATGCCAGCGCAGTTCAGGACCTTCGCGCGCGTGCGCGCGTCTCTCTCGCCGCCCGTCTTCGCGAGCACGAGTCGACACCACGCGCGTCCTTCTTGCCAGTGGCCCCGCAAGTACCAGAACTTCCAGAGCGCCGCGACGAGCCGCGCGGCGCAATCGTCGCCGCTCGCCAGCGACGAGCGCAGCGCGGCGCGAAAGTTGTCGTGGTCGGCTTCGAGGCGCGCGAAGTAGTGCGATTGTTCCGCGCCTTCGAGCCGCGGCGCCGTCTCCTCCGCGAGCGCCGTGAACGACTGGCGATGCAGCGCCTCGCGCTCGGCGAGTTCGCCCCGCGCTTCGAGTTTCTCGAGCGCGAACGCACGCACCGTTTCGAGCATCCGATAGCGCGCGGTCAACAGCGTGCGCGAACGCTCGACGTCGTGCTCGATCAAGGACTTCTTCAAGAGTTTGGCGAGCAGCTCCAGCACATCCCACGGCTCGATCGCGCCGCCCGCGCAGACGGCTTCGGCGCTTTCAAAACCACAGCCGCCCGCAAACACGGCGAGCCGACTGAAGATCGCTTGCTCCGCGGGCGTGAGCAACGAATGGCTCCAATCGAAACAAGCACGCAGCGTCTCGTGACGCGCACTCTTCGTCCGCTGGCTGGGCGCGCTGAGCATTTGCCGGCGATCGGCAAAGCGCCGGGCGATATCCGCCGGCTCGAGCGCATCGACGCGGGCGGCGGCGAGTTCGATGGCCAGCGGGATTCCCTGGAGCAACCGGCAGAGGCCTGCGATGGCCGCGGCGTTGTCGGGCGTCAGCGTGAAGCCGGCGCGCGACGCTTGCGCGCGCTCGACGAAAAGTTCGACCGATTCGATGTTGCGGAGCGCGTCGAGATCATCCGGCACGTCGGCGCCCGGCACATCGAGCGGCGGAACGCTGAGCGTCACTTCGTCAGCCGTGCCGAGTCGCTCACGACTCGTCGCGAGAATCGTCAACTCCGGACAACTCGCAAGCAGATGCATCGTGCGCGCGGCGGCGTCGGCGAGCACGTGCTCGCAGTTGTCGAGAACGAGCAGCGTCGGCGCGGTCGCGAGTCGTTCGACGATACGCGCTTCGAGCTCGGCCTCCGTACCGCTCGCGATGCCGATCGCTTGCGCGATCGTCCGCGATATCTGCGCGCCGTCGTGAATGGCGGCGAGTTCGACGAACCAGCGGCCGCCGCGAAACTCGTTGATTTCACTCGCGAGTTCCAGCGCGAGCCGCGTCTTGCCGGTGCCGCCGGGCCCGAGGAGCGTCGTGAGTCGCGCGCGTCGAATGACTTCGCGCGCCTCGTTGCGCAACGCGCGGCGTCCGACAAACACGCTGAGGTTTTTTGGCAAGTTGCCGGGCGCATCGCTCGCCGCGTTACTCTCGCGATGGCGCGCGACGATCGCTTGATCGGCGAGCAACGACTCGAGGACGCGGCGCGCGTCGCCGACGCGTCCGAGCCGTTGCGTTGGGTCGACCGTCAGCAGACTTGTCAGGAGCTGTCGCAAACGCACCGGCATCGTCGCCGGGAGCGCGTTCCAATCCGGCGAGCCCGCGAGGGTCGCCGTGAAGCGCTCGAGCGCAGTGCCGCCGGGAAACGCGTACTTGCCGGTCAGGCATTCGTAGAGGATGCATCCTAGCGCCCAAATATCGGTGCGGTGATCGACCGTGCCGCCGCGTACTTGTTCGGGACTCATGTAGCCCGGAGTGCCGAGCATCTCGCCGCTCTTCGTGCTGCGCCGGCTGGCGCTTGCTATCGAATCAGCGGCACTTGTCTCGATCCGCGCCGGCGCCGCCGCGATTGCCGATTCGTCGCTCGCCGCCATCGCTTTCGCGAGCCCGAAGTCGAGCACCTTCAAGTAGCCGGCGCTGGCGAGACAGATATTCTGCGGCTTCAAATCGCGGTGCACGATCGCGCGTTGATGCGCGGCTTCCAACGCGCGCGCGATCTGACGTCCGAGTTCGAGCGTGCGCTCGACTCCAAGCGGGCCACGTTCCAACTCATCCGCGAGCGTTTCGCCGTCGACATACTCCATCGTCAAGAAGCGCTGACCGTCCGCTTCTTCGCTCGAGTGAATCGTCGCGATATTTGGATGATTGAGGGCTGCGAGAAAGCGCGCCTCGTGTTCGAAGCGCGCGAGCGCAAGCGGGTTCATCGCGAGCGCCGGCGGCAAGATCTTGATCGCGACGGGCCGCTCGAGTTGCGGGTCGAGCGCGAGATACACCACGCCCATGCCGCCCCGGCCGAGCTCGCGAACTATGCGATAGCGGCCGAGGGCTGCGAGCGACGTCGTGTCGGACGGCGGCGCGCTCGACGTGGCGGCGACGGGATCGAGATCGATCAATCCGGCGTCGCGCAGTTCGCCGATCGCCGCGCGAAGTTGCTGCGCTTCGTTTGGCCACTTCGCGACGAGTTCTTTCATCGTCGCCGTGCCGCGCAACAACTTGTCGAGGCAGTCCGCAAGCAGCACTTCGAAGCGATCAGAATCGATTGCGAGGCTCGCTTCCCGGTCGGCGTGCGCCGCGCGCGCTATTGCGAAAGACTTTCCGGTCGCAAGAGCCGCGAAAGTCGCGCGAGTCCTTTCGACAACAACTGACGCGTCGCTTCTTCAGACCGGCCGGTGCGCTCTGCGATCTCACTGTGGCGGAATCCGAGCAGTCGATGGAGAAGCAGCACTTCGCGCTGCGCCTCGGGCAGCTGCGCGAGCGCTTCCTCGAGGCGCTCGATCTCCTCGGCGACTTTGGCCGCATGACTCGGCGTGTGCAGGCGTTGATAGGCGTTCGCGAGCCCGGCCGCTTCCACGGCGCCCATGCGCGAGACGCGTACTTCGCGCCCGCGGTCGCGCTTCTGGGCGCCCCAGTGGCGCGCGCGTTTCAGAATCTTGTGCTCGGCGAGCGTCAACAACCACGCTTTGAAACTCGACTCGTCAGCGAAACGCGGGCTATCGCCCGCGGCCAGCGCCTCTCGACAAGTCGACTGGACGAGATCTGAGATCGACTCCCGCGCGGCGAGCTTTTGGCCGGTGCGCGCGCGCACGTAGGCGTTGAGTGAGTTCAGGTGCTCGACGAGCAGCTTGTCGACATCGAGCGGTATTGCTTCGGGCTCGGGATTGGGAACGGGATCGGGAATCGTCGACACCATGGTGCGGTCCCATCGTAAAATCTGCCCGCGGTACGGTGAGTAGAACTGGCGCATGCTAGCGCATGCTCCGCCCGGATCGCAACCCGCCGAGATTTCGGGTCACACGCAAGCTGCCTCAGGACTCCTTTGATTGTGTTGGTCATTTGTCAGTCTTCGTCGCCAGAAGGGAGTCGGTGTCATGGTGGGTTCGAAACGTTTGGCTGCGGTGTTGTGGATGATGATTGTCGTCGGCGGGACGATCTTCGCGCGCGAGGCGCGCGCAGGCGGCGTCGGCGGCTTCGGCGTTGGGCACTTGCTCGATATCCTCGATGCGGTCGGAGCGCCCGGCGCCACGGTGACGGTGCCGATTCAGTATGTGAATGGTTCGTCGTCGGTGACCGATGGTTGGTCGTTCGGAGTCGCGCACGACTCGAACGCCCTCCAGATCGAATCGGTCTCGCTCGGGGCTGACGGCGCCACGATGAAGGGCGGAACGGGACCAGACTTCCATTCGACGACGATCTATCCCGGCCAAGGCTTCACGGTCGGAGTTGTGATCTCGTTTCTCGGCGGGGCGAGTCTCGGCGCCGGCATCTACGAAATAGAAGAAGCGACCTACACGGTGCTGATGAGCGACGGTGAGTCGTCGCAGTTGTGCTTCAACAGCACGTTCGGCTTTCCAGTCGTCGTTGCGGTTGTGATCGATGGCGGCACGTCGATCACGCCGGTGACTTCCTGCGGCTTGGTCCAATGTGAAGCGCCCGAAGGGTTCGTGCGCGGCGACTTCGACGACAGCGGCGCGCTCGCGGCGAGCGATCTCGCTCAACTCTATGACTATCTCTGGCCCGGCGCGGCGGGCGCGGGACCGGAAGAAAACCCGGTCGATTGCAGTGGCGATGTCGAGCCCGACGTCGCGGACGTTAACGACAACGAATGGCTGACGCTCGCGGATTGGATCTTGCTCCGCAAGTCGCTCGCCGGATCGGCGACGGTGCCGGAGCCGACGGCGTGCGGCGTCGATCCCGACGACGACACGCAGGGTTTCGAGTTCAACGACGGACTCTACCGAATTCGCATCTCAGGCGTCGACATCCTCGGCACCGATCCGACCGAGACGCGCCAAGTGTTCTTCTCGTTCCAACTCGATCTCTTGCCGGGCGCGCCGCCGGTTTCCGGCTTCACCGTGGCACTCGAGTTCAACCCCGACGTCCTGCACGTCCCGGCGTCGTCGGCGTGGCTGGGGCTTGGCACTGGCGTTCACATCCAAGCCGGTAACAAGCTCATTCTCAGCCGCTGGACCACGAACGTGACGAGCGCACCGTTCGCGGTGGATGTCGGTTCGCTGCTGCTCGAGCTGCCGCCGTTTGCCGTGTTCGCACCGCTCGAGTGGTTGCCGGAAGTCTCCGTCACGACCGCAGGTGGCCGAGTCGTCAACTATCGCGCGACCGTCGTCGATGTCTTCGGCAACGATCACCATCCCGAGATGACGAACGGCGAGTACGAATTCGTGCGCGGCAACTCCAATAGTGACGCAGCGGTCAATATCGCTGACTCCATCCATATCTTGCAGTACTTGTTCAATGGCGGCCCAGCCGCCGCGTGTCCGGATGCGGCGGACGCGAACAACGACTCGCAGATTGACATCGCAGACGCGATCTCGGTGCTCTATTACCTGTTCTCGGGCGGACCGATTCTGCCCCACCCGTATCCGCAATGCGGATTCGACGACGGCCAGATCGATCGACTGGGATGCGCGTTGTTGCCGGATGTCTGCGCGGAATAACTGGACGGAATTGCGCGTCTCTGCCGACGCCACGGGCCGGCCTCACGGGCCGGCCCGGAGATTACCCCGGAAACAACTTCTCGAGTCGCGCCAGGACATCCGCCGGAATCTGCACGCTCGCCGCGCGCAGATTTTTTTGCACATGTTCGACCTGCGTAGCGCCCGTGATCGCGCTCGAAACTTCCGGCCGGCGCAGCACCCACGCGAGCGCGAGTTGCCCGGGCTCGAGACTCATCGATTGCGCGAGCTTCGCGAGTTCTCCCACGCGCGCGATATTTTGCGGCGTGAGAACGTCCTTCAACCACTCGGTGGTCGCGCCGCGGCTCTGCGCCGGAACGCCGCCCGCATACTTGCCGGTGAGAATTCCGCCGGCGAGGGGGCTCCACACGACGAGCCCCATGCTGAGGCCGGCGGCGGTCGGCGCGAGCTTCTTTTCGATCGAACGATCGAGCAAATTGTACTTCGGCTGTTCGACCTGCGGGCCGCACCAACCGTGACGACTCGCGAGCGCATGCGCATCGCGCAGCGTGCGCGGCTTCCACATGCTCGTGCCCCAGTAGAGGATTTTGCCGCGGCGGATGAGATCATCCATCGCGCGCGCCGTTTCTTCGAGCGGCGTCTCCGGGTCCTCGCGGTGACAGAAGTAGATATCCAAGTAGTCGGTGCCGAGGTTTCGCAGCGTCCGATCGATGCTCGTGTGGATGTGCTTGCGGCTCAGTCCGCGATCGTTCGGAGCTTCGCTCATCGGCCAAAAGAGTTTGCTCGAGATCACCAAGTCATCGCGGCGAAAACGCGCGAGCGCCTTGCCCGCCGCACGCTCGCTTTCGCCGCGCGCGTACACGTCGGCGAGGTCGATGAAGTTGATGCCGCCGTCGACCGCGGCGCCGAGGATCGCAGACGTCGCGTCGTCGTCGACGCTGCCGCCGAACGTCAACCAGCCGCCGATCGAGATCGAACTGACCCGCAAACCACTAGCGCCGACGCGGCGATATTCCATCAGTTGCCTACCATCTTGCTGGGGTCGACCCACAGGTCGAATTGCGCGGCAGTGAGATAACCCTTCTCGACCGCCACTTGTTTCAGCGTTTTCTCTTCGCGATAGGCGGTCTTTGCGATGTCCGCCGCCTTGTCGTAGCCGATGTGCGGGTTGAGCGCGGTCACGAGCATGAGCGAACGCTCGAGCAGATCTTGAATGCGTTCGCGGTTCGGTTCGATGCCAACGACACAGTGATCGGTGAAACTCACGGTCGCGCTCGCGAGCAAATCGATGCTTTGGAGTACGCTGTACGCGATCACCGGCATGTACACGTTGAGTTCGAAGTTGCCGGACGCGCCGGCGATTCCGACCGTCACGTCGTTGCCGAGGACGCGCGTGCACACCATGGTGAGCGCCTCCGACTGCGTCGGGTTGACCTTTCCCGGCATGATGGAAGAGCCCGGCTCGTTCTCGGGTATGCGAATCTCGCCGATCCCGCAGCGCGGTCCGCTCGCCAGCCACCGCACATCGTTGGCGATCTTGGTGAGCGCACAGGCGGTCGTGCGGAGCGCGCCCGAGAGTCCGACGAGCGCTTCCTTACCGCCCATTTGCGCGAACTTATTCGCCGCGGGGATGAACGGCAGTCGGGTCTTCTTGCCGAGTGCGTCGGCCATCGCTTCCGCATAGCCGGGTTTCGTGTTGAGCCCGGTGCCGACCGCCGTGCCGCCGATCGCGAGCGAGTACACCGACTCGAGCGCGCGCGCGAGCGCCGTCTCGCAGATCGCGATCTGCTCGACGTAGCCGGAAAACTCCTGCCCCAACGTCAGCGGCGTCGCGTCCTGCAGGTGGGTGCGACCGATTTTCACGATACTCGCGAACGCGCGCGACTTTTCGGCGAGCGTGCCGCGCAAGCGACCGAGCGCCGGCAGGAGTCGCGCGTGAGCTTCCTCAGCGGCGGCGATGTGCATGGCGGTCGGGAACGCGTCGTTCGTCGACTGCGCGCAGTTGACGTGATCGTTCGCGTGCACTTGACCTTTAGCGCCGATTTTCCCGCCGAGGAGTTCATTGGCGCGACTCGCGATCACCTCGTTCGCGTTCATGTTGCTCTGGGTGCCGCTCCCGGTTTGCCAGACGACGAGCGGGAAATGGTCGTCGAGCTTGCCGTCGATGACCTCCTGCGCGGCGGTTTGAATGACCGCGGCGAGCTCCGGCTTGAGGCTCCCGAGTCGCGCATTGACTTCGGCGGCCGCTTGTTTGACGAGCGCCAACGCCCGAATCAGCGCGCGGGGCAGTCGCTCGCTGCCGATCCGGAAGTTCTCGATCGAGCGCTGCGTTTGTGCGCCCCAATAGCGGTCGGCAGGGACCGCGATGTCACCAAAACTGTCGCGCTCTATCCGCGTAGCCATGCTGAAGTTCGCTCTCCGTGAGGTTGGAATTCTCGAGGCTCGAGAGCATACGGAGGCCCTCCACCATCGGCAAGGCGAGCGTGCTTGCGCTCGGATTCGGCGGCTTCCAGAATGCGATCGTAGCGCTGAAACCGAGAGGACCACGATGCTTCGCGCCCTGATTCTGTGCACCGGCAATTCTTGTCGCAGTCAACTCGCGGAAGCGCACTGGCGCGAGCTCGGCCAGGGTGCTTGGCAGTGCTACTCGGCCGGCACGGAGCCGACCGGCATCGTCCATCCGCTCGCGCTTCAGGTGTTGGCCGAGTCCGGCCTCGACACGGCGCGACTCCGCAGTAAGCGCGTCGATGAGTTTCGCCACGCCGTGTTCGACATCGTCGTGACGGTCTGCGACAGCGCGCGCGAGGCGTGTCCGGTTTTTCCGGGGCAGCGCGTCGAGCATTGGCCGTTTCCGGATCCGGCGACGGCGACCGGGGCCGAACGCGAGCAGCTCGCCGTGATGCGCGACACGAGTGCGAGAATTCGCCACCGCATTGCCGAGTTCCTGGCGCAATTCCCCAGTGCCGAGTCGGCGGCGGCGCTCTTCGCGCGGTGGATGTCGGCGACGCTCGATCTCGTGCCCGGCGGACTCGCGGCGCCCGAACGCGACCAGTATCGACGGTTGATAGCCGCGACGCGCGACGTGCTCGCGCGCGACCCGTCGGGCCGCGAGCTTTGGGCGACGGTGCCGCAGCTCATCCAGGCCGAGTTCGGATCGCGCGGATGGCGGTGGAATGGCGTCTACGCGCGGCGGAACGGCGTTCTGGAGCTCATCGTCGCCGCCGGTCCGCCGGTCTGCGCGCAGCTCGAACCGCGCGGCGGGATCGGTCGATCCGGGATGTGCTACGACGCGCTGCTCATGAATCAAACGCTCGTCGCGGCGGACGTTCGCCGCTGGCCAGGGTATGTTTCTTGTGACGACGAAAGCGGTCTCACGACGGTGAGCGGCATGGTTTGCCCACTTCGTTCGGCCTTTGGTACGCCGGTTGCCATTTGGGATCTCGACTCGACCGCGCCGCTGGCGCCGAGCGATCCGCTTTTCTTCGATCGCTACTTCGCCACGCTGTCGGCGCTGGTACCGTCGGTCGATCCATGATGCGGTGAGTTGATCGACTCGCGTCGAGGGAGTGGTCTGAGTCGAGTGCGAGAGCGAGCGGAAAAAATTCTTGAATTGGTGCTGTTTATTTTTGCGCGATCAATACACTACGCGCCAGTAAGTCAAGGCCCGCGGCCGAACTCAACGGGAGTGATCGTGTGTCCGAGCTCAATCGAGAGGATGCAAGCTCCCCGACAGAGAAGTCGCGGAAGTCGTCAAAGGCCGAGCCAGACCGAATCAAGCTCGACCAGTTTCTGAAAGTTCAGGGGCTGGTACAAACCGGTGGACGCGCGAAGCTACTGATCCAAAGCGGCGGGGTCAAAGTCAATGGCGAGGTGGAGACTCGCCGAGGTCGCCGTTTGCGCCCAGGTGATTGTGTGCAGGTTTTCGATCAAACCTTGCGCATAGAACTCGCGGACCAATAAGTTCGGTTGTCTGCCCGGCTGTGTAGCCGGCGGCTGTCTGCCGTCAGCTGTCTGCCTTCAGGCAGTGCCGAACGAATGGATTTTCCGCGGCCTTCAACCAGCGTACGAAGGTCGGTCAATCAGATGGGGCGCATGCAGCCCCGATTTTCCGACGCGCACGAGGGTTTCACTTTTTACCGGTTCCGAGGTGAGCCCAGCCGGAGCTGCCGATGACTGCAGAAGTCGGCGAGAACTCCAAGCTCAACTCGGATGGGCGAACGGGTTTTCACCCGTTCATCTTCAGGGTTCTTGAGACGCACCGGACGCCGATTCCAGCGTGGAATGCGGCGGGGGATGCGCCTCCTTTGGCGACGACCTCAACGGGCCGAATTCGTGCCGCGGCTTGATGCTTCAGCATCAAGTCGATGTTCACGAAGGCTTCCCGAGCGGCAACCGTCGCCATCCCTTGGGGAGCTAGATGAAAAACAATTTGCACTCCGGCTGGCATCTGATCGTTGATGCCTTTGTCGCTGACCCAGGGCGAATCTCCTGCCCTGATTCCATTCGCAACTTCATGACGGATCTCGTGGGGCTCCTGAAAATGGAGATCCTCGATGGCCCGCGCATTACCGAGGTTCCGCTCGATACGAACCAGCTCGCGACCGAGTCCGATGATGGCGGCATCACCGGCTACTGTTTGATCACCACGAGCCACATTGCGATTCACACGTGGCCGTTGCGCAACCGCTTCTGCCTCGACGTGTTCTCCTGTAAGGAGTTCTCGGGCGAGGAAGCGGAGTCCTACCTGCGCGAGTTCTTCGGGGTGACGCAAGCGGAAGTGACCTGGCTGGCTCGATCATGGCCGCGCCAACGGAAGAGCACTCGTCGCGTCCGCGCGCCGCTTGCTGCTGCCTTGCCGCGCTAACCGACCTCGGTCGAGTTCCGTCGAATACGAGAAGAGCCGCGCGCAAGCGCGGCTCGTCATCATCCCAGGCCGCGCGCAAGCGCGGCTCTTCATCATCCCAGGCCGCGCGCAAGCGCGGCTCTTCATCATCCCAGGCCGCGCGCAAGCGCGGCGCTTCATCATCCCAGG